>NZ_JAIHLQ010000030.1 GCF_019733355.1 Pseudomonas baetica | reverse complement strand
ATCCTGATCTACAACCAGGAACGCCCGCACCTGTCCTTAAAATACAAAACGCCCGATGCAGTGCATCGGGCGTTGGGGTGAAACAGGTGTAAACCTATTTCAGGACTAGACATGCGATTTGCGTGTGCGCCTCGCGCCGCAGGTCGATGCCCGGCTATAATCGCCGCCTCTTTTCGCCGCCCGAGTCATCGCCGCCCATGTATTCCCTGGCCCGTCAGCTGTTGTTCAAACTTTCCCCGGAAACCTCCCACGATCTGTCGCTGGATCTGATCGGCGCAGGTGGGCGTTTGGGCCTCAATGGCTTGCTGTGCAAGGCTCCGGCGAAGATGCCGGTGACGGTCATGGGGCTGGAGTTCCCGAACCCGGTGGGGCTGGCGGCCGGTCTGGACAAGAACGGCGCGGCCATCGACGGCTTCGCGCAACTGGGTTTTGGTTTTGTCGAAATCGGCACCGTGACCCCGCGTCCGCAGCCGGGCAACCCGAAACCGCGGATTTTCCGCCTGCCGGAAGCTGAGGCGATCATCAATCGCATGGGGTTCAACAACCTCGGTGTCGATAATCTGCTGGCGCGCGTCGCAGCGGCCAAATACAAAGGCGTGCTGGGCATCAACATCGGCAAGAATTTCGACACCCCGGTCGAGCGTGCCGTGGACGATTATCTGATCTGCCTGGACAAGGTCTACGCCCGCGCCAGCTACATCACGGTCAACGTCAGCTCGCCGAACACTCCGGGTCTGCGCAGTTTGCAGTTCGGTGATTCGCTCAAACAGTTGCTGGCCGACCTGGCCACGCGCCGCGCCGAACTGGCGTTGCGTCACGGCAAACATGTGCCGCTGGCGATCAAGATCGCTCCGGACATGACTGACGAAGAAACGGCGCAGGTCGCTCAAGCGTTGATCGAAACCGGGATGGACGCGGTGATCGCGACCAACACCACCCTGAGCCGTGTCGGTGTTGAAGGCATGGAGCATGGTGACGAGGCGGGCGGTCTGTCCGGCGCGCCGGTGCGTGACAAGAGCACGCACACGGTGAAGGTGCTGGCGGCTGAGTTGGCGGGTCGTTTGCCGATCATTGCCGCTGGCGGTATCACGCAAGGCAAACATGCGGCTGAGAAGATCACGGCCGGTGCGAGCCTGGTGCAGATTTATTCTGGCTTCATTTATAAAGGCCCGGCGTTGATTCGTGAATCGGTCGACGCCATCGCTGCCCTGCGCTGATCCCGCAGGTTGTGTGATCCAGCACAAAAAATGATCATTCAGGGATAAAAAAGGGCTCCTCGAAGGAGCCCCTGGGCCGCAGCCCGCCGTCCGGGAAGGACGTGCGTGGTTAATGCGTTAAACATTCAGATTGTCGTGTCGGAGTAAATGCCCTGTGTCAGCCGACGGCGTGAAGTTCGTTGAGTCTGTGGATTCCCGCAGTGCCGGTCATACCGTCCCAGTTGTCGCCGCGTCCTTCTCGCCAGCCGTTGATCCAGGCTTGACGTACCGACGGTAGAGTAAATGGGCAAAGCTCACGGGATTTTCCACCAACGCCATATTGATATCCGCGCAAAAATGCTCTTTCCAACGGATCACGCTTAAGTCTTCTCATAGGGTGTTTCCCTCACTTGTTGACTGTTCTTGACGCGTTGACCTCAACCGAGGTCTGGCAGAAAACTCCTGCCGTTGGCGGCTCGCTGCCGGCGTGGCGAGCCAAGGTGTTGACGCCGTTTCAACGTCAACCTGTGCTCAGTTCTAACCAATGAGTCACACCGATGGAATGATCGTTTTGTCATAAGCACGTAACAAAAATAGTGCTAATGCCATAAGTAACGACGGGTTTCATGCGCGTTCTTTAAGCAAACCCCGGTATGATCGGCTCCGCGCTGGATGATGGGTTTAATTCTTTAGTGAGAATGACCCACGTTTAGCGTCAGGTACTATTCGACGAAGGGTCGTTTTACGGCAATTTGTTTCACCACGTTTTTATCTGTCCTTGCATCTAAGCTCTTTTAACCCGAGCAGCGGGGATGGAATGGCACACCTTCGTGCCACGCGGGCGTTCTTTTAGAAAAGCGCCTGATTGAAAACCGGATCGGCAATGCGTTGCCGATTCACTAGCCAAAGGCTCTGGAAAAACCATGTCCGATTGTTTCGAACTCTTCCTCACTTGCCCCAAAGGCCTTGAAGGCCTGCTCATCGAGGAAGCCGTCGGGCTTGGCCTTGAAGAAGCCCGCGAGCACACGTCCGCCGTGCGTGGCATGGCGACCATGGAAACCGCTTATCGCCTGTGCCTTTGGTCGCGTCTGGCCAACCGTGTGCTGCTGGTGCTCAAGCGTTTTCCGATGAAAGACGCTGAAGACCTGTACCACGGCGTGCTCGACGTTGAGTGGCAGGACCACATGCTCAGCGACGGCACCCTGGCCGTTGAATTCAGTGGACACGGCTCGGGTATCGACAACACCCACTTCGGCGCCTTGAAAGTCAAAGACGCCATTGTCGACAAACTGCGTACCCCGCAGGGCGATCGCCCGAGCATCGACAAGCTGAACCCGGATCTGCGCATTCACCTGCGTCTGGATCGCGGCGAAGCCATTCTGTCCCTCGACCTTTCCGGCCACAGCCTGCACCAGCGCGGCTATCGCTTGCAGCAGGGCGCGGCGCCGTTGAAGGAAAACCTCGCGGCGGCGATTCTGATCCGTTCCGGTTGGCCGCGCATTGCGGCTGAAGGCGGCGCGCTGGCTGACCCTATGTGCGGTGTTGGTACGTTCCTCGTCGAAGCCGGCATGATCGCCGCCGATATGGCGCCGAACCTGCGTCGTGAGCAGTGGGGCTTCACCGCGTGGCTTGGTCATGTGCCGGCGCTGTGGAAGAAACTCCACGAAGAAGCTTCCCAGCGTGCCGCTGCCGGTCTGGCCAAGCCGCCGCTGTGGATTCGCGGTTACGAAGCGGACCCGCGCCTGATTCAACCGGGCCGCAACAACGTTGAACGTGCGGGTTTAAGCGAGTGGATCAAGATCTACCAGGGCGAAGTCGCGACGTTCGAGCCGCGTCCGGATCAGAACCAGAAAGGTCTGGTGATCTGCAACCCGCCGTATGGCGAGCGTCTGGGTGACGAAGCCAGCCTGCTTTACCTCTATCAGAACCTCGGCGAGCGTCTGCGTCAGGCCTGCCTGAACTGGGAAGCGGCGGTGTTCACCGGCGCGCCGGATCTGGGCAAGCGCATGGGCATTCGCAGTCACAAGCAGTATTCGTTCTGGAACGGTGCGTTGCCGTGCAAGTTGCTGTTGATCAAAGTGCTGCCGGATCAGTTTGTCACCGGTGAGCGTCGCACACCGGAACAGCGTCAGGCCGAGCGTGAGCAAGCGGCTTACGATCAAACCCCGGACGAGCCGCAAGAGCGCAAATTCAACAAAAACGGCAATCCGATCAAACCAACGCCAGCCCCGGCGCCAGTGATCGAGCAGCCGCGCTTGAGCGAAGGCGGGCAGATGTTTGCCAACCGTCTGCAAAAAAACCTCAAGGCCATGAGCAAGTGGGTCAAGCGCGAAGGCATTGATTGCTACCGCGTCTACGATGCCGACATGCCTGAGTATTCGATGGCCATCGACCTGTACCACGATTGGGTGCATGTCCAGGAATACGCGGCGCCGAAGTCCATCGACCCGGAAAAGGCCTCGGCCCGCATGTTCGATGCCCTGGCGGCGATTCCGCAGGCACTGAACGTCGACAAGAACCGCGTGGTGGTCAAGCGCCGCGAACGCCAGAGCGGCACCAAGCAGTACGAGCGCCAGAGCGCACAGGGCAAGTTCAACGAAGTCAGCGAGGGCGGCGTGAAGTTGCTGGTCAACCTCACCGACTACCTCGACACCGGCCTGTTCCTCGATCACCGGCCGATCCGCATGCGCATTCAGAAAGAGGCCGCCGGCAAGCGCTTCCTCAATCTGTTCTGCTACACCGCGACGGCCAGCGTCCACGCGGCCAAGGGCGGTGCGCGCAGCACCACCAGCGTCGACCTGTCGAAGACTTACCTCGATTGGGCGCGTCGTAACCTGTCGCTGAACGGCTACTCGGACAAGAACCGTCTGGAGCAGGGCGACGTGATGGCGTGGCTGGAGAGCTGTCGGGACGAGTACGACCTGATCTTTATCGATCCACCGACCTTCTCCAACTCCAAGCGCATGGAAGGGATTTTCGACGTGCAGCGTGATCAGGTGCAGTTGATCGATCTGGCCATGGCTCGCCTGGCGCCGGGCGGCGTGCTGTACTTCTCCAACAACTTCCGCAAGTTCGAGTTGGAGGAGAATTTGACCGAGCGTTACGCGGTCGAGGAAATCAGCGCGCAGACCCTTGATCCGGATTTCGCCCGCAACACCAAAATCCACCGCGCCTGGAAAATCACGGCTCGTTGACGCTTGGAAAGATTGGATCCACAGAGCCTTGATTTTTAAAGGCTCTTGGATTCTCTCAGTGCTAGCCAAATTAGTGGCTAATAGCTATAACTCACTCATGACCAATGGCGTTTTCCCGCAATAGTGGCGTAGTGAGTGGCCCTTATGTCGTTGCACCCCGTGCGCCCGAAGATTCTGGGTTTCATCAGCGAAGACGTCTCGGCCTGGCTGGTCGCGATGCTGGTATTGCTCGCCGGCGGGATTCTCACGGGGCTGCTTGCCTGGGCGACCCTCAATCAGTTGCAGCAACAATTGCATCAGCGTTTTCAACTGCTGGCCAATGAACGCTACAGCCGCATCGAAGAGCGCTTTCAGGATCAGGAACAGCGCCTGGACGGCTTGCGTCGCTTCTTCGTCAATTCCCAATCGGTGTCCCGCGCCGAGTTCGATGGTTATGCCAAACCCCTGCTGTTGCGCACTCAAGCCTATTCCTATGCCCCTCGCGTGCCGCGTGCACAGCGACTTGCGTTGGAGCAGGCGGTTCGTGACGAGGGCTTGAGCACTTTTACCTTTCGCGAACTGAGCGCTGACGGCCAGTTGCAAGTGGCGGGGGATCGCGACGAGTACGTACCGGTGCTCTACACCCAGACCCAGAGTCGCTTGCCGACCCCATTGGGTTATGACCTGCTGGCGCAGCCGCTGCGCCGTGCAACGCTGGAGCGCGCCGATCACACCGGCCGTATGGCCGTCTCGCAACCGTTGAATCTGGTCAGCATCGAGCCGGCCTATGCGCGGGGAGTATTGCTGCTGGCGCCGATCAACCGCGCAGGCGCGCCGGGCGGATTGCCGCAAGGCTACGTCATGGCGGTGATCAGCATGCGTCAGTTGCTCGCGGACGGGTTGCCTGAAGAAAACCATGACTTCCTGACGGTGCGCATTCTCGACCTCTCCACTGCCGAGCAACACGAGGTGTTGTACGATTCGGCGAACAAACCCGGGGCGAGCGATCTGTCGTCGACCCGCCTGTTGCGTCTGGCTGACCACGACTATCAGGTTGAAATGCAGCCCAGCGAAGTGTTCCTGCAGGCCAATCACTCCTCCATCAGCAGCCTGGTGGTACTGGGGGCGATGCTCAGTCTTTTGCTCAGTGCCTTGCTCTACGTGCTGGTCAGTCAGCGTCAGCGAGCCCTGCACCTGGTCGAGCAGCGCACCCGGGAACTGCATGCCCGCGAGCAGGAACTGCGCGGCGCCCACGGCCAGTTGCGTGGCGTGCTGAATGCCGCCACGCAAGTAGCGATTATCGCCACTGATTTGCGCGGCGTGATCAACACCTTCAACCCGGGCGCGGAACAGATGCTGGGCTACAGCAGCGCCGATGTCGTCGGCCACATGACCCTGGAAAACCTGCACCTTTCGCGTGAGTTGACGGCGCGCTCTGCCGAGTTGAGCGCGCGCTATGGCAAGACCATTCCGACCTGTCAGGCGATGTTGGTCGAGGGGGGAGAAGTGGGCGGTCACGAAGCGCGCGAATGGACGCTGGTGCGCCACGATGGCAGTCATTTGCCGGTGAACATGCTCGCAACACCGGTTCTCGATGAGCAGGGCCTGTGGGTGGGGCATCTGGCGATCTGCATCGACATCACCGAACGCAAGCGGGTGCACGAGGCTCTGGCGGCGCGGGACGTGTTGTTAAAGAAGCTCAGTGCCCATGTCCCGGGCGGCATCTATCAATTCAGAATGGAGTTCGGTGGGCGTTTCAGCGTGATCTATGCCAGCGACGGCATCCGGGAAATCTACGAACTTGGGCCGGACGTGCTGTTGCTCGACGCCGAGGCGATCTTTTCTCGCATCCATCCGCAGGACATCACCCGCGTGCGCAAATCGATTCGTGCTTCGGCTGAAAACCTCAGCCCATGGCGCGAGGAGTACCGCGTGCAGTTACCCGAGCGCGGCCTGCGCTGGGTTCGCGGTGAAGCGACGCCCGAAGAGCTGCCGGGCGGAGGCGTGCTGTGGCACGGCTACATTTCAGACATCTCCGACCTCAAGCGAGTGCAGGAGGAGCTGCGAGCACTGTCGGTGACTGATTCTTTGACTGGCATTCACAACCGTCGCTACTTCCAGGAACGACTGACCACCGAAATGGCCCGGGTTGAGCGGGGTGGGGGGGAGCTGTCGGTGATCATGCTCGACATCGATCATTTCAAGCGCATCAACGACCAGTATGGTCACGCGGTGGGCGATCGGGTGCTGCAAGCCGTGTGCGAGCGTATTGGCCACCGGTTGCGGCGTACAGATGTGTTTTGCCGGTTGGGTGGTGAGGAGTTCATGGTGCTGTGTCCGGACATCGACGGCGAACACGCGTACAGGTTGGCCGTGAAGTTGTGGCAGGGCCTTCGCAGTGCGCCGGTGGATGTGGTTGGCGTGGTCACCGCGAGTTTCGGCATCGCCAGTTGGCGACCGGGAGAGGGTGCAGATTCGCTATTGCTACGCGCGGATTCAGGGGTTTACGTGGCGAAGCAGGGCGGGCGGGATCGGGTTGAGCGGCAGATGAATTAAACCAGTGGGCGCTAATCCCCTGCGGGCGCGGGCTTGCTCGCGTAGGCGCAATGTCAGCCAATAGCGTTCTGACTGAACTGACGTCTTCGCGAGCAAGCCCGCTCCCACGGGCTAGGCGGTCTGCTTACAGTACGGAAGCCGCCTGCGCCGTCTTCGGCTGGCGATACAGATCCAGCAGTACCTGATCCAGCACCGATGACGCACCAAACGGCGCCTTGTCATTGAGGATCGCCACCACCGCCCACGTGTTGCCGTTGACGTCGCGACTGAAGCCTGCAATCGCCCGCACGGTGTTCAGAGTGCCGGTTTTGATGTGGGCTTCGCCGCGCATGGCGGTGGTCTTCAGGCGTTTACGCATGGTGCCGTCGGTACCGGCGATTGGCAGCGAGCTGATGTATTCGGCGGCGTACGGGCTGTGCCAAGCCGCTTGCAGCATGTTCGCCATTTCACGGGCGCTGACCCGTTCGGCACGGGACAGACCAGAGCCGTTCTCCATGACCAGATGCGGCGCGGTGATGCCTTTCTTCGCCAGCCACTGACGCACTACGCGCTGGGCTGCCTTGGCATCGTCACCGTCGGCGTCGTTGCGGTACTTCTGGCCCAGGCTCAGGAACAACTGCTGGGCCATGGTGTTGTTACTGTATTTATTGATGTCGCGGATGATTTCCGCCAGGTCCGGCGAATAAGCGCGGGCCAGCAGTTTGGCGTTGCTCGGGGTGGACGCCAGGCGATTCTTGCCCTGAATGCTGCCACCCAGCTCTTTCCAGATCGCCCGAACGGCGCCTGCGGTGTAAGTCGCGTGGTCGAGCAGCGACAGGTAAGTCTGCGAGCTGCAACCGTCACCCAATTGGCCGGCGACGGTCACGGTCACGCTGCCATCGGCCTGCGGCACCGGGTTGTAACGCACACCGCCGGTGCATTGCTTGGAATTGAGGGCTTTGACGGTGTTTTCGATGTGGATGCTGGCAATCGGCGGTTCCACCGAGATCAGCACCCGGCCACCGTCATTGCGCGCCACGAAGCGCAAGGCCTTCAGGTTGACCAGCAGCGAATCGGGCTTGACCAGAAACGGCTTGTTCTGGTCGTTGCCGTCATCATTGAATTCCGGCAGTTGTGGCTGCACGAAGAAGTTGCGGTCCAGCACCAGATCACCGGTGATCTGAGTCACGCCGTTGGCGCGCAAGTCGCGCATCAGCAGCCAGAGTTTTTCCATGTTCAGCTTGGGATCGCCACCGCCCTTGAGGTACAGGTTGCCATTGAGGATACCGCCGCTCAGGTCGCCGTCGGTGTAGAACTCGGTTTTCCATTGGTGGTTGGGGCCGAGCATTTCCAGCGCCGCGTAAGTCGTGACCAGCTTCATGGTCGAGGCCGGGTTGACCGATACGTCAGCATTGAACACGGTCGGGGTACCCGGGCCGTCGAGCGGCACCATCACCAACGACAAAGCGCTGGGCTGCAATTTGCTGGCCTTGAGCGCTTTTTCGACGTTGGGGGTGAGGGCGGTATTGATAGTGGCAGCAGAAACAGGCAGGGCCAATGGCAGAAGAAGGCCGGCGAGAAATAGAGGACGCAACGATTTGATCATATGAAATAAAACCCTACAGCCGAGGGGAAAAAAGGCGAGGACATGGATGAAAAAGCCCTCAGTGGTCATGAAAGTGTCGGCATTATGCCCCAAGGTGTTGCCGCTTGTGCCGTGCTGGAGGCGGCCAACAGGTTATTTTTTTACAGGCGGTCGGCCGCTGTGTCCACAGAGGCGGGCAATTGACGTTTTAAACTGGTAAAGTGCCGGCCGTTATTACTTAAGAGGATTGTTCCAATGGCGACTAACCGTTCCCAGCGTCTGCGCAAAAAACTGTGCGTTGATGAATTTCAAGAGCTGGGTTTCGAACTGAACCTGGACTTCAAAGAAGACTTGTCCGAAGAAGCCATTGACGCGTTCCTCGAAGCCTTCATCAAAGAAGCCATGGAAGCCAACGGTCTGGGCTATGTCGGCGGCGACGACTTCGGTCTGGTATGCCTGCAGAAGCGTGGCTCGGTCAACGAAGAGCAGCGCGCTGCTGTTGAAGCCTGGTTGAAAAACCGTTCCGAGCTGACCAAGGCTGAAATCAGCCCGTTGCTGGACGTGTGGTATCCGGAAAAGCCGATCAACACGGCCAAGTGATACTGAAAAACGGCGACCTACGGGTCGCCGTTTTTCTATCTGCCAAAAAGGCCGGGCTTAGGCTTTGCGCCAATTCAGAACCAGCAGTGTCAAAACCCCCGCCACAATCCCCCAAAACGCCGAACCGATGGAAAACAGCGTTAGCCCCGACGCCGTCACCATAAAGGTGATCAGCGCCGCCTCACGTTCCTTCACTTCGCTCATGGCGATGCTCAGCCCGTTGATGATCGAGCCAAACAGTGCCAGCGCAGCAATCGACAGCACCAATTCTTTGGGTAGTGCCGCAAACAACGCCGCCAATGTGGCGCCGAATACCCCGGCAATCCCGTAGAAAATCCCGCACCACACCGCCGCGGTGTAGCGCTTGTTGCGATCTTCATGGGCGTGTGGCCCGGTGCAGATCGCCGCGCTGATGGCGGCGAGGTTGATGCCGTGGGAACCGAACGGCGCCAGCAGCAGCGAGGCGATGCCGGTGGTGGTGATCAGCGGCGAGGCCGGGACGGTGTAGCCGTCGGCGCGCAGTACGGCGATGCCGGGCATGTTCTGCGAGGTCATCGCCACGACGAACAAGGGAATGCCAATGCTGATGGTCGCCGCCAGCGAGAAGTGCGGCGTGGTCCATACCGGTGTCGCCACTTCCAAGTGAAAGCCACTGAAGTCCAGCAGCCCCATAAAGCCCGACAGCGCAGTGCCAATCAGCAGTGCGGCGAGCACCGCGTAACGCGGCGACAGGCGCTTGACCACTAGATAGGTGAAGAACATCCCCAGCACCAAGCCGGTGCGATGTTGCGCGGCGACGAAGATTTCGCTGCCGATCTTGAACAAAATCCCCGCCAGCAACGCCGCGGCCAGCGACGCCGGGATCTTTTTCACCAAGCGTTCGAAGCTGCCGGTCAGGCCGCAAATCGTCACCAACACCGCACAGGTGACATAGGCGCCTATGGCTTCACCATAACTGACGCCGCCGAGGCTGGTGATCAGCAGCGCCGCGCCGGGCGTCGACCAAGCGATGGTGATGGGCGTGCGATAGCGCAGCGACAGGCCGATTGAGCACACCGCCATGCCGATCGAAATCGCCCAGATCCACGAGGAAATCTGCCCGCTGCTCAGGCCTGCCGCTTGGCCGGCCTGGAACATCAGCACCAGAGAACTGGTGTAGCCGGTCATCATCGCGATAAAACCGGCGACGATGGCCGATGGCGAAGTGTCGGCGAGAGGGCGCAGTTGGGTGTGCGTGGCGTCATTCATGACGGCGGTGTTCCTTATACAGATGAAGATTTCCGCGGCGACACGCAA
This sequence comes from Pseudomonas baetica, assembly GCF_019733355.1. Taxonomy (GTDB): domain Bacteria; phylum Pseudomonadota; class Gammaproteobacteria; order Pseudomonadales; family Pseudomonadaceae; genus Aquipseudomonas; species Aquipseudomonas baetica_A. The sequence goes on along the minus strand of NZ_JAIHLQ010000030.1, from coordinate 86,177 downwards.
CCATTGTGGGAGGGGGCTTGCTCCCACAGGGTATGTGCGCAAAAGGCGGATTCTGCGAACAAGCCTAAACTCAAACGTAACGGATCGTTGCAATACAGCGAAGGTCACAAACAGCCATACAGTCGTGTTGCCACCATCCATTGTGTACAATCGCGCTGTTTTTTACGCGATACTTGCCAGCGACCTACTGTGCCGTATTACAGTCACGGTCTATTCGCCGCAGTTCTCCCGACTCGAGTGCCCATGAACGAACAGTTGCAACCCCTCAAGAAACAACCGCGAGCAGGCAAAGCCGGCCGCAGCGGCACCCAGGACGATATTGTCTATGCGCATATCTTCGAGGCCATCCTCGAACAGCGTCTGGCGCCCGGCACCAAGTTGAGCGAAGAAGCGCTGGGGGAGATCTTCGGGGTCAGCCGCACCATCATTCGCCGTGCACTGTCGCGTCTGGCCCATGAAGGCGTCGTGCTGTTGCGGCCGAACCGTGGCGCCGTCGTCGCCAGCCCAAGTGTTGAAGAAGCACGCCAGGTGTTCATGGCGCGCCGCCTGGTCGAGCGTGCGATCACTGAACTGGCGGTGCAACACGCCACCGCCGAGCAGATTGCAGAACTTCGTCAGATGGTCAATGACGAGCGCGACAGCTTCTCCCGTGGTGATCGCGGCGCCGGTATTCGTCTTTCGGGTGAGTTCCATTTGAAACTCGCCGAAGCGGCAAAGAACGCCCCGCTGATCAGTTTTCAGCGCAGCCTGGTCTCGCAGACCTCGCTGATCATTGCCCAGTATGAAAGCGGCAACCGTTCGCATTGCTCTTACGATGAACACACCCAACTGATCGACGCCATCGAAGCGCGCAACGGTGAACTGGCGGTGGACCTGATGATGCATCACATGGACCACATCGACAGCAAGCTCAACCTCGATGAGGAAGGCGCTTCGGATGATCTGCATGCGGTGTTCTCGCATTTGTTGCAGACCAAGAAGCCGGGGCGTCCTGCGGCCAAGCTCTAAAGTAGACCGAGTCGCTCCCTTCGCGAGCAGGCTCGCTCCCACAGGGGAATGCATTTCAAATGTGGGAGCGGGCTTGCTCGCGAAGGCGTACTGACTGGCAATAAAAATCCCCCGGGGTGAGCACCTCCGGGGGATTTTTTATGCCTGAAAGACTTAGCGCTGATGCACCAAAGCACCCGCCGCATAAGTCTGCTGCACCGTCCGGTCATCGCCCAGTGTCATCAACACAAACAACGTTTCGGCAATGTTGTTGGCCTGCTTCAAGCGATAGCTCAGCAGCGGCGTGGCGTTGTAGTCGAGCACCAGGAAGTCGGCATCACTGCCCGGTTTCAGGTTGCCGATCTTGTCTTCCAGGCGCAGTGCCCGCGCGCCGCCCAGCGTCGCCAGGTACAGCGACTTGAACGGACTCAAACGCGCACCTTGCAGTTGCATCACTTTGTAGGCTTCGTTCAAGGTTTGCAGCAGCGAGAAACTGGTGCCACCGCCGACGTCAGTACCGAGGCCGACGTTCAGCTTGTGCTTCTCGGCCATCGGCAGGTTGAACAAGCCGCTGCCGAGGAAGAGGTTCGAGGTCGGGCAGAACGAGATCGCCGAGCCCGTTTGCGCCAGACGCGCGCATTCGTCGTCGCACAGGTGCACGCCGTGGGCGAATACCGAGCGCTCGCCGAGCAGTTTGTAGTGATCGTAAACGTCCAGGTAGCCCTTGCGCTCCGGGAACAGTTCCTTGACCCACTCGATTTCCTTGAGGTTCTCGCTGATGTGGGTCTGCATGTACAAATCCGGGTATTCGGTCAGCAGTTGCCCCGCCAGTCCAAGCTGTTCCGGGGTACTGGTCGGAGCGAAACGCGGGGTGACCGCGTAGTGCAAGCGGCCCTTGCCGTGCCAGCGCTCGATCAGCGCCTTGCTTTCGACGTAGCTCGATTCGGCGGTGTCGGTCAGGTAATCCGGCGCATTGCGATCCATCATCACCTTGCCGGCGATCATGCGCAGATCGAGCTTCTCGGCTGCCTCGAAGAACGAGTTCACCGACTGCGGATGCACGCTGCCGAACACCAGCGCGGTGGTGGTGCCGTTGCGCAGCAACTCTTTGATGAAAATGTCGGCGACATCGTCGGCGTGGCCCTTGTCGCCGAATTGGCTTTCGCACGGGAAGGTGTAAGTGTTGAGCCAGTCGAGCAGTTGCTCGCCGTAGGCGCCGACCATGCCGGTTTGCGGCAGGTGGATGTGAGTGTCGATGAAGCCCGAAGTGATCAGCGCGTCCTGATACTGGGTGATCTCGATGTCCGCCGGCAGGGTCGGCAGCAGTTCGCTGGCGTGGCCGAGGGCGCTGATCTTGCCGCCATCGACCACCAGCAGGCCGTCCTCGAAATATTCGTAGGAGGCTTCGATCCCGACTTCGGCAGGGTCGGCAATGCTGTGCAGGATGGCGGCGCGGTAGGCTTTGCGAGTCAGAGGCATGAGGGTTCTCTAATCAATTTGAGGCTTTGAGTTTGGCGGCCTGACTGCGGCGCGATACGGGCAGCAGTTTGGCAATCGGTTCGGCGCTGGCGGTGTGCTGGCCGAAGTTGGCGTTATAGGTGGCGATGATTTCGCCGGCGATGGAGATGGCGATTTCCACAGGCAGTTTGCCTTTGACTTCGCTGATGCCCATCGGGCAGCGCATGCGTTGCACGACGCTGGCGTCGAAACCGCGGTCACGCAAACGGTGTTCGAACTTGGCGCGTTTGGTCTTCGAGCCGATCAGGCCGAACCAGGTGAAGTCATTGCGCTTGAGGATCGCGGCGGTCAGCTCCAGATCAAGCTGATGGTTGTGGGTCATGACGATGCAGTAGCTGCCGGCGGGCAGGTCATCGATTTCATCCACGGGCTCTTCGGCGACGATTTTACGCACGCCGTGGGGGATCTGTTCGGGGAACTCCGCCTCCCGCGAATCGATCCAGCGCACCCGGCACGGCAGGCTGGCGAGCAACGGCACCAAAGCACGGCCAACGTGGCCGGCGCCGAACACGGCGATTTGCGCCTGCACCTGGCCCATCGGTTCGAACAGCAACACGGTGGCGCCGCCGCAGCACTGGCCGAGGCTAGCGCCGAGGCTGAAGCGCTCCAGATGTGTGTCTTGCTTGCCGCTGGCGAGCATGTCGCGGGCGATCTGCATGGCTTTGTATTCCAGATGCCCGCCACCGATGGTGTCGAAGCTCTGGTTCGCGCTGATCACCATCTTCGAGCCGGCATTGCGTGGCGTCGAGCCGAGTTCTTCGATGATCGTCACCAGAACGCAGGCTTCACCTTGGTTCTGCAGGTCGGCGAGGGCGTCGATCCAGTTGTACATATTCACCTCGACATCTGTGTTGTCTGTTCAGTCGTCTTCGCGAGCAAGCCCGCTCTCACATTTGGAATGCATTTTCCTGTGGGAGCGGGCTTGCTCGCGAATGGCGCGCCTCGGTCTAGAGCGAAGCCAACTCGGTCTCTGTTTCTACCGCTTTCACGGCTTTCAACCGCCGCATCTGCTCACACCCCCACAGCACCCGCTCAGGGGTCGCCGGTGCATCGACTTTCGGTTGATGCTTGTAGTCGCCGAGGCTCGCCACCGCATCCTTGATCGCGCACCACGCCGCAATCCCGAGCATGAACGGCGGCTCGCCCACAGCCTTGGAGTGGAACACCGTGTCTTCCGGGTTTTTACGGTTCTCCACCAGTTTTACCCGCAGGTCCAGCGGCATGTCCGCCACGGCCGGGATCTTGTAGCTGGCCGGGCCGTTGGTCATCAGCTTGCCTTTGTTGTTCCAGACCAGTTCTTCCATGGTCAGCCAGCCCATGCCCTGGACGAAACCGCCTTCCACCTGACCAATGTCGATGGACGGGTTCAGCGAGGCGCCGACGTCGTGGAGGATGTCGGTGCGCAGCATCTTGTACTCGCCGGTCAAGGTGTCGACGATCACTTCGCAGCACGCCGCGCCGAAGGCGAAGTAGTAGAACGGACGGCCACGGGCCTGACTGCGGTCGTAGTAGATTTTCGGGGTCTTGTAGAACCCGGTGCTCGACAGCGAGACCTGATTGAAATACGCCTGCTGGATCAGCGATTCAAAGGTCAGGATGTGATCACGAACGCGTACATGGCCGTTATGGAATTCGACGTCTTCCTCGCTGACTTTGAAGTGCCGTGCGGCGAACTCAACCAAGCGTTGCTTGATGATCTCGGCGGCATTCTGGGCGGCTTTACCGTTGAGGTCGGCACCGCTGGAAGCAGCGGTCGGCGAGGTGTTTGGCACCTTGTCGGTATTGGTCGCGGTGATCTGCACGCGATCGATTTCGACCTGGAACACTTCGGCCACGACCTGCGCGACTTTGGTGTTCAGACCCTGGCCCATTTCCGTGCCGCCATGGTTCAGGTGGATGCTGCCGTCGGTGTAGATGTGGATCAGCGCACCGGCCTGGTTCAGGAAGCTGGCGGTGAAGGAAATACCGAATTTCACCGGGGTCAGCGCCAGGCCTTTTTTCAGGATCGGGCTGTTGGCGTTGTAGCGACGGATCGCTTCGCGGCGTTCGGCGTACTGGCTGCTTTCTTCCAGTTCGGCGGTCATTTCTTCGAGCATGTTGTGCTCGACGGTCTGGTAGTAGTGCGTGACGTTGCGCTCGGTCTTGCCGTAGTAGTTGGCCTTGCGCACGGCCAGCGGATCGAGGTTCAAGTGACGGGCAATCGCATCCATCACTTCTTCGATGGCAACCATGCCTTGCGGGCCGCCGAAACCCCGGTACGCGGTGTTCGATGCGGTGTTGGTCTTGCAGCGGTGACCGTTGATGGTCGCGTCGCCCAGGTAGTAGGAGTTGTCCGAGTGGAACATCGCCCGGTCAACGATCGAGGCGGACAAGTCCGGCGAGCAGCCGCAATTGCCGGCCAGATCCATGTTGATCCCGTGCAGGCGCCCGGTGCTGTCGAAGCCGACGTCGTACTCGACGTAGAACGGGTGACGCTTGCCGGTCATCAACATGTCTTCGACGCGCGGCAGACGCATCTTGGTCGGCTGGCCGGTGAGGTGCGCGACCACCGCGCACAGGCATGCGGGGCTTGCTGCCTGAGTTTCCTTGCCACCGAAACCACCGCCCATGCGACGCATGTCGACGACGATCTTGTTCATCGACACGTCGAGCACTTCGGCGACCAGTTTCTGTACTTCGGTGGGGTTCTGCGTGGAGCAGTAGACGATCATGCCGCCGTCTTCGGTCGGCATTACCGAGGATATCTGCGTCTCCAGATAAAAGTGTTCCTGGCCGCCGATGTGCAGCGTGCCTTGAATGCGGTGCTCGGCTGTCGCCAAAGCGCCGGCCGAATCGCCGCGCTGATGGGTGTGGCTGTCGAGCACGAAGTGGCGTTTGCGCAGGGCGTCGACCACGTCCAGCACCGGCTCCAGATCTTCGTATTCGATGATCGCGGCCATTGCCGCTTTGCGCGCGGTTTCCAGATCTTTCGCCGCCACGGCCAGCACCGGTTGACCGACGAACTGCACATCATCGATGGCCAACAACGGATCGCCCGGCATCAGCGGGCCAATGTCTTTCAGGCCCGGGACGTCTTCGTGGGTGATGGCGATGCGTACGCCTTCGAAGGCATAGCAAGGACTTGTATCAATGCTGATGATCTTCGCGTGGGCGCGGTCCGACAGGCGTGCGTACAGGTGCAACTGGTTGGGGAATTCCAGGCGATCATCGATGTATTGCGCTTCACCGGACACGTGCTTGGCGGCGCTGTCGTGTTTCACGCTACGACCGACACCGGTGGTCAGGTCTTTGGCGAACAGTTCAGCCAATTCAGCTTGGGTCTTCTCTACGGCGTGATGGTTAGACATAAGCGGTCACCCGAGTCTCGATGTGCGGTGTTTGCAGTTCGATGAAGTATTTGCGCAGCAGGTTCTGCGCGCTGAGCAGGCGATATTCCTTGCTGGCGCGGAAATCCGAGAGCGGGGTGAAGTCCTCGGCCAGCGCGGCGCAGGCGCGTTCGACCACGGCGTTGTTGAACGGCTGGCCGAGCAACACGGCTTCGCAATGGGCGGCGCGTTTCGGGATCGCCGCCATGCCGCCGAAGGCGACGCGGGCGTCAGTGATCACGCCGTTTTCGACGCGCAGGTTGAACGCGGCGCAGACGGCAGAGATGTCGTCGTCCAGACGTTTCGACACTTTATAGGCGCGGAACAGCTGCTCGGCGCTGGCACGCGGGACGATGATCTTCTCAATGAACTCGCTTTCCTGACGCGCCGTGACGCGGTAATCGATGAAGTAGTCCTCAAGATTCAACGTGCGCCGGGTTTCACCCTTGCACAGCACGATTTGCGCACCGAGGGCGATCAGCAGGGGCGGTGAGTCACCGATGGGCGAGGCGTTGCCGATGTTGCCGCCTAGGGTGCCTTGGTTGCGGATTTGCAGAGAGGCGAAGCGGTGCAGCAGTTCGCCGAAGTCCGGGTACTCGGCGTTCAATGTTTCGTAGCAGTCGGAGAGAGCAGCGGCGGCGCCGATTTCAATACGGTCGTCGAAGGTTTCGATGCGCTTCATTTCTGCGACATTGCCGACGTAGATCATCACCGGCAGGGTGCGGTGGAACTGGGTGACTTCCAGCGCCAGATCGGTGCCGCCAGCCAGCAGCCGGGCTTGCGGGTAGGCGTCGTAGAGGTCGGCCAGATCGGACACAGTCAGCGGCACCAGGCAGCGCTTGTCGCCGCTGTTGAGCTCGCCGATATCGGTGGGGGCAATGGCTTTGAGGCGGGCGATGGTCTCGGCTTCGCGGGCATCGAACTGGTCCGGTTGCTTGCCACAGCACGATTGCTCGGCAGCGGCCAGAATCGGCCGATAGCCGGTGCAGCGGCAGAGGTTGCCGGCCAGTGCTTCGTGGGCTTTGGCATGATCCGGCGCATCGCTGTTCTTTTGCAGGGCGAACAGCGACATGACGAAACCGGGAGTGCAGAAACCGCACTGCGAGCCATGGCACTCGACCATGGCTTTCTGCACGCTGTGCAGTTCGCCTTGGTGCTTGAGGTCTTCGACGCTGATCAGTTGTTTGCCGTGTAGCGACGAAACGAACGTCAGGCACGAGTTGAGGCTGCGATAGCGAATGTGTTCGCGGCCAGCGTCATCCGTTTGCAACTCGCCGACCACCACGGTGCAGGCGCCGCAGTCACCGCTGGCACAACCTTCTTTGGTGCCGGATTTGCCGACGTGTTCACGCAGGTAATTGAGCACAGTCAGATTCGGGTCCAGGGCGTGCTCGCTACGGAGTTCCTGGTTAAGTAAAAACTGGATCACGGAAGGCCTCGCAGACTCATTATTGTTGTTAACCGACGTGAACCGAATTTAGCAGGTCTGACTTTTCGGTCAATGGTTTTCTGACTTAAAGGTCAGGAAAATGCGTTTCGTCGATCAGCAACGTGTCTATTCAGTATTGACCCTCATTGGATCCCCTGCTTTTTTGCGGGATTCGTGCCAAAAACCGCTGAGTGGGCACTCCGCCATGACCGTGCATTTGCGCTACACTGCGCCGCTTGTGCAGATCGATAGAGTTTGAAGGACAACCATGACGTTCAAGGCGCCGGACAGCCTCGCCGAGCAAATCGCTCACCACCTCGCCGAACGCATCATTCGTGGCGAAATGAAGCCGGGAGAACGCATCCAGGAGCAGAAGGTCACGCTGGCACTCAATGTCAGCCGCGGATCCGTTCGCGAAGCCTTGCTGATCCTTGAGCGCCGCCACCTGATCGCGATCCTGCCGCGCCGTGGCGCGCACGTCACCGAGTTGACGGCGCACAAGGTGCAGAGCCTGTGCACGCTGATGAGCGAGCTGTATATCCTGCTCGGCAACTCGGTGGCCAATGGCTGGCAAGTCCAGGCCGACATGGCGCCGTTCGTGCAGATCCAGCAGCGCCTGACCGCCAGCTACGAGCGTCAGGACATCCGCACCTTCGTCGACGACAGTTTCGCCGTGATGCGCGCGGCCTATCCGTTTGCCAACAATCCATACCTGCAAGAAACCGTCGAGAACCTGCAACCGGCGATGAGCCGCGCGTACTTCCTCGCCCTCGAGCAGCGCAAGGCCGAGATGAGCGAGTTCCTCGAACTGTTCGAGCGCTTGCTGGCCGCTGTGCTTGCCCGTGATTTGCCGCAGATCCGCATCGTGCTGACGGCTTACGCCCAGCGCAGTTGCGATCTGGTGGTGTCTGCCCTGACGGTCGCCTAAGCGTGCGTCTCAAGTGCATCAAACTGGCGGGATTCAAATCCTTCGTCGACCCGACCACGGTGAACTTCCCCAGTAACATGGCGGCGGTCGTCGGGCCGAACGGTTGCGGCAAGTCGAACATCATCGACGCCGTACGCTGGGTGATGGGCGAAAGTTCGGCGAAAAACCTGCGTGGCGAGTCGATGACCGACGTCATCTTCAACGGCTCGACCAGCCGCAAACCGGTGAGCCAGGCGAGCATCGAATTGGTGTTCGACAACTCCGACGGTACGCTGCTGGGCGAATACGCCGCTTACGCGGAGATTTCCATTCGCCGCAAAGTGACCCGCGACAGCCAGACGACTTATTACCTCAACGGCACCAAATGCCGTCGTCGCGACATCACCGATATCTTCCTCGGCACCGGCCTCGGCCCGCGCAGCTACTCGATCATCGAGCAGGGGATGATCTCCAAGCTGATCGAATCCAAGCCTGAAGACCTGCGCAACTTCATCGAAGAAGCGGCAGGTATCTCCAAGTACAAGGAGCGTCGGCGCGAGACCGAAAACCGCATCCGCCGCACCCACGAAAACCTTGCCCGCCTGACCGACCTGCGCGAAGAACTCGAGCGTCAACTCGAGCGCTTGCACCGCCAGGCCGAGGCCGCCAAGAAATATCAGGAATTCAAAACCGAGGAGCGTCAGCTCAAGGCGCAACTGTCGGTCCTGCGCTGGCAGGATCTGAACGATCAGGTCGGCCAGCGCGAGTCGATCATTGGCACCCAGGAAATCAGCTTCGAAGCGCTGGTCGCCGAGCAACGTAACGCCGACGCCGCTATCGAACGCCTGCGCGACGGGCACCATGATCTGTCGGAGCGCTTCAATCTGGTGCAAGGGCGCTTCTATTCGGTCGGTGGCGACATCGCCCGCGTCGAGCAGAGCATCCAGCACGGCCAGCAACGTTTGCGTCAGTTGCAGGACGACTTGAAAGAAGCCGAGCGCGCTCGTCTGGAAACCGAATCGCACTTGGGCCACGACCGCACGTTGCTGCTGACCCTCGGCGAAGAGCTGGACATGCTCACCCCTGAGCAGGAAGTCACCAGCGCCGCCGCCGAAGAGGCTGCCGCCGCGCTGGAAGATTCCGAAACCGTGATGCACGGCTGGCAGGAGCAGTGGGACACCTTCAACCTGACCGCCGCTGAACCGCGCCGTCAGGCTGAAGTCCAGCAGTCGCGCATCCAGCAGCTGGAAACCAGCATGGAGCGTCTGGCCGATCGGCAAAAGCGCCTTGGCGAAGAGCGTGCGTTGCTCTCGGCCGATCCGGAAGACGCGGCGATCATGGAACTCAACGAGCAACTCGCCGAGTCCGAAGCGACGCTCGAAGATTTGCAAACCAGCGAAGAGGCTCAGGTCGAAAAGCTTGAGCAACTGCGCCAGGAGTTGCAGCAGGCGCTGACCGCGCAGCAACAGGCGCAGGGTGATTTGCAGCGCCTTAATGGTCGCTTGGCTTCTCTGGAAGCCTTGCAGCAAGCCGCGCTCGACCCGGGCACCGGCACCGCTGAATGGCTGAAGGAGCACAACCTGGCCGAACGTCCGCGTCTGGCCGAAGGCCTGAAGGTCGAGGCCGGTTGGGAGCTGGCGGTGGAAACCGTGCTCGGCGCCGATTTGCAGGCGGTACTGGTCGACGATTTCAACGGCTTTGATTTGTCCGGTTTTACGCAGGGCGATTTGCGCCTGCTCAGCCCTGGCACCGACGGCGTGCGCGTGACTGGCAGCTTGCTGGACAAGGTCGAGGCACAGATTGATCTGTCGCCATGGCTCAGTCAGGTCAAACCGGTCGACAGTCTGGAACAGGCGTTGGCCCTGCGCGGCCAGTTGAGCGCCGGGCAGAGTCTGATCAGCCGCGATGGATACTGGGTCGGTCGGCATTTCCTGCGCGTGCGCCGTGCCAGCGAAGCCGAAAGCGGCATGCTCGCCCGTGGCCAGGAAATCGAGACGCTGCATCTCGAACGTGAAGAGCGTGAGGCCACGGTCGAGGCGATGGAAACCCGTTTGCAAACCCTGCGCGCGCAACAGCGTCAGCAGGAAAACGGTCGCGAACATTTGCGTCGCTTGCTGCAAGACGAAGCCCGTCAGCAAGGTGAATTGAAAGCCCAGTTGTCCGCCGGCAAAGCCAAGGCCGAACAACTGACGCTGCGCCGTACCCGTCTCGATGAAGAGCTGATAGAGCTCGGCGAGCAGCGTGAGCTCGAGCATGAGCAAGTAGGCGAAGCGCGCATGCAATTGCAGGACGCCCTCGACGCCATGGCGCTGGACACCGAGCAACGCGAGTTGCTGCTGGCCCAGCGAGACAGCTTGCGCGAGCGCCTCGACCGCGTGCGTCAGGAAGCGCGGCAGCACAAGGATCACGCGCATCAACTGGCCGTGCGTCTCGGCTCGTTGCGCGCGCAGCATGACTCCACGCGCCAGGCGCTGGAGCGTCTGGAAATGCAGGCCGAGCGTCTGACCGAAAAGCGCGAACAGTTGAGTCTGAATCTGGAGGAGGGCGAGGCCCCTCTGGAAGAGCTGCGCCTGAAGCTCGAAGAGTTGCTCGACAAGCGCATGACCGTCGACGAAGAACTCAAGACAGCGCAAATCGCCCTGGAAGATGCCGACCGTGAATTGCGCGAAGCGGAAAAACGCCGGACGCAAGCCGAGCAGCAATCGCAGTTGATCCGTGGCCAGCTCGAACAGCAGCGCATGGAATGGCAAGCCCTGACCGTGCGCCGCAAGGCTTTGCAGGATCAACTGCTCGAAGATGGCTACGATCTCAATGGCGTGCTCGCGACATTAACGGCACAGGCCAGTGAACGCGAAGCCGAAGAGGAACTCGAACGGATCAATGCGCGGATACAGCGTCTGGGTGCGATCAACCTCGCGGCCATCGACGAATACACGCAACAATCCGAGCGTAAACGTTATCTGGATGCTCAGGATGCCGATCTGGTCGAGGCACTGGAAACGCTGGAAAACGTTATCCGCAAGATCGACAAGGAAACCCGAAACCGTTTCAAAGATACCTTTGATCAGATCAATGGCGGTTTACAGGCGCTTTTTCCAAAAGTTTTCGGTGGCGGGCGCGCGTATTTGGAACTGACGGGCGAAGATCTACTCGATACAGGGGTAACGATCATGGCGCAGCCGCCAGGAAAGAAGAACAGCACCATCCATTTGCTCTCCGGCGGGGAAAAAGCCCTGACCGCGCTGGCACTGGTTTTTGCGATCTTCAAATTGAACCCGGCGCCGTTCTGCATGCTCGATGAAGTTGATGCACCACTGGATGACGCTAACGTTGGACGCTACGCACGATTGGTTAAAGAGATGTCTCAGACCGTGCAGTTCATCTATATCACTCACAACAAGATCGCCATGGAAATGGCCGAGCAGTTGATGGGTGTGACGATGCATGAACCGGGTTGTTCGCGACTGGTAGCTGTGGATGTCGAGGAGGCGATGGCGATGGTGGACGCCTAGCGGCGCAGCGGCGAGTTGCAAGCTTCAAGCGGTAAGTGAAGCGGCTTGCAGCTTGGAGCTTAAAGCTTGTAGCTGCGAAGCCTTTGATCGTGCTAGTTTAATGTCAATTTTTCGTATACGTGGGCAAAACGCCTGTCAGAACATAGAGTTGGCGCCACGTTTTAAAGCGGTTTGCACAGTGTAAACCCCTTATTTTTCAGCATTTTTTATAGAGGCACGGGATTACATGGAAATCGGTCTGCGCGAGTGGCTGATCGTCATCGGCATCATTGTGATAGCCGGTATTCTTTTCGATGGCTGGCGCCGGATGCGCGGCGGCAAGGGAAAACTGAAATTCCGTCTTGATCGAAGTCTGTCCAATTTGCCGGACGAGGACACCAGCGCCGAGCTGTTGGGCCCGGCCCGCGTCCTGGACACCCACAAAGAGCCACAACTGGACGAGCATGATCTGCCGTCGGTGAGCATGCCGGCCCGCGAAGCACGCGAGCCTCGCGAATCCGGTTCCAAGCGTGGCAAGCGTGGCAGCAACGGTCCTGCCCAGGGCGACCTGAACCTTGACCTGGATCTGGACGGTGGCCCGAGCTTCAGCAGCCGTGAAGACTTTGCCAATGATGCCAAGGCTGCACCGGTGGCCAGTGACAAGGAACAACCGCAAGCCGAAGAAGTTCTGGTGATCAGCGTGATCTGCCGCGACGCTGCCGGTTTCAGAGGCCCAGCGCTGTTGCAGAATATTCTGGAAAGCGGTCTGCGTTTTGGTGAGATGGATATTTTCCATCGCCACGAAAGCATGGCTGGCAACGGCGAGGTGCTGTTCTCCATGGCCAATGCGGTCAAGCCGGGCATCTTTGATCTGGACGATATCGATCATTTCAGCACCCCGGCAGTGAGCTTTTTCCTCGGCCTGCCAGGTCCGCGTCATCCGAAGCAGGCCTTCGACGTGATGGTGGCCGCTGCCCGCAAGTTGTCCCAGGAACTGAACGGTGAACTCAAAGATGATCAGCGCAGCGTCCTGACCGCGCAGACCATCGAGCATTACCGTCAGCGCATCGTCGAGTTCGAGCGCCGCGCCCTGACCCATAAGCGTTGATTGAAAAGATTGCCTCGTTATACAGAGGCAATCGGCAAAATAGATTGAGCAGCCTCGGCTGCTCTTTTGCTTTATGAGAGAACACCCATGACCGCCGCCCAAAACCGCATTCTAGCGCTGCGCGCTGAGCTGGATCAGCACAACTACCGTTACCACGTCCTCGACGAGCCGAGCATTCCGGATGCCGAGTACGACCGGTTGTTCCACGAGCTCAAGGCTCTGGAAGCAGCCAACCCGGAGCTGATCACCAGCGACTCGCCGACCCAGCGTGTCGGCAGTGTGGCGCTGACCGCCTTTACTCAGGTGCGCCACGAAGTGCCGATGCTCAGCCTCGGTAACGCCTTCGAAGAAACCGATATGCGCGAGTTTGATCGCCGTGTCACTGAAGGTCTGGATCTGCCGGCCGGCGATCTGTTCGGCGGTGGTTCGGCGGTGGAGTACAGCTGCGAGCCGAAGCTCGATGGCCTGGCGGTCAGCCTGCTGTATCAGGACGGAGTGCTGGTTCGTGGCGCCACACGCGGTGACGGCACCACCGGCGAAGACATCAGCGTCAACGTGCGCACCGTGCGCAACATTCCCCTGAAGCTGCACGGCGAAGGCTGGCCGGCGACCCTGGAAGTGCGCGGTGAAGTGTTCATGTCCAAGGCCGGTTTCGAGCGCCTCAACGCCTCGCAACTGGACATCGGTGGCAAGACCTTCGCCAACCCGCGCAATGCGGCGGCGGGCAGTCTGCGTCAGCTGGATTCGAAGATCACCGCCAACCGTCCGTTGGAGTTCTGCTGCTACGGCATCGGCCAGGTGTCCCACGATATTTCCGACACCCACATCGGCAACCTCAAACAGTTGCAAAAGTGGGGCATGCCGATCAGTCACGAACTGAAACTGGCCAAAGGCATCGACGAGTGCCTCGATTACTACCGCGATATGGGTGAGCGACGCAGCTCGCTGACTTACGAAATCGACGGTGTGGTGTTCAAGGTCAACAGCATTGCCGATCAGCGTGAACTGGGCTTCCGCGCTCGCGAACCGCGTTGGGCGATTGCGCATAAATTCCCGGCCATGGAAGAACTCACCGAGTTGCTTGATGTGGAGTTTCAGGTCGGTCGCACCGGCGCGGTTACTCCGGTTGCGCGGTTGAAACCGGTCAAAGTCGCTGGCGTCACCGTGGCCAATGCCACGCTGCACAACATGGACGAAGTCGCGCGGCTGGGCCTGATGATCGGCGACACCGTGATCATCCGTCGTGCCGGTGACGTGATCCCGCAAGTGGTGCAAGTGGTCACCGAACGCCGTCCGGACAATGCACGACCTGTGGCGATTCCTGAGAGCTGTCCGGTGTGCGGCTCCCACGTCGAGCGCACGCAACTGATCAAGCGCAGCAAGGGCAAGGAAACCGTCAGCGAAGGCGCGGTGTATCGCTGCGTGGGGCGCCTGGCCTGTGGCGCGCAATTGAAGCAGGCGATCATCCACTTCGTCTCGCGTCGTGCGATGGACATTGAAGGCCTCGGCGACAAGAGCGTCGAGCAATTGGTCGATGAAGGTCTGGTCAGTTCGCCTGCCGATTTATACGCGCTGAAGTTTGATGACATCGTCGATCTTGAAGGCTTTGCCGAGGTGTCCAGTAACAAACTGCTCGCGGCCATCGAAGACAGCAAGAAGCCGGGGCTGGCGCGTTTCATCTATGCCCTTGGCATTCCCGATGTTGGTGAAGAAACGGCCAAGGTACTGGCGCGCTCGCTGGGTTCGCTGGAGCGCGTGCAACAAGCGTTGCCGCAAGTGCTGACGTATCTGCCGGATGTCGGCCTGGAAGTGGCACACGAGATTCACAGCTTCTTTGAAGATGCGCACAACCAGCAGGTGATCAGCGAATTGCTCGGTCATGGCTTGCAGATTCAGGATCAGGGCGAACTGGGCGCCGAGTTTGCCGCCAGCACTACGCTGGGCGGCTTCCTCGACAAGCTGCACATTCCTTCGGTCGGCCCAGGCGGGGCGCAGAAACTGGCAGACAAGTTTGGCTCGCTCGACGCGGTAATGAGCGCCGACTGGCTGGACATGCGTCAGGCATTGGCAGAGAAACAGGCCAATTCGGTACGTGAGTTTTTTGCGCTGCCGCAGCATCGCCAACTGGCCGAGGAGGCCGAGAAGCAACTGCGTGATTTCGGCATGCACTGGCAGAGCGAGAAGAAGGTCGTCGAAGGTTTGCCGCTGTCCGGGCAGACTTGGGTGCTGACGGGCAAGGTCGAGTTGATGAGCCGCGATGTCGCCAAGGAACATCTTGAAAGCCTTGGGGCGAAGGTTGCCGGTTCTGTATCGGCGAAGACGCATTGCGTGGTGGCCGGCCCTGGCGCTGGCTCCAAGCTGACCAAGGCCAATGAGCTTGGGGTGAAGGTGATGGATGAGGAGGCATTTATCGCGTTCCTGAAGGGCTGCGGCCTCTCCGTCTGACCTCTCGTTCCCACGCATTGCGTCACTAGTGTCCGGTAAAAACTGAAGGGGGAGCTTGCTCCCCCTTGCTGTGCCTGCTTCCTGAGCAATAATCAGGTTTTTCAGACTCGATTTTCGCCTATGTTCAGCAGCACCCGATTTGCACAGATGCTTCAAGTTCTCCGAAAATGCCGTCCGTCTTCAGATATACAGCGCTTTGATCACGTACCTCTTGCTGCACCTTTATCAGCGCCGGTCAGGTGGCTCTGGGTCTATTTCCAGCTTCGTCATTCGGATAGCCCACACGTTGTTCGAACGGCCATCAAGCATCGAACATCTTGAACATCGAAGGCAGAAGCGAACGGAGCAGAAGGCAGCTCAAGGCTGCCTTCTGCTATGAAACAGGTTTTACCGGACACTAGTGACGCTCTGCGTGGGAACGATCTTTGGGCGGGAATGATCTAGTCTTGGCAAGCCCCAAGGAGAGATCGCCATGTACCGCTTTTTCGAGCAACTCAGTTCTCGTATCGTCGCGCCGTTCATGGGCGAATCTTCACGCAACAGCAAAGTCTGGCCGTGTCGCTGCGGTCAGTCACTGTTCTTTCGCAACAGTCAGTGCCTGGCTTGCAGCGCATTGCTCGGTTATCAGTCTGAACAAAGTCGCCTGACCTCGCTGCAACCGGGGCCGCAGGAAGGCTCCTGGACGCTGGATGCCGACCCCGAGGCGGGACTGTTCCGTCGTTGCGCCAATCTCGATACGCCTGCTGCATGCAACTGGCTGCTGCCGGACAACGGTCACGACCTCCTGTGCGTCGCCTGCAGCCTCAATCGCACGATTCCCGATCTTTCGGTTTCTGAAAACCCCGAACTGTGGCGCAAGGTGGAAACTGCCAAGCGCCGCCTGGTGGCACAGCTGATCACCCTCGGCTTGCAGGTCATCCCGAAAACGGTGAGTGAAGAAACCGGACTGGCCTTCGATTTCATCGGCGTCGACCTCGAAGGCAACTCGCCAATGACCGGCCACGCGAGCGGCCTGATCACCCTCGACATCAAAGAAGCCGACGACGCCCATCGCGAGCGGGTGAGGGCGCAAATGCATGAGCCCTATCGCACGCTGCTGGGGCATTTTCGCCACGAGGTTGGGCACTACTATTGGGATCGGCTGATCGCTAACGGTCCATGGCTCCAATCATTCCGCAACCTGTTTGGCGACGAGCGCGCCAGCTATGCCGAGGCACTTGACCACCACTATCAACAAGGCGCCCCGCTGGACTGGCCGCAGCATTACGTCAGTGCCTACGCGACCATGCACCCCTGGGAAGACTGGGCGGAAACCTGGGCGCATTACCTGCACATGATGGACGCAGTGGACACCGCGCTGGGTTTTGGCATGAGTGCGCGGGAAATGGACTTCGACTACCAGCCATTTGCGCCAAGCACTCTGTTCGAGCCTGAGCATCCTGGCGGCGGGGCGTTTCTGTCGTTCGTCAACGCCTGGATCGAACTGGCCGGCATGCTCAACGAATTGTCGCGCAGCATGGGCCAGCCGGACTTCTACCCGTTCGTGTTGCCGGCGGCGGCGATTGCCAAGCTGCACTTCATCCACCTGGTGATCCAGCAAGAGGGCGGCAGGGCTGATGAGGTGTTGCAAGCGCAATAGCAAGTGCTTGAACCTCTTCATGTTTTTAATCTGAAACCAACGGTTGTAACTTCGTCGCAGATAGGTACAATGGCGCGGCTCGCCGACAGGTGAGTGTCGTTATGGTGACCCCATCGGTCCCCCCGCAACGATTACCCGTGAACCTGGTCAGATCCGGAAGGAAGCAGCCACAGCGGGAACATTGTGTGCCGGGGTGTGGCTGGTGGGGTTACCACCTTAACGAATATCGAACGATTCAACAGAACTGCATGGGTGTCGCCCAGTGCGGTTTTTTTTTGCCTGTGATTTATGAATTCGTCATGCATCACCCCTGTGTGCGGGCTTGCCCGCGATGGCGTAGGCACATTCAACATTGATGCGACTGATATCCGCTATCGCGGGCAAGCCCGCTCCTACAGGGATTTCAGTGTTCTTCACGGATAACTCGCCGCGATAGATGCAGCCACGGGTGCAGGTTTCGTGGATGCGGATCCAGCCCGTGTGCGGATCGAGGTCGCCGCTTAGGTGAATCGCCACTTTGGGGACTTCGCTAAGGGGGGGGATCGTTGCCGGCATCGCTCTGCGCCATAGGGCGTTCCTTGCTGGAATGAGAGAGAGGCGAGGAAGGTTGCAGAGTTCGAACCAAGTTTGAATAGCTATTTCCAATGCTTGAGAAATATATGAATTGATAGTTGTTGGATTAACAACTATTGGGGTGAGCTGTCATCTTGATGTTTTGTTCTGTCAATTTCTTGTATGAAAGAACTTAATATTTTTAATTGAGTCTGGATTGTTCCTATGGCCCCACTGGAATAGTCCTACAGGATATTAGTCCTGTTCCTGCTTCGAATTTATTGACCGTAAAGGTTTGATCCAATATATCTATAGCTCCAAATGATTCTCAATTTTTCAAAGCATTCTAATGGCAATACAAGGACGTAAGATGAGTATTCGTAGTGTCGATATTGAATCTGTTAAAAATGTTATTCGGGCGGATGGCGTCATGATGAGTGCTGTCTTCGTAAAAATGTATGTAGATCCACTTCTTTTGCAAATTGAAAATACTCCCCCTGGAATGGAGCTTACAAGACCTGTACACACGGGGCCGGCGACAAGTAACTGTACTCAATGCTTCAGCAGGTGTTGCTATGCTTCCTACTCGCCAAAATCAATAAAAAGCGGGACGTGTTATGGGCTGGTGCCAAGTGCCAATGTAGTTGTTTTTAACTAGTCGCAAACCGCCGAAAGGCGGTATTTTATTTGACATAAGGAAATGTTGATGAGTGGTTTTTCAAAAGTTGAATCCATGTCGACTTATTTCGGAGCGCATAGAGTTTTAGTAAATGAGTATCTGAATGGACTGTATAAGAGTAAAGAGTTCGATCTTGCTTCTTTGTTCGATAAAAAACTGGCTAATGCGTTTGCTATACATGTTGCGAACAAGGTGGAAAGTTATGTTCGGCAAACCATTGAGGCAGAAGTTTCGCATGTCAATGAAGATCTTGGCGTCAGTATGACGTACGAGGATTTTTTAGAGCAGGATGAATTGTATCTAGAATTTCTGAGTAAATATGAATCACTGCAATACTTGCTGGATAAACTTTTTGCGGATGAGTTGGAAAATTTTTCCTTAGTAAAGGGGGCTTTTGTTCAGTCGCTTCCGGAATTGCTACGGACTGGTTTTCTGGCGGACGCTCATGAAGTGAGTGATGTGTTTTTGCTCGGGGATGAAAGTCACGATGGAAATAAAAATGTCGCTCTATTTTACGTACGGGGATGCCCCGCCTTTGCCTTGAAATTGCGCGACCTGGAACTGGAAAGGAAAACAAGCGAGTTTCTTGGGGATTTCTTTAAGGATCAATGTGATATCCAAGGCTGGGAGTTTCCTGAATATATATCGGGGCAAGATTTCGGATGGGTGAAGTGGTGTGATCAGGTTCCTTTGAAGAGCCAAGCGGAGGTAGAGAACTATTATAAGTTAGCAGGTTATTTGATTGCCGCAGTTGCTTCGTTAGGGGTTACCGATCTTCATTATGAAAATATAGTAACTCATCATGGAAATCCTGTGCCGGTTGACTTGGAAGCAGTATTTCATCATGTCTATGTTGACGCGTCTCGTTCGGCAATAGCTAGAACTGGGCTTGTGCCGAATGTTATTAAATACACAGATGGACTTGCCGACACCGAGCACGCGGGGATAGGAAATATATTTCGGAAAGAAATCGTTAGAAAAGAATCTTTGAACAAAAATCCGAACGCGGTAGTGTTTGATGGTTGTGTACAGAATCCGATGGACTATATTGATTGTATAGTTGCTGGCTGTGTGGAGTGTTATAAAATTATAACTGCTGAGTATCAGCGGTTTGTGAGGTTTTTTAATCAAGCTTCTAATTTTAAAAATAGAATGATATTGAGAGACACGGCTAATTATTGCTTGGTGATTGAGGCGTCTTTTCATCCGCTACTTCTAAAGAGTAATGAAGGCCGAAAAAACTATATCGAGTCCTGCCTCGGATCAATCGAAGATTATCGGGCTGAGCCCGCTCTCTTAAAGGCTGAGGTTGAAGCCTGTTTTCTTGGGGATGTCCCAAGGTTTACGTCTAGTGCAAAGGCTCTTTTCGTTTGTTCAGTTCATGCTGTGAAAAGTATTAAACTGATTAACTATGTGAGTGGGTACGATAGTGTAAGGAGTGATTTGCATCGTATAGTAAGTGATGGGTATGGTCACGAGATTGAATTTTTAAAGTGCGTGTATAAAGAAGCTGGAAAAGTAGTCGATATGAACTTTAGGTTTGATAGGGTTGACTTCTTTGATGATGGGGAAGTCTCTAATTGTTTTTCTTTAGACACGACTTCCGCTTCAGTAAAGAGAGCTGCTAAGCACATGCTTTATAAAAAATCTCCCCCGTTACTGTTTACCAGTAGAAGTGAGAGCTATCTTGAGCTAACTCCGGTAGGGTTCGATTTGTTTTCGGGTTCAGGAGGGCTTGGGTATCTCGCCTCTACTGGGGGGTTATTCGAGTCAGAGTCTGAGAATAAGGAGTTTCTCTCCGCGTATTATGAAATGGTGGTGGGTAGTGAGTTCCTCTCCTCGTCCCCAATAGGTGGAGCATATGTCGGTGGGTTGAGTTCAATAGCTCCGATTTTTATAGATGGAAACCCGTCCTCTATTTCCGCTGCAACCGATAAAATTGTCACGTCTTTTTATGCATGTGAATATAAGAAAATGGGTTCGGGATTGGTTTATGGTCTTGCCGGGACTCTAGTGATTGCAAGTTGTTACTTTGAACTATCACGGATGGAGGTTTGGCGAGATGTTGCTAGGTCGATATTCGATGTTTTAGTAGCGCGATCCGAACTCGATGGTGAGCAGATAATATTTCCTGCCAATATCTCAAGGCACGCAAAGAAAATATTATCTGGGCTTTCGCATGGTCAAGCAGGAGTCGCTTATTCGATCGCGGTATATGCCCTTGTTTTTGATATTCCTGATGGGGCGATCCTGCCATTGATAAAAGGCGTGATCATGTCGGAGATCAATTGCTTCGACCCTCAGCGTGGTAACTGGCCTGATTTGAGAAGTAAACCTCGAAATATGGAACTTCAAGATGAGTTTGGGTGGGCTTATGGGGGGGGCAGGAATTATTTATGTATTAGATTTTTTAAAAAGACATTTTAATATCTGCATGATCAATGAGTTTCTACAGAAATACAATGTTCGTGCATTATTTGAGGCGAGTGTTTTAGAACCTGGCAGAAAAGAAAGTTTCTCAGTTTCCAACGGAGCCTTGGGCGTAGAGTTGATTTATCGGCGACTATTCAAGAAAGCTTTGAATAGTGATTTGGAAAGTAAGTATTGGTCGATTCATGGTTCGGCCACTTTAGGTTGTGGTCTGATGAAAGGAAGTGCCGGAGAATGCCTAGCCCTCAAATCTCTGATGACAGGTGATCGATCCTTTCCCCTGTTACCTCATGAATTGTTCAAGCTTAACTTTCAGGAAGTATTCGAATGAAAGCCAAAGGGTTTGTCGATGCTTATAAGCTATTAAAGTTGTCCATGAAATCAAAGGATGCAGGTCGTTTGGCCTTATTGGTAACGCTGGTTTTCCTTGCCGCGATAGGGTTTGGGTTGTTGCCCATGTTTTTTCAACGGATGCTTGCGGTCGCTTCAAGTGATCATGAACAGTTCTTGATCTTTCTGGTTTTGGTGATTGGTGTTGTTTTTATATCTCAGGTGTTATCTCATTCGTCTGATGTGTTGACAATGATGTTTATTCAGAGGGTTAATATAAATCTCGGTGAGATGTTTATTAAGAAATCTATTGGTTTATCTGCGAATGAGAGTCTTGTACAAGGGCCGGCACACCTTGCGCAGGTGTTGCAATGTGCTTCTGCGAGTATGGATAATACTGTGCGCTCTTTATTGGTTGGTGTGCTGCCGTCCTTGGTTCAGATATTAGTATCATTTGTAGTGTTGCTGTTTTTTGAAGATTTTTTCGTAATGTTTATGATTTTTTTATATGTTTTTGTATATGCCATTCTTAGCGCTTCAGTGATAGGTCGTTTGTCAGAACTATTCAAAGCTGTGATATTGAAGGAAATGGGATGTTCTAAAACTGTCCATGGTATTGTTTCGAATATTGAGACGATACGTATTTATTTGGCTGAGGAGTTTCTACTGCGGTTTTTTCGCGAAGATCAAGAAGGGGTTTACCAGTCTTGGTTGGATTTCTATAGGAGAAGTACTTCTCTGGAGGTGGTCAGGATAGTTATTTTTTCATTGGTTTTTTTTGTGGTTATTTATGAGTCCTCGTTAAGGTTGCTTTCCGGTGAGATAGGTGTTGGTCATTTCGTAATGGTTGCAGCCTATATGTTTCAGGTTTGTCAGCCGTACGACGCTCTTTTAAAAAGTGTTGGAAGCATGATCGAGTCACTAGGTGGGTTTGCACCATTACTAAAGCATTTTGACGCTTGCGAAATTCGGCGTGTTGATAAAGGTAATAAGCTTCCGAACGTTGGTCATGGTCTGGAGTTTTGTAACGTTGGGTTCTCTTACCCTAACCGACCTGTAGAAAAGGTGCTGTGTGATTTGTCAATTCGATTTGCTCCGGGTGAAGTCGTCGCGATCACTGGCCCGTCTGGCGTGGGTAAGTCAACTATTGTCAAATTGCTGATGCGACTCTACGTGCCCTCGTCGGGTTTAATTAAATATGGTGGTGTTGCGATAGGCGATTTGTCTGATCACGATTTTTATTCCAGGTTTTCTTTCGTATCCCAAGAGGTTGGTTTGTTCAACGGTACGCTGAGATTGAATCTAAAAGTTGCCGATCAGAATTCACCGGATGAGAGACTGGAAGCTGTTTTAAAGCTCGCTAATCTTGAGGTGTTCCTGAAAGGATTACCGTCCGGACTGGACACGGAAATTGGAGACAGAGGTTTAATGTTGTCGGGAGGAGAGCGCCAACGTCTTGCGCTGGCAAGACGTTTTTTGCGGGATCATAAAGTGGTTGTTTTTGATGAGAGTACCGCGTTTCTTGATGAGGCGGCAGAGCGTACAGTCATATCAAATATAAAGAAATATAATGCGTCTAACATTGTGATCATTGTTGCTCATCGGGAGTCGATATTAAAGCTGGCTGATCGAGTAGTCTCGTTTAATGGCGAATATTGTGTGGAGCTTTAGTGGTGAGAATTTTGTCTGTTTCAGTTAAAGGGTATCGCTCTATTGATGATGTGTTTATTAATCTTGACGGGTTGAACCTTTTTCATGGCGCTAATGGAGTTGGGAAGACCAATTTGTATAATGCACTAAAGCTCGTGCAGGCTGCCGCGACGGGGGAGTTCTCAAAATTTATCGTTAGGGAAGGTGGCATGCAGTCGATCCTTTCTGAAAATTCAAAGCGCAGTGCCGAACGCTCAAAGATTATTCTCGAAGTGCGTTTTTCAACTTTTTCAGATAATGGCTATTACAGTTATAGAATTACAGCGGGCTTGGTGCCGCAAAAAAATGTTTTTGGAGAAAAAATTATATTGGGCGATGGCTTTGAGTTTGAACCACAAATTAAAGATGAAAAGTTGTCGTTTTATGATGGGCGAAAAATTCATATTCTGATGGTCAGAGAGAATAGTTTCTTGAAAGTGATGGATCGAGAAATGGCCATGCTGGACATGACTAATTCTATTCGACTATTTCCCTCGGCCACGGCATTAAACGCTCTCTCAGATGCGGAGCGTTTTCCCGAGGTATTGCGTATCAAACATGAAATAATGGGGTGGCGTTTTTATCATGGTTTCAGGACTGATATTGAGTCACCCCTCCGTAAGCCTTGCTACGCTGTTAGTGGTACCGTGCTTGATTCCTCTGGAGCAAATCTCGCTGCTGTTTTGGCGACGCAAAAATATATAGTTCAGGATCTTGATGTTATTGAAAAGCTGATTGCGGATACATTCGGTGGAGCAACTTTGGACATTTCAAAGCCTGAGCGTACCGTTTCGTTTGGTTTGCGTTTCGCTCACAGTAATCGGACAAGTAATGCGTGGGAGTTGTCTGACGGTACGTTGCAGTATATTTGCCTGGTCGTTGCGCTGACATCCGGTTCATTGCCTCCTTTTATTGTTTTGAACGAGCCTGATAACAGCCTTCATCCTGATATGCTCAGATCGTTGGCTGGTTTGATTAGCTCTGCCAGTAAGCGATCGCAGATTTGGGTTGTTACGCATTCACCGATATTGAAAGATATTCTAGAGGAGTCAGGGGCGTTCAAATCACGGCATGTTATCAAGCGGGGGCTTCATACATGGATTGAGGGACTGACTCTTAATGGTGATGTCAATGTTTTGTGAGTCAACCGCACGCTATGCCCGTTGAAGTCGAAGACTTGATCCAGCAGCCAGTCCGTCATGGTCCTGTCCTCTTGGCAGGGTGGGAGCCAAAAAAGCATAGGCATAAAAAAACAGCCGCGAAGGCTGTTCTCTATATTCCTTGATGAACACCGATCCCCTGGAGCGGCTTCTGGCAACGCCTACAAAGGGGATGTGTATTGAATTACTCGCCGCGATAGATGCAGCCGCTGGTGCAGGTTTCGTGGATGCGGATCGCGCTCAGTTCCGGCAGCAGTGGTTTCAATTCATTCCAGATGAATTTGGCCAGGACTTCGCTGGTCGGGTTTTCCAGGCCGGGAATGTCGTTCAGGTAGTTGTGATCCAGGCGCTCGTAGAGCGGCTTGAAAATCGCTTTGATCTCGGAGAAGTCGCGGATCCAGCCTGTGTGCGGATCGAGGTCGCCGCTCAGGTGAATCGCCACTTTGAACGAGTGGCCGTGAAGACGCCCGCACTTGTGGCCGTCCGGTACGTGCGGCAGGCGATGGGCGGATTCGAATGTAAATTCCTTGAAGATTTCCACAGTAGTTTCAGCTCTGTTCAGATGGCGTTCGCCGCAGCGATTCGGGCAGGCGGCGAGTTTATCAGCTTGTGTTTGGCCTTGCTGACTAAAGGGTCAGCAAGCGCTCGGCGAGGCGACCATTGGCAGCCAGTTCGAGGAATTCATCCCCCAGGCGCCGGCTCTCGTCCATCGCCGCGTGCCAGTATTTTTGCCGGCTCGGCGCATCGCCCATGAAGCGCTTGAAGTCGTTGCGGTCGGGCAGTTTGCCGTAGGGCAGGCGTGCCAGATATTCCTTTGACGGCGCGAGCAACAACACGTCTTGCAAGCGCTCCACCGAGGCCCGGCGCCATGGCAGGGTCTTGTCGAACCAGCCCGGAATCACCCGGTCGGTGAAGTGCGGATAGAGCACAATGCCGTCGCCGCTATAAGGCAGGTCAAGGTGATAGTCGAGCAGACCGCCGTCGCGGAAAGTCCCTGCACCGGCGCCGGGCAGGTCGCGCACGCCTTCCATGATCATTGGAATCGAACCCGACGCCAGCAGCGCCTGACGCAGATTGGCGGCATTGAGCGCGACGAAGCGCGACGGGAAATCGTTGAGCGCATGGACCGGCGGTGCCAGGCGCGGATCGTGGATGATCAGCCGTTCAAAATGTCGCGACAGCCGCGCGCGACCACGCAGGTTGTCGGCAATCACCGAGCCCAGCGCCAGCCCGAGTCGAGCGCGATGGTCGTCCGCCAGACGGCCCTGGCTTTTGACCACCATGATGTTCAAGCGGTAATCGGCGTTATTGAGAATGCTGTCGTCGCGGCCATCGAGCAGGTCATTGAGCATGCGCTGCGAGCTCTGGCTGATCTCGGCCATGGTCACGCCTTTGTTGAAATTCTGCTCGGCGTACAGGTGGCCGAGGCGACGAATGCCTTCGGCGGCGTCCGGCAGGCAGGCGCTGGCGAAGCGCCAGGAACCCACTGACGCACCGATCAGCGAACGTTCGCGCGGCGCACTCGGCAGCCACTCACCGAACAAGGCCAGATCCAGCCCCTGAATTCCCAAGGCCTTCGGCCCACCGGCCGCGCCGGGCAGGGTGCCGACATCAGCAGCGTTGAGGCCTTGGGCGCGGATGCGCGCCATGGCCCGGGGGCCGGCCTTGAGGGTGAGGGACGGAAACTTGATGTGGATGGCTGTCATACCGGTCTCGATCGTTAGCAAGCGAAGGATTATAGAACCACGGTGGCCCTCTGTGGGAGCAAGGAAACAATGATGGCAATTCAGTTTCAGTTAAGTTCATCCCGCTAAGGTGCCCTGCGTTGCAACACATAAAAATATGGAGTCACCCATGAAAAACCTGACTGCCCTGTCCATCGCCTCGCTTTTCGGCTTGACCGCCAGCATCGCCCACGCCCGCGATCTTGGTCCCGATGAAGCCCTGCGTCTGCGCGACGCTGGTACTATCGTCTCCTTCGAAAAGCTCAACGCCACGGCGCTGGCCAGACACACGGGTTCCGAGATCACCGACACCGAACTGGAAGAGCAGTACGGCAAGTACATCTACCAGGTTGAAATGCGTGATCCGCGGGGGCAGGAATGGGATCTGGAATTGAACGCGGTGACGGGGCAGGTTCTCAGGGATCATCAGGATAAGTAATGAAGGTTAATGTTCGCGCCACCCGTTGCACGGCGTTGGCGCTCGTGATTTTTTGTTCGACGGCGATGGCTCGCGACCTCGATCAGGACGAAGCGCTGCGCCTGGTTCGCGGGGGTGTGATTTTGCCGCTGGAGCAAGTGCTGCATCAGGCAATGAAGCGTTACCCCGGCGCGAAGCTTTTGGAGGTCGAGCTGGAAGAGAAGCACGACGTCTACATGTATGAAGTCGAGCTGCTGACCGTCGAGGGTGTGGCGCGTGAGCTGCACCTGAAAGCTGATACCGGTGAACTTGTGAAAGACGAGGAAGATTGATCGATGCGTTTGCTTTTGGTGGAAGACCACGTACCGCTGGCCGACGAGTTGCTCGCCGGCCTGCAACGCCAAGGTTACGCAGTGGATTGGCTGGCGGACGGTCGGGATGCGGTGTATCAGGGCCGCAGCGAGCCCTATGACCTGATCATCCTTGACCTCGGCTTGCCTGGCGTGCCGGGACTAGAGGTGCTGGCGCAATGGCGTGCCGGTGGCCTGGCGGTGCCGGTACTGATTCTCACGGCGCGCGATTCCTGGGCCGAGCGCATCGAAGGCCTGAAGGCCGGTGCCGACGATTACCTGACCAAACCGTTTCATCCCGAAGAGCTCTATTTGCGCATTCAGTCGTTATTGCGCCGCTCCAAAGGCCAGGCCAACCAGCCGACGCTAAAGGCGGCCGGGCTGCATCTGGATGAGGGCCGCCAGTGTGTCGTTCGCGATGGCGCCGACATTCAACTGACCGCCGCCGAATTTCGCTTGCTGCGCTATTTCATGCTGCACCCCGAGCAAATCCTCTCCAAAAGCCACCTCGCCGAACACCTCTATGACGGTGAGACCGAGCGTGATTCCAACGTCCTTGAAGTCCACGTCAATCACCTGCGCCGCAAGCTCGGCAAAAGCGTGATCGAAACCCGTCGCGGCCAGGGTTACCTGTTCGGCGGGCAAGCTTCGTGAGGTCAATCCAGCGCCGCTTGAGCCTGGGGTTGATCAGCGTGATGGTGGTCGTGGGCCTGGTGCTGGCGCAAACCAGCCTGTGGCTGTTTGAGGTGGGATTGCAGCGCTATCTCGAGGCCGGTTTGCGCAACGACAGCGAAAGCCTGCTGGTGGCGCTGGTGCGTGGCCCGCAAGGCTTGCAGCTGGATGAGCGGCACCTGTCGCCGGCCTATCAGCGACCGTTTTCCGGGCACTATTTCCGCATTGATTTTGCCGACAGCCACTGGCGTTCCCGCTCGTTGTGGGATCAGGACCTGCCGCAGCTCGAACACCAAGGCCTGCACAGCAATCTGCAATTGGGCCCGGACGGGCAGCAGTTGCTGGTGTTGCGTTCGGACTATCGACGGCTGGGCCAGTCGATCTCGATCAGCGTCGCGCAGGATTACACCCCGGTACGCGAGAGTTTTCAGCGCATGCGCCAGATCGGGCTGGGGCTGGGCCTGGCCGGGTTGCTGTTGATTCTGTTTTTGCAACGTCTGACCGTGCGTCGCGCCTTGCGCCCCCTGGAAAAGGCTCGCGAACAGATCGCCCAATTGCAGCAAGGCCAGCGTTCACAACTGGACGATCAGGTACCCGTGGAACTGGAGCCGTTGGTGGCGCAGATCAACCATTTGCTCGCCCATACCGAAGACAGCCTCAAACGCTCGCGCAATGCGCTGGGCAACTTGGGGCATGCCCTGAAGACGCCATTGGCGGTGCTGTTGAGTCTGGCGTCGAGCGAAAAATTCGATGGCCATCCCGCGTTGCGCAAGATCCTCAAGGAACAACTGGAGCAAGTGCAGCAGCGGCTCAATCGCGAGCTCAATCGTGCGCGATTGTCCGGTGATGCGCTGCCGGGTGCGTTGTTCGATTGCGACGCAGAACTGCCAGGACTGTTGGCGACGCTGAACATGATCCACGGCGAGCATCTGGCGCTGAGCTACGTGGCACCGGCGCAATTGCAATTGCCATGGGATCGGGAAGACCTGCTGGAGCTGCTTGGCAACCTGCTGGACAACGCTTGTAAATGGGCGGATGCCGAGGTTCGTCTCAGTGTGATCAAGCGTACTGATGGCTTTGCCCTGAGCGTGGAGGATGACGGGCCGGGGATACCCGAAGCGCAACGGGGCCAGGTGTTCAGTCGTGGGACGCGGCTTGATGAGCAGACTGAAGGTCATGGTCTGGGGCTGGGCATCGTGCGGGATATCGTCGATACGTGGGGCGGGTTGTTGGTGCTGGGCGAAAGCGAGTGGGGCGGGTTGAAGGTGGTGGTCGAGTTGCCCCGGCGCTGAACCGCCGGTCGCTATAAAACCACTGTGCGGGCTTGCTCGCGAAGGCGGCGGGTCAGTCAATCAAGATGTCGACTGAACCGTCGCCTTCGCGAGCAAGCCCCACATTGTGTTGTGCAGTGGGCCTTAGACCCGGAACTGATCCATCAAACTCTGCTGCTGATTGGCCAGGCTATTGAGTGACTGGCTCACCCGCGCCGATTCATTCGCCTGCCCGGACAGCGACTCGGTCACATCACGAATCGTCGCCACGTTGTTGTTGATCTCCTCAGCCACGGCGCTCTGTTCTTCCGCCGCACTGGCGATTTGCAGGTTCATGTCGCTGATCACCGTCACCGCATCGCCAATCTGGCGCAACGCGGTCACCGCTTGTCCCACCTGCTCGACACTGCCCTGCGCCTGACGATGGCTGTTGCCCATCGAACCCACCACATCCTGTGTGCCGTTCTGCAACTGCTCGATGACTTGACGGGTTTCCTCGACCGACTCTTGCGTGCGGCGGGCGAGGTTGCGTACTTCGTCAGCGACCACGGCGAAACCGCGTCCGGCTTCACCGGCGCGGGCGGCTTCGATGGCCGCGTTGAGTGCCAGCAAGTTGGTCTGTTCGGCGATGGCGCGGATGGTTTCCAGTACCGTGCCGATTTTCTCGCTGTTGGCGGCCAGGCCTTCGACCTGGACCATCGCAGCGCTCATGTCACTGGCGAGTGTGTCGATGCTCGCCGTGGTGCGGTCGATCACCGTCAGGCCCTCACGGGTTGCGCGATCGGCATCCTTGGCGGCTTCAGCGGCCTGGGCGGCGCTGCGGGCGACGTCCTGGGCGGTGGCGCTCATTTCATGGGAGGCGGTGGCGACCTGATCGACCTGACGGTATTGCTGCTCCATGCCGGCGCTGGTCTGGGTGGCGATGGCCGAGGACTGGTCGGCGGTGTTGCGCGCGTCCTGTACCGAGCGTTTCACTTCGGCAATGATCGGCTGCAACTTGTCGAGGAAGCGGTTGAACCAACCGGCCAGTTGACCGAGTTCGTCCTTCTTGTCGTACGCCAGGCGACGGGTCAGATCACCTTCGCCGCTGGCGATGTCTTCCAGCATGTGCGCCACGCCGAGGATCGGTTTGGTCACACTGCGCGCCATCAGCCACACCAACAACAGGCCGACCAGCGCGGCCAGCACGCCGAGGCTCAGTTCGATCAGCGTGCCCGAGGTGTTGCTCGCATCCAGTTGTTGTTTGAGCGCTTCGGCGCGGCTGACCAGGACTTTCTCCGGCACATCGAGCAATACACCCCACGACGGCCCACCTGGAATCGGCTGGAACGGCGACAGCACTTTCAACTGGCCTTTGCTGTGCAGGCTGCTGACGCTGCTGCTGGAGGCGAGCAGGCGCAGCAGTTCGGCGCCGCTGGTGGTGTCGACGGCGTCCAGGCGCTGGCTGAGTTTGCCGGCATCCGGACTGTAACCGGCGAGCAGGCCGGCGGGGCTGATGATGCTCACGGCGGTCTGGCCGTCATAGAGCTTTTTGCTCGCGCCCTGGCTGATCGCTTGCAGGCTGTTGAGGTTGATGTCCACCGACAGCGAGGCGATGACCTTGCCGTTGACCATCAGTGGGAAGACGATGCTGGTCATCAGCACCTTCTGGCCGTCGATCACGTAGAAGTACGGTTCGATCACGCACGGCTTGAGGGTCGTGCGCGGGCAGGTGAACCAAGCGTTGGCCGCTTGGCCACTGGGGCCGGTGCTGGTGTCGGCCATGTCGCTTTCCGGCAACGCCATCGACGTGACTTTGCCTGGCACAGGCTGCGACCAGTACAGGGCGAAGCGGCCCTTCTCGTTGCTGCCCAGTTCCGCTTGCCCGGCGAACAGTTCGTCCTTGCCGTCCAGCCCATTGGCTTCGAACACCAGCGACAGGCCAAGCAAATCCGGGTTGGCTTGCAGCGCGGACTTGACCTGACGGGTCATGTCTTCGCGCAGATCGAAGGCATCGAGAAAGCGCTTTTCTGCCTGTTCACGCAGGAACAACACCTGTCGCGAGAAACCGTGGCCGTATTGATAGGCGTCCATGAACTGCTGGCGAATGCCCGCCGCCTGCACTTCTCCCTGGGATTCGATGCGCGCCTGAGCCGACTCGGTGAGCATCTCCATGCTTGAAGCCTTCACCAGCTCGGAACTGTGCTCCATGCGATACAGCGAAAGACCGACCAACAGGGTCACGATACCGGCCAGGCAAAGCCCGGCGAGCAGGGTGATTTTCCATTGGATGGAAAGTTGTCTTAGCCACATGGAGACGTCCTTATTCGATAAATATCTGAGACTTTGCACTGTAGCGGCCTGACAGCAGCTTTCTTGAGCTGCAAGCAACAAGCTGCAAGCGGAAAACACAAAAGCTTGCCGCTAGTGACTTGCAGCTTGCCGCTGCTTCCTTCAAAGTGCGCGCCCTTCTAATAAGACCCTCTTTGCAAATCCGCCGGTGCTCCGTGGGCGGACTCAACCTGTCTGGCGGTGACTATTGCACCGCAGTGATTTTGAGGTAGTGAAATGAATGCAGTGATTGCAGCCGTCGGCGTGATGCTGATCCTGAGTCTGTCCCGCGTGCACGTAGTGATCGCTCTGATCGTCGGTGCGCTGGTCGGCGGTCTGTCCGGTGGTCTGGGCATTGATGCCACGCTCAAGGCGTTCAATAGCGGTCTGGGCGGCGGGGCGACGGTGGCGTTGTCCTACGCGTTGCTCGGCGCTTTCGCGGTGGCGATTGCCAAGTCTGGCTTGGCCCACGCGCTGGCCGACAAGGTTCTGGTAATGGTTGATCGCCAGCATTCGACCGGCGGCGGTAACGTCAAATGGGTGCTGATCGGCATGCTGTGGGTGGTCGCGATAGCCTCGCAGAACATCCTGCCAATCCACATTGCGTTTATTCCGCTGCTGGTGCCGCCACTTCTCTATGTACTGAGCAAGTTGCAACTGGATCGCCGATTGATTGCCTGCGTGATGACGTTCGGTCTGATCACCCCGTACATGTTTCTGCCGGTGGGCTTCGGCAACATCTTCCTCAATGAAATCCTGCTGGCTAACGTTGCCCGCAGCGGTGTCGACATCAGCGGCATCAATGTCACCCACGCCATGGGCATTCCGGCATTGGGCATGGTGTTCGGCCTGGCGATGGCTTTCATCAGCTACCGCAAGAAGCGCGTTTACGACCTGGCGAAAATCGAGCAGGTCGAGCAGGTGGCGGTGCAGTACAACCCGCTGAGTCTGATGATTGCCGGTGTGGCGATTGCGGCGGCATTCGTCGTTCAGTTGTTGCTCGACTCGATGATTATCGGGGCGCTGGCCGGTTTTCTGATTTTCTCGGCCTCCGGTATCGTCAAGTGGCGCGAGACCGATGACCTGTTCACTCAAGGCATGAAGATGATGGCGATGATCGGTTTCATCATGATCGCCGCCTCCGGGTTTGCCGAAGTGATGAAGGCCACCGGGCAGGTGCAGACCCTGGTCGAGTCGTCGGCGACGTGGATCAACCACAGCAAGGGCGTGGGTGTGTTGCTGATGCTGTTGGTGGGTTTGTTGGTGACCATGGGTATCGGCTCGTCGTTCTCCACCGTGCCGATTCTGGCGGCGATTTTCGTGCCGTTGTGTGTGCAATTGGGTTTCAGCCCTCTGGCGACCGTGTGCATTGTCGGTACCGCCGGTGCGCTGGGCGACGCCGGTTCACCGGCCTCGGACTCGACGCTGGGCCCGACCTCCGGCTTGAACATCGACGGCCAGCATCACCATATCTGGGACACCGTGGTGCCAACGTTCCTGCACTACAACCTGCCACTGCTGGCGTTCGGTTGGGTCGGGGCGATGGTGCTGTAACACCACAAATCCCCATGTAGGCGCGAGCCTGCTCGCGAAAGCGGTGTATCAGACACAGAATTGCTGACTGACACGACGCCTTCGCGAGCAAGCTCGCTCCCACAGGGGGTGGATTGAATCGTTTGCTCAACTTTTGATCTGGCGTGCCGTTAAAGCCTTTAACCACGCCAATAAAACCAAGAGAGTGAGCCCCCCATGCGCCTGAGTCTCAAGGCTAAAGTCCTTTCCCTTGCCGTTCTTCCGGTGTTGCTATTTGCGCTGGTGATCAGCCTGACCACGCTGTTCATCCTTCAGGACCAGGCCAGCAAGGAAGTCGAAGAAACCCGCCAGCGTCTGCTCAGCGAT
This sequence comes from Pseudomonas baetica, assembly GCF_019733355.1. Classification (GTDB taxonomy): domain Bacteria; phylum Pseudomonadota; class Gammaproteobacteria; order Pseudomonadales; family Pseudomonadaceae; genus Aquipseudomonas; species Aquipseudomonas baetica_A. Next base: position 53,804 of record NZ_JAIHLQ010000030.1, on the reverse strand, counting down.
GCCAAAGCCACACTGCAAAGTTACGTCGCCGTGGCCATGACCGCGATCAAGCCGTTGTATGACGCCGCCGCTCCCGGCGATGAAGCGGCGCGGGCGCAAGCGATCAAACTGCTGTCGGGTATTCGCTACGGCAAGGATGGCTACTTCTTCGGTTACGACTCCGAGACCGTGCGCCTGTTCAAGGCCAATGATCCCGAAGGCGTGGGCAAAAGCTTCAAGGACAAACGCGATCCAAATGGCGTCTACGTCAACCGCGGTCTGGTGAGTGTGGCGAAGGACGGTACTCACTATCTGCAATACAGCTCACCGCTGCCAGGCAATGCCAAGGTACTGGTGCCGAAACTCGGCTACACCGAATACCTGGCGAAGTGGGACATGGCCGTCGGTTCTTCGGTCAACCTTGACGGCATCGAGGCGCAGGTGGCGGTGGTCGAAGCCAAGGTGCAGGAGCGTATGCAAGGCGTGGTGCTGAGCATCGTTGGCGTAGCCGTGGTGATGCTGCTGCTCATCGCCGTGGCGGGGATGTTGCTGGCCAACGCCATTCTGCGCCCGCTGAACCTGATGAAAGCCAATCTCGATGACATTGCGGCGGGCGAGGGTGACCTGACTCGCCGACTGAACATCACCAGCCAGGATGAACTCGGCGAACTGGCCGGCTCGTTCAACCGTTTCGTCGACAAGATTCATGGTCTGGTGCGCCAGATCACCGAGATGACTACGCAACTGACCGGGTTGGTGACACAGGTGTCCGATCAGGCACAGCGCTCGGATCAAGCGATGGAGCGTCAGCGCCACGAGACCGATCAGGTCGCCACGGCGATCAACGAAATGTCCGCTGCCGCGCAGGAAGTCGCCAAGAGCGCGCAGAACGCTGCCGTCGCTGCCCAGCAGACCGACGAAGAAGGCCAGAGCGCCAAACGCGTGGTGGCCGGCAGCATCAAACAGATTCATGCGCTGGTGGACGACATTCGCAGCAGTGGCGTGTCGTTGGACAGTCTGCAACAGGATGTGTCGTCGATTGTCGGCGTGCTGGGGGTGATCCGCTCGATTGCCGAACAAACCAACCTGCTGGCACTGAACGCGGCGATTGAAGCGGCGCGGGCCGGTGAGGCCGGGCGCGGCTTTGCGGTGGTGGCCGATGAGGTGCGGGCGCTGGCCAGTCGTACGCAGATCAGCACGCAGGAAATCCAGGGGATGATTGATCGCTTGCAGGCCGGGACGCAGTCGGCGGTCGAGGCCATGCGCCGTTCCAGTGAGGCAGGTGATGGCACCTCGGTGCAGGCTAATCAGGCCGGGGCTTCGCTGGATGCGATGGCTGAGTTGATTGCGACAATCAACTCGATGAACGCGCAGATTGCCAGCGCTGCCGAAGAGCAAACGGCGGTGGCCGAAGAGATCAACCGCAGCGTGCATCAGATTGCGGTGGCGGTGGATAACGTGGCGGATGAAACGCAGTTGGGGGCGCAGACTTCACGCAGCCTGGCGGATTTGGGCCAGCGGTTGGGCAAGCTCGTAGGCCAGTTCCGTATCTAGAACGCTACGCATAACCTGTGGGAGCGGGTTTGCTCGCGAAGGCGTTGTGACAGTCAGTATTTCTGTCTCTGACACACCGTCTTCGCGAGCAAGCCCGCTCCCACATTGGGTTTTGTGTGTGGCTTAAGGTCTGTCCCAATAGGGGATTTCGCCGAAGCATTCGATGAAGAAGTCGATGACTGTCCGCACCTTCACCGACAGCCGACGGCTCCCCGGCCACAGCACTGCAATCTGCTGCGGCTCCAGGCTGTTGGAGACCTGATATTCCCTCAGTACCGGTACCAGCCTGCCTTCGCGCACCGCCTCACCAATCAGCCAAGACGGAAACATCACCAGCCCCAATCCCTGCTCGGCGGCTTGCGTGAGGGTGTCGGCGTGGTTGCCGGTGATCGGGCCTTTGACCGAATACGGCGTCCAGTCTTGCCCGTCACGGCGAAAAAACCAGCGCTGTTGGCCGGTCGCGCCTTTGTAGGCCAGGCACTGATGCTGCGCCAGATCATCCGGATGTTGCGGGGTGCCGTGGCGTTTGAGGTAAGCGGGGCTGGCGGCGACGTGGAATCGATGTGGCGCCAGAGTCCGCGCTTGCATGCTGGAGTCGTGCAGCGGGCCGATGCGAAACAGCAAATCGGCGCCTTCCTGCAGCGGATCGACGTAATGGTCAGTCTGTTGAATATCCAGTTGCAGCTTCGGATAGCGCGCGCATAACTGACCGAGCCACGGCGTCAGATGGCGTTGGCCGAACACCACGGGGGCGTTGATTCGCACCAGGCCCGTGGGTTCGCTTTGCTGTTCCTGCAACGCCTGCTCGGCTTCTTCCAGTTGCACCAGCACCAGCCGCGCATGATGGCCGAGCATGCGTCCGGCCTCGGTTGGCGTGACCGCCCGGGTGTGGCGGTAGAGCAATTGCTGGTTGAGCGCCTGCTCCATCAACTGGATCTGCCTTGAGATCGAAGAGGGCGCCACGCCTTCGCGGCGGGCGACTTCGGAAAAACTGCCGTGGTCGAGTACGGCCACAAACAGCCTTAGCGCTTTGAATCCCAGTTCGTTAAGCCCGTGCATGCGATGTCCTGCTGTGCGTATTGCGCAAAAGTGTTGTCAGGATGCTCCCATTTATCGCACAGCGGCGCCAGCCGATAATCCGCGCCATCGTTTATTGGCCTGGATGTTTGTGATGCAGACGTTGGATGAAGTGAGTGTTGCGCCGCCGGCGGTTAAACCGGGGTTGCGCTTGTTGTTGCTGCCGCTGGTGATTTTGGCGGGGATGGGTTTGTCGGTAGAGGCCGGTTTGCTCGGGCCGTTGGGTGTGCAGGTCGGGCATTTGTGGGCGACGTTGAGCATTTTCGGCGTGGGCTCGGCGATTCTGTTTTTGCTCCTGTTGTTCAGCGGCCCGCAACAAGGGCCGGCACTGAACACATTGCCGCGCTGGCAGTTGATCGGTGGTGTTCTCGGGCCGATCTACGTGGTGGTGCTGACGCTGGCGACCCCGCACATTGGCATCGCCATGACCATGATCGCGATTCTCTCCGGGCAGGTTGGCAAGAGTGTGTTGATCGACCACTTTGGTTGGTTCGGCGCGGTTCGTAAAAAGGTCAACGGTGAACGTTGGCTGGCGCTGCTGCTGATTGTCGCCGCACTTGTCTTGATTGCTCGGGGTTGATGATGAATCTGATTATTTTGTTGGCCGTGGTGGTTGCGGCAGGCGCGGTGTTGAGTGTTCAGGCTGCGATCAATGGGCGTTTGGGTGAAACCGTTGGGGTTTTGCGCAGTAGTTTGCTGACGTTTGCCGTGGGTGCGCTGGTTACCGGGTTGCTGATTCTGTTCTTTGAACCGGCCCACGCGGTGAATTTGCTCGACGTGCCGAAATGGCAGCTCAGCGGTGCTTTGTTTGGCGTGGTGTACATGATCGTGATGGTTGGTGCGGTGCCACGGGTGGGGACGGCGGTGGCGACGGTAGCGGTGATTGTCGGGCAGTTGGGGATGGGGATGTTGATTGATAACTTTGGCTGGCTTGGCAACCCGGCTATCGATTTGTCTGCTAACCGGATTTTGGCGATGGTCTGTTTGGGGTTGGCTTTGGTGTTTATGTATCGCAGTAGTGTTCGGGGGGCTGACTGACTGGCTGTTTGATTGAGTGAATATCCGTTGCTGCGGTAACGGCTTCTTAAGGTTGCGCCCTGACGTTCGGCCCTCGCTGCTGGATTGATCCGGGGGCATTCGCCTGCGGTTTGCTTAGCTGCACCTCCTCTCGATGTGTTCGACTCCGTCGAACGGTCGCTGCGCTCCCACCACCGGATCAATCCCTGCTCTCAGCCTGCCGACGGGCCTTTGAGATCAAGAGCTTTACTCGAGCTAACGCTCATTGTGATGAGTGGTGGAAGAGCGTGCGGTCGGCTTTTGATTTTCTGTGGGGGCGAGCTTGCTCGCGAAAGCGGTCTGACAGCAGAGTAAAGGGGCTGCCGATTTCCCTGGAGCTGCCGAAGGCTGCGATCTTTTGATCTGCTTTGGCTTTGGCTTTGGCTCTGGCTCTGGCTTTTGATGTTGCTTTTGCTCTTTTGCCCCATCGGCAGGCCGAGCGAAGGTGTTCATCAGGGGGTAGGCGCGCAGCGCCTTGTGGCGAAGCCGCACACATCGAGAGGAGGTGCAGCGAAGCAAACCGGAGGCGATGCCCTCGGATGGACACCGTAGCGAGGGAACACTGAGCCTCAGCGAAGTGCCGTACGCCGGGGGCAAAGCCTTTTGCTTACTTTTCGGCGTTTGGAAAAGTGAGTCGCTGTAAAAGCGAAACCGCCAGCGGCAACACCCGCAGCAACGGATATGCCCCCAACCCAACCCCAATCCAAGCATTGCCCCCTCAGCAAGCCATGCATAGCCTTGCGCTTTCGAGGTTCTTCGGCACTAGCCGACGCTAAGAAGGGAACACTGAGCTTCAGCGAAGTGCCGTACGTCAGGGAGAAGACTTTTTGGTCACCTTTTCGGCGTCTGGTAAAAGTGACCCGCTCTAAGCGCGGAACCGCCAGCCGTAACCCCCAAAAAACGGACACTCACAAAGTCCACAAGAGCATGGTCGGCCCAACGGCCGCCAAGCCCAATCAAGCAAGAAAAACGCCGACAGATGTCGGCGCTTTAGTGATCGCTGAACGTATTACCAGTTGTAGGTCACGTCGGCGGTCATGGTACGGCCTTCGCCGTAGTAGCAGTCGAGGGTGCTGTTGCACGCGGCAACGTACTTCTCGTCGGTGAGGTTCTGCAGGTTGGCTTGCAGCTTCACGCCTTTGACGTGCAGCGGCGATTTTTCCAGGTCATAGGAGACCATGGCGTCATACACGGTGTAGGACGGGATCTGGAACGAGTCCGACTCGTAGTCCGAACCGTAGCTGCTGCGCACGTAGCGTGCACCCAGACCCATACCGAAACCGGCCAGGGCAGTGGAATTGTCGAAGTCGTAGTTGACCCAAGCGGACGCGGTCAGTGGTGGACGCATCGCCAGGGTGCGACCTTCACGACCGTCGTTGTCTTTCTCCCACTTGGTCTGGTTACGCGACACCGCCGCCATTACGCGCAGGTTGCGGGTGACATTGACCTTGCCTTCCAACTCGACACCACGCGAGCGGACGGTGCCGCTCTGGGTGCTGAAGCCCGGATTGTTGAGGTCCGAGGTGAGCATGTTGTCCTGGTCGATCTGGTAGGCCGAAACCTGAATGAAGCCATCGATGGACGTCGGCTCGTACTTGATACCGACTTCGTACTGCTTGCCGGTGGTCGGTTCGAATGCGCCGCCGCCCATGTCGGTACCGGTTTGCGGCAGGAACGATTCGGCGTAGCTCACGTATGGCGTGATGCCGTTCTCAAACTCATAGCCAAGGCCGGCACGACCGGTGAACTTCTCGTCCTTCTGGTTGGTGTGGCCGCGAGTCAGTGGTTGCTTGTTGTCTGTTTCAGCGAAGTCATAACGACCGCCAAGGGTCAGGAACCACTGATTCCAGCGCAGTTGATCCTGAGCGTACAGGCCGGTCTGCGTGATGGTGTTGTCCCATTTGTACGGCTGGCGGAAATTGATCTGGCTGCCATATACCGGGTTGTACAGGTCGATACCCGGCGCGGTGCGGTCGTAGAGGCCAAGGAACTGCGAGTTGAAGTGGTAGTAGTCCACGCCCAACAGCACGGTGTGGTCGATATCGGCAGTCTTGAACTTGGCCTGGGCGATGTTATCGATGCCGTAAACCTTGTTGTGCTGCGACCAGTCCACCGCGTATCGGTTCTGGTAGCTGTTGTCGTTAAGGCCGGTGACCGGGTTGGTCGGGAACGAATAACCGTGCAGCGGCGCCACGTACTGGTCGTTGACGTCGGCGTAACGAGCGTTCTGTTTCAGGGTCCAGACGTCGTTGAGTTCGTGGGCGATTTCGTAACCGAGGACGAACTGCTCGCGGTGGTACTTGTTCACGTCCGGCTCGCCAATGAACCGGCTGCGACTGATACGCCCGTTCGAGGTGCTCTTGACCGTGCCGAACGCAGGTAAACCCTGGGCTTCCGGTACGTCGTGGTCTTTCTGGTACTGGCCGAAGACAGTGATGGTGGTGCGGTCGTTCGGCAGCCAGGTCAGGCTTGGCGCCAGCAACATGCGGTTCTGGCTGGCGTAGTCGATGGCCGAGTTGCTGTCGTTGAACACGCCGGTCAGGCGATAGAGGAACTCGCCCTGATCGTCAATCGGACCACCGAAGTCGAAGGCTCCGTATTTGCGGTCATAGCTGCCGCCACCGATCTTCACTTCGTGCAGCGCAGTGGCGGTCGGACGCTTGCTGACCATGTTGACGATACCGCCAGGCTGGTTCTGGCCGTAAAGCACCGACGCGGGGCCCTTGAGCACTTCGACGCGCTCCAGGGTGTACGGGTCGATCTGCAGCGAACCGCCGGTGCTGCCGCCGCCATAAGGCATGTGCAGGCCGTCGAGGTAAAGCGGGGTAGGGGAAAAGCCACGGGAGGTTGGCTCGTCGAAAATCTTCACCCGGTCTGCAAAACCGCCGCCGGTCATGCCTGGCGTGTAGAGCAGGGCTTCGGTCACCGACTTCGAACCGCGCATCTTGATTTCGTCTTGTGTCACGACGTTGATGGTCTGCGGAATTTCCTTGATCGCGGTATCGGTTTTCGAACCCGAGGCGCTGCGCTTGGCGACGATCCCGTCGACCGGACCCCAGGCTGATTCCGCGGAGGCGGAAATGTTGGTCGGTGCCAGATCCAGGCTGGCGCCGTTGGCGTTGCGGGCGCGCAATGCGACGTTGTTGCCCTGCACGCTGTAGGCGATGTCGGTGCCATTGAGCAACTGGGCGATCGCGGCCGTTGGTTCCAGGTTGCCGTTGACGGCGGTGCTGCGCAGGCCACTCACTTCATCCGGGCTGTACAGCACCTGAAGGTTGGTCTGGCGACCGAATTCCTGCAAAGCGCTCCCCAGCGACTGCGCAGGAATATTGATCGCCACGGCGGCGGCCTGAGCCTGGCCTGCCAATGGCAGGGTCAGAGCCATGGCGCACAGCGCTGGCAACGTGGAACGTAAGGAGCTGCGGATCAGCAGAGCCTTGGCGAGCGGGTGGAGTCCGTGCGGTGCGGGCATTGTTCTTCTACTCTTCAAAGTGTTGACTGAGAACTATTTCTATTAACTGTAAGTAAGACGTTGAGCCTTCCGAAAACCGGAAAGACTCAACGCTTTTTTTTACAAATTTTTCACAATCAGGCGGGTTGAAGCTCGGTGACCACTTTGCCGGCGTTCATGCGCACCAGTTGGTCGGCGACATCAAAGTAACGATCGTCGTGGGAAATGACGATGATGGTTTTGCCCAGACGCTTGAGGTCAGGCAGCAGCTCGGTATAGAAAATACGGCGGAAGGTCGGGTCCTGGTCGGCGGCCCACTCGTCGAACACCAGTACCGGCCGTTCTTCCAGCCACGCGTTGATCAGGGCCAGACGCTTGCGTTGGCCGGTCGAGAGGTCGGTGGTAGTGAACGAGCCATCGCGCACGCTGACCTTGTGCGCGATTTCCAGACGCTCCAGATATTTGTTGGCATCTTGCGGAATGTGCGTGTCGCCCTGCACCACGTCGTCGAACAGGTAGTAGTCGGCGAAAATCGTGGTGAACAGTTGACGGTAATCGTCACGGGTGGTGGCGTCGATGATCTGCTCGTTGAGGCGGATTTCACCTTGCTGCGGCGCGTACAGGCCCAGCAGCAGTTTGATCAGGGTGGTTTTGCCGCAGCCGTTCTCGCCCACGATGAAGATGATGTCACCCTGTTCGATCTTCAGGTTCACCGGCCCGAGACGGAATGGGATCGCGCCTTGTACGGTCGGAAAGCTGTACGAGACGTCGGTCAGCTCCAGGCTCTGCACCGTTGTCTTTTCATGGCCTTGATCGTTGAGCAGCAGGTGCGGTTCGGGTGAGGAAAACTGCTCGGACAACTCGGCGATACGGCGGAACGCGATCTGCGCGCGACTGACAATCGGCAGCGCGGCAATGATGTGTTCGAGCGGGCCTTTCATATACAGCAGCACCAGTACAAAACCGCTCATGACCGCTTTATCGGCGCTCGGCCAAAGCGATTGCAGGCCCAACGCAAGACCGATCACGACGAAGAACAGCATCGAGCCGAGCGTCTTGGCGATCACGAATATGTTCACCGATCGCACCTGGGTGTCGCAGATCTTGTGCGCCGTGCCTTCAATGCCCGAGACAAACATGCGGTGCCGGCGCGGCCGATGGATGCGCAGCTCCTTGGCGCCCTCAGCGACGGCGTGGTAGCTCTTCTGCAATTCGTCTTCGTAGTCGCGGGCCTTCATGAATCCCTGCATGCCGCGCCCGCGAGCAATGTATTGAACAACCGTGCCGATCAGAATGGCGACCACCGTCAGCAGAAACATCGGCCACGACAGCATCGCCAGATAACCCATGCACCCGAGGGTCACGGTCATCGAAATCGCCAGCGGGGCGAATGCGAACGCGAAGTCGCTGATGGTATCGACGTCGTGGGTCAACACCGGAATCAGGCGATGGCTGCGGTAGCGCTCGATCTGCTCGATCGGCGCCGAGAGGACTTTCTCGCCCAGTTCCTTGCGCAGCTTGGCGATGATGTGTTGGCCGACATAGTTGGTGCCAATGTCGGAAAAAATCGAAGTGGTCAGGGCCATCAGGCACAGGCCGGCGAAGACCGCGACCATGGTGCCGGTCAGATCGCCTTCGCTGTGCAGCACGCTGTTGATGGTTGCCAGTAATGCGGTGACGCTCAGACCACCGACCATGCCGAGCAGGATCGCGCCGGTGACGATCAGCCGAAAGGGTTTGAGCAGGGCGAACAATTCATTGATCACCCCGCGTGTTGGTTTGCTCATGGAGGTTCCCTGCTTGAGAGAGCGGCGAAGGCCGGCATTGACTCGCGGGCTTCGTCTGGATGACGTAGAGGGCGGTGGCGCGCCGTGTCGGTTGGCGCCCACCTGTAAAACGACTGGCAGGACGGCTAATTTAGCCGGGCGATAGCGCTACAGATCGCGGGCGACGCGAAAGCCGATCCAGTCGCCACGCGTGTCGGTGTAGGTCGCGTTGCGATTGCCGGAGCGCGAGAACACTGGCGCCTCACCCCAGTCGTTGCCGCGTATGCGGCGTACTTCGCATTTGCCGCTCGACCAGGCACTGCCATCGCTGGGCGCACCGACGTAGTTTTCGTTGTAGCAATCGGCTGTCCATTCATAGATGTTGCCGTGCATGTCGTAGACGCCGAAGGCGTTGGCCGGGAAGCTGCCGGCCGGCGCAGTGAAGTTGTAGCCATCGGCGGCGCCGTAGGTGTTGGCGTGTTTGGCGATGCTGTATTCCTTGCCCTCATCGAACGGGAAGGGGAAGGGGCCGCTGCTGCCGGCGCGGGCGGCGTATTCACGCAGGGATTCGCTGACCAGTCGATATTGCTTGCCGGTTTTCTTCGACAGCCACGCCACGTACGCCTCGACTTCAGGGAAGTCCATGCACACCGCCGGATGCTTGTCGGTGTACTGTTTTTTCGGGTCGCTGCCCTGATAGTCGGGAATGCCGGCCTTGCAGGCGCGACCGGGGCGGGTGTCACCGTCGGGCATGTTGTAACCGGTGTCGGTGAGGTAGGCGTCCCACTGGCTCTTCAAAATCTGAAAGCGGCTGATCGCCAGCGGGTTGGTAAACGTCACCGGGTGCATCGGGCCTTCGTCAGGTTCGCGGCCGACTTCGTCATCCGGAGTGCCCATGGTGAACGTGCCGGTGGGCAGTACGACCATTTCCGGGCAGTCCTTGCAGTCCTTGAACACCTTGCCCGGCGCAGGTGGCGTGGCGGCGTGGGCAGCGCCTGGCAGCAGGCTGATGGCGAGGGCGGTGAGCATCAGCGCCGGCATGGCCTTCAAGGAAAAACGACGCAGTTCACTGTTCATTGCGGGGTCTCGCTAAAAGGAAAAAGGGATCGCGCGGGATCAAAGGGCTTGGTCGAGCACGGCCAGCAGTCGGTCGATTTGGGCTTCGTCGTTGAGCAGCCCCGGAGCTGTGCGGATGACCGGGCCGACATCGCGGTTGACGGCATCGGCCACCACACGATTGGTCATCAGGTGCGCAGCGATCTTGTCGCTGTCCTTGCCCTTGACCCGGAAGAACGTGAAGCCGGCGGACAGCTCAGGGCTCAATGGCGTGACGAGTTCAATTGACGGGCGTTGTTGCAGGCGTTTTTTCAGGTAGCTGTTAAGCGCGTGAATGCGCGCCTCGACCTCTGCCTTGCCCAATTGCAGGTGTAACTTGAACGCTTCGTCCAGCGCCCAACGGTGTTCGAACGCGTGATAGCCACCGGGGGTCATGGTGGTGGAAAACGTTGTCGCTTCGGAGAACGTTGGAATGATCGGTGTGATGTACCTGACCTCTTCGAAACGGCTGCAAATGAGGCCGGTGCCGCGCGGGCCGAACATCCATTTGTGGGTGCCGGCGATAAAAAAATCGCAGTTCATCTGCTTGAAACTCAGGTCGTCCACGCCAAATCCGTGAACGCCATCCACCACATAAATGATTCGGTTAGCGTCACTGCGCCCACGGTTGTGTTTGTCGACGAGGGCGCCGATCTCGCCGATCGGCAGTTTCAGGCCGCTGCCCGAATGCACCCAGCACATCCCCAGCACGCGGGTTTCGGGGCGAATGGCGCTGTCGATGGCGGCCAGGATTTCAGCTTTGCTGGCGCGGTGCACATCTTTGAACAGAGGGATTTTGCGCACCCGCGTGCCGTCGCGTTCGGTGCGCAAAGCGAGGATGGTGTGAGTCGCGTAATGCTCGTGGACGGTGGTGAGGATTTCCTGATCGGCGCGCACATGTGCGCCGCCGTAAATCGTCGCCAAGCCTTCGGTGGTGCTGCCGGTCAGCGCGATCTGCTTCGCGTTGACTTGCAGGTAACGACCCGCCCAGACCCGCACGTTTTCTTCGCGCTGTTCGATCACACCCAGATCCCAGTCCATCGCCAGGCCTGGGTTTTTGTCGAGGGCGGCGCGGTGCTTTTCGATGGCGTCGCGCACGGGTTTGGGGTGCGAGGTGACCAAAAAATTGGAGAAGTGCAGGTAATCCGGATCCTGATCGAACAGTTGCTGCAACTGCGCCCACTTGTTGCGTGGCAGCGGCGCGGCTGCTGAGGCACTGGCGACACTCGGCAGGCTCGCCCCCAGTGGCAGCGCCGCCGCGAGAATCCCCGCCTGCTTCAGAAAGTCACGACGATTGCTCATGGCTTGGCGGTTTCCTGCGCCGTGGCCAGCGAAGGTTTCGCGGCTTTTTCGACCTGATCCCAGACTCGCAGGAAATTGCCTCCCCAGAGCTTGGCGATGTCGGCTTCGGAATAACCACGCGAGATCAGTTCGGCGGTGACGTTGCGGATCTCTGCCACGTTCTCGAAACCTTTGACGCCGCCGCCCTCGTTGAAATCGGAGCTGATCCCAACATGGTCGATACCGATCTTGCGCACCGCGTAATCAATGGCGTCCCCCAGATCCTTGAGGCTGGCTTTCGGCTCTTGTTCGAGGATCCCGTAGAGGCGGCCGGCGTACTGGCCGAACTTTTGCTCGGACCAAGCGGCAATGATCGGATCACCGGGCATCAGCGCCATGGCCAGGTTCGGCAGTGGCGGCAGATCAAAGTCTTTGCGCATTTCGTTGAGCTTGTTCTGGGTTTCCTGGGTCAGCGGACGCAGGTACTGCGAGAACGCGACGATCTGTACGACGCCGCCGCTGTTCTTGATCAGCTGCATTTCCTTGTCGCTGAGGTTGCGCGGGATGTCGACCATCGCGCGCGGCGCCGAATGCGAAGCCACCAGTGGCGTGCGGCTCAGTTGCGCGACTTGCTCAAGAGCCTTGGTCGACATCTGCGATACGTCGATGATCACGCCCAGATCGTTCAGGCGCTTGACCGCTTGCCTGCCCAGATCCGAGAGACCATCGAGAGCGTCCGGCGAGTCATTGAGGAACGGCAGCGGACGCGACGAATCGGCCCAGTCGTTGTTGCCGATGTAGCTGAAGCCGAACATGCGCATGCCGCGTGCCGTCCACATGTCCAGCAGGCTCAGGTCGTGGCCCAGTGGATAGGCGTTGAGCATGCTGATGAAAATCACGAACTTGCCTTCGCCGTGCAGGCGCCGGAAATCGTCCGGGGTGTAGGCGATGGCGACCTGATTGGGATAGTCACGGACCATGCCGGAAATGATCTTGAAGCGGATCTCCTGCTGGTTGCGCGCCTCTTCGACGAAGCCGGGCGTCGGTTTGTGAGGAGCATTCGGGCCGTTCCACATTTCCGGCCAGCCGAAGATGGTCAGCGCAGCGCCCGACAGACGTCCACGGTTGGCCTTGGCCAGATCGAACTGGCCGTCACCGTCCTTGTCGGCTTCGTGGCCGTCGGTGCCGAAATTTTGCGTCAGGCTGACATGGCTGTCGAAGGAGAGCATGCGTTCGTGCAGCTCATCGGCCTGTTTCATGACTTTGACCGGGTAGCCGAGGTCGTCCTTGAACCCGAGTTGCCAAACGGCAAAGCCTGCGCCGGCGCTGATTGCCAGGGCCAGTGGCAGGCCGATGAATAGAGCCTTTTTCGAACGTGGTTTTGTCATTGCCATCTCAGTCAGGTTCGCCATCGAGGTGCAGGCGCGGGGGCCTTTGCTATCTGGGAAGAACGAGCAGTCGGCAGGGAAATTTAGGCGCGTGAACCTCTGGCAAAAGCGGCGCCTTAAATTTGCCGCAGCAACAAACGTTCTAGCTTGGATAAAGCCTGCTTCATGGCTGACACAGGTAGGGCAATGAAGATTTCTCGACGATGGTTCATGGCGGGCCTGGCGCTGACGGGCGCTGCCGTGCCGGCGGCTTATTTTGGGCATCGTGAATGGACGAAGCCGGACCCGACGATCACGCCTGGCGAAGCGTCATTCGACGTCGCCGACAGGGCCGGGCAACGCTTGGCGAATGCGTTGCGCGGGGTTTGGGACATCCGTTTCGAAGGTCGTGACGCAGGTCTTGAAGGCTTGCCGCTGAAGGGGCTGCAAGTGTTTCTGGACATTGGCCAGAAGGGCCGAGGCGTGTGCGGCTTTCTCGATACGCCCGAACGCTTGCGCTCTGGTGATGGGCCTCGTTACCGAGTTCTTGGCGATCTCGCCGGGGCCGATGCCGCGAAGTTGAGTTGGCGGCTGATCGGCGCTGATGGCCAGATCAGCTATGAGCTGGAAATGATCCTCGATGAAGTCTGGGCCGACTTCGGCAATGCCGGCAGTGGCACCCTCAGCGGCAAAGCGCTACGACTTGATCGGGCGTTGAGCCTGCCAGCGCAGGACAACCGCTTCGTGGCGGTCAAACGCCTGTTTCCCGAATCGCGCGAGCGCACACCGTTGAACGCGACGTTGCTGGCCTGGCTGATCTCTCCTGAACATCGCCTGTTCCACCAGTTGTGGCATGCAACCCGGGACAAGTGGCACAAGCTTCCCGAAGACAAGCGCGAGGCCTTGCGCGGCATTGGCTGGCAACCCGGCCCGCGTGACAAGGAGCGTGATGCCCGAGGCCCGCGCAAGGATCGCAACGGTTCGGGCGTGGACTTTTTCTTCATGCACCGGCACATGCTCGGGACGGCGCGATCGATGCAGGATCTGCCCTCCTGGGAATACTTCCCGCTGCCGCAGCCGGAGTTGATCCGCGACCGCATCGGTTTTGCCCGTTACTTCGATAATCATGACGGCACGGCTTTGCCACCGACGTGGACGGCCACAGGCGATGACGAGTTCAGTCAATGGGTTAGCGACATCAAGACCGCCGAAACTTACGAAAGCAATTTCCAGGTCTGGGAGTCGCAGTACCGTGATCCGGCGTATCTGGCAAAACTCACGCTGGGGCAGTTTGGCTCGGAAGTCGAGTTGGGCCTGCATGACTGGCTGCACATGCGTTGGGCTTCGGTGCCGCGCGATCCCTCCAATGGTCAGCCGGTGCCGTTTGCCCGCGATCCGGCGGACTTCGCCGCACGCTGGTACAGCGCCGAAAACGACTTTCTTGGCGATCCGTTCTCGTCCCACGTCAATCCGGCGTTTTGGCATTTTCATGGCTGGATCGATGACCGGATCGAAGACTGGTTCCGCGCCCACGAGCGTTTCCATCCGGGTGAAGTTACGCGCCTGCAAGTCAACGGCGTGCACTGGTTCGCACCGGGGCGCTGGGTCGAGGTCGATGATCCGTGGCTGGGGCCGATCACCCATGGTTGCAGCACCACGCCGGGATTGCAGAGGGGCAAAACCGTCGAGATGGACCCGGAAACCATGAAACTGGCGCTGCGCATCACCTTCATCACCGACGAGGACAAGCTCGCCGGCCTGTTCCGTCGCGTGCCGCAACGACCGTGGTATGCGCGCAATCTGAAGCCTAAAACCAGCCCGGCTTGAGGGCTGCGTCATGGTTAATTCGCGAGCAGGCTCGCTCCCACATTTGATCGTGTTCCTTCAGCAGGAATGCAATTCCATGTGGGAGCGAGCCTGCTCGCGAAAGCGGTCTGGCAGGCCGCGAAATTACAGCGCCTGCCACCCACCGCCAAGTGCCTTGTACAACGCAATGCTCGCCTGCACCCGCGACAGCCGCAGTTGTACGTTCTGATCCTGCGCCGCATACAACGTGCGCTGGGTTTCCAGCACCGTCAGCAAGTCTTCGGCGCCGGCCTGATAGCGGCTTTGGGCGATGTTGAAGGCGGTCTGCGCCTGGCTCAATTCTTCGTTCTGCCACAACCGCTGCTCATCAAGGCGCCGAATGCTGTTGAGGGCTTTCTCCACATCAGCGAAGCCATTGATGATCGCGCCACGATAGTTCTCCAGCAGTTCTTGCTGGCGTGCCGTGGCCTTGTCGCGTTCAGCGCCGAGACGGCCGTTATTGAAAACGGGCGCGACCAATCCGGCGGTGAGGTTATAGAACGGGCTGCGGAACAGGTCGTCGAACTGGTTGGCGCCTGAGCCGAGCTGAGCCGTCAGGGTCAGCGCCGGCAGCATGGCTGCACGGGCGACTTTGACGTCGGCCTCGGCGGCGGACAGTTGTGCTTCGGCGCGAGCGATGTCCGGGCGGTGGCTGAGCAACTCGCTGGGTACACCGGCAGCGATATCTGGCCATTGCAGGTGATCGAAGGGCTCTTTTGGCGAGAGTTGTTGCACCGGTTGGCCGAGCAGCGCAGCCAGGCTGATCAGCGCGTCTTGCGCTTGCTGCTGCACACGCGGCAATTGCCATTGCTGAGCGGCCACCAGACTTTTTTGCTGGGCCAGTTCCAATGCCGTCGCCGAGCCTGACTCATAACGCGTCTGCACCAGCTTCAGCACGCTTTGTGCGTTGGCCAGATTCAGCTCGGCGATGCGGCTTTGCTCGCGCAGCGACAGGGTTTGTGCATAGGTATTGGCAACGCCGCTGAGCAGTGTCAGCTCCACGGTCGCACGATCGAATTCACTGGCCTGCAGGGTGAATTGCGCACTGTCGCGGGACGCGCGTTTGCCGCCCCAGAAGTCGATTTCGTAAGTGGCACTCAGATTGGTATCGAAGTAATCCACGGCCTTGTTGCTGCTGTTGGCGTCCAGTTGGCTATAGCCGTTACCGCGCAGCAGTTTTTGCCGATTGGCGTTGAGCCCTGCTTTGGCTTCTGGCAGCAATGAACCGCCGGCGATCACCGTGTCGGCCTGCGCCTGACGCACCCGGGCAACGGCCGCCGCGAGGTCGAAGCTGCCGACTCGTGCCTGTTCGATCAGGCTGTCGAGTTCAGGGCTGCCGAACTGCGTCCACCACTGTGCATTGTTGCGGGCGACGCGGGCGGCTTGTGGCGATTGCCACGTCGCCGGTGGCAGCAGGCCGCTGTCCGGGCGCTGGACGGGATTGGCGCAGGCGCTGAGGATCAGGCACACGGTCAACAAACTGAGGCGCGGTTTCATAGATCGATCATTCACTGGTAAGGGCCGTGACCGGGTCGAGCCGGGCAGCTTTGCGGGCCGGCATGAAGCCGAAGACAACACCGGTGATCAGGGCGCAACCGAAGGCGCCAAGCACCGCGATCAAGGAAAACGCCACGGCGACTTCGCTGAGCACCAGCACGCCGCCGACGATCAGCGCCAAGGCGATGCCGGCGATGCCGCCGACCACCGAGAGCATCACCGCCTCGGTGAGGAACTGGCGCAGGATGTCGCGCTGCCTGGCGCCGGTGGCCATGCGGATACCGATCTCGCGAGTGCGTTCGCGCACAGTCATGAGCATGATGTTCATCACGCCGATACCGCCCACCAGCAGCGAGATCGCGGCAATCGAACCGAGCATCAGTGACAGTGTGTTCTGCGTGCGCGCCTCGGCCTGGATCATCGCGGCGTTGTTGGTCAGTTCGAAATCTTTCTTGCCGTTGTGCAGGCGCAGCATCAGTTGTTCGATGGCCTGTTCGGCTTCCTTGACCCGGCGGGCGTCGGTGGCAGCGATGGCCACGTATTCGGGATCGCGGGTGCCGAACAGGCGCACGCTGGCCGCCGAATAGGGCACGGCGATGCGGTCGTCGCTGTCGGAGTCGCCGGAGCTGGCACCTTTTTCCGCCAGCACGCCGACCACCTGGAAGGGCACGTTCTCGATCAGGATGTATTGGCCGATGGGGTTGCTCACACCCTTGAGCAATTTACTGCGGACCTTGTGGCCGATCACTGCAACGGCCGCTGCGCTCGCTTCGTCGGCGTCGGTGAAATAACTGCCTTGCACCACGGGCCAGTTGAAGATTGCCGGGAAGTTTGTGTCGTTACCGCCGACATAACTCATATGGTCGACGTTGCCGTAACGTACGCCGGCCTCGGCGCCATTGACGGGCATGATTCGCTGCACTTGCGGCAGGCTCGCCAGTGCATGGACGTCGTCGAGGGTGACGATTCCCGGCGGCGTGCGCGGATTGGGCGCGGAACCGCTCAGATAAATGATGTTAGAGCCGAATGCGCCCATTTGCGCCATGACCTGGCGCTTGCTGCCTTCGCCTACCGCCAGCATTACCACCACTGACGCCACGCCAATGATGATCCCGAGCAGGGTCAGGGCGGTGCGGAAGCGGTTGATCCACATCACCCGCCATGCCGCGTGCAAGGCGTCCACCAGTTCACCTTTCCAGGAGCCGGTGGCCTCGGCGCCCTCGGCCAGACGCTTGCGCAAATCCACCGCCTGCAAGGCGCCGGGGTTGGCCGTGGTCTGTGCCTCGGGATTGTCTCGGGCGCTGTCGCTGATGATCAGACCGTCGCGGATTTCGATGATGCGTTTGGCCCGCGCCGCCACTTCGCGATCGTGGGTGATGAGGATCACCACATGACCCAGGCTCGCCAACTCGTCGAGCAGCGCCATGACCTCTTTGCCGCTGTGGCTGTCGAGGGCGCCGGTGGGTTCGTCGGCGAGAATGATATGGCCGCCGTTCATCAAGGCGCGGGCGATCGAGACCCGCTGCTGCTGGCCGCCGGAGAGTTGATGGGGGCGGTTGCCCATGCGTGAAGCGAGGCCGAGACGATCAAGCAGGGCGGCGGCGCGGGCATGGCGTTCGGCGGCGGGGGTGCCGGCGTAGATGGCCGGCATCTCGACGTTTTCCTGAGCCGAGCCGGACGGAATCAGATGGTAGCCCTGAAACACGAATCCGAAGGCCTCGCGGCGCAGCCAGGCCAACTCATCGCTGTCCAGGTCGGCAACATGTTCTGCGGCGAAGCGATACTCGCCTGACGTTGGCCTGTCCAGACAGCCGAGGATGTTCATCAGCGTCGATTTGCCGGAGCCGGAAGCGCCGATGATCGCCACGAACTCGCCGGCCTGGATCGACAGGTCGATGCCGCGCAACACATGGACTTCAGGCGCGTCGCCGCCGCCGTAGGATTTGCGGATGTCCTTCAGGTCAATCAGAGGCGTTTGCATTCAGTCTCCGCTGCCGACAGCGGGGCCGATCAGCAAGTGATCACCTTCGCTCAAACCATCGAGAATCTGCACCTTGAGCCGGTCGCTGATGCCAGTGCGCACCTCGCGGGATTCAATGTTGCCGTTGGCGGCGACTATCTGAGCGGTCTGCAGGTTGGCCGTGTCGCTGCCTTGCAATGCCGCGACCGGTGCAGTGAGGACATCTTTGGCTTGATTGGCGACGAAGAATACTTGGGTGGTCATCTCGGCCATCAAGGCGTTGTCGGTGTTGTCGACGTCGAGCAGCACGGTGTACAGCACGACGCGGGCGCTGCCGCTTTTGCTGCTGGCCGGGCTGCCGCCGCCCTGGCTGGTCTGATCCAACGGTTTGGGTGGCACCGGCAGAATCTGCCGCACAATGCTGCTCCAGCGCCGGTGGCCGCCGCTGAGGGTGGTGAAGTACGCGCTCATGCCCGGTTTGACATGACCGATGTCGGCTTCGGACACCTCGGCCCACACCGTCATTGGCGAGAGCTTGGCGATGCGCAGGATCAACGGTGTCTGTTGCTGGGCATTGAGGGTCTGGCCTTCGCGCGCATCGAGAGCGACCACGGTACCGGCCATTGGCGCATAAATGCGGGTGTAGCCAAGTTCGGCCTGATCGCTGCGCAGGCTGGCTTGGGCCTGACGGATCTGCGCCTGGAACATGTCGATGCGGGCCTGAGTGGCTTTCAGCTCGGCGCGGGCGGTCTGTACGTCTTCTTCACGGGTCGCACCGCCGGCGGCAAGATTTTGCTGGCGCTGGTACTTCTGTTGCGCCAGTTCATGCTGGGCGCGTTGTTCCTGTAATTGCGCCTTTAGATTCTCGACGGAGAAGCGCCCGGCATCGAGCTTGGCCCGCTGCGTCGACGGGTCGATTTCCACCAGCAACTGGCCTTCCTTGACTACGTCGCCGACTTCCACGTGGATCTTCTGAATCTGTCCTGAAGCTTGTGCGCCCACATCAACATAGCGACGTGGCTGCAGGGTGCCGAGCGCAGTGACGCTGCTTTCGATGTCGCCGCGTGTGACTTGCACGGTGGCAAATTTATCCCGCCCTGGCGGCATGATCTGCCACGCGGCGTAAGCGACAACGGGGATCAGACAAAGGACTGCGAGCAGGGCGCGTCGGGCGGGGCGGGGACGTTTCATGCAGGGTTCCGGCCAGTGGAAATCGGCCCGTCGTTCGGCTGGCACACGGATTCGGGCAGCGCTGAACGCTGTCGCAGGGCGCGACAGACACGGGGAGCTGTCCTGTAAACGAGGAAAGTGCAGGGGAATTTAAGCGCTGACACACCCAGTAACAGCTATAGAACAGGACTATTTATCGGGCAAAGACAAACGCTACTTTAAATCTATATGAGAATTACTATAAATTACGCACCTCACGTTGCCACTATCTTGCTACCGCTCATCGCGGGGTGATCGATCAGTGTGCTCAAGGACAGAAACCGCACCTTTTGCGGCCGGGAGTCATGTTGGAAAACTACTATCGCGAGCTGGTGTGTTTCCTGAACGCCAAGCTGGGCAACCGTCAGGTTGCCGAGGATGTGGTGCATGACGCTTATCTGCGGGTGCTGGAGCGTTCCAGCGACACACCCATCGAGCAACCCCGGGCCTTCCTTTATCGTACGGCGTTGAATCTGGTCATCGATGATCATCGACGCAACGCGCTGCGCCAGGTCGAGCCGCTGGAAGTGCTCGACAACGAAGAGCGCTATTTCACGCCTTCCCCCCATGGCACCCTCGATCACGGCCAGCGTCTGGACATGCTCCAGCGTGCGCTGGCTGAACTGTCGCCCGCCTGCCGCGACAGTTTTCTATTGCGAAAAATCGAAGGCTTGTCGCACCCGGAAATCGCTGCACAGCTCGGTATTTCCAAGGCTCTGGTGGAAAAGCACATCGTCAATGCGATGAAACATTGCCGTCTGCGGATCAAACAATGGGATGCCCATTGAGCCATCGTCGGTAAATTTTATTTCACTGTCCTCGTTCCTACTCAACAGACGACCTGCTGTCCTGCTCAAGGCCGGTCAGGTCACTTAGGCTTTCCTTTCCCCGCTGTTGAGGGGTTCATCCAGAGGACACTGGAAATGACACAGGCAATTGCACCGCCCATCGTTCACGACCTGATCGGCGTCGGTTTCGGCCCTTCGAACCTGGCGCTGGCCATCGCCCTGCAAGAGCGCGGCCCGACCCAGGGCGAGCTGGATGTGCTGTTCCTCGACAAGCAGGCCGACTACAGCTGGCACGGCAATACCCTGTCGACCCAGAGTGAGTTGCAGATTTCCTTCCTCAAGGATCTGGTGACCCTGCGCAACCCGACCAGCCCGTACTCGTTCGTCAATTACCTGAAGTATCACGGCCGCCTTGTGGACTTCATCAACCTCGGCACCTTCTACCCGTGCCGCATGGAGTACAACGACTACCTGCGCTGGGTCGCCGGGCAGTTCACCGAGCAGAGCCGTTATGGCGAAGAAGTGCTGACCATTGAGCCTGTGCTGCACAACCATCAGGTCGAAGCGCTGCGCGTGATTTCCCGCGACAGCCAGGGGCAGCAACATGTGCGGACTACCCGTTCGGTGGTGGTCAGTGCCGGCGGCACGCCACGTATTCCGCAAGCGTTCAAGGCGCTGAAGGGCGACACCCGCGTGTTCCACCATTCGCAATACTTGTCACAGATGGCCAGGCAGCCGTGCGTGAACAATCAGCCGATGAGCATTGCGATCATCGGCGGCGGGCAGAGCGCGGCGGAAGCCTTCATCGACCTGAACGATTCGTTCCCATCGGTGCAGGTCGACATGATCCTGCGCGGCTCGGCCCTCAAGCCAGCCGACGACAGCCCGTTCGTCAACGAAGTGTTCGCACCGGAGTTCACCGACCTGGTGTTCCAGCAAAACAGCGCCGAGCGTGAGCGTCTGGTCAACGAGTACCACAACACCAACTACTCGGTGGTCGACATCGATTTGATCGAGCGCATCTACGGCATCTTCTATCGTCAGAAGGTCTCCGGGATTGCCCGCCATGCCTTCCGCACCCTGACCACCGTCGAGAACGCCACCGCCACCGAAAACGGTATCGAGCTGACCGTGCGCAACAACGCCACCGGCGAGGTGACGGTGCGCCTTTATGACGCTGTGGTGCTGGCCACCGGTTACGAGCGGCAGATGCACCGCAAACTGCTGGCGCCGATGGAAGAATACCTGGGCGAATTCGAGGTCGATCGCAACTACAAAGTGATCACCGATGAGCGCTGCAAGGCAGGCATCTACATGCAGGGTTTCTGCGAGGCCAGCCATGGTTTGAGCGACACACTGCTGTCGGTGTTGCCGATCCGTGCCGATGAGATTGCCGGCTCGTTGTATGAGCATGGCAAGCATCGTGGACACAGCCGTTCGATGGCGGATCTGTTGTTGGCGACTGCCAGCTAAAATCTGCGGCGCCTGATACATCGCCTTCGCGAGCAAGCCCGCTCCCACACTGTTTTTCTGTGTACGCAGGAGAAAATGTGGGAGCGGGCTTGCTCGCGAAGGGGCCATTTGAAGCAACACAAATTCTGAATCCTGAACCCTTCCTGAAGAGCCCTGTAATTCCCCGACACACCTTCTTTTGCCGGTTTACTCTCCAGATATCGGGGCGTAAGCTTCGCGCGTTTTCATCAATAGCGGAGACCCACAGTGGGTACTTGTTCGAGTGACAGTTGTCGGCCGGTCTTGGTAACCGGCAGATTCTCGGCAAGATAACGCGCCTCTTTTGTGCCGTTGTCTCGCCGTAAATGCGAGCAGCGGCATCCCGTGCATGGCCCGTCCTGGGTCATGTCTGGACGTTCCTTCTCATCGACGCTGAACAGAGCGTGATTTCGACTCATCGTCGAGATCGCAGCCCTATCGACACGCCTGTCTTTTCTGACTGGCGCGCCAAGCCTTGCCGTGCCGGTTTTTCCGGCGGCACAGGCGCGGACGTACCTGCTTGACGGTTTCCCGGCTGACCATAGGGGCAACAGCCATGAAACTTACGCTCAAGGAATTTTTCGCAGGCTTTCTGCGGACCCGCCACTTCGCCCGGCACTTCCGTCGCCTGGCGTTGCTGGATTCCATCAACGACACCACGGTCAGCCGTGAAGTCCCCCCCACTCTGGCCAATACGCTAGTCGATGCTGCCCATTGCGACAGTGGGGCATTGCTGTCTTCACTGGGCACGCATTGCGACGGCCTCACCGACTTCGAAGTCGATGCGCTGCGTGCGCAATACGGCCTCAACGAAGTCGAACACGAGCAGCCTCTGCCATGGTGGACCCACCTGTGGCACTGCTACAAAAATCCGTTCAACCTGCTGCTGACACTGTTGGCGGTGATCTCGTGGCTGACCGAAGACCTCACAGCCGCCGTGGTGATTTTCTCCATGGTGGTGCTGTCGACGCTGCTGCGCTTCTGGCAGGAAAGCAAATCCAACCAGGCGGCTGATGCGCTCAAGGCGATGGTCAGCAACACCGCCACCGTCATGCGCCGTGATGAGCCACGCACTGAAGTGCCGATCAAACAACTGGTGCCCGGCGATCTGATCGTGTTGTCGGCCGGTGACATGATTCCTGCCGATTGCCGCGTGCTCAACGCCAAAGACCTGTTTGTCAGTCAGGCGGCGATGACCGGCGAATCGATGCCAGTGGAGAAGTTTGCGCGTCAGGCTGATCGCGACACGCGCAACCCGCTGGAGCTGGACAACATTTTGTTCATGGGCACCAACGTGGTCTCGGGCACGGCGGTTGCGGTGATTCTCACCACGGGTAACAGCACGTATTTCGGTGCGCTGGCGCAACGCGTGGGCGCGACGGATCGGGCCGTCACCTCGTTCCAGCAAGGCGTCAACAAAGTCAGTTGGTTGTTGATCCGCTTCATGTTCGTGATGGCGCCGCTGGTGTTGTTCATCAACGGTTTCACCAAGGGCGACTGGACCGAAGCGCTGCTGTTTGCGCTATCGATTGCCGTGGGCCTGACTCCGGAAATGCTGCCAATGATCGTCACCTCGACGTTGGCCAAAGGCGCGGTATTCCTGTCGCGCAAAAAAGTCATCGTCAAACGCCTCGATGCGATCCAGAACTTCGGCGCCATGGACGTGCTGTGCACCGACAAGACCGGCACCCTGACCCAAGACAAGATCTTTCTGGCGCGCCACGTAGACGTCTGGGGTGAAGACTCGGACGACGTGTTGGAAATGGCTTATCTCAACAGCTATTACCAGACCGGCCTGAAAAACCTGTTGGATGTGGCGGTGCTGGAACACGTGGAAGTCCACCGTGAACTCAAGGTCGGCACGGCATTTCGCAAGGTCGATGAGATCCCTTTCGACTTCGACCGTCGGCGCATGTCTGTGGTGGTCGAAGGGCGTGGTCAGGCGCATCAATTGATCTGCAAAGGCGCGGTGGAAGAAGTGCTGGCGGTGTGCACTCGTGTGCGCCACGCCGACGTCGATGAAGCCTTGAGCGATGAATTGCTGACTCGGATTCGTCAGGTCACCGCAGGATTCAACGCTGAAGGCTTGCGCGTGGTAGCGGTGGCAGCCCGCTCGATGCCTGAAGGTCGCAACACCTATAGCCTGGCTGATGAAGCGCAGCTGACGCTGATCGGCTACGTGGCGTTCCTCGATCCACCGAAAGAAAGCACCGCGCCAGCGCTCAAGGCCTTGGCTGAACATGGCATCGCCGTGAAGGTGCTGACGGGCGACAACGAACTGGTGACCGCAAAAATCTGCCGCGAAGTCGGCCTGGCGCAACAGGGCCTGTTACTGGGCAACGACGTCGAGCGCATGAGCGATGCCGAACTGTCGGTGGCCGTCGAGACCACCAACGTCTTCGCCAAACTGACGCCGTCGCACAAGGAACGCATCGTGCGCATCCTCAAAGGCAATGGTCATGTGGTTGGTTTCATGGGCGACGGCATCAACGATGCGCCAGCACTGCGCACCGCTGACATCGGTATCTCGGTGGACAGCGCGGTGGACATCGCCAAAGAGGCAGCGGACATCATCCTTCTGGAGAAAAGCCTGATGGTGCTGGAGGAGGGCGTGCTCGAAGGGCGCCGAACCTTCGCCAACATGCTCAAGTACATCAAGATGACCGCCAGTTCGAACTTCGGCAACGTCTTCTCGGTGTTGGTCGCCAGTGCGTTCATTCCGTTTCTGCCGATGCTGCCAATGCATCTGCTGGTGCAGAACCTGCTCTACGACATTTCGCAGATCGCCATCCCGTTCGACAACGTCGATGAGGAGATGCTGAAAAAACCGCAACGCTGGCAGCCGGGCGACGTCGGGCGTTTCATGCTGTTCTTCGGCCCGATCAGTTCGATCTTTGACATCACCACGTTCGCCTTGATGTGGTACGTGTTCGATGCCAACACCCCCGATCACCAGACGCTGTTCCAGTCCGGCTGGTTCGTGGTCGGGCTGCTGACCCAGACGCTGATCGTGCACATGATCCGCACGCCGAAGATTCCGTTCCTGCAAAGCCGTGCAGCCATGCCGCTGCTGGTGATGACCGGGATCATCATGGCGGTCGGCGTCTTCCTGCCGATGGGGCCGTTGGCGCATTACTTCAAACTGCAGGCGCTGCCATCGCTGTACTTCGTGTTCCTGCCGGTGATTTTGCTGGCGTACATGGCCCTGACCCAGGCGGTCAAAGGCTTCTACATCCGCCGGTTTGGCTGGCAGTAACACCACCGTACCTGTGGGAGCGGGCTTGCTCGCGAAAGCGGAGTGTCAGTTGAACGTATTTGACTGACACGACGCCTTCGCGAGCAAGCCCGCTCCCACAGGAGGGATGCGTTCTCAAGGAGGACTTCATCATGCAAGCCATCAACAACCTCAACCTCACCTCGCTGCTCGACACTCTCGTCAGCCTCAGCGCGGCTTTCATTCTCGGTGGCCTGATCGGCTTCGAGCGCCAGTACCGGCAACGCACCGCCGGCCTGCGCACCAATGTGCTGGTCGCCGTTGGCGCGGCAATTTTCGTCGACATGGCCAACCGTCTCGCCGGCGCTGAAGGCGCGGTGCGCGTGGTTGCCTACGTGGTGTCCGGTATCGGTTTTCTCGGTGCCGGGGTAATCATGCGCGAAGAGGGCAACGTGCGTGGCCTGAACACCGCCGCGACCCTGTGGACATCGGCTGCGGTCGGCGCCTGCGCCGGTGCCGATCTGCTGGCCGAAGCGGTGCTAGGAACGCTGTTTATCCTCGCCGCCAACACCTTGCTGCGACCGATCGTCAACAACATCAACCGTCAGCCGCTGGACGTGGTCTCGGCCGAAGTCACCAACATCGTCTACGTCATCGCCCGACGCTCGCAGCAAAAAGCCGTATTTGCCTTGCTCGAAGCGGAGCTTGAACGCAGTAACTACCCGGCCAGCGATGTAGACGTGCATGCCTTTGGCGCCGATGAAATCGAGATCGAGGCGACGCTGGCAACCACCTCGGTCGACGGTGACGAGCTGGACGCACTGGTGGCGCGGATCTCGACGTCGACGCTGGTGGTGCAGGCTTTCTGGAGTCCGAGTACAACCGATTAGCGCTGGGAAATATCCTACATTTCGGAGGGAAAAAACTTACATTTTCACGCGTAGGCATCACTCATTATTTTCCCCGGAGCAGAGATGCCCTGCGTCCTGAATAATCAGTGAGGCATTACTTTTTTCACAACTGTTGGGCCAGGAAAATACCGGCGGCGATGGCCAAAAGTATGGGGGCTTCAGTTGTCGGAATAAGCCATGGTTTATTTGTTACAGCGATAAGCCAGATTGCCGCTCGTGAGTTATTTGGGAAGCCAGGCCGCTGGGCCTGATAAATAACTATCCCTAGAGATGCCTACGATGAATAAGTTTTTCGCTGTGACTACCGCTGCTGTTGCCATGAGTCTTGCTTCTTTCGCCAATGCTGCGCCAGCAACCGGCAACCCAGGCACCGTGCGTTTTATCGGTGAAATCGTTTCCGGTGCATGTGGTATCGACGCCAGCTCCCTTGATCAAACTGTTTCGCTGGGTCAGGTCCCATCGAACCGTTTCAAGGCTACGGGTGATCGCTCCGACCCGGTCAAGTTCGACATCGTCCTGACCGACTGCGACACCACCACCCAGAAGAACGCCCGCTTCACCTTCAGCGGCGTGCAGGATCCATCGGTTCCTGCACTGTTCGCCACCACTGGCCTGGCCCAGAACGTCGGCATTCGCCTGCAGGCAAGCGCCGGTGAAATGCTCGATAACGGCAAGGAGCAGGTTGCGCCAGTCGTTCTGCAAGACGGCAACAACACCGTGACCTTCGCGGCGATGTACGAAGCCACCGCGGCTGCTGTGACCACCGGTGAAGCGGACAGCGTTGCCAACTTCACCGTTGCCTACAACTGATACGCCCGTATTGATTGTTTTAAGAAAAAGGGGCGATAGCCCCTTTTTTCTTATCTGTCAGAGCACTGTTTAAAGGGTATTGCCCGTGTACTGCCGCACACTTTTCGTGTCTTGCGTATTGATCCTCTCTGCGCGCTATTCAAATGCCGTGGAGTTCAATTCGGAGTTTCTGAATATTGATCGTAAAGACAATATCAGCCTCGGACAGTTTACCCATGCCCAATACACAGTACCCGGCAGTTACTTGCTGGACATTACTGTCAATCAGCGTTACTTCGGCAGCCGTTCCATAGAATTCAAAAGTGCTGACGATCCGCAGGAAAGTTACGCCTGCCTGCCGGAAGAACTGGTGGCGATGTTCGGTTTGAAACCGGAGGTGTTGAAGGGCCTGCCAAGGCTGGCTGACGGCCAGTGCGTTGATTTGCGCGGGATCGACAACGCCAGCATCAAGTACATCAAAAGTCTGGGCCGACTTTCGATCAGTCTGCCGCAGGCGACGTTCGAATATGACGATCCCAATTACATTCCCCCGGCTGCCTGGAGCGAGGGGCTGGACGGTGCATTGCTCGATTACCGGGTGATCGCCAACAGCCGCCAGTCCACGGCGTCCGGTGATTCCCGCTCGTTGCAAAGTTACGGCACCGCCGGGGTGAACATTGACGCCTGGCGGATTCGTGCCGATTACCAGGCCCGGCAAGAGTCCGGTCAGCAGAGCGGTGACATCAACAGCAAAGCGTTCCAGTTGAACCGTCTCTATGCCTATCGCGCCTTGCCGGCCATTCGCTCGAAGCTATCGGTGGGCGAAGATTATTTGAACTCCGATGTGTTCGATACGTTTGCCCTGCGTGGAGCCACGTTGAGCAGCGACGACCGCATGTTACCGCCCAGTCTGCGCGGTTATGCGCCGTTGATCAGTGGTTTGGCGCGGACCAACGCGACCGTGACCGTGTCGCAGCAGGGCCGAGTGTTGTACTCGACCACGGTCACGCCTGGCGCATTCAGCCTTCAGGATTTGAACAGCAGCGCCCAGGGCACGCTGGATGTCACCGTGCGCGAAGAGGACGGTACCGAACAGACCTTCACGGTCACCACGGCGGCGGTACCGTTTTTGTCCCGCGAGGGCGAGTTGCGCTACAAGGTCTCGGCCGGGCAGCCGCGGCTCAACGGTGCCGGCGGCACCGAGCCCGGGTTTATTGCTTCAGAGTTGGCCTACGGTTTGCCACGGGACTGGACGGTGTATGGCGGCGTGCTTGCAGCCTCGGATTACCTGTCGGATGCCATCGGCGTCGGCAAGGATCTGGGCGTGTTCGGCGCGTTGTCGGCAGATGTCACCACCTCGCGGGCCAAGTTGCGCTGGAGTGGCGAAACGGTGGTGGGTAACTCGTACCGGATCAACTATTCCAAGCGTTTTGATGCCATTGGCACAGACCTGCGGTTTCTCGGTTATCGCTTTTCAGACAAGACGTTTACCAACTTCTCGCAGTTTGTCGGCGACCCTGATTCCTACTCGCTGAACTCGGGTAAACAGCGCTATTCGGTGACGCTGGCCAAGCATTTTTCCTGGCTGTCGACGAGTGTCTCCTACGACCATTCCACCTATTGGGACGCGGCGCCCTCCGAGCGTTTCGGTCTGTCGCTGGCGCGCAGTTTTTCAATCGGCAACGTCAAGAACATCAATGCCAACCTGTCCGCGTATCAAACCCGCAATACGCGGCAGAACGACTCGCAGATCTATCTCGGGGTTTCCATTCCGCTGGGCGGTAACTCGATGCTGTCGAGCAACATGCAGCGCTCGGGGACCGGGGCGTCGTCGGGCAACGTCGGGTATAGCCACGACGACGGCGATGGCCTGAATTATCAGGTGTATGGCGGGATCGGTGATAACCGCTACGTCAATGCTTATGTCGGCAAACGAGCATCCACCTATCGGGCCAACGCTTCTGCTACCACCGATGGCAGCACCTACCGTTCGCTGACCGGCGAGTTCGACAGTTCGCTGGTCGCCACCCGCTATGGCGTGTCGGCCCATGGCAACGGTTCGAATGGCGATACCCGTTTGCTGGTATCGACCGATGGCGTGCCGGACGTGGCGTTCAGTGGTCAGACACGCTCCAACCAGGCCGGTTACGCGGTGATGGACGGTTTGCCATCGTTCCAGGCCTATGAAGCGCGGATCAACATGGAAAAATTGCCGCTCAACACCGAAGTCTCAAACCCGATCCAGCGTCTGGCGCTGACCGAGGGCGCTATCGGCTATGTGAATTTTTCCACCGCCCGTGGGCATAACGCCTACGTGACGTTGACCCGATCTGATGGCAAACCGGTGCCTTTCGGCGCGTCGGTACAGGACAAACACACAAACAAGGAAGTGGGCATCGTCGGTGAAGGCGGGGTGACTTATCTGCTGGGCGTCAAAGCGCAGGCTGAGTTGGTCGCGGTGTGGGACGACGTCAATCGTTGTGCCTTGGCCGCACTGCCTGAAGAAGACGTCGTGACCAACATCGCCAAACCCGTGCGCTGCCTTTAATCCGGGCCTGAACCTGACCCGGCCTTTATCCTTGCGGAGAACCTTTATGCAATCTCTTTCATTGTCCACAACCCGTGGCCTGTTCAATCGTTTGGGCCTCATTGCAGGCCTGTGTGTTCCGTTATTGGCCAACGCGGCGGTGGTGCCGGACCGAACGCGAATCGTGTTCGAGGAGAGCGCGCCGTCAGTCAGCGTCACGCTCAGTAACAAGAACGCGCAGTTGCCTTTTGTCGTGCAGTCGTGGATCGAAAACGAAGCCGGCCAGAAGGTCACGTCGCCGTTCATGGTGCTGCCGCCATTGCAGCGCATTGAACCCAGTGAAAGCAGTGTGTTGCGCATCGTGAAACTGCCTGAGCTGGCGTTGCCCAAAGATCGCGAATCGGTGTTTTACCTCAACGTGCGCGAGATTCCACCCAAGACTCAGGCTGTCAATTCGATGCAGATCGCCTTGCAGTCGAAGATCAAGCTGTTCTATCGCCCGGCCTCGGTCAAACGCGAGCGTGGAGATGATCTGGCGCTGGGCTTGAAGCTGAAAATCGATCCGGGCACTAAACAGCTTTCGGTGGAGAACCCGACGCCGTTTCACATCACCGTGGTCGGGCTGCTGGCCGGTGAGCAAAAGACCCGGATGCCGATCGACACGATCATGATCGCGCCCTACGCCAACGCACGCTTTCCGTTGACCAGCACGGCGTTCACCTCGCTGCGGGTGTCGAACATGAACGACTTCGGAGGGCAGACCGATTCGCTGTTCAAGTGCGTGGCAAACGTCTGCACGGGCGTCAAGCCATGAAGCGCACGCCGCTCAGGCTTTGTCTGGCGATGCTGTTGCTGATGTTTTCTCAGGCGTCCTGGGCGATGTTGTGCAAATCGCTGAATGACGGCTCGTACCTGAGTGAATACATCGGCCCGGTGTCGGTGCCCGATACGGTGCCGGACGGTACGATCATCTGGCGCTCGAAAACGCATGTGGTGCCCGCCAAGTGCTGGAAGGTTCACGACATCCATTTTGCCGAAGACGACCCGATCTATTTCTACGGCAACCCGGCTGGATTGAACGCGACACCCTGGGGTATTGAATTTGGTCTGGTGTACAAGGGGGTGACAGCCTGGGACGGTGACTGGAGCGCCAACCCGACCCAAGGGGTGAATACCGGTTTTGTTTCACGGGGCTGCCCCTCGGCCTCCAATGATGCAGAGATGTTGCCGTGTTCGTTGGTCAGTCCGAGCATCGCGTTTCAGGTGGTCATCCGCAAACGCGGGCTGTTACCGCTGCAGCGGCCCTCACAAGATACGTACGACGTCTTCCAGTTCGACGGGTTATATGGACTCAACGGCGGGCCAGGCAATCCGTTTGGCAATTTCCGTTTTCAACTCAGCGGCCTGCAAAACATTGTCGGCACGGCTTGCAGTGTTGATGTGACCGTAACCCCTGAGCCGGGAATCGTCGATTTCGGGGTCATCCAGAAAACCGCCAACGGCCTCTCACCGCCCAATCCGACCCGGCCTTTCAGCCTGGCGCTGGAGAAACGATGCAGCACGGCGATCAACCTGGGCGCCACATTGGTCACCACTCAGCAGCAGGGTGATTACACCATCGTGCCGGCCAGTGATAGCCAGTTCGGCATTCAGGTGCGCGATTCACGCAACCAACTGGTACCGATCAACGAACCCTTTCCGCTGGTCAATTTCCCGGCGGACGTGACTCATATCGACGTGCCGTTCAGCGCTTCGGTCGTATCGTTGGGCGATCCCAAGGTCGGGCCTTTCGAGGCAATCATGGTGGTGCAGATCATCTATTACTGAGGCACGCCGCCGGCGCCAACGGCGGCATTTTTTTGCAGGCGTTATCTCTGGGAAATTTCCTACATGACTGTCGGATAAGTCCTTCGCAGCACGCTTTTGGCTATCGCCAATATGCCTGCTCTCAGCTCGATTAAGCGATGAATTGACGATGGCTTCCCCGCGTATTCTAGTGTTGGAAAATCAAGGTTTTGCGCGCAGCGTGCTGGTCAAGATGTTGCAGCGCCTGGGCGTACACGACGTGGTCCAAGCCACAGATGGCGAACATGCGATGGTGCAGATGCACCTCTATGGCGGCGTCGACATCGTGCTGTGCGACCTGACTGATCGCGGACTCGATTGCCTCGAGTTTCTGCGGCGCGCCAGTCAAAGCGGCATGGTGCGCGCGGTGGTGCTGTGCAGCGAATTGCAGCCGGAGTTGCATCGTGCGCTGGGGCACATGCAATCGTTGGCCGGGCTGCAACTGCTGGGGATACTCCGTCGACCGATTCAACTGCGCTCGGTGCATCGTTTGTTGCACCGCTACAGCCGCGCGCGGGCAGTTCCGGTGCCGAACATGCTGCGCAGAGAGCTGCCTACTGAAGAGGAAGTGCGGCGTGGGCTGGCGTTGGGCGAGTTCCGTGCCTGGTTTCAACCGCAGGTCGAACTTCAGACCGGCGCAGCCGTCGGCGTCGAAGCGCTTGCGCGATGGCAGCATCCGGCGCGGGGTGTGTTGCTGCCCAGTGAATTCCTGGCGGCGGTGCTGGCGTATGACTTGATTGACCAGATGTTCAAACACCTGCTGGAACAGGGTTTGAGCCTGATGGGGATCTTGCGTCGCCAAGGCGTCAACCTGACGCTGGCGTTCAACCTGCATGCCTCGCAACTGGCGAACGGTGAACTGATCGAGCACATCAAACGGGCACTCGAGCGACATGCCTTCAAGGGCTCGACGCTGATGTTCGAATTCGCGGAAAACGGCTTGCTCGACAGCGCCCCCGGCATCCATGAAAACCTCCTGCGATTGAGACTGTTGGGCTGCGGTTTGTCGGTCGATGACTTCGGGGTGGGCTTCTCTTCGCTCAAGCTGCTCTGCCAGCTACCGTTCAATCAGATCAAGCTCGATGGACGCTTCGTCCAGCGTCTGGATCGCCAGCGCAATCGTGCCATGGTGACCTGCACGCAGGGGCTGGCGCAGTCGCTGGACATGAGGCTGGTGATTGAGGGGGTCAGTAGTCCGCGGATTCGCGAGGGGCTGCTGGAACTGGGGTGTGAGACCGGCCAAGGGTTTCACCTGGCCAGGCCCATGAATGGGCACGATTTGTTGCAGTGGCTGAAAACGCTGGAAAGCGCACGGTGAACTTTTCACCGTTTGCTCCGATATGGCTGCAGAATTTTCCTACACTTCATTCGCGCTCGTGTATTTTTGCCGCACGCACCGAATGGCTTGCTGTCCCACTCACACTCATGGCCTTGACGATGTCGGTTGCCGGCGTGCTCTCCAGAGGTTTTTATGCTTAAAGCGATAGTTGTGGACGATCATCCGTTCATTCGCTCTTCGGTCAAGATGCTGCTCAAACAGGAACAGTTCGACGTCGTGGCCGAGGCGGACAACGGCGCCGACGCTGTGCAACTGGCCCGTGAACACGCTCCGGACCTGATTATTCTGGATATCGCCATGCCCAAGCTCGATGGGCTGGAAGTGATTTCGCGTATCAGTGCACTGGGGCTGTCGAGCAAGGTGCTGGTGCTGACCTCGCAATCGGCGCTGTTCTATTCCATGCGCTGCATGAAGGCCGGCGCCGCTGGCTATATCTCCAAAACCAACGATCTTGATGAGCTGATCAAAGCCATCAAGGCTGTGATGGACGGCTATACCTTCTTTCCCAATCTGGCCACCAGTTCGGTGCGGCGAAGCGATGTTGATGCCACCGATCTTGAACTCATCCAGAGCCTGTCCGATCGTGAGCTGACGATCCTGCAACAGTTATCCAACGGGCTGAGCAACAAGGAAATTGGTGAAGCGATGTTGCTGAGCAACAAAACCGTCAGCACTTACAAGACCCGGCTGATCGAGAAGCTCAAGGTCAAATCGGTGGTGTACCTCGCCGATTTTGCCAAGCGCAATAACCTTGTCTAGATGAATACTTCTTTCAGAAAGTGCTTTGCGGGGCTGTTGCTGTCTGGCTTTCTGCTAGCCGGCAATGCTTTTGCCGCTGAGCCTGAAACGTTGCAATTGCTTGGGCGTTCGACGGTCGATGAATATGCGGTTTCACTCGACGAGTCGGACTGGAGCTGGTTGCGGCATCGCAAAGCATTGTTGCTGGGCGCTTCGGCTCCCGATTACTCACCGTTTGGCATTACCACCAATGACAATGACTACGAAGGTCTGACGGCCGACTATGCGCAGTTGATCGCTCAGTTGCTGCATATCAAGGTCGAGGTGCGCCGGTTTGAGTCGCGCGACGAGGTGCTGGCTGCGCTTAAAAACGGTGAGATCGATTTGCTTGGCACCGCCAATGGTTACGAGGCAGTTGATCCCGACCTGGCAGTGTCCAGGCCCTATGCCGACGATCAGCCGACGTTGCTGACCCGCATCGGCGAGAACCAGGATCTGCCGGTGGATCTGGCTGGCAAGCGTGTGGCGATGCTCTATCACTATTTGCCACCAGAAGTGGTGAAGGCGTTCTATCCCAAGGCCACCATCCAGTTGTATCCCTCAACTTTGAGCGCTATCGGTGCGGTGGCGTTCAGTCAGGCGGACGTGTACCTGGGCGACTCGATCAGCTCCAACTACCTGATCAGCAAGAATTACCTCAATAACGTGCAGCTCAGTGATTTCTCGCGGCTGGAAGTGCAGCCATTCGGCTTTGCTGTGTCTCGTGGCAACGACCGACTGTTGCGTATCCTCAATGCAGCGCTGGACACGATTCCCACCACTGAACGCATGAGTATTTTGCGCCGATGGAGTGCGGGGGGCGCGACCATGCCCGGGCGACAGACCCTGCACTTCAGCGTCAGCGAGCAACGCTGGCTGGAGCGTCACCCCAGGATAAACGTGGCGATCAATGAGAACTTTCTTCCGCTGACGTTCTTCGACAATGAAGGCAATTTTCGTGGCATCAGTGCCGATGTGCTGGCCAAGATCAGCCTGCGCACCGGCCTGAAGTTCGACGTACAACGGGCCGAGTCAGTCGCTGACCTGGTCGATCTGGTGACCAGCGGCAAGGCTGACATGCTCGCCGCGTTTACCCCCAGTGCCGAGCGTGAAGGTGCCTTGCGTTTTACCCGACCTTATCTGACCAACCCGTTCGTACTGGTTACGGCCAGCGGCGAGGGCGCTCCCCAGACCCTGGACCAAATGGCCGGCAAGCGTCTGGCGTTGATTCGCGGCAACGTGTTGCGCGAATACCTTGTGGAGCAGTTTCCCCGGGTGCACCTGGTGACGGCGCAAAATGCTGCCGATGCGATGAACATGGTTGCCAAGGGCGAGGTCGATGGTGCGATCAATTCCTTGCTCAATGCCCGTTACTTGATCTCCCGCCAGTATCGCGGCCGGCTGCAAATCACCAGCACCGTAGGGACCCAGCAGGCGCGTATAGCGCTGGCGACCGATCGCGGTGCGCTGGAGTTGTACTCGATTCTCGACAAGGCGCTGTTGAGCATTTCCCCTGAAGAAATGGATGAGCTGACCAACCGCTGGCGCACTGAAGTGGTGGTCGACGACAGTTATTGGCTGCGCCATCGCAGCACGATCATTCAAGGGTTCGTCATCGCCGGTGTGTTGTTGCTGGTGGCGTTCGGCTGGATTGCTTACCTGCGCATGCTGATGCGCAAGCGGCGCCAGGCTGAAATCGCCCTCAACGACCAGATGGAGTTCATGCGCGTGTTGATCGACGGCACGCCGCACCCGATCTATGTGCGCGACCGCGAAGGACGGCTGGTGACGTGTAACAGCGGTTACCTGCAAGTGTTTGGCGTTGAACGCGAAGCCGTGATCGGTAAAACCGTGACCGACGGCGTGCTGAGTGACGCTATCGAGGCGCAGGGCTATGCGAACGATTACCGGCAAGTCATGGATGAAGGCGTGCCGCGAGTTGAGGATCGCAAGCTCAGTCTGGCAGACGGTCGTCTGCTGACTATTTATCACTGGATGCTGCCTTACCGTGGCAGTGATGGCGAAGTCAGCGGGATGATTTCCGGCTGGATCGACGTCAGCGAACGCCAGCAACTGTTGCACGAGTTGCGCATCGCCAAAGACGGCGCCGACGATGCCAACCGCGCCAAGACCACGTTCCTGGCGACGATGAGTCATGAGATCCGCACACCGATGAATGCCGTGATCGGGATGCTTGAACTGGCCATGAAAAAAGCCGATCAGGGCGTCATGGATCGTTTCGCCATTGAGGTGGCCTCGGGCGCGGCGCGGGGCTTGCTCGATCTTATTGGCGACATTCTCGACATCGCACGGATCGAATCCGGCCGGTTGTCGCTGGCTCCGGAGCGGGCCAATCTGCGTGAGCTGATCGAGTCGGTGGTGCGGATATTCGAAGGCTTGGCGCGACAAAAACAACTGCGCCTGCAACTGGATCTGGATGCGCTGGCCAACGTAGACGTCTTGATTGATCCGCTGCGCTTCAAGCAAGTGCTGTCGAACCTGTTGAGCAATGCGATCAAGTTCACCGAGGTGGGTCACGTCGTATTGCGTGTGCGGGTAGAACCTGCGATTGACCAGGATCGGTTGGCGCTATGTCTGCGGGTCGAAGACAGTGGTCGCGGGATATCCGTGGAAGACCAGCAACGGCTGTTCACGCCGTTCACCCAGGCTGGCAACCATGGCCAGTCTGTGCAGGGCGGTTCCGGGCTGGGTCTGGTGATCAGCCGCACCTTGTGCGAAATGATGGGTGGCTCGCTGACGATGCACAGTGCGCTGGGGCAGGGCACACAGATTGAGGTGCGCCTGAGTTTACCCACCTTGCAGCCATTGGCCCGCGTTGCGGTGGCCGAGATTGAACCGGTTACGGTCAGTCGGGCGCTGAATATCCTGGTGATTGATGACTATCCGGCCAACCGTTTGTTGTTGTCCCAGCAACTGACTTATCTGGGGCACCGGGTCACGGACGCTGAGGACGGCGCCCATGGTTTGCGGGCGTGGCGCAATGAGTCTTTTGATGTGGTCATCACCGATTGCAACATGCCGATCATGAACGGCTACGAGCTGGCGCGGGCGATACGCGACGAAGAAACCGCACGAGCGTTGCCACGCAGCCTGGTGCTGGGCTTCACCGCCAATGCACAGGCCGAGGAGAAGTTGCGTTGTGCAGAGGCGGGCATGGACGATTGCCTGTTCAAGCCCATCAGCCTCAAGGATCTGAACGCGCGATTGGCTTCGATAACGCCTCATGTCCGACCTGTAACCGAAGAAGAGGATACCGGCAACGCGGAGGGTGGCATTGATTTTGACGTGAGCAGTCTTGAGCAACTGACCCGCGGTGACCGGGCGTCAATCAAGAGTCTGCTGACGGATCTGGCCACCAGTAATGACGACGACATGGCCAAACTCATGCGACTGTTCACGCAGCATGATTTGCCAGGGTTGGCTGACCTTGCACACCGGGTCAAGGGTGGCGCGCGGATCATCAAGGCGCAGTCGCTGATTCAGGCCTGTGAGGCCTTGGAAACCGCCAGCGAAGGTCTGGATTCGGCGGTGTTGACCGAGGCGGTGGACGCCCTGCAGCAAGCCATGGAACACCTCGCCGCGCAATTGGAAACCTACCTGGCGAACTGATCGCGGTTCGCTGGATCTTTTTCGTTTTGAACGTCGATATTTGCGAATTTTCCTACATTCGCCAATGACCCTCCCTCGTTAACGTGCAGTGGACTCAGCGTAAGGCTGATTCAGACAACGGGCGATCAACAGGGGCCATCAGCGCAACGCTGACGGCCCCTGTCGAAGCGCCGTACGCAACGAGCAGGGGCACTGATTCTCGGTAACGCCGACTCCCCTTCGCGCTGCGTGTCATCCCACTTTTATTGTTTGGAGCAGTTGATGAACCTTCAACATCTGTCTTCCCGTGCGCGACTGTCGGTCAGCGTGCTGGTTGTAGCGGCAGCTTTGAGTGCCTGTGCCAGCGCACCGATTCCGGAGCAACAGATTTCGCTGTCCAAAGAGGCGGTCAATCGTGCCGTTTCGGCAGATGCGACCCAATATGCCCCACTGGAAATGAAGGCGGCGCAGGACAAGATGTTCCTGATGGAGCGCGCCCTGGGCGAGAAAAATTACCCGCAAGCCAAAGTGCTGGCCGAGCAGATCGAAGCTGACGCCAACCTGGCCGAACGCAAGGCGCGAGCTGTGAAGTGGCAGAAGCAATTGACAGACGCCCGCAGCGGCATCCAGGTGCTCAAGCAGGAAATGCTGCAAGACCCGGTTACCGGTTTCAATCCGCCTGCCAGTGCTCAATAAGGAAAAGCCCCATGCAGACTTTCAAATTACTGCCAGCCGTTTCCCTGTTTGCCCTGATGCTCGCCGGTTGCGCCACACCGCCGGAAAACCCGCAATTGCTGCAAGCCCGTGCGCAATTCGCCGCGCTGCAACAAAAAGCCGAGTCAAACACGCTCGCGGCGATCGAAACCAAGGACGCGTTCACTGCGCTGAACAAGGCCGATCAGGCTTCCCTCAAGGATCGCAAGGCGCCAGATGTTGATCAGTTGGCTTATCTGGCCAGCCAGAAAATTGCTGCGGCCGAGCAGACCATTGTCGGTCGCCAAGCGGAGGCCGGCCTAAAGAAAATCGACGCCGAACGCACTCAGGTGCAGCTCGATGTCCGTACCCAGCAGCTCAAGGCCCTGCAAGCACTGAAAGCCAAGAAGACGGATCGGGGTGAGGTGGTGACCTTCGGTGACGTGCTGTTCGACACCGGCAAGGCTGATTTGAAGTACGGCAGCCAGCGTCAGTTCCAGCACCTGGCCGACTTCCTGGCCAGTAACCCGGAGCGCAAAGTGCGGGTGGAGGGCTTCACCGACAACGTCGGCAACGAGGCCGCCAATCAGGTGTTGTCCGAGCGCCGCGCGTCTTCTGTCGCCAGTGCGTTGTCGCAATTGGGGGTGGATCGTCGGCGTATCGTGACTCAGGGCTTTGGCGAGGAATTCCCGGTGGCCGATAACGGCAGCGCGGCAGGACGCCAGCACAATCGGCGGGTCGAAGTGATTCTGTCCAATGGAGCAGAGGTGGTGGGCGCGCGCCACTGATTGCACCCGTAAAGCCGGATACCCGCTCTCTCGTGAGGAGAGCGGGTTTGCTGCAAGTGTTGTACTTACGCTAGACGAATGCTTGTGATACCGCTCATTTGCTTCGGAAATTTCCTACAAATGTAGGGAAATTTCCTACTCAGCAAGTTCTCTTCGATCTCTAAATTACAGACCTCAACTGAGCCGCCGGCCTTCCATCAGTCGCCGCTCAGCCCCTATGCCATTGGCATTTCCACTGTCGACCCGGCAGTAAGAACGAGGTACTGAACATGAAGACGATCAACTCCAAACAGAACCCTGCACTGACGCTTTCGCCCCTTGCGCTGGCTATCTTCCTGTTGCTGCCGGTACAGGCGAACGCGTTCACTTCAACCGTCAACAACGGCGCGGTAGTCGATGGTGAAACAGTGGTCGGTGGCACGCAGAATATTGGCACCAACGGTACGGCCAACAACACGTTGATCGCAGTCACCGGGAGTCAGACGGTTTTTCAGAACGGCGTGTCGAATGACGCCACTGTCAACGGCGTCCAGAACGTTCAGAGTGGCATTGCCAACCGCAGCATCGTTAACGCCAGCGGCTCACAGGTGGTGGGCATCTCCGGTGTGGCCAACGACACTATTCTGAACGGTGGCGCACAGACGGTGCAAACCACGACAGGGCGGGCCAACCGTACCGTGATCAATCAGAATGGCGTTCAGACTCTGACTGTCGGGGGCACTGCAACTGACACCGTCATCAATAGTGGCGGGCTGCAGGTGTTGACCAATCAGGGCGTGGCGCGAGACACCCTGATCAACAGCGGTGGGGAGCAGAGTCTGCAAATAGGCATGTTCGGCGGCACGGTGGCAACCGGTACACGCATCGACGGTGGCTTGCAGAGTGTCTATGACACCGCCACGGTCAACAACAGCACCGTGAGCAATGGCGGGCGAATCAATCTGTACAAGGGCGCGCAGGCCAACGGGCTGGTCGCGGACGCAGGCGGTACCGTTAATGTCATGGAGAACGGCGTGAAAACCGTTGACTCCCTGACGCTCAATGGCGGCAGTGTTGCCTTTGTGCCAAGTACGGATGGCAGCTTCAAGACATTCACTGTCAATGCATTGTCCGGCAGCGGCAACATCCTGATGAACACCGATATCGCCAATCAGCAAAGTGATTTGCTGGTGGTGCAGGGGGCTGGCCTGGCGAGTGGCGATCATACGTTGATCGTGGGCGACTCCGGTCATGAACCCGCGGCTATTGACGGGCGTCTGGTGCTGGTCGATACCCAGGGCGGCAGTGCGAAATTTGGACTCTACGGTGGCCATGTCGATGCCGGCGCGTTCCGCTACACCTTGCAGCAACAGGGTGATGACTGGGTGCTGGCCAGTGGCAGCAGCGATCCCGTCGTTCCGGTCACGCCTGCCGATCCAGAACAGCCTGTCGCCCCGGTAACACCTGTCAATCCAGTGACGCCTGTCAATCCAGCAAAACCACTGGATCCGGTGACGCCGCCGACGCCAGTCAACCCACGGCCGGAAAACCTCTCAAAGGGCACTAACGCCGCCATCGCCGCGCACACGGCTGGCGCCAGTCTGTGGAGTGCGCAAATGAATGCGCTGGTCAAACGTCTGGGTGAATTGCGCATGGGGCAGGACGACGGTGGTATCTGGACGCGTGCCATCGGTAAGCGCTTCGATGTCAGCGAGAACTCCAGCCGTGCTTACACCCAGGACGTTAGTGGTCTGGAAATCGGTGCCGACAAGGCATTCGCGATCGACAGCGGCAAAGTCTATGTCGGTGCCATGGTCGGCACGGCCCGTTCGGACCTGAACTTCGGCGAGGGCGCCTCGGGTGAGATCGATAGCCGCATGTTCGGCCTCTATGCCACCTATTTGAACGACAACGGCGTCTATGTGGACAGCGTGTTGAAGTACAGCCGCTTCGATAACGACATCAAAACCCCGAGCAATCTGGGTAATTCGGTAAAAGGTTCCTACAGCACCAATGGTGTGGGTGCCGACATCGAGATCGGCAAACGCATCGCGCTCAAAGATGGCTGGTTCGTTGAGCCGCAGGTGGAAATCACGGCCACTCAGACTCAGGGCGCGAGCTATACCGCCAGCAACGGTCTGCGGGTCAAGACCGATAATCTGAATTCGCTGCAAAGTCGTGTCGGTTCGCTCTTTGGTCGCAGTCTGGAACTGAGTAACGGTATGAAGGCCCAGCCATACGTCAAAGCATCCTTCATTACCGAGCACGCGGGCAGCAGCAAGGTCACCGTCAACGGCAATAAATTCGATGCGGAATTGCCGGGTAGCCGTGTGGAAGTCGGGTTCGGTGGCGTGTTGCAAGTCACGGAGAAAAGCAAGATTTCTCTGGATGCCGAGTACGCCAAGGGCAACGGTATCGAACAACCGTTCGGTGTCAGCTTGGGTTATCGCTATCTCTGGTAAGAAAAAAGGCAGCGCCGGGTAGTCCCGGCGCGTCTTTATTAAGGGAATTCGTATGCGTCTTGGGCGATTTTCAGAACTTTCTTACATAGATCGTCGAGCCTTTTGATTAGCGTGATCTACCTTCACGCCATTGTTGAAATCACATGCCCTACAAATGCTGGCGAATCCTGATCGTCGAAGATCAGCCTTATCTGCGTAGCAGAATCGAGAAGTCTCTCAAGGAGCTGGGTTGCCGCAGGCTGACTCCCGCGCAGTCCTTTCGGGAGTTGCTGGGCTTGACTCATTACTCGCACGATCCTTTCGAAGGCTTTGAACTGATGATCATCAATGGCGAACTGTTAGCGGCTACGGGGATTGATCCGGTGCGATTCTTCCTCAGCAACCCGCAGATTCGCCACGGTGTGATCTATGACGCACGTCGGGGTCAGTTAAGGGCTGAGATGATCCATGCCAGCCAGCGACGTCAATTGAGCCTCATACAGACGCCTGACCGGCAGTCCCTGGACGCCGTGCTGATGTCTCTTGGCGCTTAGGAAATTTCCTACGCATTTTGGGATCTTTCTTAGAGTATTCAGGCCTCTGATTCCACAAAATTGTGTTGCCCCTCAACAGATGAGTCGATCGCCATGCCCACTTTGCCGCTCCGTGTCCTGGTTCTAGAAGATCACACCTTCCAGCGTTCCGTAGCGGTGAGCATGCTCCAATCGCTGGGATGCCGAGAGGTGTTCGAGGCCAGTGACGGCGCCCAGGCCCTGGCGGTGCTGGAAACCGTCGGGCCGGTGGATGTTGCCCTGTGCGACTTACAAATGGAGGGCATGGACGGCCTCGAGTTTTTGCAGCGGGTGGGCGCGTCGGGGCAGGTCAAGTCGGTCATCATCAGCAGCTCGTTGTCGGCGGATCTGCGTCGGGCGGTGCATCAAATGGTGACGTTGCTTGGACTCGAGTTGTTGGGTGATGTGGGCAAACCATTGCATGTGCAGGTGTTGGAGGATTTGTTGAGAAAGGCCCTCGTCAGGCCGGTCAGTCAGCAGCCACCGATCAGCGCCAACACGCTGGCCAACGAAGACGCGGTCCGCGAGGCCTTGGCTGAGCGGCAGTTACAAGCCTGGTATCAACCCAAATTCAATCTGCTGACCGGAGAAGTCAGTGGTGTCGAAGTCCTGTGCCGCTGGCAGCATCCGACGCAGGGGATCATTTCGCCGGCGGTTTTCATGCCTGTGCTGGAGCGCTGCGGCTTGCTCGACGAGTTGTTGTTTTGCCAAATAAATGAGGCGTTGACGTTGCAGTGCAGCGCGAGGGCGCAAGGCTTTGTGTTGAACATGGCGTTCAATCTGCAGGCCTCTCAACTCGCCAGCAGCGATTTGACGGCAACCATCCGGAACATACTGGCCAGTCACGCGGCTCCCGGTTCAAATCTGACCTTCGAACTGACCGAAAGCGGCCTGCTGGAAGCACCGGCCACCAGCCTGGAAAGCCTGGTGCGCTTACGAATGATGGGCTGTCGCTTGTCCATTGATGACTTCGGTGCCGGATTCTCCTCACTGCAACGCTTGTGTCAGTTGCCCTTCAACGAGATCAAGCTCGACGCTGATTTCATTCGTAACCTTGAGCACGAGCCACGTTGCCGGGCGGCGATCAGCAGCACGCTGGCGCTGGGCGAAACCCTGGGCATGACAGTGGTGATCGAGGGCATC
This sequence comes from Pseudomonas baetica, assembly GCF_019733355.1. Taxonomy (GTDB): domain Bacteria; phylum Pseudomonadota; class Gammaproteobacteria; order Pseudomonadales; family Pseudomonadaceae; genus Aquipseudomonas; species Aquipseudomonas baetica_A. The sequence goes on along the minus strand of NZ_JAIHLQ010000030.1, from coordinate 11,761 downwards.
GAGACCGATGTGCAGCGCCGTGAACTGCTGGCACTCGGTTGCGCGCAAGGTCAGGGCTACTGGTACGCACGGCCGATGGCAGGGGCCGATTTGTTGAGGTGGCTGCAGCAGCGCAGCGTGGTGCAGAGCTCGGAAAAATGAGCGGTTTTTTAGGAAATTTCTTACAGATAACGTCTCGGGGCTTGCGTAGGCTTGCCGCCTTCAGAAACCGTCACCACCAGGAGATCGAGCATGATCAATAAAACCCTGCGCATCTTGATCGCCGACTCGCAGCATTTTCACCGGATGAACGTCGAACGTCTGTTCAATGGCCTCGATTACTACCGTGTTGCCCCTGTGCAGAGCCTTGTCGAGTTGCTGACCCTTGTGGAGTACGGCTGTGAACCGTTTGATGTGGTCGTCATCAATGCCGAACTGACGGCCGGCTCACTGGACCTGCCGGGTTTTCTGCTGGAAAACCCGCAGGTCCGTCACGCGTTGATATACAACGATCCTTCGGCGCCGCTGCAGGTGGCTTCGGGGTTCGCCCAGGAAAATGTCCAGGTCAGTCACGCGGCGTTACCCAATGCACAAGCGATCAAGCACTTGATGTCGCGGGTCGAGGCATTCGCCGAGCATCAATCGTCAGCCTGGAACCAGGATCAGTTTGTGCGAAGTCGAGCTCACGCATAAAAAAATGTTTGCCGCAACTGTCAGGTCTGACAGGTGATTCGCTTTCCGTTCCGTGCAACAGTCGCTGCGCAACCACTGAGTCTGGATCAGCCCATGCCGGTGGTCCTATCGCCAGATTTTGCACTGGGAGTGGTTATGAAGTCAGCGCTGATCGTCGACGATCATCCGGTGGTGCGCGCCGCCATCCGAATCGTGCTGCAAACCGAGGGCTTCAAGCAGATCTACGAGGCGTCCAGTGGCAACGAGGTGCTGCCATTGATCCGTGAGCACAAACCCCGACTGGTCGTGCTAGACCTGCGTTTGCCGGTGCTTGACGGGTTGGATGTACTGGCGCGAATCAAGGCCAGCGACCTTGACTGCCGAATTCTGGTCTTCAGTTCCCACGATCCCTTGTTTTACCAGGAGCGTTGTCTGCGTGCGGGGGCGATGGCCTACGTGACCAAGACCAACCAGTTGCAACAATTGCATAAAGCCATTCAGGCGGTGATGTCGGGCTACACCTATTTTTCCGCGCTGCCGGACAATGTCAGCGCACTGAACGCCGTGCAAACCACGGAAAAGCAGATGGTCGATCAACTCTCCGACCGGGAGTTGAGCATTTTTGTACAACTGGGGCAGGGCAGAGCCAACAAGACGATTGCCGAGGACATGCACCTGAGTCACAAGACCGTCAGTACCTACAAAACCCGTCTGATGAAGAAGCTCGGGGTCAGCTCGGCGGTGCACTTGCGCGATTTCGCCAAGCGCAATCATTTGCTCTGAGCGCCCGGTCATGAGGCCGGTATTACGGATTTTCTGGTTGTGGCTGAGCCTTGTGGCCACCAGTTGGGCGAGTGAACCGCCACAGTTGCTGGAGGTGCTGACCCGCACCGCTCTGGAAAGGGTCCAGCTTCCTCTGGACGAGCAGGATCGGCAATGGCTGCGTCAGCACGCGGTGTTGCGCATGGGCGTTTCCGGGCCTGATTATCCGCCGTTCGAGATAACCCGCAATCAACATGAGCTGGAAGGACTCACGGCCGATTACGCCGATCTGCTGGCGCAACTGCTCGGCATCGGCATCGAGGTCCGGCGCTATGCCAACCGCAATGCTGTGATGGATGCGCTCAAACGCGGTGATGTCGATCTGTTGGGCACCTCCAACAGTTTTGAGGTCGCTGACCCGAAAATCATTCTGTCTCGGGCCTATGCTGACGACCAGCCGATGCTGGTGACCCGGCTCGGTGAAACCTTGCCGGTGAACCTGGCCGGCAAGCGTGTCGCCATGGTCGAAGACTATCTGCCGCTGGCGAACGTGCAGGCGTTTTATCCCGAAGCGCTCGTGCAGCGCTACCCTTCGGCGATGGATGCCCTCGGTGCAGTGGCGTTTGGCGCAGATGACGTTTATCTGGGCGACTTCATCAGTGCCAACTACTTGATCAACACCAATTATCGCAACGACTTGCAATTGGCTGGGCCGTCGGGGCTCGATGCCAATCCGTTCGGCTTTGCGCTGTTGCGAACCGATGTGCGCCTCAGACGCCTCGTCGACAAGGCGTTGGCGAGCATTCCCATGGAGCATCGTCTGCGCATAGAACAGCGTTGGAGCGCGGGTCTCGCCGAGATGGCCGAACAGACGCAGGTGCAACTCAGTACCGCAGAGCAGCAATGGCTGGGCCAACACCCTGTGGTGCGAGTCGGCGGCATCGAAGATTTCGCCCCGCTGACGTTCTTTGATGCAAACGGCCGTTTCAGTGGGCTTTCGGCGCAATTGCTGAACTTGATCAGCCAGCGTAGCGGGCTGCATTTCGAGATCGTGCGCGGGGGCTCGCTGGACCGTCAGATCGAGCAACTGAAGATGGAGGCGCTTGACGTGTTGCCCGTGGTGACACCCAGCAGCGAGCGTGAAACCGAACTGCAGTTCACCCGGGCCTATCTGAACAATCCCTTTGTGCTGGTCAGTGCGGCCACAGCGCAGAGCCCTCGCGATCTCGACGATTTGGCGGGGAAGCGCCTGGCTATTTATCGTGGTCACCCATTGCGCGCTTATCTGCTGGGACGCGTACCCGCCATTCACCTGGTCGAAGTCAAAAGTCCCGCCGAAGGTATGGCGCTGATCGCCAAAGGCCAAGTGGACGCGACGGTCAGCTCGTTGCTGGTGGCGCGTTATCTGATTGCCCGCCAGTACCGCTCGCGTCTGCGCATTACCGGTACCGTGGGTGATCAACCCGCCCGTATCGCGCTGGCCACTTCGCCGCAGGCGCCAATACTGCATTCGATCCTGAACAAGGCACTGCTGAGCATCGCCCCGCAGCAGGTGGACGAACTGGTCGAGCGCTGGGGGCATGATGTGGTGGTGGAGGATAGCTATTGGCTGCGTCATCGCCGCATGATTGTCCTGGGATTTGTCGCTGCGGCGAGCCTGCTGTTGCTGGCATTGGTCTGGATCGGTCTTCAGCGCAGGCAAATCCGCCAGCGTCAGCAATGGTTGCAGCAATTGCAGGAAGCCAAGGACGTTGCGGACGACGCCAATCGGGCCAAGACCACTTTTCTGGCGACCATGAGCCACGAGATCCGCACACCGATGAATGCGTTGATCGGCATGCTCGAACTGGCGCTGAAAAGGGCCGATGAAGGCGTGACTGATCGCTTGGCGATTCAGGTGGCCTCCAACGCCGGGCAACAATTGCTGGCCCTGATCGGCGACATTCTCGACATTGCACGTATTGAAAACGGGCATTTGTCCCTGGCCCCCGAACGGGCCAATCTGCGTGAACTGGTGGTGTCGGTATGCCGGGTTTTTGAAGGGCTGGCGCGGCAGAAGCGCTTGCTGTGGCAGATCGAGCTTGATGCCGGCAGTGACGTCGATGTGTTGATTGACCCGACGCGCTTCAAGCAAGTGCTGTCGAATCTGCTGAGCAACGCGATCAAATTCACCGAGGAGGGCGAGGTGCGTTTGTGGCTTGCGGTGACAGCAACATCGGCCGAGCGACTGGCAGTGAGAGTGGTCATCGAAGACAGCGGGATCGGTATCAGCGCGCAGGATCGGCAACGGCTGTTCAGCCCGTTCGTTCAGGCCAGCAATAACGCGCAATCGGTGCGCAGCGGTTCCGGGCTGGGCCTGGTGATCAGTCGTAGCCTCTGCGAAATGATGGGCGGCGCGTTACGGCTAGACAGCGAACCCGGCCACGGAACGCAAGTTGAAGTCAGTCTCGAGTTGCCGCTGCTGACCGCGCTCGCGCAGAACCCGGCGACCGCTCAAACCCTGGGCGCGCCGGAACACGCCCTGAGCGTTCTAGTGGTGGACGATCATCCGGTGAACCGATTGTTACTAGGCTGGCAGTTGAGTGAGCTGGGGCATGTCACGGTCGATACCGAGGACGGCCATCAAGCACTGGAGTGTTGGCGGGCACAGCCGTTCGATGTGGTGATCACCGACTGCAACATGCCCCGGCGCAACGGCTATGAACTGGCACGATCAATCCGTGACGAAGAAGCCGCGAGCGGCCGTGCACCTTGCCTGATTCTGGGTTTCACCGCCAACGCGCAGGTCGAGGAGAAGGTTCGCTGTCTTGAAGCCGGCATGGACGAATGTCTGTTCAAACCGATCCGTTTGCACGATCTGCAGCAGGCCCTGAATGGCGCGAGCCAATGCGCGAGCGATGTCGATTCGACCGAGCATATTGCCCTGACAGAAATCGACTTGAGCACACTGGAGCAAATGGCCGGCGATGATCTCGCGTTGATCGAGCGCCTGCGTGAAGAAGTGTTGAACAGTCTGCATCACGATCTGCAACGACTTGACGATTTGAACGCCGAGGACGACCACGCTGGGCTGCGCGAGCTGGCCCATCACATCAAGGGCGGAGCACAGATGGTGGGCGCGGAGCGGGTGGTGTCGGCGTGCGCTGATCTTGAACAGGCTTGTCGAGAGGCCGAAGCCGTCGTCATCATCGTGGCGATCAATGCGTTGCGCGCGGCCATGCACGGCCTCGCGCAACGTCTTCAGGCCTGAGCCGGTTAATCCCAGTCGGGCGCAATGCCTTTGGGGCTGGTCAGGCGATGGCCGCGATCCAGTGTGGCGATTTTCGCCATGTCGGCGTCGCTCAAGGTCAGCGTGGTTGCGCCGAGGTTGCTTTGCAGGTTGGCACGCTTTGTCGATGACGGGATCACCGCATACCCCGATTGCATGGCCCAGGCGAGCGTGACTTGCGCCGGGGTGGCGTGCAGGCGTTCGGCAATTTGTTGAATCACGGGATCCTTGAGCACTTCGCCGTAAGCGAGGGTCATGTACGACGTGATGTGAATGCCTTGGCTGTTGGCGAACGCGGCCACTTTGCGGTTTTGCAGGTAGGGATGCATCTCGATCTGGTTGGTTGCGATGTTCTCGGCGCCGACGGTAGCAATCGCTTGTTTCATCAGGTCGATGGTGAAGTTGGAAATGCCGATCTGCCGGGTCAGGCCCAGACGCTTGGCTTCAAGCAGTTCGCCCATGAACACCTCGACCGGTACTTGATCGTCCGGCGAAGGCCAGTGGATCAGCGTCAGGTCGAGGTAGTCGGTCTGCAGTTTTTGCAGGCTTTCCTTGAGGCTGTCGATCAGGCGATCCTTGGCGAAGTTGGCGACCCAGATCTTGCTGGTGATGAACAGTTCTTCGCGTGCGATGCCGCTGGCAGCGATGGCTTGGCCGACGTCGGCTTCGTTTTCATAGATCTGCGCGGTGTCAATCACCCGGTAGCCGAGCTCAAGTGCGGTACTCACCGAATCAATGACCACCTGGCCTTGCAGGCGAAACGTACCAAGACCGAAAGCGGGAACAGACATGAAGGACTCCAGGGTTGCAGTGGGGATGGACAGGAGTATCGGCGCCTGCATCCATGAGAAAAACCGTTGGTGGGACAAAGCACCTTTGACCTCAGGTCATGAATCTTTTCGGATGTTTGTGTTGTCTGGGCCTTTCGCCAGCGCATCGTTCAGGAGGTAGAACGCTGAGGCCGATTTTTGCCGTCTAGTGCATTAATGGTCATGGATTTAAGCTTAATCCATCGCCTCACTCACCCTATTGGAGCCCTCCATGAAAAACATCATCGGTATCTACACCAGCCCTCGGGGCCATTGGGTCGGCGATGGTTTTCCGGTTCGTACACTGTTTTCCTACGACAGCATGGGCAAACACATCAGCCCGTTCCTGCTGCTCGATCATGCCGGTCCCGCCGAATTCACTCCGACCACCGAGCGACGCGGCGTCGGCCAGCATCCTCATCGCGGGTTTGAAACCGTGACCATTGTTTACGACGGCGAAGTGCAGCACCGCGACTCGACTGGCAGCGGCGGCACCATAGGCCCCGGCGATGTGCAATGGATGACGGCTGCTTCCGGGATTTTGCATGAGGAATTCCACTCCGAGAATTTCGCCAAAACCGGCGGCAATCTGGAGATGGTCCAGTTGTGGGTCAACCTGCCGGCCAAAGACAAAATGGCCGCGCCGGGTTACCAGACGATTCTCGATAGCGAGATCCCGAACATCGCGCTCAAGGACAACGCCGGCAGCCTGCGCCTGATCGCCGGTGAGTTCGAAGGCCATCAAGGCCCGTCGCGTACCTTCACGCCAATCGACGTGTGGGACTTGCGTCTGAACGCCGGCAAGTTGCTGACGCTCGATCTGCTCGAGGGCCGTAACACCGCATTGGTGGTGTTGAAAGGTTCGGTGCAAGTCAACAGTCTGCAAGCCGCGTGCGAAGGGCAGTTGGTGCTGTTGGAGCGCCACGGCCATCAACTGACCCTCGAAGCCAGCCAGGACGCGGTGGTGTTGCTGCTCAGCGGCGAGCCGATCGACGAACCGATCGTCGGCCATGGCCCGTTCGTGATGAACACCGAGCAGGAAATTCATCAGGCCTTTGCCGATTTCCAGTCCGGACGGTTTGGTCGAATGCACGCTTGACGCCTTAATCGCCAAAAATTTTGTGGGAGCAAGCTTGTTCCCACAGGTTTTCTTGTTGTCAGTGAAGTCGTGCTCATTTTCTGAAATCAATGACTCCTACACTGTCCCCAATCTGTGCGATCTTCTCGCGATTGGCCCCCCGTCGGAGTTGTTTGATGCTGTCTCTGCTGACCGAACACCCTTTGTTTTGCGCGTTGATCCTGATCCTGCTCGACCTCGGGCTGTGGCGTCTGATCAGCGCCCGTGGCAGTGAGTGGAAATTGCTGGTGCGGGTGCTGATTTTCAGCGTGTTCAGTGTGTTGTTGTTCAACGAAGGCCTGAGCCCCATGGAGCCGGCACCCTGGGCAGACGATGTACCGTTGCACATGGCGGCGACTGCGCTACAGATTGCCTGGTGGCTGTTCGGCGCACGCACCCTGACGGTGTTGATCGGCGCGGTGATGATGCAGAGGGTCGGGCACACTGGGCGTTTGCTACAAGACTTGTTGGGTGCCGTGATCTTTCTGATCGCGATCATTGCGGCGTTGGCCTACGTGCTGGATCTGCCGGTCAAAGGTGTGCTGGCGACGTCTGGCGCTTTGGCAATCATCGTCGGTCTGGCCTTGCAGAGCACGTTGAGCGATGTGTTTTCCGGGATCGTCCTCAACACCACCAAGCCATATCAACTCGATGACTGGATCTCCATCGACGGCACCGAAGGTCGGGTCACCGACATCGACTGGCGCGCCACCCGCCTGCAAACCAGCCAAGGCAACATGGCGGTGATTCCCAACTCGCTGGCGGCCAAGGCCAAGATCATCAACTTCAGCCGGCCGAGCAACATGTTCGGCGTGGCCGTCAGTGTGCAAGTCAGCCCGCATGCGCGACCGAGCACGGTGATCGATGCGCTGGAGCGCGCGATGCAGGGCTGTCGTCAGCTTCTGGACACCCCAGCGCCGAGTGTGGCGCTCAAAAACGCTGGCAGCGATGGGGCAGAGTACGAAATCAATGGTTTCGTCGCGTCGATGGGCGAGAAACGTGTGGTGCGCAATCAACTGTTCGACCTGGCGTATCGGCACTTGCAGGCATCCGGGGTCAATCTGCTGTCGAGGGCCGAGCCTGCCGTGCCGGGCAATCTCTCGCGGCCGCGGGCGTTGCTCGACAGCTCACCGATTTTCTCGACGTTGCGTCAGGAAGAGAAAGACACCTTCAGCCAGAACATGACCCTGCAATCCTTCCGCGCCGGCGAGCAGATTCTGGGCGCAGGGGAGGTCAGCGATCACCTGTACATCATTGAATCCGGCGTGGTCACTGTGGCGCTGACCCGCCATGGCGCACCGTTCGAGTCCGCACGCATGGGGCCGGGCGAAGTGATCGGCGAGGCCGGCATTCTTTCCGATTCGTCGGTGCCCGCCACGTTTACCGCCAAGACCTTTTGCGCGTTGTACCGCATCGAGAAGACTTACCTGAAACCGTGCCTGGATGCCCGCCACGACATCAGCGACGCGATGCAAACCTTGCTCGATTACCGTCTGTACAAAGCGCAATCCCTGACCGAGGACGCGCCGGTCATCGTGCCGAAAAAAGGCTTTTTGCAATGGTTGCGTAATCGCGCCTGAGTGGCTTGGCACTGGTGCGATTGCCTGCGGTATTTGTGTCTCAAGGATTGCCTCGGCATCTTTTGGGGTTATTTTAGTCAGCCATCGGCGGAGCTATCCGCAGCCATATGCAAAAGGACTGGGCAATGAGCGAACCACGCCTGACAAATCTGAAACGCTACCTGCGACGTCTCGGCTTCGATGCTCCACCCGCGCCGACGCTGGAGACCCTGCGCCAATTGCAGTTGCGCCACACGGGCGCGTTTGTCTTCGAGAACCTGTCGACGATCGGCGGTGAACCGGTGTTGATCGACCTTGCCTCTGTAGAGCAGAAAGTCCTGCACGATGGCCGTGGCGGTTACTGCTACGAACTCAATCACCTGTTTTTTGCCCTGTTGCTTGAATTGGGCTTCGATGCCCGGGCCATCAGTGGGCGAGTGGTGATGAATCAGCCTGAAGGTACTTGGACCGCACGTACGCACCGTCTGAGTCTGGTGACGTTGGATGGCGTGCGCTACATCACCGATGTCGGCTTCGGTGGCATGGTGCCAACTGCACCGTTGATGCTCGACACAGAGGCCGAACAAACCACGCCACACGAACCGTATCGCATCGAAAACCGTGTCGATGGCTACATGCTGCGCGCCAACGTTGCAGGTGAATGGCGCCCCATGTACCTGTTTGACCTGCAACGCCAGGAAGACATCGATTACACCATCGGCAACTGGTACGTCTCGACCCACCCGGAATCGCCGTTCTGCCAACGCCTTATGGTCGCGCGCACGGGTAACGGCTGGCGCAAGACGCTGAACAACGGCAGTTTCGCGATCCATCGCATGGGCTCCGCCAGTGAACGGCGGGAGGTGACGGATGTTGATGAGTTGATCGAGTTGTTGCAGCAGGAATTCGATCTTCGCCTGCCTCAACAACCGCGCCTGAGCCACGCGCTGGGGCGGATGATTGTCCCCGCCTGAAGCCTAGGGCTTCGCCTCTGGCTCCAGTACCCGGCGTATCTCCCCGACGGCCGCCGACAGCTTTTTCTCAAGACTCTTGAGGTCGGCGGCGGTAATACCTTTCTTGAACTGCCCGCAGTGGCCTGACTCGGCCGGGCCCTGACTCTCTGTGCCATTGAGCAAGGCGTGGCGCAGGGTGTTATTGATCACCGTCTGATACCCAAACCCCTCGTTTTCCGCCACGGTGCGAGCGGCCTCGATGACCGCGTCGTCGAGCATGATGGTGATGCGGGTTTTACCCTTGGTGGACGCCACGGCGCCGCGTTTGCCTTGAGAGAAGTCAAATTCGTCTTTCATCGATCAAGCCTCTAAAGAATATTGGCGACGCTCGCTTGGGGTGGCGACACGCGCAGAAATAATTCGAATGACATTGGCTTCGCGGTAACTGTACGCAACGACCAGCAACCGTCCCTTACCGTCGAGGCCCAGGGTGATCCAGCGTGGCTCTGCATGGTCGTTGTCCTCAATCGTCAGTGCGCATTCGTCGTGAAAGACCGGTTCTGTCTCGGCGAGGCTGACACCTTTGTGCTTGAGTTTGTTGGCTGCGTTCTTGCTTTTGTCGTACTGAATGTCGAATGACTTCATTATGCATACTTTATATGTATAAAAAAGAGCGCGACCACACCGTCGGTCGCCATGAGCACTTCAGCCTAGTGGGTGATGACGCAAGGTCAGACGGGGATGTGTTGCCGGATTTGTGAGGGGATGCGAGCAGGGGGATAGAAGGTTGGGTGGCTACCTATCCATTATGTGACTGGTAAGTTGTATACAACTCTATGGACATTTGTCACAAGTATTGAATACAGTGTGCGCATAACAAAAACCAGGGACCCCCCCACCATGAAAACGCCCCATGTTTCACACCAACGGCCCGAGGACGAAAATCTCGGGGTCGGCGCGAATATGGCTTACGGCCTGCAACATGTTCTGACCATGTACGGCGGTATCGTTGCGGTGCCACTGATCATCGGCCAGGCAGCCGGGCTTTCGCCGGCAGACATTGGTTTGCTGATCGCTGCTTCGTTGTTTGCGGGGGGGCTGGCAACACTGCTGCAAACCCTGGGTCTGCCGTTCTTTGGCTGTCAGTTGCCGCTGGTACAAGGTGTGTCGTTCTCCGGCGTTGCGACCATGGTCGCGATCGTCAGCAGTGGCGGGGAGGGTGGCTTCCAGTCGGTGCTTGGCGCTGTGATTGCCGCATCCTTGATCGGCCTGCTGATTACTCCGGTGTTCTCGCGAATTACCAAGTTCTTTCCTCCCTTGGTGACCGGCATTGTGATCACCACTATCGGCCTGACGCTGATGCCGGTGGCCGCACGCTGGGCCATGGGCGGCAACAGCCACGCGCCGGACTTCGGCAGCATGCAAAACATCGGGCTGGCGGCGGTTACGCTGGTGCTGGTGTTGCTGTTGAGCAAGGTGGGCAGCTCCACAATCTCGCGTCTGTCGATCCTGTTGGCCATGGTGATTGGCACGGTACTGGCGGTATTCCTTGGCATGGCGGACTTCTCCAGCGTCACTCAAGGCCCGATGTTCGGCTTCCCGACGCCATTCCACTTCGGCATGCCGACGTTCCACTTCGCCGCGATTCTGTCGATGTGCATCGTGGTCATGGTGACGCTGGTAGAGACATCGGCGGACATCCTCGCGGTCGGTGAGATCATCGGCACCAAGGTGGACTCCAAGCGCCTGGGCAACGGTCTGCGTGCGGACATGTTGTCGAGCATGTTTGCGCCGATCTTCGGCTCCTTCACGCAAAGCGCCTTCGCCCAGAACGTCGGGCTGGTGGCGGTGACAGGAATCAAAAGCCGTTTTGTGGTGGCCACTGGCGGTGTCTTCCTGGTGATCCTCGGCCTGTTGCCGTTCATGGGGCGGGTGATTGCGGCAGTACCGACATCGGTGCTCGGCGGCGCAGGTATCGTGCTGTTCGGCACCGTCGCGGCGAGCGGTATCCGCACCCTGTCGAAGGTGGATTACCGCAACAACGTCAATCTGATCATTGTTGCCACCTCAATCGGTTTCGGCATGATCCCGATTGCCGCGCCGAACTTCTACGATCACTTCCCGAGCTGGTTCGCGACCATTTTCCACTCGGGCATCAGCTCGTCGGCGATCATGGCGATCGTGCTCAACCTGGCGTTCAACCACTTCACCACCGGCAACTCGGATCAGCAATCGGTGTTTGCGGCGGCGGAAGAGCGCACCCTGCGCTATCGTGATCTGGCGGCGCTGCGTGAAGGCGATTACTTCAGCGACGGCAAACTGCATGACTGCGATGGCAAGGAAGTGCCAGTGATCGAGCCTGATGCGGAGCATGACCATGGCCAAGGTTCGCCGGAGGTGCAGGCGAAAAGCAGCGAGCATGTCTGACCGCTGACTGAATGCATAAGGCCGATCTGGAGACAGATCGGCCTTTTCGTTTCAAGGGAAAAAGATATTTTCGAGCGCCATCGAGTAGGAGGCGGATTCACATCCGCCGTCCTCTCACACCACCGTACGTACGGTTCCGTATACGGCGGTTCAGGTTATACGGTTAAGTCGGTTTATCGTGTCCAGTATCGAGACCAGGCCGAGGTTGTCCCATC
>NZ_JAIHLQ010000002.1 GCF_019733355.1 Pseudomonas baetica | reverse complement strand
GTCACGAAGACCAGGTCATGGTTCAGGCGTTCAGCCACGACGTGATCATCCCGCGTGACCCGCAATCCGGTCAGCCAACCGGTCAGCGCGTTCACAAGCCAGTTGTGATCACCAAGGTCTACGACAAGGCTTCGCCTCTGCTGCAAGCCGCTCTGACTTCCGGCGAGCGCATGAGCGAAATCGTTATCCAGTGGTTCCGTACTTCGGCTCAAGGTACCCAAGAGCACTACTACACCACCAAACTGGAAGACGCGATCATCGTCGCCATCAACAACAAAATGCACAACTGCCAGGATCCAGGCAACTCGCACTTCACCCACCTGGAAGAAGTGCAGTTCACCTACCGCAAAATCACCTGGACTCACGAAGTATCCGGTACTTCGGGTTCCGATGACTGGCGTGCTCCAGTCGTTTAATCGCGGCTGATGGTTTTACCGTCTCGGCCGGTTTCGCCGGTCGAGGCACACTCACTACTTAAAGAATTTTTCGCCAATAGCCCGCCAACCGGCTGTTGCGCGTCGCAGCATTGCGCGAGGAACAAGGGATGTTCTCACCGGCCAACCAGCCTCATTTCAACCTGACCGTCGATGGCGTGGAAACCGATTTCCAGGTCTTGTCGTTTACCGGCCGGGAGGCACTCAACACCCCCTTCGAATTCGAGTTGGAACTGGTCAGCGAAAAGGCTGCGATCAACCTCGAAAGCGTGCTGCACAAACTGGCGTTTCTTCAGTTGTCGCCGACCGGCACCGGCATTCACGGGCTGGTCTATAGCATCGCCCAGGGTGAGTCTGGCAAGCGCCTGACGCGCTACAAAATCTCCCTGCGCCCGCAACTGGCGTACCTCGCGCATCGGGTCAATCAGCGCATCTTCCAGCAGATGACCGTGCAGCAGATCATCAGCCAGGTGCTGGAAGAACACGGCATTCTCGCCAGCGATTATCACTTCCAGCTCAGCGCGATCTACCCCGAGCGCATCTACTGCGTGCAGTACGACGAATCGGATCTCGATTTCATCCAGCGCCTGTGCGAGGAAGAAGGTATTCACTACCACTTTCAGCACACCGCCAGCGGCCACAAACTGACCTTCGGCGATGACCAGACCGTGTTCCCGAAACTCGCGCCCGTGGCCTATCAGCAGGACTCCGGACTGGTCGCTGACAAACCGGTGGTCAAGCGTTTCGGCCTGCGTCTGGCCACGCGCACCAGCCGTACCACGCGGCGCGATTACGACTTCGTCAAACCGAAAATCGAGCTGGAAAGCGATGCCAAAAGCAGCGCCCAACCGGATCTGGAAGATTACGACTACCCGGGCCGGTTCGTTGATCGCGAGCGCGGTAAACATCTGGCTAATCGCGCGCTGGAACGCCATCGCAGCGACTATCGTCTTGCCGAAGGCAACAGCGACCAACCAATCCTCGTCACCGGGCATTTCCTCGCCCTGACCGAACACGCCAACCCGACGTGGAACGACCTGTGGCTGCTCACTGAAATCTTCCACGAAGGCAAGCAGCCGCAAGTGCTGGAAGAGTCGGTGACCAGCGACACCACGGACAACAAGGACGATTTCCACCAGGGCTACCGCAACCGCTTCAGCGCGATCCCGTGGGACGTGCCTTACCGTCCGCCGCTCGATCACCCGAAACCGAAAGTCCTCGGCACCCAGAGTGCCGTGGTCTGCGGCCCGGAAGGCGAAGAGATCTACTGCGACCAGTATGGCCGGGTCAAGGTGCAGTTCTTCTGGGATCGCGAAGGCAAGCATGACGACATGACCAGTTGCTGGATGCGCGTCGCGTCGAGCTGGGCCGCCGAAACCTTCGGCTCGATCAACATTCCGCGCGTCGGAATGGAAGTCTTGATCACCTTCCTTGAGGGCGATCCCGACCAGCCGCTGATCACCGGTTGTCTGTACCACGGCGCCAATCTGCCCCCGTACAAACTGCCGGACTTCAAGACCCTGGCCACGGTCAAGAGCAAGGAATACAAGGGCAGCCGCGCCAACGAACTGCGCATCGACGACACCACCAGCGAGATCAGCATCGCGCTGCGCAGTGACCACGGCGCCAGTGCGATCAACCTCGGCTACCTGACGCATCCACGCCCAAGCGGTGGTCAGCCGCGTGGCGAAGGGTTCGAATTGCGCACCGACCGCCACGGCGCAGTGCGTGCCGGGGCCGGTCTGCTGATCACCACCGAGCCACGTCCGAACGAGTCGAAACATCACAAGGATCTGCCGGAAACCGCCGAACGCCTCGCCACCGCGAGCGATCAGCAGGACGGTTTTGCCGTGCAGGCCAAAGAGCTACAAGCGCAGGAAGCAGGCGATCAGGACGACGTGGCCAAAGCGCTGCATGCTCAGCATCAAGGCGTGCTCGGCTCGGGCCCTGCGAACATGACCGCCAACGAATTCCCGGAATTCACCGAACCGCATCTGGTCCTCGCCAGCCCGGCCGGCATTGCGTTAACGACGCCACGCTCCAGCCACATCGCCACCGGCGAACACCTGGCGTTGAGCAGCACCGGCCACACCAGCCTGTCAATCGGCAAACGTCTGCTGGCCAGCGCCAGTCGCGGCATGCGCCTGTTCGTGCAAAGCATGGGCTGGCGTCTGGTGGCGGCGTCCGGCGACATCGATGTGCGTGCGCTGAAGGACAGCATCAACCTGCTGGCCAAACTCAACATCACCGCCAACGCCGACCGCATCACCATCACCGCGAAAACCGAACTGGTGATTCAGGGCGGCGGCAGCGCCACCACCTACAACGCTGGCGGCATCACCCACGCCACCAGCGGCCCGTACACCGCGCACGCGGCGAACTTCGCCTACACCGGCGCGAAAAGTCTCGCCGGAGTGTTCCCGGAACCACCAAAACCCGGCAAGGGCAACCTCGAATTGTTCAACCAATACGCCGGGCGCCAAGGCATCAAGGACGGCGATTACGAAGTCATTGATGCCTTGGGCAAAAGCATCAAAGGCAAGCTCGACGCCAAGGGTTTCGCCAGCGTCTCTGGCGCCGCACCGGGACCAGCGCGGGTGTTGTTCGGCAAGGATCCGGCAGACACCTGGAGCGATGGCAGCTACATCGGCAAGCCGGAATGGCCGTTGAATCCGCCGGGCGCGGAAGACGTGCCGAGTCAGGTGCAAGCAATGGTCGCTCAAGTGTTGCCGAGCAAGAACTGGGACATGCTAGAGAAGGGTAAGGACATGGCACAAACAGGGATGAGTGCGGTGCAGACCGCGCAGGGCGCAATGCAAACGGCGCAGCAGGTCAAAGGCGCTGTGCAGGGCGGAGTGGCTGGATTGCCGAAACTGGCGAGTGCCGCCATGCCGAGTGCGTCGAGCATCCTCGGCGCCGCGAGCAAGGGCGGACAGCTACCGACGCTTCCCGCGCCAACGCTTCCAAAACCTTCCTTGAAAACCCCGGGCCTGTTGGCGGGTGAGATGCTGTCATGACCACTGAAATCGTAAAACGTGAACCTCAGGTTGCCATCGTTCCACTGAACGCCATCGACATCCAGGACGTTGCCAGCAGCGCAGCGACCTTCGATGCCTGGTTGCAATCAGCCACGGATGGCGTGGTCACCCTTGATCGGATCAAGAACGTCGCCGGCGCCTTACCCGTGGTGGGCAACATTATGGCGCTGATCGATGCGTTGGGTGACATCGTTACCCTGTCCGACGCGCAGAAACGCGACCTGCTGGCGTGGGCCAGTCTGGGCATCAATCTGATCGGTGTTTTGCCGTTGCCACCGGCGATGGCAGCTGCGCGCATGACCCTGCGCCCGACTCTGTTTCTCGTACGTCAGGAGATGAAGGCCAGCAGCAAGATGCTGCTCAGTTCATCGGTCATCGAAGTCCTCATCGGACACTTGAACGAATCCATCATCGGTACCCTCGACGATTTCGTTGAACAAGCGAAAGGCAAGCTGCCGGGCATTCTGGCGGACGCTGGCAAGCTGGGCGAGGACGTCATCAACGAGATAGCCAAAGGCCTTGAGACGGTGGCTAATGGCAAGCTTGATGCCAAGGGCGATCTAAACGCGGCCAGCGCACAAGCTAGTGCGGCGATCGATCAATTCAAGAATGATCCCCTTGCATCGTTCGGCAACATCTTCGGCGCTGCGGCCAGCGCCTATAAAGCCGCAGGCAAAGGTCTGGCCAACAGTGCGGCTGATCACCTGCTACCCGATGAAGTGAAAAAACGGGTTGCCACGGAAACCGCAAAACTGCGTGCGATGGGCCCGGAGCTGCGCACCCAGTTGAGCAAGCTGGACGACGAGTCAGTTCAGAACTCCATCGGCTGGTTGCTGTTGATCCTGTCCAGTGCCGTCACCCTTTGGCGCAAGCGCAATGCCCATGGTCAAGGGGCCGGTGTCAAACCGGATCAGACCAGCCAGGCCAAGCGCACGGCCTCGGAAGGTGCGTTGGGAGCGACGGGCCGACAGGCTCCGGCGACTCACGCCCCTAACCCGAAAAGAAACTGTGCCTGCTCCAGCACCCGTCACAGCATTAACTTTGCTCTGGGTTCGGAAAGCCTCAGCCATACCGATTTCAGCTTGCCTGGCCCCTTTCCGATCGAATGGACGCGCACGTACAACTCCCGCCTCGATGCCTACGATCAGAGCGAAGTCGGCGCTCGCTGGATCAACGAATTCACCACGCGTTTTGACTGCGTGGACGATGGGCTGACGTTCTACGGCGCTGACGGCCGCGACCACAGCTACCCACTGCCAAAGGTCGGCTTGTTCCACTACGACGCTATCGAAAACATCACCCTGGTCCGCAACAGCGAAGATCAACTTCTGCTGTGCCGTGGTTTCGAACGCAAAGAAACCTACGTCCGCCATGGCCAGCGCTTCGTGCTGACCAATATTTCTCTGCGCAACGGCGCCGGGATCATGCTGCATTACGAGCATCGCCATGGCGAACAATCGGTGCTCTCCGACCTGATCACCTATCAGGAAAACGACATCAACAAGGTGCACCTGCACCTCGGCACGATGATCGACGACCACGGCCGACTGATAGGCCTTTGGCAAATCGTTGACGGTGCCCCACTGCGACAACTCTGTGCTTACCAGTACGACGCCTATGGCGACCTGATTCGGGCGCAGGATGAGAACGGCGCAGTCTGGTTGTATCAATACCAGCATCACCTGATTACGCGTTATACCGACCGCACCGGTCGCGGCATGAATCTGGAGTGGGACGGCCAAGGCGCCAAGGCCAAAGCCGTGCGCGAATGGGCCGACGACGGCAGCTTCGACACACGTCTGGAGTGGGACGAAAACATTCGTCTGACCTACGTCACCGACGCGCTCGGTAACGAGACCTGGCACTACTACGACATCCTTGGCTACACCTACCGAATTCGCTACGCCGACGAGCGTTCGGAATGGTTCTTCCGCGACGAGGCCAAGAACATCGTGCGCCGCGTCAATGCCGACGGCAGCACCGATCGCTATAGCTACGATGAACGCAGCAACCTGCTCGAGCACATCCGCGCCGATCACACGGTGATGCATTACGCCTACGACGATCAAGACATGCTGATCAAGATCAGTGATGCCGAGGGTGGTCAGTGGCAGCGCGCCTATGACGATCAAGGCAATCTGGTTGAAGCGCTGGATCCGCTGGGCAACAAAACCGAATATGCCTACAACAAATCCGGCCAGCCCACCGCGATCAAGGACGCCAACGGCAACGAAAAGACGTTGGACTACAACGACGCCGGGCAACTGGTCGAATACGTCGATTGCTCGGGCAAAACAAGCGCTTGGGAATACAACGAACTGGGGCAGATGATCTGCTTCACCGACGCGGCCGGGAATGCCACCGAATACGAATACAAGGCCGGCCAACTGGTGCTGATCAAGCACCCGGACAAGACCGAAGAGCGCTTTGATCGTGACGCCGAAGGTCGATTGTTGGCGCATGTCGATGGACTTGATCGTTGCACCACGTGGAGCTACAGCGCGGCTGGCTTGATCGCCGAACGTGTCGATGCCGCCGAGCAGACCCTGCGCTATCGATGGGACCGTCTCGGACGGCTAACGGCCCTGGAAAACGAAAACGAACAGCGTGCGCACTTCCACTACGACCCGGTCGGACGCCTGCTGGAAGAAAGAGGCTTCGACGGCCACACCACGCTCTATCAATACGATGCTCAAACGGGGCGGCTTGCTCAATCGATCAATGGCAAACGCATCATCTCGGTGAGCTTCGACCCGATGGGCCGATTGACCGAGCGTCGCGCCACCCTGGGCGAGCAGTCGCAAAGCGAAACCTTTGCCTATGACGGCAACGGCAACATGGTGCTGGCCGACAACGCCGACAGCCGCCTGCAATGGTTCCACGACCCGGCCGGCAATCTGCTTCGCGAGCACCAACATTACCTCGGACTGGAAAAGCCCACCGTCGCGATCTGGCAGCACGAGTACGACGTGCTCAACCAGCGTGTTGCCACCGTTCGTCCGGACGGCCACCGTGTCAGTTGGCTCACTTACGGCAGCGGCCACCTGCTGGGCATGCGTCTGGATGAGCATGAACTGATCGGCTACGAGCGCGACGACCTGCACCGCGAAATCGCCCGCCACCAAGGCAATCACCTGCTGCAAACTCAAAGCTGGGACCCGGCCGGACGCTTGCAGGAGCAACTGCTGGGACGCAGCGATGACAAAAGCATTCTGCTCAAGCGCGAATACAAATATGACGCTGCCGGCCAACTGACCGACATCAACGACAGTCGTCGCGGCCCGCTCGCCTATCGTTACGATCCCGTCGGCCGACTGCTCAGCGCCGTGACGCGTCAAGGCGTTGAAACGTTCGCCTTCGACCCGGCCGGTAACCTGCTGGATGACAAGACTGCCGAAATCCGTCGTCCACTGGATATGACGCCACCGCGCAGCAAACTGGTCGACAACCTGCTGCGCGAATACGCCGGCACTCACTACGACTACGACGAACGCGGTAATCAGATCCAGCGCTGGCACAACGGCCAACGCAGTGATCTGCGTTGGGATTTGTTTGATCGACTGGTGCATTTCGAAGATCCGCGTCTGAGCGTGGATTTCGCCTACGACGCACTGGGACGCCGCCTGCACAAAAACTCCCGCGCCCACTACAAACAGCGCCCGGAAGCCGGCTCCCTCTGGAACAGAAACGAGCACGCCCGCAAACAGCGTGAACTGGGCTGCGGTTTTACGCTTTACGGATGGGATGGCGACAACCTCGCTTGGGAAAGCAGTCTGGCGCAGGGCGATGGCGAACCGGGTCGCACGGTGCATTACATCTTTGAACCGGGAACCTTTGTTCCAGTGGCTCAAGCTGTGCGCCAGGCGCCGATCAAGCTCATGGGGCAGCCTGATTACAGCGGTGAGTACAGCCTTGATGAGGATCCCCTGTGGAATCACAAAGCCACAGCATTACCGTTTGATGCGTTGGCCTGGTATCAGTGTGATCACCTGGGAACACCGCAGGAACTGACGGATTCACAAGGCAACATGGCCTGGACCGCGCAGTTTAAGGCGTGGGGGCAGGTGACGGAGCAGCGTTCAGAATGGGCTCGGCAGCATGGTGTGACGAATCCGATACGGTTCCAGGGGCAATATCACGATCATGAGACTGGGCTGCACTACAATCGATATAGATACTATGATCCGAGGGTTGGGCGGTTTATTTCGCAGGATCCTATTGGCTTCGCGGGCGGCATTAACGTCTACCAGTATGCGCCAAACGCCAATGGCTGGATTGATCCGCTTGGATTGGTTAAAGGTACAAATGAAAAAGGCCAGGTCACGAGTCGTGGAGGATGGAGAAAGGCATCTGTAAGGGACGCATGGAATAGTGCCCTTCCCGGACCGAACGGAGGCAAAATCTGTCCTGTGTGCGAAACAGAAGTAGAAGTTGCTCCAGGAACAGGTCCGCGAGATTGGGATATGGATCACCATCCCGATCCGTGGAGCAAAAGAGATTTCCCAGACGGCGTAAGTCGAAAAGAGGTTCTCGACAATTACCAGACGGGCGTTATTCTAAAATGCCCATCCTGCAACCGTAGAGAAGGAAATCGAAAATGAGCATTATTGAACATATAGAGAAGCACTTTGGGAAAATTTACCAAGGGTGGGACTTTTCTGAAGGTTCACATTCTTATCAAGTAGTTGAGTGTCGGGATGGTAGTGTGGAAGGTGTTGTCACATTTTGTACGCTAGGCCTTTCACATGTAGGACTTAAGTCTTCGGTGTCTGCACAAGTAATACACCACGAATTGTTATTGTCTATTGATCAGAATGAGATTCCCAAGAATGCAGTCGCAATCGTAAAGCAACTTGCAGATGATGCTATTGGATCCAGTTGCGCCTTGTTGAATAATCAGTTAATACAGAGGGAGGGAGTTGTTTTTGATGATTGCTCGCTCTCTGCTGTATGGATCAAGCCTCCGGTTTTTTTTGGAGATGAATCATTTTCTTATACTGGGCCTGATACGCATGGCCTTACATTCGTTTTTGCGTGGATTGTTCCAGTGTTTGACTCGGAGCTTAAATATATTGAACAAAAAGGTGCGGATGCTTTTGAAGTGTTGCTTGAAGAAACATCGATTGATTTGTTTTCCCTAAGTAGGGATAGCTTGGTCGCTTGAATTTATAGTGCAAGCTTTCTTTGCTCCGTTTTCTGCAACGAGCTTAATTGAGTTTAGTGGGGCGTTGTGGAAAACGGATATCTGAAGGCGGGGTGATGATATGAAAGATGCTATTCGCCTAGGCGATTCCACTTCACATGGTGGTAAGGTTCTAGAAGCTTTCTCCCAAACTAATCTGAATGGAAAGCCAATTTCTGGGCTCGGTCATAAGGTCAGCTGTCCATTGTGCAAGGGCGTTTTTACGATTGCTGAGGGCAGCAGGACCTATACTGTCGATGGCACGCCTATCGCGCTGGACGGGATGAAGACCGCCTGTGGCGCAGCCCTTATCGCTAGTGGCCCGAAAGGTGCTGTGATCAGCTAATTTTCTGAATTTCGTCTACTTTATAACTCCCGTGTTCGGCTTATCCGTTGTTCTGCTGGATAATAAATTGGACCATTAGAACTTTGGATATCCGCTTCTGTCCGTTAGCAAACTTTTGCATAGTGCAGCGTAATCTTGGCCGACCGGATACGCGCAGTGACAGACAGAGCCGCGCCTTCCTACGGCGGCGTATGAATTCAAAGTTCGGAGTGCAGGGTGTTTCAAAGTCTCGGAGGCATATGTGCTTTATCAAGGCGTCGATGAATCAGAGAGACGATTGTAAGCAAATACTCCGCATCTTCTTTGGTCATAGTCCAGTGTATTCGAGCCTCATGGGCCGCAGGGTTTCGAAACATCCCAAATGTGCCCCGAACGAAGTTCGCAAGTAACCGCTCCATGAACTACACATTCAAAGCACTTCCCTGACGCCGGATGCTGTGCTCCCGTTTTTCTCCGGAGCCAGCCCCGCCATGATGCGACCCGACGCCAAAGTCGAAAAAGTGTACCTCTACCCCAAACCCGTGGACTTGCGAAAATCCATCGATGGCCTCGCCGCTCTGGTCGAACTGGACCTCAAGGTCGCGGTGTTTGACCCGGTGCTTTTTGTCTTCCTCAACAAATCCCGCAACCGGGTGAAGATTTTGTATTGGGAGCGCAACGGCTTTTGCCTTTGGCTCAAGCGCCTCGAATCCGAGCGCTTTAAAACATCGCCCGATGTAACCGACGAGGCCATTGTGTTGAGCGTCCAGGAACTGAACTGGCTGCTCGACGGTTTCGACCTCTGGCGCAACCGCCCTCATCAGGTTTTGACGCCGCGCTACGTGGCGTGACCCGGTATAATCCGGGCCATGATTTCTCTGCCCGATGACCTTCCTGATGATCCTGTTTTGCTCAAGCAACTGCTGCTTGAGGCACTCAGTCGCCAAGAGGAATCGGCCCAGGCTTATCAGACCCACATCGTTGACCTGAAAGAACAGATCAAGCTGTTGCGCGACCGTCTGTTCGGGCGTAAGTCCGAGCAAACCATCGAGCCCAACACCCCGCAATTGGCCTTGTTCAACGAGCCCGAAAGCGAACCCATGCCGTTGGTTGGCGACGCTGATGAAGAAGTTGTTGCCGCGACACCGCGCCGAGGCAAACGCAAGCCACTGTCGGCTGATCTGCCGCGTATCGAAGTCATCCACGAACTACCCGAACACGGTGGGGTTTATGGAGTGCTTACTCAGTTTTGAGGTGTGTTTGAGGTAGCGAAACAGCAAGCGCTCAACGGCGCCGGCGAGACGTGCGTAGCGTTTGCGCGAGCAGTGCCAGGCAATTTGGCGGAACAGTCTTTTTTGCCACACGCGCAGCCAGTAAAGGGCCGGGTGGTAGAGGGAAAGTGGTTTCATCCGTGAGGCAACGGCGCTGGCCGTCTCTTCCTTGAAGCTTAAATGGGCGCGCAGTTTAGCCTGTCACCCACGCGAACCCGGAAATTAAGCTTCGCCTAAGGTTGCCTCGCTACCGTTGCGGCTCATGAAATCACTGTTGCCCATGAACCGCGGATGAGTCCTTCAGATATGAAAGCCATTGATTTACCAGCCCAGCCACCGGCGAACTTCAGCCTTGTCTTGGTAAATTACAAAACCCCGGACATCACCAGGATGTGCCTTGAGCTTTTGCGTGAGCACGTCAAAGAGCAACGTATTGCGGTGTGGGTGGTGGACAACGATTCGGCGGATGCAAGCTTGGATTACTTGCGTTCTTTGGACTGGATCAATCTGATCGAACGGCCTTCGCCTTGCAAAGAGGCCGGGCATATTGCGCATGGCAAGGCGCTGGATATGGCGCTGGAAAAAGTCGACAGCGATTATTTGTTTCTGCTGCACACCGATACCTTTGTCTACGACAAGGAAGTGTTTGCCATGATGATGCGCGAATGTACAAAGACGCCGGATATCGCCGCCGTCGGTTGTGTCGAGCAAATCAATCGTGGCGTGGTGAGAGATACCTGGCGTTTAACTTCGCGTTTCTGCAAGCACCATGTTCGACGCGCAAAGAAACACTTCGGCCTGTGTTCAAAAGAACCGAAGCCCTATAAAGAAACTCACCTCAAGAGTTTTTGTACGCTGTGGAATGTCCGCTTGATGAAGTCTCTGGGGCTGCACTTTTGCATGGATGACCGAGTGCCCGGTTATACGCTGCAGGACCGAATAGCAGGCTTGGGCTATGGCATCAAGTTCCTGTCGCCGCGCAAGATTTTCAGCTATCTGGATCACATTCAGGCAGGAACCGTCGCTGCGGCAGGCACCTACGGGAAAGATCACCGGCGCACGAAAATGTATCAGGCGACGCTCAAACGCTTTCAAGGGCAACACGGTAAATCCGGGATGCAAACGCCGGCCTGATTCGAGGGAACAAAAAGGGGCGACTTCAAAGTCGCCCCTTTTTTATGTGAAATTGTATACAACTGCTCCTGCAAGGTGTTCGCCCAGTGTAATGGCCTGGCAATCCATGCACCGGTAAAGAGCCCTGACACTGGGCGAACGGGGAGGATTTTAATGGAAGTTGGCGTATATGTCGCCATGGATGATGATGAAATTTATGTACTGGAAAGTTAAGAACTGTATGTTGCCGATATTTACCGAGAAAGTTTCAACGCATACTTTTATATGATTGCGCTCCTATCTGAACCTGTACAAGAACACTTAGCCTGTAGAGCTAATACTCAACTTTCATGCTGACGGGTCACTTTTAATACATCCGTCGCTCTGCCCGATTGTCAGTTCTTCAGGAAGCTCAGTAACCCGTCATTTCCAGATAGCCTTGCCCACCCTGGTTACCGCTGATGCGCACCGGGCCTTCCCAGTAAGGAATGCGCAAGTTCATCCACGCGTTGGGGTTGAGTGCATCGAGGCGGATGTCGAGATGTTTGTCAGGGATGCTGATCGACCATTTCACCGGCATCAAGCGGCCTGCCACGTCGGCGGTGTCTTGCGCAGTGAGTTTGATCTGTTCGGCTCGCAGGGTTTGCGTCTGACCGTCGGCGGCGATCCAGGTGCCGGTCAGGTAAGGCGCACCGTCCTTCTGACGCATGCGATAGAGCATCAGGTGTTCGCCGTTGTCCAGATGCAGCGAGAACCAGTCCCAACCCGTCTGGTTGGCCGTCAGTGGCTGGCTGCTCCACTCGCGGTCTAGCCACGCCGGGCCGCTGACGGTGTAGGTTTGGCCGTCGATCTGCAAAGTGCCGCTGGCCTGAAAAAATGGCTGGCTATAGTAGTACGAGGCTTGGCCCTGTTCGGACTTTTGGCTGAAGCCCTTGTCACCTTGCAGCACCAACGGACGACTCGAAGTGAGGTGCAGTTGATAGGCGAATGACGTGTCGCGAGCACTCAGTTGCATATCGCTTAGAGGATCCGGCGCCTGACTGGCAAAGCGCCAATCGTCGATCCACGCTTCGAACGGAACCAACTGCACGCCTGCCTGCCCCACACCGCCCCGCGCATAGCGCTCGGCCGCATGATGAACAGAACCGGAAGTCACCGCGGCATGCCCCAGCCAGATGGTTTGGTTGCCCCACCCCGCTTGCTCCGGCACAGGTTTCAACGCACTGCGAAATAACGTCCATTGCACACCGAAATCATTGCCCTGCTGATCCTTGAGATTGGCCGTCACGTACCACCATTCGATGCGAAAGCCATCGTGCGCGCCATGATCGGCCGGAAAGGTGAACGCTCGGCCCGGCACCACCGGCTTAAACGACTGAGCCTGATTGCCCATTCCGGCAAAACCTTTCTGTTCGGGCACGGACTGATCACAACCGCCCAGCAGCAGTGCGACACATAGCACAAACCGCTTAATCCTCATGTGCAAACGTCCTCAGCAGATCCGCCGGTTGCGTGCGGTAAAGCGAATAGAGCGGCCAGGCCGAGGCCAGCAATGTCGCCAGCAACGCCAACCCCATCAGTTGCAGCAGTTGCCAAGGGAAGACCCGCAACGGCAGGCGCCAGCCGAAAGCCTGGACGTTGATCACCGCATCCAGACACCACGCCAGCGCGATACCCAACGGCAACGCCAAGACCAGCGTCAGCACCGCCAGCAGCCATGTTTGGCCGAGGTTGAGCAGCATCAATTGCCGTCGTGTCACGCCTAATGCCCACAGCGGTGCGAGTTGGCCGAGACGGCTTTGGCTCTGGGTCAACAGGCTGATGAACAGCGCAACGCCAGCGACCGCAAGGGTCAGGCTGTTCAACGCCGCCGTCGCCGCAAAGGTGCGTTCGAACACCTGAACCGACCAGCCCTTGAGCTGTGTCTGATCGACGATCCGACTGTCATCGAGTTGGAAGCGCGCCTGCAATGCGCTGAGCAACGGCGCAATATTCTGCGGGTCAATGCGCAGGTTGAAACGGTTCGGCATCAGTTGCGGCCAGTTGCGCAGCAGATGATTGACGTTGACCAGCAGGTGCCCTTTTGGATTGCCGTAATCGGCATAAATACCCACGATGCGCGGTGCCCATGGCCCGTTGGGTGTTGGGATCGTCAGGTGATCGCCGGGGTGGACCTTCAAGCGTCGGGCCATTTGTTCGCTGAGCATCACCGCATCATCCGTCGCCAGATGCGCCCACGGTTCACCGCCAACCGATTCGAGCAACGGCCAGTGCTGACGGTAATAGACGTCGTCGATCACCCCGAACACCTCTGCCGGCCAGCCTTGCAGCGTCACCGACACCTGCCAGTTGGGCAGTATCGCCGTGATCTGTGGCTGCTGTTTAAGCCAGTTGTGCATCTCGCGGGCCTGTGCCGGATCCGCCGGATTGATGTACAACTGCGCACTCAGACGTTGTTCGAGCCAGTCGTTGAAGGTCTGGCGAAAACCGGAGGTCATGCTACCGGCGCCGATGTTGGCGGCCAGCGCCAAAAGCAACGCCATCAGCGCCAGGCTCAGTGCCGGCAGTTGCTGTCGGCAGTCGGCGAGAAACCATTGGCCAAGCACTGAGCGACGGCGCCCGAGCAACTGATTCAATAGCGCACTGAGCAACACCGGCAAGGCCAGCGCGGCGCCGATCAGCAGCCCAACCATCAGCACAAAACCGCTGGCCAGGCTGTCGCCCCAAAGCAATGCCAGCAGCGCGATCACGCCCAACACAAAAGCCAGCCAACCCTGGCGCTGCAACCAGCGCGCATATTGTTGATGCCAGGCTTGCGGATCGGCCACCGCCAACAGCGGCAAACGCGCCGCCCGTATCAGGCTGTTGGTCCCGGCCAGCAAGGCGCCGAGCAGGCTTAAGCCGATCCCGCTGAACCACCACCAAAGGCTCAGTTGCAACTGCCCTGCCACCTGCGCGCCATACAAACCGCGCAGGCTGGCGGCGACATCCGGCAGCAGCACACTGGCCAGCCAGTAACCGCTGATGACGCCAAACACGCCACCGATCAGCGCCAGCACACCGAGTTCGACGATCAGGCAGCCGATCAACATCCGCGCACTGACCCCACAGGCTCGCAAGGTACGCAGCAGGCCACGCCGTTGTTCCAGCGCAAGCCCAATGGCGGCGTGAACGATGAACAAACCAACGACGAACGAGAGAAAGCCCAAGGCATCGAGATTGAGGTGAAAACTCTCGGTCAGTCGCGCCAGATTGTTTTCCTCGCCACGGCTCATGAGTTGCAACTGTCCCTTGAACGTGGCCGGCAACTCGCCGTGAAAATCTTTGGGCAGCAACAAGCGTGACAGTTGCCCGGGTTGTTCGAGCAGGGTTTGCGCAATGCCGATGTCCACCAGCAAGACGCCCGGCGCCATGTCTTTTTGCGCCAGCAAGGGTGGCAATTTCTGGCCCCCCAGGGTTTGCGGCGTGGCGCCTTCTTGCAGGTTCAACGCCTGCAAGGTTTCCGGGGAAATCCAGGTGCTGCCCGGCGGCGTGAGAAACTCGACGACCCGCTCGATCGGCATCGCCTGCCCGGCCACTGCCGAATCCGCCGGCAGCGACACCGGTTCGATCCCCATCAACTGAAGACGTTGGTTGTCGTGATCTTTGAGGCTCAAGCGGCCCTGCAACAACGGCGACACCGGCCAGCCCTGACGGCGCAGATCGATGAACCATTGCTGAGGGAATGTTGCGCCGCTCGGTGTGCTCAGACTGGCTTGCGGCTCGCCGCCAATCAACTGGCTGGCGCGCGCGTAACTGTCGCGCGCCTGACTGTTCAGCGCCTCGACGCCGGTCAGCAGGCTGGTCGCCAGCCACAACCCGGTCAGCACACTGAAAAACTGCACCGGATGCCGCCGCCAGTGACTGAGCAGCGCGCGCAGGGTTAGTTTGAAGACAATCACAGCAGACGCCCGTTGGACAACACCACACGCTGCGCCAACCGTTGCGCCACACGCGTGCTGTGGGTGACCATCAACAACGTCGTCGGCGTGTCGTCAAGCAGTTCGAGCAACAGTCGCAGCACTTCATCACTGGTGGCTTCGTCGAGGCTGCCCGTGGGTTCGTCGGCCAACAGCAATTTCGGCTGCGAGGCCAGCGCTCGGCCCAGTGCAACCCGTTGCTGCTGACCACCGGAAAGTTGCTCGGGATAACGCTTGAGCAAATCGCCCAGCCCCAGGCGTTGCACCAGATGCGCCAGCCAACGCGGTTCATGACGCCCGGCCAAACGCGCCTGAAACGCCAGATTGTCCTCGACGCGCAAACTGCCGATCAGGTTGAACTGCTGGAACACCAGACCGATTTCCGTTCGGCGCCAGTTCGCCAGTTGCGCTTCGTTCATCGCTTCAAGTCGATGCTCACCGCAGCGAATGCTGCCGCTGTCGACCTTGTCGAGGCCGGCCACCAGGTGCAGCAGGGTGCTTTTGCCACTGCCGGACTCGCCCATCAGCGCCAAGCTACTACCAGGTTCCAGCGTCAGGTCGACGCCTTGCAGCACCGGTAATGGGCCTTGGGGGGTGAGGTAACTTTTAAAGACATCCAGAACCTGAAGCATGCCGTCATCCAAAGTTTGCAAGTGGCTCTAGGATAGCGGCCGCGAGTGTTTTTTGTGTGCCGGTACCTGTCAACTCTGACAGTAGCGGAGCAAAAGGCACGGGTATCTAATAAACAGGCCGTCGAACAGAGGCAGTTGAATCCAAAAGGCCACTCCGCCATGAAGACAACAATCATGTATGAAACGCTCACTGCTCCGATCAAATGCACCTCCCAGGTCATCGAGGTCATCACCGTGGGGCGTGAACCCGGAGCCATCGCCCTGCACCCGAAACTGCCGGTTGCGTACGTGTGCAATACCGAAGGCCGCAGCCTGTCGATCATCGACCTGCACTTGCACAGGGTGAGCGCGGTGATACCGCTACCAATCCGGCCCATGGCAATCGTTATCGAAAACAGTGGTGTGACCGCATACATCACCGGCCTCGATCAACCGCTGATACTGGCCATCGATACCCGCCGCCAACGTATCCGTCAGACCATCAGCGCTGCCCAGGGACATTCGTTGGTGCTCAGCGCTGACGGCGCGCGGTTGTTTGTGCACAGCAACAGTCATGTGAACGGGCACATCCATGAAATCGATACGGCGAACGCCAAGGTCGTAGCCTGCGTCGATACCGGGCCGTTCACCAGTGGCGCGGCATTGAGTGCCGACGGTCGGTTGTACTACTGCGACTACATCCATCATGAACTGCGGTTCCTGAACACCCGCAATACCGAGACGCAGAGTGTTTTGACCCTCCCCAACTCCTTTGAGGAAGTGACGCTAAGCCCCGACAATCAGTTGGCCTACGTACCCTATCGCAACGCCGATAGCAGCACGGCGGTCATTGATCTGGGCGTAGGCAAACTGATTGACTTGATCCCGACCGCTCAGTTGCCTCACGGGTTTGTCGTCAGCGCGGACGGCCGCCTCGCCTGCTGCTGCAGTGCCGGCGAACGAACCGTCTCAATCATCGATACCGTATCGCGGCGCAGCATTCACACGTTTACGGCTGGCGAATATCCGCAAAGCCCTGTGTTCAGTCGCGACCGCCAGAAGCTGTATGTCTGTGACTCGTCAGCCGATGCGATCTGGGTGTTTGCCTTGCAAGCCGACTGAGCGTTTGCCTCGAAATCTACTGACCCGCCGCCACACTGGTCGGTGCCTGCGACGGCGTGACAATGCTACCCAGATCAATATGTTTCCACTCAGGCTTGGCCCCCAGACGCGCGTTGAAGCGGTAGTTGAAGGTGAATTCATCCGCCGTTGGCACTGTCAACGGCTTGCCATACACCGCCTCGATCCCCGCCAGGTCGTAACCCATCAACTGCAACAGCGTCGGGAAGATGTTGTAGTGACTGGAGCGATCCTTGTTGGCTGCCAGTTGCGCCGACCAATCCAGCGTCTTCAAATCGCGGCCCTGAATCACCACCAGCGGCACCAGGCCCTCCTCCTCCACCGGATCGCCACCGCAATGCGTATTGAGCCCAGGGTTGCCACGTTCATGAAGATCCTGACCGTGATCCGAGGTATAGATCACCAGCGCATTGTTCAGATTGGCCTGGGCAAACACCCGCGCAAAAAACTCGCCGACGTTCCATAAAACCGTGTTCTTGTAGGCATTGCGATACAGCACCCAGTCATCTGGTTGACCATTGAAGCCATCGCGTTTACCGGTGTCAGCGACTTCGGTGAACTGTCCGCGCGGCAAGGTCGGACGGTAAGCCATGAACGCATCCGGGTATTTGTCGTGCACCGGAAAATGCGCGCCGACCTTGTTGATCAGGATCAGTTCGGGCTTGTCGTCGTTGAGCAAACCGATCAACTTCGCGGCGGCCGCCATGTCGCGATCACGCACGCTGGTCTGGTCGAACTGCACAAACTCGTCGATGTCCTTTTTCTCGGCGTCGGTCATCAGGTTCTGCAAGTGGCCGCCGGTGCGCTGGGCGTCAATGTAGACCGTGCGCATCCCGGCCTTTTTTGCGTACTGCCAGATCGACGGCAGCGTACTGTTGATGCGCATGTAGTCGGCGCGGGTGCCGCCGTAGCGCAAGGTGACGTTGGTGTCGGCGCTGCAATTGGCGATGGACGCGGCGTAACCGTAATTGAAGATGTCGACGCGCGCGTGCGGTTGTTTGAGGTTGCTGTGCACACCGAATGGCGCGTTGATGTCCAGGTAATTGCCGGAGATGCTTTCATCGATGATCAGCACGATGTCATGCCCGACGGTTTGGCCGTTACGCACCAGTGTCACCGGTTCACGCGGACCGACAGTGTTGTGCAGCGCCTCATAGGCGAACAGGTTCAGATAGGCCAACGGCGTGTACATGATCGGCAATCCCCGGGCACCCTCTCCGGCTCGCAGAAACAACACCGCGCTGAGCACGATTACGCCACAGATCGGCGCCGCCACGCGCAATGCGTTGGGCACGACAAGCGAATGCCGCGGTTTGAGACCGATGCCCACCAACAACAGCAAGCCACTGAGCGCACCGTGGATGATCGCGTCGCGATACTGGTAAGCCGCTTCCTGAATGAAACCGCCGGAATACACCAGCGAGACGAAGCTGCTGTAGCTCAGGTAATCGGCCGTAACCCGGGTGTAGACATCAAAAAACACCGCCGAAACAAACATCGTTATCGCGAATAAATGCCGAATGAGCGCCTGACGAATATAAGCCGTTAGATATAACGCTAAAGTAAGCGCCAAAAACATCGCGCCAAAAAGGAGTACAGCAAAACCAACACCGATAGCATTTAACCGCTCAATGTAATATTCGGAATAAAGCAGCAGGTAAATAACTAAAAGCAGTTCTTTAAAATATCGAAACATGGCAATCCCGGTCGTACAAAACGGTACTGGGTCAATAGTTTGTCGGTCAAAATCTGACACTAGCACTCGGCCATCAAACCGCAAGAAAAGACTGACTTTTCTCTGAAGCGTCAAAAAAACGTTGACTCATTCCTGACACACTCCAGAAGCTACAAGCCTTTAATTTTAGGGCTTTCGACCGTTTATCGCTTTCTTCTCAACAGGGAAAAAGCGTCAAGGGCGCGACAACCCCAGCAATAGCAAGCACTTGATGGCCAATAGCCTGAAAAAAGCCGGGTGTTATACACGCGCAACATGTCATTTTGCTGACACGCTTTGCGCACGCTGCGCTATACCCATTTTGACAGTTCAATTCTTAAGTTCTCATTTTGTTTTTGAGAGGTGCGCATTATGGACGTGAGTGTATTTGGCACGGGCTACGTTGGTTTGATTCAAGCCGCCGCACTTGCCGATGTCGGACATCGCGTTTTATGCGTTGATATTGATCCGAACAAGATTAAACAACTGCAACAAGCGGTGCCGCCCATTAGCGAACCGGGGTTGTCGAGCACACTTGAAGAAAATATCAAGGCTGGCCGCCTGCTGTTCAGCACCCAGGCCAGCGACGCCGTCGCGCATGCCGAGTTGATCTTCATCGCCGTCGGCACGCCAGCCGATGAGGACGGCTCCGCGGACCTCACCCACGTGCTCAACGTCGCCCGGCAGATTGCGTCGCACATGGAGGCCGATCGCACCCTGATCATCAAATCCACCGTACCGGTCGGCACAGCGGATGAAGTGCTGGCC
Source organism: Pseudomonas baetica (assembly GCF_019733355.1). GTDB lineage: Bacteria > Pseudomonadota > Gammaproteobacteria > Pseudomonadales > Pseudomonadaceae > Aquipseudomonas > Aquipseudomonas baetica_A. The sequence goes on along the minus strand of NZ_JAIHLQ010000002.1, from coordinate 300,446 downwards.
GCCGCCAACAGCGAACTGCTGCGTCGTGGCAAAAGCACCTTGACCGTACGCGTGGTCTCAAACCCCGAATTCCTCAAAGAAGGCAGCGCGCTCGCTGACTGCATGCGCCCGGACCGGATAATCATCGGCACCCACGACGAAGAGGCCCGCGAGCAGATGAGCGAACTCTATGCGCCGTTCTGCCGCAACCACGAAAAACTGATGTTCATGGACAACCGCAGCGCCGAGCTGACCAAGTACGCGGCCAATGCGATGCTCGCCACCCGCATCAGCTTCATGAACGAGTTGGCCAACCTCACCGAACTGCTCGGCGCCGACATCGAAGCGGTGCGCAAAGGCATCGGCTCCGATCCGCGCATCGGCTACCACTTTATTTATCCGGGCTGCGGCTTCGGTGGCTCGTGCTTTCCCAAGGATCTGCGTGCCCTGCTGCACACCGCCGAACACAACGGCATGCCGTTGAAACTGCTGCGCAGCGTCACCGACGTTAACGACACTCAGCGGCACATTCTGTTCAGCAAACTCAAAGCGCAATTCCCACAAGGTCTGGCCGGCAAGTCCATTGCCATCTGGGGCCTGGCGTTCAAACCGAACACCGATGACATGCGCGAAGCCCCCAGCCGTTATCTGATGGACGCACTGTGGGCCGAAGGCGCCAGCGTGCAGGCCTACGATCCGGAAGCCATGTCCGAATGCCGGCGCCTTTACGGTTATCGCAACGACCTGCATCTGTGCGCCACCCGCGACGACACACTGGAAGATGCTGACGCCCTGGTGATTTGCACCGAGTGGAAAAACTTCCGCGTGGTCGATTTCGAGCTGCTGGCCAGCAAACTGCGCTCGCGGGTCGTGGTCGACGGCCGCAACCTCTATAACCCGCAACACCTGGCGGCGGCCGGCCTGCACTACAGCGGCATCGGCCTGCGCCATGTCGCCCCTGAAGGTCTGCGGCCATGAAGATTCTGGTCACCGGTGCGGCCGGGTTCATTGGTGCCCATTGCGTGTTGCGGCTGATGCGCGACGGGCATTCGGTGGTCGGCCTGGATAATTTCAACGCTTACTACGACCCGCAACTCAAGCACGACCGCGTGCAATGGGTGCGCGAGCAGGTCGGCGATTTCCAGCTCGCCACGGTTGACCTGGCCGATGCGTTGGCCATCGAAGCGCTGTTTGTCCGCGAACGTCCGCAAGGGGTGGTCCACCTCGCGGCGCAGGCCGGGGTACGTTATTCGCTGGACAATCCGCGGGCGTATCTGGACAGCAACCTCAACGGTTTCCTGAATATTCTGGAGAGCTGCCGCCACCACCCCGTCGAGCACTTGATCTACGCCTCGTCGAGTTCGGTGTACGGCGCCAACCAGCACACGCCTTACTCGGTGAAGGATGGTGTCAATCATCCGCTGTCGCTGTACGCCGCGACCAAGAAAGCCAATGAATTGATGGCCCACAGTTACAGCTACCTGTTCGGCATTCCCTGCACCGGGCTGCGCTTCTTTACCGTGTACGGCCCTTGGGGCCGCCCGGACATGTCGCCGATCCAGTTTGCCCGCGCGATCACCGAAGGCACGCCGCTGAAGCTGTTCAATTACGGCGAACATCAGCGCGACTTCACCTACATCGACGACATCGTCGAAAGCATTGCCCGCCTCACCGACCAACCACCGCTGGCCCGCCCTGAATGGGATCGCGAGCTACCCGACCCGGCCAGCAGCATGGCGCCGTGGCGGCTGTTCAACATTGGCGGGCAACACCCGGTGGAGCTGAAAACCTACCTGGCCCTGATGGAAAAACACCTCGGCCAGAAAGCCATTGTCGAGCTGCTGCCGCTACAACCGGGCGATGTGCTCAACACCTGCGCCGAGGCCAGCGACTTGGCCCAGGCCACCGGATTCCAGCCCAGGATAGAACTGGATGAAGGACTGGGGCGTTTCATCGCCTGGTTTCGCGACTACTACCCCACTGCCTGTCGCCCACGCGCCGCTCGCGGCTGAATTTATGCGGAGGACTCCATGACTGGACATGAAAAAGGTGTGCCGATCCAAGAGATGCGGCGTGACAAGCGCGTCGACCCCGAGCACCGAATGCGCCTCGATGCGGCGATCCACCGCCAAGGCCGCGGGTGGTTCACGGGGCGCGACGGCGGTCGTCCATGGCAACTGTCGCGCACCAATCGGGTGGTCGCCTGTTTCGGCGCGCTGCTGATTCTGCTGCTGATCTCCCCCGTGCTGCTGGGCCTGGCCCTGGCCATCAAGTTCACCAGCCCAGGGCCAATGATGTTCGTGCAGCAACGCACCGGCTATCGCGGCCGCAAGTTCGGCATGTACAAATTTCGCACCATGGTCGCCAACGCCGAAGAGCTGAAAGAGTCGCTGCGCCATCTCAACAAGCACGGAGCCGAAGCCATCGACTTCAAGATCGACAAGGACCCCCGCATCACCGGCATAGGCGGTTTCCTGCGGCGCACCAGCCTTGACGAGTTGCCCAACCTGATCAACGTGGTGACCGGTGACATGCGCCTGGTCGGCCCTCGTCCGACTTCGTTCAACGCCTATCGCTACAAGGACAACCACCTCGCACGTCTGGCGATCTACCCCGGCATGACCGGTCTGTGGCAGATCTCCGGACGCAGCAACATCGACTTCGACCAGCGCGTTGAGTTGGACCTCAGCTATATCGCCGAGCAAAGCCTTTTGCTTGATCTGAAGATCCTGTTGAAAACCCCCTTCAAAGTATTCAGCGGCCACGGAGCAAGCTAATGGACGTTTCAACCAACAAAAGCCTGAGCATCGCCAATCCCAGCGAATCGAACCTGACCTCGACCGTGCTGGATCTGGATCTGCGGATCCTGTTCCTGACCGCCGCCAACCCCGGTGCCGGCACCACCACCAGCGCGCTGGCGCTGGCCAGTCAATTGGCACAAATGAGCAGCGGCCAAGTGCTGCTGGTCGATGCCAGCCAGTCGGCGAGCAACCTCACCCAGCAGTTGAACCTGGGCAAGGAGCGCGGCCTGCGTGACTTGTTGTTCAACCCGGACAACCCGCCACTGTTGCAGGACTGTGTGGTGCAGGTCTCAAGCCTGCCCTTCCATGTGCTGCCCAACGGCCGGCCGATTCGCACCCTGGAACACCTGACCGCCGAGCGCCTGAGCCCGTTGCTGGACCAGTTGGGCAGCCAGTACCGCTTTGTGGTGATCGATGGCGACGCGGTGTACTCCGCCGCCGACACGCTGGTCATCAGTACTCAGGTCGATGGCGTGGTGTTCGTCGTACGCGCCGAAGACACCCGCTGGGAAGTCGCCCAAGCCGCCGTACAACGCCTGACCCAGGCCGGGGCGAAAGTGGTCGGCAGCGTGTTTAACCGGCGCAAGTACTACATGCCCAAATGGCTTTACAAAAACCTCTAAGCCAACGCGAAGGATGACGCCATGAACGCCAGAATGCTTGTCCTGCTGTTGCTGCCGCTTGCAGGTTGCTCCAGCACTTCCGAAGTCCAGACCATGCCGGTGAATATTCTCACCGCCACCCCGGCCAACGCCCAGGCCACCGACATGCCGAAGATCGAGCAGACCCTGCGCCCGCAGGATGTGCTGGACGTGATCTTCCACATCAGCACCAGCGGCTCGGACGCCTACCGCGTGCAGTCAGGTGACCAGATCGGCCTGAACTTCACCGCTGCCAGTCAGCTCAACGGCAATCAACTGGTGCTGCCCGACGGCACCATCGAACTGCCGGGCGCCAACACCTCGGTGAAAATCGCCGGGCTGACCAGTGATGAGGCCCGTCAGGAAATCCAGCGGGCCTATCAGCGCAAACAACTGTTCCAGCCCAACCGCAATCAACTGACGGTGCAGATCATCAGCCCGTTGACTAACGAGCAGAACCTGAAAAGTGCGTTGAACCACCCGGCCACCGGCATGAGCCGCGAGATCACGGTGGGCACTGACGGTTACGCGAGTTTCCCGGAGATCGGCGCCGTGCCGCTGCAAGGCATGACCGTCAATCAACTGGAAACGTTCCTTAACCAGAAATACGCACAACTGCCGGGGCGGATGACCGTGGATGTGCTGCTCAAATCCACCGCCGGCAACGAGATTTACGTGCTGGGTGAAGTCGGCCAACCGGGTTCCTACCCGATCCGTCGGCCGGTGTCGGTGCTTGAAGCGCTGACCCTGGCGCGCGGCACCAACGTCAAGGCGCGCCTGGATTCGGTGGTGATCATGCGCCGCAACGGCAATCAGGTGCAGGCCGTGCATTACGACGTGGAAAAAGCCCTGGCCGGCGACGCCTCGCAGATCGCGTATCTGCAACCGGACGACATGCTTTTCGTACCGAAAACCAAACTGGCCAGCGCCGGCGAACTCGCCCGGCAATTGGCCGACGTGGTGTTGTTCCAGGGCGTCGGGTTCAGCTTCGGCTACCGCGTCGACAATAAAAGCAGCAGCAGTAACTGACTCCCAGGTGAACGATCATGAATCCAAAGGAAAACTACCTGCATGAGTTCTTCAGGATCTTCTTCGCCAACAAGCAACTGGTGAAACGGGTCTTCCTGATCTTTGCAGTCATCGCCCTGCTGCTGCCATTGGTGCTCAAACAGAGCTTTGATATCACCGCACAGGTGATCGTGCAGTCGAAAAAACTCTCCCAGGGTGACGCCACCACATCACTGACGGTCGATAACGCCACGTTCATTCCGCCGTCGCTGGCGGACATGGAAACCGAGAGCAACATCCTCCGTTCGCCGGCGCTGATCCGTCAGACCATCAGCGAACTGCGCGACAAAGGCGAATACACGCCCTCGCCCGGCATGTTCAGCAAACTGGTGAGCGAGCCATTCAAGCGCTACGTCACCTCGCCACTGCGTCAATACGTGATCAACCCGACGCGCAACATGCTCGGGCTGGAAACCGATCCGGTGCGTGACACAGCCCTTGATGCGCTGACCCAACAAGCCATCGACAGCCTGAAAATCGAGACCCTGCCCGGCTCCAACGTGATCTCGATCATCTACAGCTTCCCGGACCCGCACCAAGGCACGACCTTTGTCACGGCCCTGCTGCAAAACTATCTGGTGAGCCGTCAGGCGCTGCAATCGATCGACCTGCCGCAGTCCTTCTACGAATCGAAAAAGCACTTGTATCAAGTGCGGCTCGACGGCCTGGAAGGCAACCGTCAGGCACTGCTGGAAAGTGTCGGTGCGGCGGATCCCAAGGAAGAAATCACCTTCCGCCTGAACGCGATCAACACCGAAGAACAGGCACTGAACCTGTATCGCGATCGCCTGCTGCAAAGCCAGCGCTGGCTCGAATACCTGAAAACCGCGCTGGCCGCCGCCAGCAACAACAAGCTCAACGACTACACCTTCCCCTTCACCTTCACCACGACCGTCGACAATGTGGCGTTCGAGGATCGGGAAATAAAACAACTGGGCGAGCAACTGACCACTCAGGTCAGCCGCTACATGAACGACCTTGCGGTGTTCCAGCCTGGCAGTGAACCCATGCTGCTGACCCGCGAGCAAATCGGGCGCACCCGTCAGCAGTTCCTCAAGGTGGTGAGCAACCGGATTCAGGAGCGCACCAACGATCTTTCGGTGGTCAAGCAGGTGATCGATCAGAAAACCGCACGCATCGCCGAATTCAAGAACCGCATCCGTGACCTGCAGCAAACCCAAAGCAAGCTGCGGCAGATGGACACCGAAATCGACGCCATGCATGCCGCATTCTCGACCTACGCCCAGCGTTTCGCCGAAAGCAGCACCACCGGCGCGCTGAACGACGATCTGTCCAACGCCCGGGTGCTCAGCCCGCCGTTCGAACCGACCGAAGCAGCGTTCCCGAAACCGATGCTGATCATTCCATTCGGACTGTTCACCGGTCTGCTGCTGGCCATTGCCCTGGTCTATGTGCGTGAGTTCTTCGACCATCGCTTCAAACACCCGGCGCAAATCAGCCACGAGCTTGGTCTGCCGGTGTTGCTGGTGATCAACGACGAGAACGTGCTGCAGAGCAATCCGCACAAAAACTGGACGGTGCCGAGCTTCCTGCACTGGGTGCGCAATTGAACACCGTGTCCACCCCGAAGACCGCGCTGCCGATCATTCATTTGCTCAGTAGCGGCGGTTTCTATGGGGCCGAGCGGATGTTGCTGGATCATTGTCTGGCGACGCCGGGGCAGCATCAGGTGCTGTTTCTCGACGCGCCGTCAGAATTGATCGAGCGCTTTCGTGAAGCCGGGGTGGATGGCCGTGGCTGCGGCGGGTTTGGGGAGTTGCTGCGGCACCTGCGTCAGCGTCGCAGCGAAAAGCCGCTGATCAACACGCACAACTTCAAAGGCCTCCTGTTTGGCTGGATGGGCGCGACGCTGTTGCGCCTGCCGCTGGTCATCACCCAACACGGCTTCACGCCGCGCAGTCGCAAGCAGAAGTTCTACACCTGGCTCAGCTTGCAACTGTGCCGCACCGCATCGGTGGATCGGGTGGTCTGCGTGGCAGAAAGCATCGCGGTGCTGCACCGTGAAGCCAGCGTACAGGCCGAGAAGTTGCAGGTGATCCCCAATGGTTTGCCGGCCGCTGCGGCGATGGTTCCCGACGCGGGTCGGCAACGCTGGCTGGCCGGTTACGTTGGCCGTTTGAGCAGCGAGAAAGGCCCGGATATGTTTCTCGACGCCCTGATCCCGCTGTGTCATCAACATCCGCAACTGGACGCGGTGATGCTCGGCGACGGGCCGGAATTCGAGGCGTTACAGGCACGCATCGACAACGCCGGTTTGCAGCAACGGATTCGTTTACCGGGTTATCAGACGGCCATGCAACCGTGGTGGCAGCAGTTCGATGCGCTGGTGATCAGCTCGCGCACCGAAGGCACACCGATGATTTTGCTGGAGGCAATGCAGGCCGGTGTGCCGGTGGTGGCGTTTGGTGTCGGCGGGATTCCCGACGTGCTGGAACATCGGCACAACGGCTTGCTCGCCGCTCCGACCGACAGCGCCGCCCTCGCCCATCAGCTCGAAACGTTGTTGAGCGAGCCCAAACTGGCGCGACAACTGCGCGACAACGCCAAACGCACGCAACAGGATCGCTACGACCTCAAGGCCCTGGCCGAACGCTGGTCGCAGCTCTACATCCGCACGGCACGGGAGGCACGCGCATGATTTTCCCGCTCTCGATCGTCAGTCTGCTCGGTCTGGTCTGCATCGCTTTGCTGGCCAGCCCCTATCCGTATCTGGCGCCGGGAGCGGTGCTGGGCCTGGTGGGTTTCACGGTGTTGTACCGCAAGCCAACCTGGGGCCTGCTCGGTATCGCCGCACTGGTGCCATTCGAAGGTTTCTTCAAGGACAGTTCGCTGTCCGGCAGCAAACTGCTCGGTGCCTCGCTGGCGGTGATTCTGATGCTGCAACTGGCGCTGCATCAGATTCCCTCCGAACGCCTGCGCAGCAATATCTGGCGTTACCTGATCGGGTTCATGGTTCTGTACTTCCTCAGCCTGCTGAACACCGATGACATGGGCATGTCGCTGGGACACCTGCGCGAGCTCAGCGTCGGGCTGATCCTGTTTGTCATCACCCTGTTGATCGGCCGCGAGCTGAACCTCGACCTGTTCGCTCGACTGGTTACCCTTGCCGTCAGCACCACCTGCGCGATGGCGATGTTCTCGACCAAATTCCAGGATCAGGGCCGCGCTGCCGGCCTGCTCGAAGACCCCAACGCCTTCGCGATGCTGATCGCCTTCGCCATCCCGCTGGGGCTGCTGCTGGTGATTCGCGGCCCTAACCTGCTGCATCGGTTGTTCTGGGGCGCGTGCTGCCTGCTGTTGCTCGGCGGCATGACCAAGACCGAATCGCGCTCGGGGCTGGTGGTCGTGGCCTTGAGTCTGTTGATCGGCGGCTGGCATTACCGCGCGCAAATGACACGAATTCGCCCACGGCACCTGGGCTTCGCCATGCTCGGCGCGGCCATCGTGATTCCGCTGGCGATCTATGCGATGCCCGCCGGTTACCTGGCGCGCATTCAATCCTTGAGCGTATTAAGTGCCGGCGCCAAGGGCCATAACGACGAATCCCTCGGCCGCCGTGCTTCCTACATCGTTGTCGGTACGCAGATGATTCGCGAGAACCCGCTGCTGGGCTCCGGCCCCGGCACCTTCGCGCTGCACTACGCGACCACCGGCTACGCCAAGGCGTTTTCGGCCAACCGCAAGATCGGTGACCTCTATCGCCGCGCTCACAACACTTACCTGGAAATCTTCAGCGAACTGGGGATTCCCGCCGGCCTGATGTTCGTCGGCATGCTCGGGCTCGGCTTGTACAACCTGATCCGCGCACGCGCCGTGTGGATGCGGCGACGCGACTGGCAACAGGCGGACCTGATGACCCACCTGAGCGTGAGTTTCCTGTCGCTGACGTTGTTCCTGATGTTCCTCAGTGCGCCCAACCAGAAATACGTGTGGATCATGCTTGCCATGACCTGGGTCCTGCGCCTGAAAGCCGAACAAGAACCGATCACGGAGGCCGTCGCATGAGCCGAATCAGCATCATCATCCCGATGTACAACGAAGCCCGGCATATTGGCCGCACCTTGCTGTCGGCAGAAAAAGCCGCCCACGCCGCCGGCGTCGAGTGCGAACTGATCGTGGTCGACAACGGTTCGAGCGATGACGGCCCGCACATTGCCCGCCAGTTTGGCGCACAAGTGCTGGTGCATCCGGGTTTGCTGATCGGCGCCCTGCGCAATCGCGGTACGGCGGTCGCAACCGGGGATTGGCTGGCCTTCATTGATGCCGACATCGAGATGCCGCAAGACTGGCTGCAGCCGCTGTTCGATCTGCACGCCAGTGGTCAGGCCGATGTATTTGGTCTGGATCTGGACATTCCGGCACAAGCGCCGTGGTACGCCATCGCGTGGCAGCGTCGCACCCAGCGTGTTTTCGCGCAGGCCTCGCACGCCGTGGACTGGCTGCCCAGCTCCAACCTGCTGATGCGCCGTGACTGGTTCGACAAGGTCGGCGGCTTCAATGAAAGCCTGCGTACCGGCGAAGACAAGGAGTTCACCCTGCGCCTGCGTGAAAACGGTGCGTTGCTGCTGTCGATCAACGACAACGAAGCCCTGCACTGGGGTTACGAAATGAACTGGCGCGAGTGGATGGGCAAGGAAATGTGGCGTCAGGGCAGTCATCTGCAACTGCTGCGCACCCACGGTTACAGCCTGCGTCTGCTGCGCTTCCCGATGCTTTCGCTGCTGGTCTGGCTCCTCGACTTTCTGGCGATCTCGGCCCTGCTCGATGGTTTTCCTCATCACGCAGCGGTCATGGTGATATTGACCCTGGTACCGGGGCTGGTGCTGAGCATTCGCCAAAGCATCAAGCATCGCGACCTCTTGCTGACCCTGCAACTGTGGGGCCTGCACTGGGTACGCCTGCACCTGGCCGGCGCCGCGTTCATTCTCAGTCTGTGTCATTGGAATGCCAGGAGGCCTGCCCGTGGCTGAGTTCATTTTCTGGATGTGCCTGTTGCTACCGGTCTACGCGTATGTGGGTTACCCGCTTTTGCTGACGATATTGGCGCCTCTGTTCGCGGCCAGCCGGCATGGCCCAACGCCGCCGCTGAACATCAGCATCGTGATTGCCGCCCACAACGAGGCGCGGCACATCGAGCACAAGTTACGCACGCTGCTGGCCCAGGATTATCAGCCTGCCCGTTTGCAGATCATTCTCGCCAGCGACGGCTCGACGGATGACACCGTGGCTTGTGCACACAACGTCGTCGATCCGCGCATTACCGTGCTCGACCTGCCGCGCCAAGGCAAAGCGGCGACGCTTAACGCCGGCGTGGCCCTGAGCACGGGCGACATTCTGGTGTTCACCGACGCCGACAACCAATGGTCACGCGACACCCTCGGACATTTGCTGGCGCCATTGAGCGACCCCCAAGTCGGCGCCTGTGCCGGGCACATGGTGATCCCGGTCACCGGTGGCGGCTTGAGCGTCGGCGATAGCCTGTATCGACATTACGAAGGCTGGCTGCGCCGGGTGGAAAACCGCACCGGGTGCATGGTGTCCGCCGACGGTGCCCTGCTCGCGCTGCGCCGCGAGTTGTTCCAGAACGTGCCGGCAGAGGTTAACGACGATTTCTTTATCAGCACCTGCGCGCCGGTCGCGCACAAACGCATCGTCTATGTACCGCAAGCGCAGGTCATCGACCAAGGCGTCGATGAAGCCGACAAACAGTTCCGTCGTCGTCAGCGCGTCACCGTCGGCGGGCTGCAAAGCCTCGCTCAGCGCCGCGAACTGCTCAATCCGCTGAAATATGGCCTGTATTCGATCGCGCTGATCAGCCACAAACTGATCCGCCGCCTGGCACCAATCCTTTTGCTGCCATTGTTGCTGAGCAACTTCTGGCTGTGGAGCGAGCACGGTTTCTATCGCCTGAGCCTCATTGCACAACTGTTCGGCTACGCCGTGGCGATAGCCGGATTGATGGATTCGCAACACCGCTTGCCCAAACCCTTCCGCCTCGCCGCCTTTGTGCTGGTCACCCTCGCCGGGATGAGTCTTGGCTTGTGGCAGTTCCTGCGCGGCCAGCGCTATGCCCAGTGGAATCCTGAACAGAACCGCTAAGAGGACCGAAGCCATGGCGATCAAACAATTGATAAAAAGCACCAGTGGCTGGCTCTATCTCAACTCTTCCATGGGCCGAAACCAGTTGCAGGGCGCCGGGGTGATTCTGATGTTGCACCGGGTGCTGTCCAACGACCGCGCCGCCGACCTGCCCCACCGCAATGAGCTGTGCGTCGGGCCCAAGGCCTTCGAGCATTGGCTGGTGTGGCTGCGTCGCCACTTCGATTGCGTGCCGCTGATGGAAATCCTTCAGCCCAATTCGCTGCACACCGAGCGCCCAAGGGTGGCGTTGACCTTCGACGACGGCTGGCGCGACAACGCGGTCAACGCCTTCCCCCTGCTGCAAAAACACCAGGTGCCGGCGAGCATTTTCCTCTCGACCGACTTCATCGGCAGCCGTCAGCGTTTTTGGTGGGAGGCCGTGGGCGAAACCCTGTGGGGCAGCCACGGCGACAAGGCGCGGATGCATTTGATCGAGCGCTTGCATGCCACGGGCCATCCGCTGCCCGTGTTGCTCGATGACATTGATGTCGATCGGCGCAGCCTGGCACTGCTGCATTATCTGCAAGGGCTCAAGACACTGGCACCGCAAGAACTTGAACGCCTGACCGATGAGTGCCCGCAAGAATCGCAACCGCAGGCACTGGACTGGCATCAGGTGCGCGCGATGGAAGCCTCAGGTCTGGTGCGTTTCGGCCCCCACGGCGCCAGTCACGCGATCCTCACCGGCCTTGACGATGTGCGCCTGAGCGAAGAAATCAGCCGCAGCCGCGATGCCTTGCACAACGGCTGCAACCGGCCGCTGCCGGTGTATTGCTACCCCAACGGCGACAACGACGAGCGCGTGCGCAAGCAGGTTGCCGATCACGATTATCCGTTTGCGCTGGGCACCAGCACCGGCCTCTATCGCGGTGAAGGCGATCCGCTGAACCTGCCGCGTTTCGGTGTCAGTCAGCGCACGGCGCGCAATCCGCAACTGCTGTCGTGGCGGATCTTTCGCGGAGCACGACCATGAGCCGAGGCCGCTACCTCAAGCACTTGGCGCTGAGCATGGGCACCAAACTGGCGATGATCGCCCTGCGTTTACTGCGCAACGTGCTGCTGGCGCGGATCCTCGGGCCGAGTGAACGCGGGCTGTTTGCATTGCTCAGCACCTTGCCCGACCTGATCAGCGCGGCCACCAGTGGCGGGCTGAATTCGGCGGTCGGTTATCAGGCCGCTAAACAAAGGCCGATGGGGGTGTTGCTCAGTCAGGTGCTGGTTTTCGGTTGCTTGCTGGCGGCGCTATTAACCCTGCTGGTGGTAGCGCTGGTGCGCGAGTTTGGCAGTGAACTGGATGTGACCACGCAGCTCGGCCTGCTCGCCTGGCTGTTGCTGTTGGCAGTGCCGCTGACGGTTTTGAAAAGCGGCCTGCTGACGTTGCACAACGCGTCCGGCGGCGTGGTCGCATTCAATGCCTTGCGTCTGGTGGAATCGCTGGCACCGCTGCTGCTGTTTCTCGGGCTGTTCTGGATGTGGAAAAGCGCCGCCCTCGAAGCGGCGCTGATCAGTTGGCTGGCCGGGATCAGCCTGGTGGTGCTGGTCGGTTGGGTCTGGCTCAAACGGGCGCAACCGTTGCAATTGCAATGGGATCGCGCCAGCCAGAAAGAACTGCTGCGTTACAGCGCCCGCAGCCATCCCGACCTGCTGTTCCAGCAAGTGATTTTGCGCTCGGATTATTTGTTCATCGGCGCCCTGCTCGGCAGCACGGCGCTGGGTCATTACGCCATGGCCAGCGCCGCCGCCGAACTGCTGCTGATCGTCCCTGAAGCGGTGACCACGCCGTTGATGAAACGTCTGCTGCAACAGGACGAAGGCATGGACAAAGTCACCCCGCTGGCGCTACGCCTGACCGCGACGGTGATGCTCGGCGCATGCCTGACCATGGCGGTAATCGGCAATTGGCTGATCGTCACTCTGTTCGGCATCGCCTACCAACCGGCCTATCCGGCGCTGCTCGCGTTACTGCCGGGGCTGTTGGGTTTGTGCTATGCGAGCATTCTGCGTCTGGACTTGCTGGGCAAAAATCGCCCCGGCACGGTGTCCTTGCTGATGGGGCTGGGGGCCTTGCTCAATCTGGCGCTGAACCTGGTGTTGATTCCGGCCTACGGGATTGTCGGCGCAGCGGCGGCTTCGTCGATTGCCTATCTCGCCGTCACGGTGGCGATGTTGGTGTTGTACTGCCGTCTGAGCGGCGTGCCGTTCTGGCAAACCCTGATCATCCTGCCCAGCGACATCACCCCGATGTGGCTGATGCTGCAACGTCGCAAAGCCGCATGAAAGGCCTGGCCCTGCTGTTCGGTCTCGGCCTCTCGCTAGACGCCTTCGCGGCGTCGATGCGTTGGGGCGAAATCCGCGACGCCAGCCTGTACCTGCAAACCGATCAACCCGATAACGTGACCGTGCGCTGGACCCCGGCGTGGCAAGCGGATGCCAACGAAGAGCATCTGTACTTGCTCGACGGCCAAGGCAAACTGCAAGGTGACAGGTTCATCAAGGCCAGTGAAACCCGTGGTAGCCAGAGCTGGAGTCTGGCGCCCGGCGCAGCCAGCTATCGACTGGAAATCCCCGGCTACAGCTTCCGCAATTACCGGATAGAACACGATGAACACACGGTCGCGCTGTTCGCCCCGGCCAAAGTGCACTTCAGCGTTCAAGCCCAGAACGGCGACATGTTGTATTTCAAAGTCGCGCCCGGTGAGCGCGCAGTGCTGGCCGGTAAATTTCATGGCGGCGTCAGTGCGCTGCAGGCGCAACGGGTGGGTGATGGTCAGGCACTGACGCTGGCCCTGAAACCGTACCGCGCGTATTGGCAGTTCGATCAGGTCGCGCTGCCGGTCAGTGAACGTGAACAAGTCTGGCGCCTGCGCCTGCAAGGCAGCGGCAAAGCCGCGTTCTGGCTCGACGGCACGGCCAATCTGTTTGCGCAGAATCCACAACAGCTCAAACCGCTGCGCGAAGACGTCGGCCAGACCCGCTTGACCCTGCACGACAAAGTGCTCGGGCGCACGCCGGATCTGGGCATCGCCCTGCCCTATGTGATGCCGCCCACCACCAGCTATGCCGCCCTCGATGCGCTGAAACCCACTGCCGCCAGTTACTACAGCTTTGTTGATGTGACGGCGAAAAACCGGCATTTCGAGGACGCGTTCCGTCAGTTCTATCAGGATCGTTTCGGCATCCAGCAGGACATCACCCTGCTCGCCGGAAGCCAGCGTCAGGCTGATCTGCGCGCCGACGTGCAAAGCAACAGCGGCCTTGATGCGTGGCTCGCCAGTACCCGCACGCTCGGCGGCAAAGGCACCCACTACATCGGATTTGCCGACGAACCGAACCTCAACTACTCCAGCTACGCGCAGTATCAGGCGATCTTCGCCAGCATGGCCCGGCAGGTGCGCAGCGACCCGGCGAACGCCAAGGCTGGCGTGCGTATCGCCATGCCGGCCAGTTCGCGGCTGGTCAACGGGCCGTTCGCTGATAACGCGGCAGACAAGCGTGGTATCGATTGGGCGCGGCGTTTGCTGAGCGAATCCGGCGATCAGGTCGACGCCTTGGCGTGGCACGAATGGATGATCCGCGACCTGCTCGCCACTCGCGTCTACCGCGACAGCGTACGCCGCGCCGCCGAACTCGTTGGCCTCGACGACAAAGGCCAGCCACGCAAAGCCTTGCTGCTCGATCAGACCAATATGTCCAGCGGCTCCAGCCTCAGCCCCTACGATCAGGAAACCCATTACGCCGCGCTGTGGTGGGCGTCGGTGGTGATCAACGCTTCTCAGGACGGTTTGCTGAGCATGCTCAACTGGTTCCAGGCCGCCGATGAGCCGCAGTACCCCAAAGGCATGCTGCGCGTCTCGGCCGATGAACAACGCTTTGAACTCAAACCCGTGGGTCTGGCCCAGCAATTCATCGCGCAACATTGGCTGCATAACGTCCTGGCGCTGGACAACGATGGGTTTGAAGTCGACGTGCTGGCGATGTCCAGCGATGAGCAGCGCGGCTTGATGGGCGTCAACAAAGGCACCCGCCTGCAACGTGTAGACCTGAGCGGCACCCCGTGCCCGCTGAACAACGGCGCCTTGCGGTACTTCGGCGCCGACAACCGCAGCCGTGACGCGCCGTTTGCCTGCAAGGACGGACGCGTGCGCTTCGACCTGCCGGGGCAAACCCTGTTTTCCCTCAGTTGGAGAGCGTCATGAACCGTCCTTTGATGTTCCGCCGCGTTGGCCTGGAGCCACGCGATGCATCGTCATCAGGAGTCAAGACCATGAACATTGTGCAAAAACTCAGCGAACACATTAGACAAAAAGGCCTGCGCGCCACCTTCGGCAAGGCATGGAAGCACTACGTGTTCTTTCATCAGGAATTGCTGTGGATGGAGCGTGATCTGGTCAGTCCCGTCCCCCCGCACAACCTAAAACCCTACCCGCCGCTGCGGGTGGTGACAATCACGCCGGACAACACCAGTGCCTTTGCCCGCTACTTTGGCGACCGCGTCGGCACCATGACCGAACTGGCCAGAGAAGGCCACACCGGGCACATGCACCTGGACGATCAGGGCGACGCCGTGGCGTTCATCTGGGGCACCGCGCGGGACTATCTCGACCGGCATTACTACGGCTGTCTGTTCCCGGTGAAACCCGGCGAGTTCTTCGAATTCGGCGGCGAACTGACCCGAGCCTACTGGGGCAGCGAACTGTCGGTGGATCTGCAGTTGGCGCTGTGGAAAGCCATGGCTGCCCAGGGCTGCGACAAGGTCGTGGACGTCTGCGAATTCCACAACATCCCGGCGCTCAAGCTGCACTTGCGCATGGGCTATACCGAGCAACACCGGATCATGAACGTTTACACCCTGTTCGGTCGCTGGCACTTCTACCGCGAAACCCGCTACAGCGGCTCGCGCCTGGAGGCGCTACGCAAACCTTCCCGTCCACCCGTCACAGTAACGGCGGCCTGAGCCCATGGCGACGCGATTCGAATGGCGTACTTCATTGTGCGCCGCCGACTTTCCGGCAACAGCGTATGAAGCGCTGCGCCTGCGCGTGACGGACCACACGCCGTTCAACAACCTTGGCTGGTTGTGTGCGGCCGAGCAGGCCCTTGGCGAGGGTGAGCGCCTGCACATCCTGCTGGGATGGGAGGCGGATCAATTACGTCTGTGCCTACCGCTGGTGGCGAGTCGTGAGCGCTTCGCCGGGTTGCGGTTTCGGGTGTTGCACCACCTGGGTTATCCGTTGGCTGATCGCTTGGCCCTGCTCTCTTTGCTGGGCGGCGAGGACATGCGCAAGGCCCTTGTATTGATTCGCCAACGCCTGCCCCATGCACTGCTTCAGCTCAACGAACTCTCGGAGCCGGTCGGTGAGGAAAGTGCCCTCACCGAATGGATGGCACACAGCTCTACGGGCGAGCGACGGCTCAGTTGTCGGGCGCCTGTGCACCTGATCAGCGAGGCGGATCATCAGGAAGTGTCCGGCGATCCGCGCTACAAACTGCGCCGGGCTCGCAAGCGCATTGCCGCGTGCGGGGCTCAGGTACGGCGGATCATTCCGGACGCGATCAGCATGGGTCCGCTGTTGCAGGTCATCAGCGAAGTCGAAGCGGTCAGTTGGAAAGGCGACGAAGGCGTCGGGATCTTCGCCAGCGAACGCAGTCGTCATCTGATCGAGCGCGCTTTCATTGCCCTCGCCGGCCAAGGCTTGGTGCGGGTGGTAACGCTGGAGTTGAACGGGCGCTGCATCAGCTATCGCCTGGGCTTGCTCGAACAGGGCCGGCTCTACGATTACAACCTCGCCTTCCTGCCGCAATACGCCGATCTGGGCAGCGGCCGGGTGCTGCTGGAGGAATGGATTCGCTGGGGCCTGGACGACCACTGGCGCTGGATCGATGCCTCACGGGTCAGCCTGGAAAACTCCAGCCACCAACTGCACGAACGCATGACCGGGCAACTGGAACACTGGCGCTGGAGTTTCTATTCCTGGCGCCCGAGTGGCCTGGCGCTGGGTCTGGCATTACGCGTCTGGCACCGGCTCAAACCGACACTGCAACAGTGGCGGGCAAAACGTGCGGCCAAACCTGCACCTGTCGTCAAACCTGTCGCGATCACCACGGAGGGCGAACATGCCTCGCCAAGTCATAGTCAACGCTGACGATTTCGGCCTGAGCCCGAACGAAAACGCGGTGATCTTCGCGGCGTTTCAGGCCGGGGTCATCAGTTCCGCCACCGCCATGGCCAACATGCCAGCGTTCGAAGCCGCGTGCACCATGGCTCGGCAGCCCTTGCTTGAGGGCCGGGTCGGGCTGCACTTCAACCTGACTTACGGGCGACCGCTGAGCCGGACGATTGTGGAGCGCCGAACGTTCTGCGACAGCCATGGCGTATTCGACCTCAACCTGCCGCGCCACCGCTTGTGGCTCAGTCGCGAAGACCGTGAGGCGGTGCATGAAGAATTGCAGGCGCAGTGGCAACGCTGCGTCGATCATGGCGTGCATCCCAGTCACATCGACTCGCACCAACATGTGCACAACATTTTGCCGATCGGCGAGATCGTCGCGCGCTTCGCTGCGCATCACGGTGTACCGATTCGGTTGGCGCGCAATCTGGGGCAAAACCTCAATCTGCCCAAACGCGTTTTCAAAGGTTGGCTCAATTGGCGTTTGCAGCGTCTGGCCGGTGCAACGGCGGACTACGTGTGCACCCCCGTGGACTTGCGCAACGGCAGCTCGGCGACCGACGGTGTACTGGAGATCGTCGCCCATCCGACTCAACTCGGGGCCGACTTTGGTGATGCGTATCTCAACCCCGACGAATCCCTGAGCTGCGTGTTAGCGCAGCGGCTGATGGGCGTCCCACGGGTTTCCTACGCCGACCTGAACAAGGACTTTCTACGCGGTGCCACGGCACTCGATTGACTTGCATACGTTGCAGTATTTTCGAAAATGGCACTCTGAAAGGCATGTAAAGGCTTGATCTATAACCACAAAAAACGACATCCACAACACTGGGCTTCGGCCATAGAGGGCATCATGAGCGTTATCGGAAAACTGCGTGAACGCATCAAGCAAAAAGGCCTGAGCCACACCGTCGGCACGTTGTGGAAACGCTACGTGTTCTTCCATTGGGAACTGTTGTGGATGGAACGTGACCTGGTCAGCCCGGTGCCGCCGCACAAGCTGCGCCCCTATGAGGGCCTGCGCAAAGTCGATATCACACCGCACAATGCCGGCGCGTTTGCCAAGCATTTTGGTGACCGCGTGGCGACCATGGCCGAACTCGCCGCCGAAGGGCACACCGGGCACATGTACCTCGACGCTGACGGTCACGCGGTGGCGTTCATCTGGGGCAGCATTCGCGACTATCACGACCGCCACTATTACGGCTGCAACTTCCCGGTCAAACCCGGCGAGTTCTTCGAATTCGGCGGCGAAATGACCCGCGCCTATTTCGGCAGCAGCCTGTCGGTGGACGTGCAAGTAGCGTTGTGGGAAGCCATGGCCGCCCAAGGCTGCGACAAAGTCGTCGACGTCTGCGAAACCCGTAACATCCCGGCAATGAAACTGCACATTCGTATGGGCTATCAAGAACAGGGCCGCGTGACGCACCTCTACTGCTTGTTTGGGCGGTGGCGGTTCTTCCGTGAGACCCGCTACGAGGGCTCACGCCTGGAACTACTGCGCAAACCGGGGCGGCCGGTGGTGAGTGCGGCGGCGCAGACTTGAATCAACCTCAAGAGGTGTGGCGGCTTTGGTGCCGCCTTCGCGAGCAAGCTCGCTCCCACAGGAATCTTTGTTGGACACAGATCAAATGTGGGGGCGAGCTTGCTCGCGAAGGGGCCAGTGGCTGCGACAGCGTCAGTTCTTGCTGGCAACCAGGGTGAAACACAACGGCAACTGCGCCTCTTGATTCAGGTACCGGTCATACAGTTCTTCCCGATTCGAATGCGCATATTCCTTGAAGTGCGCGATGTTCAGCCCTGCCCCGATGGCGCCGCTGAAGATCGCGCCGAGGGTGTGCACGAACCAGTACGACTTCGCCGCCGGTTGCTCGACCTTGCCGACGTAGACGATGGGCTCTTGCTGCACAAACGGCTCGGCGCGGAAGTAGGAGCTGGCGAGGCGGAACGGGTCCTCGGCGTCGGGGTCGACCATTTCCAGAAACGGATGGGTTTCGTAGATCACCAGTTTCCCGCCCGGTTTCAGGGTCTGCGCAACGTGGCGGAAGAATTCGCCGATGTCCGGCATCCAGTTCAGTACGCCGATAGTGATCAGCGCTACGTCGAAGCGGTTTTGCAGCGAGGCCGGCAGGTGATGGATATCGCACTCAATGAAATCGGCGTTGTGCGCTGAACGGTTGTTCAGCTCGCGGGCCTGATCGAGAAACGCGCTCGACTGATCCACACCCACCACATTTCGCGCGCCGAGGGCGAACAGCGAGAGACTTTCGCGACCGTTGTTGCAGCCCAGTTGAATCACGTCTTTGCCGTCAACGCCAACCTGTTCCAGCACGCCGCGCAAGGTGTCGTCGAGGCACGAGAAACCTGCCTGTGCGACGTCAGTCAGCAGCGCCTGCCAGTCAGGGGAGTCCTGATGGTGGCGGGCGGAATCGTTCCACGCCTGACGATTGCTTTCGATAGCGTTCTTATTGTTCGGCACTTCCATGGCGTACTCCGCACGATGCTCTTGATTGAGCGGTCGGAGTCTAGATCAGCCCGGCAATTGTGGTTGTTGCGACTTTGTAAGCCGTCGCCCGCCAACGACTGTGGGATCGGCCTTGCTCGCGAAGGCGTCGGTACATTCAGCATCCTCCTTGCCTGAACCACCGCTTTCGCGAGCAAGCCCGCTCCCACGGAGTTATGCGGTGGGTTGGACGTTATCCAGCGTCTGATTGACCGCCAACTCGCTCAGCATGACGATTTGCGCGATCCCCAGCGCGGTCTTGCGGTGTGAGGTAGCGAGCATCGCGGCGAAGTTGTTGAGCATCTCGGTGACCGAGCCGAGTGTTTCGCTGGCATTGGCCAGCAGCGATTCGGTGTCGTACACCGGGTTGGCGAGGTACATGGGCTCGGGGGTGCGAGTGGACGCCATGATGTGAGCGTTCGGATTGAGGTAGTGATCAAGGGCGCGGTCGGCCGCTTCGTGGATTTTTTTGCTATCGATGGATAGCGTACGGGGATGTTGGATCGGTATTTGTTTCGGGGGATTCGGCGTAGATTTTTTTTGGTGGAGCTCCACTGAAAAGTTGGAGCTGCCCCATTCGGTTTCCGGACGAAGAGGTGGCAGCTGTACGCAGGTTGGAAACCCGGGCAGCGGCGACGCGGTCGACCCGAAGGTCTCCCGCGCACAGCCGCCATAACGGAGTGCACGCGTTCAAAGTGCGCACGGATACGTTATGAAAGGCGTGTACGCGCCACTAATACCCATCGGGGTTTCCAGTCCTGGTCGCTGAATTGGCAGCGACGTGCACAGGCTAGAGACGGGACGTCCGACGGACAACCTGAAAACCTTGTGGGAAGCGTCCGATTTTCAAAACCAACTTTAAACATACCGAATTGAAATACAGATCGTGATAGTGAAATACCTCTGTTTTGAGCCGCCTCGTATCCCTCGACAGCCCTACGAGGGGTTGGTAGCCAAGTTCGGATTCAACCGCTCACGCAAAAACTCGACCAGCGCCTGCACCGGGCGCGAGGCCTGACGATGCTGCGGATACACCGCTGACAACGTCAACGGCTCGGGACGCAGGTCATCCAGTACGGGCACCAGTCGCCCGTCCTTCAGCGCCGCGCCGACAATGAACGTTGGCAGGTAAGTGATCCCCATCCCCTGCACCGCCGCGTCCCTGAGCAACTCGCCGTTGTTCACGCGCATTCGTCCGGTGACGTTGACCAACACCGGCTTGCCTTGCCCGGCATTGAAGCGCCATTGCACCGAGCGGCCGTGCCCGTAAGGCAAGCAGTCATGGCTGTGCAAGTCTTCGGGGTTGAGCGGCGTGCCACGCTCGGCGAGGTATGCGGGGCTGGCGCAGTACACCCGCTCGATGGAGGCGATGCGACGGGCGATCAGGGTCGAGTCTTCCAGCACGCCGATGCGCAGCGCCAAATCGTAACCCTCGCCCAGCAAGTCAACGGGGCGATCACTCAGATCCACTTCCACCGTCACTTCACGATAGCGCTGCAAAAACACCGGCAGCAGGCATCCAAGATGCGCCACGGCAAACGACAGCGGTGCACTGAGGCGAATCGTCCCGCGTGGCTCGGCGGTTTGTCCGGCGATGCTCTGCTCCACTTGTTCGACTTCGCCGAGCAGCCGCAGCGCCGACTCGTAATAGCTCTGGCCCAGCGGCGTGACGTCCAGGCGCCGGGTCGAGCGGTTCAACAAGCGCACGCCCAGGCGCTCTTCCAATTGCATCAACCGACGGCTGACGAACTGCTTGGACAGGCCCAATTGATCGGCCGCTGCGGTGAAGCTGCCGGAGTCCATGACCTGGCAAAAAATACGCATGTCTTCGAACGGGTTCATTGTCACTCTCTGGTGGACAGTTAAACGCTTTATAGCCGCTTTTTCGCTGTTCGGCACCCCACTAATCTGTGCTCACGGTGTTGCTGAGGCCTGAACCCCAGTGCCACAGCAGCCCGCAATCAAGGCACATACCCTAAAAACACTCAAAAGGATTTCCACCATGACCCTCGTCAAGAAAACCCTGACCGCTTCCCTCCTCGCTCTTTCCATCGGCAACGCGTTTGCCGCAGGCAGCCCCGGCGTCGAACACAACACCCAAGCCTTCCTCGAAGCCCTCGCGGCTGGCGGTGGCAAACCGCTTGAGCAACTGAGCCCGAAAGAAGCGCGTGCCGTGCTGACCGGCGCACAGGCTTCGGTGAAGGTTGATCTGTCCGGCGTGGAAGTCAGCGACAAGGCAATCAACGTCGACGGTCAGACCATCAACCTGAAAGTGGTGCGTCCGGCCAACGTCAAAGGCGGGTTGCCGGTGTTCATGTTCTTCCACGGTGGCGGCTGGGTGTTGGGTGACTTCCCGACGCACCAGCGTCTGATTCGTGACTTGGTGGTGGGCTCCGGCGCCGTCGCGGTGTACGTCGATTACACGCCGTCGCCGGAAGCGCAGTACCCGACCGCAATCAACCAGGCGTACGTCGCCACGAAATGGGTGGCTGAGCACGGCAAGGACATCGGCGTCGACGGCAAGCGTCTGGCGGTGGCCGGCAACAGCGTCGGCGGCAACATGGCGGCGGTCGTAGCGTTAATGGCCAAGGAACAGAAAACCCCGGCCCTGCGTTTCCAGTTGCTGATGTGGCCGGTGACCAACGCACAATTCGACGACGGTTCGTACCAGCAGTTTGCCGAGGGCCACTTCCTGACCAAAAACATGATGCAGTGGTTCTGGGACAACTACACCACCCACTCGGCCGAACGTGCACAGATCCACGCCTCGCCCTTGAATGCCAGCGCCGAACAACTCAAGGGTTTGCCCGCTGCATTGGTGCAGACTGCCGAATTCGACGTGTTGCGTGATGAAGGCGAAGGCTATGCGCGGCATCTGGATGCAGCGGGTGTGCCGGTGACCGCCGTGCGTTACAACGGGATGATTCATGACTTCGGGCTGCTCAACCCGCTGAGTCAGATTCCTGAGGTGAAGGCTGCAGTACGTCAGGCAGCGGCTGAACTCAAGACTCATCTGAACTAAGCCCAATCTCTCGCCACAGCGTTTGCCAACGCATTATTGCGGCGGCGACGAGACAAAAATGCCCGCAAATTTGCGGGCATTTTTCAGTTCATCACTTGGCCGTGAACTTGGTATAGCTGTTGATCAAGTTGCGGTAGTTCGGCAGGCGTTCCGAGAGCAAATGTGCCAGGCCTTCCATATCGTTGCGCCAGTCACCTTGCAACTCGCAAGCCACGGCGAACCAGTTCATCAGGTGTGCACCGGCGGCCGACATGCGTGCCCATGCCGCTTGCTGCACGGTGGTGTTGAAGGTGCCGGACGAATCGGTCACGACGAACACTTCAAAGCCTTCAGCAATCGCCGACAGGGTCGGGAATGCCACGCAAACGTCGGTCACCACGCCAGCGATGATCAGTTGCTTGCGCCCGGTGGCCTTGATCGCTTTGACGAAATCTTCGTTGTCCCACGCGTTGATCTGGCCTGGACGCTGAATGAACGGCGCGTCCGGAAACTGCTCACGCAGCTCAGGCACGATCGGGCCGTTGGGGCCGGCATCGAAACTGGTGGTGAGGATGGTCGGCAGTTTGAAGAACTTGGCGATGTCGCCCAGTGCCAGCACGTTGTTCTTGAACTCATTCGGCGAGAAATCCTGCACCAGCGAGATCAGACCGGTCTGGTGATCGACCAACAACACGACGGCATCGTCTTTGTTCAGACGCGAGTAAGGAACGTTGCTCATGTGAAACTCCTCGGTGGATGGTTGTTGCGTGAGACGCCGACCGTCGGGGTCGGCGCTTTGTTGTAAGGATCAGAACGCGAAGCAGGAACAGCCGAACGCGCCCCAGAAACCGGCGAAATCGCTGACCGGCGCATTCGACAGGCGAGCCTTTTCATGGCTGTGCGAGTGCACGGCGCACGCGCCGACGCACTGGTGTACTTGCGCCTGCAATGGCGCGTTCTGGCGCCAGTGGCCCGGGACTTTCGCCACTGGCGACCAGTCCGGCAGCACCGGCACACTGGCCGGGCCGAGGTCCTGGAAGTCGCCTGCGGCGTAAACGATCTTGCCGCCGACCACGGTCAGCACTGACTCGATCCACTTGATGGCTTCTTCTTCGACGTGGAAGAAATCCGCGCTCAGCGCCGCCAGATCCGCCAGTTGCCCGACCTTGATCTGGCCTTTCTTGCCCTGCTCGGACGAGAACCAGGCGCTGCCGTGGGTGAACAGTTCCAGCGCGGTGGTGCGCGGCAAACCTTCCTCGTACAAGGCCAAACCACCGACGGTGCGACCGCTGACCATCCAGTACAGCGACGTCCATGGGTTGTAGCTCGAAACCCGCGTCGCGTCGGTGCCCGCGCCAACCGGCACACCTTCGGCGAGCATGCGTTTGATCGGCGGTGTGGCTTCAGCGGCCTGCTTGCCGTAGCGGTCGACGAAATACTCACCCTGGAACGCCATACGATCCTGAATCGCAATGCCGCCGCCCAGCGCTTTTACGCGTTCGATGTTCTGCGCGGTGATGGTTTCAGCGTGGTCGAAGAACCACGGCAGACCGTTGAACGGAATGTCGCGGTTGACCTTCTCGAACACGTCGAGCATGCGGCTGATCGATTCGTTGTAGGTGGCGTGCAGACGGAACGGCCAGCGCTGCTCGACCAAGTGACGCACCACCGGTTCCAGTTCCTGTTCCATGGTTTGCGGCAGGTCCGGGCGCGGTTCGAGGAAGTCTTCGAAGTCCGCCGCCGAAAACACTAGCATCTCGCCGGCGCCGTTGTGCCGCAGGAAGTCGTCGCCCTGGTGCAACTTGACGCTGGCGGTCCAGTTCTGGAAATCGGTCAGCTCTTCTTTCGGCTTCTGGGTGAACAGGTTGTAGGCAATGCGCACGGTCAGTTGGTCGTCTTTGGCCAACTGCTCGATCACTTGGTAATCGTCCGGGTAGTTCTGGAAACCGCCGCCGGCATCGATCGCGCTGGTCAGGCCGAGGCGATTGAGTTCGCGCATGAACTGGCGGGTCGAGTTGACCTGATATTCCAGTGGCAGCTTCGGCCCCTTGGCCAGGGTCGAGTACAGAATCATCGCGTTGGGTTTTGCCACCAGCATGCCGGTCGGGTTGCCGTTGGCATCCCGAACGATCTCGCCACCCGGCGGGTTTGGCGTGTCGCGGGTGTAACCGGCCACACGCAGCGCGGCGCGGTTGAGCAACGCGCGGTCGTACAAGTGCAGGACGAACACCGGAGTATCGGGCGCGGCCTGGTTGAGCTCTTCAAGGGTCGGCATGCGTTTTTCGGCGAACTGGAATTCGTTCCAGCCGCCGACCACGCGCACCCATTGCGGGGTCGGTGTGCGGTCGGCCTGCTCCTTGAGCATGCGCAGCGCATCGGCCAGCGATGGCACGCCCTCCCAGCGCAGTTCGAGGTTGTAGTTCAAACCACCACGGATCAGGTGCAAGTGCGAGTCATTGAGACCGGGGATAACGCAGCGCCCGTGCATGTCGACCACTTGTGTGGCCGAGCCGCGCAGGGCCATGGCTTGGGTGTCGTTACCGACGACCACGAAGCGACCGTCCTTGATTGCCACGGCGCTGGCCAGCGGTTTGGTTCGGTCTACGGTATGAAATTGGCCATTGAACAGAATCAGATCGGCGTTCATCGCAGTTCCTTCGACAAAAGTGAATGGGGTTCAGCGTGACGGGTGGTCGTCGGGGTCAATGTGTTCATGGGCCTGACTGGCTTCCAGCCACGGCGCGAACAAACGGGTCACGCGGGGCATGAACACGTACACCACTGACACAACGATGGTCAGGGTGATCAGGAACGTGGCCACCACGTAGTTGGAAAGCAGCGGATGCAGCTTGAGCAGCGGCCCCCAGATCAGCGGCACGAGCAAGGTGTGCGGCAGAATCACCAGCAATGTGATGACCGCTTGTTTCCAGCGCGGTGGCGGTGACGCGGCATCGGCCAGTGGGGAGAACCAGAACTCGTTGATTGGTGCGACTTCGGTCTGATCGCCGTCGGCCAGCATCGGTGCGGCTTCATTGATCAGGGCCTGGCGTTGCTCAGAGTCGAGCCAGCGCTGCATCGCCTCGGTCGAGCAAAAACGCAGCACGCAGGTGAACAGATCAAGCCCGCCATGCTTGCTGCGCATCACATCAACCCCTAAATGCCCTTCGCTGCGCCCCGCCACACTGACGATATTGCGCAGCCAGGCCTCATAGGGTTTTTCAAAACCGGACTTGACCCGATGCTTGACGATCAGCGTGACAATCTCATCGCCCCCGGGTGCATTCTGAAATGGGCTATCAGGCATAACGCAGCACTCCGGGCAGGCGAACATTGAGCGCCAGCCGTCCCGGCCCGGCGATAAACACGGTGGCAAACAGGATCAACAGCAACCAGCCAAACTGCCCTTCAGCCACACTCCATTGCGGATGCACGACCAACAGCGCGACTAGCAGCACAAATAGAATAGGCAAGCAGGCCAATCGCGCCAGTAACCCGGCGACGATCAGTAATGGGCAGAGGACTTCGGCGAAGATCGCCAGGACCAACGTGAGATGGGCACCGAGGTGGAACGGGTCTTCGATCAGTTGCAGTTGCGCGGTGAAGTCCAGCAGCTTGGGCAAACCGTGCACCCACAGCAGAAACAGACCGCCGCTGACCCGTAGAAACAGTAAACCGACGTCCTGCGCCCGTTCGTCGCGTTGCAAGGCATTCATGACCCGACCCTTTAAATGTCATTGACCTGAATAATGCCAATGCGCAGCGGGGAGAAATTGGATGGGTGTGCTCTCTTCTTAGATCGAGCAAAAACCAAAAGGAACGAAAGAGACCTGTCGGAGCTTGCTCGCGAAAGTGCTGTGTCATTCAACGATGACGCTGGCTGATCCGACGCTTTCGCGAGCAAGCCTGCACACAAGGGATCAGCGAATAACGCTCAGACGAGCGCGGGGTAGAAGCTCGATAACAAGCGGCCGTATCTGCTGCGCTGATGTTCAAGTCCACCACACGCCAATGGTGGGAGCGGGCTTGCTCGCTCCCACGGGGTTTTGTGTCATTTTCAGGAAAGGTGTGCAACGTCAGGCGGGCGGGATGTCCAGCGATGCCGACATGAACTGACTGATCCTGGATCGCAGCCAGCGCTCGGCCGGGTCGTTGTCATGCACCCCGCTCCAGGCCATCGACAGTTGCGCCGCGTCAATCGGGAACGGCGGGTCTTCAGCGCGTAACGCACAGCCATCCACCAGCGCGCACGCGGCGTAATCGGGCACGGTGGCGATCATTTCGGTGCCGGCGAGCAACGCGCGCAAGCCACTGAATTGCGGCACGCCGAGCACCACGCGACGGCAACGGCCGAGCTTGGCCAGATCCAGGTCGATGTTGCCGCTCAAATCGCCAGAGAACGACACCATCGCATGCGGACGCTCGCAGTATTCGTCCAGCGTCATTGGCCCCGGGCGGTCGTCGCCGCGCAGGACCTTGCAAGGGATGTCGCGCAGCTTCTTGCGCTTGGCGTTGGCCGGCAGGTCGGTGGTGTAGCTGACGCCGACGGAGATTTCGCCGGAGGCCAACAACGCTGGCATCAGCAAGTAGTTGGCACGCCGTACGACCACAACGATCCCCGGCGCCTCTTGTTGGAGGTTACGCAACAGCGGCGGAAACAGACCGAATTCGGCGTCGTCCGACAGGCCGATGCGGAACACGTCGCAACTGCTCGCCGGTTCGAACTCCTTGGCCCGGCTGACCGCACCGGAAATGACGTCCATCGCCGGTTGCAATTCCTTGAGAATGGCCAGGGCGCGGGCGGTCGGCTCCATGGCGCGACCGTTGCGCAGCAACAGCGGATCATCGAACAGATCACGCAAACGACCGAGCGCCGCGCTCACGGCGGGTTGGCCCATGAACAGTTTTTCCGCGACCCGGGTGAGGTTTTTTTCGAACATCAGGGCTTCGAAAATCACCAGCAGGTTCATGTCGACGCGACGCAGATCGTTACGGTTCATGAGCAGGTATTCCTTACTTGGAAGTCTTGTTCAGTCAGGCGCGAGTGCGACTTACTTTACTCGATCAACGGCACTTTGGCGGCGCGTTTGTAAGGGCCGTATTCAACGGGCACCCACTGAAAATGCTTGTCGATGGCGTTGATGTGACCGATACCCGGAAACGGCAGGTGCGCGGCGGCCGTCCAGGTTTTGCTGGCGGCGGCAGCGCTGAACACGGCGTTACGGCTTTTGATCGCCTGCTGAGCGTTGACATCGAAACTGATCGACACCTCGGGGTGCTCGAACTGCACGGCGAGGTTGTGCACCAGATCGCCCATGAACACGATGCTGTTTTTCTGCGAGGTGAAACGGTAAGTGGTGCTGCCTGGCGTGTGCCCGGCTTCAAGTTCGGCCTCGACCACGCCCGGTAGCGGCGACTGGCCGGGGGCGAAGGTTTTGAAACGCCCGGCAGCCACATACGGCGCTGTGGAATCCTGAGCGATTTTGAAAAATGCTTTCGCCCCGGCCGGCGCCTTCGCCAACGCTTGAGGGTCGAGCCAATAGTCGGCTTCCGCCTTGGCCGCGTAGACCGTGGCGTTGGCGAAAATCGGTTTTTGCTGGCCATTGACCAGACCGCAAACATGATCCAGATGCAGATGCGTGAGCAAAACGGTGTCGACCTGCTCCGGTTTGTAGCCAGCGGCTTGCATGTTCGCCGAGAGCTGGCCGGCGGTGGCCCCTATGCACTGCCCGGCGCCAGTGTCGATCAGGATCAACTGCTTGCCAGTGTTGACCAAAAACGCGTTGAACGCCGTTTGCACGCCCGGGGTTTCAATCGATCGGCGAGCGAGCATCGCACGGATCTGTCCCTGACTCATGCCCTGCAGGAGTTTGGGCGACAGGTCGTTGTAGCCGTCGAACAACGCGGTCACTTCATAGTCGCCCATGGCCAAACGAAAGTAGCCAGGCACCTGCGTGCCCACCTGTGGTGCTTGCGCCGCCGCGCTGCCCGCCACCAACGCGAATGCCAAACCGAACGCACCTGATGCACCGTGCAACAAACCTGTCATGTGTACCTCCCTAATTGATTCACCCTCAGCAGCCACAAACGGGCGCTTTATATCGTCGTCATCTTCGCCGATCTGCCACCCGCCGACTTGCAGCGATGTGCTGAGTTCAACGCTTCGCGGCGCAATTAACAACGTTTAACTCGTCAGCCCTGCAGCCCCGCCCAACAATGAAACCCTCAGCGAAACGTTGTTTTTTTGACCTGGGGGAAAGTGCCGAGCATGCGTTCCCCACCGACACGGACATTGGCCATGGTTCACGTACAACACTGCGTCGCCCTCGCCCCTGCCAGCGAACCTCACACACCACGCCTCGGCGGTCTCAGCCCGCAACGCGAACGGCGGGTCAAACAGTTGATTCTCGAGCGACTCGACGACAGCCTGGAAGTCACGGAACTGGCACAGGCGTGTTCGCTGTCGCGCAGTCACTTTTCCCGGGCGTTCAAGTGCAGCACCGGGCTCTCACCGCAAGAATGGATCCGCACCCAACGCATCGCCCGCGCCAAGCTTTTGATCTTGCACACCGACTTGAGCCTGACGCAAATCAGCCTGGAGTGCGGCTTCTGCGATCAGGCGCACTTCTGTCACATCTTCACCCGCAGCGAAGGGATCAATCCGTTCGCTTGGCGCTGTCGTGAGGCGCAAGACAGCAAAATCAAACGATCGCAGCCTGCGCCAGCCGCGAGTGTTTGCATCGCTTTGTAGGGGCTACTCACGCCTGCGCCATGCGCTGCGCCAGACGCGCTACCCGCTCGCCCAAGTGCGCCGCTGTGCACCGGTCTTCAGGCGGTGGCGCCTGGTCGGGCGTCTGTTCGACATTGGATTGCGACATGGCGCCAAGTGAGCTGCCGAGACGATTCAATTGCCCATCAAAGCACCCGGCCGCTGAACGCGCCGGAAGCAGGTCGAGACCGACCCAAATCATCGAATGTTGCGCGGCAAACACCGCCATTTGCAGCAGCGTATTGAGCTTGTCACCACACAGGCTGCCCGAGTTGGTGAACCCGGCGGCGATTTTGTCGCGCCACGGCTTGGCCAGATAGAACGCCGCGCTGGCCTCCATGAATTGCTTGAACCCCGCCGAAGCGCTGCCCATGTAGGTCGGCGCACCGAAGATGATCGCATCGGCGCGATGCAGCTCATCCCAATGTGCATCCACCTCCTCTACCGCAATCAACCGACAGATGCTGCCCGAATGTCGTTCGACGCCTTGCGCTACGGCTTCGGCCATGACCCGCGTGTGCCCATAGCCGCTGTGATAGACAACCACCACGTTGCTCATTGCGCCGTCCTCCGGACGTGTGCATTCCATTGCAGCCAGCAGGCCTGTGCCTGAAGCTGAACTTGCCTCACTGGATTTTTGGGGCTAGACCGGACACAGACGAGTTAATCGTTGTTAATTGTGGCGCGCCTAAAGACGCGGCTTGGAACATGGCAGTCCGTAAAAACGGGGGTTGCGCCGATTCGCGTTCATCGAGGCCGTCCGTCTGCACGTTGCACGCAGGCAAGAACCTGAGGAATATGTCCGGATACTGCGGATTAGAGGGCTTGCGTGCGCTGTTCTCTTCCTCCGCCCTGCTCGTCACAAAGGCTTCGCACAGCACGGGCAGGATCATAAAAAACATTGCAGGAGTGAGCTGTTGAGTCTTTCCCCGAATCAGGCCATCGGTTTCGGCCCTTATCGGATCCATCCCGGACAACGGCTAGTGCTTGAGGGCGACCAGCCGTTGCGCCTGGGGCGACGTGCCATGGACATTCTGCTGATCCTGCTGGCGAACGCCGGCGAAGTGGTGAGCAAGCAGCAGTTGATCGCCGAGGTTTGGCCGAACAGTGTTGTGGAAGACATCAACCTGCGGGTGCACATGGCGGCGCTACGCAAAGCCCTTGGCGACGGTCAGGCCGGCCAGCGCTACATCATCACGGTGGCGCAGCGCGGCTACAGCTTTGTCGCGCCGATCCTGCTGGAGTCCATCGGGCAGCGCCCGCTCGCCGATAGCGGCACCCGGCATAACCTGCCGCTGCGCCGCACGAGGATGATTGGCCGTCAGCCACTGGTCGACAGTTTGGTGGCCCAACTGCCACGTCAGCGCTGCATCACGTTGGTCGGCCCCGGCGGGATCGGCAAAACCACCGTGGCCCTGCGTGTGGCCGAACAGATGATCGGCTACTACCCGGACGGCATCCGGCTGCTGGACCTGGCGCCAATCAACGACCCACAAATGATCTGCTCGCACCTGGCGACCTTGCTCGACCTGTCGCTGCACGATGGCGAACCGCTCAACGGGCTGATCCACGGCTTGAGCAAACGGCAGATGTTGCTGGTGATCGACAATTGCGAACACCTGATCGATGCCGTAGCACTGCTCAGCGAGCACATTTTGCGCGGCGCGCCGCAAGTGCACATTCTGGCCACCAGCCGTGAGAGTCTGCGCGCCGAAGGCGAGTATGTGCAGCGCCTGGAATCCCTGGATTACCCGCCGCCGATTGCGGTGCTCGATCGTGCGCAAGCCTTGAGCTTTTCTGCACTGCAGCTGTTTGCCGAACGAGCCCTTGCGGCTCACGAGAGCTTCGAATTGCAGGATGCCGAGTTGCCTCATGTCATTGAAATCTGCCGACGGCTGGACGGTATTCCACTTGCACTGGAACTGGCGGCGGCGCAAGTCAGCGAACTGGGGCTGAGCGGTTTGCTGAGCCAATTGCAGGGGCGCCTGCCCGCCTCGCCAGCAGGTAATCAGAGCAGCCTGGAACGCCACCATACCCTGCGCGCGACGCTGGACTGGAGCTTCAATCTGCTCACGCCTTGCGAACAGACTTGCTTGCGACGATTGGGCGTCTTTCGTGGCGGTTTCACACTGGAGTCCGCTGCCGCCGTGATTGTCGGTCAGCACATTGAACCCGACGAGGTCTTTGGCTCCGTCACACAACTGGTCGCCAAATCTCTGCTCAACGTCGAGGTCGGTGATGAAGAAGTGTTTTACCGTTTGCTCGACACCACCCGGCGCTACGCCCTGGAAAAACTCGACCACTGCGCGGAGCTTGCCGACACCCGCAAACGCCACGCCGAACGCTGCCTGGCGCTGATGCATCAAGCGCAAAGTGATTGGGAGAGCACCTCGACCGCTTTGTGGATCGAACGCTATGCACGCGGTCTCGAAGACTTGCGTGCTGCGCTGGACTGGAGCCTGAACGGTGCCGGGCCCGATGAAGTGGGGATTTATCTGGCCGCGACCTCGGCACCGTTGTGGCAAGAGTTGTCGCTGCTCAAGGAGTACGGCGGTTACGTGCGTCAGGCGCTGGCCCTGCTCGACAAGGCCGCCGAACCTTGTCCGCGTGTGAAAATCGCTCTGAAACTGGCGCTCGGCAGTGCCTGCTACCACACCTGGGGTGGCACCCCGGAAACCATCGCAGCCTTCGTCGACGCCCGTACGCTGGCGCAAGCACACGACGATATCGCCGGGCAACTGCGGGCAGTGTCCGGACACATGGCGGTCAATCTCAGTTGCGGTCATTACCAGGCAGCGCTGGAGCAGAGCGAGCAGTTCGACCGCATTGGCCTGCATGGCGACCCGCTGCTGTCGCTGAGCATGCACCGGTTGCGGGTGCTGGCCTTGCACTACGCTGGCGACCAGACGCAGGCGCGCATGCATGCCGAGCAGGTGATTGAACGTATGGCACACAGCGGCCACCTCAACCGTTTTACCCACGGTTTTGGCGTGCAGTACGACCAGAGCGTCGCCTCGCTGACAGTGCTCGCCCGTGTGCTGTGGCTGCAAGGCTTCCCGGAACAAGCCTGGCGCACCGCACGGCAGGCGCTGGATATTGCCGTGCAGATCAATCACGGCACCTCGATCTGTTACACCTTGGCGCTGGCCAGTTGTTTGATTGCTCATTACAACGGTGACCGGCAAAACGCCCGTGCGCTGCTGCATCTGTTGCTCGAGCAGGCGCAGAAGCATTCGGTCATGCTGTTCTATACGTGGGCGCGGCACTACGCGCAGGTGATCGACGCGGATAGCGCCACGCCAATGCCGTTGGACAGCAGCGGTCTGGTCAGAGAAGTCATGGTGACCCTGGACAGCGGATTTGTTGATGATGCACTGCTTGAACGCGCGCAAAGCGGCGCAGCGGGTTGGAGTACAGCGGAGATTTTGCGCGCTCGCGCGGATCGGTTGTTGGCTGAAGAATCAGGGTGTTCGGGCGGCAATACCCGCCAGGCAGAAGAAGTATTGCAACAAGCACTCTCGATCGCCCAAACCCAGGGCGCCCTGGCTTGGGAACTTCGCAGCGCCACGTCGCTGGCCCAACTGTGGCAACGGCAAAACCGCTGCCGCGAAGCGCTGGATCTGCTGAACCCGATCTATCAACGCTTCACCGAAGGCTACGCCACGCCGGACTTGCGCAAGGTGCGCTCGCTACTCGACGAGTTGAGCAGTCAACTGCGAGTCTGAAGGCCAACGGCTGCGGCTTAGGCTGCGTGCATGGCGGTGTTCGAAATCACTCGACTCGCCACTGCGTTCCAGTCGTTCGCGAGCATAACGCCGGGTGGTGTTGAGCATGCGATAGCGCAGCCCACCGGTGCCCCGCACCACAACCAGCCACGATTTCTGCGCCAACCGCTCAATCATCAAGGCCAGCATCGAGGGCGGCATTTGTGCGCAACTGATCACACTCAACGCGGCATCAAGGGCAAAAGCCGTTTGGAACACCGACAGTCGGTGCAACACCCGTTGTTCCTGCTTGCTCAGGTGCTGATAACTCCAGTCCAGCGCGGCCGTCAGGGTTTGATGACGGGGCACGGCGGTCCGCCGACCATGACTGAGCATCTGTAGACAGTTGTCGAGTTGGGCCTGCAACCCGACCATCGCCAAAGCATCGATGTGTGCCGCTGCCAGTTCAATCGCCAGCGGCAAACCATCGAGTCGCCGACAGATGTCACGCACAGCGTTGAGATCCTGTTCGCGCAAAGTAAATCCCTGCTGCCGCGCGCGGGCACGACTGACAAACAACTGCACCGCCGAATAACCCATGACTTCTGCAACACTGTTCAGTGCCGTGGATTTGGGAATGGCCAGCGGCGGCAGTTGTTGCACGGTCTCCAGGCTGGCGTGCAAGGCTTCACGACTGGTCGCAAGAATCGACAGCCTTGGCGCAGCGTCCAATAAGCGTTCAACCAACGCCTTGCAAGCGTCTAGCAGGTGCTCACAGTTATCCAGCACCAGCAAGGTGTGGCGGCGAGATAGCGTGTCGAGATCGGTTTCGAGTGTTTGCAGCAGATGATCGAACAGCAACGCGGGCTCGTCGATCACAGACAGATCCACCAGCCACACGCCTTCACGAAAATGCTCCAGCAACAACTCTGCCGCGCGCAACGCGACGGTGGTTTTGCCGACGCCCGCCGGGCCGGTC
This sequence comes from Pseudomonas baetica, assembly GCF_019733355.1. Taxonomy (GTDB): domain Bacteria; phylum Pseudomonadota; class Gammaproteobacteria; order Pseudomonadales; family Pseudomonadaceae; genus Aquipseudomonas; species Aquipseudomonas baetica_A. The sequence goes on along the minus strand of NZ_JAIHLQ010000002.1, from coordinate 266,675 downwards.
ACGGTCATCAGCCGGCACAGCGGCAATTGCCGCACCATGGCACCCACCAATGAATCGCGACCCGTGACCGGCGTCAGTCGCGCCGGCAAGTTGTGCAGGGGCGCTTGCAGACCTTCGAACACCACTTGCCCGGTGCTGTCACCGTGCACCGGGGCTACGAAGCGATAGCCGCATTGCGGCACATTGACGATGTAGCGGTGCCCCTTCTCACCCTCACCCAATGCTCTGCGCAGTGCCGCGATGTGAACGCGAAGGTTGATTTCCTCAACCACTGACGTCGGCCAGACCCGCGCAATCAACTCTTCCTTTCTGACCACGCGCCCCGCTCGCTCGACCAGCACCTGCAGAATGTCCAGCGCACGCCCGCCCATACGCAGTGGCCGATCCCCTTCCAGGATCAACCGTTGGCGCAAATGAAACGCGTAGGGGCCGAAATACAGCACCGACGCCGGGTTCAAATCGTGGCGGTTGTTCATACCCGCTATCTTGGCAGTCCCGGGTGACGGTACAACCACCACACAGGGCGCATCACGGACATACGAGTGCGCGTGACGGACACAATGGCTCTAGCTGAACTGTTCGCGGTACTGCACAGGCGTCAGACCGAGCTTTTCAGCGAACAACAAGCGCATGTGCCGCACGCTGCCGAAACCGCTCTTGTAGGCCACGGTCTTCAATGGCAGATCACTGGTTTCCAACAGGTTGCGCGCGCAGTCGATGCGCGCACTCTGCAGGAATTCCATGGGAGTCATATTGATGTCACGGGCGAAAATCCGCGCGAAGTGCCGCGTACTCATATTCGCCAAATGGGCCATGCGTTCGACGCTAAAGGCTTCGTCGAGGTGTTCCAGCACGTAATTCTGCACCCGCGTGATCGGGGTTTCCTGGGGCGCCACTGCTGCCATCAATGGGCTGAACTGCGCCTGCCCGCCCTGACGTTTCATCACCACCAGCAACACTTTGGCGACATCCTGAGCCAGCTTCTTGCCGTGATCCTGGGCGACTAACGCCAGCGCAAGGTCGATGCCGGCAGTGACCCCCCCCGAGGAAATCAGGTTGCGATCCTCAATGAAAATCTGATCGGTCGCGACGCTCGCCTTCGGGAATGCCTTGATCAGGCGTTCGGTGTAATTCCAGTGCGTGGTGACGCGATAACCGTCGAGCAATCCGGCATGCCCAAGAATGAACGCGCCGGTGCAGATCGAGCCGTAGCGCTCGGCGCGCGGGACGGCCTCTTTTAGCCAAGCGAGCAATGCGGGAGGCTTTTCGTCGTAAGCGCCGGGACCACCGGGCACCAGCAACAAGTCATAGCGCTGCGGTGCGTCTTCGATAGAGCAGTCGGCCAGCACTTGCACACCGTTGGATGCGCGTAGAGGGCCGCGTTCAGTGCCAAGGGTGGTCAATTGATAATGCAGTTGCGGTTTCAAATACCGGTTGGCAACCGAAAACACCTCCAGCGGCCCGGCCATGTCGAGCAGAAGAAAGTCGGGGAACAACACCATTGCCACGGTTTTCATGGGGAGACTTCACTGAGAGCAAAAATGAAAGGCATGAGGCAGAGTGAGCATTATGGCCAAGTGCAACGAAGTCGTTAAAAAAGAATGCGTGAACTGAACCGCAAAACTGTCAACCTGAGAGGGACAGTATTTCAATTTTCATCTACTTATTGCATCGCAAAGTAAACAGTAACCTTCTCCTCACTCGGACGAATTCACGTCCCGCAAGGAGATTTCATCATGCTGACTCTTCGTAAAGCCTCCGATCGTGGCCTCGCTAATCATGGCTGGTTGAAGTCGTTCCACACCTTTTCTTTCGCCAGCTATCGCAACCCGCGTGAACAGGGTTTTTCCGATCTGCTGGTGATCAACGATGACCGTGTTGCCGCCGGCAAAGGCTTCGGCCAGCACCCACATCGCGACATGGAGATCTTTTCCTACGTGCTCGAAGGCGCGCTGGAACATAAAGACACCCTGGGCACAGGCTCAGTGATTCGCCCCGGCGATGTGCAGCTAATGAGCGCCGGCAGTGGCGTGGCGCACAGCGAGTTCAACCACTCGGCGACCAAGCCTGTGCACTTCCTGCAAATCTGGATCGTGCCGGACGTCGGCGGGGCCAAACCGCGCTATCAACAGGAGCATTTCAGTGCGCAGAAAAAACGCGGTCGCCTGCAACTGATCATCTCGCCGGATGGCCGTGATGGTTCGCTGACCGTGCGCCAGGATGCGCGAGTCTTCGCCGGGCTGTTCGATGGCAAAGAGAGCGCCACGCTGGAATTGCCGGCCAACCGTTACGCCTATGTGCATGTGGCGCGTGGCAGCGTTGAACTGAACGGCCAGCGGTTGCAGGAAGGTGACGGCGTGCGGGTTCGCGAGGAGCAGGTGCTGACCTTGAGCAATGGCGTGGATGCCGAAGTGCTGGTGTTTGACTTGCGGCCGCAGGAGTTGCCGCAGATGCCATAAACGAGTGTTTAACGCCCACAAAAACGGCCTTCTTTTGAAGGCCGTTTTTTAGGGTGGCGTGATCGGTAATGGCAACATCGCGGGGTTAGGTGGAGGGGTAACCTTGCCTGCTTGAACCTCCGATAGAGTCGTTTGAATCGCTACAAAGACATTGGCCTGATTGGCGTAATAAGTCGCAACGACTATGCCGACGATGCCAAGAAAATACACCGCGGTTGAAGCCCAATAATTTGCCTTGATCGTAGAGGCCTGTCGGACCGCCTCTTTTGACTCAAGAGCGATCTGCTGCACATTTGCAGCAATGGCGTTGTAGCGTTCGAGCAGAGCCTTGTCTCGCTCGGTCTGAACCTCCAGAAATCCCTCGATTTTCGCCGACACAGATTGGACCCGAGCATCCATCCTTGCCTCAATGGTCTCGATCCTGGCGTTGAATTCTTCACGGCTGATAGCGTTCATGGCTTGAGTGTCGGGACCTGTGTTCGATGTGTTGATACGTTGATAGTGCTCAAATTCCCTGGCTTTCAATCCGATCCCCTTCCTTGGGTTACCGATACCTTTCCTGGCTCATCTCTCAAAAAGCGAGTGTTGTATCACCGCGAACTGCAACAACCATAGAGCCCCTCCCCAACGTCCACAAGCCAGCGGATTCTGCTCTGGGTGTAGGCTGTTTCGTCAGGCTACGTAGCTTCTCCAAAGCCACTCAGCGCTCACTCATTCTCCCGCGCAAACGCTTCGACAATCTGCTCGATCACGGCCCTTACCCGCGCTGTATGGCGCAAGTCTGCGTGGGTCACCAGCCACACTTCATAGGGTTGTGGGCGATTGCGCGCCGGCCAGAGGTTGACGAGGCCATCACGTTCGCCCATGTAAACAGGGATTTCTCCTACACCCAGGCTCGCCGCAATCGAGCGACGCACCAACAAGCTGGAACTCAGGCTGGCGACGATTCGCCCGCGATGCAACGGCTCGCAGACCAGTGTCATGTCCTTGTTACCCTTTAGATAGGGTTCGTAAACCACCAGGTCATGCCCCTCAAACGCCGTACCTTGCTGAGGGATGCCCTTGGCGTCGACATACGCCTGTGACGCAAACAATCCCACCGGCCAGCGGGCAATCCGCCGAGCGATCAGGTCTGGATTGTCGGGACGGGTGTTGCGCACGGCGATATCCGCCTCGCGCTTGGCCAGGCTGAGGATCTGCGTGGAAGCATCCAGTTGCACGCGCACGTCCGGGTGCAGAACGTGCAGTCGGGCGATGGCCGGGATCAGGAAATCGATGGCCAGCGAATCGGTGGTGCTGACGCGCACGTTGCCGGTCAGGCGATCGTCCAGGCCCTGAATCTGCCGCTCCAGCTCCAGCGCCGAGTGCTCCATTTTTTCGACGCTTTTAAGCGCCGCTTCGCCGACCGCTGTCAACGCGTAACCGTCGGACGTGCGCAAAAACAACGTCGCACTCAGCGACTTTTCCAACGCCGTGACCCGTCTTCCGACAGTCGCCTGATCCACGCCCAGTACCCGCGCCGCGCCGCGTAACGTCGACTCCCTGCATACCGCGAGAAATACCCGCGCATCGTCCCAATTCATCTTGCCTCCTGATGATGCAAATATGCATCAATACGATGCCAACTCGCTGCACCAGCGCAGCAACAATAGCCGATATCCTGAGCGCCATATACCTCTCAGGATCGCTCCCATGCGTACATCATCCTCAGCGTTACCGATCTTCGCCGGACTCTGCGCCAGCCTGGTCAGCATCGGCCTGGCGCGCTTCGCCTACACACCGCTGATTCCCTCGCTGATTCAGGCGCAGTGGTTTTCTGCCAACGACGTGGTCTATCTCGGCGCGGCCAATCTGGTCGGTTACCTGATCGGCGCCCTGCTCGGTCGGCCGATAGCTAGGCAACTTGGCAATAAAAACGCCCTGCGACTGATGATGCTGCTGGTCACCGCCGCGTTTTTTGCCTGTGCGTTTCCGTTGTCGGTGAGCTGGTTCTTTGGCTGGCGTTTGCTGTCAGGGATTACCGGTGGCGCGATCATGGTGTTGGTGGCGGCAACCGTCCTGCCCCATGTGCCGGCGTCCCGTAAAGGGCTGGCCAGTGGTGCAATCTTTCTCGGTATCGGCCTGGGGATTGCCGGCTCTGGGACAATCGTGCCGCCGCTGCTGGGCCTGGGCCTGCAGGCCACCTGGTTGGGACTGGGCGGTTTGTCGTTGTTGCTGACCGCACTGAGCTGGTTTGGCTGGCCCGCCGATTTACCGCATGCGATTGCGACTCACGAGGTTGTGCCGGTTGAGCAAACACCTCCCGCCGTCTATTTGCTGTTCGGCCAATATGCGTTCATGGCCGCAGGTTTGGTGCCGGCCATGGTGTTCCTGGTGGATTACGTGGCTCGCGGGCTCGGTGCCGGGGCGCATATGGGTGCACGGGTGTGGGTCATGTATGGCCTGGGCGCGATTGTCGGGCCGGTGAGTTATGGTTTTCTCGCTGATCGACTTGGCGCGCGGATAGGCATCCGGCTGGTATTGATGGTGCAGGTGATTGCGCTGGGGCTGCTGGCGTTTTCCCACGCCTTCATGGCCCTGGCCGTGCTGGCGGTGATTATCGGTTCATTCCCGCCCGGTATCGTGCCACTGGCCTTGGCCCGTGTGCATGAACTGGTGCCGGATCATCATCGCCAGCAAATCGCCTGGAGCCGCGCCACCGTATCGTTTGCCACGTTTCAGGCGCTGGCCGGGTTTGCCTATTCGGCGTTGTTCAATGCCACGGGGGGCCATCACGCCTGGCTGTTCATGATCGCCGCCGGCGCGATCACGGTGGCGGTTTTGTTGGAGCATGCCCTGAAATGGCTACCCTCTGCGTCTGAACCGCACGTCTGTGAAAATTGAAGGGAATCATTGCCTGCAGGCCGCGCTCCCATCTACAGACCCTCTAGCAACAGGAATCGACATGTCCTTACCCAACGAAATGACTCGAATTGAAATCACTGAACCCGGCGCCCCTGATGTTCTGCAAGCCAAACGCGTACCGTTGCCGGTCGCCGCTGAGGGTGAAGTGCTGATCCGCGTTCACGCCGCCGGCATCAACCGGCCAGACGCCTTGCAACGCGCCGGCAAATACCCGATGAAGCCCGGGATGAACCCGATCCCCGGTCTGGAAGTGGCCGGCGAAGTGGTCGCGCTCGGGGCCGGTGTGAGCCAGTTTGAGCTTGGCGACAGCGTTTGCGCGCTGACCAATGGCGGCGGTTATGCCGAATATTGCGCAGTACCGGCCGGCCAGACCCTGCCAATCCCCGCCGGGATTGATTGGGTGCAGGCCGCCGCGATCCCGGAAACCTTTTTTACCGTGTGGGCTAACCTGTTCGGCCTAGGTGGTGCCAGCAGCGGGCAACGTGCGCTGATTCACGGTGGCACCAGCGGCATCGGCACCACCGCGCTGATGCTGTGTCGTGAGTTCGGCATTGAGGCATTTGCCACGGCCGGTAGCGCCGAGAAATGCGCAGTGATCCGTAAGCTGGGCGGTCAGGCAATCAACTATCGCGAAGAGAATTTCGCTGACGTCATCGCCGAGAAAACCGCTGGTCAAGGTGTGAATATCGTTCTCGACATCATGGGCGCCTCCTACCTCAACGCAAACATCAGCACCCTAGCGATGGATGGACGGGTAGTGATGCTCGGCTTCCTTGGCGGCGCCCGGGCCAATGACATTGATCTGCTGGCAATCCTCGGCAAACGCGCCGTTGTAACGGGTTCTCTGCTGCGCGCACGCACCGCTGCCGAGAAAGCCGCGATCGCCGATCAACTGCGCGAACACGTATGGTCGGTGCTGGCCGAGGGGCGCTGCCTGCCGATGATCGATAAAGTCTATTCACTGACCGAAGCGGCCAAAGCCCATGCCCACATGGAAGCCGGCGACCACATCGGCAAAATCGTGCTGCGCGTGGACTGAGCCGTCGCAGCATTTTGTAATCGTTGCACACGGGCGATGGTCGAAAATATCGTGCGCAGACCGAGACATCTGGTAAAAAGCGTTCTTTGTCTGCGCACTGGTGAACCGTTTAATGTTCCTTTCCTTCATGACGCGTCTGCGACGTCGCCGCTTGGCATTCGCCTGCATGGCCGCGTTGATTATCGGCGTGCCGGCGAGTTGTGCCGTGCTGGAACATACCGAGCGCAAACTGCTGTTTCGCATCGAACCGGGCACGGCGGGTTGGTATCACGGCTTGCCCGGCAGCGTGCAGGAACTCGATCTGCAACCCAAACGTTTCAAGGCCGGGCAAAACATTCATGCCTGGTGGTGGCCTGCAGAACGCAAGAATGCCCCGGCCATCCTCTATCTGCACGGCGTGCGCTGGAACCTCACCGGGCAGTTGTTCCGCATCGAGCAACTGCGCGCAGCGGGCTATTCGGTGCTGGCCATCGATTACCGTGGGTTTGGCAAGAGCAAGGGTGATCTGCCGTCAGAAAGCAGTGTTTATGAGGACGCCCGAGTGGCGTGGGAGCGTTTCAAGCTGTTGCAACCGGATCCGAACAAACGCCTGATCTACGGTCACTCCCTCGGCGGTGCCGTGGCAATCGATCTGGCAGCCGAACTCGGACAGGACGCCGCCCGTGATCACACGCCACTGCCCGTGCGCGGACTGGTGATCGAGTCCACGTTCACCTCACTGGCGGATGTCGCCGCGGCGGTGGCCAACACCTCGCTGCCGGTGCGCTGGCTGCTGTCGCAGAAGTTCGATTCCATCGACAAGATCGCCGAGATTCATATGCCGCTGCTGGTGGTGCATGGTTTGGCCGACGCCTTCGTCCCGCCACGTTTCAGCGAACAACTGTTCAACGCGGCGGAGCAACCCAAACGCTTGCTGTTGGTGCCTGGAGCGACGCACAACAACAGCATGGCGTTGGGCGGGCAGGATTATCGCAAGGCTATTGATGCGTTGATGCAAACCAAACCCGCTCCACGTATGGCCGGCCCCACGACTGTGCGCAGCGCACGGGACACCTAACGATAACCACGCGCCTGTAAATCGAACAGTTGCGCGTAATGCCCGGCCGCGGCGATAAGCGCACCGTGGCCACCCTGTTCCAGAATCTTTCCTTGTTGCAGCACGATGATGTGATCGGCATTGCGCACGCTGGAAAAACGATGGGAAATCAGTAAGGTCATGCGCCCTTCCGTGTGCTGGCTGAAATGCTCAAACACCGCTGCTTCCGCCGCCGGGTCCAGGGCCGAGGTTGGCTCATCGAGGATCAGGATGTCGGCATCACGGCGCATATACGCCCGGGACAACGCAATCTTCTGCCATTGCCCGCCGGACAACTCCTGGCCACCGGCAAACCAGCGCCCCAACTGCGTGGCATAACCACGGTCGAGCCCTTCGATGAATGGCGCCGCCATCCCTTCGGCAGCGGCCTCCTTCCAGCGTTGTTGGTCGTTGAACGCCAGCGTATCGCCGACGCCGATGTTTTCCCCGACGCTGAACTGGTAGCGGATGTAATCCTGGAAAATCACGCCAATGCGACGGCGTAACGCGGTTTCCTGCCAATCCTGCAAATCGCTGCCATCCAGCAGAATGCGTCCTTGATCGGGACGGTAGAGGCGGGTCAATAACTTGATCAGCGTGGTCTTGCCGGAACCGTTTTCCCCCACCAACGCCATGCTGTTGCCCGGCACCAGATGCAGGTCAATGCTTTGCAGTGCCGGGCGGCTGGCACCCGGGTAACAGAAACCGACGTTTTCGAAACGCAGACCATCGCCCGGTTGCGCGCCGACGGTCAGGTGACCGGTATCGGCCAGCACCGGTTCAGCGAGGTATTCATAAAGACTCGTCAGGTACAGGCCGTCTTCGTACAGACCACTGATCGCGCTCAGGCTACTGCTCACAGCGCTCTGCCCTTGCTTGAACAGCACCAGATACATGGTCATCTGGCCCAGACTGATGTCGCCCTGCACGGCATCGATCACCACCCAGGCGTAGGCCACGTAGAACGCCGCGGTGCCAAGCAATCCAAGACCGAAACCCCAGCCATCACGACGCAACGTCAATCGCCGGTCTTCGGCATAGAGTCTGGCGAACGTGTCGCGGTAGCGTTGCAGCAACAGCGGTGCGAAGCCGAACAGTTTGACCTCTTTGATATAGGCCTCGTGGGAAAGAAGCGTCTCGATGTAACTCTGCTGTCGACTCTCCGGCGCGCGACGGGTGAACAGGCGAAACGCATCACCGGAGAAATGCGCCTCGGCGAAGAAGACCGGCAGCGCCCCGACCACCAACAGCACCAGCGCCCACGGCGAAAAGTGCACCAGCAGCACGCCGAAGCTGATCAGCATGATCAGGTTCTGGATCAATCCCAGCGACTTCATGACCAACGCCAGTGGCCGCGTCGAGGCTTCGCGACGCACCCGCACCAGCTTGTCGTAGAACTCGGAGTTCTCGAACTGCACCAGAGAGAGTGTCTGCGCCTTCTCCAGAATCATCGTGTTGACCTTCTGGCCCAACTGCACCCGCAACAGCGACTGCTGCACCGACAGCGCCCGCTGTGTGCCGGACAACAACGCCAATACCCCCGCCTCCATCAGCACATATCGCAACACTGGCCACAGCGGCGCACTGCCGTGCTGCGCGTGCAGCTGCATCGCCGCGACCACGGCATCGACAATGCGCTGGCCCAACCACGCCGCCAGTGCCGGCAGCATCCCGGCAATCAGCGTCGCCAGCACCAGCCCCAGAAACAAACCTCGCGACGTCCCCCAGACCAACCGCAACGCACGCTGCGCTTGGTCAAACAAGGAAGTGACGCGGGAAAATGAAGGCATAGGACGTTGAACTCGGCAGGTGATGACAGTGCGCCATGGTACTCCAGCGCAACGATTGAATTTCATAGTGTGCGAATTCCTCGGCATACTGGCGTGCGCCAAACACCACGAAAAGGACTCAACGTGTTATCTCGCCCCAATGCCCTATGGCTCTATTACCCTCTCTGCTGGCTCGCGGCTCTGACGCTGCTGCTGCACAGCGCTTTTTATGACTGGAATCTGATGACACCGATCGATGTCGGTGGCACCTTCATGGGCGGCATGGGCGGGCAAATGTTTGTCAGCGCCTGGGTTCTGACCACAGTGGTTTTGTTGATAAGCCTGCTAGTGCGCTTGCCTGGATCGATCCATGCCTGCATCGCCGCAGGGCTTTTGCCACTTGGCATGGGCGCCTGGTGGTTAGTCAACTATCCAGACGATGCAGAACAACGGATCTACAGCATCAGCCCCCATGAAATCGGCAGCGCAATGTTGATCGGCGCAGGCTTCATGCTGTTCGGTCTTTTTTTGCGCTCAAGACTCAAGAAAAGCCACAGCAGCGGCCAGCCGTCCCGCTTTGCAATGATCGGCAGGTCTGTGGTGGCGATCCTCATAGCCGTTGTTTTTATCGGCGCGCCGATCAAAATTGCCACGCACCTTGAGCTACCCCATTGCGCGTTCAGCAAGGAGGGTCAGCAATTGACCATATGCCTGGGTGACGACGACGAGCACGTCATCGTCGACTGAGCCGGGGCTTGCCCGGTGTCTTTTCATTTGAAAAACATCGGGAGAAACCCGCTCGATCCCGACGTCAAAACCTCTGCTATGTTTTAACCGCCCATCGTGGAACACGCCGTACAACCGCCACTCGACGCCTGACTGCCGGGAGCAAAGACATGAGAATCAACCCGTACCTGATCTTCAACGGCGACTGCCGAGAAGCCTTCACTTTTTATCAGCAAGCCCTGAGCGGCGAACTGGAGGCGATGACCTCTTTTGGTGAATCCCCCGCTGCGGAGCACGTTGCAAAAGAACATCGGCACCTGATCATCCATACCTGCCTGAAAGTCGGCGATCAGATGATCATGGCTTCGGACACCACGCCCGACCGCCCGACTCAGGGCATGAGTGGCTGTTCAATTTCCCTGAACGTCGACAGCATTGCCGAAGCCGAGCGGATATTTAACGCGCTGGCCAAGGACGGTCGCGTCGACATGCCGCTGGAAGCGACCTTCTGGGCCGCACGATTTGGCATGCTGGTGGATCGCTTTGGCGTGTCGTGGATGGTCAATTGCGATAGCGACAAGTGAGCCTGCGTTTCAGCGCGCATGAAAAAACCCAACCTGTTCGGGTTGGGCTTTTGGCTTAACGCTGTGCCAGTTCATGCCGCACGCATTGTTCATAGTAGGTTTGCTTGATTGCCGCCGGTCTGAGCCGCGAGGAGCTGTTGTAGGTTTGTTCGGTGATGCCCATGGCGGTCATACGCATCCATGGCTGCTGGAACTTGCGGACCTGCAAGCGCTTGCGTGCGCCGTACAGTGAGATTCCGGACAGTTTCGATTGCTGCGCACCGGCTGCGATATCGGCACCCCAGGTACAGGCAAAGCGATGGTTTTTGCTCAATGCCCTTGCCTGAACCCCCGCGGCAAAGACAGCCAGGGAAAGCGTTGCAACGGTGATGACAATCGTCCGCATGTGGCCAACCTAACCTTTTGAAAAAAAGCGAGTTTGCCGATCAAAGTGCAAGCAGGGGGCCAGCAATTTGCCGCTTTTTCCGATTTTTCTACTGTGTTGCTGGACTGATCAGCACAACGGTCGACTCACCGACAGCCCTCATGATGCGTGGCAACACCATGGCTGAAAATAATGGGGATGTGGTGAAGCGAGAGCCAGAACAGGCCCTCGCTGTTTGCCGTCAGAGTCAGCGCTTGAGTTTGCGCTTGTTGCGGTATTGGTCGATGACCACCGCGACCACGATGATCAAGCCTTTGATGATGTCCTGAATATAGGCATCGACCCCGACGAACGTGAACCCACTGGCCATCACCCCAAGAATCAATGCGCCGATGACGGTGCCGGTAATGCGCCCCACCCCGCCCGCCAGGCTGGTTCCGCCAATGACCGCTGCGGCAATGGCATCCAGCTCATAGGACATGCCCATCCCCGCCTGCCCGGTGGCGGCGCGGGCCGAAGCCACCACGCCCGCCAATCCCGCCAGCAACCCGGCGATGCTGTAGACGATAACCAGATGGCGTTTGACGTTAATACCGGACGTACGCGCCGCCTGCATGTTGCCGCCGATGGCGTAGGTGTATTTACCGTACTTGGTGTAGCGCAGCGCGATGTGGAAAATCACCGCCACCACCAGAAAAATGATCACCGGCATCGCGCCGCTACCGATGGCGGTGTAGGAATCCGACAACATGCTGACCGGCTGGCCTTCGGTGTAGAAACGCGCCAGGCCACGGGCCGAGACCATCATGCCCAAGGTGGCAATGAACGGTGGAATCCCGGTGATGGCAATGATGCTGCCGTTGATTGCTCCCGCCAACAGTCCGACGCCAAGCCCGACAATCACGGGAATCCACACCGGCAAGTCGGTCAGCGAAGGGAATACCGCCCGAGAGAAATCCGAGGTCTGCGCCAGGCTGGCCGCAATCATCGCCGATAAGGCCAGCACCGAACCCGATGACAGGTCGATGCCGGTGGTGATAATCACCTGGGTTACGCCAATCGCCAGCAGGCCGATGATCGACACTTGCAGAATCATCAGCACCAAACGCTGGGAGTTCATCAGGAAGCTCTGGTCACGCACGATCCAGCCGAACACTTCGAATACCAGACCGATGCCAATCAGCACCAGGAAGATGCTCAGCTCGGTCGGAAAGCGCCGGCGATTCTTGGCCGGCGCCGCTGCCGGTTTGTTTTCCAGTATCGCGTTCATAACTACTCACCCTTCTATCGCGTCGACGACGCTGGCCGTGCCAGCGCCAGCATTCATTAGTGAACTGCGGACATGCCCGAGGCCAGTTGCATCACTCGCTCCTGAGTCGCTTCGCTGCGGTCGAGGGTGCCCATCAGGTCGCCCTCGTGCATGACCATCACCCGGTCGCTCATGCCGAGCACTTCCGGCAGTTCCGAAGAAATCATGATCACCGCCATGCCTTCGCTGGCGAGATAGGCGATGAGCCGGTAAATCTCAGCCTTGGCGCCGACATCGATACCGCGGGTCGGCTCGTCGAGAATCAGGATGCGCGGGTTGGTCATTAGCCACCGCGCCAACAAGGCTTTCTGCTGATTACCACCGGACAAGGTATCGATGCACTGCTCCAGTGAAGGGGTTTTCACCCGCAGTTTCTTGCACATGTCTTCGCACAACGCCCGCAACGCTTTTTGCTGGATGAATCCGTGGCCGGCGTAATGCGGCAGCACCGCCATTTCCATGTTTTCCAGTACCGAGAGGCACGGGAACAGACCGCTGAGCTTGCGATCCTCGGTCAACAGCGCGAAGCCCTTCTCGATTGCCATGTGGGGGTCGCTGATGCGCACCACCTCGCCATCGAGACGAATCTCGCCACCGTCGCTTGGCGTAATGCCGAAAATCGCTTCGGCAACGTTGGTCCGCCCCGAGCCCATCAGCCCGGCGATGCCGAGGATCTCGCCGGCGTGCAGGTCGAAGGAAACATCCTTGAAGATGCCGTCCAGTTTAAGGTCGCGCACCGACAGCAACAGCTCGCCGATCGGCTTTTCACGCACCGGGAACAACTGGCTCAACTCGCGACCGACCATCATCGAAATCAGACTATCGCTGTCCATGCTGTCGGCCCGTTGCAGGCCTATATAGGCGCCATCGCGGAACACCGCGACTTCATCGGCGATAGCGAACACTTCGTTCATTTTGTGGGTGATGTAGATAATGCCTTTGCCTTGGCTTTTCAGGTCGGCAATGATCGAAAAGAGATGGGCAACTTCCTTGTCGGTGATGGCCGAGGTCGGCTCATCCATGATCAGGATGTCGGAATCATAGGACACCGCTTTGGCGATCTCGACCATCTGCCGTTCGGCGATGCTCAGGTTGCCGACCTGCTCTTGCGGATCGAGGTTGATCCGCAAGCGTTCGAGCAGTTTCGCCGTGCAGCGATGCATTTCCCGGTGATCGACCAAGTGCAAGCCGTTGAGCTGCTCACGGCCGATCCAGATGTTCTCGGCGATGCTCATGTGCGGCATCAGGTTGAGTTCCTGGTGGATCATCGCGATCCCTGCCTGGAGCGCTGACAGTGGCGTTTCGAAGACCACCGGCTTGCCCCTCAGGCGCAGTTCACCGGCGTCCGGCTGATAGATGCCGGCAATGATTTTCATCAGGGTGGATTTGCCAGCGCCGTTTTCACCCATCAGTGCCAACACAGAACCAGGGCGTACCCGAAGCTGCACCTCGGACAAGGCAACCACACCGGGAAACCCCTTGCTGACGTTGACGATCTCCAGCAGGTACGGCTCATCGACAGGTGTTGCAGTTGGCTGGATACCCACTACAGGGGTGATCGAAGCAGTCGCTGAAGCGAACATGATCAGGTACTCCATCAGCAAGGTCGCGGTCGCAACCTTGCGTATTTATTGTTGTTATTGAACGGACGGGCTATTTGAACGTGTCGACGTTTTGCGGGGTGATCAAGCGGTATGGCACCCACACGGCCTGTTCAACCGGCTCGTTTTTGGCCATTTTCACGGCGGTGTCGATCGAACCGTCGGCCTGTCCCTTGGCGTCCTGGAACACCGAGACGGCCAAGGAGCCCTTCTTCACTGCGTTCAAGCCGTCCGGCGTACCGTCGACACCGGCGATCAGCACGCTACCCTTTTTGACGCCTGCCTGTTGCAGGGCCATGGCCGCGCCAATCGCCATCTCATCGTTGTTGGACACGACCGCGTCAAACTTGCGGCCCTGGGTCAGCCAGTCGTTGACCAAGGTCATGCCTTTATCCCGCGACCAGATACCTGTCTGCTCTTGCTCGATCTTGATGTTCGGGTATTTGGCCAGTACTTCTTTGACGCCCTTGGTGCGGTTAGTGGTGGAGTTGTTCGCGAGGTCGCCGAGCAGAATCACGATGTTGCCCTTGCCGCCCATTTTGTCGGCCAGGTACTGCATCTGCATTTCACCGGCCTCCAGATCGTTGGAGGCGACCGTGACGACACCTTTGGGTAGTTTCAGGTCATCGGGGCGGCGGTTGACGTAGACCAGCGGGATGCCGGCCTTGACGGCGGCTTCGGTGATTTTACGGGTGGCGGCGGTATCCACCGGATTGACCACGATGGCATCGACCTTCTGGCTGATGAAGTTTTCGACCTGACTCAATTGCTTGACCACGTCGCTGCGGGCGTCTTCGAATTGCAGTTGTACGCCATCGGGGTAGGACTTGGCTTTCGTGTCCATGGATTCGCGCAGGTAGGTCAGCCAGGTGTCATCGAATTGGGACATGCTGACGCCGATCTTCATATCGGCGAGCGCCGCGCCACTGGCGAACATCAGCGACAAGGCAAGTGAGGCAAAGCGGATCTTGGTCTTCATGAAAAGTCTTTCTCCACATTCTTGTTGGTTTTATGGATGAGGCGTGACGATTTCAGTAAGCAGGCAAGCGGGAAAAGGGTTTAAACAGGTGGCGAGGCAGGTCGCTGAAAACGACTTTATTGGAAAATAATTTCCATATCAACTAATTTTAGAATTTTATTCTGATTTGATTCCATAGCTCTCGAACAGGCTCAATTCCACCACTTGATGCCGCTCGGCGCTCAGTCGCGCAGCGTCCAGCACGCGGGTGGTCGCCAGTGCATCACGGGCGTCCACAGGCAGTGGGCCACCGCTCTGCAACGCGGTTTGTAGCTGTAAATAGAACTGATTCCAGCAACCGCGCTCGGAGGGCACCCGTTCGCGCACCTCGCCCTGTTCGAACCAGCCCCAGCGGCGATGTTCTTCCACACCCCAGCGCTCACCTTCGGATTTCGGCGAGAGCCCGGCGAGTGCCGAGGCTTCTTGCCCGTCCAGACCATCGACGCTGTAACAACCGTGGGTGCCGGTCACCCGAAAGCGCGGGCCGGGGGTGTTTTGCAGGCAACTGCCGCCCAGGTGTGAGGTCACGCCACTGACATGGGTCAGGGCCATAAAGAAGCCGTTATCGAAGACCTGGCCTTTTTCCAGGTAATCCAGTTCGGCGTAGACCCGTGTCACCGGACCAAACAACAGCAACGCCTGATCGACCAGATGGCTGCCCAAGTCGCGAAGAAAACCACCACCACTGCCGTTGTTCACCGCCAGTGGTGAGTAACGTTCGATCCGCGATTGGAAACGGGTGACTTGGCCCAACGCACCGGATTCGATGAGTTTGCGCACGGTCAGGAAGTCCGAGTCCCAGCGACGGTTCTGATAGACGCTGAGCGGTACGCCTTGGCGCTCGGCCATGGTGATCAGGGTTTGCGCTTGCTGCGCATCAGCGGCAAACGGTTTGTCGCTGACCACCGCCACTCCGTGTTCGATGCCATCAAGTACCAACGCCGGACGGCCCTTGAGCGGCGTGGACACCACCAGCACATCGATCCCGGCCTCCACCAGTTGGCCGATGCTGTCGAACGCTGGCACCCCTGGGTGCTCGGCCGCCAGCAACTGTCGGCGTTCCGGTGAACGGGTGACCACACCCACGAACGTCGCCGCCGGCAAACTGCTGATCAGCGGAGCATGGAAAAACCGGCCGCCATGGCCGTAACCGACAAGTCCAATCCGCATGTGTGCATTCCTTCTTATTGTTATGTAACCGCTCACTGGACACACACCGTCCTTGTGGGAGCGGGCTTGCTCGCGAAGACGGCGGACCAGTCAAAATTGATGTTGGCTGATACATCGCTTTCGCGAGCAAGCCCGCTCCCACTGGGGGTTGTGGGGACCGTTAATGGCAGAGTTCGCTTTTGACGCGCTCGAGCATCATCCGGTTGGATTCATCCGGCCGGTCTTCCCAGGCAAATACCGAAACCGTGGCAATGCCGTCGAACTGAATCTCGCGCAAGGTGCCGAAAAACGCGTCCCAATCGACTTCACCCTGACCGATGTCCAGATGCTGGTGCACGGTGGCGACGACACCCGGCGGATTGACGATGTAGCGCAACCCGGAAGACGCCTTGTGGTTGTAAGTGTCGGCGATGATCAGGTGGCTCAACTTCGACCCGGCATACTTGAGCATCGAGGCGATATCGCCTTTGCCATCGTCATAGAAAAAGGTGTGCGGCGCCGCGTAAAGGTAGTTGATCCACTCGCGATCCAGACCGCGAATGATGTCCACCGATTCATTGTTACGCTCGCAAAAATCGTAAGGATGGGCCTGGATATCAAGCTTGATACCTTCGCGTTCGAACGCTGGGATCAGCTCGTCCATGGAACGCATGAACTGGTTCTCGCAGACCAGCGGGTTGTCTGACTGGCCGGTGAACTCGGTGTTGACCAGCTCGCAGTCCATCTCCACGGCAATCTGAATCGCCCGTTTCCAGTTGCGAACGGCGGCAACACGCAGGCCTTCGTCGGCAGCAGCCCAGTGGTACATCGGTAACAAGGAAGAGAGCTTGACCCCGGTGTCGCTCAGGGCCTTGCGAAATGCCTTGATCCGCGCCTTGTCGACGCGCGGGGCTTTGTAGAACGGCAGGAAATCTTCCCGGGGCGAGAGTTCGATGTGTTCGTACCCGAGCTCGGCGACCTTATCGACCATCTTGCCCAGGGACAGGGTGCGGTACATGTAGGGGTCCAGTGCGATGCGCATGTTCTTGTTCTCCTTCATCAATACCTGAGCCGTAACACTCCCCTGTGGGGGCGAGCTGATCTGACAGTCACATAGATGTTGAATGTGCCGCCGTCATCGCGTGCAAGCTCGCTCCCACAGGCGATCATCGTTAGCCGTAGAAATGTGGGCGGTCTGGCAGACCGACTTTGACGATCGCCCCGCTGTTCTGCGCTTCAATGCACGCGTCTGCGGCGACGGCAGCGGCGAAGCCATCCCACGCTGACGGGCCACCCACCTGCCCGGCCCGCACGCTATCGATGAATGCCTGCAACTCAACGTCATACGCAGCGATAAACCGATCCTTCCAGTCCATCAGAATCGCGTTGGACAACTTCGCCCCGCTGCGCAACTGCACCTGGGACGGCTCGGGCAACTTGGCAATGCCGGTCTCCCCTACCACTTCGCACTGGATGTCGTAGCCGTATTGGCAGTTGACGAACACTTCCACGTCGATGCGCGTGCCCTTTGCGGTTTCCAGCAGCACGATCTGCGGGTCTTTCAAATGCGCGAGCGCCTTGCTGCTCTTGCGCGGGAACACCACTTGCACCGACACGTAATCGTCATCGAGCAACCAGCGCAACACGTCCAGTTCATGGATCAGGGTGTCGGTGATCGCCATGTCAGTCTTGTAGTTTTCACCCACGCTCGGGTTGCGATGCGCGCAGTGCAACATCAAGGGCTCACCAATCTGACCGCTGTCGATCACGGCTTTGAGTGCCCGATAACCTTCGTCATAGGGGCGCATGAAACCGACCTGCACCAGGCGTTTACCGTGGGCCACTTCGGCCTCGACGATGTTGCGGCAACCTTCCGCGGTGACCGCCAGCGGCTTCTCGCAGAACACCGGTTTACCCGCCGCAATCGCCGCCAGCACGAACGCTTCATGGCTCGGGCCCCAAGAGGTGACGAGGATTGCTTCGACCTCCGGAGCCTTGATCAACGCATGGCCGTCGGGATAGACCTCAGCGGTCAGCTTCAAGTCGGAAACGACCTTCGCGGCTTGCTGCAAGTTGATGTCGGTTACAGCAACGACCTGGCTATTGAGCAGGGTCTGGCTGCAACGACGGATATGGTCCTGGCCGATCGCCCCGGTACCGATGACGCCGATCCGCAGTGAATGAGAGAGCAATGACATGAAGATTCTCCTGTGAAAATTTGTTGTGGGTATCAGGGGCAATCAGTACTGACGGGCCTTGGCCAGTCGTTCATTCAGGGTCTTGGCCACCGCATCGGTGCGGGCGCTGGTGGAGACTTGCGCCACGCCGACCCGCCACCACGACAGGTATTTGTGAATCATGGTTTTGGGTAGAACCTTGATATCGATCAGCGTTGACACCGTCTGCAAACGCGCATCGGCCAATGCGGTTCGCAGCTCATCGACCGTGCTCACCTTGTAGGTCTTGCAACCATAAGCCGCCGCGCTCATGGCGAAATCCACCGGCACGAAACCGCCGTCGAGCTTGCCGGTTTGCGGGTTGCGGAACCGGAACTCGGTGCCGAAGCTGTCCATGCCGTGTTCCATCTGCAGGTTGTTGATGCAACCGAAGGTCATGTTGTCGAGCAGCACGACGTTGATCTTGCGGCGCTCCTGGATCGAGGTCGCCAGTTCGGAATGCAGCATCATGTAAGAGCCGTCGCCAACCAGCGCGTAGACCTCGCGCTCAGGCCCGGCAAGTTTCACGCCCAGTGCGGCATTGACCTCGTAACCCATGCAGGAATAGCCGTACTCGACGTGATAAGTGTTCACGCCCTTGCTGCGCCAACTGCGCTGCAAGTCACCGGGCAGGCTGCCGGCGGCGGCGACGATCACCGCGTCATCGGCCAGGGTTTCATTGAGTACGCCAAGCACACGACTCTGGGTCAGGCAGGAACCGGTCAGCTCGATGAATTCGCGCAGCACCGCCGGGTCCATGTGGTCGTTGATTTCCGGGATAAAGTCCTGGCTCTGGTATTCGACCTGATAGATACGGTCGACTTCCTCGTCCAGTTGAACCTTGGCCTGTCGCGGTTGATCGCCCCACGCAGAACGGTAATCGCCCAAGGCTTCAGCCAAGGCTTGCAGCCCGACTTTGGCATCCGCCACCAGTTGCACGCCGTCGAGTTTCAAAGCATCGCAGGGACTGATGTTGAGGTTGAGAAATTGCACATCCGGATGCTGAAACAGGGATTTCGAGGCGGTGGTGAAATCGCTGTAGCGGGTGCCGACACCGATGATCAGGTCCGCGTCTTTGGCCAGCAAGTTCGCCGCCAGACAGCCGGTTTCACCGATCCCGCCAACGTTCAGCGGGTGGCTGGACACCACCGCACTCTTGCCGGCCTGGGTTTCGGCGAAGGGAATGTCGAAGCGCTCGGCCAACGCCTGCAAGGCGCCATTGGCACCCGAGTATTTGACCCCACCACCGCAAATGATCAGCGGCTTGCGCTTGCCTTTGAACAGTGCCAGCGCGTCACCGAGCATCGCTTCAGTCGCCGGACGACGCTCGATGCGGTGCACGCGTTTTTGCAGGAAGTAATCGGGATAGTCGTAGGGCTCGGCCTGCACGTCTTGCGGCAAGGCCAGGGTCACTGCGCCGGTTTCGGCGGGGTCGGTGAGCACACGCATGGCGTGGATCGCCGCCGTCATGAGTTGTTCGGGGCGGTTGATGCGGTCCCAGTATTTGCTCACTGCCTTGAACGCATCGTTGGTGCTGATGCTCAGGTCGTGGAACTGCTCGATCTGTTGCAGCACCGGGTCCGGCTGGCGGCAGGCGTACACGTCGCCGGGCAACAGCAGCAAGGGAATACGGTTGGCGGTCGCGGTCGCGGCGGCGGTCAGCATGTTCGCCGCACCGGGGCCTACCGAAGAGGAGCAGGCGTAGATCTTGCGCCGCAGGTGCTGCTTGGCAAAACCGATGGCGGCGTGGGCCATGCCTTGCTCATTACGCCCCTGATGGACGATCAGGTCGCCACTGTCCTGCTCAAGAGCCTGGCCCAGGCCCAGTACGTTGCCGTGGCCGAAAATGGTAAAGATCCCGGCGACGAACTTGCTTTGAACCCCATCGACCTCGATGTACTGGTTATCGAGGAATTTCACCAGGGCCTGGGCCATGGTCAGTCTTGTTGTGGTCATGCTTGCACCTTCCTTTGAAGCTAAATCCGGTATGTGCCTTGGAATGCGATCACTGCGGGATCGCCGCACCGCCGCTCCCACAGAGGATCTTCATTAGCCTTGAGATTTTTGCAGGTGGCTCATGCTCGCGCCGATTGCCTGCTGGATATCCGCCAGACCATGGACGCTGTCGGCAAAAGGTTCGAACGACAGGTAGCCGCTGTAACCACTGCTGAGCAAGGTGTCGATTTGCGCCGCGTTGCCAAGGATGTCGCCCTCGCCCACCAGCACCCGGTGGCCGTCGCGAATGGTCGCCAACGGCGCCTCTGCATCCTCGACACCGGAGATGTGCACCAGTCCGGTCAGCTCGGGAAAGAATTCATGTTCGCCGGCCAAGTAATGGTGAAAGGTGTCGTGCACCAGACGAAACACATCCAGCCCGCCGATGGCCTTGATCGCGTCCACCGCCGTACGCTTGCGACGCAGCGAGCACTCTTCGAAACCCAGCGGTTCAATGAAACCGAGGATGCCGTGTTCGCGCAGGATCGGCGCCAGTTCAGTCAACGCCGTGCGCAAACCTGAAGCACGTGCAGCCTCATTGCGCGGGTCAGCACGGTCGTTGAGCGGACACATGACCAACCCTTGAGCGCCGCAATCACGGGCATAAGCAGCCAGCTTCAAGGCCTGTGCACGGCGCTCGTCATTCCACACATCAAACGGATACAGCGCGTTGATCGACAGCACGGTAATGCCTTTGGCGGTGCACAACTCACGGACGCGCTCGGGGGCGGTACCGTCTTCGATCTCGACGCCTTTAAGGTCGTTGCGAATTTCGATGGCGTCGGCCTTGAGGGCCACCGCCAAGTCGATGAACGCCGGCAGGGACAAGCGTGGGGCGACCATACGGTTCAGGGCGAAACGCAGGGGTTTGCTCATTATTGTTGTTCTCCGCACAGGTGAATTAGTTGGCCGTTGGCATGCTGAATTCCGGGCCCTTGGCGATACTGTCGGGCCAGCGCTGCATCACGCTTTTGTAGCGACTGTAGAAGCGAATGCCTTCTTCGCCGTAAGCATGGTGATCGCCGAACAGCGAGCGTTTCCAGCCGCCGAAAGAATGCCAGGCCATTGGCACTGGAATCGGCACATTGATGCCGACCATGCCGACCTTGATGGTGCGGGCGAAGGCTCGGGCAATGCCACCGTCGCGGGTGAAACAGGACACGCCGTTGCCGAATTCGTGGGCGTTGATCAACGCGACGGCGCTGGCGAAATCCGGCACCCGCACGATGCCCAGCACCGGGCCGAAAATTTCCTGTTGGTAGATGCTCATTTCCGTCGTGACGTTGTCGAACAGCGTCGCGCCGACGAAGAAACCGTTCTCGGCGCCCGGTACCTTGAAGTTTCGGCCGTCGACGATCAGTCGTGCGCCCTGAGTTACGCCTTCGTCGATAAAACCTTCGACTTTGGCCTTGTGCTCGGCGGTGACCAACGGTCCCATGTCGCTGTCGCCCTTCAGGCCGTTGCCGACTTTCAACTGATCGATACGCGGCAGCAGTTTGGCAATCAGTGGGTCGCCGACATCGCCCACCGCCACGGCAATCGAAATCGCCATGCAGCGCTCGCCGGCCGAGCCGTACGCCGCGCCGATCAGGGCATCTGCCGCTTGATCCAAGTCTGCGTCGGGCATGACGATCATGTGATTTTTCGCCCCGCCC
This sequence comes from Pseudomonas baetica, assembly GCF_019733355.1. Taxonomy (GTDB): domain Bacteria; phylum Pseudomonadota; class Gammaproteobacteria; order Pseudomonadales; family Pseudomonadaceae; genus Aquipseudomonas; species Aquipseudomonas baetica_A. The sequence goes on along the minus strand of NZ_JAIHLQ010000002.1, from coordinate 244,812 downwards.
AGTGCCTGCACACGCTTGCCCCGGGCGGTGGCTTGCTGGTGGATGTACTCGGCAATCGGCGTCGAGCCGACAAAGGAAATCGCCTCGATGTCCGGGTGTTGCAGCAACGCGTCCACCGCCGTCTTGTCGCCTTGGACCACGTTGAACACGCCGTCCGGCAAACCGGCTTCGCTCAACAGTCGGGCCATCAGCACGCTGGCGGACGGATCACGCTCGGACGGTTTGAGGATGAAGCAGTTACCGGTGATCAGCGCCAGCGGGATCATCCACAGCGGCACCATCACCGGGAAGTTGAATGGCGTGACGCCGGCACACACGCCCAGCGGCTGACGCAGGTTCCAGTTATCGATGCCGCCGCCGATGTTGTCGCTGAAATCTGTTTTCAGCAGGGTCGGCGCTCCACAGGCGTACTCGACGATCTCAATACCCCGGGTGACTTCGCCTTTGGCGTCCGAAAACACTTTGCCGTGTTCGCGGCTGATGATTTCTGCCAGTTCATCGTGATGCTGGTCGAGCAGCTCCTTGAACTTGAACATCACCCGCGAACGGCGCAGGGACGATTGTTCTGACCAGGCCGGGAAGGCTTTCAGGGCCGAGGCAACAGCTTCGTCTATGGTTTTCTGGCTGGCCAGCCCGACGCGCGCCTGGACGCTGCCGGTGGCCGGGTTGAAAACGTTGCTGAAGCGCTCACTGTTGCTGTCTTGCACTTGACCGTGGATGTAATGGCCGATGACCGGGGCGTCGCTCATTGATCGTGTTCTCCATGCAGAAGTTGGAATTCGGGCTTTTCAGTTCACAGATCAAGCAGCCAACTGTGCTGCGGATCGTTATGGAACTGCCAGACGCGTTTCGGGCCGGCCATCACATTCAGGTAATACGACTCGTAGCCGTACGGCACACTCACCGGGTGATAACCCTTGGGCACGACAACAAGGTCGCTGTTTTCCACGGCCATGGCCTGATCGATGCTGCGATCGTCGGTGTAGACCCGCTGGAACACGAAGCCCTGGGGCGGGTTGATCTGGTGGTAATAGGTTTCTTCAAGAAAACTCTGGTGCGGCAAATCGTCGGTGTCGTGCTTGTGCGGCGGGTAGCTGGACGAGTGACCCGACGGCGTACGCACTTCCACCACCAGCAGCGAATGGGCCGGTTCGGTGTCCGGCAGAATGTCGCAGACATAACGGGTGTTGGCGCCTTTACCGCGCACGCTGCGCTTCATGGTGTCGGGTTTGATCAGCCGTGGGCCGAGGCCGCTGCTCGCGGAACCGGGGGCGGCGCATACCGCGATTTGTGCTTCGCTGAGCGCGACCACTTGCGCCTGACTGCCGGGTGGCAAATACGCGGCGAACGGGGATTTGTCTTCGAACACCGACTGACGATCGCCGAGGTTGTCCCAGTCGAACGCGCCCTGCCCCGGCGCTTCGCCCTTGATGCTGACCCGGCCGCTGAGCAGCACCAGGCACAGTTCTTTATCACCGGCAGACACTGGCAGGGTCTCGCCCAGACTCAAGCGGTACGCGGCGAAACCGACGTACTCCAACTCATCTTTACCCAGCTCGACCATGGTCCGGCCACGGGCATTGCTTTTGACCAGCAGGCTCATCATGCAGTCCTCTCGTCGAGCAGCGTGCGCAGGGTGTCGTAGCCTTTTTTGGCGTAGACATAACTCGGCGCCACCGCGGGGTCCTGTTCGGCTTCGACCACCAGCCAGCCGTGGTAATCGGCGGCCAGCAGTACGTCGAGCAAGGCGCCGAAGTTGATATCGCCATCGCCGGGCACCGTGAACGTCCCGTTGATGATGCAGTCCGGGAAACTCCACAGGTTGTTGCGCGCCAGTTGCACCACCGGTTTGCGCACGTCCTTGAAATGCACATGGCAGATGCGTTCGATGTGTTTGCCCAGCACCTTCAGGGGTTCGCCGCCCCCCATGTAGCAATGGCCCGAATCGAACAGCAAACCGACTTCACTGCCGGTCAGCGCCATCAACTTGTCGATGTCGGCCGGGGATTCAACGTAAGCGCCCATGTGATGGTGATAGGCCAGGCGAACGCCTTGGGACAGGGTGAAACGTGCCAGTTCGGTGAGCTTGTCGGCGTATTCCTGCCAGGCGTGTTCGGTGTGAAAACGCGGGCGTTCAACCAGCGGGATGCGTTGGCCTTGAATGGAGTCGGCGACTTCACCGTACACCAGCACCTTGGCGCCGTTTTTCGCCAACAGTTCGACATGGCTGCCGATGGCGTCGATTTCTTCGGCCACCGAACGGCGGGCCAGACGACTGGAATACCAGCCGGACACCAACGCCAGGTCGTAGGGACGCAGTACATCGCCGACACCCTTGGCGTCTTTGGGGAACTTGCCGTTGAGTTCGAAACCTTCGTAGCCGATTTCCTTGCCTTCGCTCAATGCGGTGCTCAGCGGCGTCTCGCCACCGAGGGACGGCAAGTCGTCGTTGCTCCAGGAGATCGGGTTGATGCCAATTCGAATAGCGGGCATGGCTGCACCTTTTATTGTTTTTACCTAACCAGTAAGAGCGACACAAAACCCTGTGGGAGCGAGCTTGCTCGCGATGAGGGCAGCACATTCAACATAGATGTAACTGTCAGACCGCTATCGCGAGCAAGCTCGCTCCCACAGGTTCAGTGTTCACACATTGAAAATGATCAGCTTCGGGCTGTGCGCCAGGCATCGATCAGTTCGACAAACGTGTCCTGCACCTGGCGGATCAGCGCTTCATCGTCGATTTCACCCGCCATCCACGCGCGGCTCGGCTCTTGGAAAATCGTCCGGCCCACGGCGAAACCACGGCAAGTCTGGCTCTGGCTGGCCTGTTGAAACCCTTTGGCCAGGGCTGCTGTCGGCGCATTCAGCCCCAGCAAAACCACGCCTCGGCAATACGGATCACGCGCCTGAATCAGTTCGTCGAGTTGCTTCCACTCCTCAGCGCTCTGCGCTTCGATTTTCCACCAGGCCGGATAAATACCCAGGTTGTAGAGCCGTTTGAGGGCGCGATACAACACGTCTGGATGGGGCGAGGGATGATCAGTGGGTGGGATGATTTCCAGCAGCAGTTCATGACCGCTGACCTGGGATGCCTGATACAAACCCTTGATCTGCGCTTCCTGTTCCAGTCGCAGCAACGGCTCGTCGTCGGGGTGGAATTGCACCAGGCACTTGATGATTTGCTCCTGCGGCCAGGCGATCAGGTTGCTGCCAATGGAGCGACCATGCTCGAAAGCCAATGGACGCGAACCTTGCACTTCCACCGGTCGCGCTACCCACCAGCCACGGCCAGTGGCAGCGTTCAGCGAGTCCTGGCCAAAGCGTTGATCGGCCAGCAACCCGACATCGGCCTCGATACCTTGCTTGTGCAAATCAGCTTCGACCCGCTCCACGGCTTTGATAAAGAGTTGCTTGAGTTCGCCAATCGCGCTCAGGTCGCGACCGCCCTTGTGCGCCAGTTCCACCAATTGCCCGCGATGGTCGAAAGCAAAAATGAACAGTTGCTTCCATTGTTTGCGCGGCACGCTGACCTGATGCAGGCGTTGCAACACCCCATCCTGATCCGGCCGGGTAATCGGCACCGGGCTGTTAAACAGATAGTCGAGTTCGGCGCGGGTCGGCATGGCCGGGGCGCAAGCGTGGCGTGAAACCACGAGACCACCACAGGCATTGGCCAACTGACAGCAGCGCTCGTCGCTCGCATCCTCCAGCCAACCACTGAGCAAGCCCGACATAAAGGCGTCGCCGGCACCCAACACATTGAGCACCTCCACTCGCACGCCTGGATAAATGGCGCCGTCTTCGAGACGAACCGGGATCACGCCATGAATCACCGTGCAACCTTGCGGGCCGAGTTTGACCACCAACGTTGCAGCGCTCAGCCGGCGGACATTGCGTAACGCCGTGAGCAAATTCTCGGAGCCGCCAGCCATCAGAAACTCCTCTTCAGTGCCGACGATCAGGTCAAAACGCGGGAGGATTTTTTGCACGTGCTGACTGACGCTCTGATCGGCGACGAAGCGTGTTTCCCCGTCAGCCTTGCCGGCCAGCCCCCAGAGCACTGGGCGATAGTCGATGTCCAGCACCCGTTTGACGTTGTGTTTCTCGGCATGATCCAGCGCCTGGATGCTCGCCTTGTAGACGCCATCGGTGGAGAAGTGGGTGCCGGTAATCAGCAAGGCTTTGCTGGAAGCGATGAAGGCTTCGCTGATGTCTTCAGCCCGCAACGCCATGTCGGCGCAGTTTTCGCGGTAGAAGACCAATGGAAAGGTTTCGCGATCCTTGAGGCCCAGCAGGACCATGGCGGTCAGGCGCTCCGGATCGACTTTGATGCCACTGACGTCACAACCTTCGCGGGCCAGGGATTCCACCAGGAAGCGGCCCATATGGTCGTCTCCTACCCGGCTCAGCATCGCCGACTTGAGGCCCAATCGAGCCGTACCGAAAGCGATGTTGGCGGACGATCCGCCGAGGTATTTGGCGAAACTTGAAACATCTTCCAACCGCGCGCCGACTTGCTGCGCATAGAGGTCGACGCCAAGGCGCCCCAGGCAAATCAGATCCAACTGACGTCCACTGGCAAAACGAGTCTGGCCCATGCTGGCTCCTGTTATTTTTATCAGCCTGTGCTCAGGACGATGACCGCGCCGAACACTCTTGGTGGATGCAGACTAAAACGACCGGGACCGAACAATCAATAATTATTCCAAATAATTTTTACGTGGAATATTTTTTCTAACAAGCTCCGGTACAAGCGTTCCAGAGACCGTGCATCGTTTCAGCACGCTTCGCACGACTGCAAGCTCAAGATTTTGTTCTTGCCTACCCTGTAGACTGCGCACTGCAAACCTATTGCCAGGGGACGAAGTGAAAAATCGTCCCTATAAGAACAGCCTGAAGGATTCCCTATGTCCCGCACCGATCAGCCGGCTACGACCGAGAGCACGCCCGAGAGCGATCTCACCAGCCCCCCGATCAATGCCGAGCGTCTGCTGCAGCTGATCACCAATGAATACGACAGCCTGCCGCGCCAGCTCAAACGCATCGCCAGTTACATGAGCCAGCAAAGCGACCGGATCATGGTCGACCGCATCAGCGACATTGCCCGCGAGTGCGAAGTGCACCCGTCGGCCATCGTGCGGTTTTCCCAGCGTTTCGGCTTCAGCGGCTTCAGCGAAATGCAGGCGTTGTTCCGCGAGGCGTATACCCACAAAACCACGCCGGTGCAGAACTACCAGCAGCGTATTCGCAGCATGATCGCCAACAAATCGCAGAAAGCCAGCGGCGGCGACCTGGCGCGCGAGTGCATCAACGCAACCCTGTCGGGCATCGAACGACTGGGACTGGAGCTCGATGACCAGGCCTTCGACAAGGCCGTGGACATGGTGGTGAATGCGGACAACATCTACGTGGTCGGCGTGCGCCGTTCGTTCGCGGTAGCCGATTACCTGGTCTACAACCTGCAACACACCAACAAACGAATCCACCTGGTCTCGGGGCTCGGCGGCAGCTACCGCGAGCAAATGCGCAGCGTGCGCGCCAATGACCTGGTGATCGCTATCAGCTTCACGCCATACGGCAAGGAAACTCAGCATTGCCTGCGTATCGCCCAGCATCAACAGGCGAAAACCCTGATCATCACCGACAGCAATCTCTCGCCCTTGGCCAAGCGCGCCAACACCCTGCTGCTGGTCAACGAAGGCAGTTCATTTGCGTTCCGCTCATTGAGTGCGACCCTGTGCCTGTGCCAGGCGCTGTTTATCGCCGTGGCGTATCGACTGGAGTTGAAGGTCGATGATATTCACGAGCAGGTCGGGTTCGAAGACTGATCGAGACGTGGCGTTACGGCTGCGCACGTAACGCCCTCCCTACCCCATCGCTGGCAGCGCCTGCGCACCCACCTGTAAATATTTATTCCATTAATTGCCAATAAAGAATAATTATTCTATAAGCTGATTCTCTGAAAACAAGAATTTAGAGGATCCTGCCATGCGCGAACTCGGAATCGGACTGATAGGCACAGGTTTCATGGGCCGCGCCCATGCCTTGGCCTTTCGCAACGTCAGTGCGGCCTTCGAACTGCCCTTCACACTTCGCCTGGCCGCCCTGGCGGACGCCGATCACGTTCGTGCGCAAGCATGCGCCACTGCCTGGGGCTTTGAGCAGGCCTATGGCGATTGGCAGCCATTAATCGACGATCCCAAAGTAAACCTGATCGCCATCACCACGCCCAACCACCTGCACTACCCGATGGCCATGTCCGCTATTGCCGCAGGCAAGGCTGTGTACTGCGAAAAACCGCTGGCGGTTAACCTTGAACAAGCCAATGCCATGCACCTGGCGGCCAAGGATGCCGGCGTCGTCACCCGTGTCGGCTACAACTACCAGCACAACCCGATCATCGGGCTGGCCCGGGAGTTGATTCAGAGCGGCAAACTGGGCGAGATCATCAGTTTTCAAGGCGAATTCAGCGAAGACTTCATGGCCGATCCCGCGTCCCCCTGGTCATGGCGCTGTGAAGCCGAACATGCCGGTGGCGCATTAGCGGATCTGGGTAGCCACTTGCTGGGCATGGCGCGCTACCTGATGGGGAATGTCGAAGCGGTCTGCGCCGACTCCCAGACCGTGCACCGCCAGCGCCCCACCACCGCCGGTAGTCAGCAACAACGCACAATTGCCGTCGACGATCAGACGCATGCATTGCTGCGCTTCGTCAGCGGCGCGCGTGGAACCTTCAGCAGCAGTTGGCTCAAGCATGGCTACAAGAATCATCTGAGCTTCGAGATCAGTGGCACACACGGGACCCTGACGTTCGACCAGGAGCGCTTGAATGAATTACGCCTGTGCCGTGCAGGCCAGGACGGTTTCCAGCGTTTACTGGCCGGGCCGAACCTGCCCGGTTACGCAGCGTTCAGTCCGGCGCCGGGGCATCAGTTGGGTTACAACGAGTTGAAGACGCTGGAGGTTCATGAGCTGATCATGGCCCTGGCCGGCCAAGGACAAGCCGGCACTGATTTCGAACAAGCCCTGGAAGTCGAGCGACTGGCGACAGCCATTCGAATGGCGGCGCGGGAACAGCGCTGGTTCAATGTCGGCGAGGTCTGATGCGGACAAAGGTGGAAGCAGGACGCATGCCGGGCGCTGGATCGTGCAGAGATTTTGTCATCAGCGCCCTCAGCGCATACAGGCCGGTTTGCAGCGCAGAGATCACGTCAGTCAGGCCGACGAAGCTCCCGGGGTAAGGGATACTGGTTTTCTCGGCGAGCTGAGCGTTCGCAGTGGATGGATTTCTCATGGGTCCGGTCCTTTGTTACAGCACGGCGTTGGCGATACCGAATGAAATGGCCTCTATGAGGTTGAACGGCAAGAATTTCCGCTGAGGGGAGCGGATTTTGAAGAGTGAATACGCGTTCGAAAATCATCTTTTTTACAATTCTCGTGTCGTTTCCCTTTTTTTTATCGCACTCGAAACGTTTCAGCGCAACCGCTTGAGCTGCAACGGGATGCGCCAACCTGTCCAAGGGGCATGGCGCCAGGCCTTGTGGTCTGGGGGTTTATACGTTTCAAAAAAAAATAAAACTTATCGTTAAAACATCATGAAACCTCACTGCAAGCCGAGCGAAAGCGCGTGATCACCCAGTTCCATCGACAAACGCAAGCAGTCTGAATAGATGGCCAAACCGTTCACTGCAAACTCAATTGATGTTCCGACTGCATGGCCAGCGTCCTTGATTTAGGCGTCTCCTACATGCTATTGCTAAAAAACGACTAGCCAATTCGTAGGAAGTTATCAAGCCGTATGCATGGAGTCACACACATCAATCGCCAGTCCGGCCCACTGTATGCATCCCTGATTGCGCACTGTGGGCCTTACGTCAAACACTACTTGAATGTAGCCACAGGGTCCGTTATTCAGCGCTCCACACACTCCGCTTCACACTGCATGCCAACTCGATTGTCTGGCAGCTACGCCTATCGGCGCCATCGTTACGTCCCTCCGCCTGCCCTTCTGATCGATAGTCACTGAACTGGCGCCACCACGTTGTGGTTCGTCACGGTGAGTTCTGCTCGCCTGGCTTTTTCTATCTGAATTCATCACTCACTTGAGTGAAACACAGACCGGTCGGCATCCAGCCTCAAACGGCGTCAACTTCGGGTCACGACAGAATGCTGCCGCACCGCCTCCTACACGAGGTTGACCGGTTGTGAGCGTTCCCACGTTACAAGGAGCATCAGCCAATGATTTTTTTCCAGGGGAAGAGAATACTCAGCGCCATCTTCGATATGGATGGCACCATGTTTGACACTGAGCGCCTGCGCTTCAGAACCCTCAAACAAGCGTCCAAAGAAATTTTTGGCAAGCCGCTCAGCGAGGAAACCTTGATCGGCTCACTGGGCCTGAGCGCGAAGAAGGCCGAAGCGCTCGCGAAGGCGCATAACGGTGAAGATTTCCCCTACGCGCAGATCCGCCAGCGGGCCGATGAGCTAGAACTGGAGTACGTGCGTGATCACGGCGTCCCCATCAAAGCGGGCTTGCTGGAGGTGCTGGAGCGGTTGCGCAAATGCGGCCTGACCATGGCAGTCGCCACCTCAAGCCGCCGAGCCATCGCCGAGGAATACCTGATCAATGCGAACGTGCTCAAGTACTTCGACATTACCGTGTGTGGCGATGAAGTCAGCCAAGGCAAGCCCCATCCCGAGATTTTCTTGCGCGCAGCCAGTGCCCTCAATTGCGCGCCTGGCAGTTGTTTCATGGTCGAAGACTCTGAAAACGGCCTGCTGTCGGCGATCCGTGCCGAAGGTCAACCGATCCTGATCGAAGACATCAAACCACCTGCCACTGAGGTCAAAGCCGGCGCGCTCAAGGCTTATGGCAGCATGCACGAGTTTCTCGCAGACATCAGCGAGTGCATTCCCCACTTGGGCACACCTGAACTGAGCGAGCCTTTCCCCCAGGCGCTGAACCAGTTCCGCGTGGGTATTCATGGTTTCGGTGCGATCGGTGGTGGCTACTTGACGCAAGTGTTCTCCCACTGGGACGGCTACACCCGGCCCTGTGAAATCATTGCCGCGACCCGCTCGCGGATGCTGCGCGAGACGGTCGACGCCTTCGGTCGGTTCAGCGTGCGTTACGGTGCCACGTCCTTCGACCAGACCATCGAAAACCTCAGAATGATCGATATGGACGACGCCGAAGCGGTGATCGACATGTATGACGTCGCTGAAATCGTTGGTCTCAGCCTGCCTGAGCAAGCCATCCGCAAACAAGCTGGGGTGATCGCCAAGGGACTGCTGCGACGCTTTGAACGCCGCGGCCGCGAACTAACCATTTTGATCGTGTTGAACAAAGTGGGTGGCGCCGCCTTCGTTCGCCGACACGTCGAAGCGGAATTGGCGCTGCTGTGCTCTGTGGAAATCTGCCAGCAGATCCTGAACAAGACCCACTTTGCCGAAACCGTTGTCAGCCGAATCGTCTCCAAGATCAGCAAAGATGCCCTGCTGCGACAACTGCGAATCAAGTCGCAAATGTTCCAGAACAGCATGGACGAGGAACCGAGCATGGTACCCAAGCTTGCCACTCCGGTACCTGAATACGAACGGCTGATTGGTCGCTTTCGCCCGTTCGCCCAGTCCAGCAGCGCACTTAACCAGATGCATTTGATCCTGTTCAACAGCGAGCCGGATATGCCTCTGTATGTGGAACGCGGCAGCGATCTGCTGGAGCGACTGCGCCAAGTGAAAACCGTAGATGACATTGCCCAGATCCAGGTCATCAAGAATCGTCTTTGGAACGGTCCTCACGCGATTATTGCCTGGTATGCCAGCCTGCTGGGATATTCGTGGGTGGGCCAAGGCATGGGGGACTCGCGTGTAAGCGCTTTGGCCGAGCGGCTGATCCGCCAGGAGGTTGCTCCCGCCTTGTTGGCAGACAATGCGCAGATGAACGAGGCGGTCGCCGCGTTTGCTCAGACCTTTTTGGAGCGCTGCAAGACTTCCTTCAAGGACCCTTGCGCACGCGTAGGCCGCGACCCCCTGCGCAAATTGCAACGCAACGAGCGCATTCTGAGCAGCATCGATCTAGCCAGAAAACACGGAATCGAAACGCCCGCCCTGGAGTTCGGTGCCGCATTGGCCATTCATTACGCCCTGCGCTCGACCGACAGTAAGGAACAGGAGTGCCTTGGGATAAGGAAGCTTTACGAGGAAAGTGGCAGTGTCGAGAAAGTGCTGACACATACCGGGGACTACAACGGCAGGCCCTATCCAGGGCTGGACCTGCTTAGTGATGCCGGGTTGGTAGAGTCGATTTCGGAACATTTTCATCAGCTTGTGGAACCCGACTCGGCTCACTGGGGATGGCCGTTTGAGGCTGGATCGCAGCCGCACGTGTCGTAACTTCGCAGGAGAGGCCTGTGCGTTTTAACCCTGTCTCTGAGAGCTGCTATAGCTTTTCGGCCTTTGCAACATAGCCATCTGGCCATCGTTGATGCGTGCAGTTCTCGGGGATGGACAAATGGCGCTTGCAAGGCCGTCGCCGGCGCCTCGTCTTCCCTTTGTTCGGTGTGCTCTTGGTAAAGGTAAAACCACCATGAAATGGACCGCCCCCCGCAAGATCCTATCGGCCCCGGTGGCTATCAGACTTGATGAGGATACTTTGTCGGTCCTGGAGGATTACCGTATTGCCAAAAAGGCTTGGCTGGATGCATCAGACGACGCGCCGGATATGAAAGAGCTAGAGCGCGCGTTTCATTACGCAGCGGCCGAGTTCGCAAGTTGGGTTGACGCCGAGATTGATTTTCAACTGGAACTCGCCGGGCGAACGTTACCAGTACCCAGCGATTCGCCAGGCCCGGGATGCATTCATTGCATGGAGCATGAGCAGGATGTGTGAAAACCGAATCCTACTGCCTCAGCATTTCACAGGACGGTGCCACGTCAGCCTGACGAAAACCGCCCGAGCCTCTCTGCGAGCGCGCGCTATTACCGCTGGGTCACTTCTCGGTAATAGCTATCACATAACACTTCCAACAAGTCTTGGTCGGCCTCTGTCTTTATTTTCATGACCGCCGTCTCTACTTCACTTTTGTACTTCAGTTCTGTAGCGACTTCGGGGACATGATTCGCCAGCTTTTCAGGCATATGCGTATGTAACGATATGAATTGGTCCAGCGAGAGAACCCTATCGGGATGTTTCTTTCCACACTCCTTATGGAAAGCGACGGAAACAACGGCAACCAATGGAGCAATGAGTGCGGCCAGAGGAAAACCTTCGCCCCGCTCACCCTGGGTATGCATCCATAAGGATTCGTGACCTAAAGCACACGTTTGGTCGACGACTGCGCACAGCGCTGCCGTAGCACAGCTCGAGCATCTGAGGATGAATATACGTTCATCGAAAACAGGGTTCTATGCGTCTAGTCTGCGGGTTCCGACATAGTGACTACAGGAGTAAACCACCATGTTCTCGCATGAAAGCGTCCCGCTGATCATCATCTTCATCATCATGCTGCTTGGCGTGCTTACCGCCATCCTCCATCCGGTACATGCGCTCATTACCAGAGTTCGGAGGCGCACAGACAGATCATCCACCGAGATCATAAAAGAGGTGGATACGCGCTGAACTGTATTTAAACAAGCCCGGCGAAGGGCCGGGCCCTCACGTCACTTATAGAAGATCGTCCAGCGTACTGCGGCAATAATCAGAAAGCTGAGCAAGCAAGCACAGCACTCAGAAAATTATTTTATGAACCGGTGCATCCACTTTGATCGTTGGCTCGTAGATTCAATACCCTCACTCGGAGGGCATAAGAGCCAAGGAGATACATCATGCATGCCTTTTACAAAAAAATTGCTGCGGCAGCTTGCTTCGCTATCCTCTGCGTAACTGCAACGCTCAGCTTTGCCGCCGACTCTGTGATGGTCGGAGGCGCAGCGATGTACCCAAACAAAACCATCGTAGAAAATGCGGTCAACTCGAAGGACCACACGACTCTCGTAGCAGCAGTCAAGGCTGCAGGGCTGGTTGATACGCTCAACAGCAAAGGCCCCTTCACCGTATTCGCTCCGACAAACGAAGCCTTTGCCAAGCTGCCAGCAGGCACCGTCGATACTCTGGTCAAGCCTGAACACAAAGCTGACCTGACTAAAATCCTGACCTACCACGTTGTGCCCGGCACTCACACATCTGCACAACTGATGGCCGACGCCAAAAAGAACGGCGGCGACGTTGTGTTGAAAACAGTTCAAGGTGAATCGCTAAACCTCAAGCTTCACGACGGCAAGCTTTGGGTGGCAGATGCCAAAGGCGGTAAAGCAAGTATCAGCATCGCGGACGTGATGCAGTCAAACGGCGTGATCCACGTTGTCGACTCTGTCTTGATGCCTTAAACGCTTTTCACTCCCGGCAGACGCACAGTTTGCCGGGTGTTAATACCTGAGCCGTGTAGAAGATATTTCCTTGCGGTCCAGAACACCGGAGGAGTCCTGCATTCAATGGCCCAGCATTAGGTGGTGGCGCAGAACCAAACGATGATTTTCTCGGAAAGGCTTTAAAAGCGGCGATATAAATCGTATCCAGCAGCGGGCCAATACATCGCTGGCGCAACAACCCCAGTCTAACGCCAGTGGCGGGACCGCAGATTTCACCGATTGGCCTTGGCGACAGGGCAGGACGGGAAATCATCGACGCAAATATCGAGAAGATGTTCAACGATCTGAAGTCAAAGAGCGCAAAAAGGCAGCGAGACCGTGCCAGCTACGAAGGTAAATGGTAAGCAGCAAAGGCGCGCAGGGAAAGCAGACCAACCCGGTAGGCTCGTTCGATCGTCTCCAGTCGGGTTGCTTGGTTACCCCAAGCTCGAACACCCCGACTTTAATAGCTAACTCGACCAGAACGGCCACGCCATCGATGGATTTTCGAAAGTCTACGGGCTTGGGATAGAGGTATACCTTTTCGACTTTGGCGTCGGGTCGCACCATGAGGGGCTGGCTCCTGAAAAACCTCGGGGGCAAAGCATCAGCGATCAAGTCCGGGCGGTGAACTTTCCCTGACCTTTAAATTGACCATCCGCATCAGATAGTGGCGCTGAGCTATGAATGATAAAGTTCATGCTCAAAATCAGGGATGGCGCGTCATGATCAAACGAGTTTTTATAGCAGCAACGGTAATGTTCACCAGCCTTGCGGTTATTAGCGCCAATTTGCCAAATGAGCTTTTGGAAGAGTGCCAACGCGTAGAAAACTCGGCCAGAGCAATCATGAAGGCCAGACAAGAAGGCGTGCCCCTCACAACCGTGTTAGAGATGGCCGACACCGCGGGAAAAGAAAGCGAATATGTGGGCAATTTGTACAAAGGATTGATCGGAAAAGCCTACGACTTTCCGCGGCAGCCGAACGTTAAGATGCAACAGGACTTGATCGCTGAATTTCAGAAAACTTATTACTCGCTTTGCATCGATAACGCGCAAAAGACCTCAGGCAAGAGAACCTGAAGCGTTATGCGGATCAATAGACAGAAAAACCCGCCGTAGCGGGTTTATGCAAGTCAGGCTATCAAGCGGGACCATACTGATTTTGCAGGGCATCCAGTCGCGCCTGTTCACTCTCACTCAGACCACCGGCATCAAAAAGCGCCTTGCCATCCGGGCCATCAAGCCGGTAGACCTCAACGGTGAAAATGGCTCCTGCCGGCGCTTCAATCTTGCCCCACTTGCCGAACTTGTTGGGCAAGAGTTGCCAGGTCGCGCCTTCACCAGACTCCAAGCCACCGCTGATTTCATAATTGAACGCGTCGACAAACCATGGAACGGCTCGTTCAGGACTGGCAATGGAGCCCTTGAAGTACGCGCGTGAGATTGGATGCGAAGTGCCGTTCTGCACCGTCAACTCGATAACCGGCTGAGCAATCTTCGAGTACTTGTCAGCCTGCTGCTCCAGAAGTCTGGATCTCGATACGGCGAACTTCGCCAGCTCGCTTTTTGCAATCTCGGCAGAAGCAGCCTTGGACTTCAGCTCCTTGATTTCCAACAACGCCTGCTCTTTTTTCTTCTGCTCGGTCGCTGCGCGAATAGTCGTCGCCATCGCATTCACGTCAGCAGCCGTCTTTCCGTCGAGACTTAAACTATTGTTCTGCTGTACCCCGACCAGCGATGTATTTCCGAGACTCAAATTGCTCAAGGCAATCAGCACCAGGTCTGCCGTAAACTGTTTCTTCTCGTCAGGGGACAGATTTTCAGCAACTTTTTTAGACGACTCCTGCAAGGATCCTTCGGTGGTTGCGTCCAGTTTTGGATCACCACAACCGGCAAGTAATGCCGCGAACAGCCCGATCAAAAACATCCGTTTCATCTTTTTTTCTCCTTCTGATAACAAAGCGAATCCGGGTAAAGAGCGAGATGGTAGGAACCGTCGCTTCTTTAGATGCGGTACTAATATTGCTGAATAAGGTGATGATACCGCTTATACATAGATAGAGCAGATATTGCCCGGGATACACCACCGCGCCTACAGCGCTGCTCGTTGCTGAACGCGCGCCTGCAGTTGCCGCCATGCCCCTATTAGAAGCTGCATGCTTACACCTCTTGAACAGTCATGCTGAAGCTAAAGACGTAGAACGAGATTTTTCTTCCTCAACATCCCGCTGCTCGAGTCTGATTCTGTCGAGACCATCGTCGGAAATGGAGATGCCACGCAAATATCACACGCATGAAAAAGGCCAATGCTGTGAACATTGGCCTAAGTCATTGAATAATATGGTCGGGACGGAGTGATTCGAACACTCGACCCCTAGCACCCCATGCTGGGGACTGTAGCGACCCAAGCAACTGTTTTATAAGGATAATACCCTGTTTTCAGGGTGGCAAAACATCCGTTTTTTTGTGCTTATGCAAACGGTAGAACGCGGCCTCCAGAGGAGGTTTTGCGCAAGAGATCGAGGTGGAAATCGAAGAACCCTCAACCAAATTGGTTTGCTAATTTTGGCATAAAGCCTCGGACATAATCCTTTTCCGCTGGAGTGATTCGATACAGCTTGAACGTCGCACCCCTGCAGAAAAAAAGCTTCGGATCGCCATCGCCTTCCGAAATCATCCCCTGCCAACTCGACTCGATGAATGCTCCAAGACATTTTGGCTGCTCACCTTTATGAAAGAGCTCTGGATTCTCCGTAATAAATCCATTGAAAACTCGGGAGTGCTGCTCACGCAATTTGGCTTGATCATGAAGGATAACAGCTGAACAATCGGGACTAATTACGTCCGTTATGTTAACTGCCACAAACCCCCGAGAAGTACTTGAATGGTCCTGAGCCAATCTTTTCCTTAGCTGCTTGTTCGCCTCCGAAACCCTGGATGCGACTTTGCTTGAAGACTTTATACGCTTTGCTTCAATGTAAATTTTCCGCCCATTAACTTGGGCCACAATATCTGCTATTTGGTTTAAATCAACTTCATGACCCGCATTCAGCAGCCTGGCTGCAATGGACATTTCAAAGAGGTAATCTCGCCCCGGATCGTTCTCCGCGATATGTCGATATGGCTGGCCTTGCGAAATCCGCTTGAGTGTATCGAGATAGCTCTGAGAGTCGACCTGTAGGAGAGCCATACGAACCCTGTTCAACTCGAACAATTCAGCATTCGCATTAACAAAGGCGTCAAAACCTTGTATTACCGCAGAACTATCACCTTTGAGATTTCCGAATAACTCAATAGTGCGCACGTAGCCGTGGTAACGGTCGGCAGGCGTTGATACCCCTAAAGACCGAAGCCACTCCACGGCTTCCTTTCCCTGACTGACTAAATCCTCTCCCTTTTTTACAAATGTAGAGTGGGGAAACGGTTCAAGAGTTAAGACTTCGCTCACCACAGACACCCCTTAAATTTAATAGCTCATACCCGATCCGCTTAAGGCGGCACCACACCCTCGATGATGGCATAAGCAAATCATCCAAGCACCGGCTTGAGGCTAAATTTTCGAATAGCTCACCACCATGTCAAGGTGACTTCGGGAATCACGTAAGCTCATGATACCAAAGGAAAAAACCACCTCAAAAGCATACTGAAATATCGCGATTACACCCTATAAGAATCAACAACTTACAGCTGTATTTTCCTACAGTGGTATACCCTCCACCGGCGTCCTGCCGACCGAACACCAATCCAAAATCCTACAGCTCGTCGCCTCATCCTCGCTCACCGGCTGCCCCTCGATTACTGTATATCCAAACAGTATCAGCAAGGCGCACCCGTGGATCCCCTCTATATAGAAGACACCGACGATTGGCTCGGTAACCCGACTTCGCTCGAAACCTGCCGTCATCAAATCCGGATGTACGAGAACGAATTCGAAGCGCTCACTCTCAAGCTCGATCGGGCACTTGGAAATATTGAGGGCTTGGTTCGTGACAATGACGCGCTCACTCAGGAGAGAAATTCTCTCAGGGCAAAGCTTCAGTACGCCGAGGGGGATTTACTGAGCGAAAAGCGCAGATTTGCGGACGTGGCGCACCAGAGGGACCATCTCTTCCACGAAAATCAGCGCCTTCTCAGGGACGAGCGGGATCGGAAGCGCTGACAGCTTTCACATATGCCTGGCACGCTTGCAGCGCGATCAATCCCCGGTCGCCGGTGTCGGTGATGTCGATAATTCGTTGAGCATGCGCCGGGTCAAGTTTGGCTCGTACGGCTGCATGATCCACGCCGCCGGCACCGGTGGCGGCAGACACTGAACAGCCACCGGCTGAATCCGCATCAATGAGGACTGACAGCCGCAGATCAGAAGTGGCAAGGCGATCACGCAGAAGAGCCTGTTCTTTTTGAGCATTGGTCATTTTCTCGGAGTGGGTTTTGTCGCTAGCCGCTAGCCGCTGCTCGAGCGCCAGCCGCTTGTCCTGCTCGACCTGCTGCGCGGTGGCGGCGGCCTGGGTCAGTTGATTGAGGGTTTCGGTGTGTTGCCGGGCCTGCTCTGCCAACTGCTTCCCGTAGCGCCAGTCCTGAAACTGCCAGGCGCCTCCAAAGCCGGCGAGCACCAGCGCCAGCACGCCGACCAACTTCCACGGAAAGACCATTACGGCACATCCTTGAAGAAGACGTGACCGCCCAGCTTCAGGGTCTGCTTCGCCTTCGCAGCCCAAGCCGGCGCCTTGATACTGGTGGCGTAATAGTGCGTGGCCCCACCAGTAGGATCAGGCACAGTTCCATCGATCACCTTGTCGGCAGCGATCCGACATTGCGCCAGATCGCGGAACGGGATCTGCTTCACGCCGATCAGAAACTGATAGTTCGGGTCGGTCTTGTTCCAGCAACTGAACTGGTAAGGTTTCTGGCAAACCCCGGCGTAGCCCTCCCCCCACCATGAGTTGGTCCTCCCGTCGAACACCCGGTTGCGAACTGTCCAAGCTACGGCGATCTGCCCAGCTGTTCCTTCGCCGCGCGCCTCACCCCATAGGGTGCGCGCGAGGATGTCTCGATCTCTTTCAGTGACAGTCATGCTTTTCTCCAGGCAAAAAGAAGCCCGCTCAATGGCGGGCTATCAGGACTCAGGGGTTGCAGGCCAATCCGGGTTCGCCGGCCAGCCGTCACGCTCAGGCGTTTTGCTCAGCGTAATGAGGTAACGCTTCCACGCCTTCCAGCGATCACGATCGGCATCGCTGATTTCTTCCAGATCAACGCCGGCTTGTAACGGACTAATCGCAGTATTTGCGACCTGCACCAGGCTACTCAGTGAGGCCTTCGCGTCACGAACCATTTCATCAAACGCGACTTTTTGAGTCAGCCATTCCGGAAGCTCGTCCACATAGGTTTCCCCCGGGTCAACTGGCCAGCTTGCTTCGATGCCGCGCCATCCAGTTTCAGTGATTGCATAAGGCATATTCAGCGCTCCATTCCGTAGCCGCAGACATCGACGTAAAGGCTTCCGCCGGCAGCCGCGTTGGCGTAGGTGATGTTTTGAGAGGAATCGCACACAAACTCAAATTGATAGCGTGCTCCGACATCGAAGAGAGCCATTGCAACTGCACCTGCTGTGGGCAACGACAATTGCGAGAGAGCGCCCGTAGCAGTGCACCTTAGAACAGGGGTTTGACTGGTAATAGGCACCACCGGAGACAGCGAGACCACCGTGTAAGCCGTAGCCGTGCCGCCAGCGAGACGCCGAAAAGGAGCGCTCGAAGTGACCGCCGCGTACAACAGCACCCCAGTATTGCTGATCTGAAACGCGTAAAGCGTTCCGCCGGCCCCAGATCGCAGCGCGCACACGAACCTTCGAGAAGGGTCGCCAGTTTTTGACCGCGCCATTCCCGAATACGGGGCGGCTGGCAAGACGGCAGAGAGCTCAACCGCAGGAGTGCCAGAATTGTCGTAAGCATAGAGGTAATAAAATGCGTCTGGCGTTAGCCCCCCTATCCCCGTCAGCGTGATGGGTGACGTAAGTCGCAACACCTTGTTCGAACTTTGGATGAACGCCGCGCCGGGCGGGATGGTGATTGAACTGCTCGAGTTCCAAACCGGAATCATGCCATCGATATAGCCGGGGCCAACACCCAAATTTGCAGCCGTTGCTGCAGATGCGGCAGCATTCGTTTCGGATACGGCAGCTGCGTTTTTTGATGCCAAGGCAGCGCCAGCCGAGGCGCTAGAATTCGTTTCTGAAGTCGCCGCTGCGTTCTTGGAGCTGATCGCCAACGAGGCGGACTGAGCGGCATTGGTTTCCGATGCTGATGCCGCATTTTTCGAACTCAGCGCAGAACCGGCGGAAGCGCTGGCATTGTCTTCTGACGCTGCCGCGGCATTCTTGGAGGTGAGCGCCGCTGCGGCAGAATCAGCCGCCTGTTGAACGCTTTCTTCCAGCCCATCCAACGCGCCGCCTACTTCCAGCGAGGCCTGTCGGAGTGCATCGGCGGTATCTTTCAAATATCCCTGCATCGGTGCCAGAGCATACGTGCCGCCAGAGATAGTCGGGCCTTTGTAAGGAGGCGAGATTGAAAGCGCAGTATCGCTAGCGATATTGGTCACTTCGTACCAGTCACCGTCCGGACCACGGAACGCATCGCCGACCCGAGAATTGGCAATAAATGCAGTGCCGGTGCCGATCACCGCATTGGAATTTTGGACGACAGAAACCGTCCCGGACTTGTACCAGGGCATGGACTACCTCATCTTCTATTTTAAGTTTGGTCAGGCTACTTTCTTTGCGAAAACAGCCGGAAGCCAAAAATTGAAAGGGTTGCTCAGCTGCACTGTTGCGGCTCGCAGCGTGTTGTTTGTGAAGTCCCAGAACAATGAAACCTCCCGGCCTGCGCCATTACCTGCAACCATTTTCATTCCAAACGAATTAACCAACACGAATTCATTGAATGCTGGCAGTCCGTCGAAGATCTTGTAAAAATTCCAATATTGCCCTTGGGGATCCGTGGTTGATCTTTCGTAGGTCCATGTTTGTGCTGCACGGGTAAAAATTGCGGAGGGTGTGCCGGAGTCAAAAATCAGTTTAGACCCTGCATCCCAAAGCCGGAACCCGTACTGCGCCACAGGGGAAGCCATGAATGCCCCGACGAAATACTCACCGTTTGGTGGTACTACCGTAGCCCCGACTAGACCCTGCCCATAGAAATAAAACCCAGTCCATGCACCTGGCGAACCTATCGAGATGAAGTGGTACAACCCAGCAATCCCGTTAGGGTCTGGCTTTATAAAAACGAGTGGTGGCTCTGCACTGGTAATGGTGAAAGGAAACGCCACTGTCGTTGCTCTTCCTGCGTCGGTGTTATTGGTATAACGACCGCTAACAATCACAGAAAGACGGGCAATTTCAGAGTCGATAACTACCGTATTGTTGCCGTTGGTGAATTGAAGTCCGTATGTCATCAAGAAAACCTTATTACCAAAAGCCTCATGGTTCCAGCCGTCGATACATACGTGCCCGCATAACCGCGGACGTAGTTGTAAACTCTGACAGCATCATTGATAACCTCAGTTTCGTATTGAGTTGTAGTGTCTGAGTAGGTACCGACAGGCAAAACGATTGCCACTCCATTTGCCGGAGTAATTCCAGGAACCGAGAACTGTTGATATGTCTGTCCGCCTGAGACGCTAACAAGAGTCGAAAGCACAACTCGCATCGTGAAGGAATTTTCGTCTAACTGGAGCGCTCCATCAGGGCCCCATACTCGCGCGCCGTAACTCATGCGTTCAAATTCCCCCACTGATAGCGTTTCACACCGTTCTCATCGAACACCTTGCCGCCGTTGTTGTTGATCGTCTGGCGGGCACCTCCGCCCAGCGGGCTGTTGAGTTCGAAATTGCCCGCCTTGTCGATCCGCCATCCCTGAACACCGGGGATGTAGTTGTCTGACTGGATAAAGAAACCGATCTTGGCGTTTCCGATCGAGGCGTCGGCGATGAACGCCGAGTTCATAAAAACCTGACCACCTTGCACAGCAAACGGTACCGAGATCGCGCCGCCGGCAATCGTGTTGACGATGGCGAACCGATCAGCAGCCACCAGAAACTGGCTTTGAAAAACACCGTTCACGTTCTCAATGCCCAAGCCGATGCCGGCCGTCACGTACTGACCATTGGCAGTGACCGACATCTTCACCGACCACATCGTTTTCAAGTTGCCGTCCAGATCGGCAAAGGCCTCGGAGGTTTCCTGAATGGTGGATGTGTTGTCTCCGACCGTTGCGGTCAGTTGAGTGATTTTGGTGGCCGTAGCCTCTTCGTTCGTGGCGACCGTCTGTTCCAGCTCGGTCAGGTTTGCAGTGTTCTCACCAACGTCAGCATCAAGCGTTGTTACCCGCTGAGTCAGTGCACTGTTCTGCGTTGCCCGGACCTTCACCTCTTCGGCAAAGCTGGTCGTAGCATTCCAGCCGCGCAGGGCATCCTGAGCGTCACCCTCTCCATCATCGTCGCGGTAGGATGCCCGAAGAGCCTGGAATGCTGTCGCTTGCGCAGTAACTACACCGTCAAGCTCTGTGATGCCCGCGGTGTTGGTCTCCACCTGTTGGGCCAAACCATTGGCTGTCTGCACCGTCTGGCCAACGTCGAGCCAGTAGCTCTCATTCGGCGGTGGCGTTTCAATTGGCACTGGTCCAGTGGCTTGATAGATCCGCTTGCCCACCACTATAAGGTCGTATTCCTCGTAGGTCGCTTCCGGGTCGTAACCCTTCAGTCCGTCGAGCGCATCGATCTGCGCTTGAAGTCCCGGGATCTTGTCGATCTCGTCGAGGATGTCTTGCCCCAACTCGGTACGCCCGATCTCCCCCGCGATCATTTCCAGAATCGCTGCGGCATCTGAGCTCGATTGCCCTTGCACACCGATGCCGATCGGATACCAAGGCCCGATGTTGCCAATCTTGTCGACGATCCGCCCCCAGAAATAAAACGTCACGCCTGCACGCAAGCCGAGCATGGAAAAATCGCTCTGCGGATAAGCCAGGTCGGTCAGTTTGGTCGCGACCTCAAGATCGGTTGTTTGGCTGTACCAGATTTCAGTCCGTTGGCTATCCTCAGCGCCGGCAGGGAAACCCCACTTCAGGTAGATGCCGAACAGCAGCGGCGTGGCAGTCAGGTAGCTGAGCGCCGGCGGCAGACCTTGCTTACCCTTGAGATTGGTCAGGATCGAGTTCCGCCATATCGACGTGATGTCGAACGCACTCACCGCGCGAACCCGGGCCACATAGGCACCGGCGTAGATTCCAACCACGTCGACGTTGGTCATGCCGGTACGCTGTAGCTTGATCCAGTTGCCACTGTCTTTGCGCCATTCGATGTCATAGCCGACAGCACCAGGCACGGCAGGCCAACTGATAGTCATGGTGGCCACGGCCAGCCCTTGGACAATCGCAGAAGTCGATACGACCGTGACGCTCGCCGGCGCCGGAACCACCGTGATCGGAATTACGCTGATCGGACGGTCCTCCAGTCGCGCGCCGGTGTCGATGTAGGCGAACTTGCTCGGCTCGTATTGCAGCGCGCTGATCTCGAAGTCGCCCTCGGTGGTGCGCTTGGTGCGCAGCACGCGATAGAGCGGGATTGCCAAGTCATTGGCATCAAGCGCCCATTGCAACTGCGCGATCGGCGGCTCGCTGTAGTTCGTGGTAACGGTCACCTCTCGGCCGTTGACCTTCTGCACCGTGCGGCCTTCCGCGCGGCCACCGGGCAAGTTGATGATCAACCGGTCACCGGCCTTCGCCTCGGTATCACGGTCAAGCGTGACCACTCGGCCAGACGCTGACGAAATGCGACCGCCAACTTCCCGACCCGCCAGCAGCGAATCCGCCACCGGGATGATGTGCCCCGGCAACGGGATGACGCCTTCCATGCCGGTCTTGAACGATACGGTGCGGTCTTGGTTGTTGCTGAGGATCGCCCACTTACCGCGCCGCTGAGCTTCGGATGCGCGAGTGCAGCCAATAGCGCTCAGTTCGGTCGGGCGGTCGCCGTAGCGGCGCTGCAACTCAAGGTCGGCAAACGGAATGACGTCGGTGTCGTAGTTGTTCGCCGGGTTGTCGTAACTGACCAAGGCTCGGGTGTAGCGCGTCTTCGCCGAGGCGCTGCCATAGGAGAATTTGCCGTCGATGACGTTGGCCCGGGTGAAGACGTAGTCGAAGTCCTGCACGCGCGGCATGTCGGCCTGCATCACCAGTTGGCCCTGCGCCCAGTACGTCATGCCACGGTAAATTGCCGAGATATCGCGCAGCAGCGACCAGGCATCCGCCTTGCCCTGCAGGTTCATGTCACACAGGAAGCGCGGCTCGACGCCATTAAGACCATTCGGCACCAACTGATCGCAGTACTGCGCGATCCGGTAAAGCTCCCACTTGTCGACCATGAAAGGCTTGATGCGCTTGCCCAGGCCAAAACGGTCTTCGGTGCACACCCCGTAGGTGATCCAAGCCGGGTTGTTGGTCCACGCCGACTTCATGCTCCCATCCCACGTACCGGTGTAGGTGCGCTGGATCGGGTCGTAGTTGCTCGGCACCATCCAGCGCCGCGCCTTGCACTTCACGGTTACGGCCGGAATGTTGGTGAACTGCTCGGCGTCGAATTCGATGTAGAGCAGCGCGGTGTTCGGATAACGCAGCTTGGCGTCGATCACTTCGGTGTAACCGGCGACCAGCATCGTGTCGGCGATCTTGTTGCTGTTCTGGTTCGGCGTCACGCGGCGCACGCGGATCTGCCAACCGGTGGTGGCGTCCGGCAAGTCGATTCGGCGCGAGCGCTCGTAGCGCGTGGTGGTCTTGCCGTCGACAGCGTCCACCAGCACCTGCTGATAGGCGCCGCCGTCAGTGGCCACATCGATGGCGTACTCGATGCGGTAGCCACCGACATTCCCTTCGTCGTCAGCGCGCTGCAGGGCTGGCCACGCCAGGCGCATACGTACGGCTGAAAGCTGGGTGTTGGTGATCGAGCGTACCCACGCAGAATCGCTGCGAAGTTCGACGTTCAGTGAGGTCTCGTTCTCGACTGCCGGAATGCCCGGGATGTAGCTCTGATTTACCGAGCCCGGCCGCCAGTCCCACCTCACGTTGGGAAAGTTGTAGTTGCCGCTGGCATCACGGATCGGCGTGTTGTCCAGGTAGATGTCGTATTCGGTCGGGACACTGTCGAACTCGCCCTCGCCCACAGCGATCAGCAATTTCGCCAAGTTGGTCGAGCGCAGGCTGTCGCTGGCTTCGGTCGGCGACTTCGGCTTGCTGCTGCCGCCCTTCTCGCCATGGATATCGATGTGTGCTGCTGCGCCCATGCTTTCCTCCAGGCATAAAAAAACCGCCTCACGGGCGGCCTAATGGCATTTCTATAAAAGTCGTAGTGGTAAAGTTGGCACGCAACGCCCTACAACGATGAGGCGATCGATTCAGTAATCAAGGAAATAAGTGCCGATGAAAAAAACTCCAACTTGGCTACGAACAACCCTTTCGCTTCCGGTCTACGCAATTTCAGTCGTGTTGTGGGTTTTCACCGCATGCACAATCGTTACGTCTGCGATGAAAATGCTCTCCAGTTATGTGACGCCTGCACACCTTGGTGCGGGGGCCGCTGAATTGTTTATCTCTCTGGTCTATGCCGCAGTTGGTGGCGGACTATGGATGCTTGCCAGGTACATTCGGACCTCAAACTTTAGGAAGCAACTGCGGCCTTTCGCCTCCCCCAAGTCATAAACCTCTTACACTTTGTCTTCAGCCAAGATAGAGGCCGAGATGATCATTCCGCCCCACCGGCGCTCGCCGATGCAGATTGGTACCGGGTTGCCGCTGGCTGTGGTGTTTTTGGCGCTGCCGAAGGCGTAAGACGGGGAGTTTTCGGGGGCTGCGCTTTGCTTCAAGCCCGCGGCTTGCGGGCTGAGCATTTGGATGACACCACCGGCTGTCATTGCGAGACCGGCCGAAAAAAGTGATGGGCCGGCACCACCCGCAAAAAAAGACGCGGCAATCAGCACGACGCCGATAATTGTCTGAAGTACACCTGCGCGTTTGCTTCCTGAAATGACTGGAACAATTCGGATTTCCTGAGTGCCCCCAAGTGCGAAATCCTTCTCGCCCACGTTCTTCCGGTTTCGGAAAATCGCGAATCGCATACCGCGCCGATCCAGATCCTTGATAGCCCCTTCAAACCCGTCGATTGTGCATTTCAATGCCTGGAACGCTTCGCCGACTGATTTAGTGCCAAGTTCGCGATAATGCACGCGCCCGAAGAGTCGTGCCAAGGGACCAGATAGCAGAATGGTGGTCATTGACGGTTTCGAAATCGCTGCTGCTTTCACGGGTTTTCTCCTGACGAAAAAAAACCGCCAAATTGGCGGTTCTGATTAAACTGATCCGTTCACAAGCATTCGCGAACAGCTGCCTCAAGCGCTCCGCGGCCCCACATTTTTGACCATGGCATCCGCTGATACAGCGAGACTTTGCTACCTGCGCCATTACTGGAAATCTCAAGAACCTCATCGGTCGTCATGTCGGTAGCGACGACCAACCGATACCCGCTCTCTGTTTCAGACATTGTCGAGGTCGAGCGCTGCTCCTGCCACTTCGGAAACACACACAGAGCGTACTTCTTGGCTGACTTGTTGGTGGAAGCACTGATGCTCGGATCGTTCTTCTTCACATCTCCGGGCGACGAACACCCCGCCAGCAGCGCTACCGCCAGCGCTCCTACGATCAATTTCATGCAGGTCACTCCTATTTAAAGCTGGCAGGGATTGATGGAACTTCGACGACCTTACCGTCGACCATTCTGAATGAGATCACACGACTCGCCCCGGTCATCCCGTTCGCATGACTCCACACCCACATTTGCCCATCAGCTCGGGACACTACAGAGTACGGCAGCCCCATGATCTGGGTCACTTCATCCTCGGTCATCCCGACCTTCACCTTTCTGGCTTCGTCGTACGAAAAATTTGTCCCGGCACAGCCTGAAAGTGCAAACGCCAATACAGCAGCGGCGGCGGCGAACTTGATCATCCTCATGGCACGTCCTCATCCTGAAAGCACGGACTTTATCACCGGAACACCGCTGTACGAATCATCAGTAACACCCCGCCAATCTCCGATAGTAGCCTCATGCCTTCACAGGCAATGACAAGGACAGCGGCGACATGGGAATTAACAAAGATCGCGCGGCGGCGATTAATAGAAAAATGTGCGCACCCGGCGCCGATGATTTCGGAGTCTGCGTTGCTCGCGCAGCCCTGATTGAAGAGCTGGGTTCTACCGGGATGCCAGTCTCAAAAATCATTTCGGCACATCTCCCCCTTAACCGAGATCGACCGGTCACCCAGAAAGATGTGGACTACATCAAGGAATTGGCCGACGAGATAAAAAACAGCGACGAGGACACGCTAGAGAGAATTTCCGTCGTTCAAAGTGCGGTGTTTATTTAGGACGAATAACCCCAGTCCTTTGCCTGCAAGCCCAAGGACTGGGATTGCGCCGATATCGGCGCGTTTATGACCTGGAGGTCAATGTGAGTGACGAGTTTCAGCCGAGAGAGCCCTTTTCTATAGATTGGCCTCGCCAGTACAACGTCGGCCCGTCCGATGCGCACCTGCATGCAATGGGACAGTTCATCGCAAACTACTCCGCAGTGGAGTGGCAGCTTTCCGAACTTTTTGCATTTTTTATGAAGATGTCAGTTACCGACGCTCAAAGGCTTGTAGTGGAAACCAACATGTCCATGGCAGGCATGATCAGGTACGTCCAAGGTCAGATAGCAGATGCCGCAGCGGTCGATAAGAACGCATCCGAGGATTTGCTCGCGACACTAAAGTCTTTCGATGCCGTGGCAAAACTGAGACATAAGATAGTGCATTGGCAATGGGGCTTGAACGAAGGCGAAACTGCATCGTTGACGGATCTCATAAAACCGAGAAGTCCCAAATCATCCAACACATCGCTCAAGCTCAAAGACCTGAGGGATCAGTGCCACAGGCTGATGAGAATCCTCCAAGCGATTACCTTAAATGGTGCAATTATCAAAGGTCATATGACGCGGAAACAGATTCTCGAAATCCGCAAAGATACATCTCCTGAAAAGCTCTTTCGACCGTAGATCTTGATAGTGGCCATTCTCCAGTCTCTTCCAAAACAGCGAGACCTGCTTCAACCATCGCTTTAGAGACTGGAATGTCTTCAGCGCAAATTGCTTTCTGAGCAGCGCTCAACAAGTGAACATCCATAAAAACTCCCAATCCCCCTACCGCATCATGTGGCTGGCTGGACGTCTTTGTGCCTGAGAATCAGGCGCGTGCGATCAAGCCACGGGCCTCCGAACACAATAACCTCCGACGGCCTGCCGTAGAGGTGGTGCAGCAGGAACGGGCCGGGCCCGAAAGTCGCTGCATCCTCGCCGGGCAGTGCCGGATCGGCACCGAGAAATATTCCGGCGTGGTTCGGGTAAACGGTGCGCCCTACTTCCATCACGATCATGTCACCGCGCTGCGGCTGATCGACCCTGTAGAAACCGGCGGCGTCGTAGTTCGCTTCGTACAGGCTGGTGTTGTAATTGCTTTCCCACCAGCCATCGGCACGCTTGAAGGCTTCGAACTCCAGCCCCCACTCGCGCTTGTACCAATCAGCGCAGACCTGCCAGCAGTCCCAAGCACCGTGAACGAATGGCCGCTTGAGCAAAGGCACGTCGCCGGACGGCATGACGGTACGCAGATCGCCCTCGGGCCAACTCAGGATGTGCCACGGCAACGCGGTGGCCTCGCACATGGCGAGGTCGCGCGGTGACGGCCTGCTGGTTGCGTCCGGATGCGAATGAACCACGCCGATCACCTCGCCGATGTCCTCGGCTGCCGCGTACTCCTCCGGATCGATGCGGAACTCTTCATTCGGTTCGGTGGAGATATTTCGGCACGGGAAGTACTGCTGCTTACGGCCCACGGCCAGCAGCAGCCCGCAGCACTCTTTTGGGTAATCGGCTGCCGCGTGCGCCTGGATCGCGCTCAAGATGTGTTTGCGCATATCAGCTCCGTGCGATCAGAGAAACGGCCGGGAAGCCACCGAAAGGCAGCGGATTACCCTCGCCGAAGCGCGGGATGCAGCCCTTACCCAACGTGGCGTCACACTCGTCCAGTTCAGGGTTGTCAGTGGGCACGCCGTCCTTCGTGACGTACCCGCCGGTGTAACCGCAATTCGGCCCGCGATATCCCCCGGTAAGGCACCAGTGACAGAGGGTCGTGGCCTGCCGACCGATGGACTCGTTGCCGACATCGCCCGGGCTGGCAAGCTCCCAGCTGACGCTTTCCCCGTCCTCGTTCGTTTTCTGGTCGATGTACCAGACCTCAATCGTCTCTTGGGTTGGGTCTGCCGTTGGGTTGCCGGCCGGGAAGTTGGCAGCATCGAGGTAAGTGCCCAGCGTGTGCCGCATCGTCAACTTGAACTCGAGCAAGTCTTCGAAAGCCAGACAGAGCGCCGTGATACGTCCGTTGACGTTACCGACCGACAGCGTGGGCCGAACCGCTGTGCCGTCTCCATTCGCCTCGATGCCTTCGATCTGCATCGGCCAGGCGCTGTACTCGTTGCCCTGCCAGTAGATGGCCTTCGCCGGCAATTGATCGGCATTGTCGCCGGCGGCGATCAGCTCGGCCGCCGTGTGCGGAATCGCGTGCCCGTGGAAGCGCAGAACGTCCGCGCCATAGTCCGTGCCGTCTAATTCAAAGAGCAGCACTTCGCTGCCAGGTTCAAGCACCTGGATGTCGCTGATCAGCGGCATGATTGCCCCTTATGGTTGGAATGCCCGCTCAAACGTGGCGGTGAGCTTGAAGACCCCGCCGCCCATTGGTGTGGGAGCGGGATTTTTACAGGTGAATAGCCCGAGCTCGCCGAGCGGCGTTGTCCAGAGGAACGCCTTTGCCCCGGCGTGCCGATCGAGAAACGCCATGATCTGCATCACCTTGGCCTTCTGACCGACGCAGGTAACTGGGTAAGAGTCCTCTTTGTTGTTCGGGCCGTCGCCGACGTTCTGCGCGTAGCCGTTGCCGAACTTCGAGGTGCGCACCCGATAAGTGATATCGGGTGTTTCTCCGCGCTCGGTTGGCCAAGTGAATTTCTCGATGGCCATCAACCCCTCCCATTTGTCAGGCGCCAGATCGAACCGCCTGGCTGTAGCGCTCGGGCAATTGCGGTTTCCGCTTCAGTTTTTGCAGCCTGCTGGATACCTTTACCGAGCTGGTTCGATACCTCTTGCGAAACCCCGCCGCCCTCGCTGCCGGACGTCTGCACCGAGACAGCCACAGGGAAGTTGTAGGTGTTGCCGCCACCGGTACCGGATATTGCGGCCAGCGCCGGCCCACCACCGGAAGTCAGTGGCGTTACGCTGCCGCCATTCGCGCCAGTCATGAGGTAAGACCTGCCGCCCTGATTGAAAAGCTC
Source organism: Pseudomonas baetica (assembly GCF_019733355.1). Classification (GTDB taxonomy): domain Bacteria; phylum Pseudomonadota; class Gammaproteobacteria; order Pseudomonadales; family Pseudomonadaceae; genus Aquipseudomonas; species Aquipseudomonas baetica_A. The sequence goes on along the minus strand of NZ_JAIHLQ010000002.1, from coordinate 215,939 downwards.
GGGCCCCTTTTCGTTCACTTCGTAGAAAGTGTTCGGATCGACACCTCCACCAACAGCACGACCACCACCGAAAGACACGGATGCAGAACTGGCATCAAACTGACTACCAAAACTCTGCGCTCCAGACTCCGCCGCGCCAGCCGTTGCAGCACCTGTAGCGCCGCTTCCACCAGTGAAATAACTCGTCGCTGCACCCACTACACTGCTCAGCAGCGCTGAACTGGCCTGCCGAGTGGCAATGCGCGCCATATCCGCCAGAATCGATTTGGTGAAGTCGGCGAACGAAAGCTTCCCAGTCATGGCGAAGTTGACGATCGCGTCTTCCATTGAGCTGAAGGCGTTGGTGAACAGGCTTTTGGTGTGCCCGGCGACGTCTCGCGCTGATTCCAGGTAGCTTTGCCACGCCGACGATGCGCCTAAGCTCCAATCACCCTGAGCTGCCGTCATCTCGTCGTAATTGGCTTGAACCGTATCGTGCAGATCCTGTTGAGTGGTTTTAAGCGCTGCCAGCTTCCGGGTGTACTCGTCGAGGCTCATGCCGCGCGAGCCGTCGCCATATTGGTTGGCCAGATCGAGCTTCTGCTGGTTGAAACGGTCGTCGATGGCGTTCTGCTGATCTGTCAGCCCGCGCTGCCGATCACCCTGGCCAAGCCCTGCCGCAGCTCTCTCCCCCTGCTGACGCAACGTTTCGACTTGCTGCTGCAATGCGTTGGTGTAGGTCTGAACCGCCTGCTCCTGCTTCCTGAGCCGACCTTGTTCATTCTTCGCCAGCACATCCAGTTCGCTGTCCGCCGCCTTCTGCGCCTTGATCATGTCAGTGCGCGCGTCGTCGATCTTCTGGTCGAGTTGAATGCGCTGCTCGGCGGAGGTGCTGGCCTTGGCCTTCGCCGCTTCAAGCGCCGCAATCTCGGCCTCATAAGCGGACGTGACCTCATCCCGCTCGTTGCCGATCAGCGCCTCGCGCTTCAATAGATATTCCTGCTGCGAGATCAGTCCGGCCTTCTGCGCGGCATCCAGTTGTTTCTGGGTGTTTGCGTATTCGGCCTGGATTTCCTTGAGGGCATTCTGTGCGGCGTTGTAACCGGTGAGGTCGACAGCGCTGGCAGACGGCCCCTTCTGATCCTTGTTCTTGTCCTTGATATTCTGAAGCGTTTTCGCGACGAAATCGGCCTGGACTTTGGGGTCGTCAGGGTTGGCCTTTCTAAGCACCTCAACATCACGCAAATAGGCTTTCGTAAGCTTGTCGCGTTTCTCTGCGTTGGTCAGATTCGAGTCGCTGATCTGCTTGAGTCGCTGCTCGGCTTCGATACCCTCTTTCTGGGTTCGAACTTCATCTTCTTGAACCTTTACCCGCTGCTCGCTGGTGTAAACCATGAGCTGGAGTTGATAAAGCTCCTGTTTCGAATCCGCCAGTTTCTTTGCTGCGTCAGTGTCGTAAGGCGCAGCATTCACGGCGCTCTGTGCGTAAGCAACACTTTGCTTGAGTTCGGCGATACGTTTTGCCGGCCCTTCGTCACGCCCGATGTTCTTGAGCGCATCGAGCGACTTCTTGGCTTCATCAGTGATGCCCTTCCAGGCCTTTTCGATGGTCCCAAGGTTTTCGGTGATCTCGTTCGATCGACTTTTGACCGTATCGGCGTAACTGTCGGTCAGCAGCTTCGCGGCACCGATGGTGTCGCCCTGCTCCTTCAACGCGACAATCTGCGAGTAAACGGAAGCAGTCAGGAAGTGATACTGATCGTTCAGCTCTTTCGCCGCAGCGACCGGGTCTTTGGCGATTTTGACGAACTCGGCAATAGTCGCCTCAACCGACGTTCCGGTGGCATCCTCCATGGCTGCCGCTGCATCAGCGATATCCTTGAAACTTCCGCTGGCAATCACGCCAGACGAAGCTAGCAGCGTGAGCGATGCAGCGGCTTCACCAGTGGTGCCATTGGTGGCACTTACCTGCTGGGCCAGATCTGCCAGTTGCCCGGCAGTCGTTCCAGCAGCATTGCCGGTAAGAATCAGAGCCTTGTTGTATTCGTCAGCCTCTTTGCTGCCCTGGCTGTATCCGTAAATCAACGACCCGACGGCGGCGGCTGCCGCAACTACCGCGAGCGCCATCCCTGCGGCTCCCAACGTTACGCCGCTCATTGCTGGACGGATTGCGCCTACCGCGCGCTGCGCGTTCTCAGCCGCTTCAGCCGCTGTGTTGGAGCTTTCAGCAAGATCGGACAGACTCTCCCCTGCTTCGCCCGCATTCTCGGCGACCCCCTTCGCATTTATGGCGATATCGGCGAGCGATTCGCTCAATACCGCAGCACCGGCGCCGCCAGTGAAAAGCGAGCGGAATTTATCCTTCAGCGCCTCAAGAGTGGCACCTACACCACCGAACGAATCCTTGATCTGCCCGCCTTGCTGGATGAGCACCAACAAAGGGTTTTGCCCGCCGGCCAGGCTGGTGAAAATGTCCGTGAATTGCGCAGGCAATTGGCGCAGAGCCGCTTCGGTCTGCTTCGAACTGACGCCAGTCTTTTTCAGGCCGTCATCAAAGTCACCAAGCTTCTGCCGTGAGGCATCGATGCGGGTCGAATACTCGCGAAAGGTGTCCGCGTCGATCAGGCCGGCCGCCTTGTACTTCTGAAGTTGTGCCTGCTGCTGATCCAGCTTATCGAGAGCCGCGATGGCGGGATTGATTTTGCCTAGGAGCGCTTGCAGCCCTTCTGCTTGCACTCCCGTGGCAGCCGCTGCTTTCTTGGCCGCTTCCGCCTGCTTATCAGTCGACCCAACCAACGCGTCGGAATCAGCTTTCAATCTGCGGGCGAGTGCAGCAAGACTAGCTGCCGACGAACCAGTCGCATCCATCGCAGTCGAGCTTGTGCCTACGCTGGTAGTAAGGCGCTGGTAATACTCGCTCGAATCCAGAGAGGCCTTGGCCATCGCCGTCAGACGCTTCATAGCGTCGTCGGTGGACTCGGACAGTTTGCCTTCGGCCGTGGCCAGACCAGTGGACGCGGCAGCCGCTTTATCGAAACCAGCCGCCACACCATCTGCTGCTTTCTCAGCCTTCGCGCCGGCCTGCGCCAGGCGCTCCAGATCAGTAGCCGCCTGGACGGCCTCACCTGAATCTACGGCAAGGCCTAATTGCGCAATTGTGCCCGACATGAGTGCTCCATTACTTCGATTCGCTCATGACGAGCAGGGCCTCGACCTCCATTGCCTGAAGGTCTGGGAAAATCTCTCTGAGTTGTTTTCTGGATGTGCCGACGAAGTCGGAGACGTCTCGAAGAGCTGTGTAATCAAGGCCGGTAGCCCCGCCCATGCCGGTGCGCCATTGAGTAGTCATGGCGTTGAAGAGCACGAAGGCCGGCCAGTTTTCAGCCAGCACTTCGCACTCTTCTTCAGGGATGTCAGAGAGCGACAACCCGAACGCCGCCAAGTCCGCTTCAGATGGACTCGGCTGGTACATCAGGCGGGCGACCTTCGTCAGTTTCCCAATCGAACTGCTGAGAACGCTTTTTGGTAAGCGTCAACAATCGCGTCACCGGCACCGGCCGAGGTTTCAACAAGCGCGCGGATCGAGTCGGCGCTCAGCTTGTCTTCAAAGCCCCAGCCCGTGACCAGTTGGGTCACCTGCTCAATCTGCCGTTCGACGTGAGAGTCGGTGATCTCGATCAGAGTGAGGTCGTCACCCTTGGCCTTGAAACGCTCCTGATCTTCCTTCGCGCTTTCCTGCCAGCCAGCGAAGAGCTTTGCGAGCTCCTTGCGATCGCGATACTTGAACTCAAACGGCACTTTGATCGTGGTGCCACCGACGCGAGGAATATCGACGTCGGCTTTGAAGGTAGGATTTTGGGCAATCTTAAACTTGGCCATGGGCTATACCGCCGCCGCGTAACGAGCCGGGCGACCAGTCAATGCGACACTGATAACGCGAGTCATCAGGTTGTTACGCGACATGGTCGGAGTCGACGTGATCGACACGTAGCCGTTGTAAACGATGCTGCTGCCGCCCGGCAGGTTCAGGCGTAGAACACGCGGCTGCTTATCATCGTCAGCAGCTTCGCAGACATCGACATAGGGCTTGGAAGGATCGTCTGCGACCGTGATGGAAAGCGTGATCGGGTTCTTGGTGGTCGGCATCTGCCGATCATCATCGTCAGCCAGGAAGCCGTAAGTCAGGAACTGCTGATCGCCACCGGTGGAGTTCAGTTCGGTGATCTGCGAGATCTCGGTGAACGAGGTCACTTCGCGCGCAGAGCCGACGCCTGAACCTGCTGGGTATTGCTGCACGTTGGTGGTGTTCACGCCGCCCAGTGCGAAGGTGCCGCTTGCGATGTCCGCAACCCGAACGGCTCGGCCGTCGAGGCGCGTCCATCCGGAGTTGACTGCGATGATGTCGCCTTCGGCCAGGCCGTGCGCCAAAGCTTCGGCCACTGCCGGGTTTGCGTTGCTAAGTGTGGTGAACGGGATTGCAGTGCCGTAGGCGGAAGCAATTTCGAAAGTTGCGCCGTTGGGCATTTGAATGCCAGCCATTGGTGTTTCCTCTTCTCAGAAATGACAAAACCCGCTCAATGGCGGGTTCTGGGTTTGCCCAATGGGCGGATTAGTTGGTGTCGGCGCGGTACTGAAACGACACGGGCACAGTGAACGTCGTGTCGTCAGGAATGCCAGGGCCGGGGTCGACCGGCGTCATGGTCACCACTGTCAGCGCGCCCTTTGTGTTCCGCTCGTACAGCGGGAACAAGGCGGCGATCTGGTCAGCCAGCGCACCGGCCGCGCCACGGTACTTGCCGGATGGAATGACGATGCTGACCTGAAACACGCCGGTGTACAGCTTGTGGTCGCCGGCAAGCGTGTTGCTTGCGGTGTCGGCTGGCAGAGTGAATGCTCGCAGGTAAGTGACGCCGTTGACGGGCGTGTAAGCCTCGTTCTCCACGACGACCTTCAGCGGTACCGGCAATGCTTTAGCCCAGTTGATCAGCCTGGCTTCGAATATCGAAGCGATGAGGTTATGGCTCATACCTGGTTGTTCCTGATGGCCTCCAGCACGATCTGCTGGAAGCGGGCCACGGTAACGCGGACCATCCCGCTCGGTGCCTGGGTCGAATGCCCAAACTCCAGCGGGATGGCGTATCCAAGGCTGTTGGTGATGTAGCAGGTGTCACCCGCCTTGAACTCGATCGCGCCGGCAACGATCCGCGCCGTTGATTTGGCCCCGTTCGGGTCGACTTCTTCGGTCGTGGTGCTATCCGGCGAACCAATGTTGAACATCCAGTTGCCCCGGAACCGACCGCCGACGTAGCCACTCGGCGCGCTGATATCCATGCCGTCGTGAAGCTTTCGCCCGGGCTTGAGCCGGCCGGCCTTCGTCAAATTGGCCGGATCATTCCGCAGTCCGCTGTTGTGATCCTCGACAGCCTTGTTGTACTGACTCGCGACGGCGTTCTGCGCCCAGATCTCGGGGTTTCCTACCGGTGACATGCGAATGAGGCTGTTGCCAACCTCGATGATGATCTCGCGAAGGCTGGCGTCGATGGCCTCCTTGGCCTGCGCCGCGAACTCGGCGAGACTCAAAGCGAAACTGCCGGACTGGCCGGCGCCCGCGCGGCTCACGACCGCACCTGCAATTCGTAGAGGATTGGTGTGCCGGCCGGGTTGATCTCTTTCAGAGGCGGGACAATTGACCAGGTGCGGCCTTGGACGATGACCTTGTTCAGCAACTCAGGCACCCACTCCAGCCCCTGCGCGGCGATCTTCAGCTTCTTGTCGCCCTGCTTGATGAGGCTGTTGTTCTGGAATTCTTGGCCGGTGAAGTCGAGCAGGATGCCTTGGGCGGTTTGCTCTTTCGTGGTGTCGGGCGGTGCGGTGCCGGCATCCGGATCGTACTCGCCGACGGTGGTTGCCCGGATGATCACGGGCTGGCCGAACTCTGTGATCATCTCCAGAGCCATCACGGCCATTTCGTCGTAGAAGGCCATGGTGGCTCCGTTTCAGCTATGCGCGCACTGCGAACAGCCCGCGCTTCTGTAGGTAGTCAGCAAACTGGGTTGCACTCGGCCGGTCTGGCGCCGCAGGCAATAGTCGGCCACTGGTGTTCGGGATAGTCGCGTATTCGCGAGTTACAGCGCCCTCGACTCGCTCAAGCGTTACCGCGCCTTTGCGCTTCTCGATCGGGTCGACGTCGTCAGTGTGGATCTCGGCGGCCAAAGCCATCTGGCCGTACTGGATCCGCGCCGGCAGATAGTTGTCGGGCTTGATTTCGTAATCCAGTTCGACGGCACGGCGCGGCCAGGACAAGGCTTGCTCGCTGTTGGACTTCCGCCCTTTCCACGTCATGCCATCCATTGCCAGCGCGGCCCGGCGCAACAGGGCTTCCTGTGCTGGCACTTCCGCCGGGATGGTCACGCCGAACTTCACCGCGTACATGGCCAGGTCTTCGGCGGATGCGTAGCTTTCGGCGTCAGGCTTTCCGGTACCGTCCTCGATGATGAGAGTCATGAATCAGCTCGCTGTGGTGTTCTGGATCGGGCGCCGCGTTGCCGGGCACCCGGATTATTACGCCTGCTGCAAATCGGCAACCGCCTTTTCCAGCGATTCTACCGAAGCATTCGCCCGATACGTCACGTTGGCAGCGTCGAGTAGCGCTTTGAGGCTTGCGATCTTCTCGGCATTGTCGGCCGGTTCCACTGCTGCCTTGAGGCGTTCGACTTCAGCGCGGAGAGATTCAACCTCGCCCGCCAAGTTGTCACGCTCACCCGTAAGGGTTTCGAAACCCTCATGAATGGCTTTCAGCGCACCGAACAGGCGGATCGGCAATTCGCCGGCACCCGGGTGTTCCAGCTCCGATTGCCCCTCGGCGGCTTCGATTAGTCGCAGTATGCCGTCGCGCTCGGCGCGCAGCGTAGCGTTGTCTCGCTCCAGGCTGGCAATGACCGCACCGCCACCCAAATCAACCGGCTCGCTGATCAAAGGCTTCGTCACCGAGACTTCGACGCCAAGCGCCTCATAAGCCTCGACCACCTTCGGCCAGTCGCCAATCACAACTGCATGCGTCACACCCGCTTCAGGCCGATCGAAGTGGGCTGGATTGCGGTACCGCTTTTCCGGATCGAAGTCCGAATTTTGAGTGGAGTAAACCAGTTCCATAAAAATCTCCGTAGCGGCCATCGCTGACCGCTGTCAGGGCAAGTATCAGCCGCCGACTGGTGGCGTGGTGGTCAGGGTGATCAGCACGCCAGCAGTCACCTTGTTGCTGTTGGAATGCTTGACCCAGTTCGCAGCCGAACCCACAGCAGCAAGCGTAGGGTTCGCGCCGCCAGCGGCTTCCTTCCAGCTGTAGCCGAGAACATCGATGTTGACGGTGCCTTCAGCGCGGTAGCCGATACCCAGGTTCTCTTCGTCGTTCACCGCGTACGAACGGAAGCCGGGCGCTTGAGATTCAGTGATCACCACAGCGTTTGGCAGAAGGCCGAAGATCACATCTGCAGGCGCGGTGTCAGTGACCAACACCGGTTTACCGAGAGTGCCTGGCAGGCCGCCGTAGATGACGACACCCGCCTCTTCGTAGACCTTGTTCGCGATCGCCTCATCGACGATGTCGAAGTAAGCGCTGGAGTGCATGACCCACAGCGCGATGCGGCCGAACTTGTCGCCGAACTTGCGCATGCCGCGGGTCAGGGTCTTCTTGCCGTCGGTCTCGATGTTGGCCGAAACCACCATGTCAGCATTGGAACTGATAGAGGCGCGCAGCGCAGCAGTGGCGTACTGGATGAAACCTTCCAGAGTGGCGTCAGCAACGTCGGCGCCGATGATCTGGGAGAACTCGTCGACCGGGCGCCCGCGGCGCTTGAACGCCTCTTCGGTGGTCTGGTATGGGCCGTACTTCCACGGCGCTTTGACGCCAACGGCCTCACCGGCGCCGATCTTCTTCGCGGTCACTTTGCCGGTGGAGTTGACGTCGCGATGCTCCAGCGAGCCGCCGATCTTGTAGAACGAGCGCTTGCGGAAGTCGCCTTCGATCAGCTCGTTGTCGAGCACGATCGCACCATTGGACGATGCGTTGAACACATCGAGGTTGTCCTGGACACGCTCCAGGTATGCGGTTTGCGCCTCATCGTTGTAGATGATCAGGTCGCTGTTCACAGTCGTTGCCATGGGTGAATCCCCTTACTTGGGCAATTGTAGGTATGCGGTTTGGCCGTGCTTGCGCTGGTAGTCGCGTTTTTGCTCGGCAGTCATTTCGGAGCGCTTGAATGCAGCCTGGCCGCTACCCCCGCCCGGGGCTTGTGTCCCTGAGGCCCTTGGCCACAGATGAGATGCGCTTTCGCGCAGGGATTCCGCCCATTCGAGCGGTGTCAGAGGGGTCTTGCCGTCTTTGCCGAGGATGACCTGACCGGATTCATCAACGGCGACCGCTTCGCCCTCTTCGTTCAACGAGAACACGCCCTTGGCGCGCAGGATGATGTCGTCGGTTGCTTCCGGCAGTGCGCCGGCTTTAAGCGCTGCACCGCGTACCGAATCGCCCAGGACTTTGCCCTGGAACTTGACGGCAAATGCTTCGGCTTTTTCTGCGCGGGCAGTGATGGCTTTCAATTGCTTGTCGGTATCGGCTCGCAAACGCTCGGTGCGGCGATTGAATACCTCGTCGACCTTGCCCTCTGTCAGGAGCTTGGTTTCTTCGTCCTGGCCTGCCCGGCTGAGCAAGCCTTTGACGGCGTCGATATCGATGCCTTCAAACTGGGTTTCGAACTGGGTCAGCTTGCCGGTGGTGTCTTTCAGCTTGCCCAACAACTCCGTATTTTTGGTTTTCAAACCAGAAACGGATGCTTCAACGGCAGTCGCGATAGCGGCCTTGATTGCCGGGTTTTCCAGGTCGATTTCGTTTTCTTCTGCCACGTTGATGCACCCCTTGGGTATGTTTTTCCCGCTTTGCAGGCAATAAAAAACCGCCCGAAGGCGGCTGATTGAATTTGTTCGGTTAGATACCAGCACGCTCGAATGCCAGCGGCTCGAGCCCTTTCATTTCCGCCAGCGTCAGCGGCGCGAAGTTGCGATCAAGCTGCAGTTCGGCAAAGCGCTCGACGCTTAGTCCCCCTTCACGAAACAGCCTTGCCCTCAACGGGCCGATAGCCACGTCTTGGAACGAAGCCGGCTGCTGCTGAAGCCAGTGGTAATAGTCCAGACTCGCGCTGACCTGGCCTGCACCCTCGGCCCCGACTGAAGCCCGCGTAGCACCCTTGGCGAACATCTCGCTGAGCTTGGTCAGCAGAATGAACGTGGTGCGACAGTTCGGATGAAACGGCGGCCGAGGGCCGGAATCAACCGGAAACCGTCGCTTATCCATCGACCGACACTGCTGGCTGGTCTTGCTGTCCAGCGTGGCAACCATCTCGACTTCGGACACGATGTCCGTATTGGCCTTGGCCACCTCCATGCGCGCCTGAGACGACACATGTTGAATCGCGGTGTGCACCACCGTGCTGGCATTGCGGTTGGTGGTAGCGAGAATGCCGTCCTTGTATCCGGCCGACTTAGTGCCGCGGATGTTGCGGATGATCTGGAAGTTCGTATGCCCTTCGAAGAAACCCTGCCGGATCGTGCCGGTTACGCGCTCGCGCTCGGCAGTGGTCCAACCCTTGATGAACGACTTCAGCAGCTTACCGCCGCCAGTGCCGCGCACGCTGAGTGGATTCGTCAGCACCGCCGCCCTGATGGCCGCAGCCGTCGGCGCTGAAACATCAAACGACACGCCGACCGGCGCGGACTTGGCCAAGTTCGTAGCCTCAAACTCGGCTTCGTAGTTGGCGATGTCGATCAGGTCGAGGCTCAGTTGCTCGCTATACCGGTCGAAGATGCCCAGCAGCAGGCTATCCACTTCCTTCAGCAGCGCCTCAAGCCGTTTGACGTTGTACTCGGTCAGGTCCGATTGAGTGAGCCGGTCGCGGATCGAGCGATCAATCTCCTTGAGGAAAGGGGCAAACTTGCCGACCTCCCCTGCCTTCAGCTTTTCGAGGAAGACTGCGTGCCGGATCGTGGCATCAAGGATTGCTTGGTTTGCCGCCATTTGGTGTTACCTCGTCATCCAGGCCCAAGCCGTCGCTCTGCTCTTGAAGCTCGCCATCAATCTGCTGGTCAGTGCGCTCCGGGGCAATCAAGCCCAGCTTGCGCAAATAGGACCGCAGGTCAGCTTTCGCGAATCCGCCGTTCTGCCACAAGCCAACCAAGGCCGTGATCATTTGCGGATCAGCCGTCAGCTCGACGAACTCCTGATTGATTTGGTACGCGACCTTGTCGGTGATGCCCATGTAAAGGCCGCACCACATGAGCGCTCGGGTGTAGGCCTCGCTGACGTTTGCCACGCAGCCGGCCAACACCGATGTCGACGCAGACTGATCGCCGCGGGACTCGGTAGCCGTTTTGGCCGCCAGTGACGCAACGACCATTCGGGCGCCCAGCTCGATCATCATTTGGTTCTTGTCGGCCATGGCCTCCTTCACCAGAGTGTTCGGCAGTGGTTGCGCGTAGCCGAACTGGCCGCCGACGGGCAGCATCATCGGCGCCCGGGAACCGACGTAAACACCATTCTTCTCCATCCAGTCGCGCCACTGCTCATCCAAGCCAGAGATCCACGGTTGAGCCTGGCCGCACCAGAAGACACTGTCTTCGTAATCAGCGCTGTTGCGGTAATGTCCCAGGTTGATCATTGCGATGTCGTACAGCGGCGACTCATCGATAGTTGGATCGTTGTTCTGCGCGCCTATGAAGGTAAACGGGATTTCCTTGAGGCGTCCGGTAATGCCTTCCGGCGCGAATGTTTCGGTCACTTCAAGAGGTCCGCCACCTCTCGGACCAGAGCGGCGCCAAACTCGGCAGACGAATCCTTCATCCTCAAGCGCAAGTTCGCGGAACTGCTCGACAGCTTTGAACCCGAAACCGTCCTCGATCTCGAGCATCTCCCGCAAAACGACCAGCGTTAACACGTTGTGCCCGTCCACCATGCCGGTGCGCCAGTTGATGATGTCCTCAGCGCAGTACGACAGGATCACCGAATGACCACCGACACCCGCATCCTGGTGGTAATCAACGTACAGGCCGTGACGACCCGCCTCAAGAACCTTTTCCAGCGTGCCTTGCGAGTGCTGGTAGATGCTCACCCCGGATCCGTTGGCGTTGTCCTGCAAGTACTCCAGCTTCTTCGGCGCAGTGAGCGTTGGGTCTTTGTGGAAGGCCAAACCCAGCAAACCGTTGCGCGTGTGCCCAGTGGCGTTTTTGAACACGGCTCGCTCGCGGTAAGCCTTGTTGCGGTCAGCGTTCTCCGGCGACTTGTCGTGAGCGTTGATGTACGGCAGCCGCGACACCACGCGGTGCTGGCCGGCGCAGACATCGCGCACAGTCGCCCAACGGTCCAGCACTTCGATGTAGTCCGCACGCTTGAAGGAGACGTCGTTGCTCATCGGGCGAATCCCATTTTGATAGCGGTGACCGGCTTGATAATCGGGTACTCGCGGTGAATGAAGTAACCGCCGCCGTCGTTGGCGTGGTCGTTGCCTTGGCTCTTATCTGGCTCGCCATTGGGCGCCCAGATCTGCTGCTCCAGCCCATCGGCGTATGTCGGACAAGTGAACGGGTTGATCAGGTAACGCCGCTCGCCTTGCGCGTTGCAGAACATGGCGTTCATGGCATTGATCCGATCCTTCACCGGCGGGTTGGCCGCCGGCGCGATGACCGTGAACCCCGCCTGTTTGAGCATGGCGATATCGGTGAGGCTGGCATTGACCGACTTGCGCGAATCGCCGGAGGCGTCCGGGTAGATCCGGATCTCGCAGGTCTTTTTGTAGTCGTTGCCGGTGTGTTCCCAGTACCGCTCTTTGATCCGACGGATCATGTCCGGTGTGTCATAGCCATCCATCAACTCGTCCACGGCGCGCGGCAGGCCCTGATCACGTTTGACATGGGTGATCGCCGCCATCTTGCCGACGTTGAAGTCCATGCCGATGAACAGCGGCTCGCCGGGCTGGACCGTGTCGAAGCACTGGTTCAGCTTGCGGTCGTAGGCGTGGTAGATCGACCCGGACGTCAGGTTGACGAACTGGCCGTTCAGGTAAGCGCGGATCAGTTGCTCGGGGTACGACTCCATCAACGAGGCGATGTAGTCGTCAGGCAGGTTCAGCTCGTTGTCGAAGGTGCTGGCCTGGATCAGGCCATACATTTCCTTCAGCGCTGGCTTGTCGCGTAACTGCTTTACGAACTGGAGGAAGACGAACTTGAAGCCTTCAGGCGTCGTTGTCACGTCTACGCCGTTTTTCAACCCGGGCAGGTTATAACGCATCCGGGCAATGATCTTTCGCCAGGCCTGCTGCGCCTTGATCGACGTCAGCACGTCCAGCTCGTCGACCAGAGCGTGACCAATCTTGAAGCCGACGATGGTCTGCGGCTTCTCCATCGACCGGCAAATCACAGTACCGCGATACTGCCGGCCGCTGTAAATGTGAACCTCATGATTCGCTTGGTTGATCTTGGTCTTCAGCCCCCAATCGTAGGCCACCTCCTCCATCGTTGGATAGAAAATGTCTCGAATCTGCGGGTAAGTCGGTGCGAAGTAACCAGCGTTGACGCCGGGCCACTCCATGAAATGCTTGCTCAGTGCTGAGCATCCGACCCAGGTCTTTCCGGAGCCGAATCCAGCAACGAATGCGCGAAACTTGTGGGGTAGCAGGAGGAACTGCGATTGCGGAACGTTAAGGCTCGGCATTCGGCTTCCTCGCATCCACTACGTCAACCTGAATGCGCGTCGGAATCGCAGGCTCATCGTCTGGCTCGTCCTTCCGATTGCGATTGACGTAGACATCACCCACTTCCTTTGCGGCCTGCTCGAGGATCTGCATGGCCAGGCCGATGTTCTTCATCGTCTCGGCGCGCTCAACAAACCGGTTCATTGCGCGGAGCCGAAACGCTCGGTTGGCGATCGGGATCTCGGCGGTTTCTTCGCGAAAACGCTTTCGGGCATCTTCAAACATCGTCACCCAGCGCTTGGCCAGGCCTTTCCCTGATGTCTTTGTCGGGTCGTGTGTCTCCACCTGTTGGCGGGTCACCGATATCCCGTATTCCTTTTGGACGGCTTCAACAACCTGTGAAGGCGTGTCGAAGCACGCCAAGGCCTGAACGATAAAGGCCTTCACGTCGTTTTGAAGGGCTGCCATAGATTTTCATCCGTCCAGAGCCTGTCCAGAATCAGGCCGACTTGAGCAGACAGGTTCCGCAGGCCCTCGATATGTTCATTTTCCCTACCTCAGCAGGATTGTTTGCAGCGTCCACCAGCTCTTGAACTGCCGGGCTCGCTCCGTAGCGGCGAACCACACCGACGAACTCTTCAACGTCGTGTCCGCGCATCTCAAGCTTGGGTAATCCGTCCTGGGTGAACGCTGGCTGACCGTACTTATCGGTCGCTTGGGCGATGTGATACAGCTCGTGCTCGACCAGTGCGCAAAAGTCAGCGTCGGAGCAGTCGGCGCAGTAGTCGGCAGCCAACGTGATGATGTAGGCCGGAACATCGCCAAACCAATCCAGCATCTGCTGTTCCATCCGGGCTTTCTGCCAACCGCCGGCGCGGAACGCTACCTGCTCGGCCTGCCCCACAACCGTCCGCCCCTTCTTCGTAAAGGCAGCAGACGCCCACATCACGCGAATGTCCGCATCGATCAGATGGGCGTGCTCTTCGTTGTGGATGCTTCCGGTTTCGGCAAGGATCTCGGCTTGCAGCCACTCCCACACCTCAGGCGCAGGGATCAGGCGCATGCCGAAATCGGACAGGTCGGACAGCTCAAGCAGTGACGCTGGAGGGAGCGGCCTTTCCATTGGTCACCTTGAGCTTGAGATAGTGGCGCGTTGCCGGTATTGGTGAGAATCATCCATTGAAGGACCCATCGCCATGGAACCAAGATTCAAAGTACTCGACACTTTCGACCTGCCGTCAGGCGCTACTCACTATCGGATATATGACAGCAAAGATCGTGGCAACTCGAATAAGTATGGGGCTTACAAGAATAAGGCTGAAGCAGATGCCATCTGCTCCAAGCTAAATGCACAAAGGTTTCAAGTAGTCCCACCTCAGGAGATCAAGCTTGTGCCTGGCTTTGTTGTTTCGGATGCAGACTACGTACCCGCTTTTGTCGCGATCAATTACCACATCATCGACAGCATAACGGGAGACTACACTGGCGACCATTTTGAAACTGAGCCTGAGGCCGTCGCTCGTGCAGCAGAACTGAACGCCTAATCCCTTATCAAGTCATTCCGGATTGAGCAGAACCTCAATCAGCTTCTGCTCACCCAGGCGCATGGCGCCCAGACACTGCAGGTCGTCGCACTTAGGGCCTAGCCCGAACACCGTCACTTCGCCTTTCGGCCCCATGAGCGTCAGCGCGCCTACAGTGCATTCGGGATGCACGCCGGCATCGAGGTCATCTGCGATCTTGCGCAGCGTCTTGGCAGCATCGCGCCAGCCCTCACGCTTGAACTCAACGAGCTTTGCGGTCATGCAGTCACCTTCTGAAACCACTCTTCAATGATCCGGCGCAAAACCGGCTCGGTCAGGATGGCCGATGGGTTGTCACCGGCGATCACAGATCGCACCAGGTCACAAGGCAGCACGTGGACGCCGTCATCAGCCGTCACCGTCAGGTGCGGGCGCTGGTCAGCGATGTCGTGAATGTCTGCGGTCATGCCTTCACCATGTTATGGGTCTGTGCGTGGGCGTGCCCGTGAAGCTCGGCGACGATCAGGCCCTGTGGAAGTCAGGCAACCTTGGCAGCGTCGATGGCCTTGGCGATCGCGCTATCCAGCTCAATCAGCGCCTTGTTGATGTCCTGGCTCAGCAGTAGCGCGTGGCGCAGGCGAGTTACGTTGGTCATCAGCTGAAAGGGTCGGCGGGTTTAGCGATCGAGCGAACGAACCACATGAAGCCCTGCTGGAGATTGGTCTTGGCCAACGCCAGCAATCGGGGGTCAACACCTTCAATCTGGCCGATCTGCTTGAACAGCTCGCCGGCGTCAGCTTCCAGAGCCTTGATCGAGTTCATGCCGTCGATTTCAGACTGGGTCAGGTCGCGGTAGCCAGTGATCTTCTTGTGCTGGTTATCCATGTCGCTCTCCTCGTCGCGTGTCGCGACACAATTTGCTGATTCGCGAAACGTGTCGCGACTTACTCCGCCTTGCGGGTGGGAAGCTTAAAGTCAGTCACCCGGTCCGCAATGTTGCGGATCTTTTCTACGCCTAAGAAGCCAACCCAGCCCCCCGCGAATGTAGCCATGCTCTGTGGCAGGCCGAAAAAGTCCAGGCCGCTGATGATGGTCAGTGTCAGGCCGCCGCAGATGGCGCCTTCCACCAGCATCTGGCGACGGGTGCCGCCACCGTAGGTGATCCTCAAGACGGCCATAGCGCAGGACAGCGCAGCCGCATAGAGGATCGGCGAATGCTGGCTCAACCACGCAAGCGCTATCGCCCATGTGTCTGGTTTGTCTGGCATGTTTGGCATCTCTGTTCCTCCCCAGTTAGGGAGCGAAGGAATTGGTTGTTGTCCCGTCCTGGGATCAGTTGGCGTGCGGCCGGCGGAAGCGGTTCGATTCGAGATTGGTCAGGCGGTGATCAATTGATGCGAGGCGGCGATCCAGTGCAAAACAATCGGCATCGTCGGCACCCCGCTTAGCTAAGTTGTCCAGTTTGATTTTCTCGATCTCCGATTTCAGCTCACGGCTCAAAGTGGTGTCGCTGATGATGCCGGCCAACAGTTCAATTACGGCTA
The DNA here is from genome assembly GCF_019733355.1 of Pseudomonas baetica. Taxonomy (GTDB): domain Bacteria; phylum Pseudomonadota; class Gammaproteobacteria; order Pseudomonadales; family Pseudomonadaceae; genus Aquipseudomonas; species Aquipseudomonas baetica_A. The sequence continues at coordinate 200,156 of NZ_JAIHLQ010000002.1, read as the reverse complement.
CGGCACCTTTAGCCTGTGCCCGCTCAAACTCGGACGACTCCTTGATGGCGAAGCGGTCAGCACTGACCAGGAACTGCGAACCGAGGCCGATCCCGGCCGCGACGTATTGTCCGCCGGCGGTGACCCGCATCTTCACCGACCAATTACTGACGATTTTGGCGCGGGCGATCGTGCTTTCCTTGATGAACGCCTCGTTCAGGTAGGTCGTACCGTCGACAACGACGAAAGGCTTCGCAGGCTGATCAGCATTGCCATGCTCAGGCTCTGTTGTGTTGAGGTTGCCAAGCCGGTACCGAAGAATTCCGTTATGGAAAACGGAAGTGACGCCGCCTTCGTATTTAATCTGAGTGCCAGCGCTCTTCGCCTTCTCAAGGCGGTCGACCAACTCCTCTTCGGTTTCGAGGCGCGAGTAGCTCAGGAAAAGGCGCGGGCTGAACGAGCCATCGCCGTAGCTCGCATCGAACTCCTCAAACTCTGCAGCGTGCCGGTATTCCTCCGGCACCTTTTGCAACTCGGCCTCCATGAACTGAACCAGGTTGGCGGCATTCTTGGGCAGGTCGTACTTGCTGTAGCTAGCGACCTCTACCGACACCATCTGGCGCTCGGGAGCTTTGCTCGCGCTACCGAAGGTGCAGGAGTTGATTTCGAACTCGCCGGTTTGCTTGTTTAGCTTCCAGCCGGAGACACCCGGCACATAGTCGTTGCTTTGCATCGGATGCTCCTCAAACGAAAAAGCCCCTGCGAATGCAGAGGCCCTGAATAGGTGCGCTCGTCTTTCCGAGCTGTCGGCCAAAGGCCTTCTCAACGTCGACGCCCCTTTGCATCGATCTCGCTGATCCAGTCTCGCGCCACCCCGACAGCATGGTGAGGTAAGGGTGCGCGGGCTGCCGGCGTTGATTCCGTACGTCGCACTATCCGGCTATCGACGTCCAGGCCTTCCCGAGGGCTGTCCTGGCTACAGATAAATTTGAGGCATAAAAAAGCCCCGCACAGTGGAGGGGCTTCGAACACTCTGGCGAGCGAAAACGAATTAGAAAGCTTGCTGAGTGCCTGCGATGAAAACGACATAGCCAGCATGAATGTTCTGGGAATCGCCATTCTTGATCACAACATAAGCCAAATCGTCAGCCGAGTCAGGATCTTCATGCATGTTACGCCACGCCTCTTTCAGATCCCGCCAGTCTGCGATTGTGACGCGCTGCTTTTCAAAAATAGCCAGCATTTCCCAGCGGTCGATCCTCACAACTCCCTCATGCCACAGCTGGTCGAGCTTGTGACGGAGCTGATGCTTATGCGCCTGATTCATTCAAATATCCTCACCATTAATCGTTAAATTGCGATCAGTGGCGAGAGAATCCCATGCACGCATAATTCGCGCAATATATTTTTAATATTTTTTATATCAAATCAATTAATATTGAGAGAAAAGAGGCTTGCGCTGTCCGCAAAAAAACCCGGCGCGGTGGCCGGGTTTCGGTATTGGTCGTGCCAGACAAGCGACACGGTTTTACGCGTTGAGCATCCTCGGCGTTACCGAGGTGCTCGAATGGTCAAAGCAGGCAGGTTGTTGACGTAGAAGGCCGTTGATGCGTTTGCGAGGAAATTTACCAACGTTTTCTTAATGAGTGTCTTCATACGCCCTTCTCCTTCTTGTCCAGGTTGTTGTGATGCGTTTGGTGTATCGATGCGAGCCTGCAGGAACCAAAAAAACAATACCACTGCCAGCCCTCCAAACATCAACAACCCGCCAGCTCCGAAGCCGCAGCTTCCTGCCCGGGCCGCCACTCCTCGATACGCGCAGGAATGACAGGATGGGTGAATAATCGGCGAACCGGCAGGCCCTGTCAAGGCCCTCTATGCAGCATCTTGATCATCGAAGAAAACACCCTCCTTGGTCAGGATCTCGCCAGCTTCGAGAAGCGCCTCGTTGACCAGTTTATCCAGTCCCTTGAAGATCTTCCGGCGCCAGTCTCGGCGCGTGCGCTCCGGCGTGCCATCCAAGTCCCAGGTGTTCATGTCGTAGTTATGGGCCGGCAAGATGATGACCCCTTCGCATGGAGCCTCTTGGCGCTGCTTCAGCTTGGCATTGATGGCCTTCTGGGATTTCGCCACAGCCGCTTTCCTCCAGGCCGGCGCGTCATCATCAACCTCGAGCTCAACCTTCCCGGCCGGCGCGCGCTCGGCGCCGCCAAGTTGCGGATATGCCCAGGCTGTCACCGCCTTGGTCAGAAATAGGCGTGGCGCCGGTGAAGATACATGAGAAACGATCCGACCAATGGCCCCCACTTTCGAGGCCATATGCGTCGAATAGCAGGCGTTCAGGGCCACCCAGTGCTTCGGCTCAAGGCAAGAGTGCAAACGACCAAACACCCAGCAATCCGTGAGGAATGCCGCTTCCTTGCCAACGATCTCGCCTTTGAGCTTATTGGCTTGAACCTTTGGTGTGTAGTCGCAACCCCCAGCGCTGTTGATCGTCTCGGACGCGAGCGCACGGATTACTGCGGAAATAACGTCTCGATAAATCATGCGGCTTCCCCTTTTTTTAGCTCTCTTGTCTTCGCCCGGTATTCAGCGGTGATCGCCTTGAGTTCTTCTACGGTGTGCTTGCGTGGTTCGTGATCAGCTTCAAGCGCTTCGACTTCCGCATGGCCGATACGGGTGATCAGTCCAGCGCGGAAGCTTTCAGAAACCGTCAGGCCCTTTCGGGCGTACTTGGACGATCCGGCATTGCAGCTTTTGCACTGCAACCAGATATTGTTCGGCATCAGCCTCAGCTCGGGACGGGCGCCCTTGCCGAGAAAGTGGCCGGCGTCAAACGCGCCGCCAGTTTTCCAGCCTTGAGCCGCAAGAATCGATTCCTGCGATTCGCCGCAGCTGATGCAGCCGCTGCCAATGCTCAGCTCGTACATGCGTCGGTAGTCGCGTACGGCCTTCTCGGCATCCTTGAGGTGATCCGTCCTGGTCTTCAGCTTCTCCTTACGGATCTCGATCACGCGGCGGTTCCGCTGATCGATGGCCTTCTTCGCTTTCTGTTCATTCCGGGGCGCGTCCTTCAGCGCGCAGGCTGGACTGCACACGGCCTGCCCCAAGCGCTGAGGGACGAATGAGGCCCCGCAGGAGGCAACACGGCATTTCTTCGGCTTGGGCGCCTTCTTTTCCTTGATGGCTATGCGCATCAGTAGCGCCCTCCCCACTTGTCCTGCTCCGTCCAGCGCACGTCATGCTCGGCGCCGAAGGCATGCATCAGCTCAAACAGATCGCTGAACCACTTCTGCGACTGCTTGCGGGTCGATACGGCCATCACGACAAAGCCACCGTCGAGGCCAGGCTCGGCGCGCTGCTTCTCCAGCGAGGCACTGAAAAGGCACTTCCAGTCTTCACTGGTCAGCTTCTTGCCGTGCCAGATCACCTGCTCGGATACGTCCTTGAGCATTGCCCACATCTTCCGGTTGCAGACGTCCGGGCGCTTCTCGTCCTTGATGACCACGATCTTGGGTTTGGTGAAGTCGGTGGCGTGCAGGACACCCATGAGGCGGCTGATGTCGCGCTGGCTGCGGATTGCGAACTCATTCATGGCTGCACCGCCTTGCCCATGGCGGCGCGAGCCTCTGTAACGCATGCCATATCGCGTTCGTAGGATCGGCGCGTTACAGGGTGCATGTCTTCAACTGGCTGGCCGTGATAGCACTGGACAACTTGTCCTTCCAACTCATCTGCGCATGACTCAAGAGCAAGGCGCAGCGCCCCGTTCTCGACCTTGAGGAGATCACGCTCGCCCATGATTTCGCCGATAGCCCAACTCAGGCCAAGCTTGGCGTCTTTCACCTCTCGCAGATCTGCCCGCAGTCGATCATTCTCGGCGATCAGGCCCAAGACCGTCGCAGGATTGGCGGCGAGCACCAGATCCGCGTAATCCTTGTTCTGCGCCATGAATTCGGGGAATGACCGGTTCTGATGCACGTCAAAGACAATCCCGTTGTCGTTGCGGATGTACAACGCGCCGTGGCTGCGCATGAAGCGAAGCGGCTGATGCTGCTGGCGCGCCTCGGCAATGGCTTTCAAATCGCGAAAGTCATTCATTCGGCGAACTCCTTGAGCAGTTGGCGTGCGCCCATAACGGCACCCTTGTCGCCGGATGTGCGGCTGATGTCCTTGAGCCATTCGAGCATTCGGCTGTTCTGCGCTTTCAGGTCGATGACCGTGCCGAGCAATGCGTCGCCGTCATCGTCCATATCTGCCTTGAGGGCTTCGCCAATCGCGCCAAGGTCGCAAACGGCCGCCAGAAGCATGCGTTTGTGTGATTCCAGATCCTTCCGAAGCGATTCGTTGTCGGCCAGCAGCTCCAGCGCCACCTCCTCCACGGTCTTCTCGCCGAGGAACTCCTGCAGCGCCTCAGTGTTTCGTTTCCAGTCAACGCAGTCCGCGCTCCACGAAGCAGCCTCGGCCCAGAGCAGCTTTTGCAACTTATGTTTATCGATAGTCACTGCTCGCTTCCTTTCCTTGCAACGATGCGACCTGTGCGCGGAATCGGCGCCGGCGCAGGTAGGTATCGACTCGCGCAGCTTGAGCTTTTTTCAGCCTCTGGCGGGTCTGCTGTTTTTGATTGTCCTGAACGATCGAACGCACTTCTGCCAATCTTTCACGGACCCTTGGAGACGCCTCGACCGCATTACCTGTGAGCAATCCGGCAATTGCCTGGCCGTCGGAAGTAACTGGCGCTATACGCAGATCTGTCAGGTACTGGGCACCAGCCTGTTGGGTAATTAGCTGCATACGAACTGCCGATTCAATCGCAGTAACCCTCCGTACCGGGTCATGACCGAGCGATACGCTCCAATTAGTCGGAACCGCTTGCGCGCGAGCCTGGGCTACCAGGCGCTCGTAAGCACTGATGAACGCCATGCGAGCCCCTACCTTGTCTCCGACTCGAAGGATCGGCGCTGCGGCGGTCATGGCTTGCTGGATCTCGGTGGTCAACACGACAGTTTCGCTCTCATCATGTCCGGACAGGGCAATCGACCATGCTTCGTCCTTACCCGGGCGTCCGTCGGAGGACTGAACCCGCTGCAGAATGTCAGCCATGGCTAGCTTTCCTTTCACCTCGAAACGGCAAGCCTTCAGCGCGGCCTTCACGGCGGGCACCGAGTAAGCGCAAAGATCCTCGGCCATCATCGCCGCGGTGCCTGGGTTCATTTCCTGACCCATGGCCTCGGCGGTGGCGCAGATCGCTGCAGCAAGCCCGGCAACCTGCTGATCGTTCATTTCAAAGGTATTCATTGCGCTCTCCCGCTTGGCGCTTGGCCAAGACCATTTGCGCGGCCTGTTCGGCGGCGGAGACGTTGGCTTCGGTGCGCTCCATCTGGCGGGCAGTCGTTCCGTTGATGCGCTGACCGGTCACCCACTGGGTGTGGTAGCTCTCGGCGTTGGCCAGCAGTTCGTTGAGGCTGTGGCACTTGCGCAGCACGGCGGCATCGGCGGTTTTCAGGAAGTGTGCAGCGACGTGGTGAGCGACATCGGCACCGAGGCGGTCAACCAGTTGCCCGAGCTGACCACCAACCTTGGCGTTCCACACAGGCCAGGTGCTGTAGCGCTTGCGGTAGGCCATGGCGTAGTTCGCCCAGACCTTGAAGGTTTTGCAGGACTGGTCTTTGGGGCCCGGCATATCAGCGGGAATCTCAACACGTGGCGCATCGGCGCAATCAACCACCAGGACCAGATTGCGGGCCGGCTTGTCCGGGCTGCCTTGCAAGTCCTGACTGGTATCCTGATTGGTACCCTGATTGGTACCCTGATGATTGGTATCCTGATTTGTCGGAGATTTTTCCGACCCTTGCTCGGATTTTTCTCCGACCTTGCTCGGATTTTTTTCCGATGTAGATCGGATTTTTTTCCGACCTTCGTTCTTCGGAGGGGTCGGATATTTTTCCGACCCATCCAGCTTCTGGTTCCACTCGATCGCCTTCTCGGTCAGACGGAAAAGAGTGATGTTCGCGGTACTGGAAAGCTCAATCAATCCGGCTTCTTCCAGAGCCTTCAGCATGCGATAAGCAGTGTCTGGCTTGTCAGTGAGCAGCGGCAGCTCCTCAGTGATCTTGGCCTTGCTCAGCGCGAAGAAGATCCCGTCGTCAGTCTTGATTGGCTTTGTCCAGCTCGGGCAGCCGTAGACGAAGGCGAACAGCAGGGCCTGCTGAGAATTCAGCCCCCACTCCAACGCCTTCACCTGATTGATCGTGACGGTGAATTGCATATCAGGCCTTCCCGACCAGTTTGGCCAGCTCAAGGAAGCGATCCACATACCAGTGAGGCTGTGTCTCGCGCGGGCATTGAGGGCTGGTGAGATTTTTGCCGAACTCCAGGCCCTTATCAGTCACAGACCAGAAGTCGACCATTATCTGCTTGGAGTTCTTGCGCTGAAACTGCTTGAGGAGGCCCTTCGCCGCGAGCGCGCGATTGAAGGCCGCAGCCGTGCTGGCGATGCCGAAATCCTTGATCAGCGCGGTGGCGGCCTTGGTTGGCATCGAAGATCCGCCAGTCGCATCAGGTGCGGCATCCACGGCATATCCGGGTAAGAACTTGGCGTCGAGACCGTTGTTGGCGGCGATCTGGGCCAGCATCATCATCTTGCTCGATGGTGCTGGCTTCAGCAGGCGATCGAAGCATTCGAGGATCGCTAGCTCACCGACGATCTTCGAGTTGTTCGGCGCCGGCGGCGAATACTGCCCAGTCTTACGGATGCTCGGCAGCACTTGGCCAACAACCCACTCTTCGAACTGCTCAGCAGCCGGAAGCTTCGACTTCATCACCAGTCGGTAGAGGTCGCGCTCAGGGATGATCTGCGCCGCGCGAACCTGACCTCCCATTTCGGTATGGCAGGTGCTGACGGCCTTACAGTGGGCGTTGATGGCTTTGGAGGTATTGGCGTAGCCCAGGGCTTCGGCGACATCCTTGGCGATGAACAGCGGCTCACCGCTTCCGTCGTTGATCACGCGGACCAGAAGTCCGTGAAAGCTAAATAGGGTTGGAGTACGCGACACATTTTCGGAATCGCGAAAACGTGTCGCGACACTTTTGGGGGTATTGCTTGAATTGGGTTGGCTCTGCATAATCGGGCCTCTCTAGTTTTGCAAATTAGCCAGGCCACGAACCTGGCTTTTTTGTGTCTGTGATTTAGTGAATCTTCGAAGCGACAAGCGCCGCTCGATCCGCCATCGCGACAGCGTGCGCAGCAAGAGAGCGGCAGAAGGATTCGAAAGATTCGGCGTAGACATGGTCTTTCTGGTCAAACACGCCATCGGCGAAGACTCTCCCGCCAAGGCCGGCGACATGCCCGAAGCTCGTCGAGATACCGGCGAACACCTGCAACGCGTCGTCAACACCTGAGCCGATCTGTTTAACGGCCAGCAGGCCGTAACGACTCGACAACTCAATCAGGGCGCGGTCACGCCATGGCTGGTCCAGAGCAGCAACCCACGACTCTTCAATCCACGAAGGGATCTCGATGCGGTCGCCACTGTCATCAAGCCAGCGCTCCAAGCGCTTACTCCAAGCCTTGTAGGCCCGGCCATAAGCCTGCATGTCTGCGGTTTTGGTCATGTCTTGCAGATCTGGAAACCCCTTCTCCTTGCAGCGCGCGGGCGCACGGTCAAAGAGTTGGTGGTTGAGCTGCTCCGCAAAGCCGTCCTGGCTCATGCTCGTTCTGGCAATCATGTCGCGAGCGATCGCCACCAAGACCGCATCTCGTGTTTCGTGTCGCAAGTTCGACGTTTCCATGGGGGCTGCTCTCTTCTAATCTGGCTTCAACGGACTGGCGGACAGGGACGTCGCTTAGGCGGCCATCTCGGCCCAAGGAAACGACGGACACAGCTTTTCTTTTTTGAAAGCACCTTCGGTCAGCGCCTCCGCTCGCTTGGCAATAACCGGAGACATGCCGTGCTTCCCCCGAACCCAACCGGAAACGGTGCTTTGATCAACCTTGAGCTTTTCGGCGGTGGCCTCCTGGGTGCCGAAGTAGTCAACGAGGCCCTTGTAAATAGCGTTCATGATGCCCCTCCATACGGGAATACCCATATAATAGTTTATGGGAATACCGATTTGCAAGGTTATGGGAGCCCCCGTAATACTCCACGGATGGAATTCAAAGACCGACTCAAAGCAGCCCGCCGCCACGCCAAGCTCAATCAGACCGAGCTTGCGGAGCGCGCCGGCCTCACTCAGACCTCTATCTCAGATTTAGAGAGAGGGAAATCGAAGGCTACAGCCTTCGCAGCTCAGATCGCCTCTGTATGTGGTGTGTCACCAATGTGGTTGGCTGAAGGTGCTGGTGACATGCTCAAGGGTGTTCCCGATCATCAAGCGGAGCGAGTTCAGCCCAGCGTAAAACTTGAAACCATCGAGACCTGGGACGACGAAACTCCGCTCGACGACGATGAGGTTTATGTCCCCTTCCTTCACGAAGTCGAGCTGGCAGCCGGATCTGGCAGGTTTGCGATTGAGGAGAGCGCAAACTCACGCCTACGTTTCAACAAGAAAGATCTGCGACACAACGGCGTTCAATTCAGCAATGCGAAATGCGTAAAGGTCGGCGGCAACAGCATGGTGCCGGTGCTGCGCGACGGCGCCACGGTTGGCGTAAACGTGGGGAAAAACTCCCTGAGCGATATCGTCGACGGCGAGATGTACGCTATCAACCACAACGGTCAGCTTCGTGTGAAACAGGTCTACCGTATTCCGATCGGACTTCGCCTGCGCAGCTTCAACCGTGATGAACATCCAGACGAGGACTACACGTTCCAGCAGATTCAGGAGCAGCAGATCTCTATTCTGGGACATGTGTTTTGGTGGGCAATGTATTCGCGGTAGGCGTGATTTTTCATTTGGCAGAATGCCCAAATGGACACATCGCAGCTTGACGTGATCTGCAACCTTCTCAAGCAAAAAAAATAGCCCGGCCAAATGCCGGGCTTTTTTTTGCCTTGACCTTGATCCTTCTAGGCGTCGATCTACACTTACTCGCACCGGCAGTAGCTCGTAACGGTGTTTTCTTAGGCCTAGTCTCGCAGATACAAGGCCCGTGAAAACTTTTCAGGATTGGATTCCGGAAACCATCGAATAAACGGGGCGTACTCCGAAAAGCCAAATGAGTAGGAATTTTAAATAGGGAGATTTAATTCATGACAGCCCAAGAACATCTTGTAGGTGGATGGACCCCTTATCACAAACTGACTCCAAAGGATCAGGAGGTCTTCAAAGAAGCATTGGAGGGCTTCGTAGGTGTTGGTTACACACCTGAAGAAGTTTCTACCCAAGTCGTAAATGGCACCAACTACCGTTACAAGTCAAAAGCTACGCTTCCAGGCTCTCCAGGCAGCTGGCAGGCGATAGTGGAAATTTACGCTCCTATCAACGGCAAGCCACACATCACTCAAATTCACAGAATCTAACACCGCAGTAAACTTCGGGTCCCCACATTCGTGGGGCCCGAAGTCTGATTAGGTCCCGTCCGCCAACCCTCCCCTTGCGTTAACAAACATCGCGTTGGCATCTCGAACGAGTTGTCTAGATTCCGTGCCCGCCCCCCCTCCTCCAGCATGTCCGCCAGCTTAAGGAGATCATCGTAATATTGCTCAGCGTCCATCCGGATTTCGGACTCTTCAAATAATTTGCCCCCGGCGGCCAACGCCTTCCGTTTCCGGTCGTCACTCATGACGGATTACCTGGTGAGTTGCCAATTTCACCTACGCGGACTTTTCCCGATCAAAATCAAAAGCATATCTAAGCGATCAACTTGGATCCAAAAAAAACACCAACAAAATAAATACAACTCATTGTTATTAAAAGATTTTTTTATAAAAAACACTCATCTTATTCAAGCTTTGGCCGATGACTTCCTAAGCGACCAGGGAGTCATCGGAATGAGAAATAATCAGCCCGTAACACAGCGTGAGATTTCACTCGCACCACAGCAGAAGCTCATCTCGACGACAGATGCTCGAGGAGTCATTACGTACTGCAATGACGCCTTTGTAGAGATCAGCGGCTTTGACAAAGTCGATCTTATTGGTGCGCCGCAAAATATCGTCCGTCATCCTGACGTTCCCCCCGCCGTCTTCACCCACATGTGGGCTGCCCTTAAGCAAGGCAGGCCATGGATGGGCATCGTTAAGAACCGCTCCAGAAATGGAGATCATTACTGGGTCAACGCCTACGTCACTCCAATATTTGAAGGCAGCCAGGTGGTGGGCTTTGAATCAGTCCGAGTCAAACCAACTACTGATCAGATACGCCGCGCAGAATCCCTATATAAGCGCATCAGTCAGGGAAAGTCGGCAATCCCTCTTCATGACCGCTGGCTACCCGCTCTATCGAATTGCCTGCCGTATGTAGCCATCGGCTTGGCAGGCTGCTCATTCGGTTTATTCTTCAGTGCACCTATAGCTACAGTCTTGGCTATAGGCATAGCAGTGCCGATCGGCTTGCTCTCTTCGCGCTGGCAGACTCGAGGAACTCTGCGCCTATTGCAGATGGCCGAACCCTCTACCTCAGACTCATTGATCGCTCAAATGTACAGCGATGCAAGCGGGCCAGAAGCCCGTTTAGAGGCAGCCTTCATCAGTCAGACTTCGCGCCTTAAAACTTGTCTGACACGCCTGCAAGACACGGCCGAGCAACTCAGTGCGCTGGCGGAGCAGTCCGACGTGCTTGCCGCTGACAGCTCGAAAGGCCTGGATCGCCAGCGTGTAGAAACAGAGCAGGTATCTGCCGCGGTCAATCAGATGGCTGCAACCACCCAGGAAGTTGCAAGCCACGTCCAGAGGACGGCTGATGCCACCCAACAAGCCAACCAGCTGACCAGCCGAGGTCGTGATGTGGCTCGAGATACCCGTGAGGCTATCGAACGGCTCTCTGCTGTTGTTGGCGAAACAAGTCTGACGGTCGCACAGTTGGCCAAGGACAGTAGCGAAATAGGCACAGTCGTCGACGTAATCAAAGGTATCGCGGATCAAACCAACCTATTGGCACTAAATGCGGCAATCGAGGCTGCGCGCGCTGGCGACATGGGCCGAGGTTTCGCGGTTGTAGCTGATGAGGTTCGCCAATTAGCACAGCGCACTTCGCAATCGACTACTCAGATCCATGATCTGATAACCAAGCTACAGACTTCGTCCAACAACGCGGTACAGACAATGGAAAGAGGTCACCGCCAAGCCCAAGAAGGCGTTTCTTGGGTACTTGAGGCAGACAAAGCCTTGGTGGGTATCAGCGAGGCGGTTTCCAACATCACGGACATGACCACGCAGATTGCTGCTGCCACGGAAGAGCAAAGCGCCGTGGCCGAGGAAATCAGTCGCAACATCACAACGATCGCCCACTTAGCCGACCAAACTTCCGGGCAAGCACACGAATCGGCAAACCTAAACAAGGAATTGACCAAGACAGCGTCTACGCAGTATTCGTTGGTTGAGCGCTTTAACCGATAGCTGAACAATTTCCGCGAGAAGCCCGCCAAGTGCGGGCTTTTTTCGCCCGTGAATATGGGAAGAAGTAATTTTATGGGAATACCCATTGACACCAAATATGGGTTTACCTATATTGAATCCATCGCAGCGACACACAGCCACTGCGAAGGGCCTCAAAGCCCGCAGCTCTTTAGCTTCACCGCTTCACCTTGCCGGATCACCACCGGCCCAGATTCGAAGGCAGCGATGAACCGGCCTCAACGGTTCAGAGGGTTGGCAACTGACCCGGGCGTGCAGCGTAAAACGTCGAAAGCAGTTATCCAGCGGGAGAACAAGCCGAAAGGCCCGCGGCTGGAGGAACAACTTGAATGAGCCGGTGACCGACGCCAGTAGCGGGTAACCGGCAGCTCCAGAAATTTTCACGTCAGCGCCTGCATCGGGCGCTTTCGGAAGCCTACTGGACAGTAGTTATCGACGCTTGCCCATGCCTGGCGCTCCACCACTAACGATGTGGACCCATCCAACGGGCTTAGATCGATCCGGAGCGGTAGGGAGATAGGTTTCGTTAATATCTTTCGTACATGCAGGGCAAAGACTTGGGGGGCGTTCCCAGTCCACGTGAACTGAGAATTTGCTACCACACCGCCAACATATCTTCCGAAGCCATTTTGACTCAGGCTCGGTTGTAGAGCGCTTCGTTCGCTTTGCTGGGGAAACTGTCTTGGGCTTATTGACTGCCTTGCTGGCCTTTTTCGCCTCTTTAGTCGCCGCTTTCGCGGCCTTGCGGCTCAGCTTCGTGTCCTTCTGCTTGGCGACTTCTTGAAGCTCAATAATTTTGTTGAGCAGAGCGAATTCGGATCGAAGCTCTCGGGTTACATCGTCGAGTTCATGATTAGCCTTGTATGACTGATCGAAAAGAACATCTATGTCGACCTCGGCAGCCTTGCGCGAGGCTAGATCAGAAAAGAACTTCTCTGACTCCTCGCTGAAGCCTTGCCCCGGCACATGCACCGCTGGCTTGCTCTCGCTGGACTTCTTTTTGAGCTTCAGCCGCTGCGGCTTATCGGCGTCCATATGAAACCCCACTCCGTGGCCATATCGCAGAGTAGCAACTAGCCAGCAAAGTGCGCCAGCCCACTGCGACGGCGACGAGGTGTTGACCGAACTGAGTGAATGACCTGGTAAGCGGGTGCGGAGAAAAACAGATTTCACTGGCTGGCCTTGGCGACAGGGCCAGACGGGAAATCAACCAGGTGCAGAGCGATGTGCCACGAGACTAAGCGATGCAGCACCTGCAAGGTGGATAAAAGCCTTGCTGAGTTCCACCGAAATAAGGCGCGAAAAGGCGGTGTCGCCTCCGAGTGCAAATCATGCTGGAGACAGGGAAGGACAGATCTAGGAAGACAGCAGAAGGTCGAGCGGAAAGAAAGGCTTGAGTCATTCAGAGAGCTTGAATATCGGCTCTGCCGGGTTTGCAGCGCGCAGAAATCCAAGACCGAATTTCTTACCCTGGCTGGAAATGAGCGCGACCATAGAAGCACCTGCAATACCTGCATGAATTCAAAGCGCAGGCCTAGATCGACCAAGACAAAATCTCGACTTCGAGCGGGCCTATCCTCCTCGTATGTTCGCGGCCTTCTATCTAGAGGGGCTGCTAGTGCAGCAGATATCCCGGAATCGTTGGTGGCAGTTAAAGCCCTTCAAATCCAGATAATTCGATTGGCAAAGGACATAGAAAATGAAAAACGCTGAAGCACTGCGGAAAAATCTGGCCGATGTTTTTCGCCAACTACAAGCCGGTGAAATCAACGCCAAAGACGCCTCCGAGTTGGCAAACCTAGGCGGAAAGATGATCAACAGTGCCAAGGTTCAGGTTGAGTATTACGCGCTTCGCAAAGAGGCGCCGAAAATTGCTTGGCTTGAGCAGGACGCCGAATAGAACAACCAGCGCCACGACAGCCCTGTCGTTAACTGCCCGATCCTCTCTATGAGAGCGCATCGGGGTGTGATCTGAGGCCAAGCCTCGGGCGGCGGATGTGCCAACAGGTAGTCTTCAGGGCTGCCCCATCTGCTTAATGCCGGTTGAGCCCCGGCCAGATCACACCCCGATGCGGACGAAATCGCGGCCTATAACCGCCCACCTGCATCACCGCAACACGCAGATGAATGCCCGGGCTGACGGGCAAGTGTAAGACCTGAGGGATCGCGGGAATCGTGGCCGGTAGAGTGAGTAAGCGCCCAGATGGCCGCGGCGAGTCCAAGAATAGGCGGCTGAAACCTTCGCCCCGGTGAAACTCCGGTGTCACTAAGGCCGCTAATAGTCATGCCGGGATCAGCTCCGGCCATCTGCACCCACTTCCCCGACCAATCCCGAATGCACTCCCCTCCGCGCCCAACGGCAACCAGCGGAGCGGATGAGTGCATCCGAGTTTTGTTGGATCAACACCCCGCCACTCTGGAGACGACCATGTCAGCTCTACGCAAGCCCATCCCGGAAGACGACTTTCTCGACACGGAGGCAGGTCAGGAATGGTTAACCGAGTCGGTCGACGATCTGCTTTCTCGGCACCACGTCGAAGCGCCGAACCCAGTTGGACGAAGCAAGGTACTGATCAACGCAGACCACCTGCCGGCGGCACTGGCGGATCACATGGCTGCGAATCCAGATCCAGATCGCTGCATCGAGAAGATCCTGATCGAGTTGGTCAGGCGCGGCGACGGCGGGATCTTGCACGCCTGGGCCGTCGAAGCCGTCGGTGGTGATCCGCAGATCGTTCGAACGCTCGCCGGCGACCTGGTCGCGGTGCACGCCAACGAATACCGAGATGCCAAGCGCGAAAGCGATCGCGTAGAGCAGGAGTGCGGGTTTTGAGCCCTCACATCCTGATCGATCAAGCCCTTGATGGTGTGTCGGCACCCGCCGGCGAAGACGACATTAGCCTGCTGGTTCAGGGACTGATCACCCGCCTCTTCACCGACGGCGCAATCACCATCGATGAGTTCAACCACTACTGCAAACGCCTGAGTGACACCTGTCAGCGGCGCAAGGAGGACGCATGAGTAAGGCACCAGTTAAATCGCTGATCGACGAGCAGCTGGAGGACATCGAACACAAGATCGCCATGCTCGGCTTCGGCCTTCCCTTTAATGAGGTGATCGGCCGCAAGCGCGAGGATCTGGTCGCCAGTCTCCCGCAGCGCCTGGCGCCTTCCATGAAGGGTAAGCGCATCGCCGTGAGAGTTCGGCCGTGACCGGTCGCCAATGGGCGCGTCGCCTGATCATCTGGCGCGGCGCCTTCTCTTCCCTCGGCGTTTTCACCTTCCTGATGCTGCTCAGCGCCCTCGCTGACCGAATCACCCAATAAACAATGCATTCAATCGCTGCGCACCGCGCGGCAAGGAACAGTAATGTCCGCTCAAAGCGTGGCGCCGGTGGCGCACGACCGAAACCTCCACGTCCTTCCGCACGCAGCAACCAGCACCAGCGCTCTGGTACTGGACGGTGACAGCTTAGACAAGATGATGCGCCTGGCCGAAGTAATGGCCACCGGCCGCGCCACTCTGCCGAAGCACTTCAACGGCAATGCAGCGGATTGTTTGGCGGTCGTAATGCAATCGATGCAGTGGAAAATGAACCCGTTCGCCGTCGCGCAGAAAACGCACCTGGTTAACGGTGTGCTGGGCTACGAAGCGCAACTGGTCAACGCGGTGATCACTACCTGCGCACCGGTGCTGGATCGCCTGCACTACGAGTGGTACGGCGCCTGGGAAAAGGTGATCGGCAAATTCACCATCAAGAATGGCGACAAAGGCGAGTACCGCGTCCCGGGCTGGAAGCTTGAGGATGAGCAGGGCCTAGGCGTGAAAGTCTGGGCAACCTTCCGCGGCGAAGACGAGCCGCGCGTCCTTGAGTTGCTGCTGGCCCAGGCTCGCACCCGCAACAGCACACTCTGGGCTGACGATCCCCGCCAGCAACTGGCATACCTCGCTACCAAGCGCTGGTCGCGCCTCTATTGCCCTGACGTGATCCTCGGCGTGTACAGCCCAGATGAGCTCGAAGAATCCGCACCAACTATTCGTGACGTATCACCGGCGCGTGGCGCGGCACCAGCTGAACTTCCGCCCTACCCCGACGAGAAGCTCGCGGAAAACCTGCCCAAATGGCAAACCGCGGTCGACGCCGGACGTTCCGCCCCTGATCACCTGATCGCAACCGTCAGCAGCAAATTCACCCTGAGCGAAGAGCAGATCGCCAAGATCAAAGCGCTCGCGCCAATTGAAGGAGACTAAGAATGAAAATCCACAATGTCGCTCAAGGCTCCGAAGCCTGGCACGCGCTCCGCGCCAACTACTTCACTGCGTCAGAAGCACCGGCAATGATGGGCGCGTCGAAACAGATGAAGCGCACCGAACTGCTGCACGCAAAAAAGACAGGCCTCGATCGAGACGTGTCGTGGTGGGTGCAGAAAAACCTCTTCGACAAAGGGCACGAAGCCGAGGCGCTCGCTCGACCGATTCTCGAAGGGCGAATTGGCGAGGACCTGTTTCCCGTGGTCGGCACCGAAGGTGATCTGCTCGCATCCCTCGATGGCTGCACAATCCTCGGCGACGTGCTGTTCGAACACAAAATGTGGAACGAGCAGCTCGCCGCCGACGTTCGCACCGGCATGCTGGATCCGCACTATTACTGGCAGCTCGAACAGCAGCTGTTGGTGAGCGGCGCCGAGAAGGTGATCTTCGTCTGCTCCGACGGCACCGAAGAAAACTTCGTTTCGATGGAGTACACGCCGGTACCGGGTCGGGCTGCGACACTCGTCGCCGGCTGGAAACAGCTCCAGGCCGATCTGCTGGACTTCACTCCCGCAGAGGTGGTGCCGGAAGCCGTAGGTAAAACGCCGGAATCCTTGCCAGCGCTGCGCATCGAAGTGACCGGCATGGTCACCGCCAGCAACCTGGAGCAATTCAAAGCCCACTCGCTGGCCGTCTTCAACTCGATTAATACCGAACTGGAAACGGATCAGCACTTCGCCGATGCAGAAAAAACGGTCAAGTGGTGCAGCGATGTAGAGGAGCGCTTAGAAGCTGCTAAGCAGCACGCCCTGAGCCAAACCGAAAGCATCGACGCACTGTTCAAGACGATCGATGACATCGCGGCGGAGGCACGGCGCAAGCGCTTAGAACTGAACAGTTTGGTGAAAGCTCGCAAGCTCAGCATCCGTGAAGACATCGTCATGGATGCAGCCAAGGCGCTGCAGGTCCACATCGACCAGATCAACGCTTCACTGGCCGGCAAAGCGCGGATGCCTGCGGTACCAGCGGATTTCGCCGGAGCCATCAAAGGCAAGAAGACGATCAGCAGCCTGCGCGACTCTGCCGACTCCGAACTGGCGCGAGCGAAGATCGCTGCAAGCCAAATCGGCGACAGCATCCGGAGCAACTTGGCCAGCCTGGACGAGCTGGCCGCCGAATACATGTTCCTCTTCAACGATATCCAGCAGTTGGTGATGAAGGCGAACGACGACCTGGTCGCGCTGATCAAGGTGCGGATATCCGAACACCAGAAGGTCGAAGCGCAGCGTGAACAGATCCGTCAGGAGGAGCTGAAGCGAATCGCGGAAGAGGCGAAAGCCAAGGCACCAGTTGAGCCTGCACCAGTCACCAGTCCGGCACCGGTGAAAGCCGCTGCGCCGGCTCAGTCTGCGTCGAAGCCGGCGACCACAACCGCGGTGCTGGTGAGCCTTCAAGCTGAGGTGTTCGATCTGGAAGCGCTGATCCATGCCGTCGCAGGCGGTCATGCTCCAATCTCGATTCTGACCGTGGACTGGGAGAAGCTCGACGCAATGGTCTCGGCCCAAGGCGACAACTTCAGAATGGCCGGCGTGAGGCTGGTGAAGGTAGCAGCGTGAGACGTTTTCGCACCCAACAACACAAACGACAGACCTGGTTGGACTTGCCGGTCAGCGGAATTGAAGAGGTAGGCCATGGCCAAGAGCAACGCGGAACGCTCAGAGAAAGCCGCGGCGAAGAGGAAGAGCCGCGGCGAAGAGGAGATTCGGCTGCACTGCCTGCCCGGTACGCGCCAAGCCCTTGCTGAGCTGATGGCCTGGAGCGGAATCGAGGAACCGGGTGAGGCGATCACGCTGATGATTCACCACCTGCACAGCCTTGGCCCGGGCGGCGCCCTTCCCATGCTCACCCCGCCGCGACACGAATACGTCATTCCAGAAAACGTGTCGCGGAAATTGAAACTCGCCCACGACCGCGAAGCCCTTCGCATCAACCACGACGAATAACCCCTACCCATGCTGCGCATCCGGTCACGGAGGGCGGCGCCTGACTGGAGACAATCCATGGACAAGAACACGAAGATCCTGATCCCGGAGACCCTGGTGAGTGGACCCAGCGCCAGCGTAACGGCAACCTCAACGTGTGGAACGGGACGGATCATCACCGATTTCACCGTACCACCACTGACCTGCCTGAAGTCAGCCTGCGGCCCCCGGAAAATGGCCTGTACGCCGAACGTATCGATGGAGCTTGGTATTGGGTGTCTGGCTGCGCCAAGTGCAACGGAACCGGTGAGCAGTACAGTTATTCGGTGTGCGACAAGCACAACGTTTGCCGCCTGTGCGGCACTCACCGCTCTAAGCTCACGGAAACACCATGGGGCCATCCTGACGGCTTTACCTGCAAACCCTGTCAGGACGCCGAAGACGCAGTTGCGAAAGCCGAGGCGCTGGCCAAGGTTGCCGAGACCGACTATGACGAGTGGGACTATCGTCTCCAAGACGAATGCAAGTGCCCGCATTGCGCAACCGTGATCCACATCGAGTCGGAAGATTACGGTGACAAGAACATGGCCTGTGACACCTGCGGCGGCGAGTTCGAGCTGGTCACCGAGTACACCGTGCAGTTCACCACCACCGTGATCGGCGAACGCATCACCGCCTGATCCGGCTCCATGCCGGGCCGAACACAAATACCGCAACAATCGGGAATACGCCAGCTCAGACGAAGCTCGGCGGATCAACCAGCCGGTGCCTAGACTCCATGTAGCTGGCCAGGTCGATCACCTCCCGAAGGAACACGACCACCTCCAGCTTCACTGCGTCGTCCGGCAGCCCTATCCGTTTCAGCATTGCTCGGGCGTCTTCTTCAATCGCAGCCAGTGCATCGATATCGCTTTGCAGTCTCATGTCGGCCTCCTGCCAATGTGAGTTCAGAGATACATACCCCACTTCTACGAATCACGCCAGCCGGCGAGGATCAGCGTGTCAGAGATTACGGGCGCCTAGAATGGCACTCCATTAGGAGCGGAAGCAAGAAACAACCTTGACGTGACCAGTCGTGTATGATAAAGCTATATTTCCTAAATAGGCATGCAGAAGGACAACTGCAATGAAAGAAATGTAATCGATGAATATTAAAATAGTGCTAAATAAAAGCCACTTTTGAAAGTGGCTTTTTTTATTAATAGATTTAAGGATCGACAAAACTAGCTTTTATCATCAAATCCGGAATCAGCATCCATAATTAGCTCCGCTTCAAGCGCACTATCTTTTTCTTTTTCTTTTTGTTCTTCTTCTGCCGCCTGCTGCTCTGCTACAACTTGAGCATCACTAACAATCTCCGAAAGCTTAGAAAGATACTTATATCCAAAAACTTCTTCATAACCTTCTAAAAATTCGGGAGTTTCTCGAAAATCTTTGAATAATGGCCAATCGTGATACGCCTCTTCGACCACTATCTCTCCAGCTTTGCCAATCTTCAGCATATATTCTTTAGCTGATATATAATCTTCCACGAGCACAGCACGTGCTAGACGGAAGTCGTAAATAACTGCGGACCAATCTTTTTTTTCCAGGATTTTTTTAGCAGCAGCTGCGCCATTCATCTGTCGGACAGCTATTGCATGATTCAATGTAAACATTCGATCCATTAAATCCTCAGAAATTTTCGGCATTTTCTGAGCAAAACGACACAACGCAGCTGCCTTATGGTACTGCCCCAGATGAAGGTAGTCATATATCAAGGAGTTCAATTCTGAGTCAGCTTGCCTACGTTCATCCGGCAGCATTTTACGCCAGATTGTATGACCCAACATTACTCCCACCTCCATAACAAGGTGGCAGGTTTGATAAAAATATTTTGCGCCGATCTCCAACTGACTTCCTACAACATCTTCTTTAGCAGGCTTATATCCCGCCTCTATACAAACTTTAAGATACTGTTGACTGATCACTCCGTCGCAGTGCGTAAACAGATTTCGACGCTGCGACGCTTCAATAAACGCGGGCCATGAGTCAAACTTTGTTAACGTTTCAAAACCAAATCTCCTTTCAAACTCCTTAAACTGCTCTCCATAGCTCTTTCTTCGGACAGTTTCGATTTCCTTCTCTAGAACGGCTGACTTAAACTCGTCAAGCGACGGATACTCTAATACATCACAAACACTGAATTGGGCCCCCACCCCCTTAAAAAGGTCTGAGCGAATAGAATAAACACCTTCCATCAGCTCACCAACAAACTTATCAAAACACGTGAACAACCCAATAAACAAACTTCTTTCCAAAGTTACTATTGTCGCATCATTACTTAATCTTTTTGCAAGTCTAAGCATTGTTCTTAGATTACGCGCAGCAACCAACTTCTCTTCAGCTGAGCAATCGCTATCTAGAACCTCCTGAGCTGACAAAAAGGTGCTTTGCAGTTCTTTTGCACGTCTTATATAAGCTTTTCTCGCTTGCGGGATACAGTTTTTAGCAGACTCTTCGATATCATGGACCTTATGAACAAACCTGCTCAAAGCACTAGCAATAAGATGCAAAGGGGGCCCCTCAATCTCAACCTCAATTCCGCCCTCGACCTCTTCAACTTCTGAAGCCACTTCAGAGCCGCTGATTACGTGCTCCGCTTCATTATTATTAATAGGGTTCTCTTGAGCCAAATCGTTCATTTCCAATCCTTTGACAAAGTCTTAATTAATACTGGACTGGCTGATCATGTCACAGTGCCATAAAAGCAGGTACCCCTATGTCAAAAGAAAACAAAACGGCCGAGCCGCTGCAGGTTGAGCGCTCGACTGTCACGAAGCTGGTGATCACCGGCGCATCACGGCTTGATCCGATCACCGTTTTCCTCGAAGACTTCGGGCGCCGTAACTGCCCGACCGAGTCTGATCCGAACTACCAGACCGCCCAAGGCAAGATCACGATCAACTGCTGGGACAACAGCTGGAACGCCTATTGGGGCGGCATGGGCCCGCGCACTGTCGCTGAGTTCGTTGCCGATTGTGACTGGAGCTACGTCTTGAACTGCCTTGATCGCGGTATTAGCAGCACGCGTTTCAGCGGGAACGCGCTCCATGCCTTCGCGAAAAAGTGCATCGTCCAGCGCCGCCGGCAACAGACCGGCCGACACGACTGGGAACTGGATGAGCTGAGCAAGGATGAGGCTCGTAAGCTCTGGCAAGACATCGATGACCTGCGTAGCGTCGAGTCACCGAACGAATGCTGGCATCACAGCAAGTTGCTGACCGAGCTTTTCGGTGATGAGTGGCACCACCCCGTCGGCGATAAGGCTGTCGAAGAAAACCACGAATTCGATTACCTGCGCCGAGTGGTTGAAGCAATACAGGCTGCGCTGCGCCAACAACCGCGGGAGCAGCTAGCAGCTTGAATCAAGGCAATTGACTGTCGACCCATCTCTCAGCAGTGGCAAGCGCCTCCGCCAGCGCGCTTTGATAGTCATCCCACGGGCCAGAGAGATCAGCAACAGTGTTGGCAAAACCTGATACTTCGCTGGCCTCAATGACATGAGCACCCACGGGGGCTTCGTCGTTCGGCTTGTCCCAGTCGAATTTGATGATCACTTCATGCCCTCGATATTCGTGGGCGATTGGCCTATCCAGGCTGTTGTGGGACATGTCCTCTTCCTATAGACACCCGTTGGCAGGACAGTGATTTTCGACGATATGGGCCGCTTCGCCTATTGAGGCAAAAAGCCATCCCTCACTCTACAGTCGGGTTCTCGCGATCAAGTGGGCGCCCATCAAGGACCGGCATCGGATCGATTTGAACGCCAGCGACGACGTTCACCCAAGCCGAATAGGCGGCACTCTGCCGCGCAAGAGCTTCATCCCAGCGGTTGCCTGAGAGTTCGTCTGCCACTACCAACATCATCAGCTTCGTTGCGGCGTCGAGTTCAACGAGGAGAGCGTGTGATTGAAATCTGAAGTCGTCGTTTGAAGCCATGATAGTTCTCGAAAGCATGGGCGCGGCGGTTTGGGCTGGTTATGAAGCGCGATTCTCCTACCTGAAGTTTGGCACATCCATATACAAATATCAGATGCCTGTATAAGTATTTCCGCGGCGATCGCCTATCGATTATCGCTACTCCCTCCCCCTTCAAAGTCAGCCGCTATAGCGGCAAGGACGAAGTCATGCCTGCACAAAAGCCAATCATCATGTTCGATGCTCCGGAAGCGGCCAGCCTCCAAACGGTAACCGGCTGGGTTTCCGCTGGCGGTCGATTTTTCGGCGACGACGAGAACCTCGCCCGCTACTGCGGCGCAACTCACCGACGCTGCGACATCAACCCTGAACACCCTATTTATGAGGTGAACAGTTCCTGCAATGAGTGCCGACACGTCCGGCGCCAAGCAAAATTCGCGGCGATGCCAGTCAAGGACTGGGCCGGCGAGCCTCTGGTTATCTTCGATGGCGACCGCTACTTCTTCGATGAGGACAGCCTGCGCGACTACCTGATCGACAGCGATATCGAACTGGCTGACGTTCAACTCTGCATCTGTGAGCCGAATTATCCCCGTGAAATCGAACCGGAAGACCATTTCTGCGATGACCTGCCGGAAGACGGCGAGATCCGCGACGATCAGTTGCTTGCTGCGTTCGAACTGCTGAACGAGATGATCCGCAAGTCTGAACCCCTGTCGTGGTCGGAAGGGGAATTCGCAGTAAGGCTCCCGCAATCGCTCATTGATGAAGTCGCCACCGCGAGAGCGGAAGCATGCGAGGTGACGCCATGAGCCAGGTCAAGGAGCGGCCGATCCTGTTTTCGGCGCCGATGTTGCGCGCCATTCTGGATGGCCGGAAAACGGTCACGCGTCGAGCGCTCAATGCCCAAGCGCTGAAGAACATCGGCTACGGCGTTCAGCTCGGCGAATGCCATGAGTTACCAAGTGAAGGCCCGCTTCACCCGAACAGCGTCGGGTACTACACCAGTTTCTGCCCCTTCGGGTTTCCCGGCGATCGGCTGTGGGTGCGCGAGACTTGGTACTGCGACCACTTCGAAGTCCAGAAAGGTCCGTACCTACAGCCCGCCGACATGCATGACCTTGATCAGTCGCGAGAGGACGGCGAACTGGTGTACGCCGCCGACGGACTGGCGCCCTATGAGCAGGAGCAGCCGACGTGGAAGCCAAGCATTCACATGCCGCGCTGGGCATGCCGCATCCTGCTGGAGATCACCGACGTCCGCGTCGAGCGCTTACAGGACATCAGCGAGGAGCAGGCACTGGCCGAAGGCTGCTTCTTCACCGACCACGGCAAAGCCTGCTTTCACAGCGGCAAAGGTGTCCGAGACGCCGCGCATTGCGAACTGCCGGAATCCACTCACCAGCAGCGCAATGGCTGGATGTGGGACAAAACGACCAGTCACGAACAGTGCCTCGGTTCGGCGCGCAACGCCTTCGGTAACCTCTGGCAAACGACCGGAGGCGACTGGGGCGCCAACCCGTGGGTCTGGGTCGTCGAGTTCAAGAGGGTTCAGCCATGATCTTCGCCCCGCTCTACATGGCCTACCTGATCTACAGGGGGCCATGGCGATGAACATCTACCGACACACCTTCGCAGCAGTCTGCCCGGCCGACGGCGAAACGATCATCTACCAGTTAGAATTGCGATCGCCATCGATGATCCACGTTGAGCACATCAAAACGGCGACGGCACTGATCAAGCAGGGCTGGCATGAGCAAATCGCCGACAGCCTTTCCGAAACGCTTAGCGGCGATCAGACCATCATCGCCACGCACCAGGGCGTGGAAATCGAAACGGTGAGGCTCAGCGGATGATTCATTACCACGGCACGCCTGTCGGCGGTAAGCGCGAGGATGCCGCTAAGTTCCTGGCCGGGCGGCACGCGCTGGTGCCGTTCCCACGCAAGGACGATCTCGGCATCGTCGCCGATGTATGCAAATCGTTTGTTTTTGATAACGGCGCATTCACAGTGTGGAAGAAAGGAGGCCAGGTAGACGTCGACGGCTACATACGCTGGGTCGAAGACTGGCACCGGCACCCTGGATTCACTTGGGCGCTCATTCCGGACGTCATTGATGGGGATGAAGAGGCAAACGACGACCTTGTTCGTCAGTGGCCGGAGGATCTTCGCGGCGTTCCGGTATGGCACTTACACGAATCGCTTGAGCGGTTGCAGCGGCTGGCGAGATGTTGGCGAACGGTCGCCCTCGGCAGTTCTGGGCAATGGGCGGCGCCGGGTACAGGATCATGGTGGAAGCGGATGGGCGCCGCCATGGACGCGATCTGCGATGACCAAGGGCGGCCAGTTTGCCGCCTTCATGGTCTGCGCATGCTTGACCCTGCGATTTTCCAGCACCTGCCCTTCGCTTCAGCTGACTCCACGAACGCGGCGGTCAACGGTGGCAGCATCAGCCGTTTCGGTATGTACGCCCCGCCCACCGCCGGCCAGCGAGCCAACGTCATCGCCGATCGCATTGAGTCGCACAACAGTTCGCCGATTTGGCAGCGCGAAACCCAGACCGAACTCGCGTTGTAACCCCTCCCCCAACTCAACAGCCTGCCGGTGTACGGCGGGCGAGGAATTCGTATGGCCGATCAAAAACACCACCTGCGCGAAGCCGCTATCGAAGCCATCTCCGATATCGCCCAGCACCTGCCGCTCGACTGCCAGATGTTCGTCATCGTCTGCCGGCCCGGCAAGGCCGACTTCGACCTGGCACTGCCATCGCCGGAGGCGAACTTCAATAACGCGCTCGACGCACTGCGCCGCCTAGGCCTGAGCATCGACGGCGACAACGCCTACAAGCGCGATCTGCTCGACGCAGTTGTCGGTGCCCTTGCACTCGGCGCGCAGAACAGCAACCCGCCACCGGCCAGTCACTGGGGCCAGCGCTTCTGGGATATCGCCCGGGAGGAGCGCGGACTGCACGAAGAGCTGGTCGCCGCGCTGAAACTCAACCGCGAGAACCTGCGCGCCTGCCAAGCGACCATCAACCTGTGCGGCGGCTTCGACCCTGCCTACGTGAACGATGCCCAGGCAGCAATGAAAATTGCCGACGAAGTTCTGGCAAAGGCCGTCGCATAACCCATCACCACCTTCTGCCGCCAAGCGCGGCATGGAGCATCACAATGAGAAAAGAGCTGATCAAGATCAGTGAGTTTCAGCGTCGGCGCTGGGGCGAGAACGGCACGCCTCCGTGCCCCCAAGCGATCCGCAACTACATCCGCAATGGCAAGGTGCCCGGCGAGCAGATCGGCAAACTCTGGTACGTTGATTGGACGGCGTTCAGCAGGTCAGACGGCAATGACCTGGTCGCGATGGTATTGAAAGGAGCTGCATGATGGTCCCACGGCCGCGCAACAAGGCGAACAAGAGCCTCCCGCAGAACCTGTACTTCGATTCGCGGCGCTCGACCTATCGCTACCGCCGGCCTACCGACGGTAAGTGGTTCCAATTCGGCGCCGACCGAATCAAAGCGATTGATGCTGCGAAGCAGTTGAACTTGGAATTTATGCGGGGCGCCGACCTGATCGGCGCGGTGATGGGCAGCACATCCGAATCTTTCGCCGGTTTCTTGGATACCTACGAGCGCGACGTGCTGCCTCCACGGGAGCTGGCGAAAGGAACACTGGGCTTGTACGCCGTGCACTTCCGCCGCTTCCGAAAACAATTCGAAGGCAAAGCGGTCGACCAGATCACGATCCGCATGATCGCGGAGATGCTGGACGCCCTGACGCCTCGCACTGCCAACCAGTGCCGCGCCCTGCTGATCGACATCTTCAACCACGCAGCGGCCAAGGGCCTGTGCCCGGACAACCCGGCGGGCAGCACCATCAACCGAATTGAAAAGAAGCAACGCAAGCGGCACACGGTCGAAGGCCTGAAAGCCGTCCGGGAGAAGTCGCCGTTCTGGCTGCAGAACGCGATTGACCTCGCACTGATCACTGCGCAGCGTCGGACGGACATATTGAATATGAGATTCGATGGTGTTCGGGAAGGCTTTTTGTATGTGGTGCAGCAGAAGACGGCCAAAGCCAGCGACGCGGCGTGGATCCGGTTCAAAGTGACCGAAGAACTCCAGGCGGTGATCAGCCGGTGTCGGGATGACATCGTTTCGCCCTACCTGATTCACCGTCGGCCAGACCGAAAAAAGCAGAAGCAGGCGCAGACGAAGGACCACTGGACGCAGGTCGAAGAGCGATATTTGACGCGAGCCTTCAAGGAGGCCCGGGAAGTGGCGGGCTGTTACAAGGGATGGAAGGAAGAGGAAATGCCAGGCTTCCACGAAGTGCGGGCGCTGTCGTTGCACCTGTACCAGAAAGCCGGAAAGGACGGTCAGAAGATCGCCGGCCACGCCAGCGAAACCATGACCAAAAACTACCAGAAGGACCACGCCGAGATCGTCTGGTCGGAGGCAATTCCAGACCTTGATATCAGCGACATCGCCGGGGGATGACTATTTCCTAGGGATTTTCCGAAAGTCTTCGCCATTGTGGTGGGTGACACCAACCTGAAGTATCAGGCTAAATGCCCCAAGGATGTACGTTAGGCATCCCACGAATTCCAATGAAGCTGTATCCCCTTCCCCCCTTGCCGTTACAGCTTCAATTATCGCCACTTTGTGTCCATCGAGTTTCGTTGAGTCCGGATCCAAAGCATGAGCCATCATGTTGCGGATACGGTTGAGCCTCTCGCACAGCGACCACAACTCAACCATCCCGCCGAGTTTTATGTCAGCTGGGTATAAAGCTCGGGATAGATCCAAAATTTGGGCGAACGTAAATCGCGAGTCTTTCAAAAACTGAGGCTGGGGAACCATCTCTGAGCAAAAATCGCGGAGCATTTCTTCAAGCATTAGGTGGCATTTCAAAATGAGTGTTATGTCATCCATTTGGGACGTGAAGTGCTTTTCGAAACGCTGATCGTGCTTCTTGCTGAACTCTATGTTGACCATAAATCCACCCTAGAGAAGCCAATTTTAACTGGATTTTGCGCAAGTTTTGCGCGGGTTTTGCGCAGGCACAAAAAAGCCGATCCATCTGATCGGCTTAAGTGTCTGATTTTATTCAGAAAATATGGTCGGGACGGAGTGATTCGAACACTCTACCCCTAGCACCCCATTCAGTTATGCATTATGCATCCCTGGTTCGCGCTGCGCCCCTATAGAATCCTCAAACCCAGTAAAACAAGGCCTTTGAGCGCTTCACTCTTCCAACGACCTCTATCCTGATCTACCCTTAGCTGACGAATTAGTGGGAGTAAATGTGGGAGTAAACTTATCAGGAGGTTGATTATGGCCAAGCTCACTGCCAAGGAATTGGAAGCACTGACCGAGCAGGATGTCGGCATCATCATACGCGACGAAGGCAGCCTCGCGGGCAGGGTTTCACTCCGCAAAAAAGGTATCGCCATCCCCTTTTACTTCCAGTTTCGCTGGGAAAGGATTTACACCCGCTTCTCGTGTGGTACCTGGCCAAACAAGTCGTTGACCGAAATCCGCAAGGAGCGCAACGAAGCACGAGACCTTGTAGCAAAAGGGATCAATCCTAATGAGAACAAGCGCGCAGGGAAGGTCAGACTGAAAGCGGAGCTGGCTGCACAACTCGCAGAAGCCGATCAGCAAAAATCTATGGAGCTAACGCTGCTAGACCTAGCGGGAGAATGGCTTCGCGATGGTGTGGCACGAAAGGATGGTAATGCCGAGCTACGGAGAAAATTCGCGAAAGATCTTTACCCCGCCGTTGGCTCAAAAGTCATCAGTACAGTCAGTGAGCATGACCTGCGGGGTCTGGTGCGTTCCGTCATGGCTCGCGGCGCTACTCGCCAAGCCATCAGTCTTTTTTCGGATATCGTTCAGATGTTTGGATGGGCCCAGAAACGACAGCCATGGCGAACACTGCTGATCGACGGAAATCCAGCAGACTTGGTCGAAATCGATAAGCTTGTACCCAGTGACTACCAAGAGGAACGTACTCGGACCCTCTCCTCCACCGAACTTCAAGAATTACACCAACGCTTTCAGAAAATGACTACCGACTATGCAGCGCTACCTGCCGGCGAGAAGTACGGTGGAATTCGCCCCCTGAAACCAGAGTCCCAACTTGCGCTTTGGATCTGTTTGGGAACGTTATGCCGGATCGGTGAACTGCTTCAGGCCGAATGGAAGAATGTCGATCTGGAGAACCATACCTGGTTCATCCCGAGCGGGAACGTCAAAGGCAGCCGGCGCAAAAAACAAGACCATTATGTTTTCCTCTCACCCTTTGCCCTGCACTTCTTTCAGGAACTCAAGACCATGACGGGCGATACTCAATGGTGCTTTCCGAACAAGCAGGATGATGGGCATGTGGACGTGAAAGTGGTGAGTAAGCAGGTGGGTGACCGCCAGGCCCGATTCAAAAACCGCAAAGCCCTCTCCAGACGTCGCCATGACGATACACTGGTGCTTGCCGACGGCCAGAATGGCGACTGGACACCGCATGACCTACGCCGCACAGGCGCGACCATGATGCAGGCCTTGGGGGTCAGCCTGGACGTCATTGATCGATGTCAGAACCATGTGCTTGCCGGCTCCCGGGTGAGGCGACACTATCTGCATCACGATTATGCCGAAGAGAAGAAACGCGCCTGGAATCTGTTGGGTGATCGACTCGGTGCCGTGTTGTCCTCAACCTACGAACACCCACCGACCGAGTCGATGATGTCTTTTCCAGCGTACGCGGCTACAGAGACATGGTCACCTTCATAGGTCTACCGTTAATCAGCGATTCCACTGGTAACCACGGTGAACTTCCGGCTGAACTCGAAGACCTCGCAGACCCCCGTGTGCCCAGCCGGAATCGATACGGCATCCCCCGCAACCATTTCGAACCTCTCACCAGTGTCCATAGTGATTGCGATACGACCTTCGATCAGCACAAAAGCCTCATCGTTTTCGAAGCGCCAATGAAACTTCGCAGGACGAGAGGTGAAGAACGCCACGGACTTGTGCGGGGTTTTCACGCCAACGGTTCGCAAGAGCTTCATCCGAGTGTCCGGATTGCCCTCGATCACATCATTGCCCAGCGGGTACTCAAGCCATCCATCGGGAGTGTCCAACGATGCCAGAACTACAGAATCGATCGGATTGGGGAGCTTAGGACGAGCAGTCATCTTTTCGGTGCCTCGTAGCGGAATAGGTGGATGTACGACTATGACAAGTGGCATAGTCGAGCCTGAGGCTACACCATAATATGACAGATGGCATAATTTATTAAGATGACTACTTCCACTCGTGACCGAATGATCGTCGGCGCTGCGGATCTACTGCGCCGCAAGGGGATGACTGCAACCAGCATGCGCGAGGTCGTGCGCCACTCGAACACGCCACGCGGCTCCATCACCCACCACTTCCCTGGCGGTAAGCGCCAACTGCTCGAAGCAGCCGTGGAGCACGCCGGCCGGGAAGTCAGCGAGCCGCTGGCACAGCTGCTGAGCAAACATGGCCCTGTGAAAGGCATGGAGCTCTTCGTTGCCTTGTGGCGAAAAACGCTTGAAGAGACAGCCTTCCAAGCCGGCTGTGCAGTGCTGGCCGTGGCGGTTGAGCAGTACTCTTCCGACCAGCGCGGCGAGCCTGAACCGGAGCTCGAAGCTCAGATCCAGCTGCAGTTACTGGATCAAGCCAACGCTATCTTTGGTGAGTGGCAGGAGATTGTCGGCCGGTCGCTGCAGGAGGCCGGAGTGACCGACGTTCGCTCACGCAGCCTGGCGCTGCTGGCCATTGCCTCTATCGAGGGCTCTGTTGCCCTGTGCCGAGCCGCGCGCAGCGCGGCACCGCTCGACCTTATCTGGCAGGAAGTGAAACGGAGTTTTGCACGGGAACTGGCCTAGCCACCAGCACCCGCGGGCTCCAGCTGCCGCAGTCCACGCTCAGTGACCGCATCTATGTATCTCGGATCGCCATAGATACGAGCCAGCAGAATAGCCCCTTCGAAATCAGCCACCAGCTGTCGCGCCAGATTCTGCGCGTCCTCCTGGCTGTGCCCGACGCTGTAGAGCTTGAAGAATGCGGCGGCCCAGTCATCCATGAAGTGCCGAATCGGCTTCATGAGATCGACCTTCCCATAAGCGGCATCGACTGCCACAACACCCATCAAGCATCCAATCGAGTCGTCCTGGAAGAGTTTCTTTGCCTTGCGCCCCATGCTTGTGAGTCGCTCCTGAGGAGTCAGGCTTTCATCGAAAGCGATGGAGAACAGCGATTGCTTCAAGCGCCCATGGGTCCACTCCAGCACATCCCTCAGAAGCGACTCCTTGTTGGGATAGTGATGGTAGAAGGACGCCTTGGTCAGCCCGCAAGCAACCGACAAGGCATCCATGGTGGTGCCGTGGTAGCCGAGACGCTTAAAAGTGTTGGCGCAGCGCTGCAGCAGTTCATCGCGGGATACTTTCAATGGGCGCACGGGGTAAACCTGCTCTCGATAATCCTCGCTGATTCTACGTCATAAGCCTTGCTGCAACAATTTGACGGTTACCGAATGTTTGTTTAGTTTCAGATAACCGAACATTCGGTAAGTATCTTCAGCTTGGAAAAAACCAGGCAGCCCCTCATAAAGTCAGGAGAAGCTCTCATGAGCGAAGCAAACAGCGGTCCGGGTCGCGTCACTCGAGAGCAGCGTGGTCATCTGTTCCTTATCGGCCTCGACCGGGCCGGCAAACGCAATGCTTTCGACAGCGCCATGCTCAATGACTTGGCCCTGGCCATGGGTGAATTCGAGCGCAACGATGAAATGCGCTGCGCCGTCGTGTTCGCCCACGGCGACCATTTCACGGCAGGCCTTGATCTAATGGAGCTGACGCCGAAGCTGGCTTCGGGCGGCTTCAAGTACCCGGACGAGGGTATCGACCCGTGGGGTGTCTCGAAGCCGCGCCGCACCAAACCAGTGGTCCTCGCCGTGCAAGGCACCTGCTGGACCGCGGGCATCGAGCTGGTGCTCAACGCCGACATCGCAATCGCCGCCGGCAACACCCGCTTCGCTCACCTGGAAGTACTGCGCGGCATTCCGCCATCTGGCGGTTCCACCGTGCGCTTTACCCAAGCTGCCGGCTGGACCGATGCCATGCGCTACATGCTGACCGGTGAAGAGTTCGGTGCTGACGATGCTCTGCGTATGCGTCTGCTGACAGAGGTCGTTGAGTCCGGCCAAGAGCTGGTGCGCGCCATCGAGTACGCCGAGCGCATCGCCAAAGCCGCACCGCTGGCCATCAAGGCCACCCTGCAGTCTGCCTTCCAGGCGCGCGACGAGGGTGACGATGCTGCGCTCTCCAAGCTCAACGAACTGCTGTTCACGCTGATCAAGAGCGAAGACGTGCGTGAAGGCGTCATGGCGATGATGCAGAAGCGCGAACCGGTGTTCAAAGGTCGTTAACCAATAAGGCAGGGGCAAGAGATGCTGCAGTACCAAGCACCACTGGAGGAGTTCAACTTCCTCGCTCACAAGGTTCTTCGACTTTCAGAGCTGTTGCCTCTGCTGCCAGAGCACCACCATATCGACGCCGACCTGTTCAGGGCCACTCTGGAGGTCGGTGCCGAGCTCACCCAAGAGCAACTGCTGCCCTTGAACGGCAGCGGCGATGCCGAGGGTTGCAGGCTTGAACAGGGTGGGGTCAAAACCCCACAGGGCTTCAAGTCAGCTTACCGCCTGTTTCAGGAGAACGGCTGGCCTGCTCTGACGGTCCCACTGTCCATTGGGGGGCAAGGTTTCCCAGGAACGGCAGGTGTCTTTTTTGACGAGATGCTCGCCTCCACCAACCTGTCTTTCAGCATTTTCGCCAACGTGCGCGAAGGTGTTCTCCGTTGTGTCGACCGATTCGGCGATGAGCGGGTTCGATCCCTGTTTTCCGACAAGCTAGCCAGTGGCGAATGGCTTGGCACCATGTGCCTTACCGAGCCTCAGGCTGGCAGCGATCTTGGTTTGATTCGCACGACTGCAGTCACACAGTCGGACGGCTCCTACCTCCTGAGTGGAACCAAGATATTCATCTCGAACGGCGATCACGACCTGACCGAGAACATCGTTCACCTGGTGCTCGCCAGAACGGAAGGGGCCCCGGCAGGTACTGGCGGCCTCAGCCTATTCGTCGTGCCGAAATACCAATTGGAGGTTCCTGCCTCAGCCAACGGGGTGTCGGTCATCGCGCTTGAGCACAAGCATGGCATTCGTGCCAACGCCACATGCGCCCTGGCATTCGAGAATGCCAGGGGCTACCGCGTCGGCGAATTGAACCGTGGCCTTGCCTGCATGTTCCTGCTGATGAACAGCGCACGGCTCGCCGTCGGTGTCCAAACCGTAGGTTTGACCGAGGTCGCTTACCAGAACGCGCTGCGCTACACCCAGGAGCGCTTGCAAGGCCGCGCGCTGAATGGTGCCACGCACCCCGATCAACCCGCTGACCCTCTGTTAAGTCATATTGGCGTCAAGTCGAGCCTTGTTCAGCAGCGGCTGTTTATTGAGCCAGCACGCTTGCTCTGCGCCTGGGTCGGCACCCTGCTTGATGAAGCGCGTTGCCACCCGGATGACGCGCGACGTAAGCAGGCCTCACAGCTGGCAGAGTTGTTGACCCCCATCGTCAAGGGCTACCTGTCTCAGCACGCGGGTACACATATCTCGTCCGCTCTCCAGCTGTTCGGTGGGCACGGTTACATCGTCGAAACCGGCATGGAGCAGCTGCTGCGCGATGCGGCCATCTGTCCGATCTATGAAGGCACAAACTACATCCAGTCTCTGGACTTGCTGGGGCGCAAGACCCTGAGCGATCAGGGACAGCGCTTGGGGATCTTCCTCAGCCACATCCCCGCGCTAGCCGAGCGTCTGCGCCAGCGTCCAGGACTGGAAGGGGTCGTCACGACCTTGGCGTCATGGGGGGCCGAGTTCGAACCATTGGTTCAGCAACTATCGGTCGATACGGTTTTCAACCGGGACGTTGTGGGTTTGGTTGCGCCGGACTTCCTTGAACTGCTGGGTACCGTTGTTTTTGGCTATTTGTGGGCATGGATCGCGGATGCCGCCGCGCCGTCAACTTCTGATGAAAAATTCCTCAGAAGCAAACCTGCCCTGGCCCGTCTGTATTTTTCCGAAGCCGAAGTACGTGTTCCTTCACTTATCGAAAAGCTGAAGCGCAATGCATCGCGTCTTGGGCTGCTCGAACAGATCCAACTCTGCTAGGGCGGACCACAGATGAATCGTTCAAATAAAAAAGATAATGAGAAACTGAAGTTAGTCAGTACCCGGCAGAGTGGCAGCGAGCTTGCTGACCTTGGGGTTTGCACCATAGAAGAGCTGCTGCAGCGTAGCGCTATGAAAACGCCTAAAGCCCCGGCCGTGTCGGCAATGGGTGCCAACATAAGCTACGAGCGATTACAGAATCTGAGTGCTGCGGTAGCGACCTGGTTGATCAACCAGGGGCTGCAACCGGGAGCTCGGGTTGCAGTCGCTTTGCCGAACATGCTCGCCCATCCGGTGGCGTGCCTGGGAATAATCCGGGCGGGTTTGATCGCCGTCTGTGTGAACCCTTTGTATACGCCGCAGGAGCTGGCGCAGGTTTTCAAGGACAGTGAAGTCAAAGCTGTATTTCTCTTCGAACCCATGGGCCAGGGTGTCCAGCAGGCCATGCTCAAGGCCGGTGTAAGTATTGCTGTGCAAGTCGCCCCAGGTGATCAACTAGGCTGGCGACGGACATTGGTTAATTGGGTAGCTCATCGACGCTTGGGTAGTAAGTTCACCCGCATAGAAGGAGCCGTCGACTGGCGCAAGGTCGTAGCGACTCGTGCGACCAAACTAAGTCAACGCGCGCCCATTACAGCCGAGCAGACGGCCTTCATAATCTATAGCGGTGGCACTACAGGGCAGCCCAAAGGAGTGCCCATCAGTCATCGGGCTTTGCTGTTCAACGTTGGCCAACAGCATTCGGCTCTGCGTCCGCATCTTTTAGGCAGGGCCGAGCCGGATTACGTGTTGCTGCTCGCGGTGCCGCTCTACCACATTCTCGGCCTGGGCAATCTGCTCTTCACCCTGACCAAAGGCGGTAAAGCGGTATTGGTGATGAATCCACGCGATACCACGGCGTTTGTCAAAGAGTGGTCCCGGCACCGCATAAGCAGTTTCCCCGGCGTCAACACCCTCTACAACTCGCTCCTGGAGAACGAAGAATTTCACTCGCAGGACTTCACGGACCTCGCTCTCTGCCTCGGTGCGGGCATGCCGGTCAGCGAGTCCACGGCCAAGTTCTGGCACCGGATCACTGGCTGCCATATCACCGAAGCCTACGGTATGACTGAAACCGGACTGATTTCCTGCAACCCGGCCGGACGCTCCCGCCCCGGCTCGGTAGGTTTGCCAGTAGCGGGAATTGAAATTTCCCTACGAAGCGAGAATGACGACGAGGTCACCGTCGGTGCCGGCGAGATATGTGTGCGCAGCCCCGCCATCATGGCCGGTTACTGGCGACGGCCCGAAGAAAACGCGTCTGCATTCACCAGCGATGGCTTCTTCCGCACGGGGGACATCGGTCTCTTCGACCCGGACGGCTATCTGCGCCTGGTCGACCGCAAAAAGGAAATGATCATTTCCTCGGGATTCAAAGTCTTCCCTTCGGAGATCGAGCGAGTTCTGAATGCTCACCCCGGGGTGATGGAGTCGGCGGTCGTGCCGGCTCCTGACGAGAAGGCCGGAGAAATACCCATCGCCTACGTCGTTCGTCGCCAACCCTATCTGGATGAGGCCCACGTGATCGCACACTGCGAAAAGTATCTAGTCAGCTACAAGCGTCCCCGCCGCATCATCTTCCGAGACGACTTGCCCAAGAGCAATGTGGGCAAGATTCTCCGAAAAGAACTGGTTGGCGCAGAACAGCAGGAGTGCTCTGAATGACTCTGCCTAATTCAGCCGCCACCTTCTCGGTGATTGATCAACTGACGCTAGTGGCCGACGACGGCTACCGCCTCGCCGCCACCCGCTATTCAGCACAGGGCAATCTGAAGGGCAACCTGATCATGGCCGGTGCGACCGGTGTGCAACAGCGTTTCTACCGCCGCTTCGCCGAGCATGCCAGTAAACAAGGCTTCAACGTCCTGACTGTCGATTACCGAGGTATCGGAGAGTCCAGGCCCACATCCCTGAAAGGTTTCGAGATGTCCTACCTGGACTGGGGCTTTCGCGATCTGGCAGCAGCCGTTGAGCACATGGACGATGGCAGGACTCCGCTGTTCTGGGTCGGCCACTCCTTTGGTGGGCATGCTCTGGGCTTGCTGCCCAATCATCACAAGATCACTTCTGCCTATTGCTTCGGTACTGGCGCCGGATGGGCCGGGTGGATGCCCAGGCTTGAAGCCTTCAAGGTTCGCCTGCTGTGGTCTTGTGTTCTGCCGCTGATCGTCGCGTACAAGGGCTACATGGCCTGGAGCATGCTGGGGATGGGCGATGACCTGCCGCTGGGTGTCTACAAAGACTGGCGGCGCTGGTGTGCCCACCCCCATTACTTCTTCGACGATCCCTCAATGGCTCCGGTCGCCAGCCTTTATGCAGAAGTCCGCATGCCCTGCGTCTTCGCCAATGCGGTGGATGACCCATGGGCGCCTCCTGCCTCGCGAGACGCCTTCCTCAAGGGTTATCGCAATGCTCCGTTGCTGACGCGTGATCTCCATCCCGAGACGAAAAAGCACCCCATCGGTCACATGGGGTATTTCCGGGCTTCAGCTACGGATGCCTGGGACGAGGTGCTCAACTGGTTTGCGGCGCAGAGCAACAGTACAACGACGCAAAGTCGCGCTGGCACGGGATGCCGCTGATGAGCACCACCGCGCCACGCACAGAGTTTTCTGCATCCGCCAAGGTATTCCGCTCACTGGTCGAAAGTCGGCGCGCAGTGCGACGTTTCACGGCCGAAGCGGTGCCCAAGGCGGTTATCCAGGAGTGCCTGGAGCTGGCAATGCTGGCACCTAGCTCATGCAATCTGCAGCCTTGGTCTTTTCATGTCGTACGCAATCCCGATCTCCTGCAACAACTGCAGCCTGTGTGTTTGGGCCAGAGCGCTGCGAAAGCACCGCTGATCATTGCCGTGTTCGCACATTCGAACACCTGGGAACAGGCATGTGCCGATGTACTCAGGCTTTGGCCAGAACCCGCTGTGCCCAAGGCGATTGAGCATTTCTACAAGAACAGCGCCCCATTCCAGTACAACCAGGGCTGGTTGGGTTGGCGCGGTTTGCTCAAACGACAGATGGTCAGGCTGATGGGCTTCAGGCGCCCCGTCATGCGCACGCCCAATAGCCTGGAACAGATGCGACTCTGGGCCGTGAAGTCGACAGCGCTGGCGGCGCAGAACCTGATGCTGGCGTTCCAGAGCCACGGCTACAGCACCTGCCCCATGGAGGGCTTCGATGAGAAGCGTCTGAAGCAGGTGCTGCCCGTTCCGAAAGGCGCAATCCCAGTCATGCTGCTGGCGGTCGGGATGCCGGGAGAACGCGCGGTCTACAACCCACGGTTGCGCTTCCCGCTCAATCAGCGCGTGGCGTGGCATTGATCATCCGCACAGAACAATAACAAGAGGGCTAGCTGCTATGGCTTTTACCCAAATCGACTACGAGACACACGGCCCTATCAGGGTCATCCGTTTCAATCGCCCAGACAAGCGCAACTGCATTGGGCCAACCACCCACTTGGAGCTGGTGGAGGCCTGGACACGTTTCCGGGATGACCAGAGTGCTCTGGTTGCGATCATCACTGGTGCCGGCGACAAAGCTTTCTGTACCGGTGGAGACCTTGAGGCAGGATTTGACCTGGTGCCTTCCACCGCGGACGAGATTGCTGCGCACGACCGCGGCGAGCGCCCGGGTATTCTCGGACCCAGCCGTTGGACGGACATCTACAAGCCCGTGATCGCTGCTGTGAATGGCGCTGCCTACGCCGGCGGCCTGGAATGGGCCTGCTTCGCAGACATGCGCATCGCCGAGGAGCACG
The DNA here is from genome assembly GCF_019733355.1 of Pseudomonas baetica. Classification (GTDB taxonomy): domain Bacteria; phylum Pseudomonadota; class Gammaproteobacteria; order Pseudomonadales; family Pseudomonadaceae; genus Aquipseudomonas; species Aquipseudomonas baetica_A. The sequence goes on along the minus strand of NZ_JAIHLQ010000002.1, from coordinate 163,430 downwards.
CCTCCTTCGGTGTGACCTGTCGCCGCTGGAACATTGGCCTGGCCGATGGCGGCAGCCAACGCCTGCCGCGCATCGTGGGGTTGGGCAGGGCAATGGAGCTGATCCTGACAGGCAAGGTCATCTCGGCCTCTGAAGCCCTCTCCATTGGCTTGGCCAATGAAGTGGTCCCCAAAGGGCGCTCACTGGAGCGTGCGATGGAGCTGGCCAAATTCCTCTGTGCCCTCCCTCAACCCGCCATGTGCGCGGACAAGGAGGCCGCGATCCGCGGCTATGGTCAACCCCTGGCTGAGGGCTTGCGCATCGAGGCGGAGTGCTTCAACCGTTCCATCCATCAACCCGAGACCCGCGAGGGGCTGCGTCGCTTTCTTGAGCGCGATCATCCCGACAGACGCTCCGATGCACCAACTAAGACGCCAGGTTTGATCAGGGACTGAGGAGAACACCATGCGATTTAACCTTTTGCTTCAACTACATCTTTTCGCCGTGGCCTTCTGGCTGGGCGTCGTAGCGGTCGAGTACCTGCTTGAACGCACCCGAGCACAGAGTCGGAGTCAGGGCTTCACAGTCGCCAGGCTGCACAGCCAGATCGATCTGTTCTTCGAGATGCCCGCCTTCAGCGTGGTGCTGGTGACCGGATTGCTGCTCATCGAGCCTGCGCGCTTCGACGGCATTTATGCCCTAAAAGTTGTGGCAGGAGGCATCGCTGTTCTCGGCAATGCACTGTGCCTTGTGCCCGTACTGAAGCGACGTGCATCCGCAGAGACAGACGACCTCGCCGATGTCATTTATCAGTCCAAGCTGATCGACCGGATCTCCTTGCTGGCCATCCCGGCTGGGCTAATGGCACTCGCCTGCGGTGTCTATTTGATGGTACTTCGCTGACCCTTTGATAGGTCACGTGGGCTGCGGAGGGTTGGTCACCGACCTCTGATAGACGAGTGACATCTGCACCAGCAGAGCCATGATGGGCTATTCGCGCGTCGGTTCCCAATTGCTATTACGTACTTTACGCACCTGGTCATTCGAGGGTTTTGCCGACGCCGGTTCGACCGGTTTACTATTGTTCGGGTTGCTTCGCAATCGCGGTATGAGGGTGCTTCTTTCGGGATGAATGGGTCAGGCAGTTGCCCGATCCGGTTGATTATCAGTGCCGTTGCGTAGCATCGCCTACCAGCTTCACCGCGACGTTACCTGAGCCATTCCGGCCGGAGTCAAACGGCTACATGTTGTCAATCCGGCATCACCTCCCTTGCAATCAATGCCCCCGGATACTGAATCACCCGCCCGGCCAGCCTATGGCCTTCGGCAGCTGCATGTTGTGGAGTGCCGCCGTCCAGCCTGCTGGCGAGATAACCCGCGTTGAACGAATCGCCAGCGGCCGTGGTATCAACCAAGCTCAGTCAAACGAGCAGAGAACCCCTGCTGGTCCTTGTTAAGCAATACTGCCTTGAAACTCATGAGCAATCCCCACGGATAATGATTTGATGCCTCACCACGCCGGCTTATGCTGACATGACGAAGTCAGGTAGAACGAACTGACCGAGTTCCTCAATGACCTCACCTGCGGGGCGTTGGCCGTATTTCAAATTGATGATCACATGGTTAACGCCGATCTCCTGCAAGCTGTGCAGCAGCGGGATCAGGTGATGTCGCCCCAGTTGATAGCCCAGGTGGATCGGCCGAGGTGGTGTCTGCGGGTTATCTGTCAGGTCGATGTATAGCGACTGGGTGAAGGGTTTGAACAGTTCACCACATTCGGCACGAACCGCCTTGCGCCAGTCCTCGACAATCAGCTGCTGAGTCTTCGGTGCACGCGGATAGCTGATCCAGCCATGACTGCAGCGGGCGATCCACTCCAGCGTCTGGCGGCTATGGCCGGTGACGAAGAAAGGAATTTCCGCCGTCGTCGGCTTGGGAATCAGATCGGCCCCCTCAAGCGTGCCGCCGGACCAGGTCAAAGGCACGAAACTGCTGCGCTGAACCTCGCGAAATACCTTGAGGTATTCGCGGAACAGGCTGTCGCGTTGCTCCGGGTCGACACCGAATGCCGGAAACTCTACTGGACGGTCACCGGAAGCCACGCCGAGTAACAGGCGGCCACCGCTGAGCTGATCGACACTAGTTGCGGCCTTGGCGGTGTGTAGGGGATTGCGGATTGGCAGGATGACCGACGCGGTGCCCAGCGCAATCGAGCGAGTGTGTGCCGCCATAAAACCCAGGTAGACCCAGGGATCGAAGACCTGGCCCGAATCACCGAAGCTGGGGTCGCGTAACGGCACGTCGCGAAACCAGAGGGCAGAGAAACCCAGCTTCTCGGCGCGTTGGGCCAGGTTCACTTGGTCGAGCATACTCGGCGTATCGCCGGTAAAGGCTTCGAGGGGGAAGAAAAGACCTAGGCTCAGGCGGCCTTGGCGGTAGGTGTGCTGAAAGCCAGGTTGTTGCTGATAGGGAATGGAATTCGGAGTTAACATCTTCTCTCCTACATATTTCAAAATATAGATTTTGAAGGGCTGAAAAAACGCCTGCGAGCAGGCATCAAATCAGCGCTTTCAAGGCCACCTGGAACGCCGCGATGTTCTGCTCATGGCGTTTGTAATAAGTCCAGGGACCGATGCGTTGTGAGGTCACCAGTTGCGCCCGCTGCAAGGCAGCGAGATACAGCGAGACGGTCGACTGCGACAGGCCTACCCGATCCTGGATGATGCTCACGCAGACACCGACCTGCTCAGGATCCACCTCCTGCTCGGGGAAATGATGACGCGGATCCTTCAGCCAACTGAGGATGTTCAGGCGTGTTGGGTTGTCTAGCGCCTTCAGCGCTTCGCTTACGTCGATACTCATAGGTCACGCACGATAACTATTTTTTGCTATATTACGATATGCCCGCTCAACCGACAATGCGCCGGCCCCCGAACCGTATCGCTCGGGGGCCGGCACCTCGAGCGGACTATCCGCCATAGGTCGGATAGTCGGTGTAGCCGACAGCGGTTCCGCCGTACATGCTGGCCGGATCGACCGGGTTCAGCGGCCAGCCATTGGCAATCCGCTTGGGCAGGTCCGGGTTGGCGATGAACGGACGGCCGAAGGCGACCAGATCGCCCCAGCCCGCCTCGAGCACACGCTTGCCTCGCTCGGCGGTGTATTTGCCGGCATAGAGGATGCGCCCGCTGAAGACCTCGCGCACCGCGCTGCGGAAGCTTTCCGGCAGCTCCGGTGCGTTTTCCCAATCCGCCTCGGCCAGCGACAGGTAAGCGATGCCGACTTCTTCCAGCACCTTGACCGCTTCGACATAGGTCTCGTGTGGGTTTTCTTCGACCAGGCCGAGATATACGCGGGCCTCGTCGGTGCTGGCGAACAACGGGGCGAAACGCACGCCGAGCCGGTCTTTACCGACCACCGCGGCCACCGCCTGGGTCACCTCACGGAGGAAGCGCAGGCGATTTTGCAACGAGCTGCCGTACTCGTCGTCGCGCTGATTGCTGTGCGCGGAAATGAACTGGTTGATCAGATAACCGTTGGCGGAGTGGATTTCCACGCCGTCGAAACCGGCGTCGAGGGCGTTGCGAGCGGCCTGTGCATAGAGCTGTACCAGCTCCTTGACCTCGGCGGTGGTCAGTGCACGTGGCATCGAAGGCGGCGCCAGGGCGCCGGTGCCGGGACCTGTCTCGATGAATACGCTGACGCCCTCGGCCGGGATCGCCGATGGCGCCACCGGGGCTTCGCCATTGGGTTGCAACGAGGTGTGCGAGACCCGGCCGACATGCCAGAGCTGAGCGAAGATGGTGCCGCCCTCGGCGTGTACCGCATCGGTCACTTTGCGCCAGCCGAGGATCTGTTCGGCACTGTGGATGCCCGGGGTCCAGGCGTAGCCCTGGCCGCGCGGCTCGATCTGGGTGCCCTCGGTGACCATGAAGCCGGCACCGGTACGCTGGCGGTAGTAGGTCGCCATCAGGTCATTGGGAATGTTGCCTGGCTGCGAGCTACGCGAACGGGTCAGCGGCGGCAGGACGATGCGGTTTTTCAGGCTGTAGGGGCCCAGCGTGGTGCTTTCGAAAAGAATGGAATCTTTCATGTGTAACTACCTATATATTTGCGTTTGTAGATAAATAGATGCTAGTGCCTGGACAGGCACCTCTCGAGCGCTCCGTTTAGAACAGGCCGGTGGACGTCCAAGCCCAGTCGCGTCCCTGCCGCCGCAAAGCGGCAGGGACGCGACTGGAGCGCCTTGTTGGGTTTGCTTAGCCGGGTAGCTTGGCCGCCAGGACGTCAACCTTCTCGATTGACGGCGGTTTGGCAAACAGCTCGGCAGCCTTTGCCATAAGCGCCGCTGCGACCTTGCCCGAAAGATGAGCCTGCCGACCTGCTTCATCCGGGAAGGCGTCAAAGATGCCAAAGGTGGACGGCCCCAAGCGGATTCCGAACCACGCCGTAGTGGCTGGCTCTTCCTCCACTATTGGAAGGCCATCCAAGAGAAAGTTCTCTACCTCTTTCTCTTTCCCAGGCTTTGCTTCCAGACGAACGAACAACGCTACTTTGACCATGACGTACCTCCTGTTGTTACGACGACATCACCATGCGTGACGTATTCCAGTAAGCCCAACGCGATATTCGCCGATTTGCCGCCCAGCTCCAGCGTGGCGGGGATGAAGGGGCAGCGTCGAGTCATTTCCGCAGTCGCGGGAAAGGCGACTCTGCCCTCTCCTGGTCTTTCACGAACTGCCTCTACCGAGATACCGTGACGACGATCTTGCCGAACTGCTGGTTCGATTCCATGTAACGGTGCGCTTCGACGATCTGCTCGAAGGGGAAGGTCTTGGCAATGATCGGCTTCAGCTGTCCGGCCTCGAGGCCGCGCGTGATAAAGGCTTGCGCAGGCGCCAAGCGTTGCGGATCACCGGTCAGTTCGAACAGCGTGTAGCCGCGCACGCTCAGGGCCTTGTTCATCGCTACCAAGGCCGGGAACGGCGTCTCCTGACCGCTGAGATTGCCATAGATGAAAAGCAGGCCCTGCTGACTCATCGCTTGCGCCAGTGTTTCGACTTGCGGCCCCGCGACCGGGTCGAAGGCGATGCGCGCGCCGCGGCCGTCGGTGATCCGCATTACCTCCGCGACCAGGTCCTGCTCCTCGGTGGCGATCACATGCGCCGCCCCCGCCTCGCGTAGCGCCGCCTCCTTCGCGCGCGTCCGGGTCGTCGCGATCGGAATGGCGCCGACGCTGTTGGCGATCTGGATCGCGGCCAAGCCGACGCTGCTCGAAGCCGCCGTGATGATCACCGCATCACCGCGCTTGAGTTGGGCAATCTCGATCAGTGCGCCATAGGCGGTCAGATACTGCATCCAGATCGCCGCCCCCTTCACCGCGCCGACGCCCGCCGGCCGCTTCAGAACCCCCGTGGCCGGCACGATCGCCTGCTCGGCATAGACGCCAAACTTGTTCATGGAAAAAGCCGGAATCACGCTGACCGCTTCGCCAACCTCGAAGCCGTGAACGCCGCTGCCCAGCGCCTCGACGATGCCGGAAGCTTCGTAGCCGAGCCGGGCCGGCAGATGCGTCGGCTCCAGGTACACACCCGAGCGGAACATGGCTTCCGCGCGATTCAGGCCGATCGCCTCGACGCGGATGCGCAGCTCGCCGGAGCCCGGAGCGCCAACTTCGAGCTCTTCGATCTGCAAGACTTCGGGGCCGCCGATCTGATGAAAACGGACAACACGGGTCATTTTGGGTCTCCTTCTATTGAGGGATGGGAGCAGCGAGCCAGCCCTTGGCTGGCGCAGGTTAGCCGCCCCGCGCGTTACAACGTCGCTTCGGTCTGTGTGTCCGGTGCGTGGCTACTTCACGGACATGCAAATGCTATTCGCCATATATAGATTTGTAAATATGTAATTTTAATAATTTTATGCCCGTCCCTGCTCCCCCTATCTACGCTGCCTATGAACTCTCCCTGTCGAAAAAAATGCTGCCATCCGCTAAGTGCGCCACGGCGTGGTTCGCTCTTCGCCGGTCATCTGGGTCGCCTATGTAATCATGCCGTTATTTGCGCTCGCCAATGCCGGCGTAAGCCTTGATGGCGTCAATCTGGCCAATGAAGGCTCTTTGACGGTCATGCTCGGTGTGTCGTTGGCACTACTCCTGGGCGCAAGAGCGCCAGCTATTCAGCCCAGCAGGTTTGCCTCACTCGGACGGCCGGGTACCTGGCAAACCTTCGGCTACTTTCATGCACGAAGGCAAACGCATGACAAACACCCACACTGACCACCACAGCCCGTGGTCTGTCTTTCTCATCTTTCTGCGCCTTGGACTGAGCTCCTTCGGCGGCCCCATCGTGCACTTAGGCTATTTCCGTGACGAGTTCGTCACACGACGGCGCTGGTTGTCCGAACGCAGTTATGCAGACTTGTTGGCACTGTGCCAATTCCTGCCAGGGCCTGCAAGCAGTCAGATTGGTATGGCCTTGGGTCTGTCCCGCTCGGGCTACGCTGGAGCCATGGCGGCTTGGGCAGGATTCACACTGCCCTCAGCCATTGCCCTGGTCCTGTTCGCGCTGGGTATATCTAACTAAGGCGATGCCGTCTCGTCGGGAGCGCTCCACGGTCTGAAAGTGGTGGCAGTACCTGTGGTTGCCCAAGCTGTATGGGGCACGCAACCTGTGCCCGGACGTATTGCGTGTCACCAGCATGGCGATTGCTGCCTGTGTCGTCCTACTTATGCCATCTGCGTGGGGGCAGGTCAGCATGATTGCTGCTGCTGCCATCGCTGGCCTGCTGCTGTTCAAGCCTACTCAGGACTGCGCACACGATCCGCTGCCGATCGCGGTAAGCCAGCGTGCCGGAGTGATCTGGCTAGCACTGTTCTGTACGTTGCTGATGGGGTTGCCTGTCTTGGCCCAACTGCTGCCGAGTCATGCCGTAGCAATGGTGGATGCCTTCTTCCGTAGCGGGTTACTGGTCTTCGGTGGCGGCCATGTCGTGCTGCCGCTGTTGCAAGCTGAGGTGGTGCCCTCCGGCTAGGTCAACAATGACGCGTTTCTTGCCGGATACGGTGCTGCGCAAGCGGTGCCCGGTCCTTTGCCCCAGCTGTGTGAATCGCCCCTGATTTTCTAGACACTCTCCAAGCTCATTGCATAACGCCCATTCAAGATGCCAACGGCGGGTTCGGTGGCAACGTTCTGAGTTCCACAAGTTGGCTGTTTAACACCGCGTTGTCTTGGAGCAGACGTTGTTGCTCTCTGGCAAGTTCGGTCAACTGGGATTCTGCTTGGGTGAAACGGTCTGTCAGAAGACGCCGCTCCCGCTCGGCCACAGCCAACTTCGTCCGCGTATCAGCCAAGCACTGTTCGTCCTGGACATGCCGCTGCTCCAGTGCCTGATGGATCTGTTTCAGCTCGGCGAGTTGCCGTGCCAACTGCTCCTGTGCGCTGCGGCTGAGGATCAGCGACTCCTGGGACGTGTGCAGGGTGCTCTGCAGTCGATCGTGGTCCTGCGCCCAGCGTTGTTCCTGTGCGTGCAGTTCGCCCAGGTGGGTTTGTTGTGCGAGCAGGCGCTGGCGGAGCTCTGTCAGCTCCTGTTCCAGGTGCTGCTGGCGTTGTTCCGCGGCCTGGCGCTCGTCGGCGCGCTGTTGCGCGACCGATGCCTGGTAATGCTCGAACTGCCCCTGCGCTTGCTGCAGGTGTTGGCTCAGTGTGGCTATTTCCGCGACGCGGTCGACCAGGCGCTGTTCGAGCCCGAGCTTTTCGCTGCCCAGACTGACCAAGGTGATTTCCTGCCGCTGCACGGTTTCTTCCAGCCCTTGGCTGCGTGCTTGGGCGGTGGCCAGCGCCTGACTTTGTTGCGCCTGTGCGTTGAGTAAAGCGTCCCGCTCGCTGAAAACCTGCTGCAACTGCTCCTGCAGCACGGCGGTGGCTTCGCGATGGGTCTGCTCCGACTGCTCGACTTGGAGGGTCGCCTGCGCCTGCACTGTTTCGTAGACCCCTTTCAACGCCAGGACCAGCTCGGCAGGCAGTCCAAGCTCCGCGTGCGCCACCGTGTCTTGGTGGGCTGCTTTCCAACGTTTTAACAGCGGCGCGATGGTGCTCTTGCTGCCGGTTCCGCCCAAGGCTTCGCGGACGCTGTCGATCGTTGGATTTTTGCCTTGAGCAACGAGTTGGGCGGCGGCGGCGGCGACGTGGACATACATGATCCCTGGGCGGGCCATAAGCACCTCGGATTTTTTCGTACCGTAGTATGGAAACGTAATACTGCAGTTTAAGTACAGAATAGAACAGCCCGGCGAAACCCTCGGCGAACCGACGATAAGCGTGGTTATCGCGAGTTAGGCGTTCACGCTCGGCATTCGCTTCTATAATCCGCAGTACGCACGGCCTAAACAGGCGTTTCTTGATGACTACAAGAAATAACGATGAAATAGCCACCCCGTTACTGCTCGACGAGCGAGCAGCCCTTGCGCGTACCAACGGTACGCTCGCTACCCCGGAGCAGTTGGCCCAGCGCTACCAGCGCTTTCTCGCGGCCGCCACCTCCGACAACACCCGCCGAACCTACCGCTCGGCCATTCGCCACTTTCAGGCCTGCGGCGGCGTGCTGCCGTGCGATGAAGCCACGGTGATTCATTACCTGCTGACCTTCGCAGAAGCGTTGAACCCGCGCACTTTGTCCCTGCGCCTGACCGCGCTGGGGCAATGGCACCGCTTTCAGGGCTTTCCTGACCCGACCGCCAGCGCCACCGTACGCAAGACCTTGCGCGGTATCGAGCGAGTGCACGGGCGCCCGCGGCAGAAAGCCAAAGCCTTACTGCTGGAAGATCTCGACCTGATCGTGACGCACCTGGCCACGCTCGACGGGCTCGCGGCGCTGCGTGACAGCGCATTGATACAGGTGGGGTACTTCGGCGCGTTCCGACGCAGCGAACTGGTCATGCTGGAAGTGCACTACCTGCAGTGGGAGCGGGAAGGTCTACGGATCACGCTGCCGCGCTCCAAGACCGACCAGGAGGGTCAGGGCTTGGACAAGGCGATCCCCTACGGCGACAACATCTGCTGCCCAGCCAAGGCTTTGCGGTGCTGGTTGGATACCGCTCAGATTGAGCAAGGCCCGCTGTTCCGCCGCATCAGCCGCTGGGGTGTAGTCGGGGCTGCTCCGCTGAACGTGGGTAGCGTCAATGCCATACTGGCGGCTCGCGCCCAGGAAGCGCGTCTGTCGCATGCCCCAGAGATGAGCAGCCACAGTCTGCGCCGTGGACTGGCAACCAGCGCCCATCGCGCCGGTGCTGACTTTCTCGAGATCAAGCGCCAGGGTGGCTGGCGGCATGATGGCACCGTGCACGGCTATATCGAGGAGGCCGGCGCCTTCGAAGAAAACGCGGCAGGCTCGCTATTACGGCGTCAGCAAGATCCATGAGTCGACTGGAAGAAACCGCCTATCCGCGTCTTAAAACCGAGTTCAGCCCACAGGAACTCGGCGCGATATACACACCCGGCCCCCAGGAGAAAGTCTTGATCTTTGGCTGGTATCGGCAAGCCCCTACGCGCGTCTGCCTCCTGATCCAGCTGAAACTCCTGCAACGGCTCGGCTATTTCCTTCCACTCGCAGCCACGCCACCGGCAATCCTTGAACATGTCTGCCGCCTTGCAGGATTGCGAGTTCCCGCCAAGGTCGCCCTGCAGCGTTACGACCAATCCGGCAGCAAACCACGCCACCAGCAGCGGCTTCGCGTGCATCTGGGCATTCAGGTGCTGGATGCCGAGGGCGATCAGTGGCTGGACGAGGTCGCTCATCAAGCCGCCACCTCGAAGCAGGAACTACCCGACATCATCAACATCCTCATTGAAGAGCTGGTTCGCCGCCGTTATGAACTCCCGGGTTTTACACGGCTCAGCCGTCTGGCCCAGCAGGCCCGTGCCAGCGTCAACGAGTCGATTTATCAGAGTGTCGCCAATGCATTGCCAGCCTCTGCCACGGCGCGGCTGGATCAGCTATTGGAGCCCCAGGGGCGCAGTGCATGGGATGGCCTCAAGCGCGAACCGAAGCGTCCCGGCGCTCGTGAGGTTGTAAGCTTTCTCAAGCATATCAACGGACTGATCGAGCTGGCCGATGGACTTCCCTTGCTGACGAATATCGCGATCAGCAAGCGCACCCAGATGGTACTGGAAGCGCGAGCGCTCGATATCGCCGAAATGCGGGCGATGAAGGCCAACAAGCGCTACACCTTGGCCGTGCTCATGGTGCAGTCGCAACTGCAGAAGGCCATGGATGACGTGGCCGAAATCTTCATCAAGACCCTGCGCAGCCTGCACCGGATTGCCGAAGAACGCTTGCAGCAGTACCACCTGACCCATGTCCAGCAGGTGGATCGGCTGATCGGTCAATTCCGGGAGGTGCTCACCGTCCTACAAGCGCCTTTGCCGTCAGATGAGCGACTCGCACAGGTCGACGAAACCCTTGAGGGCGATCCTGCCTCCTGGATCGTCCAGTGCGATGAGCACATGGCCTTCGCCGGCAACAACTATTATCCGTTCATGTTGCAGCCATACCGCAGCAAGCGCTCGTTACTGTTTCAGTGCCTGGACGTGCTCGCACTCAAGTCCAGCTCGCAGGACGACGCGCTGTTGCAGGCGGTTGACTGGCTGCAGCGGCATCGCAACAGCCACCGCGAATACCTCACGCTCGGCGCGGACGAGTTTGCCGAAATGGCGCTGGAGGGGCTGCCCGAAAAGTGGCGAAAACTGATCTTCGCCAAGGGCGACACCGCCAGCAGTGAGACCTTGATTCACCGTAAGTATTTTGAGCTCTGCATCTTCTCTCAGGTTATGCAGGAGTTGAAATCCGGCGACCTCTACGTTTAGCACAGTGATCAATACGACGATTACCGCGAACACCTGGTGAGCTGGGATGAGTATCAGGAGGAAGTGCTGCGCTACGGCGAACTGGTGGGCATGGACGTCAATCCGGCCGCGTTCACCCAAGGCCTGCGCAACCAGTTGAGCGCGCTCGCGCAAACGGTCGACGACCACTTTCCGGATAACGAGCATGTGGATTTGACTGAATCCGGGCTGCTGATTCGGCGAACCGAACGAAGGGAGCCGCCGCCCCAGCTGCCCATCATCGATCAAGCCATCACGGCAACCGCCGAACCCAAAAGCATCTTGGACGTACTGACTGAAACAGAGCGTTGGCTTGACCTGCACCGCCTGTTTGGCCCGCTTTCTGGCTTCGAGGCCAAGCTCGATGAGCCACGTAAGCGTTTCATCACCACACTTTTCTGCTATGGCTGCAACCTAGGCGCATCCCAAACCGCGCGTTCGGTTAAAGGTTTCAGTCGCAAACAAGTGGCCTGGCTTAATCTCAAACACGTCACCGAAGAGCGGCTTGACAAGGCCATCGTGGCGGCTATCAACGCCTACAACCGCTTTGCCTTGCCGCAATATTGGGGGAGCGGAAAGGCCGCCTCCGCGGACGGCACCAAGTGGAATGTCTACGAACAGAATCTGCTTTCCGAGTACCACATCCGCTACGGTGGTTACGGCGGTATCGGCTACTACCATGTTTCCGACATGTATATCGCCCTGTTCAGCCGCTTCATTCCCTGCGGGGTCTACGAGGCGGTTTACATCCTGGATGGCCTGGTCAAAAACGACTCGGATATTCAGCCGGACACCGTGCATGGTGATACCCAGGCCCAGAATGCCCCTGTGTTTGGTCTAGCGCATCTGCTCGGTATCCAGCTGATGCCGAGAATTCGCAATATCAAGGAGCTCGTTTTCTTCAAACCGGAGAAGGGAAGCCACTATCGCCATATCAACAGCCTGTTCAGAGCCTCCATCGACTGGGCGCTGATTGAGCGCCACGTTCCAGACATGCTTCGAGTAGCCATCTCGATCAAAGCCGGCAAGATCACACCTTCAATGATCCTGCGCCGACTGGGGACCTACAGCCGGAAAAACAAGCTGTACTTCGCCTTCCGCGAGCTCGGCCGCGTGGTGCGTACGATGTTCCTGCTGAATTACATCAACGATATCGAACTCCGCCGGAACATCCACGCAGCCACCAACAAGAGCGAAGAGTTCAACAACTTCACTAAGTGGCTGTTCTTCGGCGGAGAGGGCATCATTGCCGAGAACGTGCGGCATGAGCAGCGCAAAGTCATCAAGTACAACCACCTAGTGGCGAATCTGGTGATCCTGCACAACGTGCAGGAAATGTCAAGGGTGCTCAAGGATCTGCAGCGGCAGGGACACCCAGTGGATGAGGCGGTGCTCAAGGCGCTGTCGCCGCATCGGACGAGTCATATCAATCGTTTCGGCGACTACACCCTGGACCTCGATCGGAAGATCAAACCGATTGACTACAAGATTCAGTTTTAGCTTTTAAATCATAAGCTTAATTGCATTTTGGCGAATTTGGTGCGAATCCCGGCCAACCCTCTTGTCGATAAGAACGTTCAAGGCAGTCGACGGCGCATCTGGATTGACGCTCAAACTGCATGTTCCACACCCTCGAGGAACTGAATGCCTGGCTGGGCCAACGCTGTCGTGCGTGCGCTCTGGAGCGAGCTGCTACACCCCTAGTGCAACGGGCTGACGGTGGCGGACGTTTTGGAGCTGGAGCGGGTCGAAATGGATGCCGACCGCCTTTGATGGCTACGTCGAGCACACCGTAAGGGTCTCCAGCACCTGCCTGATCTGCGTGGCACGAAATCGCGATTCGGTGCCGTGTGAGCGAGTCGGCCAGTGGGTCAGCAGCCGTCTATATCCCTCCCGGATCAGGGTCATCGCCGATGACACGATGATTGCCAGCCACGAGTGCCTATTTGATCGAGATCAGGTCAGTTTTGACTGGCAGCATTACATCCCACTCATCGAACGCAAACCCAGTGCACTGTGCAATGGCACGCCGTTTGCTGATCTGCCCACTCCGTTGCGGCTTCTCAAGCGGGGCCTGAGACATCACAGCAACGGTGATCAAATTATGACGTAGGTATTGGCTGCTGTGCCCATCGCTGGTCTCGACCCGGTGCTGGTAGCGGTAGAACTGGTGCTTGAGTCGGGACCTTCGGTCCCCCTGTGTGAAGCGCTGAGCGCGGCACGCGCGAAATCGATTGGCGCTTGCGAGGATTGTCTGGCGCCCTGAGTGCCGATCACATCCTAAATGTTCTCGCCCGACTCACCGCCACTGCACCGCCGCTCTCCGTAGAAACCAGCCTACAACTTAAGGTGGCACCCGCTGCCAACACGGCCCGATATTACCAACTCCGTACAACAGATGAGGAGAGCCGCCTGCCGGACTTGGAAATCAGGAATGACATCCTTTGACAGCCTCATCAACGCTGGGACAGGTTTATTCTTGCCTGCTGGATGTCGACAGTTCGCATGCTGAAGATTCCAGACTGAATGGGATTAGACCAGTCAATGGTAAGCTTTTCACAGGCTCGCCCCCCCCTATCAACAGTGACTTCCGGATGAATGGTATTCTCTCGGCCGGCTATGTCACTGTTACGACGATACGCCAGGACGGTTCGCGGCAAGTGTTTAACTATGCAGACAGCCGGCTTTCTGGAAACCACCAGCGAAATTCCGGAGCCGCATGGGTTCAAAAGTAGCCGTTGCTCTGCCATCTAGTGAACGGACCGTCGAATTCACGGAGCATGCTCACAACAACCTTGAAGTGGATAGCCGTGACCACAACATGCGAGCTGCTTATATTCACATTATTGGGAACACGGCCGTGTCGGTGAGGACCATCATCGGCTGGCTGTTGGCATAGGCGCTTGGCTGGCTGTGGATGGCCCAGCGGTTCGAACATCTGCGCCACGTCGCCATAATCCGGATCGTAGAAAAGAATGTCACGCATCCAGAGCGCACCAAAGTCCAGCGCTTCGACGCGTTGCGCCATCTCGAAATGACCGCGCATGGTCGGGGCCGCTCGGCCGGGATGGGTTTCCAGGGGCAAAATCGGACCGATAGTGAGTGCTTCTGGTTGAAACAGGCGTTGAAAAACGGGATGACGCTCCTGGGAAGGATGAGGAGTCGGCTACATCTGTGGTAAAAAGGGCGTCGACAAAGCGATCGGTAAACCACAACTCCACGTGCAGCTCAGGCCACTGCTTCAGATAGGCATCAAGGATCGGCAGGACATGGCGCTGACCAAAGGACAGCGGGACCGTGAGTTTAAAGGTACCGGTCGGCCGCCCACGGCCCGGACCATGGTCACCTCGACCTCATCAAGATCCTCGATAATCTGCCGCCAGCGCTCATACGCAATCTGCCCCTCGTTTGTCAGGCTCAGTTTGCGCGTCGTGCGATTGAGCAACCGTGCGCCCATCCGGTCCTCCAAGCGAACAATGCGGGTCCATGCCCAGTGTAATCGCCGCGGCGGTAAAGCTTCCCGCCTTCACGGTAAAAACAAACGGGTTGATATCACCGATATTGGTTGGCTTGCGTGGAAGTTTGGCTCCAGGCCAGACATTCGAAGTATTCAATAGTGCTAAAGCTTAGTCGCTCGCGCCCGTGCTTTTGCGCAAGGGCACAAACGGCACAGGTTAACTATCAGAAGTCTTGCGCCGTCGGACGCAGAACAATCTCGTTGATATCGACATCGGCAGGTTGCTCGATCGCGTAAGCGATGGCCCGTGCAACCGAATCAGCCGGGATGGCCTTCTTGTAAAACTCGCCAACGACCTCGGCGCTCGGCTGGTGCCCGCTGCCGAACTTGAGCTCGGAATCCACCGCGCCCGGCTCGATGGTCGTCGTGCGAATATTCCCGCCGACTTCATGACGCAGGCCATCGGAAATAGCGCGCACCGCAAATTTGGTACCGCTGTACACCGATCCACCGGGGCTGAACACCTTGATGCCGGCAACCGAAGAGATGTTGATGAAGTGACCGCTGGCCTGTTGTTCGAAAAGCGGCAACGCGGCCGCGATGCCATACAACACGCCCTTGATGTTGATGTCGATCATGCGATCCCACTCTTCGACGCGCAGCTGCGAAATCGGAGAGATCGCCATCAGCCCTGCATTGTTGATCATCACATCGATGCGACCGAATGCCTCGACAGCCTTGGCGACCAGCGCAGACAAGTCCTCTTTGTTTGTGACATCGATCGGATGGGCAATCGCCTTGCCGCCTGCTGCGGCGATCTCCCGGACAATCGCGTCCAGACGATCCTGGCGACGGGCGCCAAGCACTACATGGGCGCCGAGCGCTGCCAGATGACGCGCCGTTGCTTCGCCCAGACCGCTACTCGCACCGGTGATAACGACCACTTTACCCTGGATGTTTTTACTCATGTTCAGCGCTCCTGTTGAGACCTGTTTGGGTTGATGAGCGCAGTCTGCGCTGGTTTTATTCGTCAGAAAATGGAAGAGTTCGGATTTGAGAATTCCATTTTCTGGAACGGGAGTTGACGCCAATGCTCAATCGCATGGAGCTGATTCGGATCTTTTCGGTGGCGGCGCAATCGACCACGTTTCGCGATGCAGCCACCCGCCTCGGCACCTCTCCGCAGACCGTGACACGCGCCATCAAAGAACTGGAGCGCACGCTTGGGGAGCTGTTGTTCCACCGCAGCACGCGGCAGGTTCACGTCACCGCTTTTGGTGCCAAACTCGCCTTGCAAGCCCGGGAAACCCTGGAACGGGTGGATCAGTTGTTTATCGCCAACAGTAAACAGGAGGCAAAAGGCGTCGTCGGCATCACGGCCCCCCACGCCATTGGCAAGCTGTATCTGATTGAGTTTCTGAAACCGCTGATGCGGGAGAATCCCGGCCTGAGCATCGACCTGAGCCTGGATGACCAGCTCACCGACGCGGTGGCCAACAAGATTGACATCGGTATTCGTGTTGGAGCTGTGCGGGATCGGCGCTATATCGCCAGAACGGTGGCCCATGTCGACCTGAAAATCGTCGCGGCGCCGTCACTCCTCGACACCGTGCAATGCCCTGGCAGCATCGAGGATCTCAAACGCTTGCCCCTGTCGATGCTGATCGATCGCAAAAACGGCCGCCCCTGGCCGTGGGTGCTTGCCGAGGGGCAAACGTTCCTGCCTGCCTCCCCGGCATTTACCTGCGACGATCCAGAAACCGAGCGAGAGATTGTTCTGGCGGGAATCGCCTTTGGGCAAATGCCCGGTTATCTGGCAGAACCCTATCTGTCTGAAGGGCGACTGGTCGAGCTCATGCAACACGATGCCCCGCCGCCTTCCGAATTGATCATGTATCGCCCGCAATCAGGGCCCGTGGCACCGAGAGTGAGGCTGGTGTACGACCACCTGGTCAACTGCTTCTCAGATCCGCGTGTTTTTGCGCAGAGCGCGCGCTGAAAGAGTTGGGTGGAAAAACACCCGTGAGCCTCATCTTCCTTTTTCGTCGTACTGGGACAGGATCGTTTCCAGCAGGCCCGGAAAACGGTGACTCAAGTCTTCCCTACGCAACGAGTTCATGTGGGTCGTGCCGATGGTCTGGGTTTGAACCAGTCCGGCATCTCGCAGCACCCGGAAATGGTGGGACATGGTGGACTTCGCACGGCCACCGTCCAGCTCGCCACAGCTGGCCTCTCCCAGCTCGGCGAGGCGCCGGACAATCTCCAGGCGTACAGGGTCGCTCAAGGCGTAAAACAGACGCTCAAGAACGAATTCACTGAGAGGAAGGTGTTTGAAGGGGCGCATGAGCGAATCATACACGGGTTTGCTCTATGTCAATAGTTCGAATATTATCGAACAAGAGAAATAGTATCCCTCGGAGAAAAACCTAATGTCTGCGCTGTTCCAACCTTTCACGCTCAAGGATGTCTCCCTTCGCAACCGGATCGCGATTCCCCCCATGTGCATGTACTCGGCCAATGATGGCCTGATCAACGATTGGCACACTGTGCACTATGCCACCCTCGCGCGTGGCGGCGCAGGACTGGTGGTCGTCGAGGCGACTGCCGTGTCACCCGAAGGACGGATCACGCCTGGCTGCGCTGGTATCTGGAATGATGAGCTCGCCCGTGCCTTCGTGCCGGTGGTGCAATCGATCAAGGCTGCCGGCGCAGTGCCAGGTATCCAGATTGCCCACGCGGGGCGCAAGGCCAGTGCGAACCGTCC
Organism: Pseudomonas baetica; assembly: GCF_019733355.1. Lineage (GTDB taxonomy): Bacteria > Pseudomonadota > Gammaproteobacteria > Pseudomonadales > Pseudomonadaceae > Aquipseudomonas > Aquipseudomonas baetica_A. The sequence goes on along the minus strand of NZ_JAIHLQ010000002.1, from coordinate 146,353 downwards.
TTGGGAAGGTGACGATCATATCGGCGAGGATGATTCGCGTGGCTGGCAGACCATCGCCCCGTCGGCTGTTGCCTTTGGCGCTCAGCTCGCCAAGCAGCCGAAAGCCATGACGCTGGAGGATATCGCCCGGGTGCGCGAGGATTTTGTCTCAGCCGCTCGCCGTGCACGTGAAGCTGGCTTCGAGTGGTTAGAGCTGCATTTCGCCCATGGCTATCTGGCCCAGTCATTCCTCTCTGAACACTCCAACCTTCGTGACGACGCCTATGGCGGAAACTTCGATAACCGTAGCCGCTTTCTGCTGGAAACACTGGCGGCGGTTCGCGAAGTATGGCCAGAGCACTTGCCGCTGACCGCTCGCCTGGGTGTTATCGAATACGACGGCCGGGATGAACAGACCTTGTCAGAGGCTATCGAACTGACACGTCGTTTCAAGGACGGTGGTTTGGACTTGCTCAGCGTCAGTATCGGGTTCACCATCCCTGAATCCAACATTCCTTGGGCCCCCGGTTTCATGGGCGAAGTTACCCAGCGGGTACGGCGCGAGACGGGGATTGCGGTGGCCTCGGCATGGGGCTTCGGCACGCCGAGCGTCGCCGAAGAAGCGGTGAGAAGTGGTCAACTGGACCTGGCGATGATTGGCCGGGCGCACCTGGGCAATCCTAACTGGTCCTATTCAGCCGCCCAGGCGCTGGGTGTAGAGCGTGCTGCCTGGACCTTGCCCGCTCCCTATGCCCATTGGCTTGAACGCTACAGGTGATCCCGCCGGAGCGAGAGCGCTCGCGTGGCCTTAGGGCTATCAACTTGGTCGAATGCCCAAGTGGGCAAGATTGTTGTCGCGCTCTCACCCGGATTCAGGTTTTTGGCCGCATGGCCGGCATGGACATCTTCGATACACCCGTGCCAGCCAATGCTCCCTCTTCATATCGCACACAGACAGGAGGTTTGATGACCACCCCTCTGACACTGATTGCCACCTTGGTCGCCAAGGCCGGCTTCGAAGTCGAGCTCGAGCAGACGCTGCAGGGCCTGCAAGGCCCAAGCCGAAGCGAAGCGGACTGCATCCAGTACGATTTCCACCGTGATGCCGAGCAGGCTCGCACTTTCCACATGATCGAGCAGTGGCGGGACGAAGCGGCGCTGACTGCTCACGAAGCGACACCGCATTTTCAGGCAGCGCTCCCTTTCATCGAACGCGCTGCTGAAAAGCTCACCATCACGAAAATGTATCGCATCTCCTGAGGATCTTCGAATGAAAGCCATTGCACACTTCAAATGCCTGCCTATTGAACATCCCGACGCCTTGGTGGAGATCGATATACCCGAGCCAGTGCCGGGGCCGCGCGACTTGCTCGTAGAGGTAAAGGCCGTATCGGTCAATCCTGTCGATACCAAGGTGCGGCAGGGCTACGTACCGCACGAGGACGAAAGCCAGCCGCGCATCCTCGGTTGGGACGCTGCCGGCGTGGTCAAGTCGGTCGGCAGCGACGTAACGCTCTTCAAGCCCGGTGACAGGGTCTGGTACGCCGGATCGCTGATCCGCCCGGGCAGCAACAGTGAGCTGCAACTGGTGGACGAGCGTATCGTCGGCTCAATACCCCAGTCGCTGGATTTCAGCGAGGCTGCGGCATTGCCACTGACTTCCTTGACCGCTTGGGAATTGCTGTTTGATCGCCTCGGTGTTGCACGCGATACCACCGACCGGGGCGAAACGCTGCTGATCATCGGCGCTGCAGGCGGGGTGGGTTCAATCCTGACTCAGCTGGCGCGTCAGCTAACCGGGTTGACGATCATTGGTACGGCTTCGCGCCCTGAAACCCAGACCTGGGTCACCGAGCTTGGTGCGCATCATGTCATCGACCATACCAAGCCACTCAGCGAGGAGCTCAAGCGCATCGGTATCGCACAAGTCAGCCATGTCGCTAGCCTGACCCAGACCGATCGGCACTACGAGCAAATCATCGAATCACTGAAGCCTCAGGGCAAGCTGGGCCTGATCGATGACCCGGCCACGCTTGACGCCGTACCGCTCAAGCGCAAGAGCCTGTCGTTGCACTGGGAGCTGATGTACACCCGCTCGCTTTACGAGACAGAGGACATGCAAGAGCAGCACAACATCCTCAACGAAATTGCGCGGCGCATTGATGCGGGTGACTTGCGCACCACCGTTGGCGAAAACTACGGGCGCATCAGCGCAGAAAATCTTCGTCGAGCCCATGCTCTGCTGGAAAGCGGCAAGGCGAAGGGCAAGATCGTGCTGGAAGGCTTCTAAGAGGGCGTAGACAAAATAAATCAAACCGGCTGCACCACCTACCTAATGTCCTGAGCGTCGGGCGGATAATCCTGCACAGAAGCACCCGTGTTATCGGGTGCCTTCCTCAGCGTGGCCGGACTGAAAGCGGCTATTCGTCCTCATGACACTCGTTAGAGAAGCGGAATGCTATAGCTTACAAAAACTCGGTTCTGATCTACGTTACGAGCCGCTTCGCTGTTGGACTTGCCGTTACGCCAGCCGAACCCGACACCTTTAAGCGCTCCGGACTGAAGGACGTAGTCCAGGCTAATGTCTCTTTCCCATTCCTTTTGGTTGTCGCCGGACGTAGTTTTAATATTATCGCCGGAGAGGTACATGACCGAGCCTTTCAGGCCAGGAACTCCCAGAGCGGCAAAGTCGTAAGCATACTGACCGAAAGCTGTGCGCTCGCCTGCGCGGGTGAACGTTTGGATCAGGCGGTCTGTATACAGATACAGGCTTGCTCCACCGGCGCCCTTGTCTATCAGGCTGCCCTGATTGAGTTGAGTGAAGTTGCTGCCATCCGACACACTTTGGTAACCCGCAGTAATCGCGTGGCCACCCAGCGTGTAAATCAACGCGGCACTCCAGGTACGGTTGTCGATCTCTCCATCACCGTTTTTGGTGTAGCCATTAATTCTGTAGCCTGACGTACCGGAGCTATTTGCACCTGACGAGTCAGTTTTGAAGTAGCGCAGGTCGGTTTTAAGGGACTGATTGTCCGAGAGCGCAAGGGTGTGAATCAATCCAAAAAAATGCTGCGTATAGTAGTTATCGAGGTTTGCGTAGTAGTACTGAGCTGTCAGATCCTTGGTGACACTCCAATCGCTCCCGGCGAAGTCAAACTGATTGCTCTCACGCGTACCACCAGCAACGGCCAACCCCGTCTGATCGCTTGAACCACGCCCTGTCGCATGTTCGATCCGACCTCCAGTCAAGGTCAGCCCCTTGAACTCGCTCGAGGTGATTTGACCGCCCTCGAAGGTTTGTGGAAGTACGCGCCCATCGTTGGCAACCAGAATTGGGAGTTTCGGAATCAAGGTGCCGTAGCGAAGTTCAGTTTTCGACATTTTGACTTTTCCGGTCAGCCCCACCCGGCTCCACTCGTCGACGGCACGGTTGTCACTGTCAGAAGGCATCATGGTGCTGCCGACATGCCGTCCTTTGCCGCTGTCCAGGGTAACCCCCAGCAATCCCAGGCCATCGACACCAAAGCCAACCATGCCATCGGTATAACCCGATTTGAAGTCCAACATGAAACCCTGCGCCCATTCTTCGGTTTTGGAAGGGGCGGCAGTGCCATCGCGGTTGTCGTTATTGAAGTAGAAGTTCCTCATCCCCAAGGTGGCCTTGCTATCACTTAGAAAGTCAGCATACGCCTGTGCACTCAGGGTGATACCAAGAAACACCGAACTTGCAGCAATTTTTTTCCTACTCAATTGTATAGCGCTCCATTTGTTATTTTAAAGTAATAGAAGCAACGCAAAATCTTAGAGGTCAACGCAACGCACACGAAGGACCGGTACTTAGTCAATTTCAACTAGCCCAATAATTGGCACGCCATTTTATTCTTCTGAACATCCTGCTCCATGGCAGCGCGTTGGAAAAAACCACCGAGGTGATCTGCACATGAGCATGAGGTGAACGGATGATCGTCGCATGTAGCGTACCCGTAGGGCGCCGATATGGCCGGTCTGGCTTTCGATAGCAGGTGGGAATCTGGTCATTTTTCGTGGCTCTTGTTGTTTTACAGCGCGAGAGCGCTAGAGCCAAGTGTGTGTGAAAGGCGCAGGGAGCGCTTTGCCTGGGGAGATGGAGTTTTGCGCCGAAGTCTGGAAATTTGTCTTTGCGTCTGATTTAAGGGGCTGGGACCCGACACAATTCCGGTCATGTTCGACGACTTCGATGACTTTATGGATAGCGACCGGGCTCTATAACTTTTTAATTTTGAGCGTTCATCACATAAGTGGCGAATGCAGATCCTTCGCGGTTTTCCACAAGGCACTTTGGCCACGATATTTATCTTAAATACAAGTATTTCATAGGATTAACCTCTCCCATTCTGATATGGTTTTTTTCGACTATCTGAGCCTTTTTCGTGAATCAGTAGTCTATAAAGTGCACGCCCGATGTTCTTTAAAACAACAAAAAGCAGCCAACTAATTTTGGCGCTTGGGCACACTGACGCGCTCGAGAACTTAGACCATCTCAGGATCAGAAGTAAAACCTTTCTTTATAAAAAGAAATGGCACAAATAACTATTCACTTGATTTGGAGAGGGCGTCGTGCGAAAGCTTGGCTTGGGCTTACTGGTAACTGGCGTTTTAGGGCAACTATCAGCTCTACTATGGACCTACACGTCCACAGGACCAACTTGTGAAAATAACGTCGACAATTCATACATCCAGCAAAAAGTGACAGACTTCGAGCACGAATTTGACGACATCGCTAATAAAGTTGCGACAGAAATCAGTACAAATCTTCCCGACGAATTCACGCCCGCATTGAATACGCCCAGCCGCCATCGCGCACTAAAAGCCATTCAGCAACTGGAGTTGCCGGTAGCGCGTAAAGAAAACAATTTTGTCGTCATAGGCCCATATAAACATAAGCAGGACGCGGCTCGAGTCGTGAAAGAGCTGAGTGAAAGTCATGGCGTTCGAGGATGGATGATGGCAGGAAATTGACATAGTCCAATTTAGCGCTCGGCCGACCTTGAACAACCAGCTACTTATTGCATGCCACAAGAGAGCATTCATGATCGCAAAAGAACTTAGAGCCGAACTTGCCCTGAAGAAATTCCTGGACGCCAATCTATGGATTCAGCTTGAACTCAGCGAGCTGAATTACAGCCTCGCTGAAAACTGCGGGCTCTCGCCAGAAGAATATCGCCTTAAATTTCTGAAAGAAGCATTTGAAGCAGAAGCCGACGCGCACGGCTGCGATTGCTGGGACTTCATCCTGCAGTGGGCGGCCGAAACCAAGGAAGAACTTGAATTGATGCGCGAAGAACGCATGAAAGAGATTTATGACTTTATGGACAATTAATAGACGCTACAAATTTCGTAACCTTTAAAAGCTCAGAGTTTCAAGATGAAAGACTAACTTCATCGGCGGGAGCATTACCCAATACTCCCGCCCTCCTCTCGGTTCAAACCGCCGTATAACTATCAACCACACGCCGATACTGGCTGGGGGAAGCGCCGATGTGCTGACGGAAAAACCGTGTGAAATGACCTTGCTCGGAGAACCCGAGGTTCTCAGACAACAGGCCCAACGTGCCACTGCGCTCACGCTCCAGCCAGGCAAAAGCCCGGCGCATGCGCGCGTCGTTAAGCAGCAGGGTCGGGGTCATGCCGGTGTCTTTCTTGAACAGCGCAAAGAAGTGTGCCCGAGACAGACCACAGGCCCGCGCGGCGTTGTCGATCGGGTTCGGATCATCGAGGTGCTCAAGCAACCAGGCGGTGCCACGGCGCACGCGCGCATCCCGGAACTCACCTGTGTTGGGCGCACCCAGTAGCGACAAATGCCGCCAGCTGGAAAAGTCCTCGATCAGTTCGATCAGGAAGTCGAACAGCATGAACTCCAAACGCTCTTTCGGCACGATCCCACAACCATGCGCTTCGGCGACCAGGATGTCGGCCAGGGTGCGATTTCGACTCGACAGCTCGATGCATGATTGGGCAAAAAAGTCCGGCCGACCGCTGAGCGCCAGCGATTGCTGGGCAGTGGCCAGCCAGGCGGGCTCTATGTAAAGCGCCAGGATTAGCGTGGCACCGGCACCCGGCTGCGGATCGTAGAAATGCGGCTCCCAGGCGTTGACCAACACCGCGGTGCGATCACTGAGCGGAACCCGTCGACCGTTAACGTTGAAGTAAGTATCCTCGCCGGACACTTTGACCAGCACATGGCATTCGGAATGGGTATGGGTGACCAGCGAATGATCCATATTCAGCAAGGCGACCCGGCCAAACCTGCCGTGGAAAACCCGTTGGGCAATCGACATCAGATTCCTCCTCGCTTGAAGCGATATTGTTATCGGCCTCAATGCATATCATCGGGGCGCTTATCTATTTCTCAAGCCCGTCGATCGGTCCATGGTTCAGCCAGACTTGGCTGGCCACTATCGCGCGCGAATGACCGAGCGTCTACCTCGACTTTCGCAGCCCCCACGTTCGTCGGAAAAACCGCCTTACAAGGCATGGCGTTCTTTGCCGTGATAAACGCGCAGGATATCGGCCACCACCGCCAGAGCGATCTCCGCCGGGGCCTTGCTGCCCAGATCGAGGCCGATGGGCATGTGCAAACGGGCAATCTGTTCATCCGTCAGACCACCGATGCGCTTGAGCCGCTCGGCGCGCTTGGCCGAGGTTGCCTGAGAACCCATGGCACCGATGTAAAACGCCGGGGTGTGAACCGCTTCCATCAGCGCCAGATCATCGATTCGAGGATCGTGAGTCAGCGCCACCACCGCAGTCGCCGCATGGCAACCACCAGCGGCGATGTACATCGAGGGCAGCACGCGTTGCATCTCCACGCCTTCGAGCTGCACATGCTGCATCTCATCCCGGGGGTCGCAGGCGATGACTTCGCAGCCGATGGCGCGGGCGAAACTGGCGCAAACTTCAGCGACCGGCGACAGCCCGGCCAGAATCAGTCGCAACGCAGGGCCAACACTGATGCGCACCGTCTCGTCGACGACTTGCACCCGCTCGCTGCCGTGTCCGATGTCTGCGTCCAGGCGCAAGGCTCCGCTGCTCAACTCGACATGGCGCAGCAGACGCCGCTGACCCAGTAACGCCGCTTGCAGACTCTCCAGGTGCTCGATCCATTCGAGACTCGCAGCGCGGTGCTCGACCAGCACGATCAGCACGCCACCACAGGGTAATCGCAGACGGTGGCGTTGCTCGACGCTGTCGCCATAACTGACGATCTGCGCCGGTTCGCGTAATTCACCGCGCGTCAGGCTTTCGAGAAACTCCTCCTCGACGCAGCCACCCGACAGCGAGCCGACGTGTTCGCCCGAGCCATTGGTCACCAGCATCGCCCCCGGCGCACGCGGCGCCGAGCCATAGGTGGAGAGCACCGTACACAGCCACTGGGCCTGCCCGGCGCGAGCCCATTGCAGTGCCTGGTCGATCACCTGAACATCGAGATGACGCATGTTTTCTGTACCTCAAGCAAAGCGTGGTGCTGCAGACAGGGTTACGTTTACGGTAACCTGCGAGCAACCTTGTTCAATCGTTGATTCAACATGTCGCCACAACAATTTCTGCAACTTGGGCCGCTGCGCCTGGAATATCGCCAAATTCCTGCGGCTGACCCATCGCGACCGACGCTTGTGCTGTTGCACGAAGGCCTCGGCAGCGCCGATCAATGGAAAGACTTCCCCCAGCGCCTGGCCCAGGCCAGCGGTTGCGGTGTGGTCACCTACAGTCGTCAGGGTTATGGGCAATCGAGCCCGGTAACCCTGCCGCGTCCGCTGAACTACCTGAGCAGCGACGGCCCTCGTGAACTGCGGCAATTGCTCGATGCCTCGCAACTGCCGCAAGTGGTTTTGCTCGGTCACAGTGACGGCGCCTCCATTGTCCTCGCCTATGCCGCCGCCAATGATCCCCGCGTATTGGGCAGCATTGCACTGGCGCCTCACGTGATTGTCGAGACCGAGAGCCTCGATGGCATTCGCCATACCACCGAGGTTTGGCATCAGGGCGAATTGCGCGAACGCCTGGCACGCCACCATGGGACCAATGTCGACGGCGCCTTTCACGGTTGGAGCGACAGCTGGTTGCACCCGGACTTTTCCTTGGACGATCTCGAAGCGCAGTTGGCTTATATCGAAAGGCCGCTGCTGGTCATTCAGGGTCGCGAAGACCACTACGCCACGCCCGAGCAACTGATGGTCATCCAGCGACAGGTGCCTGGGCCGTGCCGCTGTGTGTTGCTGGATAACTGCCGGCACTTTCCCCAGACCGAAGCGACCGAGCGGACCTTGCAGCTGATCTGCGAATTCCTGGAGCGCCTCCCCGCCTGAATGCCCCGAATGTGACTCAACCATCGATCACCTCATCCAGCGTTGCTACGCGCTCCGGTCGTTCGCGCCAGCGACGGACGACACCCAGTTCGATATCGAACATATCCAGCACCCTTCCTACAGTGTGATCGATCATGTCATCCAGGCTGGTCGGCTTGGCATAGAACGCAGGCACTGGCGGCGCGATCACCGCACCGAGTTCAGCCAACTCGGTCATGCTGCGCAGGTGATTGCGGTGCAGTGGCGTCTCGCGAACCATCAGCACCAGGCGCCGGCGCTCCTTGAGCACCACGTCGGCGGCGCGGGTCAGCAGCGTTGAGGTCACGCCGCTGGCAATTTCTGACAGGCTGCGTATCGAACACGGCGCGATGATCATGCCCATGGTTTTGAACGAGCCACTGGCAATTGCCGCGCCGATGTCCTGATTGATGTAGCTAACGTCAGCAAGGGTCTTGATCTGAGACCAGGACATCTCGGTTTCATGGGCCAAAGTAATCAGCGCCGACTTGCTGACCACCAGATGGGTTTCAATCGGCGTGTCGCGCAACAGCTCCAGTAGACGTACGCCATAAACGGCGCCGGAGGCACCGGAAATTCCTACGATCAGCCGCTGCGGCCGGCTATTACTGGGAACGCTCATGGTCGCCTTCCTCTATCGGGCCTTCTTTGTAGAAATGGATGGCGTCGAGTGCGGTGGTCATGGTTTTGCCGATCATCTCGATGAACAGCATTGCCGCCGGGGTCAGTGGTCGACGGGCGTCGTGCACACAGACCATGCGCCGGCTGATCCCCGGCGCGGCCAGCGGATAGGCGCGCAACGCGCCTTCGTGCAATCCGCGATGCAAGACGGTTGCCGGCAGCACGCTGACCCAGTCGCTGCGACGCAAGAAGTCCTCAATGACCGCCAGATCGTCCACCTCCAACTGCGGGGTGACTTCAATGCCCTGGGCGGCAAGGTGCTGGTCGATGACCATACGCAGCCCGTGACGACGCGAGGGCAGCACCAGTTTGAATCCCGCCAGACTGGCCAACGGCAAGGGCAACGCTCCGTTAAGGCGATTGGCTGCACCGGTGGCGACCAGTAGCTCCTCATCGAAAATGTCGTGGCCGATCAGGTGCTCATGCTGAAAGCTTTGGTTGATGACCGCGAAATCCAGCACGCCGGTCAGGACCTTCGCGATCAACTCCTGGCTGTAGCCCGAGGTGACGCTCAATTCAACCTGTGGCTGATGCTCGACGAAATGCGCCAGGGTGCTGGCCAACGCGTTGTTGGCGGCAGACGCGATCAGCCCGGCACTGATGCGTCCGCCGATCTGGCCGCTACGGTCGATCAGGGCCTGACGCGCCGCCAGCAGCTGGCCAAGAATCGGCATGAACAAACGATAAGCCTGATCGCCGGCCTCGGTCGGCGCCATGCCCTTGGAGCTGCGCTCGAACAACGTCTGCCCGAGTTCTTCCTCAAGCCTGGCGATCTGCATCGACAACGCCGGTTGCACGATATTCAAGCGCTGCGCAGCCCGGGTGACGGAGCCTTCCTCATAAAGGCAGGTAAAATACTTCAGATGGCGCAGCTCCATGGTCACCCTCGCGTGCGCGCTCAACCGAGCGTGCCGACGTTCTGATAAATGTGTTTGAGCTCGCTGAAATCCAGCAGCGCATCGACGCCATGCAAGCGCCCCAGGCCGCTCTTGCGGTAGCCACCGGTTTCCGCCTCGGCGAACAATTTGTTGTGGTCGTTCAGCCACACCGTACCGTTGCGCAGTGCCCGAGCGACACGCCAGGCGCGAGCGCCCTGCCCGGTCCAGACACTCGCCGACAGACCGAACTCGGTATGGTTGGCGCGCGCTACTGCCTCGGCTTCATCTTCGAAGGACTCCAGCACCAGCAACGGGCCGAAGATTTCCTCCTGGCAGAAGAACGCGCCGCTGTCGCGGTGGGCGATCAGTGCAGGGGCGAGGAAGGCGCCCTGACTCAGCGCGCCATCCGGGCGGCCGCCGGCCAGCAGCACCTCGTCGCAACAGTCCAGCGCCTCGGCGATGCGCCTCTCGACCTTGTCGCGCGACTGCCAGTCGATCAGCGGGCCCATTTGCGTCGCCGCCTCCAAACCGTGGCCCAGGCGGATTTCGCCGAGCGCGGCACTGAGCGCACGTTTCATCTCGGCAAAACGGCTGGCCTGCACCAGCACGCGCCGTGCGGCGGTGCACTGTTGGCCGGAAATGATGGTTGCTGCTGCCGCCAGTTTCGGTGCGATAGCCTCGACGTCGGTATCCTCGAAGACCAGGCAACAGGATTTGCCGCCGAGTTCAAGGGACAGCTTCTTCATGGTCGCTGCGGCGTCTTGCATGATGCGCTGGCCGGTTGCGGTGGAGCCAGTAAAGCTGAGCACATCTACCAGCGGCGAAGCCACCAGGTACGCCGCGCCGACATGCCCAGTTTCAGCGAACAGGTTGACCGCGCCGGCCGGTAGGCCCGGTAGGGCGAATAGCGGCTCGAGCATGGCCGCGTTGAATAGCGCGGTCTGCGGCGCCGGCTTGATCACCGCGGTGCAGCCGGCCGCCAATGCCGGGGCGAGGGCGCGCACCAGCAGCACCGCCGGGGCATTCCATGGAATGATCAGCCCCGCGACCCCGGCCGGTTCACGCAGCATGTTGGAGAACTCGCCAGGCGCCACCTCCATCACATGGCCGGGATTGTGTCGGGCCAGACCGGCATAATAGACAATCTCGGAAATCGCCCCGGCTATCTCGCCGCGCGATTGCACCAGGGCCTTGCCATTCTCGCGGGTGAGCAGCTGCGCCAGTTCCTCCTGGCGTGCCTTGAGGCCTGCGGCCCAATCCAGCAGCAATTGCTGACGCAGGCGCGGATTCTGTGACCACTGCGGGTTGGCGAAGGCGCGCGCGGCGGCGGAGACCGCCGCTTGCGCCTCGGCTTCGCCGCCATCGGCGAAGCGGCCGATCAACTCGCAGCTGGCCGGGTCGAAGCTGTCCGCCCAATGGCCCGCGTCGGTCCATTGCCCATCGATGAAATGTCTGCTTTGCATGAGTCCTCCGGTATTCCGTGGGTCAGCGAGCAGCGGTCGACCACCAGAACCGACCGCTCATTGAGTCGCTGTCAGAGCTGGTGTTCGGTAGCCGCTTTGGACGCGCGCTCGACCTGCTGCGCATCAACGCGAGCCTGGTCCTCGGGTTTGCGCGCCGCATCCGACATGCCATTGAACAGCGTGCCCAGCACGCCCTTGTTCAAGTCGCTGGTGCCAAACAGTGCATCGCAGATCGGAAAGGTCAGGTTGAAATTGCGCGTGTGCATGAAGTCCGGGTTGTGATGCAGGACATGCATGCGGCGCACCGTGTTGACCAGCGGCATGGCATCGAGCAGCGGATGCTCGAGGTGCGACAGCGTGTGCAGGCCTTCGTACATCAGGAAGTAGGCCGCCATCGTCAACATTGCGATATAGCCGGCGTTGGCCGTCCATAACGTGCCCAGCAGCAGGGCCAGCGGCAGCGCGGCCATCACGAACAACACCGGAGCGAATGGGGGAAACAGCAGAGCGCGCCAATCCTGATGGCCGTGATAGTCCAGCGTCTTGTGCGAGAAGAACTGATGGTGGGTGGCGACATGCCGCTTGTAGGCCGGCTTGAGCCAGCTCCTCGGGCTGTGTAGCAAATAACGGTGGCCCGCCCATTCGGCCCAATTGCCGAACAGGAACATCGGCACTACCACCAGCAACCACTCCTGCCAGCTCGCATCGACAATCTGGCTGGCGCAGTACCAGAGCACCCCGCCGGTGAACAGCAGGGTGAAAGCCAGGTGCATTTCGCCGCGATACCAGCTGGGTGTGGACGCACGATAGCTCTCGCGGTATGCGTGCGAACGCTCAACGATTTGTTGTTCACGATTCATAACGGTTTACCCTTTCAATGAAATATCGGCTGCGCATGGACTCCCCCTATCAGTGGGTCACCGAGCCGCCGTCGACCACCACAGTCTGGCCGCTCATGAAATCGCTGTCGGCGCTGGCCAGAAACAGCAGCGCGCCGACCAGGTCTTCCGGTACCGCCTCGCGCTTGATGCAGCGGCTGGCGATGTTGTTGCGCACGATGTCGCCGGCCCAGGCGGCGTTGGCCTGGACGTTGGCGCTCATGGTCAGGCCGGGGGCCAGGCAGTTGCAGCGGATGCCGGCGTCGCCGACTTCGCGCGCTATCGAGCGTGTCAGGGCAATCACCGCGCCCTTCGACGCGACATACGCCGCCATCATCGGCGCGCCTTTGAAAGCCGTTGCCGAGGCAATATTGACGATCTTGCCGTAGCCCTGACGACGCATCACCGGCATTACCGCCTTCGCGCACTCGAAGGAACCGCGCACGTTGACTGCCATGATCCGGTCCCATTCCGCCGAGCTGGTCTGCTCGAAAGGTTTGAGTTCCAGGGTGGCGAACAACGCCGCGTTGTTGATCAGCACGTGCACACCGCTGAACTGCGCCACGGCTTCCTCGACCATGGCTTGCACCGCGGCACCGTCGGTCACGTCGCAAGCGATTGCCAGGGCCGTACCGCCCTTGTTGCGGATCGCGGCAGCGGTTTCGTCAGGCGTCTTCAAATCGCAGAGCACCACCTTCGCGCCCTCGGCCGCCAGCGCCTTGGCGTAGGTGGCGCCGATACCTTGGGCCGCGCCGGTGACGATAGCGACCTTGCCGGTCAATCTGTTCATTGCCATCTCCTTCACTTGAAGTTGCCTTGGGTTTCCGGAATCACCACGCTGCCGATCAGGTAGATCACCGACAGGCCGGCGGCGAAAATCGCCAGTACCATGGGGATCTGCGCGGGGCTGCTGCTGAACAGGGACACAAAGGTCGGCATGGTTCCACCGAGGGCGAAACCGATGTTCCAGGACAATCCTGTGCCGCTGGCGCGCAGCTCGGTGCTGAAGCGTTCGTTGAGGAAGATCAGGATCGGCGCGATGATCGCCCCGCCCATGAAGGCGATGCCCACGCAATACAGCGCAGTGCGGGTCAGCGAACCCGGCTCGGCGACACCGAGGAACATCATCGGCAAGCTCACCAGGTTAATCACACCCAGTAGCATGAAGGTCTTCTTGCGACCGATCAGGTCACTCAGGTAACCGAAGGCCAGTGCTCCGACAATGGTTGCCACCGACCCGTACATGAGCATCTGCGAAGTTTGCGTATGGGGTACTTTGGCGACCACGTTGAGCAAGGTCGGCAGATAACCGCAGGCCAGGTAATACGTTGCTCCGCCGCCGAATGTAATCAGCAGATTGACCAGCATCACGCTGCGGTACTCGCGACCAAACAGACGCTTGAGCGGCGACACGACCACTACCGCCGGCCCCTTGGTCTTGCGCGCTTGTTGCAGTTGCTGCCAGACCGGGGTTTCTTCCAGATAGCGGAACATCACCAGCCCGAAAAACGTGCTGAGCAGCCCGCAGAAGAACATGAAGCGCCAGCCCCAGACGTCAAATTCATCCCCGGGGAAAATTTCCGACAACACCAGGTAAGTGAACGACGCCAACAGCGCGCCCATGCCGGCACCGGCACCACCGATCAGCCCGGACATCAGGCCGCGATAGCGCGGCGAGATGGATTCGGTGCCGATGGTGTGAGTGGAGGCCACGATGCCGCCAACGAAAATGCCCTGAATCACCCGCAATAGCAGAAACAGTATCGGGGCCAATATGCCGGCCTGATGAATGGTCGGCAGCGCGCCAAACAGTGCCGTGGAAATACCGACGCCGACCATCGACACCATCAACGCTCGCTTGCGGCCGTGCTTGTCGGCATACGCGCCGAAGATTGCCGAACCCAGGGGGCGCACCAGCAGGGCCACGGCGAATGAGGCGTATACCGCGGCCAGCGACAGTGTCGGGGTGTCCGAGGGGAAAAACATGCGGCCGATGATCGGCGCCACGTAGAGCAGAATGAACAGGTCAAACAAATCCAGCGCCCAGCCGAATGTCGAGGCAAATGCCGCCAGTAAGGCCTTGCCCGGTGGAATCTGCGGTGTATCGATAGCGGCGCTGGTTGGCGATGCAGTTGTTGTTGTTGTCGTGGTCATGGTTGCCTCACGCAAGACGTGTCTTGAGTTGGTTGGAACTATCGGAAACAGGCCGCTGAACACCAACGGCCGCCGGGTTCAATCGTGCGTCTGGAGCACGCGTTGCCAGTCTTGCGGCGCCGCGTGCGCTAGCTTGTCGAGTTCGACTTCCTGTTGGCCCGGCACCTGGATTCGTTTGAAGCGCATGGTCGGTGCCGACAGCGGCACCGTGGCGTCATAGCCCATCTTCGAGCCGACACCGTCACGGGTGGACGGGTCGAGTTTCGAGCCCTGGGATTCGTGGATCAGCACCAGGTCGCGGTCGGCCTGGAAACGGGTGGCAATCGCCCACTCGACTTCGGTGGGGTCATGAATGTCCACATCCAGATCCACCACGGTGACATGCTTGATGTCGTAGTGACCGCCCAGCGCGCCGAGGATGACGTTCTTGCCCTCGCCTTCGGAGCGTTTGTCGATCTGCACATAAAGGTGATAACGACACACTCCGCCCTTGCTCAGGTGCACGTCACGCACGCACGGAAAACTGCGGCGCAAGTGCGCGAGCATGGTCGCTTCGCGCGGGATGCCGCCGAGCAGCAAGTGTTCCAGGCCGCCGCCGACGATGGTGTGAAAGATCGGGTTGTGACGATGGGTTACGGCGTCGACTTCGATCACATGTCGCTCGGCGCGTTCGCCGTAGTACTGCGGAAACTCGCCGAACGGCCCTTCCATCTCCCGCGCCTTGGCCAGCAACCGGCCCTCGATGACGATCTCGGCGTCGGCAGGCACGCGAATCTGATGGGTCACGCAGCGCGTTACCGCCAGCGGACGGCCATGCAGAGCGCCGGCGATTTCCAGTTCGTCGTGATCGATCGGCACGATGGCCTGGGACGCCAGCAAGGTCAGCGGATCAGCACCAATTACCACCGCCACGTCCAGATCCTCACCCAGCGCCTCGACTTCCTGAAAGAAGGCCAGCGCATGGCGTGGCAGCAGCAATGCACCCAGTCGATTTGGGCTGCTCACCTGCAAGCGGTGAATCGAAACGTTCTGCACCCCGGTGCGCGGGTTGCGGGTAATCAGCAGGCCAGCGGTGATGTAAGGGCCGCTGTCGTACTCGTTGTGGGTGGGAATTGGTAGCAGTTTGTTCAGGTCGATCTCGCGATGCACCACTTGCTGACAAGCTGCATCGCTGACTTCCCGCCACGGCAGCGGATTGAGGCTGGCCGCCTCGAAACGCGCCAACACTTCAGCGGACTCCACGCCCATCGCCTCGGCCATCCACTGCCGGTCGGACAGCAGGCCGGAAACCACCGCAATCGAGTGGCCGCCAGGCTGGGGAAACAGTGAAGCGCTCTTGCCGTCCAGACGATTAGCAATCGCTGCAACGCCGAAACGCAGGTCCACGCCGGGACGTATCATTGCCAAACGCTGCTGGCGCTGCAAATGGTCGAGCCAGCCACGCAGGCTGGCGCCTGCTGGCAAGTCCCCGGCCATGTCGGCTTCGGGGGTGGAAAGGGTCACAGGCTGCATGGCCTTACCTCGTCATTATTGTTTTGGTGGCATGCCCGGTCACCCGGCGGCGGGTTAAAGAACGGCTGATAGAAGTCCTTGAGCAACAAGGTGGCGATGCCCATGGTTAGCGCGGCCATGGTGCCGAACAGCGCCCCGGCCAGTCCTGCAACGGCGATCCCGGCCATCCATTCGTGCATGTGCCCGAAAAATTGCGCAAAGGCCTGCAACGATGGAATCACCGCCGGGAATTCCTTGCCTCCGGAGGTGAAGTTTTTCGCGCTTTGTGTAGAGCGTCGAACCCAGAAACTGATCAACGCCAAGACCACCCTGTAGGCGGCCACGATGGTTAATACCAGCCAGCTAGAAGCCATAAGTGGAACTCCGATTTTTATATTTATTGGACGGATTTCGGTGCAGCCGATCTCACCCTACGAGCCCCGCAACGGGTTTTCTATTAACGAATATTGATGCGCCCTATCAGTTTCAGTGAAGGGGCGGCAGGCCCTGCTCCATAGGGAGGCACGCCGTTGCCGACATGCTCCCGGGCCTGCTCGCCGGTACGCATTTACTCGCCGGTGAACACTGCCGGACGCTTGCTGTGAAACGCTTCGACGCCTTCCTTGAAGTCCTTGGAGCTGCGCAGGCGGCTGTAGCAGTGACCTTCCATTTCGATCGCGACGGTCAGCGGCGCATCTTCGTTGTCGTTGATCAGTTTTTTCGCCGTGCGCTGAGCCAGCGGCGAGAAGCGCCGCAGTTCATCAGCCAGCGCATCGACGGTGTTTTCCAGTTCGGTATCTGGCACGACCTCGGTAGCAATACCCCAGGCATAGGCCTGGTCGCCCGTAATGCGCTTGGCGCGCATCACCATGTGTTTGGTGCGGGTGATGCCGATGATTTTCTGCAGGCGTGCGGAGCCTCCCGAGCCTGGGATCTGACCCAGGTTCTGCTCCGGCAAGGCGTAGCGCGTGGTTTGCGAAGCAACGCGGAAATCGCAGGCCAGGGACAATTCAAAACCGACGCCGAAGGTGTAACCACGGTTGGCGACGATTACCGGTTTTTCGCAACGTGCCGGTGCCGCAACGTTCCAGGCCAGCTTCGAAACGTGCTCCGGCGAAGCTTCAAGGAAACCCTTGATGTCGCCACCGCTGGAGAAGTGTTCACCCACCGAGCGCAGCACGATGACGCGCACATCTTTGTGTGCATCGAGGGCTTCGAAGACCAGGCGCAGTTGATCGCGCTGCCCCATGGAAATGACGTTCAACGGCGCCCGGTTGAGGATGATGTCAGCGCGCTCGCGGGACACATCGACTTCAACCTGGAAGCCATCGAACTGAGTGTCGAGAAATTGCTGGATCGCTTGTTGTTGCATTGGAGTGTCCTCTGGATGATTAGCTGATGGCCTTCAAGGCCTGTTCCTGAAATTGGGCCAGCAGCACGCGCCGCAGCACCTTGCCAACTGGAGATTTGGGAATCTGATCGATGAACTGGTAACGCCGTGGCCGCTTGAATTTGGCCAGGCCCGAAGCGATGCAATGAGCATCGAGGTCGCATTCCGACACCTCGGCGCGCAGCTTGATAAACGCTGCAATGATCTTGCCCCACTGCTCGTCAGGCAGACCGACCACCACCACTTCTTCCACTGCCGGGTGCAGAGAGAGCATGTTTTCGATTTCCGCCGGGCTGACGTTTTCGCCGCCGGTGATGATCAAGTCATCGACACGACCCGTGACGAACAGATCGCCTTCCAGATCGAAGTAGCCGATGTCACCGGTGAAATACCATCCGTCACGCAACGCCTTGGCGTTCGCCTCAGGGCGGTTCAGGTAGCCTTCGAACGCCTCGTCACTCGCCAGGTCGGCGATGATCTGGCCCTCCTCCAATGGGTTGGCCTGCACGTCCACCGTTTCAGCATCGATCGGTACCACGCGCACGCGCTGGTTCATTGCACTGCGCCCTGAGGAGCCGGGTTTGCGACTGGCCTGCTGGTCGATGGTGAAGGTGTAGATTTCCGAGCTGCCGTAATGGTTGACGAACAACTGCGGCTGGAACGCCTGCTCGACGCGACGCATCAAGCCGTCGCTCATCGGCGCGCCGGCAAAGCCGATTTTCTCCACACTGGCTACTCGCTCGCGGGCGAAGGCCGGGTGCTCGATGAGCATGTGGTAGAGCGTCGGTACGAGGTACAGGTTGCTGACCTTTTCCCGCTCGATGGCCTGCAGCGTGGCTTCCACGTCGAACTTCGGCACACAGACGAAATGCCCGTCGATCAGCGCCATGGACAGCAACGAACGCACGCCCATGGTGTGGTAAAGCGGCATGACACCCAGCGTGCACTCGCTCTGGCGGTAGAGGTTTTGCGCTACGTGGGCCACCGCCGCGGCGCGTTCACTACGGTGCCGACGGGGCACGCCCTTGGGCTTGCTGGTGGTTCCGGAGGTGTACAGCAGCAGTGAAAAGTCTTCGGCGTCGGCCTGCAAAATGATGTCGGAGGGGGTCTGCGAACACAGCTCCTCGAAACTCAGGTCGGTGTCGGCGGCACGGATACCGGCGGCGATCCGTGGCAGCCTGGTGGCGGCGCTGCAACCGGCCACCGCGGCCACGGTCGCGTCGTCGTAAGCCAGTGCGCGGATTTGCGCATCTTCGATGCAGTAGCCCAGTTCATCGGCAGTCGAACGCCAGTTCAACGGGGTCATGACCACGCCCGCAAACTGACAGGCCCAATGCAGGGTCGCCATCTGCCAGCGGTTCTGCATCGCTACCAGCAGTCGGTCACCCCGTTGCAGCCCAAGGCGTTGCAAGCCCCGCGCTGCGCTCTGGATATCGACGAACCAGTCTTCATAGGTTTTCTTCAACGCACCGTCACTGACCGCCACGGCGTGCGGTCGGCGTTCAACGGCAGCGAGAAAACTGCGTCCGAGATCGAACATTATTGTTATACCCCTTTGTTCGTTTGGCGCTGGGCAGCGACTTCGAGCACGGCCTGGACGATGCCGGTGTAGCCCGTGCAGCGACATAGATGCCCCGAAAGCATGTCGCGTACCTGGGTCTCGTCCGGGTTGGGTACCCGTTCGAGGAAATCCACGCAGGACATGAGAATGCCCGCAGTGCAAAAGCCGCACTGCAAGGCGTGATGACGGCGAAAGGCTTGTTGCAGGTCGCTCAGTGTGTCGTCGTCGGCCAGGGACTCGACGGTCTCGATACGCCGCTCGTGCCCCTGTACCGCGAGCATCAGGCAGGAACGCATGGCGACCCCGTCCACCAGCACCGTGCAGGCGCCGCAGACACCGTGTTCGCAACCGACATGGACGCCGGTGGCACCGAGGTCGTGGCGCAGGAAGTCGCAGAGTTGGGTCCGCGGTTCGGCCAGCGCTTCGCGGGAGCGGCCATTGAGTTCCAGGCGAATCGGAAAGGTTTGGTCGGCAGTTACACGCATGTTCAGACTCCTTCGATCATCTGATGACCCAGCTCGCGAACCAGTTGGCGGCGATAGGCGGCGCTGGCGTGCACGTCGTCTTGTGCATCGAGCGACCAGGCGGTTTGATTGAGCGCGTCAGGCAGCGCCGCACCCCGTGGCAGGCTGCGACGTTGCGGACGGTCGGCGACCCCGCCGATGCCGAGTTCGACCTGGTCCGTCCCGATGGCCGCGGCCAGGGAGACAATTGCAAAGTCGCCGTGGCGCATGGCGATTTCGCGGAAGCGATAGGTGATGCCTTCGCGCTTGAGCGGAAAACGCACCTCGACGACCAGCTCATCCGCACGCTTGTCGGTGGTGAGAATGCCTTGGAAGAAGTCGGCGGCCTTGACGATGCGCTTGCCTTTTTTGGACTCGAGAACGATCTCGCCGCCCAGTGTCACCAGGCACAGCGGCAACTCGGCGCTGGGGTCGGCGTGAGCCACCGAACCGCAGACCGTACCGCGATTACGCGTCTGGAAGTGGCCGATCCAGGGCATCGCCAGTGCCAATAAAGGCACCTCGTCCATCAGGGTCGAACGCGCCAGCAACTGCGCCTGTCGCACCCCGGCACCTACCGCCAGGCAATCCTTGCGCAGCTCGATATAGGCCAGCTCGGCCACATGATTGATATCGATCAGCAACTTGGGTTGAGCCAGGCGCATGTTCAGCACCGCCATCAGCGATTGGCCACCGGCGATGATGCGAGCCTCCTGGCCATACTCGGCGAGCAACTCAACCACCTGACGACGGGTTTCAGCCCGAACGTAATCGAAAGCAGCCGGTTTCATTGCGCACCCCCCTTGCCAAACAGCGCGCCAAGCGAGGCGCGCAGTCGCGCCCACCAGCCGGTGGAGATGGCTTGGCCGCTGACCCGTTGCGACAGGCGAGTAAAGATTTGTCCGATGATCACTTTCGAGGCCCCTTGCAACATTCGGCCGCCGACCGCGGCGACTTTGCCGCTGACCGCCACCTGGTATTGGTATTCCAGACGCGTGTGGCCATTTTCCAGTTCGACGAAACGCACTTTGGCCTGGCCCTGGGCCGAACCCATCGAGCTGCTGCCGGAACCGGACAGACGCAACGAATGCGGTGGGTCCAGATCACTCAGGGCCACCTTGGCCTCGAAGCGCGCACGGATCATGCCGACGCCGACGGTGACGTCTGCGCGGTATCGGTTCTCGCCTTCAAGCACGAGGTCGTGGCAACCGGGAATGATCGACGCCAGCGTCTGCGGGTCGAGCAAGGTATCGAAGACCTGTTGCGGCGAAGCAGGAATCACCACCGAGTCGTTGGCCCGCAACGCGGGTCCACCGGCAGGTGCTGCGTCCAGGTCTTCGTCGGGCTCCATACCGGCGGGCCGAGGGGGCTCGTCGATCCCGATGAGCGTGCGTACTTTCGATGGTGTCAGTGGCAGACGGATGTCCGAGCGACCGAGGGCGTCGGCCACCGCGTTGGCGATGCACACCGGCGTGCTCATGTTGTTGCCCTCGCCCACACCCTTGGCGCCCAGCGGGGTGAAGGGCGATGGCGTTTCCATGTGCAGGATCACCGGTTCGATCACTTCCGGTGCGGTTGGCACCAGATAATCGGCGAAGGTCCCGGAGAGGAAGCTGCCGTCCTCACCGTAGGCGAATTCTTCCATCAGCGCCGCGCCGAGGCCTTGGGTGAAGCCACCACGAATCTGGCCGTCGACCAGCGCGGGGTTGAGCAGGCGGCCGGCGTCATGGCAGGTGACGTAGCGATCGATGTGGATCTCGCCGGTCATGCGGTCGATTTCCAGACCACAGATGTCGAAGACAAAGCCGTAACACAGCGAGCTATTGACCTGGTCCTGGTCGTCCGGGGCCACCAATTGCGGCGGGCTCCAGAACGCGGTTTCGCGCAGACCGCCACTTTCACCTTCCGGTAGCAGGCCCGGCGACCAGTGGGTCGCACCGGCAATCCGATGGAATGGCGCCACCGCCCCGCCATTGACCACAAAAATCTTGCCGCCGGCGAAACGAATATCTTCGGGACTGGCCTGCAATTGCTCGCCGGCAATCACGGCGAGGCGATCGCGGATCTTCAGCGCGGCCTTATAGACGGCACCGGCCACAGCGCCGGCGAAACGGCTGGAATAGTTGCCCGAGGCAATCGACCAAGCGTCCTTCTGAGTATCCAGCTCGACGTTGACCACGATGGATTCCAATGCAACCCCAAGCACTTCGGCGACGACCTGAGCGACGGTGGTTTGATGGCCCTGCCCTTGCGGTGCCGAGGACACATGCACACTGACGTCACCCAACGGGCCGACGTTGATGGTTGCGGTGGCGACAGCGCCGTTTTTCGGACCGGCCTTGCGCCGCTCTTCGGGTGTCATCGCGGTGGTGATGTAACCCATGTTGGAAATCGAGGGTTCAATGACGGCGGCATAGCCAATGCCATAGATTCGACCTTCGGCCCGCGCCTGATCACGACGTTTGAGCAACTCGTCGAGTCCACCGTCAGCCGCCGCCAAGGCAATGCCAGCTTGGTAGTTGCCGGAATCGAGCAACGCACCGGCGGCCGCGCGATATGGGAAGGCATCGGCCGGCACCAGGTTGCGGCGGATCACGTCCAACGGATCAAGCTTCAACTGCACGGCGATATGTTGCAGCAGCCGCTCCAGGGCGAAATATACCTGCGGGCCACCGAAACCACGGTTCAGGCCGGAAGGGGTTTTGTTGGTCAGCACCACGCGGTTGCGCACTTGCAGATTGCGGATCGCATAGGCACCCGTCAGGTTGCCGTGCATGCGGTAGAAAGTCGCCGGTTCAGGCGCTCTAAGGTAGGCACCACAATC
Organism: Pseudomonas baetica; assembly: GCF_019733355.1. GTDB lineage: Bacteria > Pseudomonadota > Gammaproteobacteria > Pseudomonadales > Pseudomonadaceae > Aquipseudomonas > Aquipseudomonas baetica_A. Next base: position 124,188 of record NZ_JAIHLQ010000002.1, on the reverse strand, counting down.
GTCGATCTGGTCATAACGCAAAGCGGTGATGCGCCCGTCTGCTTCTACCGCCGCTTCAATTTCGGTCACCCGATTGGTCGCCGAAGAAGCCCCCTGAAGATGTTCCAGACGGTCCTCGACCCACTTCACCGGTGCGCCGACCTTGCGTGACGCCAGCCCCATCATCACCACGTAAGGGAAAACCCCTTGCTTGATGCCAAAGCTGCCACCGGAATCTTTCGGTGTGCGCAAACGCAAGCGGTTGCCAGGCACATTCAGAGCCCGGGCCATGACCGTGTGTAATGCATAGGGGCCCTGGAAATTGGCCAGCACGTCATAAATGCCGGTGGCGCGCTCGTACTGAGCCAACACCACATAGCATTCAATGGGTGTGCAGGAACTGCGCGGAAACTTCACTTTGAGCGAGACCTTGTGCGGCGCCTGCTCGAAGGCCTGCTCCGGCTCGCCATAACGAAAGCGTCGTTCGTTGACCACGTTGCTGCCGACGGCTTCGTGCAGGATAGGCGCCTGTTCGGCGGTGGCCCGTTCTGGATCGATGATCGGGGGCAGCGGCTCGTATTCAACGCGCACACCTTCGATGGCGTCTTCGGCCAGATAGCGGCTCTCGGCGATCACCACGGCCACCGGCTCTCCAACGTAGCGCACTTTGTCGACGGCGACGCACCAGTGCTCCATCGGCTGACGTACACCCACCGGAAATGGCAGCGCCCAGCGTTTGACGTCTTCGCCGACCAGCACGCCGTGCACGCCTTTCATCAGCAGCGCACTGGAAAAGTCCACCGAGGTGATCCGCGCATGAGCGTGGGGTGAACGGATGATCGCCGCATGGAGCGTCCCCGGCGGGATCGCAGCGTCATCGGCATAGCAGCCGAGACCGCGCAACAATGCGGCGTCCTCGACACGGGCCTGACGGGCGCCGATGTGGCCGGTCTGATTTTCGGTAGCAGGTTGGAAACTAGTCATTTTTTCGCGGCTCTTGTTGTTATGCAGCGCGATAGCGTTAGAGCCGAGTGTGTGAGAAAGGCGCAGGGAGCGCCTTGCCTGGGGAGAGGGAGTTCTGCGTTGGAGTCTGACAATTTGCCTTAGCGTCTGATTTACAGGTCTGGGTCCAGACAGAATTGGCGGTCAGGGATGGGACGCGGGATGGCTCAGGAAAGCTTCGATGTCTGCATAGGGCATTGGTTTGGCAAAGTAATACCCCTGAAAAACATCGCAGCGACTGCCCTTCAGGAAATCCACCTGAGACGCCGTTTCCACACCTTCGGCGACCACCGTCAGGCTGAGGTGATGGGCCATGGAAATTATGCCTTGGGTGATCGCAGCATCGTGATGGTCGGTGGCGATTTCCTGGATGAACGAGCGGTCAATCTTGATCTTGTCGATGGGCAAACGCTTGAGGTAGCTGAGGCTGGAAAAACCGGTGCCGAAATCATCGAGCGCAATGCAAACCCCCAACGCCTTGAGCCGGTGCAACGTGTCGATCGCCTGTTCAGCGTTATGCAACAGAAGCGACTCGGTGATCTCCAACTCCAGTTGCTCACCACAGAGTCCGTGTTTCTCCAGGGTGGCTTGTACATACTGGACGAAATGGACACGCTGAAAATGCATCGGCGAAATATTCACCGCCATCGAGATGCCGGTGATGCCCCGCTCGCCTAACTGGCGCAAGTGCGCGCAGGCCGTATCGAGTACCCAAAGGCTCAGCGGGATGATCTGACCACTGTCCTCTGCCACCGGCACAAACACCGCGGGTGAGATAAATCCTTTTTCCGGATGCTCCCAGCGCAGCAACGCTTCGATCCCGACCACCCGACCCGTGCGCGCGTCTATCTGCGGTTGGTAATGCAGCTGCAACGACTGAGTTTCGATCGCCTTTTGCAGGTCATTGCGCAGGCTCGCGTGCTCGCAAACGCGCTGATTAAGATCGCTGGTGTACCACTGAAAATTGTTGCGCCCTTGCTGCTTGGCTTTGTACATGGCCATGTCAGCCTGCTGGATCAGCTGCATCGGCTGCTCGATGTGACCATCGCTCAGGGTGATGCCGACGCTTGCACTCAGGTGCAGGTCAATGCCCTGGATGCAGTAGGGCCTGGCAATGCTGGCCATCAAGCGCTCGACCACCGGTACAACGTCCTCATCACGAAGCAGGTCCGGCAGCAGTACGATAAATTCGTCACCGCCCATGCGCACGATGGTATCGCCGGGACGAACCTGCTGGGTCATACGCTGCGCCACCTCAATCAGCACCTGATCGCCAAAGTAGTGTCCGATCGAATCGTTGATGGATTTGAATCCATCCAGGTCAATGCACATCACCGCCAGACGACGCTTGCGCCGACGACTGATGTGACAATCCAGCATAAGCCGGTCTTCAAGCGAAACACGGTTAAGCAAACCGGTCAGGCGGTCATGGCTGGCGTTGAAACTCAATTGGCGCTCGAAATGCTTTTGCTCGCTGATGTCCCGGGCAATGCCAAATACCCCGACGATTTCTCCGTTGACCATGATCGGCAGGTTAGAGATGTCCATGGTCAGCAGATTTTGACTCTCGTCGAGAACCCGCGCCTCGAAACGCTGAGGTTCTCCGGCGCGGGCTGCGGAAAAATGCTGACTGACCCGTTCCAGGTCTTCTTCGAGTACCAGATGGGAAAAATGATGACCAATGAAATCGCTCGCAGTGTGCGGTTTCAGCTTCAGGCCCGCCGGATTCACACTCTGGATGTTGCCGCCCAGATCGAGGGCGAACACCGGGTTGGGGTTATAGGTGAACAATGAACGAAACCGTTGTTCGCTTTCCTCCAGACGTTGGCCGTCGCGCTCATGGCGGATCGCAATGACTGCCAGTTGGGCTGCAAAGGCCAGTCGTCGAATCTGCGCCTCGTCCGGCGCATGGACGCGGTTCTGGTACAGGGCAAACGTACCCAACACGCTTCCTTGGTGGGAGAGCAAAGGCAGTGACCAGCAGGAACGCAGGTTATGCCCCAGCGCCAGGCTGCGGAAACGCTCCCAGTTCGGGTCCCGGGCGATGTCTTCGGTGACCACCAGCTCGCGCCGGAACGCTGCGGTGCCGCAGGTTCCTTCCTGTGGACCAATGGCCATTCCATGAATCGCGTCACTGTATTCGACCGGCAGGCTGGGCGCCGCGCCGCTCAGCAAGTGCTTGCCCTCGGCATCAGTAAGCAGGATAGAGCAGAAGGTTTCGGGGGCCTGTGCGTCGTGCATCTGACAGATGGCGCAGAGTATGTCGCCCAGATGATGGTCGGTCGCGATCATGCCGAGAATGTCACGTTGTGATTCGGGGAGTGTATTGCGGTGAAAGCTTGGACGAGTATTCATGGTGGTTCCTGAAGACTCTCGAGGTCGTCCGGTCTTTAGAGAGCCCGAAATAGTGGGCGGCCGATCACTGTCCACTAGTGCGTCGGACGCGCACTCTATAGAGCACCGGTTAACTAATAAAAGGCTCAGATCCAACATAAAAAACAGTATCAGATTGCCGCCGTTTAACTGACTTCGCTTTCCTCGAGTCGCGGCAAAATTTCTCGGCCAACGTCATCCGACGCAAGCTCAAGTGAATCGGGCACCGGTGAATGGTCATGGTGTTCGGCCATTTCGATGTGATTTCAGCTCACTCGGAAAGCAGTGAGAATTCCACTCAGAGCCGGTCGTTTCGTGGGGGTAAAAAAGCCAGTAAATAAAAAGGGGTCGCGAGATAAAATCTCGCAACCCCTTGAATTATATGGTCGGGACGGAGTGATTCGAACACTCGACCCCTAGCACCCCATCTCCTTTTTCATACTTCTTGAAAGCTTCCAAAATTTTACTCTGGATTTTTCTAAGCTAGTATTTACTTGAGCTCCAGCGGTGTTCTGCTCTACGAGAGTCCAGTAACGTCCATCAAGAGCCGACGTTTTTGTGGGGGGAAAAGTAGGGGGAACTCATTTTATGGCCAAAATCACCATCAAAGAACTCGAGTCGCTGACCGCCGATGATGCCGGCCGCATCCTCCGGGAGGATGGCAATCTCGCCGGTCGAATCTCAGTCCGTAAAGACGGTGTGTCAGTCAGCTTTTTCTATCGTTATCGCTGGGGCGACCAGAACAAAGAGTACTCCTGCGGGTCCTGGCCGCGCAAATCCCTGACGGACATCCGCAAGGCCCGCAACCAGGCCCGAGCGCTCATCGATGAGCAGATCAATCCCAACGAGCAAAAGAAAACCGCCAAGGCACAGGCTCATGCCGCGACGAACGCAAAAGCCGCACAAGAAAAGTCGACGAAGGTGCAGACACTGACCGTCCAGGATCTGGCCAAGGCCTGGCTGTTGGATGGCGTCGCGCGTAAAGACGGCAATGCCGAGTTGCAACGGCGCTTTAACAAGGACCTATTCCCGGCACTCGGCAAGACCGCGGTGAACAATGTTTCCGAACACGATATTCGGGCGCTGATCCGCACCGTGGTCAACCGCGGCGCTCACCGGCAAGCGATCAGCTTCTTCGCCGACCTCAGCCAGATGTTCAGCTGGGCCAGAAAGCGCCAACCTTGGCGGGCGTTGCTGGTCGAGGGCGATCCAACGGAGCTGGTCGACATCACCCCCCTGATCCCTGCCGATTACGAGGCCGAACGAAGCCGGATCCTTTCGCCGGCTGAGCTGTTGGAACTGCACAACCGCTTCCAGCAAATGACCACCGATTACAACGGCCTCCCCGCCGGGCAAAAATATGAAGGCATTCGACCACTGAAGAAGGAAACCCAACTCGCGCTTTGGATCAGCCTGGGCACCCTGTGCCGGATTGGCGAGTTGCTCCAGGCCGAATGGAAAAATGTCGATCTGGACCAGCAGACGTGGTTCCTCCCCAGTGAAAACGTCAAAGGCACTCGCGGCAAGAAACAGGACCACCATGTATTCCTCTCCCCCTTCGCCCTGCATTTCTTTCAGGAACTGAAGACCCTAACGGGACATTCCCAATGGTGCTTCCCGAACAAGCTGGATGATGGGCATGTGGACGTAAAAGTGGTGAGTAAACAGGTCGGCGATCGCCAGGCGCGGTTCAAAAACCGCAAGGCCCTCTCCAGGCGGCGTCATGACGATACGCTGGTCCTTGCCAACGGCCAGAACGGTGACTGGACACCGCATGACCTGCGCCGAACGGGAGCGACCATGATGCAGGCCTTGAGTGTCAGCCTGGACGTCATCGATCGCTGTCAAAACCATGTGCTGGCCGGCTCTCGGGTGAGACGCCACTACCTGCATCACGACTATGCCGAAGAGAAGAAACGCGCCTGGAATCTGTTGGGCGATCGACTCAGCGCCGTATTGTCCTCAACCTACGAGCACCCAGCGATCGAGTCGATGATGTCCTTTCCAGACTACGCAGCCGCAGAGACTCTGCCGTCCTCATAAGTCGAATTCTTATAACGCTGAACTCCTTGTAGTTATGTATATATCGCTGAGAGCTCGGTTCGGGTCGATTCCGACCCGACATGACACGCAGCAATCGGCCAATAGCGGTATAGCTGGTTCTGTTATTTTCCCGCTGACAGATCGTCGGAGAGCTTACTTGCACGTCAGTTATGTGAAACAGAGGTATGCTATTAAACAACTAACACTAATCGCGTATACGGCCCTTCCGCCATAGGCAGAGCACTACCAGAAACCCGCCCATCGACATCAGTGCTGCACAGAGAAATATCGCAGCAAAACCAAAACCTGACGCAACCAGGCCCATCACCGGACCGGCCATCCCCACTGCAATATCGAAGAATAATGAAAGGGCACTGAGCGCCGAGTTACGGTTCACGGCCGGAGTGCTGGCCAATGTCTCCACCCCAAGCCCCGGGTAGACCCATGACACCCCTATGCCGGTCAGCGCGCCGCCGGCAATTGCCAGCGCAGGCGAAGGCGCGAGCCATATCAGCAGCATGCCCAACGTCTGCACAAGCAGGCAGCCGCCCACCACTTTGTACCCTCTGAATCGCTGCAGTATTCCCGGCGACGACAATCGGGCAACGATGAAGCCTGCGCCGAAACCACTTAAGCAATAAGCGGCGTGGTCCCAGCCGAGACTATCGAAATACAGTGCGACGAAGGCCGTAAGCCCGCCAAATCCTACCGAGCTGCAAACCAGGACCAGGCCGTTGGGCATGACCGCGAACAGGACTCGATAAAAAGCCAGCCGGGCGCCTGCAACCAATGGCGCTGGGCGCTTGCCCAGAGCCAAAAGCAGGAACGCCAAGCCAAGCAACACGGTGCACAGTCCCACACTGGCGATACCCATCGAATTGCGCAGCAGCACACCCAGTGGCGCGCCAACAGCCGTGCCGCCGTAAGCCGCTATTCCGTTCCACGACATGACCTGTGCCGCCCGAGGGGCACCACATAACCCGATGGCCCAGGTGCAGCAGGGCGTGGAGATCATGGCCGTGGACGCCCCCAACACCAGCCTCCCCAGCAGTAATAGCGTCAGGGTCAACCAGGGTTGGGTGGGCAGGATAATGGCGAGCGCCGTCAGGGCGCCGCTCAACATCAAGCCACTGAACCCGCACACAACCGCGTATTTGGCACCCAGGCGATCAGCCACGCCACCGGCCAAGGGGCGGGCCAGGAGCGTCGCCAGGTACTGCGAGCTGATCACCACACCCGCGAAAACCGAGGTCAGGCCCAGGTCATTGAGGACGTAGCCCGGCAACACCGCGAGCGGCAAGCCACTGCACACGTACGAGACAAAGTTGAATACGATGATGGACAGGATCAACCCGTTGCGTTGATTTGCCGTGCCGTCGCTCCGGCTTAAAACACCGATATTGCCCATCACTCATGCCGCTCTATACCCCGTACGACATCCGCCAGCAGCTGGGGGTGTGATACGAACGGCTCGTGCGCCGTATCGATTTCGATCACCACGCCAGCACCGGCACGTTGCGCAAAACGGCGCTGCCAGTCGATGGGCAAAATGTTGTCGCGCAGGGTGATGATGTAAGTCGCCGGGATCGATCCTTGATACCCCTCACGACTGATGGAGTCTGTCGCCACACAGAGTGGCGTCGTGTCCTGACTCACTTCGCTTAACAACCAACTCAGGGTTTGCTCACTCAAGTCCTGACCGAACATGGCCACGGCCAGCGCTTGAGGAGTTGTTTGCACTGGGTCCAGCGGCCAACCGACATGTTCCGGGCTTTCGCCATGCAGCGTAGTGCCAAGCAACGCCAGAATCGATTGGCCTTCACTGGGCAATGCGCAGGCCAGGTAAACCAGCTGCGAATATAGTTGCGGAGCGGCCACCACCATCATTGGCAGCACGCCCCCCGCGATGGAATGCCCAAGCAACACGGCCTGGTTCACGCCGAGTGCATGCAGGTCTTCATTAAGTTCGTTGACCACGTCGTCTAGCCGCAGGGACGCAACATCCCGACCGCGCTTCTTGCCGCACCCTGGCATATCCAGAGTGATCACGCGGTCGAAGCATCCGGGTTGCTGGTTTAACGCTTCCACAAAGTGTTCCCAACACCAGGACCCATGGTTTCCGCCATGCAGCAATACCAAATCAGTCATGCGTACGCTCCTGACAGTGGGTTCCTGTTGTTCCTGCCTTGATCATTTGATTGCATAGCAGCCCACGGCCACGACGTATCCATTAACCCGCTGCAGAAAAGTCCTCTTGTATTCGTTCTGCCCGGTCATAGGGTTGCGCCATTGATAGGTGATCTCGCCTGCTTCATGCGCGTTCATCTGCTTGAGTATGTCCTCGCCAATCGGCTTGCCGTCGGTTGAGCGCAATGACTTGAAGTCGGTGCCGATCAGCCGGGGCGAAAAGCCGTGAGCGACGAACCGCTTGGTTTTCAGGTCCACCACAAAGGCGTAAAGATCATCCTGGGTAAGCTGCTTATCGTGCTGATTAATGAGCTCGACGGTGGTTTTCGCGTTGCTGGCAACTTGCTCGGAAATCTGGCGCAGCAGCTGTTGTGCCTGCTCGGGGCTGGACCGTGGCATGTAGTAACCCACGGAGATCACCCGATCTTTCACTCGTTGATAGAACACGCGCTTACGCTCGACCTTGCCGTGTTGCCAGTTCCACCAGCGGTATTCGGCGCTACGCACGATGCCGTCTTCTGGCTGCGAAATGGCTTGTTGTAATGCAGCCTTGAGGTCGTCGTCCAGCACACTGACCACCGGTTTTCCGACCAGTGAAACCGAAGGCCCACCGCTGGCAAGCATCACACCGGAGGTATCGACCACGTAGATGTACAGCTCACCATCGACATAGGCTCCCTGCCGGCTGAACTCGGCCATAGCGGTGTCGCCCTTGGCTTTGTATTCGGCGACAGCTTTTACCAGCAAGGCGTTGGCACGCTGGGTGTCGGCACCATAGGCATCCACTGGCGCTTGTTGAGCCATGCCGACAAGAGAGACAAGGCACAGGCCAAGAACAGTGAACGCTCGATAAAGGCTCATTGGTGTTGTTCCTCTGGTGATCTTTTTGATGTCCGAAATTCCACTGTCAGATTGTCAATGAGCCGCGTTTTGCCGATGCGCGCCGCCACCAGAATCACAAAGTGAGTATCGGTGCTTGTCAGAGGTTTTAAATCCTGGGCATTCCTGACTTCAAAGTATTCCAGCTGAAAACCGGCGTCGCTTATACGTTGATGACATTCAATCAACTGGCGCTCATCCACCCGCCTCTCAATCTGGATACTCGCCGCCATTTGCTTCAAACAAGCGTAAAGGACGGGGGCTACCGAACGCTCATGGTCACTCAGATAGCCGTTGCGCGACGATAATGCCAAGCCGTCCGCGGCCCGGATCGTCGGTGCACCGACAACGTCAGTCACCATATTGAGATCCCTGACCATCGAGCGGATGACTGCCAGCTGCTGATAGTCCTTTTCCCCGAAAACCGCCACGTCTGGCTGAACGATGTTCAGCAACTTGGCAACGACAGTGGCCATCCCGTCAAAGTGACCAGGGCGTGCTGCACCGCAAAGACCATCAGACACGTTCGGCACACTGACGATGGCCTGATTGAGCATTCCATCTGGATAGATCTGTTCGACAGCAGGGGCAAACAGCGCATCACACCCGGCGTTGACCAGTCTTTCGCGATCGGCGTCGGGGGTCCGAGGATAGTTGGCGAGATCCTCATTCGCCCCGAACTGGAGTGGATTGACGAAGATGCTGGCGACCACAAAGTCGGCTCGCTGCTTTGCGCAATGAATCAGGGCGATATGACCGTCATGCAAGTTGCCCATTGTCGGCACCAGCGCGACTTTCTTGTTTTCACCTCGTGCACGCGCCACGAGCGCACGAAGCGCGCTAACCGTATCGACTGTCAGCACCACTTCACGCCTCTTGGACTAATTGAGCTTCGATTGCTTCAAGCAAACGAGGATCATCAGCCGCAATGTCCGGAGCAAAACGAGCAACGACCGTGCCCTGCCGATCAATCAGAAACTTTTCGAAGTTCCAGAGTACGTCCGTTGTGTTGTCTGACTCGATTCCATAACCCTGCAGACGCTCCCGAAAAGGGCCCTCACCCGTCGTTTCGAGTTGTGCGGCAGTCAGCTCGGCGTAGAGAGGATGCTGGTCCGCGCCGACAACCGATATTTTCGAGAACAACGGAAAGTGAATGTCATAGTTCACTGAACAGAACTCAACGATTTCCACATCGCTACCCGGTTCTTGTTCCTTGAAGTTGTTGGCGGGGAAACCCAGTATTTCCAGGCCTTGGGATTTTTTGTCTTGGTACAGTTTTTCCAAACCCTCGTATTGCGGGGTAAGCCCGCATTTTGAAGCGACGTTGACCACCAGCAGAACTTTGCCCCGATAGTCGCCAAGGGTGCGGACGCTTCCATCGATCTGCTTCAGCGAAATGTCGTAAAGGGAGTTACTCATCAGTTTGCCTCATGCAGTTGTGCTTCAAAGAGTACGGCCGATGATTTCTTTCATGATTTCCGAGGTGCCGCCATAGATGCGCGCGACCCGGGCGTCGACCCAGGCGCGGCTGATCTTGTATTCACTCATGAAGCCGTAGCCGCCATGTAATTGCAGGAATTCGTCAAGCAGCTTGCCCTGCATTTCCGATCCCAGCAGTTTGGCCATTGCCGCGATTTCCGGCGTCAGTTCACCGCGCATCACTTTGGCCAGGCAGTCGTCGACGAACACCCGCAACATGGTGGCCTGGGCCTTGGCTTCAGCGAGTTTGAAGCGGGTGTTCTGGAAGTCGAGTACCGGTTTTCCGAAGACCTTGCGCTCCCGGGTGTAGCCGATGGTTTCTTCCAGCAGCGTGTCGATGGATTGCGCGGCACGAATCGCGATGATCAGGCGTTCCCAAGCCAATTGATGAGTCAGGTATTTGAATCCCATGCCCTCCTCACCCAATCGATTGCCGACGGGCACCCGGACTTCATCAAAAAACAATTCGGCGGTGTCTTGCCCTTTCAGGCCAATCTTTTCCAGCAGACGCCCCTTGGCGAAGCCGGCTCGGTCTTCCTCAACGCAGATCAGGGTCAGTTCTTTGGCCGAAGGGTCAATCTTGGTGGCAGTGACCACAAGGCCAGCATTACCGCCGTTAGTGATGAAAGTCTTCTGACCGTTGACGATGTAGTCGTCACCATCACGCCGCGCCGAAGTACGCATGGCTCGCAGGTCGCTACCAATGCCTGGTTCGCTCATGGCAATCACGCCAATCAATTCACCGCTGACCATGCGCGGCAGCCATTGCTGCTTTTGCTCTTCGCTGCCATAGGCAACGATGTAAGGGGTGACGATTTCCGAGTGAGTGGTGAAACCTACGGCGGTGGCGTTGGCTCGCGCCAGCTCTTCGATCATCACCGCCGAGTGACCGAAGTCGCCTTCGGGGCCACCGTATTCTTCGGGCACCGTGGAGCATAACAAGCCGTTCTCACCGGCCTTGAGCCAGACTTCCTTGGGAACGATGCCGTTCTTTTCCCACTCATGCAGGTAGGGCACAATTTCGCGGTCGACGAAACGGCGGGCCTGATCACGGAACATGTTGTGGTCTTCTCGAAATACGCCACGCATTTTGCTTACTCCAGATCGATTCTTGTATTGGGCGATGGGTAATCAGCGGTCCTGGTAATTGGGATCACGCTTGTCGACAAAAGCCGCTACCGCTTCCTGATGGTCTTCGGTGTGATGTGCCAGCGCCTGATACGCCGCCGACAATTCCAGCAGCGAATCGAGGCGCATATGTTGGCCTTCGCGCAGCAGACGCTTGCACAGGCGCAACGCATGACCGGGATTACTGGCGATTCGCCGCGCGAGCGCCTGCGCTTCCGATTGCAGCGTTTCGTGGGTGCAGACTTGCTCGACCAGGCCCCATTCCAGCGCCTTGGCTGCATCGATAGCGTCACCGGTAAACGCCATCAAACTGGCTTTCGGGATACCAATGATGCGCGGCAACAGCCAGGCGCCGCCGTCACCAGGAACAATGCCCAGGCGCACGAAACTCTCGGCGAAGATCGCCTTGGGCGCCGCCAGCCGGATATCGCACATACAGGCAAGATCGAGGCCCGCACCCATTGCCGGGCCGTTAACTGCGGCGATCACTGGGATATCAAGCTCATAAATCGCCAGGGGAATACGCTGAATACCATCACGGTAGGTATTGCGCAGTTCATACGGCGAGCCGGCGAAAATGCCGCCGCGCTCGTGCATGTCCTTGACGTTGCCACCGGCACAAAAAGCGCTGCCATTGCCAGTGAGCACCATGACCCGCACCGACATATCACGGCGCAGCTCGGCGCAGAGATCGACAAACTCCTGAATCTGCTCACGCGTCGTCAGGGCATTGCGGGTATCGGGATGGTTCATGCGCACGGTGACGATGCCGCCCTCACGCTCAATCTGAAGAAACGGGCTCATACCGGATTACTCGCGAGACGGGTTAAGGGTTGTTGGCCATGGCTGGTGAGCAACGGCCAGTATCCATCACTGCCGCCCAGGCATATCTGAGTGCCTAGACGCTGACTCCAAAGGGAGGCCGAGCCGAATTCACTGCGCCACGCCCACAACCGACGGGTGAACAGATGCAGCGGATATTCCTCGGTAAAGCCAATGGCACCATGCACTGAATGGGCGATGCTGGCGCCGACGCTTGCGGCTTCTGCGGTGCTGATTTTTGCCGCGGCAATGGTCAGCGCGGCGAGCCCCGCACTGGATTCCGTGAAGGCCGCCTCGGCCGCGATGCCGGCGGCGGCAGCCTGCTCAGCGAATACTGCGAGCTGTTGTTGAATGGCTTGAAAAGAACCGATTGCCTTGCCGAACTGCTTGCGTTCACTGGCATAGTTGGCGGTCATGTCCAGTAGCGCGTGCAACGCCCCGGCGGACTGCGCCGCGCGCAGCATCGCGCCGCCCAATTCCAGGACATTGGCGTCGAGCCCGCTGGGCAACGGTGCTTGCGCAAATACCTTGGCACTAGTGAAACCCAAATCATCGCGCGGTTCGCCCGCCACATTCAGACTCAACGTCAGTTCGCTTGCAGCGCTACGCGGCAGCAGCACCACATGCGCAACACCGGCTGGGCTATTGGCGATGGCGACGACCGCTTCAACGTTGCGCCCCCAAGGGACCGAGCAGGCGGTGCCATAAACGCGCTCGCCATCAAGCACCAGATCGGAATTGGCGGCCACGCTGATTGCACCCGCCCTTCCCTCCAGGCCGGCCTTGCTCAGCAGCCAGTTGCCGAGCAAGGCCTCACCCAGTGGCGCGGGCACTGAAAAGCGCCCGGCGGCACGGACCAACACATACATATCGGCCCAACTGGCTTCAGCGCCGCCCAGCGCTTCGGATACACCCGCCAGGGTGAAGCCCGACTCGTCCAGCGCGGCCCACAACTCGGCCGGCCATTCGCCGCCTTCACAGCCCATCACGTAAGCCGGCGTCGCCAGATCGGCAAACAGGCGTTCAATCGTCGCTTCGAATATCTCGCGCATTATCGCAACCCCAGGCCGCGGGCAATGATGCCGCGCAGAATTTCGCGAGTGCCCCCGCGCAGTGAGAATGAGGGCGCCATCTGTGTCAGGTAGGCCAGCACGCGTGCATGCTCGCTGCCGCCGTCCTGCCGTGGCTCGGTTTCCAGCAACAGCTGGGCTACCTCGGGGATTTCCTGCTCAAAAGCATTGCCAAGGTCTTTCACACAGGAGGCCGCCCAGGCTGGATGTTCACCCGCCGCCAACTGTGCCGTGACCGACAACGACATATTGCGCAGCGTCAGCAGCTTGGCCGACAGCCGTCCGATCTCCCGCGCTTGTAGTGCGTCAGGGGTCTTGCCCACTGCGTCGATCAGTGTTTTCAACAACGCCATGCAACTGAGGAAACGTTCAGGGCCGCTGCGTTCGAAGGCCAGTTCAGCGGTCACCTGATCCCAACCCTTGCCCTCAGTGCCAATCAAGGCATCGGCGGGCAGCCGCACATTGTCGAAAAACACTTCGTTGAAGTGCTCGCCACCGGCCAGGTCGCGAATCGGGCGGATGGTGATGCCGGGCAGGCTAAGGTCGACGATGAATTGCGACATGCCCTCATGCCGGGCCGCTTGTTTCTCACTGGTACGCACCAGGGCAATCATGTACTGCGAATGGTGCGCGTTGGTGGTCCAGACCTTCTGGCCATTGACTAGCCAGCTATCGCCATCACGCACAGCAGTGCTTTTGATCGAAGCCAGGTCCGAGCCGGAATTGGGCTCGCTCATGCCGATGCAGAAGTAACTTTCACCCCGGCAAATGGCTGGCAGGTAGTGCTGTTTTTGTTGCTCGGTACCGAAGCGATTGATCAGCGGCCCGCTTTGCCGGTCGGCGATCCAGTGGGCCGATACCGGCGCACCGGAGGCCAGCAATTCTTCAATGATCACGTAGCGTGCAAAAGGACCCGCCTCGCCACCGCCGTAGGCTGTGGGCAAGGCCATGCCGACCCAGCCTCGCGCGCCGAGTTTCTTGCTGAATTCCGCGTCGAAGCCCATCCAGGACTGCGCACTCAAGGTAGGTGGGTAATCGGCCAGTGTGTCGAGAATGAACGCCCGCACTTCGGTGCGAAGCGCTTCCGCCTCGGGAGGAATATTGCTGTAGGAAAATTGACTGATGGCCATATGCGCTCTCTAACGCTGAACACAGGCGCAATCGCTTCGAACGAAGCGACCACAGAACGGCAACCGCTCCACAGTCGCCGTTGGCCGGCGACTGTAGGAACAGCGGCAACTTACAACGCGGTTTGCGCGTCAGCCTCGGCGAACATCGCATTGATGTCGCCGGAGGTCACCGGCTTGTTGTCGTGGCGACCGTGATCGGCACCACCCAAGCCCAGGGCTGGCTCGATGCTGACGTGCGTGGCCTGAGCCCGTAGCGCGCCGACCGTGCAGTTTTCCCGACCATGGATGGAGAACGGATCAAAGGAAAACTCACGCATGGCGTTCAGGTGAGTGACCTTGTCGATCATCTCCTTGGGCAGGTGCTGCAACCCTTCCCAAGCGGTCTCCGGCGAGTTCGGCCAGGTGCAGTCGGAGTGCGGGTAATCGCTTTCCCACGTGACCATCTCGGCGTTCAAGTAATCGAGGTTCTTCAGGCCAAAATTATCTTCGATGAAGCAGGTGATGAAGTGCTTGTTGAAGATGTCGCTAGGCATCTTCCCGTCGAAGTTGGAATTGGTCCACGCGTTATGGTGACGGTGGGTGAAGTCAGCACGCTCCAGCAAATAAGGAATCCAGCCGATGCCGCCTTCGGAAAGCGCCATGCGCAGATCCGGGAATTTCTTCCACATCGGCGCCCAGATCCAGTCAGCGGCGGAGTTGGCGATGGAAATCGGCATGGAGGTGATCCAGGCGTCGATAGGCGACAAATCCGAAGCGTGTTGAGCTTTCACGCCGGTACCGATATGACAGCAGATCACCACCTTGTTATCGCTGCAGGCTTTCCACAGCGGGTCCCAGTAATCACTGTGGATCGACGGGTAGCCATGAATGGCCGGGTTGTCCGACAGCGAAAGCGCGTGCACGCCCTGTTTGGCCAGACGCTCGACTTCGGCAGCAGCGGCTTTCATGTCCCACCACGGCACGATCATCAGCGGAATGAAGCGGCCTGGCGCAGCGTTGCACCAGTCGTGCAAATGCCAGTCGTTGTAGGCCTGGATGGCCGCCATCGACACGTCGCGATCAGCGTGTACCTGGAAACGTTGCCCGGCAAAGCCCGGGAAGGTGGGGAAGCACAATGAACCGAGCACGCCGTTGGCGTTCATGTCGTCGACGCGGTCCTTGATGTTCCAGGTGCCACGGCGCATTTGCTCGTAGCCCAGCGGCTCCATGCCGTATTCCTCTTTTGGTCGACCGACCACGGAATTGAGGCCCATGTAGCCAGTGGCCTGTTCCTCGAAGACCCACACATCACGATCACCCTTTTTGACCACATGCGGCTCACGACCCTTGAAGCGGGCAGGCATGTGGCGAGCAAAAGCATTCGGCGGCTCGATCGCGTGGTCATCGACACTGACAAGAATCAGATCTTCAACTTTCATTGTTTTCCCCTTCGCATTCGGGCTTGTTGTTGTGACTGAATCATAGTGCACATCTCGACTTAATTAAACACATTTTTTGAATGTGTTCATATTAAATCAAATGCATCCCCCCATCACTCCCACAGCACGTGCAGATAGTGCGGACCGCGCAGCTGTGCGCCGACGATCTGCGGCCCGGGTTTGTCAGGGTCGAGACGGATGTTGGGCATCAGATCGAGGATCGCATTCAGTGCGCAGTTGATCTCGGTTTTGGCCACGAATTGACCGATACACATGTGTGGGCCAAAGCCAAAACCAAACGAAGGTTTGGGCTTGCGGTCGATGTCGAATTTATCGGCGTTTTCGAATGCATCTTCGTCGCGATTGGCTGAGGTCACGATGCATTGCACCATTGCCCCTTTGGGGATGGCTACACCGCGAATCTCCAGGTCCTTGGCGGCCTGACGCACCTTGAAAGTGGCCACAGGCTCGAAGCGCACCGCTTCGTCGATGGCCTTGTTTACAAGGCTTCGGTCATTACGCACCCGCTCCAGCACATCCGGATTTTGCAGCAGCAACGACATCAAGGTACCGAAGGTGCGAGTCGTGGTTTCGCTGGCAGCCGGGAGCAGTGAGCGTACAAAAGTGGCGATTTCATGATCGTCCAGCGACCGTCCTTGATACTCCGCGTTGATCAGCCGGCTGATCAGGTCATCGCCCGATGCGCCCTCAGCGCGACGCTCGGACACCACCACTTTCACCACATCGTATAGAGCCTGAGCGGCCTGCATGGCGGCGCCGCGGGCCGCGGCGGCTTTTTCCGGATCGACTTGCGGGCCCGCCAGGATGGCCAGCGCCCAGGCCGCGTACTGCTCGATCTGCTCGGGACGATCCTCGGGAAAGCCGATCAACGAGTAAATCACCCGGATCGGAAAATACAGGGCAAAGTCCATCAGGTCGGCGCCCTTGGCCGGCACCATCGGCTTGAGATACTCCTCGCGAATCACCCGATCGATCTTGGTTTCCTTCCAGCGATTCACCGTCTCGGGCATGAATACCGGTTGCAGCAGGTTACGGATGTTCTTGTGAGCATCCCCGTCCATTGCGGTAAGGATCAAACCATCGAAAAACGCCCCCAGCCCCTCGGCGATAAAACCGCTGGTAAAGGTGCCGGCGTCACGCATGACCGCCATGACATCGTCGTATTTGAACAGTGTGAAGGTCGGCCGGCTGGCATCCAGGCCGGCAATCGACGGCACGCCCAGACTCGCCATGAAGTTGCCTTGCAGCACAGGCGAATTGGCGCGCATATCGCGGTAGGTCGCGTGCAGGTCGATATCGCTGGTACCGCGATAATTACTGGCTACATCGGTGAAAGCCTTCGTCAGGTCGTTCTGTGCCGGTGTGGACATGATCGTCTCCGCTATTTTTGTCATTATTTTTTGTCAGGCAGCTGCTGAAGGCCATACCTTCCGACTGATAATAGGCCTGACTAGATATGTATTGGACACTTATTAATATTTCGATCAACTATTTGTGCTGCGAGACGTGTCAGTAGGCCTGCTGCACCAGTGTCATGCGGCCACCCGCCAACATCAGGGCGCAGTACAGCCCCAGCTCTGCCACCTGGGCGTCAGAGAAAAACTCCCCGAGTCGCAAGAAATGCGTGTCGTCGATCTCCAGGTAATCGCTGGCAAACAATTCGGCATAACGCAACGCGGCACGTTCGACTGGCGTGAAGGACTCACTGTCTGTGGCCATGCACGCAATATCCTCTTCCGTCACTGCGTCGGACTTGCGCGCCAGTTGGCAGGCCTGGCAAGTGGTGATGCTGGCGATTTTCAGCCGCACCAACTCGCGCAAACGCTCATCAAGCAGGCTGTCGCTGTGCAGGCTCTCCATCAAACTCAGCCAGGCCAGGGCTACCTTGGGTCGGTGAGCCCAGACCTGCACCGGCGTCGTTGAACTGAGCATGCGACTGCGCTGGCCCCGCTCTACCGCGTCTTGCAACGCAGACGGCATGGCATCCAGCGGGATCAGCGGTAGGCGTGCCATCTCAATCGAGCCGTTCGATGATGGTCGCCGTGCCCATACCGCCGGCGCAGCAAATGGCTTGCAAGCCAAAACGCCCGCCTCGGCGTTCAAGCTCGTTCAACAACGTGGTCATCAATCGTGCACCACTGGCGCCCAATGGATGACCGAGGGCAATGGCGCCACCATTGACGTTCAACTTGTCGTGCGGCACACCTGTCTCCTGCATCCAGGCTAGCGGCACCGAGGCAAACGCTTCATTGACCTCGAACAAGTCGATGTCGTTGATGTTCAGCCCAGCCTGGCTCAACACCTTTTGAGTGGCAGCAATCGGGCCGGTGAGCATTAATGTCGGATCGGAACCGACGGTTGTGAACGCCACAATCCGCGCTCGAGCCCTGAGCCCGAGTTTTTTCGCGGTTTCGGCACTCATCAACAGCAATGCCGCTGCTCCGTCGGAGATCTGTGACGAGTTACCAGCAGTGATGCGGCCGGTATCCGGACGAAAACTGGTTTTAAGCGTCGACAGCTTTTCCCGCGAAGTATCACGACGAATGGTTTCATCGTGGCGCAACACAACAGCTGGCTCCGTCAGCACCTGCTCACGTAGCTCCTCGACCGCAACCGGCACTATTTCATTATCGAAATAACCGGCATCGGACGCCGCGGCAGCGCGCTGATGGCTGGCAAAAGCGAAATCATCTAGCGCATCGCGACTGAGCGCCCACTTGTCGGCGATACGCTCAGCAGCCTCGCCCTGACTGGTCAGTTCATAGCGTTGCGCTGCCATCCAGCCAAACGCCTCGCCGTGGATTTCACGGTTACTGCCCATGGGCACGCGGCTCATGTTTTCCGCGCCACCCGCCACCACGATATCAGCGGAACCCGCCGCGATAGCACCAACGGCCAAATGCACGGCCACTTCGCCCGAACCACATTTACGGTCGATGGTCAGCCCCGGCACGCTGACCGGCCAACCGGCGCCGAGCAAGGCCGTGCGGGCAATGTTGGCGGACTGTTCGCCAATTTGCGTGACATTGCCAAATATCACATCGTCGACCAACGTCGGCGACACATCGACCCGTTCCAGCAAGTGACTGAGCACCAGCGACCCGAGGTGATCGGCGCGCACGCCGGCCAGGCTGCCACGGAACTTGCCGATTGGCGTGCGTACCGCATCAACTATGACGATGTCTTTCATAACGCACTCGCCTTGAGCCCTGAACCCGGTACTTGTTTACCGTCTTCGTAGCGGTAAACCCCCTGCCCCGACTTGCGCCCAAATCGTCCGGCAGCGACCATTTTGATGATCAGTGGGCAGGGCCGAAATTTTTCGCCCAAGGTCTGGTGCAGATAACGCAGAACAGACAGCCGCGTATCCCAACCGGTCAGGTCACCCAGTTCCAACGGGCCCATCGGATGGTTGAAACCCAGACGTAGTGCCGTGTCGATGTCTTCGGCGGTCGCGGTGCCTTCCTGCAGCATCCACATCGCCTCGTTGCCCAATAGTGCGGACATGCGGCTGGTGGTCAGTCCGGGCGATTCATTGACGATGATGGAGGTTTTGCCGATCTGATCGCACAGGTTGCGAGTGCGATTCACCACTTCATCACTGGTAGCCAACCCCCGCACGAGCTCCACCAGTTTCATTTTGTGCACAGGGTTGAAGAAGTGCATGCCGATCACGCGATCTGCACACTCCACTGACGCCGCAATTTCGGTCACGCTGAGGGCCGACGTATTGGTCGCGATAATCGCGTCCGGTGCCAGCAGTGGCGCCGCTTGCGTGAGCACCGCTTTCTTCACTGCCAACTGCTCGGAGACCGTCTCAACCAGCCAATTGGCGCCACTCGCTGCTTCAGTCAAGTCGCTGCAGGTCAGTAGATTGGCCAACGATTGCTGGGCTTTTTCTTCGCTGACTTTGCCCAGGCGCACGCCATCGGCAAGGATTTTTTCGATGCTCGTCCTGGCGTTTGTCAGGGAGGTGGCATTGGTATCGACCAACAGCGTACTGAAACCAGAGCTGGCGAACGCATGCGCAATACCGGTGCCCATCAGACCCGCACCGACGACGACTACTTTTTCTTTATTGGCGTTCATGTTTGGCTCTCGATTAGGCGCGGTTCTTTTTACTGACCACATTGCGCAACGTGCCAATGCCTTCGACGCTGGCTTCGACCACATCGCCTTCCTTGAGGAACAGACCGGTGCCCATCCCCACTCCCGCCGGCGAACCCGTGAACAACACATCGCCACAGGCAAAACTCGAGCGCTGCTGGACAAAGCGGATCAGATGATCAACACCCCAGGTCATTTCGCCGGTGGAGCCGTCCTGGCGCGTTTCACCATTTACTTTCAAGGTCAGGCGCAGCGTTGGTGACCCTTGCGGAAATTCATCCTTCGTGACGATCCAGGGACCCAGCCCGGTGGTCTGATCCTGGCTTTTGGCCGCGAACAGATCCATGCCAATACCCGCCGGCCCGCTACGCTGCAGGTCTCGCGCGCTGACGTCATTGCCAACGGTGTAACCGAGCACGCAAGCGAGCGGGTTTTCCAGGTCAATCTCGTCAGTACCGATGACCGCCACCAATTCAACTTCGTGATCGAGCTCCTCAGTCAACGGTGGAAAGCGGATCGGGTCATTGGCGCCAATCAGCGCGCCATAAGCCTTGAGAAAGGCGACTGGCTGGGACGGCGCACTCAATCCAAACTCCACCAAATGCTTGGCGTAATTGGCGCCTGCCACGACCACCCGGTTGACGGGTTCTATCGGTGGCAGCAGGCGCACTTTGGAGAGTGGCAGCGCAGGCCCGGCGAAACGCAACGAACTGATGCCGCGTCCGGCAGCCACGCCGGGCGCCCAATCCTTGAAATTGCCGGAAATCGGTGTCACCTGATCTTGGGCGACATCGACCACCGCCCAAAAAACGCCCGTTTCAAAATACTCACATCGCGCCAGTTTCATCAGGCACCTACCTTGCCCAACTTGGCAGGATCGATGTGCAGCAAGCGGCATGCGTTTTCATAGCGAATCTTGCGCAAGTCGGCGTCGGACAACTTCAGGCCATGGGTCAGGTCGTGACGCACGGCATCGCTACCGCCGAAGTTGCTGCCGTACAGCACATGGTCTGCACCGATGATATCGACCAAGGCTTGGCGCATCGGTACTTCATGCAGCTCAACGTCGAAGTAGAAGTTTTTCATGTACTCGAGCAGCGGCTTTTTGTTGTATTTGACGTCGAGGTTCTCGTTGGTCTTGGCCAGACGACCGAGTTGGTACGGGACATAGCCGCCGCCATGGGTGATGTACACCTTAAGGTCGGGGAAGCGATCCAGCACGCCGCCGCAAATCAGGTTCCAGAAACAACGGCTTTCGTCGTACTGCATACCCACGATCGCGGTAGTTTCGTAGCGGTCGTCGTTGGCGTTCTTGCCCCAGGTGACCGACTGGTTGTAGCCGTGAATAAACATCGGCAGATCCAGGTCACAGAGGGTTTTCCACACCACGTCGAGTTCCGGCGAATCGAACTCCAGGCCGCCGAAGTTGGCGCCGCCAGCAACCAGACCTTTAGCGCCCAGTACGGTGCAGGCGTAACGCAATTCAGCCGCCGCCGCTTCTGGCGCATTCAAAGGCACGTGAGCCCAGAACATCAAGCGATCAGGGGCCGCGGAGCAGTATTCCGCGAGTGTCTCGTTGACGGTGCGGGCGAAAGGTACGGCGAATTCGGCTTCGGTCCAGTACATGTAGCAGTGGGATGGGACGGAAACGACCTGCAAATTCTGTCCCGCTGCGTCCATGCCAGCCAAGCGTACTTTCGGATCAGCCCAGCGCGCAAAATACTCTTCAAGCTTGGGACCCTTGCCGGAGCGCACGGCAGCCTTACGCTCTGGCGACCCAAGACCGAGAATCCAGTCACCTACACGCAGCTTGATATCGCCATCGGCGTGCTGCTCGAAGAACGGCCCCCAGTGAGGGTGCTGGTTGTAATAGCCAGGGTGCGGTGCGTGGGCGTGAAGATCGATAAGCATGTTTAGGTACCTCGAAGTTGGCACTTTTTGTTGGTTATTTGCGCGGTGCCTTCACGCGGCCTGGATCAAATTGCCGCGAAAAGGGGAAGCCGACGGCTCACTGCTAAGACCAGAGCTTAAGATTAAATTGATCATAAATCAAAATACTGTTCAATTTATTTTATTGGCGCGCGGAGAGGCCTGACCCAGAGCCCTCGACCCGAGTCGAAAAATGCTTTGCGAGGTTAAAAACTACGAGTCAGCCTTGAAAAAGAATGGAATGCAGGTGGCAGAAAATTCGCGTACGAAAACGCAAAGCCCCCGATAAACGGGGGCTTTGGTTAGCGCGATGGGTAGTTCTTTAAGGTCAGCGGCGGGTGCGCGAGGTAGAACCCATGATCAGCGCGCCCAGGAGTTTTCTCACCCGGACCGGGAACAATCGACGCCCTGCGGCTTCTGGCACGAGGATTTCGCTCAACACGTAACGAATGATCATTTCGCAGATCAGCTCACGGTCAAGACGCACCCCGAGGCGTTCGTCCCAGTCGTCGAAAACGATGCCCAGGCCATCCTGAAAGCGCACGATCGAATCGTGGAAAATCCGTCGGAAGAAGCCCAGCGCGTAGTCGGGCGCAACCACAAGAAGACGACGAGCCCGACTTTGCTCTAGATAGTTATCAAGATAGGCAAATAGCGCATTCAAGCGCGCTTCCGGATCACTGATGTGACCGAGTTCCTGGGACAGCAAGCTGTGAAAGCTTTCGCGCTTGTGGCGCGAAAAGGTGTCCAACAAGTCCTCCTGCGAGGCGAAATAGCGATAAAAGGTGCCACGGGAAACGCCCGCTACCTGGCACACATCCAGAATCGAAATACGATCCGCGCCAGACATCAGCACGACTTCTTCAGTGGCTTTAAGGATGTTGGCAATGGTTTCTTCCGAACGGCGATTCGGCTTGACCTTGGTGCCTGCCACTGAGTTGGCAGCAGCACGTCGCTCTACGGGTTTAGCCGGGCTCGCCCCTGCTTCAGATGGCGCATTTTTTTTGGATTTGGGAGCCGGCGCAGGCGCCTCTGCTTTCTTGGATGCGACTTTTGGCATGGCGTGACGGGCTCATGAAGAGTAAAGATTGTGCAACGTTACCACAGGATCTGTGCATAAATAACACTATATGTTCAACTTATTGCTAAAGACATTTGATGAGTTTGTATTTAGAATTGGATTCTCTCTTCAAAATAAAATCAGGCAGCCCGACCGGTTATGGGTGCCTAAAAGGAGAAAACTGATGGGTAGCAGTGGAAATCCAGACACCTGGACAGTGGGAGAACGAGACACTGTCATTGATGCGTTAGATCGTGCGGTAGCAAGGCATCCAGACAAAATATTGCTGGATTTCAGCGGTGAGTTATACACATATGCTCAGGTTGACTCACTTTCCACCAAGATGGCCAACGCACTTGCCACCCTGGGCGTCAAGGCCGGTGAAACCGTGCTGACGATGCTGGATAACAACATCGATGCCGTCACCACCTGGCTGGCCATCAACAAGCTCTGCGCCGTGAGTGTGCCGATCAACACCGCGCTCAAGGGCGAGTTCCTCCGCCATCAGATCGCCGATACCGGCACCTCGGTGGTGATCTGCGAAGCGGCCTACCTGCTGCGCATCACACCACTCGCCGAACAACTGCAGGACGTACACCACATTCTTCACCGTGGCACCCTCGAGGCAGTTCCTGATTGCCCGATTCGTATTGCGCCACTGGATGAATGGCGTGGCCATGACGCCACCCCACTCGCCAATAAACCGCGACCTTCAGACCTTGCCTGCCTGATTTACACCTCGGGCACCACGGGCCCTTCCAAGGGCTGCATGATCAGCTACAACTTCATGTGCAATCTGGCGCGCCTGCAACTACGTGCCGGTCCGGCCAGTGCCGACGACGTCACCATCACGCCGCTGCCGCTGTTTCACATGAATGCGCTGTGTGTATCGATCATTGCCAGCATTCTGGTGGGCGCGCGCGCCGCCATTCTTGCGCGATTCTCGGTCTCGAATTTCTGGCCGGAAGTGGAGCGCTCGGGCGCGACCATTGCCTCGATCCTGGGTGGCATGGGCGGCCTCCTCGCCCAGGCGCCAGACAACGAAGCGATGCTGCGCTGCGTCGGGCAGATCCATACCGCCCGTGGCAACCCTTATACCGAAGAAACCAAAAAGATCTGGCGCGAGCGCTTCGGCACCAAGCTGGTAGGCGGCAACGGCTATGGCCTGACCGAAGCCTGCGTTATCACTTCGCTGGCTGCCGGGGAATACGCCGCGCCCGGCTCGTCGGGTAAACGTATTGCAGATTTTGACGTAAGGATCGTCGACGACCTCGATCAGGAAGTGCCGCCCAACTCCCCTGGCGAAATCGTGGTGCGCCCGCTCCGTCCCGACATCATGTTCCAGGGCTACTGGCGTCGTCCGGAGGATACCCAGAAGCTGATGCGCAATATGTGGTTCCACACCGGCGACGTTGGCAAATTCGATGATGTTGGCTTCTTCTACTTTGTCGACCGCAAGAAGGACTACATGCGTCGCAGGGGGGAGAACATTTCCAGCTTTGAAATGGAAGCAGCCTTTGCTTCTCACCCGGCACTGGCCGAAGTGGCGGTGCATGCCGTGCCTTCAGATAAAGGCGAGGATGATGTGAAGGTGACTGCCGTGCTGCATGAAGGCGTGACGCTTGAGCCGGAGCAACTGTTCCATTGGGCCACCGACTCGGTGCCCTACTATGCCTTGCCGCGCTACATCGAGTTTCGCAGCAGCTTGCCGAAAAACCCGCAGGGCCGGGTGTTGAAGTATCTGCTGCGCGATGAAGGTAAAACCGACGCCACCTGGGATCTGGAAACCACATCGATCGTGGTGTCCAAAAAGTAACAGTACTACCTGGCATGTGTCGGCCATCCAACGCCGAAAGCCCGCTTTGAAGCGAGCTTTCGCTTCTCTTGGGCCTGGTGTCGCCTTTGTATGAGTGAGCTTGCTTGCGATGAACTCAAGGACAACGCGTTTTACAAGAACGTGCGCGTTATCGTTAACGTCCATCGCGAGCAAGCTCGCTCCTGCATTAATCGTGTGAAATCAATACTCGCGCACGGGAATGCCTTTGGGGCGGGAGTTGTAACCGGGTAGGTGCAGGCCACCGTCGACGTGAATGGTCTCGCCGGTGATAAAGCGCGACATCTCCGACGCGAGGAATACCACCACCGGGCCAATGTCGGCTTCAGGCTCGCCACAGCGGCCCAGCGGACGCATTGAAGCGGACATTTCGGCAAAGCCCGGGTTTTCTGCGGCAAGTTTGTGGAAGGTGGCGCCCATCGCGGTAGGTGCGATGGCATTGGTTCGAATGTTGAACCGCCCCCATTCAGAGGCGGCGCTGCGAGTCAGCCCGACGATCGCTGCCTTGGCCGTGTTGTAATCGCCGTGCAGCCAGGCGCCGATCTCGATATCGATTGAATAGAAGTTGATGATCTTGCCACCGCCCCGCGCTTTCATATGCGGCAGTGCGGCTTTCATCGCCCACCAGGCCGCCCACACTGTAGAGCCGAGGGTTTGCTCCAGCATCGCGTCGGTTTTTTCTTCCAGAAGGACATTAGGGGTGGGTGCAAAGGCATTGTTAACCAGGATGTCCAGGCCACCAAATTGATCAACGGCTAATTGCACGGCGGCTTCGATATCGGCCTTGCTGCACACGTCAGTCTTGATGAACACCGCTTGGGCACCCAGCGCTTTGAGTTCGGCGACTACGGCCTCGCCACTGGTGACATCCAGCTCGGCGACCACCACGGCAGCGCCCTCTTTGGCAAAGTTCAGCGCAATGCCGCGGCCGATTCCGCCACCTGCGCCAGTAATCAGCGCAACCTGTTCATTTAGCAGTGCCATAGTCACTCCACTTCTTGTTTTTTAGTGAACATTTTTGGTTATAGTGTTCAAATATAGCTTATTTCGTCAGCCTGAACAGCATTGAAACAAGGATATTGAGGATGACTGCATTTCGTCGCCGCGTAGACATCATTGCTCAGCATGCCAATGGCACGGGCGAAGTTCGCGCCGCTCTGGAAGACGACTTCCACCACTTCCGGGTGTGGGTCAGCTACCGCGCAGGTGAAGTCATCGCCATTGGCGGTGAAGCGCTGCGCTATCCCTATTCCCTGTGCCCGCAGGCTTGCAATCAATTACAGCAATTGCGGGGGATGAAGCTGGACCGGATAGCCCATTCAGTCACCCGGCAGACCGACGCCAGTCATCAATGCACCCACTTGCTCGATCTCGCGGGGCTCGCCATTGCTGCTGCCGCACGTGGCTCCCGCCAGCGCCGCTATGACATTAGCGTGGGCCAGCGCATCGACAACCGCACCCGCTCTACGTTGGTACGCGATGGCAATGAAGACCTGACCTGGGAAGTAGACGGCACCATGATCGAAGGACCCTCACCCTATTGCGGCATCAATCTTCGCGAAGGCATGGCACGCTGGGCACTGAATGCCCTCAATGAAGAAGCCGCCGAAGCGGCTCTTTTACTTCGCCGCTGCACCCTGATTTCGATGGGGCGCGCGTACAACCTCGACGAGCAGATTCATGCCCTGAACACCGGCCGCTGCTACAGCCAACAACCCGAACGCGCGGAACAGGCACTGCGCATGAAGGGTTCGACGCTGGACTTCAGCAATGAACAGTTCAAATTGTGCGCCCAGGACCAGGAGTGGCTTAGGCAGCACCAATAGTCACACGGCTCCCATATCAAAAGCCGCGCGACCATCATCCGCAAGGCCCGGCGATCCGGATTCGAACCAGACCGCCGATAATGCCTAGAGGAAGACGGCCAGATTTGGCGTTCCAAGCACCGCTTGGTCGATGATGACTTCGCGCCGCGCCAGCTTGAATCCCGCCTCACTCAGACGCAGCACATCACGCCGTTCGCCACTGATGATGTCGACATGGTGATCTTTGAAACGGCTACGGGTCAGCAGCAGGTAACTGGTCACCACAAACTCATCGCTCTTGTCGGTTTCTTCGACAAACACGTTAGTCACCAGACGTCGGGTACGCGAAGGAGGATCTTCCGCCCAGGCACTTTTGCCGGACAGGCGCAGGATTCGGCCCATGATCGAGCGGTAGTCATCGTGGTAATGCTGAACGCTGCGCACGATGGTGGTTTTCAACTCGGCGGCCAAGCGCGTCTGGCGCAGCGGCACGGTGTACACCAGGTCGGTGTCCAGGCGTTCGGCCCACTCCTGCAGGCGAATCTGGTCGAGCAGCGTGGCTTCCTCGTAGAGAAAGGTCACCACATCGTTGTAAATCGGCGAACCCACCGGTACTCGCTTGGTACCGACTGGGGAACCCGGCTGGATATCCTCCACACCGCGTTGTTGAACCTGAGCCATGAGTAACTCCTTAACTTTTATTCTTGTACTCGTGAATGCTGTTACCGGCGACTGCGGCCCGCTAGGACCGCTGTCGAACCAGGACTGGCGAACGCTTATTTCTCGTCCGATGCGGTCATCAGCTCATGCCAGTACAACCACCAGTGCCACTGGGTATCGTCCTTGGTGAAACCTTCGTTGACGATGCCGGGGCCAGGCCACCCTTCCGGTGCTCCGGTTTCAAAGACTGCCTGGTATTTCATCGTGCTCTTGCGGCCCATCGCCCCCTTGGCAGCCAGCGTCATGTGCGGCCAGGTATCGGAGTCATCCTGCTCGACCATGCCGGACGTGCCGAACAGCTGGATGGTTTGCTTGAGCATCTTGTCGCGCAGTTCCGGGGAAGCGTCTTTCTCGGCAAACACCCAGTTGACGAACTCGAGCTTGTCCGGACCTTGCGGCACGTAGGCGTGCAGGGTCATCGAGCCGACGACAGTGCCATCCGGCTGCGGAATGTAGACAAAACCGAAAAGAATATTCGGGAACATCCCACCGACTTGCGGCGGCATGCTGGTGAGCACTTTCAACTGATCTTCGGTCAAGTTGCGTGCCAGCTGTTCGACCATGTCGGCGGTCATGCCGGCAGGCGGCAATGCTTCGAGCTTTTGCTGCACACTCAACTCTGCCGGATCGAGTCCGGTGAGGCGCTTGATCTTGCGCGCCAGGTCGATGCAACGCAGCGCATGGCCGTGCGGCGAGCTGATTTCGACGCCGATCATTTCCGGGCTGAGGTCGGCTGTTTCGCCCTCGCCTTTCTTGGCGTAGTTACCCACTTCGCCTAACCAGCGGTGCAAGGTCAGTGTGTGGAAACCGTCGGCCGCCGATTGCTCGCCAGCCGTCTTCCAGTTGGCGTTAACGATAAAGCGCTGCGGTGGACCGAGTACTTCCATGCCTTTGTCGGAGCGGCAGAAGAGCATGTCGTAATACCACTTGGCATCGCCCAGGAATTCGTCGAACGATGGTCCATCGATATTCCAGGTCGCAAAGACCAGACCGCCATACAGCGTGACCCGAGCCTTTTTCAGGCCCAGTTCTTCTTTGGGCAGCATTTTGCCGTGCATGCATTCACGCTCGACGGGTGAGCCGACAAAGTCGCCATTCGGGCGGAAGGCCCAGCCGTGGTAGATGCATTTATGAATTTGTGTATTGCCGCAATCAGCGGTACTGATGCGCATGCCGCGGTGCGGGCACACATTGAGGTTTACAAACACCTCGCCCTCTTTGCCACGGGCAACAATGACCGAGTCGGAGCCCAGGTCGCGGACCATGAAGTCCCCGGAATTGGGGATCTCCGACTCGTGACCCAGGAGTACCCAGATCTTGCCGAAGATTTTTTCCATCTCCAGCTCGTAGATTTCGCGGTCAGACAACACGCGCATTTGTACTTCACGGCTGGATGGATAGATAAGGTCCGAGACCTTGGTTCCATCAGACAATACGGGGCTTGTTTTTGTTAGCATGATTGCCTCCTGATCAGAGCGTCACGACAGTGGTCGCAACGAAATATAAGACACTTTCTCTATTTATGTACATAGAATTCACTTTCTACTTGTAAGTGAATTCTTCCGTCATTCACGTATGCGTCAATCCTTGCTCGATGGCTTGCCCGCTTGAGTACGCAGCACACCAATGCCGTCGATCTCCAGTTCAACCACATCGCCAGGCTTCAAATAACGTAATTGCTCCAGGCCGCAGCCGTTGCCGACCGTGCCGGAGCCCAGAAACTCACCGGGGTACAGGGTTTCCGAGCGGGACACGTGGGCAATCACGTCTTCGAAACTCCAGCGCATATCACGGGTATTACCGCGCCCCCACTCCTCGCCATTGACCCGGGCAACCATATTCAGGTCATAGGGATCACCCAGTTCATCGGCTGTCACCAGGCAGGGCCCCATAATGTTGGCCGTATCAAAATCCTTGCTCTTGGCCGGGCCGAGCATGCCGGGCATTTCCAGGGCCTGGGCGTCGCGGGCACTCATGTCGTTGAAGATGGTGTAGCCGACGATATGCGCCCGGGCGGCCTCACGGCTGATGTCCTTGCCGCGCTTACCGATGTAGCAACCGAACTCGAGTTCGAAATCCATCGCCCGGCTGTAGCTCGGCCATTGAAATTCATCGTCGATGCCAATCACCGCGAAACGGTTGCCCTTGTAGTAGATGGGCTGCTTGTTGAAAGTCTCGATGACCCGATCGTCAGCACGAGTGTTCATCGCTTTCAGCGTGGCTTCCGGGTCTTCGGTACGTAGCGCACGCGCGCGACGGGCCGCCGCGAAGCTCTGGCGCAGATGCAATTCGAAGCAGGAACAGTCGCGCATTTGTGGAGGTGGCTGGATCGGTGCGCGCAGCTTCACGCTGGCACGCTCCAGCACCGCCGCCGAGGGTGCCTTGGTGACCAGCGCACGGGCCAGGTTCAACGCCGGCTCACCGGCCTCCACCAAGGCCAGAATGCTGCTCAATGCCACACTGTCACGACCTTCTCGCAGGCGGTAAGCATTTTGCAGATCGAGCACCTGCTGGTCCCGATTGAGCAATGCCCCCGCGCGATCAAAACCTTCGGCATCGGTATACGTCACCAGCCTCATACGCGGCCACTCACAGGCAGCAGTGCACCGGTTACCGCTGCGGCTTCGTCGGATAACAGAAACGCCACTACCGCCGCCAACGCCTGCGGAGTGACCCAGCGGCCGCTGTCGGCATCAGGCATGTCGGCGCGGTTGGCGGGGGTGTCAATGATGCTCGGCAGCACAGCGTTGACCGTTACACCACGATCCTTCAGCTCCTCGGCCAACGCCTCGGTCAACCGGGCTACACCGGCCTTGGAGGCGGCATAAGCCCCCATACCGGTTGCGGCTTTGACCGAGGCCAGCGCGCCAATGTTGACGATGCGCCCGGCCTTGGAATCCAGCAGGTGCGCCAACGCAGACTGGGAACTGACCACGGCGGTACGCACGTTCATCTGGTAAAGCCGATCCCAGGTCAGCAGGCTGCCGCCTTCGACGGTCTCCCAGGCAAAACCGCCCGCGACATTGACCAAACCGTCGATGCCACCCAAATGCGCCGCGACCTGCTCGAACGCAGCGCTGGCCGACTCGCTCGAGGTCAGGTCGACACCGCCCAGGCACAGCAGGTTTTCCGTATCCAGCAAGGCAGCTGGGGCCTCGTTGCGATCCAGCAACGCAACCCGCGCGCCTCGCGCCAGCAGAAATGTGCCAAGTGCGCTGCCGAGGGCACCAAACCCGCCGGTGACGACTACCCTCTTGTCCAATAATGATTGGAACATCGCGAAATCCTCTTGTTGTTGTTTTACGGCGCGAACGGTCGATTCGCGCCTTTGTCCAGATAAATATATGACACTTTTAGAAAATATGTACAAATGATACTGTATGACTTCAAGTCAAACACTCACCTGCGGACCGCTGATGCCTAGAAAACTGCCTGCACTCAACGCCGACAACCGCGCCTTCTGGCAAGGCGGTCAACAGGGCGAACTGCTCGTTCATCGCTGCGCGGCCTGTAGCCGGTATTTCCACCCGCCCGCCCCGCTCTGCCCGCATTGCGCAAGCTTTGACGTGGCGCCGCAAGCGGTGTCCGGCAAGGGCAAAGTGCTCAGCTTCACCATCAACTATCAGCCCTGGACCCCCGACCTGGAGGTGCCCTATGTGGTGGCGATCATCGAGTTGGTTGAGCAACCCGGCTTGCAGTTCGTGAGCAACGTGGTGGGCATGCCGGTCACGGATGTGCAGATCGACATGCCGGTACGGGTCAGCTTCCTCAATGTCGAGGATGTATGGTTACCTCTGTTCGAGAAGGATCAGTGATGTTCGATCATCGTTATGAAAAAGACGTAGCCATTACCGGTATCGGTCAATCAGAGATCGGGCGACCGTCGAGCAAGTCAGCGATGCGCCTGACCCTGGATGCCTGCCTGGAAGCCATTGCGGACGCCGGCCTGCAACGCAGCGACATCGACGGCGTGGCCTGCTGGCCGGGCGACAACAACAATGGCGACCCGTTTTCACCGGTCGGTCCCAGTGCGCTGAAGAGTGCCCTCGGGCTCAACGTCAACTGGTTCGGTGGCGGTTATGAAGGGCCCGGCCCGCTCACCGGGGTGATCAACGGCGCCATGGCGATTGCGGCGGGCCTGTGCAAGCACGTACTGGTGTTTCGCACCATCACCGAAGCGTCGGCGCGCATGGTCAACAAACAGGCCGGCGCACTGACCAATAAAACCCAGGGTCGCGACAGCAGCTACGCCTGGCAGTGGTTTACCCCGTTCAATGTGCAATCGGGCATCAACCTGATGGCGTTGTATGCCCAGCGTCACTTCCATGAATACGGCACCCGACCGGAGCAGCTGGCGCAGATAGCCCTGACGTGTCGCCAGAACGCCATGCGCAACCCTAAGGCGCTGTATCGCACGCCGATGAGCATGGACGACTACATGGCATCGCGGATGATTTCAACGCCTCTGCGCATGTTCGACTGCGACGTGCATTGCGATGCGTCCACCGCCATCATCCTGTCCCGTCGCGATATCGCCCAGGACCAGCCGAACAAACCGATCCGCATCGAGGCCATGGGCGCAGCGTTGAACCAGCCATGGTCGTGGGATCAGATCTCCCTGACCAAAATGGCCGCCTTCGATGTCGGAGAGATGATGTGGGCACGCACCGACTACACCCCGCAGGATGTTGAATCTGCGCAGTTGTATGACGGATTTTCGATCTTGACCCTGATCTGGCTTGAAGCCCTGGGCCTGTGCCCCACCGGGGAAAGTGGTGCGTTCGTCGAGGGTGGCACGCGCATCGCACTGGAGGGCAGCTTGCCCATCAATACCAATGGCGGGCAGCTGTCTGGCGGACGCACCCACGGCCTGGGTTACGTGCATGAAGCCTGCCTGCAACTGTGGGGCCGTGCCGAAGGCCGGCAAACCCGCGAACACCGCGTCAGTACGGTGGCAGCCGGAGGCGGCCCGCTGGGGGGCAGCCTGCTACTGGTTCGCGAGTAACGGCGCGCCTCAGTAGAGTACGCCGGCCACTTCGCTACAGAACTCGATCAACGCCTTGCCCAGTTCGGCAAGGCCCTCTTCGTCCCGTTGGCCACGGAACATCACTGCTGACACGGTGAAATCGATGCTGTTGGTCGGTGAAAAGACCGGCGCCGCAATCGCAAGAATCCCCCCCGAGAAATGCCCGTCGTCCATTGCCCAACCACGCTCGGCAGCCTGTCTCACTTCCTCACGGTAAACCTCCAGCGAAAGAGGTTGAGCCCAACGAATCGTCTCGAAACTGCTCTGTACTTCCGGATCGTCGAGGTCGATCTGCGTAGCGAACAACCGGCCGCTGGCGCCCATCAGAATCGGCAGACGCTGACCTTCGGCCATGTCGATACGCACATCGGTCGGGCTTGCAGCGGAACTGACAATGACGATGCGGTCAGGGCTCATTTTTCGCCACAGGGTGATGGTCACCCGCTGGCGTGCAGCCAGGTTCTGCAACAGCGGTTTGGCCATCTGAACGCGATGACCCTGGGTAACCAATTGTTCGACCAGACGCGCCAGGCCCAGGCCCACGGTGTAACGCTTGGAAAGAGCACTGAAATCGACCACCTCCTCTTGCACCAGGGTACGCAGGATGTTGAAGCAGGTGCTTGGATTGATTTTCAGTTGCCGGGCGATGTCCACTGAACGTTCCGGCGTACCCACCTGACTGAGGTAACGCAAGATGCGTATGGCGTTGGAAACGGGTTTGACGAGGGTTGCGCCGGCCGATTTGCTGCTGTCGTTGACGTCAGTGAGTTCCATGCCCGATCCAGTAACTTTAGAGTGGCGCCATTCTAACCTGAGAATGATTGGCGTTGTAAAAGTTTTATCTGGGAATTATTCGATCACTTCAATCGGTTAGTTTCACTGGCGGCTGATAGATCAAACGACGGGTTTGCAGATCTTCGCGACGAAAACGCTCGATGAGACGCTCTTGGGCATGGTCGGCCTGGGTCACCCGAACCTGTTGGCGCAAGTATTCCAGCCAGGACTCGACAATAAAGCGCTCGCTGTAGAGTTGCGGGTCCGCCATGTCGCGGTACAAACGCCAGTTTTGCGCGCCGTTGCGCCGTCGCGCCTTGCCTACCGTGTACACAGCGGCCAGAAAGTCATCGCGGTCCGGCGCAGCCACCCGGTACAAAATCTCCACCGATACCGGTCCATCGGAATGGGACACCGGACTGGCCAGCTGGAGTGTGTCGGTCAACTGCACCTCGGCAAAGTCTGCTTCCTGGCCCAGTTCCACATGGCCATTTCGGGTCAGCGCGATGCCGACCAGCAACAACAGTGTCGAGAGCAACAAGCTCTGGCTCAACCCCAGATACTCGGCCAATGCCCCCCATATCGCACCGCCGGCCGCCATCGCGCCCATCAGGATCAACACATAGACCGATGCGACCCGTGCGCGCACCCAATTGGCGGCATAGGTTTGCACCACCGTGGAAATGGTCGCGTTGACCGCCATCCAGCCGAACCCCGCCAGCAGCATCATCGCGCAGACCGCATAGCGGTTGTTGGATAGCGCGGCAGTGAGGGTGGCGAGGGCAAAGGAGATGGCGCCGCAAACCAGCAGATGACGCATGCCCAATACGCGATACAGCCGCGGCAAGCTGAGCGCAGCCAACACTGCACCGGCGCCAAGAAACGCCATGAGCAAGCCATAACCACCGGCGTCCATACCCAATTCCTGCTTGGCCACCAGCGGCATCAAGGCCCACAAAGCGCTGGCACTCGTGGTGAACACCAGAACCTGCTTCATGGCGCTGAACAGGACCGCTGAATGCCGGATATAGCGCAGGCCACTGCGCATGCCACCGGTCAGGGTTTCCGGTGGCAAGCCCACGGCAGGCGGGTTGGGAGCGATACGAAAGAGGAATAGCAGCACCGCGAACATACACAGCGCGATCACCAGAAATACCGAGGTCGTGTTCCAGTATGCAATCAGTGCACCCGCCAACGCGGGGCCCAAAGCGCGGGTGGCGTTGATGGAAATTCCGTTCAAGGACACTGCGGCCGGCACCTGGTCGCGGGGCAGTACACCTACCATGGTCACCATCCACGCCGACATGCCCAGCGCACTGCCAGTACCGAGCACAAAGGTAAACGCCAACAAGCCCCAGGTTTCCAGGTGCGCGCTGTACGCCAGCACACACAACACCAGTGCGGCGAACAGCATCATGCACTGGGTAATGATCAGCCAACTGCGACGGTCCACCCGATCGGCAATCACCCCACCGGGAAAGGCAAACAGGAATACCGGCAGGGTCACGGCGGTTTGCACCAGAGAGACCATGGCTGCCGACGTCGTCAATGTGGTCATGATCCACGCCGCGGCGACCGTCTGCATCCAGATAGCCATGTTGACCACTGCGGCTGCCAGCCATAAGCCGCGGAACGCTTTGTTGCGAAACGGCGCCCACGCCGAACCCTCGCTCATCATCACTCCTCAGCGTCTATTCCTGTCAAAATCAGCGGGTTAGTTACCCAGCGGCTGACCCAGTCGCCCAGCCGCACGTGCGGGGCAGAGCTGGCGTGGCAGAGCGACGGTATTGCGCAGTCGGCCGACGCCTTGGATTTCAGCCTCGACCCGATCACCCGGCCGCAAAAAGCGCCCGCTTTCCAGGCCCACACCGTGGGTAGAACCGGTAAACACCAGGTCGCCAGGACGCAGACTGATGCGTGCATCCAGATAATTGAGCAACTCATCCAGAGGAAAAATCATCTGCCGCGTATTGTCCTGCTGGCGCAGTTCGTAGTTGACGCTGAGGCGTATATCCAGCGCCGGTTGCCCCATTACGCCCAATTCGTCTGCCGTCACAATCCAGGGACCTACCGGAGTAGTGCGGTCCATGGCTTTCTGGGTCAACAAGTCCAGGCGGCCGATCTGTTTACCGGCATCTCGAGCACTGATGTCATTGCCCACCGTGTACCCCAGCAGGCAGTCGCTGGCATGGGGTTCATCCAGCAACGGTCGGCCCACCACTGCGACCAATTCGACCTCATAGTCAAGCTGGGTTGTCAGCGGCGAATATTCGATCTCGTCATTGGCGCCGACCAGCGCTGACTCAGGTTTCATGTAGGCCAGAGGGTGTGCCGGCGCATCACTGCCGAG
The DNA here is from genome assembly GCF_019733355.1 of Pseudomonas baetica. Lineage (GTDB taxonomy): Bacteria > Pseudomonadota > Gammaproteobacteria > Pseudomonadales > Pseudomonadaceae > Aquipseudomonas > Aquipseudomonas baetica_A. The sequence continues at coordinate 89,052 of NZ_JAIHLQ010000002.1, read as the reverse complement.
GCGCTTGAGGTGGCTGAGGTAATTGAGACCCACACCAAACACCCGACTGCCCGGTTCCAGCGGCGCAAGCAGGCGCGCAGCCGACAACGGCAACCAATCGCCACTCAGGTCCAGGGCGTCTGACGCAAGATCCGCCCCTAGCCCGGCCCAGTGGGTGAACGGCGCATCAATACGCCGCAGGCGGTCAGTTTGCGCATCCAGCAACGCCCAGAACGCTTGCCCTGCAACTTCGACCCGCGCCAGACGCATGTCAGCGCTTGGCCAGGTACGTCGGCAGGTACTCGGCGTCGAGCACTTCTTCCGGTGTCTTGACGCTGGCGCCGAGAATTGGCCCGACCATTTCGTGGCCCCACAGGCTGAGTTTTTCCGGATTCAGCTCGTAGGGATCGCCTTGCCATGGCTCGATTTCAGCAATGGTCTCGAAGGCAAACCCGGACGGATTGAAATGGTAAAACGACAGATGGGGGTCCTGAGCATGTTGGCCGAGGGTCATCATCATCGGCAGTTCACGCTGACGCACGATGTCGTAGGTCTCACCGACATCACGCACGTTGCGTACAAACAACCCGACATGCTGCACGCCCATGCGACCCGGCCCGTGGCCATACGCGATGTCATGACTGGTGTGATGGTTGAGTTTGGAGCGGAAGAATCCGGTTCGTCCTTTGCCCGCACCGGCGCCATACCAACTGAAACCCATGACGTTAAGCAGGAAGTCCTCCAGTTCTGGCGTGTAGTCCGGAGTGATCAGCACCACATGACCCGCACCTCGTTCGTCGGCAAGGAAACCACTGTGCGGACGGCCCGGCTGGAACGAGCGCGGCATCCATTTTTGCCCGTAAAACAATTCGTGCTGATACCCCACCGGGTCACGAAAACGCACTAATTCACGCACGCCACGCTTTTCGCACAGTTCAGCGTCACCGCGGGTGAAGTCGATATTGGCGGCCGCCAGCTTCTTGATACCGTCCTCGAACGCCATGCGCCCCACCGCTTCCCAACCGATGTAGACAATTCGGTCAACCTTGCCTGGATGGAAAGCGAAGCGATGGCGGCGATCATCGATTTTGAAGTACAGCGAATCGGGGTCACTCTCGGGGTTCTTGCCGATGCCAAAACCCATCACCTGCGGGCCGTACTCGCGCCACGCGTCGAGATTGGGGGACTCAAAGCCCATGTAACCGATACCGATGATGTCCACGTTATTCACCTTGTTATTGTTCGAGATGAAAGGGTGCCGGTAGCCCTTGCCAGGGCGCCGCGCGTGCTAGATCGCGAGTAACCCGCCGTCGATGACGAAGTCCGAACCGGTAATGAATGAAGCTTCATCCGAGGCGACAAAGACCGCCATCGCCACCACTTCCTCGGGTTCGCCGGGGCGATCCATCAATACCCCATCCAGCAGCATCGCGCGCATTTTTGGGTCTTCCAGAAACGGCCGGGTGCCCGGCGTCGCGACAAATCCCGGGCTCAAACTGACCGCACGGATACCGAACGGCGCGCCTTCTACCGCCAACTGGCGAGTGAAGGACACCACAGCGCCCTTGGCAGCGGAATGCGCGGAAATGCCGGCGACTTTCGAGCCACCCCACGCGGCGGTGGACGATACGTTGATGATCACTCCGCGCTGTTCGGCCAAGTGGTGCCAGGCATATTTGGTGGTATAGAACAGCAGGTCGATTTCGTTGCGCATGGTGTACTGCCAATCTTCGATCGACAGCTCGCTGACCAGCCCGAATCGTGCGGCGGAAGCGTTGTTGTAGAGAATGTCGATGCGCCCGTGTTCAGCCACGGAGGCATCGATCCAGGCCTTGGCCTGTTTGTGATCGCCCAGGTCCACGGGTGCCGAGCCATACAGGGTAAACCCCTCGGCTCGCATCAAGGCTGCCGTCTCCTCGTGGCCTTCGGCATTGAAATCGCAACCGACCACAATCGCCCCTTCGCGGGCAAAACGCAGCGCCGCCGCCCTGCCCTGGCCGCCGCCAGTACCGGTAATCAGCGCGACCTTGTTTGGTAATCGTCCCATAAGCACATCCTCACCTCAGTGGTTATCACGTTGCGGCTGACGCTCACGCCATCAAACAGCTTCGTCATCCGGGGTGATGGGCTCAAGCCAGATGGCCTCCGCAGGGCAGGCGGCTGCACCCTCACGAGCCTCCTCCTCCAACTCCGGCGGCACACGGGCATCGTCGAGGTACACCATGCCATCGGCATCAAGCTTGTACAGGCTGGGACAAATCGCAGCACACAAACCATAACCACAGCAGCGGCTTCGGTCGGCCACCGCTTTGAATTGCGCTTTTTCTGAACTCATTTTTTTCTCCTTTATCAGGTTCAGCCTCTGCAAATTATGAACACTTATTTATTTTATGTGCAATTAATTTTTAACGCGGATATGCTGAGACTCATCCGCTGTCGCTAATCACTGCCTTGGCATCAAAACGGGTGAATCGCAGCAGGATGTTGAACACGGCTGGCTTCAGAGTGATTCAACAGTGGGTGCAACGCATGAAATTCGTTTGTCCGTTAGTCAGATAGCTGCGCTGGACAAATCCGAATTTCTGATTTTATTCTGATTAAAAAACCAGATTCTGTTCAAAGAATCTGCTGGCGGTGGTCCACATCACCACTTGTAGCAGTGCTTGGCTCAACAAAACCTATAAGGAAGCCAACTTCATGCACCCGTCTAGAAACGAAGCGGCAATCGATCTGCGCGAGTTCCGCCAAAGCTGGAAAATCCTGATTTTGTCGGTCGCCGGAGTGGCCATCAGCATCAACGCCGCCCTGCTCTATGGCTTCGGCACACTGGTCGTGCCGCTCGGCGATGCCTTTGGCTGGAGCAAAAGTGAACTGCAAGCCTGCATCACCTTTCTGTTTGGCGGCGCGGTGGTGTCATTGCAGTTGGTGGGTTGGTTCAACCTGCGCTACGGCATGAAGCGCGTTACGGTTATTTCCCTGCTGCTGTTATCACTCGGCTACCTGGCGACCACGCAACTGACCCAATCGATATGGTCGATGTACATCGCCTTTGCGCTACTGCCCATCGTCGGCATGGGCGCGCTGGCGGTGACCTGGACCCAACTGATCAGCCTTTGGTTCGACAGCAATCGCGGCCTGGCGCTAGCCATTGGTCTGTCCGGGACCGGCGTCACCGCCGCCACCATCCCCCGCCTGATGGCTTGGGGCATAGAGCAATGGGACTGGCGTGCGGCCTTCGTGATTCTCGCGCTGCTCAACCTTTTGGTTCTGCTGCCGCTGATTCTGCTGTGGTTCAAGCTACCCACTGTTGCAGGTCACCGTGACGACGGCCATGTGCTGGAGCAATTGCCCGGCATGTCTTTTCGTGAAGGTATGGGCTCGCTGAAATTCTGGACCTGCAACCTGGCGCTCAGCCTGGTGATTTCTTCGATTGTCGGCATGGTCACCAGCACCGTGCCCATGCTGCAATCCCGAGGTCTGTCCGCTGGGGACGCGGCCACCATCTTCAGCTGTTTCGGTATTTCGCTGATCTTCGGCCGAATGCTGATTGGTTATTTGCTCGATCGCCTGTGGCCGCCAGCCGTGTCTGCACTAAGCCTGGTGCTACCCGCCGTCGGTTGTTTCATCTACCTGAGCCCAACCACCGAATTTGCCCCGCTCATGCTGGCGGCGGTGCTGGTTGGTTTCGGCGCCGGGGCGGAGTTCGATATTGCCGCATTCCTGATTGCCCGCTACTTCGGCCTGCGCGAATACGGCCGCCTGTTCGGCGTGCATCAGGGCCTGAATACCGTGGCCTCGGCGCTGGCCCCGCTGCTCTTCGCGTACATGCTGGCGCGCACCGGTTCGTATAGCGCGATGCTGGTGTACAGCGCCGCTTGCTGCCTGATCGGTCCGCTGTTGCTACTGACCCTGGGGCGTGTGCCGCGCTTCAATGCGCAAACCATTCCCAGACAATCCTGAGCCCCACCCAACAAGATCGGAGCAGAACATGCCCACATTGACGTTTATTGAACACAACGGCACCGCCCATCAGGTCAAAGGCGACATCGGCCAATCAGTGATGCAAGCCGCGACCTTCGCCTCGGTGCCGGGTATTTCTGCGGACTGCGGTGGTGCATGCAGTTGTGCCACCTGCCACACCTACATTGACGATGCCTGGCTGGGCAAAGTGCAAGCGGCGGAAGGCATGGAGAACGACATGCTCGAGTACGCTTTCGAGCGCCGTGACAGCAGCCGCTTGAGCTGTCAAATGATCATCAGCGAAGACATGGACGGCATGGTTCTGCACCTGCCGTCGTCGCAATTCTGAATGCGCTTGAAGGAGCTCCCATGACCCTCGCCTCAGTCGTTATCGTCGGTGCTGGCCAGGCCGGATTTCAGGTCGCTGCCTCCCTGCGTCAGGAAGGCTTTGACGGGCGCATCACCCTGATCGGCGATGAGCCAGGCCTGCCCTACCAGCGCCCGCCATTGTCCAAGGCCTATCTGCTCGGCAAGATTCAGGCGACCAATCTGCTGTTTCGTCCTGCGGATTTCTACACCACCCAGCGCATTGAACTGCTGCATGACCAGGCAACCGCGATCGACCGCCTGAACCGACGCGTGATATTGGCCTCGGGTGCTGCCGTCAGTTACGACCATTTGGTGCTGGCGACCGGCGCGCACAACCGCCCCCTGCCGGTTCCTGGCGCAGAGCTGCCGCAAGTGTTCGGTATCAAAACCAAAGCCGATGCCGACTCGCTGGCGCCGCTGGCTAAAGAAGCGCGCAACGTGGTGGTGATTGGTGCCGGGTTTATCGGCCTCGAGTTCGCGGCAGTGGCCGCTGCCCTAGGGGCTAACGTGCACGTACTGGAGCTGGGCGAGCGTCCCATGGCCCGCGCCGTTTCGCGGGAGATGTCCGAGCTGTTTGGCCAGGCACATGAAGCCTGGGGTGTGCATTTTGACTTTCGCCAAGGCTTGAGCCGCATCGACGGCGACAACGGCAATGTGTGCGCGGTGCAAACCGGTGATGGACGTGCGCTCCCAGCTGACCTGGTGGTGTTTGGTATCGGTGTGATCCCCAATGCACAACTGGCGACTGAAGCCGGTCTGGACATCGAGAACGGCATCAAGGTGGACGCCAGTCTGCTGACCTCTGACCCGCAAATTTCCGCAGTGGGGGATGTCGCCAGCTTCCCATGCCTGCAAAACAATGAGTTACACACCCGCCTCGAGTCGGTGCAGAACGCCATCGACCAGGCCCGCGCAGTGGCTGCACGCTTGATGGGCAAACCAGCGCCTTATAGCGCCCTCCCCTGGTTCTGGACCGACCAAGGCAACTTGAAACTGCAGATCGCCGGACTCTCCCATGGCTATGACAGTACCGTCGTGCTCGGTTCAGTCGAAGAACATCAAGCGTCCGTGCTGTGCTTCCGCAATGACCGTCTGGTGGCCGTGGAGTCCTGTAATCGCATGGGCGATCACATGGCGGCGCGCAAGATTCTCGCTCGCGCGCCCAAGCTGACGGCAGTCGAAGCCGCCACTGACGGGTTCGATCTGAAAGCTTGGGAAGCGGCCAACCGCGACTGAGCGTCGCACTGATCTTTCACGCCCGCTGCCGCGCCCGCCTCAAAGCTGACGCGGCATTTTTTTTGCACAACGACTGGAGCGATGCAATGAACAAAGTCTGGTTTATTACCGGTGCGGCCCGAGGCTTGGGTGCTGCGATCGCCAAAGCCGCGTTGGCCGACGGTGACCGTGTGGTGGTCAGCGGCCGGCGTATCGAACCGCTTGAAAACGTCTTCGCCGAGTACGGTGAGCGCGTTATGGCAGTGGCCCTGGATGTGACCGACGAAGCCCAGGCGCTTGCCGCCGTAGAGACTGCCGTCGCGCGTTTTGGACGAATCGATGTGCTGGTCAACAACGCCGGTTATGGCCAACTGGCGCCGTTTGAAGACAATTTCGCCAGCGACGCCGCCCAGCAATTCGCGACCAATGTGTTTGGTGTGTTCAACGTCTGCCGCGCCGTGCTGCCTGTCATGCGTCAGCAACGCAGCGGCCGGGTGTTCAACGTGTCTTCAATGGGGGGCATGGTCGGGATGGGCGGTGCGGCGTTGTACTGCGCATCCAAGTTTGCCGTGGAAGGTTTTTCCGAATCCCTGGCCCAGGAAGTGACGCAGTTCGGCATCAAGGTCACGCTGGTGGAGCCCGGGGTTTTCCGTACGGACTTTCTCGACCCCAGCTCCGCGGTCTTCGGTACCCGCGGGCTGGAGGATTACGCTGCATTCACCGCCAAGGTCAAAAGCGCTTCGGCCGCCTACAACCATCAGCAAACCGGCAACCCGGCGAAACTGGGCGATGCGCTGGTGCACCTGGCCAACAGCGAACATCCACCGTTGCGTTATCTGGCGGGCTCCGACGCTTATCAGCAGGTCAGCGACAAGCTCAACAGGATGCTCGCGGAAATCGAGCAATGGCAGCAGTTGTCCCATTCCACCGATGGCGTCTAGGCGCCGACGCGCACAGCCTTTCTGACGAGGCTGTGCGCAACGATTACTGGTTGATGAAGTAACGTACGGACAACTTTCCATCTTCGAACCGATACAACTCGATCGTTTCGATGCCACCTTCCTGCTCACGAAAGGCGTTCAGGTGATGGCACGCCGCTTCATTGCCATTGACGATGCACTGGCGCACCTCGACGCGAACCCTGGTTTGCTGCTGCGCCCACATGCCTTCCAGCACCTGCCATGCATCAGCCTGCGGCTTGCCGACGTATTCGATACTCAAGCCGTTGGGCGAGACGCTGCGATAGTGAGCGAAAAAGCCCTCTTTATCGCCTCGGTTCCAGCAGTCGATCTGCCCGTGCAGAAAGTGCTCGATGGTGTGTTTGTCCATGCTCATTTCACGTTCATCCTCAAGTGGGTTCAGGCATGTGGTCGTAGCTGGAGGTTTTGCTGACGGGCGAGGAAACTTAGCTCCATCCTCAACCACAGCAGAATGGTCGGGCCGATAATGGCGCAGCAGAAACAGCACACCAGCACGGCGGAATAGCTGCCGTACAGGTCATAAAGATGGCCGAACAGCATGGGCACCAGACCGGAAACAATGGTGATCAGGCACAGGTGCAGACCAAATATCCGCGCGTAGTCCTTCAAGCCGAAATAGCGCGCCATCAGGAATGCCGCCAGATCGAACTCAGCTCCGGCACTGGCGCCGATGCACAGGGTCGCCAGCACCAGCAACGGTGTGTTCTGCGCCCCGCCAAAGAGAAAGATCGCGCAGCCCAATGCGGGTAGCGCCAGGCTCACGGCGGCCACCACCGAAGGTGAATAGCGGTCCAGCAGATAACCCACCAACAAACGCCCGCCGATGATGGAAATACCAAAGGTGCTGAAGATCTGGCTGGCTTGCTGCGCACTCAGGCCCTTGCTTTGCAGCATCGGCACCATGTTGGTGACCATGCCGACGGTCAACGACACCGACAATATCAACGCGACGTTAAAGCCCCAGTACATGCCTGAGCGCAATGCTTGTTTGAAGGACATGCCGGACAGCTCCGGAAGTTCCTTCTGCGTTGTCGCGTCAGGACTGGCGAGCAGCGCCGGCATGCGCAGCCACATCAATGACAAGGGCAGCGTAAACAGCAAAGGCATTGCGCCCAATGCAATAAACCCGGCTTGCCAACCGTAGGCGGCAATCAGCCGCGACAACAGGGGTGGCAGAATCATTGCCATCAGCCCGGTGCCACACAAAATCACGGCCAGCGCCAGTCCACGGTTACGCTCGAACCAAAGGTTGACCAATTGCGTCCAGGTGATCGCAATGGTGCCGGCACAGATGATCGGCATGCTGAAAAACGCCAGGTACAACCAGCCGATCGAACCCTGAATCCGCGTGATCGCAAAGTAACCGACGATCTGCAGCACGATCGAAACAATCGCCACCCGGCGCAGGCCGAAGCGACGGTACAGCCAGCCGACCAGTTGCGTGGAAATCGCCACCCCGGCGAAGAGAAAGGTGATGGAGGCTTGCAAGTCGCCCCGGCTCCAGCCGAACGCCTGTTCCAGCGGAATCACCAGGGTGCCGAAGGCGTACAGCAACGCAGCGGTAATGCTGGTGCAGATGCCAAACAGGCCTAACACAACCACGCGCCAGCCGCGCTTGAACTCGGTAAAATCATTGCCAGCGTGGGCCGTGGTGTTGCTACTGCGTGTATCCGATGTCATGACCTGACTCCCATCGCGGACGTGCGACTTGATTAATGGCCCTTGAGGATTTCTTCGACCTTGGGCAACGCGATCATGGTGGCGCCGCCATCCACCAGCAACGAGGTGCCAGTGATATAGGAAGCCTCGTTGGAGGTCAGAAACAGTACGGCGTTGGCAATGTCGGCGGACTCGCCCAGACGCCCTACCGGGAAATGTGCAGCGAGTTTATGCGGCAGTTCATTGCCAAGGGTTTCGAGCATGTGGTCAGTGCCGATCAGTCCGGGCTCGACGACGTTGACCAGAATATTCATGGCGCCGAATTCCACCGCCAGGCCACGGGCGAAGGCATTCATGAAGGCTTTGCTGGAACCATAGGCAATCAGTCGAGGGGTGTATTTGCGGTTGGCTTCGCCGGACGAGATGAAAATCAGCCGGCCTTTGTCGGCGGCTTTCGACAGATAAGGTGCGCAGTCCTTGGCCAACCAGAACAACGATTGAATATTGCTGCGAACGATGTGATCAAAAGTGTCATCGGCCATTTCGGCGATCAGCCCGTGACTAGTATCGGCGGCGCAATGCACCACGATGTCCAGGCCACCAAAGTGCTCTACACCACCTTGCACCATTGACTTGATCGCCTCGCGGTCGGCGATGTCGCCACCGACCAGGCAGGCTTGCGCACCCAGGGCCTTGATCTGTGCGATCGTTTCTTCACCGTATCGAGCGGTGCGTGCCGACACCACCACCTTGGCGCCTTCTCGGGCATAGGCCAGGGCAATGGCGCGGCCCATGCCTCGGCCGGCACCAGTGACCAGCACGACTTTGTCACGGAATTTCATCGTGATTCCTCATTGTTGTTATTAGAGAGGCTACTGATGCAGCGTATGCGCCGGATAATGATCGCAACCCGGCGCACCCGGCTGATTACAGGTCCTTGCCTGGAACGTTGCGGGCCGAGCCGTTACGCCGGTCCGATTCGCCCCAGCCCAGCCAGTGCGAAGGCTCGCGGGTATCGCCAACCCGACGCCAGCGCCCTTCCTGCTGCGCCGTGATCGGGAAGCCGCCGACGAAGTCGATCATCTCGCCCTTCTCATCAGGCAAAAACTCCCACTCTTCCTTGCCTTCCAGCACGATTTTCGCGGACTTCAGGAAGTAGCTGCCGTCCTTGTGTTCGGTTTGTCCTTCGATATCGGTGGTGACCCGAACCTCGCCTTTCTCATTGTTGAAAATGGCGTAGCCCAAATGGTCGTGACCGACCATGAAAGAGCCGGTATCCCAGGTGCCGTCTTTATAAACGGTGACAAAGGACCACCAGATCACATGCTTGTTGTTGTTCACCACCAGGTCTTTCTTGAAGTGAATGGCGCCGCCTTCGGCCATGTAGAACTGGTCCAGTGCCATGGCGCCCTTGACCGGACGCCCCTCACAGACACCGGCGATGTCCCACAACTGCGAAACGTAGAAGGTGCCCCATTCCACGCCGGGTAAATACCACTGCAGTCCCGGACCGAGCAGACGCCCTTCGAGGTGAAACAGGCCTTCTTCTTTCCAGGTCAGCCGTTCGCTGCTAGCAGTGATTTCCCAGCCGTTGCCGGCTTCACCCGGTTGGCTGGCCCAGCGCGCGACATCGCCTTCCAGGCTGTGCACCGGCAGCGGTGTCAGCGCCTGGCGGGCCATTTTTTCGTGGTCCATGCGCAGGTTGACGTTATCGACGTGATTGTTCAGGTAAAAGAACTTGGTCGGGTTCGGTGTGCCGTTGGGCGCCATCAGCGAGCGGACGAAGGAATAGATATTGCCTTGCTCATCGCGCACAGATCCGAACGGCGAACTCTTGCTCAGGTGCAGGCCGAAGAAGCCGCGTTCCGATGACATCGACGCGCCTGTGACCTGGTGCGGCCCAACCAATTGTTGGAAGCCGAAATCACCGCGTTCTGGAATGGTTTTAAACGTTCTCATAATGCCCTCTGTTGTTTTTGTTGAGGCCTGGAAACGGATTTTCAGCCTGGTTCAGTCCCAGATCACCGGGAGCTTGGACACGCCGCGCAGTTGCGCACCGCCTATCAGCGGCACAGGCTCGCTCGGGTCGAGGCGCAAGTTTGGGAACAGATCGAGGATCGCGTTGACCGCGCAGCTGATCTCCACCTTGGCAACGAACTGACCGATGCACATGTGCGGGCCGAAGCCGAAACCAAAGGAGGGTTTTGGCTTGCGATCAATGTCGAATACATCGGGGTTTTCAAAGGAGTCTTCGTCGCGGTTGGCGGACACCACCATGCATTGGACGAACGAACCCTTGGGGATTTTCACGCCGTGAAATTCCACTTCCCTGGCGGTTTCGCGCACCTTGAAGGTGGCCACTGGTTCAAAGCGCGTGGTTTCGTCCATCAGCTTGCCGATCAGCGAGCGGTCGGCCTTGACTCGGTCCAGTAACCCGGGCGTGGTGAGCAGCAAGGTCATCACCGAGCCGAACATGCGCGTGGTGGTTTCGCCCGCGGCTGGCAACAGCGAGCGAGTGAAGGTGATCACCTCGTGGTCATCCAGCGTGCGCCCTTCGTACTCCGCGCGCAGCAAACGCCCGACTACATCATCGCCTTGGCTGCCCTCTGCACGACGTTGCACCACCACCTCGGCAAGCGCGTCGTACAGACCTTTGACGGCGATGCCGGCCTGACGTCGCGCTTCAACCATTTTGCTCGGGTCAATCTGGTTGCCGCCGACAATGGCCAAGGCCCACGCAGCGTATTGCTTGTACTTGGAGGGCTCATCCGAGGGGAAGCCCATCAAAGCGTACATGACGCGAATCGGCAGCTCGAGGCCAAACTTCATCAAGTCGGCCTTCTTCGCCGGCAACATCGGCTGGATGTACTCCTCGCGAATCACTTGATCGATCTGGGGGCGCCACTTGTTCACGGTCTCCGGCATAAAGGCCGGTTGCAGCAAGGCGCGCACCTTGCGGTGCTCGTCACCGTCCATGGCAAGAATGATCAAACCATCGAAAAACGCTCCAAGACCTTCGGCAATAAAACCGCTGGTATAGGTCGCACCGTCGCGCAGAACAGTCATTACATCCTGGTATTTGAACAAGGCGAAGGTCGGGCGAGTGCCCTGCTGGGTGCCGGCATTGGTCGGCACGCCAAACTGGGTGATGAAGTCGCCTTCATAGATGGGCGATTTCAACCGTTGCTCGCGGCACACCGCGTGAATATCCAGGTCGGTGCCGCGATACATTTCCGACACAGCGGAGTATGCGGTTGCCAGGTCCAGTGCTGCGCTTTCGTTGCTCATCAGGAGCTCCTGTCTTGTTTTTATTCTTCTTGCACACCAAGATTACCCGGCTGCCAACCCATGGTATGTGGTTGTGTCTGCCCCGGTAGTCCGCTTCGTTTGACTCGGGGTCAAACGAAGGCCCCCGGGGAAATGCTTCAAGGTGTGAATAACCTGGCCAAAACTGGCATGAGGAGGACGAGGTGGCGGTAAAGGCAGGAGAAGGTGGCGAACAGGGCAAACGCAATACGATGAATCGCCTGCTCGCGGCAGCGCGCGTGGAGTTCGCCAGAAAAGGCCTGGCTGGTGCGCGAGTGGAAGAAATTGCCCGGGAAGCCGGCGTCACCAAGCAGCTGGTCTACCACTACTACAACTCCAAGGAAGGCCTGTTTGTAGCGGTACTGGATGAATCCTCGGACAACATCATGTCCGAGCTGGTCAATCTCAATGTCGAAGAGCTTTCACCGCCAGTGGCGATGCGCGCCGTGCTCAACCATTTTTTCGACCAGTACCGTCTGGACCCCTTCCTCGGCAGCCTGGCGCTGGAAGGCATTCGCTACCATGACACCCACGAAACGCCGCGTAACCACTTTCTGGAAATGGCACCGAAGCTGATTGCCAAGCTCGATGCGATTCTGTTGCGGGGGGCGGCCAGTGGTGATTTTCGCGCAGACATCAACCCGCGCCTGTTGTTGGCCAGCGCTTCGCTGGTGACTACTGGCTGGTTTACCAACCGCTATTCGATGTCGGCGCTTGCCGGGCTGGATACGGACTCGGAGCAAGGCATGGCCACGTGGCGGCAGTACTCGGCGGATTTTGTGCTGGCGAGTATTTCGCTGGGGGCAGAAAAAAACGTCGACGGCGTTTAAGCACCGTTCACACACTCTCGCCCAATAAGCTTTCCCTGTGGGAGCGAGCCTGCTCGCTCCCACAGTGGGTTCTCTGTTGGGCTTGGAATCAGCGACCCGCTTCAGTCAGCCTTTTTACGCAAATACTTGCTCACCCGCTTGGCCGCCAAGCGCCCGGCCATGCCATTGACCCCGCCGCCCGGATGAATACCGGCACTGCCCAGATACAACCCCGCCACAGGCAAGGTATCGCCGCCCAAACCGTACGCCGGGCGCATGGTGCTCGAGCGCATCGAGGTGGTGTCGATATGCACCACGCAGCCATTCACCGTGTTCAAGCGCGCAGTAAAATCCGGAGCCGCCTCGATGTGTCGGCCAATCACCTGCCCCTCGATCCCATCGATGTAGTCATACAGCTGTTCCTGTACCTGATCAGCCACCCGCTCACGCAGCGCGTCCCAACCTTCATTGGGATTTACCGGCATCACCGGCGGATAGATGTACAACACATCCTGCCCGGCTGGCGCTTGTGAAGGGTCAGCCGAACTCGGAGCGGCGACGGTGATATAGGGCAATTTCGGTACTTCGCCACGGGCGCAGGCGGCGAAGTTTTCCAGCACGGCTTCTTCGGTGCCGATCAGCATGACGGTTTTACGCAAATCCACGCCATCGCCGCGAATGGCAGCGAAACGTGGCACAGAAATCTGCCCACGCAAGGCAACATCTATCTTTAGTGGCCCCGAGCCTTTGCCGTTGGCCGGCGCCATGGCGATGCGGGTCAACAGGTGTTTGGGAATCTCGCCGGGGGTAACCATATCCAGCGCCGGCTTGGGGTGGCAGCCAGCAATGACTGCCCGTGCGGTGAACTGACGACCATCCGCCAGTTTCACGCCTTTGATCAGACCGTCCCTGGCAACGATTTCACTGACGCTGGCCGACACCAGCACTTGCCCGCCCAGCTCTTCCAGTCGAGCCTGCATGGCATTGCTCAACTGCTGCATGCCACCCAATACCCGGCCCACGCCAAAACGATGGAGGAAACCAAGCAAGGCGTAATAGATGCCACCGCCATCGGCGCTGATGTCCCCCGCCAGGCCAGTGAGTGCGCACATTGCGGAAATGGTCAGCGGGTGTTCGAAGCGCTCACGCGCCGCCTGCAATGCAGAGCCCGTCATCAGCGCCATCAATTCGGGTTTCAAGGCTTTGTGTTTGATCGCGGTGCCAAGCATTTTCAGCTTCACGCCGAGGTTCGTTTTGGCCGGGTCGACACGCATCATCGGCAGCGCGATATCGAGGAACATGTCGATGACTTTCATGAACTGCAGAAACGCCTCGGCATCCTTGCTGCTGAACCGGCGGATCTCGGCGGCGGTTTTCTCGCGATCGCGCCAGAAGATCAGCGATTGCCCATCCGGGTGCAAGTACACATACCCCGGCGCAAGCTCTATCGATTTGAAACCGTGTCGATCAAGTCCCAGTTCCGCTGGTACATGGGAATGCACGCGCATCGACATCATGTCCAGGGCACAGGGATGAACCAGATGCTGCGGCGCTTCGGGTATCAGGTAACCCGAGGAGGCCATCCCGCCGACCTTGTCCAATGCCTCCAGAACCAGCACCTTCTTGCCTTCCAGGCCCAGGTAGCAGCCAGCCGAAAGGCCATTGGTGCCACCGCCGACGATGATCACATCAAAATCCGTAGTGCTCGCATTTTGGTTCTGGTTCATCAATTAATTCCAAGTCGAAGTTCAACCACAGCGGCACGCGGCGGCTATGGCGGCAAAGATCAACCGCGGCGCACCGCACAGGGTGCGCCGGGCAAGGGTTACATGCCGGTGCGACCCATCTGCGCAAACAGCGCGCGCATCGCCACCAGGGAGGGGGTGTGGCTGCTGAAACCGCCGTCGGCGACCAGCGTGGTGCCGGTGACGAAGGAGGATTCGTCACTGGCCAGGAACGCCACCACATCGGCAATCTGCCGAGGCGTGCCCAGCTCGGCAGTGCAGTGGTTGTCGCGCAGGATGTCGAGCAAGGGTTCAGGCATGGCGTGTTCCGAAGGCGCCAGGCCGATCTGCACGGCGTTGCCGCGAATGCCTTGTTTGCCGTATTGCGAGGCGACCATGCGCGGCAGCATCATCAGCCCCGCCTTGGAGGTGGCGTAGCCGGTCAGGGACATATCGCCCTGCATGCCCAGACCCGAAGTGGCGAAGATAATCGAGCCCTTGCCGCTCTCCAGCATGACCGGAATCACATGTTTGGTGCACAGCACTGCGCCGCGCAGGTTGACGGCGATGGCCCGGTCCCAGGCCTGCATGTCGAGGTTGACAAAATCGCGGTCCAGCTGACGTTGCTCGGCGTTCAGGATCGCCGCGTTGTTGTGCAGAATGTCGATACGGCCAAAATGCTGTTTAACCTGAGCAACCATCGCCCGCACGGCGTCTTCCGAGGACACGTCAGTGGCGATTGCCAAGGCTTGATGACCCTCGGCGAGGAGTGATTGGGCCACGGCTGTGGCCCCCTCGAAATTGATATCGACCACCGCAATACTTGCACCATGCGACGCCAGCACCCGTGCGCACTCAGCGCCCAGGCCGCCACCGGAGCCGGTAATAATGGCCACTCGCCCTGCCAGTTTTCCTGTGCTCATGTTCTATTCCTTATTGTTTTGGGTGGCGCTTTACTCGCCGGTAAACCGCGGTTCGCGCCGCTCGCTGAACGCCTGGGCTGCCTCTCGGGCATCCTTGGTCGGGGCCAGCAAGGCGAACAGATCAAGCTCCAGATCCAGGCCACGCTTGAGGTCCATGTCCAGTGCCGCCCGAGCCGCTTGTTTGACAAAAGCCGACGCGGTGGGTGGTTTGCTGGCGATGCGCTGAGCAAAGGCTCGCACTTCGTCCACCAGGCTGGCATTGTCACTGGCCAAGCGACTGACCAGGCCAATGCGCTGCGCTTGTTCGGCGCCCACCCGGTCTCCAGTGAGCAACATGTCCAACGCCTGGCCCGGTGCAACCACTCGGGAAAGCCGTTGCGTACCACCGCCGCCGGGAATCAGCCCCAGGCCGGTTTCCGGCAGGGCGAACACGGCATCGGGCGCGGCGAAGCGGATGTCACACGCCAGCACCAGTTCCAACCCACCGCCCATGCAATAACCATGAATGGCAGCGATCACCGGTTTGCTGATGCCATCCAGCGCTTCGATCCAGCGCACCTGTTCCATGCGCTGCCGCACTTGCAGGCTCGATTCCGGGCCACGGCGCTCCTTGATATCAGCACCCGCACAAAAGCCTCGCTCACCTTCCCCGCGAATCACGATCACGCGAATGTCCGGGTCTTGCTGCAACAGCGCCAGTGCTTGCGGCACGCCCTGACGAATATCGTCGTTGATGGCGTTGATCTGCCGGGGCCGGGTCAGTACCACCCAACCCACCATGGCATCACGCTCAAGGCGCACCGCATCGTTGATCAGCACGGGAGACTGCGGTTTTTGCGCTGTGCTCATACAGGGCACTCCTCG
Organism: Pseudomonas baetica; assembly: GCF_019733355.1. GTDB lineage: Bacteria > Pseudomonadota > Gammaproteobacteria > Pseudomonadales > Pseudomonadaceae > Aquipseudomonas > Aquipseudomonas baetica_A. Next base: position 73,264 of record NZ_JAIHLQ010000002.1, on the reverse strand, counting down.
AACTCGAAGACCTGGCCATTGAGTTCTTGTGGGTCGATCTTGATCAACGCACGGCCGCCGACGGCCTCTGAGGATTCGATCCACTGGAACCGCGTGCCGCGTGACCGCAGATCCTCGGCCTTGGCAGCCAGATCGTTGACACCGATGCGGATGTAGTACGGACCCGGCCCCCAGTTATTGACGTAGTGGCCGGCGTCGGTGTTCCAGTAGGTCGCCTCGAGCACATCGAGGGTGGCACTGTTCGGCACGGTGAAACCCATACGCGCACGGCGGTAACCTTCGCTGCCGATGCTCTCGACCGGCCCGCTCGGTTCCCAGTCGAGGTTGGTCGAGACCTTACGCAGGGTTTCATCGAGGTCGCGTACCAGGAAGCCACGGGCGGTGACGCGGACCATGTCGCCGGGCTTGAGATCACGCGGCTGCATCGGTGGCAACTGATAGGTTTCCGGCGGCATCTGCAAAGGCTCGGTCGGCATGATCTCAATGCACAAACCGCCATCCACAGTGGGTTGGTAATACGGTTGCTCGGGAGTAGCACCCAGCCACAAACGGTCGAACGGCATTTCCGGGGTGCGCTGCGCCATGCGGAACGGCAAGCGACGACGCATCAGTTTGTCTACCAGCGCGTCGAACTTGTCCCCGTGCAGGGCCAGCACGATGGAGTGCGTGATCATCGGCCGATGATGCCCCTGGAAATCTTTCAGGCTTTCCAGAAAGTCATGGAACAACGGATCACCGGGGTTCGGCCGATCCAGGTGCCACTGCGGTTCGATGCGCGTAGGCGACACCGCGAGGGATTTGTGTACCCGCAGGAAATGCGCAATGTACGGGTGATTATCGAACGCCTGGCGCCAGCGTTCGTGTTTGTAGATGCCGAGCTTGTCGACCAACATTTCCGTCATGCCGTCCGGGTCCGGAACCATCATGTCGGCACTCATCAATAACTCGAACATTGTTCTCTCCTTGCAGTTGCCAGCCAGGTCTGTGCCCGGCTATTAGTCAGCGGACACGCCGGGGTAAGGCGAGCTCGGTCAATAGGGGTGTAGGTGCGCTGGCCGCGGGTTTGCGCGGTTCCTGTTGCGCGCGCGCGTCCTCCAGATCGAGGGTCACGCCGGCCTTGGAGTTGCCTTTCGGGTTGAGCAGGTAATGCGAGAGTGCCGGGATCAGCACCAGCGCACCGAGCATGTTCCACAGGAACATGAAGGTCAGCAGAATGCCCATGTCCGCCTGGAACTTGATCGGCGACCAGGCCCAGGTAATCACCCCGGCGGCCATGGTCAGGCCAACGAGGGCAACGACACGACCGGTGAAGTCCAGCGAGCGGCGATACGCAACCGCCAGGCTACCGCCACGTTCCTGCACCGCCAGTTGCACACTGAGTAGATACAGCGCGTAGTCCACGCCGACACCGACACCCACGGCGATCACTGGCAAGGTGGCTACTTTCAGGCCGATCCCCAACCAGACCATCAGCGCCTTGCAGATGATCGTGGTCATCAGCAAAGGAATCAGCGCCACCAGGGTTGCGCGCCAACTGCGGAAGGTCAGCAGGCAGAGCAAGGCCGTAGCGCCATACACGGCCAGGTACATGGTGATGATGCCCTTCTCTACCTCAATGTTAGTGGCAGCTTCGATCCCGGCGTTACCCGCAGCCAGGAGGAACTCCACAGGCTGTTCAGCGCCAGCGACCGTGTTGTTTTCCTTGGCGAATTCTTCAGAGACCTTCAATACCCGGCTCAGGGTGTCGGCTTTGTGATCGGCCAGATAGGCGATCAATGGAGTGACCGAGCACTGCTGGTTGGTGATCCCCGGAGCAGAAATCATCGCCGCGTCCACCGCCGAGTTGGTGATCGCCTGGTCACGGCTTATGCTCAGCCATTTCGGGCTGCCTTCCGCCATGCCGGAGCTGATCATCCGCACGGTTTCGGCCAGCGACTGGGTCGTCTGTACACCGGGCGTCTGGCGCAGCCGCCAGGCCAGTTTGTCCATGCTTTGCAACGACTGGTATAGACGGCAACTGTCTTCATTGGTCTTCATGATGACCACGAACTGGTCACTGGAAAGTCCGTAGTGACTAGTGATGTAGGCGTTATCGCGGTTATAGCGCGAATCCGCACGCAACTCCGGCGCACCGGGATCGAGGTCGCCCACCTTGAGATGCATCATCACCACGCTGCCAATCAGCGTCACCACCAGCGATACGGCAATCACCGCCGTGGCCATCGGCCGTTCCGTGAAGCGATCCAGGCCGCTCCACAGACGCCCGAGAAAACCCCGGTTTTCTGCGCCGGCCTGATCTTTGGCGATGGCGATACGCGCGGCTTTCTTACTGACGCCCAGGTACGACAGCGCCACCGGAATCAGCAGCAGTTTGGTGAAAATCAGCACGGCGACACCGATGCTGGTGGTCAGGGCCAGGTCGCGAATCACCGGAATATCAATGATCACCAGCACGGCAAAACCAACGATATTGGTCAGGAGCGCAGTCAGGCCTGTGAGAAACAAACGGCGGAAGGTATAGCGTGCAGCGATGTATTTATGGGTGCCACGGCCAATGTCCTGAAGAATGCCGTTCATTTTTTGCGTGCCATGGGAAATCCCGATGGCAAAAATCAGGAACGGCACCAGGATCGAGTAAGGGTCCAGCTCGTAGCCGAGGATTTGCATCAAACCCAGCAGCCACACCACCCCCGCCACCGCCACGCTCACCAGCAGCAACGTGCTGCGCAGGCAGCGGGTATAGAAATAGACGAACAATCCGGCGATCAGCACCGATGCGCCAAAGAACAGCATGACCGAATACAGGCCGTCGATCAGGTCGCCCACCAGCTTGCTGAAACCGACAATGTGGATGCCAACCTTGTCACTTTCCAGCGAGCGAATCTGCGCTTCCAGTTGCTTGGAAAAATCACCGTAATCCAGGGGTTGTCCGGTCTGCGGATTGGTATCGAGCAGCGGCGCGACGATCATGCTCGACTGGCCGTCGTTAGCCACCAGGTTGCCAATGATCCCGGAGCGCATGATGTTGCGGCGCAAGGCCTTGATCGACTTGTCGCTGCCGTCGTAATCCGATGGCATGACCGCACCGCCATCAATGCCCTCCTCCGTCACTTCTTTCCAGCGAACGATGGGCATCCACAGCGATTTCATCCAGGAACGGTCGATTCCCGGAATCAGGTACAGGGTGTCGTTGACCTTTTGCAGCGCCAGCAGATAGTCGGCGTCGTAGATATCACCGGATTTGTTTTCCACCACGACGCGAATGCTGTTACCCAGGCCTGGCAACTGGTTTTTATAGGCCAGGTAATTCTTGATGTACGGGCTGGAGCTGGGAATCATTTTCTCGAAGCTGGCATTCACCTGAAGCCTTGTAGCAAAGAAGCCCAACACCACGGTGGCGAGCAAGCAGGCAACGACAACCACCATGCGATGACGGAATATGACCCGTTCAAACCAGCCACCGGAGTTTTTGTCAAAGTCCTCCAGGTTGGCAATCACTGGCATCCCGCTGTTGAATTTTTGCTCGACCATTTTTTCTTTCTCGTAGGGGAATCGTGCCGAGGGCTTTAGTTGGCCTGGGCGATATCGATGACCTTGGCGCCGCTGAAGCGCGTGACAAGCAGGCTCCCAGCCTGTTTGGTGGCACTGGCTGCATACACCTCGCCTACCCGCGCATCTGCCAGCGGGGTGACCTGCAAACTCTGCCGGTCAACACTGACCAGTTGCCCACCCTGGCTCACGACGATCAAGGCATCACCCTGCTCGACAATGCTGACCAGGCTGCTATTGAGATTGGTTGCCACAGGCTGCCATTGCTGGCCGTCATCACGGCTGGCAAACAGGTTGCCGCGCAGTCCGTACGCCAGCAGCAGACCGTCGAAGGCGCGGACGCCAAAGTAAGAGCCGGTGTAGGGCGTATCGATTTTCACGAAACGTTGTTGCTGACCATCCAGCCGCAGCAGCAGACCCTGCTCACCGCCGATGTAAAAAATGCCCGCATGTTCCGCCAGGCCATACAGGTGCATGCGCCGATCGTTGTCACTGCGCTCGGTCCACGGCTGCCAGTTCTGGCCGTCATCCGTGCTGTGCAACAACATGCCGAAGGCACCCACTGCAAATCCGTTGCCGTGCTCATCGAACATCACATCGAGAAAGGGTGCGGCCAATACGTCCGGCGTCGCCGAGGTACTGGCGGCCATCGCTACTTCCTTGAGCATCTGGGCGGCGACTTCATCGCCTTGTTCAGCGCGAGGGCCGTAGTAAGCGTTAAGCAAGGTCAACAGGCGGCGCCCGTCGAGTTGCACTTGCCAGCTGTCACCGCCATCGGTGGTGTGCATGACCACCGCATCGTGACCGACGATCCAGCCATCACGCTCGCCGCGAAACCGTACTTGCACCAGATCGCTAGACACCGGGCTAGCGACCTGTTGCCAGGTGCGGCCTTCATCGGTGGAGCGCTGGATCAACCCGTGCAGGCCGACGCCGATCATCGTGTTGCCTGCCGTGGCGACCGACAGCAAAGGTGCGGGCAGGTGTTCATCGACCCGCTGCGCCGGCACGTCGAGCGAATCGGCCGACAACGCGACGGCGCTGTAGGCAGGCGTCGTCAGCAATGAGCTCGCGCCGACCGTCAACGCGACAGCCAGGAGCAGGCGCGAAGTAGAAAGAAGAAAAGAAGCAGGGCAAGGGCTAGTCATTATTTTTATTCCTTAACCATCCCGCGTGGCAAACCCACCTGTTCTGCCTGCCCGGCTTGATGCGCAAACCGGCAGGCAGGACAGGTGAAATCACATCAGCGCTGGGTGACCCGAGCCACAATGGCTTCAGGATTCATGTCACGCTCGGAGAGTGGTTTGTCGATGAACTTGTAGCCGCCTTTCAAACCATCGTTGAGCAGCGCGTACATGCCTTTGTTGAAGTCATACACGACGTTTTTCACGTTGTAGGGAATGTTTTTGTCGTAGAGCTGGACGCCGCTGAGGAAGATCGAGCGATACAGCGCGCCGCTCTTGTCCCAGGCGTCATACAGGCCGATGCCGAAAGTATCTTCATCCAGGTAGTAAGTGCGTTTGCTGTAGACGTGGCGCATGCCCGGCTTCAACGTCGCTTCCACGACCCACACCCGGTGCAGCTCCCAACGCTCGTTCGCCGGGTTGGCGTGGTGCGGCATGAACTGATCTTCCTGCTTACCGACGCCAAAGTAGAATTTGTAAGCGTTGTAGGGGATGTACATTTCCTTGCGACCAACCAGCTTGTAGTCAAAGCGGTCCTGGCTGCCGGAGAACATTTGCAGTTCGTCGAACAACGTCACACCGCCCTGGCTGGCCACGGGTGTATCGAATGCAAATTCCGGTGCCAGTTTTACCCGGCGCTGGCCTGGGGAATAACTGAACGAACGACGGGCCTTTGCCAACGGATCGAGGAAGTCAGTGAGCACCACCACTTCACCGGAGCGCCGGGCCGGATAGTCATTGCGTGAGAACACCCGTGCATACATCAGCGGATCGCGATCCGTTTGAGTCACCTGGTAGTACGGAGTTTCTTCGAACGTCGCCTGTTCGGCGGTCTTGGTGATCGAGCCGTTGGCGTCGACTACCCAGCTATTGGACGAAGACGTGGTCGAGTAGCCGGTGCCTATCTTGTAGCGCACCTGTTGGTTCCACATCACTTCGTTGCCGGTCTTCGGGATCGGGAACGGCAAGCCGCCACGGCAGGACGGATCGACCGCCAGGCCGTCTTTCTGGATCTGGCAGCTGCTGCCATTACGCACGGTGGCATCGAGTACGGCCTGGGGATAGGCCGTCGTACGGTGGCTCGGGTAAATGTCGATGTAATAGGTCGGGTACTTCTTGATCAGGGTCTTTTGCCCTTCACTGAGTTTGTCCGCGTACTGGTCGACGTTTTTCGCATCAATGCGAAACAGTGGTTTTTCATCCTTGAACGGGTCGACCCAGAACCCGCTGTCCGGTACGAAGCCGGCCGGTGCCTTGGTCAGTCCGCCGTCATAGGCCGGAATGGTGCCCTCGGCGTTCCCCGCCTTGATCGCCCCGAACGGGGTAAGCGTTTTACCCAGCTCCGAAGCGTCACCGGCTGCCAGGGTGTAGGTGGCCATGCTCATCAGGGCAATGGATAGGGCAAGTTGTCGTTTCATGAACACATTCTCCGATTCTTGTTGTATTTGTCAGAAGGAGGTCTTGAAGGTAAACGCCAGCCACCCGCGGTCGGTACCACCCACTGGGCCGTTACCGGCCACGGTGCCGTTCGCCAGATTCTTGGGTTGTGCCTTGGTGTCGGCGTAACGCAGCCCGAACTCATAGAGTTGAGCGTAGGTAGCTTTCAGCCCGATCGAGTAAGACAGCGCGCCTTCGTTCCCGCCACCCGCCGTGGGCGCGTTGCCATGCAGACCGTAGTTAACGGTCAACGGAACATCCAGGTCCCAGGACGGAAAGATCGAAATGTACTGTGGCGTGTAGTTCACGGCAACGGCGTAGTAGTTCTTCGACGAACAGCCATCGGACTCGCTGCCCGAATCTGGAATGCCCGGGGTTCTGCCATTGGTGCAGGCCGCCGTACCGACGCCCTTGTACAGTTCTTCATGTTCCGTCACGCGTTGCAAATGGCTGTAGGCGAATTCACCGACCAGCGTGGCGTTATCCGAAATGAAGTTACGTGGCACGCCGTAAACGGCGTTGGCAATAAAGTGGATCGTGTCACCGCGAGGACCTTCATCATCCAGAGCGCTGACACCGGTGGCGTTCAACGCGCCGCCCATGCGGTAGGACAGCTCGGAACCCACCGCCACGGTATTGAAGACCCGGGCGAAGCTGAGGCCCGCGAGCTTCACGCCACGTGGGTAAACCACGCGATAGGAACCCAATGCCGCTTTGACCTGCGGAGCCAGCCAAGGCTGGTAGTCGTCGAACTGACGGTAGTAGGCGCCGAAGGTCGATTCGATTTCTTCGACGTTGAGTTTGCCCATCACACCCCAGTTCTTGCCGTCACGACCGAAGCGCGAATCCTGACGCTGCAGGGTGGCGCCGTTGGCGGCCAGCGGCAGCTGGTCCGGACCTTCGAACAGTGGGTCGGCGCCGCCGAAATAGGTGCCACCAAAAGGGATACGGGTTGGCTCCCACTCATAGAAGTATTGAGCAGCTACCGAGAGTCGGTCGGTAACTTGCGCCTTGGCCGACACTTGCCCGACAGGCAGGAACACTTCCTTGGTTTCGATACCCGGGCTGGTGGAGGCTTTAACGCCATCGCTCGGAGCTTGAGAGTAAGACACGGCGTGCGCGCCAAAGAGCAGGCCTTCACCCCAGTAGTTGGTATGGCGACCGACTTTCACGTTGACCGGCGTGTCGCCGATGTTGAAGTTGCGCCAGACGAACGCATCGAGAATCTCGCCCGAAGGCCCGTTCATGTAGCGATCGACTTCACTGCTGTACTTGTTGTTGTGATAGCTGGTGGCGTAACCCGGGATGTTACTGCTCACCGTATCGTCGTGGTACGCCTGGTCAAACCAGGCGGCAGCACTGAGTCGTGCACCCCAGTCGTTCAGGTAGGAAAAGTCGAATTCACTGAACAGATCGAGACGATTTGTAACAATATCGCCTTTATCGAACTTCCCGTCCGACTCGTCGTAGTTCGGCGTATTCATGATGCGGTGGTCTTGACTGTCGGTCCGCATACCCAGGTTGTAACGGACCGTATTGTCCCAACGCACGCGGTAGTCTGGGTTCGACATGTCGAACGAGGCCGCCATCAAACCCTGTGCACTGCCAACCATCAACAGTGTCAGCGCACCTTGAGTCAGCACCCGCCGACCCTGCTTGGTCTTCTGTTTCATACACACTACCTTTTATTTTTATTGTTCAGTCGTTATGTGCGTTCAAGCAGTCATTGCAACGATCTGCAAACCCTACAGGATCGTTGCAAGTCTCGCCTGGACAGTCCGCTCAAGAGGCCTGGCACGCTCCAGGACCACTTTCCTCCTCAGCTGAAAGCCACCGTAACGGATCAGAGCCAACAATTCCACATAAAGATTTCAATTCTATATACAGAATTTCTAACCCGTTTCCCTGGAGGGAAGTTTCGGCCAGGGGCGATGCCAGGCTAAATACTGCACACAAAATACATAAACGTTCAAATAATCTTTGACGCTTTTCACCTTTGGGCTTTCAATAGCTCCGACACACCCCTTGAATTCGGCGTGTCCGGCATGAAAAACGGCAGTTGAACCGGCAGAAAAAAAACAACAGGAGCCAGCATGAACATTGATTTGAGTGGCAAGCGCGTAATCATTACGGGCGCGTCCCGGGGCATCGGCCTGGCCATCGCCCGGGCGTTCGCGGCGGAAGGGGCGCGCGTAGCGATTTGCGCCCGCAGCGAGTCAGCCGTCCGCGAAGCCGGAGAGGAGCTCTCGCAGCATGCCCAGGCGGTCATAGCCCGTGCGGTCGACGTCACCGACAGTGATGGTGTCAAAGCTTTCGTGGCGGAAGTTGCACACGCCTGGGGCGGTGTCGATGTGCTGGTGAACAACGCCGGTCAAGGTCGTGGCGGCAATCTCGATACCCTGACACCCGAGGTCATCCTCGAACACGCCAACATTCTGCAGATGGGCCACTTCCGTTTCGTCCAGGCCGTGGTGCCGTTCATGCGCGAACAGCGCTGGGGGCGAATCATCGAAATCAATGCCCTCGCCGGCGCGATTCCTACGCCCGACGGCATTCCTTCGGTGATCAACCGCGCATCGTGCATCGCCCTCTCCCGCTCTTTGGGCATGTCGCTGCCCAAGGACAACATCCTGGTCAACAGCCTGAACATGGGCTGGATCGACACCGGCCAATGGGACCGTCACTACAAGGAAATGGGGCCGGGTGTCAGTCGTGAGGAGTTCGATGCCATGGTGATGAAAGTCGTGCCGCTCGGGCGCTACGGCAAGCCAGAAGACGTGGCGGGCATGGCACTTTTCCTAGCCAGCGAATATGCCAGTTTTATCAGCGCGGCCTCGATCGACATTGCCGGCGGTATGGGCGGCCAGATTGCTTACTTCCCGACCCTCAAGCGGGATTTCGCCGTGGCCATCGCGGCACGAAACGCTGCCAGCGAATAACGCGAGCATTCACTGACTGCCGTGAACGCGGCAGCAGTCCTGGTGCGCTCTGCGCGCCCTCAACGTTGGCGCGTCCTCGATGAATCTGCTGATACCTGTCCTCGCCACACTGATCTGGGCTGCCAGTACGGTGGTCAATCGCCTGTCGGTCGGGGTGATCGACCCGGCAGCCATTTCCTTCTATCGCTGGCTGATCGCGTTGCTGGTGTTATCGCCGGTGTTGTTGCCCAGGGTCTGGCGCTTGCGTCGGCAGATTCGGCCGCACCTGCCAAAGCTCGGGGTGCTGGGGCTGCTCGGCATGTCGCTGTACCAATCGTTAGCCTACTTCGCAGCGCACACGATCAGTGCCACCTCCATGGGCCTGATTCTGGCGACCATGCCGCTGCTGACCGTGCTCCTGGCCTTTCCGGTGCTCAATACGCGACCGACCGCGACACTGCTGGTCGGCGCGCTGATTTCATTTGCCGGACTGATCTGGTTGCTGACCGCCGGCGACTTGTCTTCGCTGTGGCAGCATGGCGTTGGCCAAGGCGAACTGCTGATGTTGCTGGCGTCGCTGTCGTACGCGCTGTACTGCGTGCTGGTGAAGCGCTGGCAGATTCCCCTGCCGACCTGGGAAAGCCTTTATGTACAGATAGCCTGCGGCACCTTGCTGCTGGTGCCGCCCTTTTTACTGGCACCGTCGATTGCCCTGACCGCCAGGAACATTCCGCTGGTGCTGTTCGCCGGCCTGTTCGCCTCGGCGTTGGCCCCCGGTTTGTGGATGCGCGGCCTGCAGACCCTTGGCGGAGAGAAAACCGCGGTTTTGATGAACCTAGTGCCGTTGTTTACCGCGGTATTGGCGATTGTGCTGCTTGGGGAAACCTTGCACCTGTACCACGCCGTGGGTGGCGGATTGATTTTGCTGGGGATTGGATTGGCACAGTGGAAACCCGCGCGGGTGCTGGCTCGGATCACGACCTGAGCGACACGCGCTGGCCTTGCTCATCCTCCAACAGGTGCTGATAGGCTGGCGTCAACGGCCGGGCGCCCTGCCCCAGGGTCGACGTGCGGCGCTGCTTGCGCCCGTGGGTGAGCAAACGCACGGTATCGAAATCTTTGGCGGCGGCAAAAAACCGCTCCACCATCGGTAACCCGGTCTGTCCCCAGTCATCCATGTTCGACATCCAGGTCTGCATGCCCCAGACCGGCCAACGCCGCAACTGCTCCCAGGCGGCGTCCTGGCCCAGCACGCCTTCGGCACCGAGGCTGGTCAGTTTATCCCGGTACACCTCTAACAGGCGCCATGCATCGGCGCGACGCTCCGCCACGGTCAGCGCACCCAGCATGAAGTACGTAACGTCGCGCCATGGCCGGCCGTATCGGGCGAGTTGCCAATCCATCCAGACCCACTGGCCGTCGCTGCGTAAAAAGCTGTTGCCCTGATGGGAGTCCCATGGATCATACAGCCGGGTGACGTCTGCTCCAGTTCGAAGGCAGCCAGTTCGTCAAAGGCATGGCTGAACAACTCCGGTTTCTCGTACATCCATGTCGGCAACAGTTGCTGGTATTCCGGTTTGCGCAGATTGACCTTGATGTAGTTGTACATGCGCAGCAGGCCGTCGCTGTCCACCGGGTTGTCCATCGACTGTGGCAGCCAGCTTTGCCTCTGCAATTGCCGACTGTTCCAGGTTGCCGCGTGCAGCGTCACAAGTGACTCCAGCCCCCGGGCGACCCCGTCCATACCGAGGCGATCGGTGCTGTGACCGAAATGCCCGACGGCCAGGCCGAGGTCTTCCATCACCACCACACCACGAGCACCGCCATTGGCGTCCCAGTCGGTGAAATAGAGGGCTGGCAGCGCCGCGTCGGGCCATAAAAGCGCGCTTCCAGCTCACAGATATCGCCGCTCTCGAAACCCTCGGATCAGTTCGACTTCAGGCACACATGCGGCGGAATGCCCGCACGCTGGCCGACCTCGTTCAACTCGAGTCTGGCGCGGAGTTTGGTGGTGTGGCCGTTACGGACCTCGACCACGGTCAACGCCAAGACCTCGATGCCTGGGTAGCGCGGCTGTAATAACTGCGTGAGCCACGTCGCATTGACCTCGCCCAGTTGCCGAGGCAGGCGCCCGCTACACTGCGGGTATGGCCGCCCCAGCGGGCTAGCCGTCACGGCGTCAGCACCCGACCAGCGTTGGCCGGCACCTTCAGCTTGAGCAGTTCGATCGCGTTACCGCTGCGAATCCGCTCGCGGTCTTCAGCGGACAAGCCGATGCCTTCGGTCAGATCGCCATGGTCATACGCACCACCAAAGTTGGTGCCGTACAACAGACGCTCCGCGCCGACCACCTCGGCGACACCGCGGCGCAAGCCGGGCGCATGAACGTCAAGGTCGAAGTAAAAGTTCTGCAGGTAATCCATCAACGGTCGCTGGTTGCGCGAGTCCGGTGCCATGGCCCGGTTCAGTTCGCTCAGGCGTCCCAACTGGAATACCGCCATGCCACCGGCGTGGGTGATGTAGGTTTTCAACGTCGGGAAAACATCCAGTGCGCCGCCGCAGATCAGGTACCAGAAGAACAGCGTTTCATCGACGCAGTCACCGACGATGGAGGTGGTTTCGAACTTGTCGTCGGTGTGTTTTTCGCCCCAGTAAATCGACTGGTTGAAGCCATGCACCATGATCGGTACATCCAGCTGGGTGAGTTTTTCCCAGACGGGGAACAGGCGTTCGTCGTGAGCCTCCAGACCATTGAAGTTGGCCCCGCCGACGCACACACCCTTGGCGCCCAACTGAGTCACCGCGCGTTCAATTTCCTTCGCAGCGTTTTGCGGGTCCGCAAGGTTGGCGTGGCACCAGAAATCGAAGTGGTCGGGATCAGCCCGGCAAAATGCCGACAACTCGTCGTTGCAAATGCGCGCGTATTCATTGGCGAAATCACCCGCCCAATACATAAAACAGTGAGACGGCGTGGACATCACCAGTTTGTCGACACCCCGCTCGGCCATTAGCTTGCGACGGCTGGCGTGGCTCATACGCGCGAGGATATTGGCCTGCGCTTCGGCATCCGTCGCGGCTTTGGCCGGTTGCTTGGTGCCGAGGGAAAAATGCCCCACGGTCAGCCCCTGCACTTTCATGAATGGCCCCCAGAACTCGTGGCGGTTCAGCATGCCCTCAGTCAGCAAGTGGGCGTGGACATCAATCAGCATGGCGTTCTCCTTGTTGTAATTAGCCAGCAGACCGAACGACCCGCTCGCAGGGCATTCGGATCAATTTAAGGGATAACTGCGCCTCCAATAATATAAACACATTTCTAATATGTGTTCATTTAAATATGAGTCGCAGGGCTACCTTTTTATAAAATCCGCACAAAAAAAAGTGGCCCTCTCAGGCCGCAAATGCGTGTCCACTCGATGAAATCAGCGTTGGGTCTCCTGGGAAACAATCGACTCAGGTTTCATGTCGCGCTCCGATAGCGGCGCATCGTGCACCCGATACCCGCCCTTGAGGCCATCGTTGAGCAATGACCACATGCCTTTGTTGAAGTCATAACTGACGTTTTTCACCGTGTACGGCAGGTTTTTGTCGTACAGCTGCACGCCGCTCTGGAACAGCGCGCGATACAGCACCCCGCCCTGGTCCCAGGCGTCATAAAGGCCGGCACCAAAGGTGTCTTCGTCGAGGTAGTAGGTGCGCTTGCTGTAGACGTGGCGTTTGCCCGGTTTCAGAGTCGCTTCCACCACCCACACCCGGTGCAGTTCCCAGCGCTCGCAAGCCGGGTTGGCATGATGCGGCTTGAACTGTTCTTCCTGGCCGCAACTGAAGTAGAACTTGTAGGCGTTGTACGGAATGTACATCTCCTTGCGGCCCACCAGTTTGTAGTCGAAACGGTCCTGGCTACCGGAGAACATCTGCAATTCGTCGAACAGGTTCACACCGCCCTGGTTGGGCACCGGCGTGTCGTAGGCGAACTCCGGCGCCAACTTGATGCGGCGCATCCCTGGGGTGTAGCTCCAGGCACGCCGTGGCTGGCTTTGCGGGTCGAGGTAGTCGGCGAGGATGATCAGTTGCCCGGCGCTGCGAGCCGGGTAACTGTCCAGTGCCCAGGCGCGGTAGTACAACTGCGGATCGCGATCGGCCTGTTGAGTCTGGTAGTACGGCGCCTCTTCCATGGTCGCGGACTCGGCGGTCTTGGTCACCGAACCCTGGGAATCTACTACCCAACTGTTGGACGATGCCGTGGTGGTGTAACCCGTGCCCTTGTAGCGCAGTTGCTGATTCCAGATGACTTCATTGCCGTTTTGCGGCAGCGGGAACGGCAGCCCTCCTCGGCACGCCGGATCGACCGCGAGGTTGTCCTTGGTCGTGCGGCAGTTGCTGGCGTTGCGCTGCGAGGCATCGAGCAACGCTTGCGGGTACGCCGCGGTGCGGTGGGTCGGGTAAATATCCAGGTAGTAGCCGGGAAATTTACTCAGCAGCATTTTTTGCCCGCCGCTCAAGCGGTCGGCGTACTGCTCCATGTTTTTCGAGTTGATCCGCAGCAGCGGTTTTTCATCCTTGAAGGGGTCGGCCCAGAAGCCGCTGTCGGGCTTGAAGCCAGGCGGACTCTGCGTCAGGCCACCCGTGTACGGAGGAATGCTGCCATCGGCATTGCCCGCGATAATCGCACCGAATGGCGTCAGGGTTTTACCGATTTGTGCAACCTGGTCGGCCGGTGCCGCAGCCAGGCTGGCGGTGGCAATGCTCAACAGCGCCACCGCCCATGGAAATTGTCCTTTCATAAACAGGTACTCCGCTTCTTGGCTTTTTTAGATGGAGGTTTTGAAGGTAAAGGCCAGCCAGCCACGGTCGGTTCCGCCTACGGCGCCGTTACCCCCGACGGTGTCCCCGGGAATGTGCTTCGATTGGGCGTGGGTGTCGGAGTAACGCAAGCCAAATTCGTAACGCTGGGCATACGTCAGCTGCACGCCGGCAGACCAGGTCAACGCGCCTTCGTTACCACCGCCGGCGCTGGCGGCGTTGCCCGACAGGCCATAATTGACGGTCAGCGGCACGGTCATGTCCCAAGATGGAAATACCGACAGGTATTGCGGTGTGTAATTGACCGCGATGGCCGCGTAATCTCGGGTCGAACAGCCGTCGCGTTTGTCCCCTGAACCGGGCGTGCCGACTCGTGGATCGACACAGTTGCTGCTGTTCTCACCCAGGTAAAGTTCTTCGTGCTCGGTTACTTTGCGCAGGTGGCTGTAGGCGAACTCGCCGATCAGCGTGGCGTTGTTGGCGATAAAGTTACGCGGCACGCCATACACGGCGTTGGCGACGAAGTGGAACGTATCGCCACGCGGCCCTTCGTTGTCAGAAGGATCGACGCCGACCGCATTCAACGCACCGCCCTTGCGATACGAAATCTCGCTTCCGATCGACACCGTGTCGAGCACAGTCGACAAACTCAAGCCGACCAGTTTGACGCTGCGTGGGTACACCAGACGGTAGCTGCCGGTAGCGGCCGAGACTTCTGGCGCCAGCCAGGGTTGGTAGTCATCGAACTGGCGGTAATACGCGCCCAACGTCGATTGAATTGCTTCAACGTCGTACTTGGCCATCAGACCCCAGTTGGCGGAGTCGCGACCGTATTTCGATTTCTCCCGGTTAAAGGAAAAACCCGGGGCTACCGGCAAGCGGTCCGGGCCTTCGAAAAACGGGTCCGCCGCGCCGAAGTAGGTGCCGCCGTACGGGATACGGGTGTAATCCCATTCGTAGAAATACTGCGCGGCCAGGGTCAGGTTGTCGGTGGCCTGGGCCTTGACGGAAATCTGCCCGATGGGCAAGAACACTTCCTTGGTTTCGATACCTGGACTGGTCACCGCCTTGGCCCCATCAAGTGGTGCTTGCGAATAGGAAATCGCATGGGCGCCGAATAGCAATCCCTCGCCCCAGTAATTGGTATGGCGGCCGATCTTGACGTTCACCGAAGCATCGCCCAGGCGCAGGTTCTTCCAGACAAAGGCATCGAGAATTTCCCCCACGGCCCTTCGACGTAGCGCTTCACTTCAGAGCTGTAGTGATCGTTGTCGTAGCTGGTCTGGAAGCCGGCAACATGACTGCGCACATCGTTATCGTGGTACGCCTGGTCATACCAGCCGGCAGCGCTGAGCCGCGCTCCCCAGTCCTTGCGGTAGGCAAAATCGAGTTCGGTGAGCAAGTCGATGCGGTTGGTGACGATGTCGCCCTTGTCGAACTTGCCGTCGGATTCATCGTAGTTGGGGTTGTTCATGATGCGCCGGTCCTGGTCCTCCATGCGCATCCCCAGGTTGTAGCGCAGGGTGTTGTCCCAACGCAGGTGAAAGTCCGGGTTGGACAGTTCGATCGGCGCCGCCAGCACCGCACCACCGTAACCCAACGCCATTTCCCCGACCGCCAGCAGTACCATCGCCCGCTGGGCTCGCATGCGCCCCTGTTTACTCATCTTTTTCATGCAAACCACCTTTTGTTTTTATTGTCAGTCGTTTTGGCTGCACCCCGGCCGCAGGGCGTCATGGCTAGCGCCCGATGGGGTAAATGATGGATTTTTCCTGGGTGAACTCTTTAAGCCAGTTCGGCCCGAATTCGCGACCCAGGCCTGAACGTTTGAAGCCGCCAATCGGCGCATAAGGCAGGCTGCCGCTGCCGCCATTGATGTACACGCTGCCCGCACGAACGCGTCTGGCCAGGGCGTAGGCGGTGGCGGCATCGGCCGAGGCCACGGCAGCGTTGAGGCCAAAGCGCGAATCATTGGCGATGGCCACGGCTCCGTCATCGCTGTCGAAACCGATCACCCCCCCCACCGGCCCGAAGATTTCCTCTTGGGCAATCAGCATGTCGTTGCGCACGTCATCGAACAGGGTGATGTCGCTGAAAAAGCCCTGGCTCAGGTACGCAGGCCGCCCCCCACCACACACCAGCGTGGCCCCGGCGTCGCGGCCGCTGGCGATGAAATGCTCGACCTTGGCGCGCTGGGACTCGCGGATCAGCGGGCCCATCATCACGCTGGGGTCCGCCGGATCACCGACCTTCCACTGCCCGGAAATGGCTTTGGCGCATTGCACGAATTGCTCACGTACCGAGTGATGCACCACGAAGCGCGTAAGCAACGCACAGCCCTGCCCCGCGTTGACCGCCAGCCCGGCGACGGCCCCCAAGACGGTGACCTGAATGTCGGCATCGGCGCGCACGATCAATGCCGATTTGCCACCCAGTTCCAGATGCACGCGCTTCAGGGTCGGCGCCGCTTGACTCATGATGCTCATGCCCACCGTTTCCGAACCGGTGAACGAGACCATGTCCACCCGCGGGTCGCTGCTCAGCAGGCTGCCCACTTCAATACCGCCGGTGACAATGTTGAGTACGCCCTTGGGCAGGCCGATTTCTTCAGCGATCTGACCGAACAACAGCGCCGAGTACGGGGTAAATGGCGAAGGCTTGAGCACCAGGGTGTTGCCGGCCAGCAAGGCTGGAAACACCTTGGCCAGATTGAGCAGAAACGAAAAGTTGTAGCCGGTGATACCGGCCACCACCCCAATCGCCTCACGCTCCACCGTGCCGCTGCCGAGGATCATCGGCCCGGTCGGGTTGAAGGGATTGGGATTGGCCTGCACCGGAATCTGCAGGCTGTCACTGTCCAGAGACTGCTCGATCGCGGTCAGCACATGGCCCAGCGGCATGTCCACCTGCATGGCGTAAGTCACGCCTTGCGAGCAACCGACTTCAGCAATGATCAGCGCGGCAAGCTGCTCCCTTTTGGCCACCAAAGCGGCGTGCATCCGCCGCATGTACCCGACTCGTTCGGCCATGCTCAACCACGGCCAAGGGCCGTTATCAAAGGCGTTGCGAGCAGCGGCAATGGCCGCGTCGGCGCTGTGCAGATCACCGCTCGGTGCATGACCGATGACCGCTTCGGTGGCCGGGTTGAGCACCGCTTCGCGCGGACCGTTGACACCCACCCACGCACCATCGATGTACAGCTTGTCCAGCTGGGTAAAGGGAACTCTCATGGTGTTGGATCTCCTGAGACTTTGCCGGTGATAATTTCTGCAGCGCGCATGGCAATGGCAATGGCCATGGCCATGGCTGAGGCATTGGTGTTGCCAGAAACCAGGCACGGCATCACCGAGGTGTCGACCACACGCAGCCCCTCGACGCCACGCACTCGCAGTTCGGGGTCGAGCACCGACGCGCTGTCGGCACCCATGCGACAGGTCCCCGAAACGTGATAGGCGGTCTGGCCGAAGCGGCGGAACGCGGCAAGAATTTGCGCGTCGCTTTCTACCTTCGGCCCCGGTGTCAGCTCGCCGACAATGAATGGCTTGAGCACCGGCTGTGCAGCCAGACGGCGGAACCAGCGAAACAAGGCAATCGCGGAGGTACGATCGATCTCGGCGCTCAAGTAATTGGCGTTGATCCGGGGTGGAACCGTCGCGTCCGCCGATTGAATGCGCACCTCACCCTGGCTCTGCGGACGCAGGAAATAGCCACCGATGATCAGGCCGGGCTGCTTGTCGATTTCGACTTTGTTGCCGTCGCCGTCCATGGAATAGAGGCTGACGCCGATTTGCGCGTCCGGAAGATCCAGCTCCGGGCGCGTCTTGAAGAAACCACCGGCCTCGTGGGCGGCATGGGTCATCGGTCCCTTCTTGCGCAAAAAGTATTGGGCCACTGCACCGAGTAACCCAATCCCATGGAAGCAGTGATTGAAGCTGCCACGGGTGACCCGGTACTACATGGCCATGTACACGTGCTCACGCAGGTTGCGCCCGACCTCGGGGGCGTCGTGCAGCACACTGATACCCAGCGAGTTCAACAATGCGGCCGGGCCGATGCCAGACAGTTGCAAGAGCTTCGGCGATTCAATGGCACCGGCGCACAACAACACCTCGCGCCGCACGTCGAAGCGTCCCTTGCCGGCATTGTTGTTGACCAGCACGGCACAGGCACGGTGATTGCTGAACTCGATGCGTTGCACATCCGTGCTGGTCATAACAGTCAAGTTCGGGCGTGTACGCACCGGGTCGAGAAAGGCTTTAGCTGCCCTGAATCGCTGGCCTTTCCAAGTGGTTTGCGGCTGATAGCCAAAGCCACCCTGGGTGACCGAGTCGATATGATTAGTGTCTTCAGTACGCGCCACACCCAGCTCACCGGCCGCGTTGATGACGGCATCGCACAGGGCGTGGCCCGACGGGTGCACGGTGACTTTGAGCGGGCCACCGACTCCGCGCCATTGGCTCTTGCCCAACTGGTGGTCTTCGAGGACGACAAACTGCCGGCCCATGTCTTTCCAGCCCCAGCCCGCGCAGCCTTGCGCTTCCCAATGGTCATAGTCGGCTGGCGCTCCGCGCACATAGACCATTCCGTTGACCGAACTGGAGCCGCCGATTGTTTTGCCCTTGAGCCATTGCTCGTCGGTCATACCCTCGCCGCGTGCGGCCTTGTAGCTCCACACATGCGGATTGCCAGGGCAGAGCAGTTTGCCAATGCCACGGGGCATGGCAATCAACGGGCTGGTGTGATCCGGTCCGCTCTCGATCAGCAGCACCGAAACGGTCGAGTCGGCAGACAAGCGATTGGCCAGGATGCAGCCGGATGACCCCGCACCGATAATGATGTAGTCGTAGGTTTTGCTCATTGTGGTTCTTCTTTCGCTGGTTGCTGTAAGCCTTCCATCTCCAGGGCGGTACTCACCGGTGTTCGTCGGATGTATCGCGAACCTCGATGACCCGTTCCGGGCAGGCACGGGCACCGCGTTTTGCCAGCCCCTCTTGCCCAATCGGCACACTGAAGCCGCTGCTGGCGATGTAGCCGTTGTCATCGAGTGGATAGAGCGCGGGCGCGACGTTGTTGCAGCGGGCATGACCTACGCAGTCGGAGTTGATGCCGAGCATTTCATCGTCCGTCAGCGGCCGACCGTCGATCTGACTGTTCAGCAGATAGCTGGTAGAAGTCATCACCGGGATCGGCACGACGCTCGGCGATGTGGTTGCGGATCCAGGCGGTGATCGCCCCCGCGTTGTCGGTCACCGTTTGCAGGTCGACGCTTTTGATCAGCGTCTGCGTCCAGTGCTGGAACAATGGCCGGTCTTCCAGCGGCCAGCCCATCAGGGTCAAGAAGATCAACGTGGGAAACGGTTTGGCGAACGCTTCGTTGAAATCGCAACGACCGTCGGCTTGCACCTCGTCAATCAGCTGGTTGGCCAACTGGCGAATGTTCTGCTCCAGCGCGTCAACCTTTTTCGGTGTGAACAGCGGGTTGAGCAATGCGCGATATTTGGCGTGTTCAGGTGGAACGATTTCCAGTGGCGCCAGGCGCCAGCTTTCCCCGAGCAACATCGCGTAGGGTGTCAAGCCGACACTGCTGAAGGTCTGAGGGTCTTGCAAAATGCGCCGCAGGTCCTCGGCACGCCGAGGTACCCAAGTGCCGGGTAAAAAGCCCAGACGTGGAATCCAGAAAATCGGTGGGGTCGTCTGGTGCAGTTCGGCGGCCCAGGTGTAAGCATTTTCACCCTGGGCGGTGAGCTCTGCCCATAGATCGAAATCGCGGACAAGGTGCTTGGGAATGTGCGCAGGAACAGGTGCAGGCGTTTCAGGAGCGTTATTCATTATTGTTCTCCAGGTCTCTATCGGACTGGAGAAACGGTAAGGCCGCAGGAACAAAGCCACAACGAACAGAAGCGCAAATCTGTACGGCACAAACGGAATTAATTAACACTTTCACTTAAAATGTTCTAAAACCAACCCTACTGGTGCAAAACATCCTCTGTCATTGTGTGCTGATCACCGCCGAGAAGCTCTTGTACCCGCCGTCATGAAACCAATAAAAAGCGCTGCCGAGGTTCAGAATGTCTCACCTTGCTTCCGTGCAAACAGCCGATAAAAATCACGCCAGTCAACGCCACGCCTTGCGTTCCCAACGCACCCGGGAATTGTTGCTGGACCACATGTATCGCCTGGCGCTGGAGAAGGGCTACGAGGGAATTACGGTCCAGCAAATACTGGACAGTACAGGGGTCGCGCGCTCCACCTTCTACGCGCACTTTCGCGACAAGGAGGACCTGATCGTCGCCGGGTACGAAGCCATTGGCGTTCCCTAGACCAAGGTCACCGAAGTCGATGGCGACCGCCGTGTCCTGCTGGATGTTTCGGCCTGGCTGTTCAGCGCCACCGAACGTCATGCGGCACTGACGACGGCGTTCTTCAGCGGCCCGGGACAGAACGTGATTCTCGCGCACCTGGAAAACATCTTGATCATCCAGGTCCGGGAACACTACCGGAAACAGGGTCTGTACCAAATCGATCAACTGCGTGGCGAGGCCGCCGTGCGCTGTTTCGTCGGTGCCTTGGTGGGGCTGTGGTTGTGGTGGGTGCGCCACGACTATCCGAACCCGGCGCGGGAAATGACCGAAACCTTCGACAGCTTGATGAACAACGGCACCTGGCCGCCTGACAACAGCGTGCGCCAGTAGCGGGATCAAGAGGCGCAGGCCATGATCAGAAACTGCCGGAATGCCTGGGCCGGCGCCGACAAACAGTTATCTGGCAGCCAGATCAGCCCCAGTTCCATAGGTGGAATCACGTCCACCAACGGGCGGATTTCAATCTTTTTGCCTTCCAGGGACCAGGCCCGGTAGAGCATGTCCGAGAGAATGGTCACACCGAAACCATGCCCCACCAGCCCGCGCAACGCCTCCATGGAAGAGGTGCGAAAAGCCACCTTGGGTGCCAGTCCGCGGGATTCCCAATAGCGCATGGTGGAGGTCTCCCCCTCATCGACCGTGGCCAGGATGTAGGCATGCTCGGCGACGTCTTCGAGATTGATCGATGTGGCAGACATCAATGGGTGCTGACTTGCCAGCCAGAGTTGGCGGCGCGAACGAATCAGCACATGGTGAGCAAAACCGTGCAAGTTAGGCGTGTTGGAGACAATCGCCAGGCCCAAGTCGAGGTCGCCATTGCTCAGGGCTGCTTCAATGCTCTGGCGGTCCATGTCGATCAGGTCGATCTCTACCTGAGGGTAGCTACGTTTGAAGCGTGCCAGCAGCGCTGGCAGAAAGTAGCCGAGCACCGTGTAGGAGGCACCCACACGCACGGTTCCTTGCATGGCGTGGCCGAGAAACAGCGGTTCACTGAGAGCGTCCTGCAGCGTGTCGAGAATGTGCCGCGCATGCTGGGAAAACTTGTTGCCTTCAGCGGTCAGCGCCACGCCATGGGGCAAGCGGTCGAACAAGCTGACGCCCATGGACTGTTCCAGATGCAACACCGCCGCAGTAATCGCCGACTGCGATACATGCGCCTTCAGCGCCGCCTGGGAAAACTGGCCGGCGTCGGCGGCGGCAACGAAATAGCGAAGTTGACGCATGGAAATATCTTTGCCTTTCGTCATCTGATTTTCTGATACCTGCCGCCTGAATATATGAAACAGCTCGGTCTACGGGCTGGTTACACTCGAGACCGGGTAGCTGCCCTGACGTATCGTTATCCTTCGAATTTCAGCGCCAATAATAAAAATGGCTGAAGGTTGAAAAATGAACGCGATCCACTACAGCGAGTACGACTGTGAAGCGTCAGGTAATTTCCTGACAGAAGCTTCATTGGCCAGGCAAGGCTTCGACATCCGGGTTGAACACGCGCAATGGTCCAACACTGGCACTGCCTTGATAGAAACCGGCGACAGTTGCCTGTTGCGCTTGATGCTACCTGCCAGCTCGCAGATCAAGCCTAACTGCGGCGGTTTTTCCAGCCACGGTGCGCCCCAATTCCAACCCCTGGGCAAGCTATTGTTCATTCCCCACGGCACCGAGTTCCACCTGCGTCACGATGCCGGAGAGCAAAAGGCCCTTGTGTGTCTATTCGACCCCTCCTCACTCGGCGTCCTGGGCAGCTATCGCTGGAACTGGCAGGACAACGTCAGCGCAGCCATGCTCAATCTGCAAAGCGGCTACTTGCACGCCTCGTTGCAACGGCTGGCCGAAGAAGTGGCCAACCCCGGCTTCGCCAGCGAACTGCACACCGAGTGCCTGCTCACCAGCATTGCCCTGGACCTGCGCCGCGAATTTATCGACGCGCCCGACGAAGCGAGCAGTGATTCACTCAACGCTGAAAAACTCAGCCCCCGGCAACTCAACATCCTGCGTGAACTGCTCGACAGCGCCAGTGACGAAGGCCGCTCTCTGGGTCATCTGGCGCGGGCCTGCGAGCTGCCGTTGCGGACCCTGTCCAGTCGCTGCAAAAACACCACCGGCATGACCTTGCGCCAGTACGCGGCGCAAACTCGCTTGCAAAAAGCCGTGGCGTTATTGGCTGACCCACGATTGCTGATCAAACAGGTGGCCTATCAGGCTGGCTTCAACAACGCCGCCGCTTTCAGTGCCGCATTCCGTAAAGAGCTCGGTGTCACACCCGAGGAATTTCGCCACCAGCGCCAGCGCTGACACTGAACCTGTGGCGAGGGAGCTTGCTCCCTCGCCACAGGTCGATCAGCGATACAGGCCTTAACGACGAATCGTGGCGGTAATTTTGGCGTGCGGCCCATTGACCTGCGCGGCCCAGGCTTGCGCCGCCTGATCGAGTGTGAAATCCAGGTAATCCACCTGAATCTGCTGCTCTTTGGCGATCTTCAGCAGACGCAGCCAGATCTGTTCACGGTCTGCGGGCGGACGCTGGCCAGTGCCGATGCACGACAAGTTGCGAAACAACAGATCGGCAATATCCAGATTGAGCTGACGACCGGCCCCCGTGCCAATGGTCATGATCCGGGCACCCCAATTGGTCGCTTTCAGGGACGTCAACATCGGTTGACCGCACACGAGATCGAGCACCACATCAAATCCACCATCGGCCGCGTCTTTGAGCGCAGCGACATCATCGCTGCCACCCAAGGTCACCACTTCATCGGCAAGACCTCGCGATTTCAACCGGCCCAGCGCTTCACCGGACCGCGCAGCACCGACCACCTTGCCCGCACCCAGACCGCGCGCCAGTTGCAGGGCGATCTGACCCAGAGTGCCGGTGGCGCCCAGGATCAGCACCTTCTCACCCTTCTGAATCGCGGCTTTTTCCAGGGGCACGATGGCGCCGGTCGCGGCGATGCCCATGCTGATCGCGGTTTTATCGTCCACGTCGTCTGGCACATTCCATACTTCGGCTTGCGGCACCAGGGTACGCTCTGCCCAGGCACCAAACGGCAACACCGAGCGCTCGCCGAAATACACCCGGCGGCCATCCGGCGCACGGCCAACGCCTTCGCCGCGAATGACACAGGGATATTCAACACCCAGACGGTAGGCGCCGAGTACATCCCAGCCCCCAAGGCCAGCGGTATCGACATCGATCAGCACCGAGCCGTCTTGCGGCTGCGGATCACGAAACTCGCCCACTACCGGCGGCGCATTGCGCTCGGAAATGATTGCTGCACGCATGGCATTCTCCTTGTTTGTTTTATTGTCAGGCTGCACTTGAAGTAATAATTGAACATTAATCTATTATTTGTCCATATTTACTTCGGCAGCCTACTCAATTGGCCGCCAACGGCTCGGACTGATATCGCGGATACCCACCCAACGTCAGGAGTAGCAAGGGGCCGACCACAAAGCAGATAAAACTGAACAGCAGCATGGCCGAGTAGCCACCGGTGAGCTTGAACAGCCCGGCGAACAGTAACGGCGAGATCGCCGCACCTGCGGTAATCAAGCCCAGGTGCGCGCCGAACAAACGGCCGTAGTCGCGCATGCCGAAGTAACGGGCAATGAGGAAGGCAGCGATATCGAACTCGGCGCCGGCACCCACGCCTACCAACAACGTGGCGAGGGTGTACATCGCAATACTGGAATCCCCATAGGCAAAAATGCCGCAGGCAAATGCCGGCATCAGCAGCGCCACAGAGGCAACACCGGGCGCCCACAACCGGTCAATCAGGTAACCCACCAGCAGCCTGCCAAGAATCAGCGACACGCCGAAGCTGGCGAAAATCTGGCTGGCCTGAAGGGCGCTCAGTCCACGGTCCTGCAGCAACGGCACGATGTTGGTGACCATGCCCACCACACACGACACCACCAACGTCATCGACAGGTTGCACACCCAGAACCGCCATGAGCGCAGCGCCTCGCGCAGTAGCAGCCCACCGGTTTGTTCACTGGCGGCGGGGCGTTGCGCCGAGTGGGCGCTGACATCGGCAGTCGGCAACAACCAGCGTAAGGCCAACGGCAACGCCAGCAGTACCGGCAACACGCCCAGCGCGAGGAATCCCGCCTGCCAATTCCACCGGCTGATCGTCCAGGCGGTGATCAACGGCAGCATGATGGCCGCCAGTCCGGAGCCACTGAGGATGATCGCCAGCGCCAGACCACGGTTGTCCTCGAACCACAAGTTCACCAGGTGCGACCAGGTCACCTGCAACGTACCCAGCCCGGCTAGCGGCACCAGGAAAAAGCCAAGGTAGAGGGTCCAGATCGAGCCATTGATACAGGTCAGGGTGAAGACACTCAGGGACAACGCCAGCAGCGACAGCAACGTGACCCGGCGCGAGCCGTAGCGCAAGTTGAGCCAGCCGGCCAATTGCGACGCGACGATGGTGCCCAGCGACAATGCGGTGATTGCCGCCTGCAACTCCGCCCTGCCCCATCCCATGGCCTGTTCCAGCGGAATCACCATGGAGCTGAAGCTGTACAGCAGCAACGAGCTGGAACTGGTGGCGACGCCGACCAGCGCCAGAATCAATACTCGCCAACCGAGCTTGAATTCTGCGTTATCAAAGCCTTTCATGGTGTGTGACCTCAGTCGTTGCCGATAAACACAGCCGCTTCCGCGCTCTTGCTCAGCACATGAGCACGGCGTGCCGGGCCAGGTGCATTCGCGACTTGGGCAAGGGTGTCTTCGGGGTGAATCAGCGTTGGGCCATTACTCAGTTGCTCAAGCGCCAGAAGCGCCAGGTCTTCAGCCTTGGGCAAGGTCATGGTCAGGGCGTCGGCAATGTTCAGTTTGACCATGGCATCGCGCATGGTGGGTGTGTCGACGGTGCCGATGAGCAGGTTGAGCACATCGACGCCAAGGTCTTTCCACTCCGCCCATAACGATTCGCCGAGGTTCAGGGCAAAGCCCTTGGTTGCGGTGTACATCGCCAGTTTGCGAATTCCCCCCAAGGCTGCCTGGGAACCGACCAACAGCAAGCCGCCCTGCCCGCGCTCCAGCATCGCAGCGCCAAAGGCGTGGCTGCATTGCATCACGGTCAAGCAATTGAGGCGCAGCAAGGCGCCCCAGTCCTCGGCCGAGGTATCGAGAAAGCGTGTGATGTAAGGATCGCCACCCGCGTTGTAGATAAAAAGACCAACTTGCCGATCACCGACAGCTGCGAGCAAACGCTCACAGGCATCGGGTTGAGAAAGGTCCTGGATCACCACCAGCACTTCGATGGCGTAACGTTGCTCCAATTCGCCTTTCAATTGCGCCAGGGTGCCGCCACGGCGCGCCACCAGCACGCAGTTGAGGCCACGCTCGGCGAGGGTACGGGCAAACGCCGCGCCCACTCCATGGGAGCCACCGGCAATCACCGCCCACGGACCATAGCGATGCAGGAAGGCATCATCAGAAACAGACATAAGCACTCCGAAAACGAAGGCCCGGCGACCAGCCACCGGGCGAGAAAGGTTTCACCCTGTCAGGCGACGGGTGGCAGGTCGATGTGGCTGGCGGAGGCGCCAATGGCGGTGCTGCCGTAGACCAGAACACGTCGTTCGATTTGCGCCATGAACAGGCGCAGCAAGGGTTCGTCGTATTCGGGCCCGGCGCTTTTGACCAAGGCTTCCAGCGCTGCATCAATCTCGCTGTAGTCACTGAAAGTGCGGTCGAGCAGGACTTGCGCCTCCTGTTGTTCCAGCTCGCGCAAACGCAATTCCATGGCATCGCCACGGCCCAGGTACTCAACCAATTTGCTCACTGCGCGCAGGTTGGTTTTCTGGAAGTCACTGCCGACTTCCACCTGCGCCAGGGCATCGCCGAGCATGGTCAGCAACTGCGCATTCGGGCCGCTGCTGACAATCTCCAGTGTTGGCGTTTGCAGCGGCACACCCATGGCTTCGGCCAGCGCATGCACCACTACCCGGCGCAACGCGATATCAAACTCGGTGTAGATGTCGTGCGGGTCGCCTGGTTGTGGCGTGGCCACCGATGCCGAGAATTGCATCGTGCTGACGGTGGCGAACAGTGCGGTGTGGTAACGTACGACATCAGGGTCCGCCGGCTCGCCGGTCACTTGCTGATAGTAGCGATACAGGTCCGCGAAACTGTCTCCGAGCGGCTCGTAATTGTCGCGCATCCGCGCCGAAGCCAGGTCAGCCAACGGATCACCAATCATGGCGAATTCAAAATCGTAGAGACCCTGCACCTGTCCGTTCTCGAACAGGTACTGCCCCGAGTCGTACTGAACGAAAGCAGGCTGGGTACGGTGCTGTGGCACATTGCGGCGCAACCAGCCGAGGGCGAATTCGGCCAGAGGCTGAGGCCTGGTTTTATTGCGCGCATACAGCGGGTAATAGGCTTCCAAACCTGCGAGGGTAATGTCCTCGGCACTGATCGGCAGATGAATGCCCTGCGCAATGAAGGGTTGCAACGGCAGTTGGTGCATGCGCGCCATGGCGTCGACCCATTGGCGTGCGACGGCATGGCGTTCGGCATTGCTGTTCGCCGTGCTGACGTCACGACTACCCGGCACCAACTCCATGACGATCGCTTGCGGGTCTTCGCAGAAGCCGTAGATACGCGGCACCGGCACGCCTTGCTGACCAAGCAAGGTGAGAATATCCGCCTCCCGGCGCAGCTCCGGGAATGGACTGACATCACCGCCGCGCTCGCCACGGATATGCAGTTGAAGGGTTTCGCCATCGCGTTGCAGTTCAAGGTTCCACGCCGGGCGCCAGCGCAGCAGGCGTTGCATGGCCGTGATGTTCCCGCCCAGCAGCCCTTCGACAAAGGTGCGCAGCTTTTCTTCGACTGGATCAACAGTCGCATTTATTGTTGTTGGCATACGGGGTCTTCCTCAGGCGCTGATGTCCAGCGCCGCTCTCAATGGGTGCTGGTGCTACCAGCGTTCGGCCCGCCTACCTGCTCCAGCGGCACGCCCTTTTTCTTCGCTAGGTCGGCGGTGTCCAGGTACTCGCGCCAGGCACAGATCAGTCCGTGTTCGTCCAGCTCATACACCGCCACCATCGAGTGCGGCATGGGGACGCCGTTGTTGACGCAGTAATCGTCGCGTTCGGTCATCACCACGCGCTCCGAAGAGACGATGTGGCGCGTGGTGCAACGGTTATGCGTGACATAACTCATCTGTCGCTCTATCTCCCGGCGTAACGCGTCGCGCCCCCGGATCACAGGACCACCGGGCACCCACAGTTGCCAGATGGCGTCGTCGGCGAAGGTGGCCATAATGCGTTCGATATCGGGGCGGCTGCCGTCGCGGCCATCGCCCCAGGCGGCCAGCATGTCGAGGATGAAGCGTTCCTGTTCGAGTGCCATAAAACGGGCTCCAGTGCAGTGAATGGATCGGGATCAGACCGAGGCCTGGGGCAACAGGAAATTGCGCACCACCGGCACCATCGGCGTGCCGCAACTCATGCCGCCGTCCACGCGCATCAGCGTGCCGTTGACGTAGGCGGCGTCGTCGCTGGCGAGGAAAGCGGCCATGGCGGCGATGTCTTCCGGCTCGCCCAGTTGCGGTACGTTTTGCAGGTCGAGAAAGGCCGACTTCATCGCCTCGTTGGCCCAACTTTCCATGGCTGGCGTGCGAATCACTCCCGGCAGGATGCCGTTGCAACGAATGCCGCGTTTGCCAAAGGTGGCGGCAATGCTTTGCACGTACCAGTTGAGCGCGGCCTTGGAGGCGCCGTAGCTGAACTGAGAAATTTCGCCGGCAATCGAGCTGGTGGACGAGGTGAACAGAATCGAACCGCTGCCCTGGGCGAGCATGTGCGGCAAGGCGTATTTGCACGCCAGCACGCCGCCCAACACGTTGACCCGCATGCAGTTGTGGAACAGCTCGGTGTTGAAGTTGATGAAGTCGATATCGCGGGTTGTGGCCGGGTTTCTGTACACGGCGTTATTGAACAATACGTCGATACGACCGAAGGTCTCGACGGTCTGCTCGACCATCTGCCGCAAGGCGTCTTCCTCACCAACATCCACTTGCATGGCCATTGCCTTGGCACCTATTTCAGCTGCCACGGCCTGCGCCGATTCGGCGAAAAGGTCGGTGACCACTACCGTGGCGCCCTCCCGGGCAAAACGCAGTGCCGAGGCGCGGCCGATGCCACTGCCGGCTCCGGTGATCACGCAGACCTTGCCGTCTAAACGTTGCACAATCTCGCTCATAAAAGGGTCTCGGGACGGATAAAAAAATCGGCGCCCGTGACGAGCGCCGAAAAGGAGCATGAGGTCAGCGGGTCTGGCCACCGGCGATGGTCTGCGGATTGGCTTCACGCTCGGCGACCGGTTCCTGGCGGTAGCGCGTCGGGCCGTTGCCGAACATGCCGTACTGGTCACGGGTGAAGTCGTACAACGAGTAGGAATCCTGTTGCGGGTTATTGGGAATGCCATAGGCCTCGATGTTGTATTGCGAGCCGGTACGGAACAGTGCGCCGCTGTCGTCCCAGGCGTCGTAGACCGCAGCACCAAAGGTGTCCTCGTCGATGTAGTAGCGACGTTTTTTCTGCGCGTGGCGGACGCCGTCCTTGCGGGTCGCTTCCACCACCCAGACACGGTGCAGCTCCCAGCGTTCACAGGCGGGGTTGATGTGTTTGGGCATGAGTTTCTTGTCCATGTCGCAACCCCACTTCAGCGTGTAGTTGCTGTAGGGAATGAACATTTCCTTCTTGCCCACCAGCTTCCAGTCGAAACGGTCCATCTTTCCGGAGAACAGGAAGATTTCGTCGTAGAACGCGACCCCGCCGAACGCCGAGTTGGGGGTGTCGTAGTTGAATTCCGGAGCCTTGCGCACGCGGCGCTGGCCGGTGCTGTAGCTCCAGGCATATCGAGAGTCAGCGACCGGGTCGAGGTAATCCCAATACCCGGATGCCTGCCCGGCCGTACGGGCCGGCGCAACGATGCGCGACCATATACGTTGGGCGATTTTCGGATCACGCCCGGGAACGTCCATCTGGTAGAAGGGTTTTTCGCCGGTGGACCGGTTGGTATTGGTCAACGTCGCATGACCCTCATTGACGACATAGGCACTGTGGTTCCAGTCCCAGCCATTCACACCCTGGTAGTTCAGGATGTAGTTCCACATCAGTTCCCGGCCATCTCGCGGCAGTGGGAACGGCAGACCGCCCCGGCAGCCTTCGCTGATCGACAGACCGTCGTTCTCGGTCTTGCAGTCCTTGCGGCCAGCATTGCGCTGGGTGGCAGCAAGAAAATTCGCCGGAAAGGTTGCTGTCCGGTGGGTGGGGTACACCTCAAGGTAATAGGTGTCGGGGTTCTGCTTGAGCAATTGCAGTTGTCCGGCTGCCAGTTGGTCGGCGTACTGATCGGCGTTGGCTGCGGTAATGCGCAAGCGTGGCTTTTCATCGGCAAACGGGTTGGGCCAGTTGCCGTCGCCTGGGACCAGCCCGGCCGGGACTTTTAAACCACCGTCGTAGGCCGGAATGGTGCCAGCGGCATTGCCCGCGACAATCGCCCCGAACGGCGTGAGTCTGCCGCCCAGATCGGCTGCGGTAGAGGTGTCATCAGCGACTGTCGCCCCCGTCAGAGCAATGGCCACCAGGCCTATCGCATAAGAATTGACCGTCATTACGTTCTCCATTCAGATGGGTGATCGCCGAGTCCGGTGATCACTGCAGTGCAGTTCAGGGCGGTTCAGAACGCGGTACTGACCGTCAGCGAGACCCAATTGCGGTCGGTCAGGCCAACGTCGCCGGTTCCCCCGACGACTGTTTTGCCGACACCGGCAATATCGCCATATTTGCGTTCGCTGCCGTACCCGATGTACGACAGGGTCACGTCAGTACGCTCGTCGTAGGTGCCCTTGACCCCGGCTTTCCAGGTGTATTTGCCTTCGTTGCCCCCGCCCGTTGCGGCATTGCCGCTGACGCCGTAATCCACGCTCATCGGGGTGGAAATGTTCCAGCCGGGGAACACCCCCAGCCATTGCGGTGCAAAGCTCACGGCCAGGCCGACATAATTTTTGGTGGCGCAGCCGTAGTGCTTGTCCTGCCCCTCCGGGCAGCCGCCATAGCCCTCGCCTTTGAACAGTTCCTCGTGCTTGGTCACCCGTTGCACATGACTGAACGCCATTTCGGTGATCAGGCTGCCGGTGTCGAAGTAATCAGTGCGCGGCAGCAACCACAGGCCGTTGACCACCATGTGCCAGGTGTCACCGCGAGCGCCCTGGTTGTCGGCAGTGCTGATGTTGCTGGAGACCAACGAGGTGTTCTGGCGATACGACAGGTCTACGCCAAGGGAGCCGCCACCCAGCACCGGACCTGCGGAGTAACCCAGGCCATAGAGCTTGACGTTCTCGGCGTACACGTAACGGGCGAAAGTCGGTGCCACTTGCAGGCCCCACGGGTTGTAGTCATCGAATTCGCGATAGAACGCGCTGACCTCCGAATGCAGGAAGTCGAAGCTATAGGTGCCCATCACGCCCCAGTTGCCCCTGTCCTTGGGTTTGACCGGGTCAATCAACGGCCGCGAAACACCGCTGAACAACGGCAAACGGTCCGGCCCTTCCAGGGCGACGTCGGCGGAAGCCAGATAGGTACCGCCTTCAGGTGCGCGCGTGGTGTCCCATTCGAAGAAGTATTGCGCTGCCAGCGACAACTTGTCGGTGACCTGAGCCTGGGTTGAAATCTGCGTCAACGGCAGGAAGATTTCACGGGTCTCGGTTCCTGGGTTGCTTACCGCTTTGCGCCCATCCAACGGTGCTTGCGAGTAGGACACCGCATGCCCGGCAATCAGCAGGCCGTTGCCCCAGTACACGGTATGCCGGCCGGCACGCACGCTGACCGGAATCTCGCCGAGATCGAAGCGGGTAAACGCAAAGGCGTCCAGTAACTCGCCGCTAGGGCCACGGTGATAGCGCTTGGTGAAGCTGGAGTATTTACCGTTGTTGTAGCTCGGCGTGCTCGTACCGGGAAACGCACCGGGGTAGTAGACATTGCCGGGGCTGGTTTCGACGTCGGTGTTTTCGTAAGCCTGGTCGTACCAGCCCGCGCCGCTGATGCGAAAACCGTTGTACTGCTTGTACGCGACCTCCATTTCGCTCATCACATCGACCCGATTGGTCACCACATCGCCCCGATCAAACTTGGCGTCGGACTCGTCGTAGCTGGCGTTATTGGCCAACGCGGAGTCGCGCCCCTCGGCCCGTATGCCCAGGTTGTAACGCACGGTGTTGTCCCAGCGCGCGGTCCAGTCCGGATTGCCGGTATCAAACTCGGCGGCCTGCACAGCGCCAACAGTCAAGGCACACCCGGTCACGCTGAACCAGACAGCCAGGCTTAACGGCTTTAGCTTTGCGTCGATCATCAACACTCCCATTACTTTTTTATTGTTGTTGGCAGCCGAAGCGTTGGGCCGTCTGGACCGCGCCAATGAGCGCTGATCCGTGGGCTTTCGGTATGGACTGAAGTAGACGGGACGGGGAGGTTTGAGACAACGATTGGGAGTATTGCTGAAATGCATTTTGGTATTGGTCAAATACTCCCGACCTATACTCAAAGGCCCTGGATTGTGCTTTTTTGAGTACAGGAGGTGACCATGAAATCGGGAACCCAGACAGCGGCACTCCTAGCCGCTGCGATAATCGTCGGCTGTACGAATTCATCAAGCCAGACAGTGACTGTTCCCTTGAACGCTACACCACGCAACGGCGGTCAGATCGCCAATACAACGCTGGCCGTTCAGGGCAATGAGACAGCGTTTTCCTTTGTCGTCAGTGGAGTTCCAAGCGGCACTCTTCGGCCCTTGAATCTCTACACGTTTATCAACAAAGGCAGCTGCGAGCGGCCCGGGTCTGTCGCCTATGCAATGAATGACCGGATCAATACCAATCGCATTTCTGCAACGCGCGGCTGGACCTATTCACGAAGTGCGCCAGTGGCGCTGTCAGAGCTGCTTTCTGGTGGATATTACTTAGTGGTAAGGACCACACCGGCCGATGGCAACGTGGATATTTTCTGTGGGGATATCAAGCCAGAAACAAGGTGAAAATGACACCAGACCGGTAACCGGCTTTATCTACAACAGCGTGAAGAACAGTGTGCATACCGGTATTTGAATAACCGATACCGCCCCATTGTTTTTGTGATTTTACGATGGCAAAACCGCTCCCTAGACTCCAGCCAATAACTAGGCAACGCCGCTCTCCTGGCGCCGCCATGACAATAAAGCCTGGAGGATGAACATGAGTGTGCCCCCATCTCTGGATGACAAATACGTCCAGCACACTGGAAAAATCTTGCTCACCGGCATTCAGGCGCTGGTGCGTCTGCCACTGATGCAGCGCCAACGCGATCTGGCCAATGGTCTGAACACCGCCGGGTTTATTTCCGGATACCGTGGCTCGCCGCTGGGTGGTTTTGACCAGGCATTGTGGAAGGCGCGCGACTACCTCAAGGAACACCACACGGTGTTCCATCCAGGCATGAACGAAGACCTCGCTGCTACCTCAATCTGGGGTACGCAACAGGTCAATCTCTTCGAAGGCGCCACCTACGATGGCGTGTTTGGCATGTGGTACGGCAAGGGGCCGGGCGTCGACCGCTGCGGCGATGTGTTCCGCCACGCCAACGCCGCCGGCACCTCGCAATTTGGCGGTGTGCTGGCCATTGCCGGAGATGACCATGGCGCGCGCTCCTCCTCACTACCGCACCAGACCGAGCACATTTTCAAAGCGGTGATGATGCCGGTGCTGGCGCCATCGGGGGTGCAGGAATACCTCGACTACGGCATGCATGGCTGGGCCATGTCGCGCTATTCCGGCTGCTGGGTCGCCCTCAAAGCGGTGGCCGACACCGTAGAGAGCGCGGCCGTCGTCGACATCGACATTCATCGCGTACAACCGATCATTCCCGATATCCCGCTGCCCGAAGGTGGCTTGAATATCCGTTGGCCAGACCCGCCCCTGGCACAGGAACAGCGCCTGCTGGAACACAAGCTATATGCTGCCCTCGCCTATGCCCGGGCCAACCGCCTCGACCGTGTCGTGATGGACTCAGCGAAAGCGCGCATCGGCATCATCACGTCAGGCAAATCGTACCTCGACGTTTGCCAGGCACTGAAAATCCTCGGCATCGACGAATCACTCGCCCAGCAGATTGGCCTGCGGGTCTACAAGGTCGGCATGGTTTGGCCGCTGGAGGCTGAAGGCGTCCGGCAGTTTGCCGAGGGCCTGGAAGAAATCGTGGTGGTGGAAGAAAAACGCCACATGATCGAATACCAGTTGAAAGAAGAACTCTACAACTGGCGCGAGGACGTACGCCCGCGCATCGTCGGCAAGTTTGACGACAAGGGTGAGTGGAGCCTGCCGCACACGGGTTGGTTGCTACCAGCCATCAACGACCTGACCCCGGCGATGATCGCCCGTGCGCTGGCCAAGCGTATTCTGCGTCTGCACCAAAGTGGCCCGCTGCAAGTGCGCCTGGCCGTGCTGGATGCGCAACTGGCTAGCAAAGACCAATTCAGTAACCTGATGGAACGCGTGCCCCACTACTGTTCCGGTTGCCCGCATAATACATCGACCAAAGTCCCGCAGGGCAGTCGCGCACTGGCGGGCATTGGCTGCCATTACATGGCCGCCTGGATCTACCCGCAAACCCAGACTTTCAGTCAGATGGGCGGCGAAGGCGTGACGTGGATCGGCCAGGCACCGTTCACCACTACTCAACATGTGTTCGCCAACCTCGGTGACGGAACCTATTTCCACTCCGGCATTCTCGCGATTCGGGCTGCCATCGCGGCCAAGGTGCAGATCACCTACAAGATTCTCTACAACGACGCCGTGGCCATGACCGGCGGCCAACCGGTGGACGGCAGCCTCAGCGTGGCGCAAATCAGCCGGCAACTCGTTGCCGAAGGCGTGCAGCGTGTGGTGGTGGTCAGCGAAGATGTCGAGAAATATCAGCACATCCATGAACTGGCAGACGGCGTGCCGGTGCTGCGTCGCGACCAGATGGACGAAGTGCAGGAACAGCTGCGCCAGTTCCAAGGCGTATCCGCAATCATCTATGACCAGACCTGCGCTGCGGAAAAACGTCGGCGTCGCAAGCGCGGCAAGTTCCCGGACCCGGCACGCCGGGTTGTGATCAACGAAGCGGTGTGTGAAGGCTGTGGCGATTGCAGCAGCAAATCCAACTGCATGTCGGTGGTGGCGGTGGAAACCGAGTTCGGCCGCAAACGGGAAATCGACCAGTCCTCGTGCAACAAAGATTTCACCTGCCTTAACGGCTTTTGCCCGAGTTTCGTCACGGTCGAAGGGGGCTCGTTGCGCAAACCCAAAGCGCTGGCAGCCAAAGCGGATGAATTATGGGCATTGCCCACGCCATCAACCGTTACGCTGGATGAGCCCTACAGCATTCTGGTGACCGGCGTGGGTGGCACCGGCGTGGTGACCATCGGCGCCTTGCTAGGAATGGCAGCGTTTATCGAAGGCAAAGGCACGCTCAATCTGGACATGGCCGGCATGGCGCAAAAAGGCGGCGCGGTGTGGTCGCACATCCGCATTGCCGCGCACCAGGATCAATTGTTCGCACCCCGTATTGCCGAAGGTGAAGCAGCCTTGCTGTTAGGCTGCGATCTGGTGGTCAGTGCCAATACCGAAACCTTGTCCAAGCTGCGTCAAGGCGTTACCCATGCGCTGATCAACAGTGAAGAAACCATCACCAGCGCATTCGTGCGGACCTTCGCCCAACAGGCGGAAAGCGGAGATTTGCTGAAGCACCCGGACCCGAAATTCCACACCCACAACATGTCGGCACAAATCGCCGAAGCGGTTGGCCATGCCCAGGCGGACTTTGTCGACGCGAGCAAAATCGCCACGGCATTGACGGGCGATTCGATTGCCACCAACACCTTCATGCTCGGCTACGCCTACCAGAAAGGCTGGTTACCGGTGGGCGAAGCCGCGCTGCTGCAGGCTATCGAACTGAATGGCACTGCGGTGCCCTTCAACCTCGCCGCCTTTGCCTGGGGCCGGCGCAGTGCCGAAGACTTGCCACGGGTCTTGCGCAAACTGGAAGCAGGTAAAGTGCAGAACACAGATCGCTTGCTGTCGCAAAGCCTGGAAGAAACACTGGCACGACGCATGGCATTTCTCACGGCGTACCAGAATAAGGCTTATGCCCAACGTTACCGGCAACGAGTCGAGCAATTCATGAAAGCGGAAACGGCGCTGCTCGGGCAACCGGGCAAACTGTCGGCAAGCGTCGCCCGTTATTACTTCAAAGTGCTGGCCATCAAGGATGAATACGAAGTGGCACGCCTGTTTACCGATGGCCAGTTCCTGGAAAAAATCCAGGCTGGCTTCGAGGGCGACTACCGCCTGCGTTTCCACCTGGCGCCACCGCTGCTGAATGATAACGGCAGCGGCCGTGAGCCGAAAAAGCGCAGCTTCGGCCCGTGGATGCTGCAAGGCTTCAAGCTGCTGGCTAGGTTCCGGTTCCTGCGCAACACCTGGGCCGATCCGTTTGGCCACACTCACGAACGCAAGGTGGAACGTGACTGGCTGGCCAATTATGAACGTGTCCTCGACGAAGTCTTGATGGATTTGACCGCCGACAACCTGACCCTGGCCCAGGACCTGGCACAGCTGCCAGACAGCGTGCGCGGTTATGGCCCGGTCAAGGAGCGCTACCTCGTTCACGCCCAACAGCGTCAGGCGCAATTGCTTGAACGGTGGCGCGATGGCTCGAACGCGCAGTTCCACGATGCCAGTCAGGCCGGCAGCAAAATAGCCGTTACCCAACTGTAAGCCCGAGTGTGGCAGGCGTCGGTTGCCTGAAAAGGCACCACGCCGTATCCACCGAAAACTGGAGCACAGCATGCATGAAGTCGTGATAGTCGCCGCCACCCGCACCGCCATCGGTACCTTCCAAGGCGCATTGGCCACCACCAGTGCCGTGGAATTGGGCAGCGTGGTGGTCCAGGCGTTGCTGAAAAAAACCGGGATTGACGTCGACCTGGTCGATGAGTTGATTTTCGGCCAGGTGCTCACGGCCGGGTGTGGGCAAAACCCGGCACGCCAAGTGGCGCTGAAAGCAGGCCTGCCCCATAGCGTATCGGCCATGACCCTGAACAAGCTCTGCGGCTCCGGGTTGAAATCCGTGATGCTGGCGGCTCAGGCGATTCGCTGTGGCGATGCCGAGGTGGTGATTGCCGGCGGCATGGAAAACATGAGCTTGGCTCCCTACACGCTGGCCAAAGCGCGCACCGGCTTGCGCATGGGTAACGCGCAACTGGCCGACTCGCTGCTGCAGGACGGCCTGATCGACGCCTTCCACGACTACCACATGGGCATCACTGCGGAAAATCTGGTCGACGCTCACAGCCTGACCCGTAAGCAGCAGGACGCTTATGCCCTGCGTTCGCAGCAACTTGCCAGCGCAGCCATTGAGGCCGGCCGTTTTGTCGCGGAGATCACCCCGGTGCCGATTGCGCAGCGCAAAGGCGAGCCGCTGCTGTTTGCCGTGGATGAGCAACCTCGCGCGCAAACCACTGCTGTCAGCCTGGCTGGGCTCAAACCAGCCTTCAGAAAAGACGGCAGCGTCACCGCCGGCAACGCCTCGACAATCAATGACGGCGCCGCTGCAGTGCTGTTGATGAGCGAAGACAAGGCCAGGGAGTTGGGCTTGCCCGTTCTGGCAAAGATCAAGGCGGGTGCGTGTACTGGCGTAGACCCGGCGATCATGGGCATCGGGCCGGTGTCGGCAAGTCGCAAGTGTCTGGCAAAAGCCGGTTGGAGCCTGGCTGAACTCGATCTCATCGAGGCCAACGAAGCGTTCGCTGCCCAGTCGTTGGCGGTGGGTAAAGAGCTGGGTTGGGATTTTGACAAAGTGAACGTCAACGGCGGCGCCATTGCCCTCGGTCACCCGATTGGCGCTTCGGGTTGTCGTGTGCTGGTCACGCTGCTGCACGAAATGTTCAAGCGCGACGCGAAAAAAGGCCTGGCGACCTTATGCATTGGCGGCGGCCAGGGCGTCGCCCTGTTGCTGGAACGTCCATGATTGGCGCCCGCCCCGCAACGGCCGCCGGCCCTCAGCCGCGCTGGCATGGGCAGCCGGATGGCGATGTCGGAACCCACGAATTGCTGTACCACACGGCGCTCAGATTATTTGCCGAGCATGGATTCGAAAGTGTCAGCCTGCGCCAATTGGCAGCCGCAATGCATTTGCAGCCGGGATCGCTGTACAACCACATTGAAAGCAAGCAGGCGCTGCTGTTCGAACTGATCGAGACGCATGAAAGCGATCTTCTGGCGTTACTGCAAACCAAGGTCGCGCGTCATGCTGAGGGTCGGCTGCAACTGCAACGTTTTGTACGTGTGCACCTGCAGTTCAACAGCTTGCACGATCAGCGCCACACGCTGACGCGCATGGAATTTCGCAGCCTCAGCCTGGAGCAGCGCGAACGCGTCGAGCAACTGCGCGACACCCGCACCCGGGACCTGGAAAACATCCTCAGCCGTTGTGGATTGCCGGCCGGCCAGCGCGCACCGATGGCGCTGGGCATGCAAGCATTGCTCGATGGCGTGGTAGCCGGTTACCCGCAGGATGCGCGGCCTCCTCTGGAAAGTCTGACGAGTCTGTTTACCAGCATGGTGCTGACCGGTTTGAGCAGGCCGCTGGCTTAGCTGCTCCCCTTACATCACTAACAATAAGGTCGATCGATGAACGAAGAAATGACGAAAAATTATCGGGAAATTCTCCAGCACGTCGGTGAAGACCCACAGCGTGAAGGCCTGCTCAAGACTCCGGAACGTGCAGCGAAAGCCATGCGTTATCTTTGCCATGGCTACCGGCAAACGCTGGAAGAGATCGTCAACGGAGCACTGTTCGAGTCGGATAACGATGAGATGGTCATCGTTCGTGAAATCGAATTGTATTCGCTGTGTGAACATCATCTCTTGCCATTTATTGGCAAGGCTCATGTTGCCTACATACCGACAGGCAAAGTGCTCGGATTGTCGAAGGTCGCGCGAATTATCGACATGTTTGCCCGCCGCCTGCAGATCCAGGAAAACCTCACCCGGCAGATTGCCGATGCAATCGCCCAGGTCACCAATGCCGCCGGGGTGGCCGTGGTGATCGAGGCGAAACACATGTGCATGATGATGCGAGGTGTGGAGAAGCAGAACTCGGTGATGAGTACTTCAGTGATGCTTGGCGCCTTCCGCGAGTCGTACAACACCCGTCAGGAATTTTTGCAGCTGATCCGCAGCCGCTAGGCGCCCCACCTTCAACTCAACTGAGCATCAGCATCCCGCCGTCAATCATCAGCGTCTGCCCGGTGACAAATCGAGAACCTTCTCCGGCAAGAAATACCAGCACTGGCGCCAGATCCCGGGCCGGTTCACCCAGTTGTCCGCCGATGGGCACTTGCCCTGCCATGTACGCATCGTGCTGCTGCAGTTGTTCGGCGCTCATGCTCGCGCGAGTCGCCTCGTACATCGGCGTCCACATCGCCGGGGCGATAGCGTTGACGGTAATGCCCAATGGGCCCCACTCCCGCGCCACCGTGCGCGTCCACGCCAGCACGGCCCCCTTGCTGGCCGCGTAATGGGCTTTGCCGGGCTGTCCGATGACGCCTGCCCCAGAGGCGAAGTTGATGATCCGCCCACCGCTGCCCTTCAGCAGCTCATAGGCCGCGCGGTTGGTCAGGAATGTGCCACGGGTATTCACCGCAAAGACTTTTTCCCACTCGTCCAGCGTGATGCTGTCGGCACTGGCATTCGGCGCGATACCCGCAGCATGTACCAGCACATCCAGACCATTGAGCCGTTCGTTGGCCCAGGCGAAAGCGGCGTCCACGGATTGGCTGTCAGCGATATCGCAGACTCGTGTATGCGCCCACCCGCCACCGTCCCCCGTCATCGAGGCGGCTTCGCCCAGGTCGAGGCTGACGACATAGGCTCCCTCCTCCACAAATGCTTTGACCACTGCCGCGCCAATACCCCTGGCGCCCCCCGTGACGATGATGCGTTTACCGGCCAGCTGCATGGGCTGTTCCTCTGATATCAGACTGTTTGATCGATGCGCTGCAACGCCGTAGCGAACAGACGCAACGCTGAGGCGTGGTGTTTTTCACCCGAGACCATCGAGGCTTTGCCCGCACACGCACGGGCGTAACTGACTTCGAGAAAGATGCCGAGCTTGAAGCCGGCCAACACCAGGTACCAGGTGAAGTCCGCCAACGAGCGCGAGCTGCCGGCGCGGTAATGGGCGACCAGTTCGTCGCTGCTGCAAAAGCCTTCCCAGGGGCGAACTTCAATGGTGCCGGCACCACGACCATCAGCACCGGGCCAGGTGACTACCAGCCAGGCAAGGTCGAGCAACGGATCGCCGATGGTCGCCAGCTCCCAATCGACAACTGCGGCCAGTTCCGCGCTGTCGTGGCGAAACATGACGTTGGACAAGTGAAAGTCACCATGCTGGATACCGGTCTGGAACTGCGTCGGGTAATGCTCGCTCAACCAGTTGGCCAACCGGGCAAGTCCCGGCAGACCGCTCGCGCCCGGCCAACCGGGGTAGTCTTTGACGCTGTCCAGTTGCGCCAGCCAACGTGAGACCTGGCGTTGATGAAAACCTTCGGGCCGCCCAAAATCCCCCAGGCCCACCGCCTGATAGTCGATTTCTCCCAGACGCAATAACGCGTCCACCATGGCCAGCCCCATACGTCGGCGCATTGCTGGCTGCTGCGCGTGCGGCGTCGGCAAACCTGCCGCGCAGTTGGGATTGAAGCCCTGTACTGGTTCCATCAAATAGAAACTGGCGCCCAGAACGTCTTGGTCGGCGCAGTCGGCTATCAGGCCGGCATGGGGCACCGGCGATCCGGCCAACGCTTTGAGCAACCGTGCTTCACGGGCAATGGTTTTACTGCCGACTTCGCGCAACTCCCTGGAAGGCCGACGCAATACGAATTCGCGCGTGCCACGCCGAAAGCGCAGCAACAGATTCTGAGTGCCTCCGGTTAATCGCAGTGGGGCCTCGATGGAGCCACTTTCCAGACCCTTTGAGTCCATCCATAGAGCCAGGCGCTCGAGTTCGACCAGATCCTGCCAGTCGTTCATGCGTCGTACTCGCCCAGACTGGCCAATGCATCGGCGTATTTTTCCCGGGCTCGGGCCGCCGCGGTGGGCCGGTGGTAATCGGGGAACAGTTCGTCGCAGGGTTGATAATCGCGTAGCAGTTGTTTGGCGACCGTGATTTTGTGCACTTCGGTGGGCCCGTCGGCCAGCCCCATCTGGAAGGAGCGGACGATGTACCCGGTAAACGGCATTTCTTCGCTTACCCCTAACGAGCCATGTACATGCAGGGCGCGCGCGGCGATGTCATGCAGCACCTTGGGCATGGCGGCTTTCACCGCAGCGATGTCTTTGCGTACCCGTTTGTAGTCCTGATACTGGTCGATGCGCCATGCCGTGCGCATGACCAGCAAACGAAATTGTTCGAGCTCGATCCACGAGTCGGCAATTTTTTCCTGGACCATCTGCTTGTCCGCCAGGCGGCTGCCCTGGGTACTACGCGACAGGGATCGTTCACAGAGTGCATCCAGGGCTTTCTGCGCTTGGCCAATCACCCGCATCGCATGGTGCACGCGGCCGCCACCCAGTCGTACCTGGGCCACGACAAACGCCTGACCGGGCGCGCCGAGCATGTCGCCAGCAGGCACTCGCACCTTGTCGAACGACAGGTAGGCATGGGTTGCGGCCGGGTCATCGGCGATACCGACGTTGCGGATAATGCTCACCCCCGGAGCATCGGCGGCAACAATAAACATCGACATGCCTTCATACACCGACACGTTTTTATCGGTGACCGCCATCACGATATAGAACGCGGCGTAGCGGGCATTGGAGGCAAACCATTTTTCGCCGCTCAGCAGCCAGTCATCACCCTCACGCACCGCTTCGGTGGTGAACACCGCAGGGTCCGCGCCGCCTTGGGGTTCGGTCATGGCGAAGCAGGACACGATATCGCCGTCGAGCAAGGGTTGCAGGTAGCGCTGCTTCTGCGCCGGCGTGCCGTAATGGGCGAGGATTTCACCGTTACCGGAGTCCGGTGCCTGACAACCAAACACAATCGGTCCGAACAGCGAGCGGCCGAGAATTTCATTGATCAACGCAAGGCGCACCTGGCCATACCCTGCCCCGCCCAGTTCCGGGCCCAGGTGACAAGCCCACAAGTTGCGCGCCTTCACCTGCGCTTGCAACGGTTTGACCAGTTGCTTGAACAGCGGGTCGTGGATATTCCACGGGCTGCCCAACACGTGGTCGAGAGGCTCGACTTCCTCACGCACGAACTGCTCGATCCAATCCAGTTCCACTTGAATCTCGGGGTCGGTCTGAAAGTCCCAGGCCATGGTGTTTCTCCTAGCAAATAGCGATCAGGCCAGCAGCATGCCGCCGTCGACCAATAGGGTTTGGCCGAGCACATAGCTGGCCAGCGGCGAGGCGAGAAACAGAGCCACATTAGCCATGTCCTGAGGCGTGCCGAGGCGCCCTTGAGGAATGGCGCGCAGCGCACCTTCCAGGCGTTTCGGGTTGCTGGTGGTCACCCGTGTCAGCTTGGTTTCCACCAGCCCCGGGGCAATGCCATTCACCCGGATACCATCACGAGCCCAGGCTTCGGCCAAGGTGCGAGTCAGCCCGAAAGCGCCGGTTTTCGAGGCGTTGTAGGCAGGGTTGCCACGGGTAGAATGGAACGCTGCTGCCGAACTGACCGTGATCATCGAACCCTTGGCTTCCATCAGCAGCGGGTGAAATTTCTGCGCGCAGACCATCAGGCTGGTGAGGTTGATGTCGAGCACGCGCTTGAAGCCCTCAGCGAGGAATTCCTGACGGTCGTAGAGCACCGTGCCTTGCGCTTGCACCAACACATCCAGACGGGTGAATGGCACACAGACCGCTTCGATCAACGCTGCATCCGCGACGTCGACCTGCGCGTAATGCAAGCCTTCAAGGTTAGAGTCGGGTGAGTCGTGATAGGCCGCCGCCGAGGCACGCGTACCCCAGACATGCACTTCGGCACCGCGCTGGCGAAAGTTCTGCGCAATGCCATTGCCGATGCCACTGGACCCGCCGACTACCAGCACGGTTTTACCGCTGAAATCCAACTCGTACATGGGTATTCCTTGTGCTTGTCGAAAAATGCTGCCGGCCAATAGGCCCACCGTTACAGCGCCACCAGGCCAGCCGAGGCCAATCGTTCGAGCTCGCTGCCGGTAAAGCCGAGGCCTTCCAGAACTTGCCGGGTATGTTGGCCGAGGGCGGGCGGTGGGCGCTGCAGCGATAACGGCAAGTTGCCGAAATCCCAGAACGCGCCGATCTGTTGCAAGTCGCCGTAAACAGCATGTGAGTAATGCGCGTGCAGACCCGCGGCGGCGTGTTCGGGGCTGTCGAGAAAGGCATCCATCTGCGCCTCCAGGACGGCCTGCGCAGGAACTTGCACTTCAGCCAATGCTGCGAGCGCCGCTTGCCGGGTAAGACCTGCAAACCAGGTTTCGGGCTGATCACCCATGAGCGCCTTGAAACGCTGCACCTCATCCGGTTGCAGCGCTGCCACCACCAGCCAGGCATCGCTACATAGATACAAACGGTGTGCGTCACTCACACCAGTCTGTTGCGCATCCATATGTTCGATTGGGGTCAGGCTGCCGTCTTCAAGCACCACCGCTTCGCTCATCGATAGCAACGTAGCGCCCAACAATGACGAGCTTACCATTTGCCCGACGCCACTGCGGTTGCGCTCGTACAATCCCAGCAGCAAGGCATAGAGCGAGGATAAACCGGCAAAGAAATCGCCCACGCCAAAACGCAGCCACATCGGCGCCTGCCCCTCCCCGCCCTGCTCCCTCTCCCAGCCGCAGGAAGCCTGCATCAATTGGTCAAAACCCGGCCAATCCGCGCGCGGTCCGGTCGGTCCGTAGGCACTGACATGGCAATACACCAGCTGCGGGTTGAGCACTTTGAGGCTCTCGTAGTCGACCTTGAGTTTGCGTGCGGCCGGCAGCCGCATGTTGTGGTGAACAACATCGGCCCAACGGGCCAACGTTTCTACGGCGGGCTCGGTTTGCTGATCGCCCAACTGCAGCGCTACCCCCAACTTGCCACGCTGGGTGCCGCTGAAAATCCGCTCCAGGCGGCGCATGGCATCGCCTTTGGGCGCTTCGACTTTAATGACTTCGGCGCCGAGGTCCGCCAGAAGCATGCAAGCAAACGGCCCGGCCAGGTAGGCGCCCAGATCCAGTACTTTCAGACCGTGCAGCGGAGGCAAGGGCGCCGGGCTCGACCTGGGCACTTGCGAAGGGATCACAGCATCGGCGCCTGACAGTCCGGCGTTCCCCTCACCTGCCAGAGGTGCGCTACCGCCAACTCGTGCGGGTGGCTGCACCTGCCAGGCAGGGCCTGGTTGCAGGGTCTTGCCCAATTGCACATCGTCGACTTCAACCACATAACCATTCAGGCGTGCTTGCTCGTCGAAGTAGATATCGCCAAAGGGAGCGGCAATTTGCGCGGCCACGTCGTGCTGCCAGAAATGCTCGACCCAGTCCTGTGCCGGCCGTGTGGCAATGATCGCCTTGTTGGCGCCGAAGTTTGGCGCCACATGGCTCGATGGCCACAGCGCGTTCAAGCGAGCCACTTCGGTTTCGCCGAGCTCACTGAGTGCCGCGGCCATCCACGGGGATTTGTC
The DNA here is from genome assembly GCF_019733355.1 of Pseudomonas baetica. Lineage (GTDB taxonomy): Bacteria > Pseudomonadota > Gammaproteobacteria > Pseudomonadales > Pseudomonadaceae > Aquipseudomonas > Aquipseudomonas baetica_A. Next base: position 29,263 of record NZ_JAIHLQ010000002.1, on the reverse strand, counting down.
CGGCGAATAATGCACATGCAACCAGCGGCCATCAGCGCATTGGTGCAACGGAATAGGAATGTGTTTATCCAGGCCTTTGGCAAAGGCCTGCGTCGGCGTTTGCGCGCGGTTCCAATGCATGGTCATTGGCACCAAGGCTGCCTGAGCCAAACTCGTATGAGCGATACCGCCGCAGCCGTCACGTTCGCGTGCAAGCAACCGCGCCATCACCCCAACCACGCACAACCAGCTGGCCAGCCAATTGGCAAAGGGCATGCGCACGAATACCGGGCCGGGGCGATGCGCCGGTTGCTCGTCCAACAGGCCAAGGCGCGCCAGGATCAAAGTTTCCCAGGGGATGGCATTCGCCAGTGCATGCCGTTGGGGCCAGCCGCTAATTGCCGAGATAATCAAGCGAGGAAAGTCTGCAGCGAGTTGCGCGTCGGCCAGACCATGGGCCTGCGCTACCGAAGGTGTGAAGTCGTGTAGCAGCACATCGGCGCTCGCGAGCAGAGAGTTTAGTTGCTGACGATCTTGGGGATTTTCCAGACTGAGGATGACACTGCGCTTGCCACGGTTAAGCACAGCAAACAGCGCCTGTTTCTCTCTGGCGGGGTTGGCGGGTGGCTCGATCATCACCACTTCGGCACCCGCTTCGCAAAGATGCATGCCAGCGGCAGAGCCGGCAATGCCGGAACACAGACTGATGACGCGAATTCCTTCGAGGATTGCCTGGCTCATTCAGCACCTGTCTTCTTCTGCGCTTAGCGTTTTGCAGCAGAGCTGCAGAACGAATCCATGGCGTTACCCTAAGCGATCAATGATAAATTCCATAGATAGATTAGTATTCCGAATATAGAATCATAAGCAGGAATATGAACAGCAAATAACAATTCGTCTAAATATCACTAAAAGCCGATCAGGGGCGTTGCGATGATCCTGCGCATGGACCACTTCACCATCGTCACCAACCAACTGGAGGCGACACGGGATTTCTACGTGGAGGTACTGGGTCTGGTCGACGGGCCACGCCCGCCCTTCCCGGTTCCCGGCTTCTGGCTGTACGCCCGGCAACAGCCCGTACTGCATGTGGTGGGCGTATCACAAATGCCGGAGCCGCGACGTGGCGTGCTCGACCATATGGCGTTTCATGCCCAGGGCTTGCAGAAAATGTGGACGCACCTGGATGAGCACGGCGTGCGATTCAAGGTGATCCGTGCTCCCGGCGCCGATCGCACGTGGCAGCTGTTCATGCAGGACCCCAATGGGGTTGAAGTGGAGTTGGATTTCGACGCCAGCGAAGTGCTGCCCGCCGACTGGAAGGAACGCCGGGGAAGCTAAATCAATCCAGCATAACTGCCGCCGTCGATCTGCAAATTTTGCCCGGTGATATAGCCGGCTTGCGCCGAACAGAGAAATGCGCAGGCGGCTGCCAATTCGCTCGGCTGGCCAAATCGTCGCGCCGCTATCGGCTTGAGCATTTCCACCCGTGCTTGCTCAAAACTGAGCTGGCGAAGCCCCGCCAGCTGCTCGGTCATAAAGCGCAGACGGTCCGTCTCAATGCGCTCCGGCAGCAGATTGTTGATCGTTACATTGTCCCGTGCCACTTCGACCGACAGAGCTTTGCAAAAAGCGGTCAGCCCGGCACGTGCAGCGGTGGACAAACCCAACGGCAAACGCGGTGACTTGACCATCGCCGAGGTGATATTGACGATGCGGCCGAAACCTCGCGCCCGCATACCGCCGATCACAGCCTGGATAAGCAGAATGCCTGAGAGCATGTTGGCCTCAATGGCCGCCATCCAGGCCGCGTGATCCCAATCCTCCAGACGACCCGGCTCTGGGCCGCCGTTGTTGGTCACCAGAATGTCGACTACCGGGCACGCGGCCAACAATGTCGCACGCCCGGCAGAGGTGGACAGATCCGCCACCACCGTGCGGGGCAGCCGGCCAGTGCCGAGAAAAATGTCCTGCGCGGTTTGCGCCAGGGTCTCGGCATTGCGGCCGTTGATCAGTATCTCGCAACCCTCCTGCGCCAATGCCAGCGCACAGGCTTTGCCAAGCCCTCGTGAAGACGCGCATACCACCGCCATGCGCCCGCCAATGCCCAGATCCATAGCCGTACTCCTTGCGTGATGGGGTCAGTCTTTCATGCCCAACAACGTGCTGATATCGCGTCCGGGTTCAGCATCGCTGCCGTAGGCGAACTGACCGGCGCGCTGGCGTTCGACCAGTTGTTCCATCTGGTAGCGATAACGAGTACCTGGGGTATCGAAACGCGAATGCAGGTCACGTCGCTCATCGGTCTCGAAATAGCGCTGATTTTGCGGACGCACCACCGAGTTGTCCTGGGGCTGGATGATGTAGTTGATGCGCGGCATCACGTAGCGAAACGGTGACGGTGCAGCGGTGGTATTGAACGTGACGTCACAGCGCGAGCGATGCTTGCCCACCGGCAAGAACGGTTGCAAGTTAGGAACGTCATAACCGGGACGAAATCGCGGGTAGGAGATGCACACATTACTGCGCAAATGGATGTGCAGCACCGCGCGAAAATCCTGGTACTTGGCGCGCACCCCGCCGACCCAACGCATGATCGGCGCCACTGATTTTTGTGCGACTGTACGGGTGCGGGTCACCGTTTCAGAGGTCCATTGCACCTCGACCTCGTCCGACTCGCTGATGCCGTCGCCGATGGTATTGGCATGCAGGAAATCGGCGTGGGTCAGGTCAATCAGGTTTTCTACAGAGAGCGCAGAGGTCGCATCGAATCGCACGGTGCGCTGGGTGTAGCCAGGAAGACTGCCGTCTTGCGGCAGGAACGGGATATGCGGCAGCAGCAATGTATCGGCGGCATCCGGGTTGCCGTACCAGACCCAAATGTAGCCGTAACGCTCGACCAGCGGATAAAACCCGCTGCCGCCAGTGAATGCCGTCAGCACGCACGTATTTTCACGCAGACGATAGGGATGGAATTCAGCTGCTCTCGGCTGCCCGTTTTCCCGCCACAGGTAATAGGGTTGGGCATGAATGATTCGACGAATTGGCTGGGCACTGAGGTCGCGACTATGGGAGACCGGAAACCAGGTGTCACGCAGGTCATAGTTGATCGGTGTCCAGTCACCCCGCACTTTGCGCGACGGAGTATCGGTAGAGGAAGGCACGGAATGCATGGTGAGTTCTCCTGTGCTCAGACGATCGCGCTTGCGGGAATCAGATGCGGTCGGCGAAAGGCACGCAGGTCGCGGGATGGGGCTTGCAGCAGGGCCGCGACGGCTACGCCGTCAATCAAGTGGTTCACCCGGAACGGCGACCTGCTGAATGCACGGGCAATACGCCAACGCAACGGTGCCTTGGCCGGCACGTGCTCAGTCACGAATCCTCGCCAGCACAGGCTGGTGGTGCCACGGCGGTTGGCCCCGGTTGCGATCATCAGGGTAACGAGCGGCATTTCTTCTTCGTTGAGCAAATCCACCCGAATACTGCCGCCGCTCAGGGGTACTGCGGTGCGCACAATCAAGGGGTAGTCCACCACAAACTGCGATGGCAGAAATTGTGTGGACCATACCGCACCGCGCTCCAGAACCACGCGGCCCTGCTCTCTGCGTAGATCGCCAAGGAAGAAATCGGTGAGGCGCACATGGGTAAAGCCGAGCAAGCATTCCGGGCCGTCGAGCATCGCCGCCAGATACTGGTCGTGACTCATGTTGACGACGGTGGAACCGGTAAATTCGCGACCGCTTGGCCGGTAATCGCTGCTGGGGAGCTCCCCTTGCGATGCGCCCTCACCCAACCACACATGGACGAAGCCATTGGCTTCGCTCACCTGAAAGGCCCGCACGGCATAGCGTGGCGGTACGCGCTCATCATCATTAAGGTTGGGAATTTTTGTACAACCGCCACTGGCACCATCGAAGGTCCAGCCGTGGTAACCACATTGCAAACCAGACTCGACAACTCGTCCCAGAGCCAACGGCACCCGCCGATGTGGACAACGGTCTTCCAGAGCAAAAGCCTGCCCGGCTGCGTTGCGGAACAGGACCAGTTCCTCGCCACCAAAGGCCACGGCCAATGGCTTTTGATCATTCACAGCCTCGGAAAGCGCCATGGCCCACCAGCCAGGGGTCGTCATCGGTTTGCCTCATTGTTGTTGTGTTTTTGGGCTTTTGTTTGCAATGCAATCAACGCTAACGGTAGCGGTACAATGCTGTGATGGCAACCATAAGTAAACATTTTAATGATTTATGTTCATACTCATAAAAACCTATCTAGAACCCAGAAATACTCCGAACACTGCTCAACAAAACGGATTATCAGCCAAATAAATCGCTGAATATGAACATTCTTAACTTTAATGCCCATTTTTCCTTGAAAAGGATCAGCAGAAAACCTATAAGCCTGATCACCATGAGCATGCTCATTCACTTCAGGTGCGTTGACGATGACCCAATCCATCCTCGGCTTTGTCCTCCATGACGTTGCCCGTTTGATGCGTAAACGCTTCGAACAATGGGCCCGCGCAGCCGGTCTCATGCGCTCTCAATGGCAAGTTCTGGCCAAACTGTCCACGCATGAAGGCATTCACCAGAAGGGTCTGGCCGACTTGCTTGAAATCGAGTCGGTCACGCTGGTGCGCTTGCTGGACAAAATGCAGGAGCGCGGTCTGATCGAACGTCGCAACCGCGCCACCGATCGCCGTTTTTCCCTGTTATTTCTCACTCCGGATGCCCATCCGCTGCTGCAATTCATGCGCACCATTGGCGAGCAGACTCGAGTGGAAACCATGGCCGACTTTTCCGTTCAGGAGCACGATCAATTGCTGCAGTACCTCGAACGCATGCGTGAACACTTGCTGACGGCTTGCAGCCAGCCGGTGGATGAGCCCACTAACTGCGCGGCAGACGAGGTGACGCATGGCTGAGTCCACATTGCAGCGTCATGCGGTGCAGGCAGAAGCCCGTCCACTCGACCCACTGGCGAAACCTGAAGCGCAGGCGCCTGAAGCTCCCACCCTTGATCGTCATGGGCCAGAATCCTCCGGCGCTCCACGGCAACGCTGGCGCGTCGGCCTGTTTTTGCTGGCGCCGATTGTCGTCGTGGCCTGTGGCGCCTGGTATGTGTTGGGTGGCCAAGTGGTCAGTACCGACAACGCCTACGTTCAGGCCGAACGGGTGGGCGTTTCGACCGATGTGGCCGGGATCGTGGCGGCCATTGAGGTCAGTGACAACCAAGTCGTGAGCAAGGGCCAAGTGTTATTTCGCTTGAAGCCAGAACCCTTTGAAATCGCCTTGGCCAGTGCCAGCGCGCAACTGGAAGGCGCGCGCAACCAGATCCTTTACCTCAAGGCCAGCTACAACCAGTCACTGGCCGAAATCGCCCAGGCTGAAGCCAGGCTGCCCTACTACCAGACCAATTTCCAACGGCTGGAAAAACTTGTCAGCGTTGCCGCCGTCTCCAAGACAATCTACGACGACGCCCATCAGGACCTCGACAATACCCGCCAGCAGGTTTTGGTAGCCAAGTCCCAGGCTGCTGCGGCATTAGCCCAACTGGGAGGACGGCTGGACAGGCCTCTCGAGCAACATCCCTCCTACTTACAAGCACAAGCAGCGCTCAATGAAGCCGAACGCAACCTGCGTAACTCGGTGGTGACCGCCCCGTTCGACGGCGTGGTGACCAACGTGGACTCGTTGCAAGTGGGCGCCTACCTGCAACCCCCACAATCAGGCTTTAGCCTGGTGTCCAGCGAACACCTATGGGTGGCTGCCTCGCCGAAAGAAACCGAGCTGACCAACGCTCACGTCGGCCAGGACGCAACCATTGAGGTAGACACTTATCCCGGCGTGACCTGGCACGGCACCGTGGAAAGCATCAGCCCGGCTTCCAGCTCCAGCTTTTCGCTACTGCCGGCACAGAACACCACGGGCAATTGGGTGAAGGTTGTGCAGCGTATTCCGGTGAAGATCCGTATCGACGATGCCGTAGGCAAACCCGCGCTGCGCCACGGCATGAGTGCCTTGGTAGAGATCGATACCGGAACCGCCCGTGGTCTGCCGAAACCGCTGGCCAACCTGCTCGCCCGCCATCATGAGTGAAGTAACTGGGCCGCTGCCACCTTCGCCGCTACGAGTACTGATTACGCTGTGTGTGGTGCTGGCAGTGGTCATGCAAGCCTTGGACACCACCATCGCCAACGTCGCCCTACCCTATATGCAGGGCAGTGTGTCGGCCAGTGCCGACCAGATTAACTGGGTACTGACTTCCTACATCGTCGCCACCGCCATCATGACGCCGCCCTCGGCATTCCTTGCCCGACGCTTCGGTCGCAAGCGCGTATTGCTGTGATCGATCTTCGGTTTTGTATTGGCGTCGGTGCTCTGTGGCATTGCCCGGTCCCTGGAAGAAATCATCCTGTTCCGTTTACTGCAAGGGCTGGCAGGGGCAGCACTGGTGCCGTTATCGCAAGGCATTCTGCTGGATATTTACCCGCAGAAAGACCGTGGCTCGGCAGTGGCCTTGTTCGGCGTGTCGGTGATGGTTGGTCCGGTGCTGGGTCCGATGATCGGCGGCTGGCTAACAGAACACCTCAGCTGGCGCTGGGTGTTCTTCATCAACTTGCCTATCGGATTGCTGGCCTTTGTCGGCATGATGCGCTTCATTCAGGAAACCCCGGCCGACAGAACCGCCCGTTTGGACTGGCTAGGCTTTGGCTCGCTCAGCGTGGCGATCCTGTCGATTCAATTGTTCCTCGACCGCGGTGAACAGCTGGGCTGGTTCGATTCAGGAGAAATCATCCTGGAGGCGCTGGTGGCCGCCATCGCTTCGTACATTTTCATCGTCCACACCTTCACCCACGACAAGCCCTTTATCAGTCTGAAACTGTTCAAGGACCGCAATTACTCGGTGGCGGTCGTGTTTATCTTCATCATCGGCATTACCTATTTAGCGTCATTGGCGCTGATGACACCCTACCTGCAAACCCTGATGGGTTACCCGGTGCTCACCGCCGGCATGGTCATGGGGCCACGCGGACTGGGGACCATGCTTAGCATGTTCCTTGCCGGGAAGATCATCGGCAAAGTGGATATTCGCTGGATACTGTTTTGCGGTTTGTTGCTGTCCGCCTGGTCGATGTACATGATGACCGGCTGGACGCCGGCAGTGTCCATCAACACCATCGTGTACGTCGGCTTTATTCAGGGCGCGAGCCTGGGTCTGTTGTTCGTCCCACTGACCACCATCGCCTTTACCACCCTAGCGCCGCATTTGCGTGGCGAAGCCACTGGTCTGTACAACCTGTCACGCAATGTCGGCTCAAGCGTTGGCATCTCGATCGTTACGGTGCTGCTGGCTCAAAACACTCAGATCAATCATGCCGAAATCGGCGCATACGTTACGCCGTTCAACCGCCTGTTCGATGCCTGGCCTGTAAACAACCAACTCAATCCATTAACCGCCGGCGGGCGTGCGGCGCTGGATGGCATGATCACTGTGCAGGCCAGCTGGGTGGCCTACCTGGATGACTTCAAGCTGCTGATGTGGTTATCCATTGGAGTCATACCCCTGCTGCTGATATTCAGGACACCGAAGTCTCAAGCAAATCAGGCCTCGTAGCGAAAACGTCCCACTGCTACATTCAGCTCATCGGACAGTTCGCGCAAAGACACCACAGCTCCGGACACCTGATGAGTGATCGCATCGCCCTCGCCGGCCATGCGTGCGATGTGCTCGACGTTGGCAACGATGCCCCGCCCACCCTCGTTCTGCACGCTCACCGCATCGGCAATCCGGTCCACCCCACGCGTGGAGTCGCCGACCAGTTCCGCTGCCTGTTGCAGGGTACTTTCCAACTCACTCAGCAGTCGGCCGCTGTCGTCCAATGCCACCGTGCCGGCGCGCAGGGCTTCGTCGACCACCTCGGACTGGCTCTCGAGCTTTACCGTCAACTGGTTGATCGAGTTGGCTGCCAGCGCAGAGCGTTGTGCCAGATTACGCACTTCGTCCGCCACCACGCTGAAGCCGCGTCCACTCTCGCCAGCCCGTGCCGCCTCGATCGCCGCATTGAGCGCCAGCATGCTGGTCTGCGCGGAAAGGTCCTTGACCTGACCGATGCTGGCGGTGATCGCAGTAGTGCTTTCGACAAAATCGCCCACCGAGCCACGGATGGCGGAGAATGCATGGCGCACGCTGTCGATTTTCTCGAGCAGTCGCGACAAGGCCAAGTGTCCATCCTGCGCACCGCGCAAACTGGCTTCGGCGCAGCTGCGCAGGCTTTCAGCATGACTGGAGATTGCCGCAATCCCGTCGCTCATCTGCTCGATGGTCATCGACACCGCGCCCACCGCACCGGCCTGCGCCGTAGAGCTTTGCGCCACACGCGCCGAAGCGCCCACCAGCTCCTCTGCCGAGGCGCCGACCGATGCCGCGACTCCGGCTACCTTGCGCATTGCCTGCTGGAAGCTATCAATGAGTTCGTTGAATGCCTGAGCCGTGTGGGCAATCTCGTCTCGACCCATGACCCGCACGCGTCGGGTCAGGTCGCCATCGCGCAACTCGATCGAAGCCCTCTCGATTTCCCGAATGGGCCGGATGATTTGCGCACGCAACAAAAGACTGACTAACACAGCCAGTAAGCTGCCACCCAGCAGCACCGCGACGAGCATCCGTGAGACCTGCTGTTGTGTTGCGCCCGCCTCAGCGAAGGCGCCAGAGGTCAGCTCGGCTTGTAGGCCCAACAGCCGGTTGAATTGACCTTGCAGGCCATTGTTGTCGGCACGCACCCGACCCAGCAGCGAGGCAGCCTGTATCTGGTCACTCAAAGCAGTGCGCTTGAATTCGGCAAGCCCCTCGCCGACCACTGCGGCCTGCTCCTGCACCGCTTGATAGAGCGCTCTCTCCTCTTCGCCCAGGCGAGTTTCACGAGCCACCTTGTCCAGCCCGGCACGCATGTCGTCAACACTGGCCTGCATATCTTCAAGATATGACTCAAGGTCTTCCGCGGAAGCTTGCCCACTGGATTCAAGGATGCGCGCGCCTGTGGCATATGCGCCGACCATCGCCGCCTGCGAGGCGGCCGAGGTTTCTAACACTTGCCGATATTGCTGGAAACGCAACTGGTCGATTTCCTCGATTACCGCTTGTTGCTTAGCCAGCCCGCGGTAGGCCAGACCCGAGACAACCAGTAGAGCGAGCACAAATAACCCGGGCAGCACGAGGAGCTTGGCGCCGATTGAGAAGCCTTTCAGAAATGACATGTTGGTTACCGTTTTTGTTTTTATAGGGCGTGAATAGGCAGGCAATTTATCCTGCATTATTCTTTATACAGTATTTAATTCTATTATCAGAACAATATTAAAAGTTTGATGTCCCGCCATCGTGCCTTGCCTCCGCCCTGCAACTAACGCCTGGCGTAACCAAAGCCAGCCAACCAGCACTGGAACGAACAGGCCCAGGTAAGCAGCGGCATTGCAAAGACCAAGGTCAGGTTCGATACCGCCCCCCACAGAATCGCCAGTGCCTTGATTAATTCCGCCGCCAGTACCGATGAATGCCGCAGCCCTGCGGCTTCATCGAGCCTGCGGCGACCTGCTCAGCCGTAAGCGAACGTCCATGTGAGGCTTCCAGCAAGTGCTTACCTATTCAGGCGAGGGAAAGTTTTTCAATGAAGGCCGGGAATTCCGCTAAATGCGGAGTCACCGGGCAAGCAGGGAGGAACCCGCACCCTGTAGTGGTCAACTAATTCCGGACACCTCGATAGGTGATTTTGACGCCATCGCCCGTTCGTAAACGGTCGGTGGCAGATATCCCAGTTTCGAGTGCAGCCGTTCGTTGTTGTAAACCCAACGATGTACTCAGTGATGTCGCGTATCGCCTCGGCATGGTTGGCGTAATCACGTCGCCATACCCGCTCCATTTTCAAGCTCAGAAAGAAGCGCTCCATCACTGCGTATCCCAGCAGTTACCTTTACGGCTCATGCTTTGCTGCATGTCACTTCTTGCCAGTAGCGCTCTGTAGCTCGCACTCGCGTACTGGCTGCCGCGATCCGAGTGGGCGATCAAGCCGGGTGGCGGTTGACGTTGAGCAACCGCCAGCTGCATTGCACTGCACACCAGTTCAGCGGGCATGTTCGGCGCCATTGACCTGCCCACTACCTTGCGTGAGAACAAGTCCAGCACCACAGCCAGATACAACCAGCCACTGCGGGTTCGGATGTAGGTAATGTCTGCTACCCAGGCCTTGTTCGCCGCCTCGGGTTCAAATTGGCGGTTCAATACATTTTCAGCAATCGGCAGGTCATGTTTGCTGTCGGTGGTGTGCACAAATTTACGCTTCCAGGCCGAACGCAGGCCGTTGACGCGCATCATGCGGCGAATCTTGTAAATGCCTACTTCCATACCCTTTGCGCGTAACGCTTTACGCAATGGGCGACTGCCATAACAGCCGCCACTTTCAGCAAACGACGCCTTGAGTTGCAGAGCAACGGGGCAGATCGATGCAGGAGCCTCTGCGCGCTTGTTGGCCTCGTAGAAGCCGGATCGACTAACCCCCAACAAACGGCACACATACGCCACCGAACAAGCCTTCTGTTGCAGCTGGCGAACCAAGCGGTACGTTACTTCAGCTCGCGGGCAAAGAAGGCGGTGGCTTTTTTTAATACATCGTTATCCATCTTGAGCTGACGGTTTTCTTGCTCCAACTGGCGAATACGCTGTTGCTCAGAGGTCAGCGGCTTGCCGATCCCGGCTTGCCCCAACTTCTCGGCCTCATACTGTTGTAACCAGCGTCGAACGGCCGTATCACCAATATCAAGATCACGACAAACCTGTGAAACACTCAGGCCCTGGTCCTTGATCATCTTTACAACTTCCAGCTTGAAGCTGTCGTCGAATACTTTGCGTTTGTCGGTCATGGAGAACTCCTCAATAGGTGTATTTTCCACCTATCGGGGTGTCCGGGGAAATTAGACCACTACACCCTTCACGTAACGACAAAATCGACGCTGCCTGGTGTCCCCAATTGCACCACTACTACGCCAACGAGCGTGACATAGACTGCAGCGCATTGTTCAGAACACCCATCCCGCACTGGTCAAGTGGTTGCAAAAGATCGCAAGCGAAACGACCAGGCCGGCCATGCAGGCCTCGCTTCACTCAGGTCCGGTTGTGCGCCCGGAGCCCCCTCCAAGCTCTGCTTCACCCAGCCGCCTGCTCACACCCAAGGAGCGAGCAGTCTTGCAACTGCTCGCTCGCAACCTGTCGAACAAGCAGATTGCCCAGGCGTTGAATGTCGCTGGAGAAACCGTGAAATGGCACTTGAAAAACCTCTTTGGAAAATTCCAGGCGAGTACTCGCAAGCATGTCGTGGATCGCACCTACATGTTGGGTATTCTCGAGTTGACTGGCTAACGCCAGGCCTTTGGCCCCTTTCTTCCAATCCCCGCTCTCACAGCCCCCCTGTCTCGATCCACGCCTCCCCCTGACGACGGGGGTGGCCGGCTGTCCTTGACGCAATAGTCTTAGTTCCAGGTTGAGGTTCCGCTCCTGAATCGGGTTAGCCCGGTTGGTATAGCGATGTGTAATTGAAACAAGAGACTTGCCGGCGCGTGCCGGCTATCCACGCACCAATGGTGTCCCGCTACCACATGGACGCGAGCTGTTCCGATGGTGTTGCCGCTGACCGAAAACTGACCCAGTAAAGGCTGATCAGTTTTCAATCAGCGCCAACGCTATGAGCGACTGAGGTAGCAATAGCCCACGATCAGCACGCAGATGAACAGATTAAGATCAATTGACGGACGACATATTTGGTCATTGGCGCGCAGGGTTGGTAAGAGCGCAAGGCTATAGCAGCTTCCAGGTATAACTGAGAACGACGCGATACTCGTCAATATCAGTTCTGTAATTAGACCGCGCTACGGCATCGCGAAGCCTGATACCCAATCCCTTGACAGGCCCGCTCTGGAAAACATAAGACATATCGATATCGCGTTCGCTATCCTTACCCTCATAGCCGCGCCCTGTCTCAACATTGTTCCCCACAACGTATCTAGTCGAAAATAGGAGGCCCGGTACACCCGCCGCAGCGAAGTCATAGTCGTAACGCACCTGATAAGACACTTCGTTTTGTGATGAGAAGTCATAAGTAGGTAGTTCATTGGCCAAGGGCGCTATATTGGCGAACACCCGGGGGAACGCGGTGTTACCGTACATTCTTTGGTACCCTACGGTCACAGCATGCCCGGATCTTGCCACCCCAAGGGTGCCATACAAAGCCCGATTATCGACCGCCCCTATTAAATGATCACCATCTTCCACAGCATCATACTGTGCCAACGTACCGGTCACCGACCAACGCCCTACTAACTGCTTATGCTTAATGCCAACATAACTCTGTCGGTAAATGTCCTCCAGTTGGGCGTACCAACCACTGACAGTGGTACGTGACTCATTAAAACTATAGTCACCGCCCATATAATTGAAGGCATCACTGGACGCTGTGCGTTGCGGAATATAGCCCAACATCGCGATCAACTTTTCGTCACCGGCTTCATTTCGTAGACTAGTCGATTTGATTCGCCCGCCTTGAAGGGTCAGCCCAGTAAGTTCGCTGCTCGAAAAGGAGGCCCCCTGATAGGAAGGTGGAAGCAAACGAATATCGCTGAAGGGCAAGACGGGAATGTCTGGTTGAAGTTCACCCAGCCTCAGTTCGGTTTTAGAAAACCTGGCTTTTAAGGTTGGCCCTACGCGACTGTAATCGTCGGCAGGAGCCCCGCTATCCTTAATAGGCAGCAAGCCCGTCCCTACCCGTCCAGGGCCACTATCAAGCTTGAGGCCCAGAGTGGCAATCGCATCAATACCAAAGCCGACCGCGCCTGGGGTATAACCTGATTTGAAATTAAGAATGAAGCCTTGAGCCCACTCTTCTGCCTTGGGTTTCTCGGCCCCGCGAATATCTAAATAGTTACGTTGAAAGTAGTAGTTTCTGGCCTGAAGTGTAGCGGTCGAATCTTTGAAAAAATCGGATTCCTCAGCCCATGCCAAGCCTGGCGTACAAAAACACAGTAACGCCGGCCACACGAGCGGGCCGCAATTTTTGTAGTACATGATTTCACCCTTTTTATTTTTATAGAATGATCATTGCGTACAGCAGAAAGCGACGATCAACCCGGCAACGTGAGCACGTTGAATAATTGACCGTCACTGGGAGTTCTAAATTATCGCGTCATATAACCAGGTGAGACCGGCATATGCTTGTTCAGGGGTGCGTGCGGCGAGCATACCGTTACGCAGTTCGGCTGCCACTCCTTCGGCATGGTAGAACTCTCCATGAACACGTGCCATCACCTGGCAACGGCCAGTGCGAAGGTATCGGCGAGCCTGATATGCCTTAAAAGCTGACTCAAAATCACCCTGACACTTTTCGATTTCCTGTGCGAGTACGACGCCATCTTCCATCGCCATACACGCCCCTTGTGCAAGGTATTGCAACATGGGGTGCGCGGCATCGCCCAGAAGCGTGGTACGTCCCTCACTCCAGTTTTTCACGGGTTCACGATCGCACAATACCCACATCCGCCAGCTTTCAATTTTGGACAGGAGCGTTTGTACGGTGTCACACGTGCCGGCAAACCGACGGCGTAATTCTTCAGGGTCTCCCTCGGTGTTCCAGCCCTCTACATAGCGGTCGCTGTGGAAGACTGCGACCAGGTTGAATAGTTTTCCACCTCGAAGCGGGTACTGGACCAGGTGGGACTTTGGCCCCCCCCAAAGAATCATCGAGTTGCGTCGAAACTCAAGCGGCACGTCCTCAATGGGCAACACCGCCCGGTACGCAATGTGCCCGGAGACCACAGGCGCACCGTCACCGACAATTTTCTCTCTGACTTTCGACCACAATCCATCTGCGCCAATCAGTGCGCAACCCCGAATGGTTTCACCTTGGTCAGTGGTCACGCACACGGACAGGCCATCATCTTCGTAGCCCACCACTTTTGTGGCGATCCTGAAGTCGACATCAGCGGACTCGCGACACGCGGCCAGAAGAACCGAATGCAGGTCCGCACGATGCACCAAGGCGTAGGGATACTTGAAACGTTCCCGAAACGCTGCGCCTGTCGGGATGGTGGTAACCACCTCAGCGCTGACACTGTCCATGAAGATCAAATCATCGGGTAACACGGTCAGTTCGCGTACCTGATCAGCAACGCCGAGCGTCTCCAACACGCGAAAACCGTTAGGACCCACCTGGATCCCCGCACCGACTTCGCGAAACTCTTCGGCCTGTTCGATTAAGAGCGTTTTGAAGCCCTTATGTGAGAGTGCCAGCGCTGCTGCCAGACCGCCAATGCCCCCCCCAATGATTACAATCGGATCTTGTAGGCTCATGACGACACGACCTCGACAACAATTTCACCAATCCCTTCAATTCGTGCTTTGATCTGATCACCGTGAACAATGGGACCCACACCTTCGGGCGTTCCGGTGTACAACAAATCACCCGGCTCAAGTGTGTAATAGGTCGAGGCGAATTCGATCAGCTCTGCCACGTTCATGATCAAATCCCGTGTATTGGCGTGCTGGCGTTTCTCACCATTAACCTCCAGCAGCAACTCCAAGCCCTGTGGTTCGCTGAGCTCATCAGCCGTGACAAGCCATGGCCCCAACACCGAGTAAGTGTCCAACGATTTGCGCAAGCTTCGCTCTTCAGGCCCGCGGATCGTGATGTCCAGGCCAATGCTGTATCCGGCAACATAGGCCAGTGCGTCTTTCGCCTTCACATCCTTGGCACGCTTGCCAATAACAGCGACTAGCTCGATTTCGTGATCGGTACGGCGCTCTGGAAGATTAATCACAATCGGTTTACTGACACCGATCAGCGAGCTGGTAGCTTTCAGGAAGAGGCCCGTCTCCTGAATTTTGCGGACATTGGCACGTGTAAACGTCTCCGTGTCTGCGATGGCTTCATCAAGGTGAGCTTGATAGTTGACAGGCGCAGCCACAATTTTGCCTGGGTTACCGACGGGGCTAAGCAGCTCGACATCGCTTAACTTGAAGACCGCTGCGCTTCCCTTGGCAAGCGAGATTTCGGGGCGTAGCTCGGCCAGGTTAGCGATCAGCAGGTCATGGCGCGGAAACGGATAACGGGCAGGTGACAAAATACGCAGTGCTTGGGAAACGTCATAGACAATGTCGCCCTCAATCAGGCCCAAACGGTTATCGTTAAACAGACAAATTTTCATGGTTTTCTCCTGGTGTAGTAGTTGCGCTCGGATTGATTTCGCTGCGCCAAAAACCGAGGTGTTCTTGCAACGGTCGATCGGAAAAGCTGAACAGTACGCATTGCTCGTCCGCCTCAAAACAGCGCCATGCCCAACCCGGAAGAACAAATACGTCGTCCTTGCAGGCTGTCCACGTTTGGTCACCGACCTGAACACGCAGGCTGCCTTCAACCACGCAGCAAACAGCTCCGTCGGTTTCACGAAAGCTCGTGCCCTTGAACCCTGCAGGGAACATCTGCATAAAGGCACCCATCGAGCGAATCGGGGACAGCCCATTCGTTGGGTTGGTAAACATCAGTTTGAAACCGTTGCACGCGTCCCACTCATCGACGAGCGACAACTGTTCAAGCGCTGCACGCGTGCGCGAATAGGGGTAGTGAAAAAGTGGGCTGACGGGGCCGCCGTGGGTGTCGCCCACCGGTCTCAGGCCAGCGGCGAATCGCGCATTGGAGTCGCCTGTCGGGCGTGTCAGGACCTGACGTAGATTCGGGTCATCAGCAGAGAAACCGGCGTTGAGCATTTGCACAACAGGCACATCCAGGCCATCCAGCCACATCACAGGTTCCGTGCCCTGCGCACCATGGTCATGAAAAACGTTCGTGGGCGTGATGACAAAGTCACCCGGGTTCATTAGTACCTTTTCGCCATGCACCGTAGTGAACCCACCCTGGCCACTTAAAATCAGTCTTAGCGCAGACGCCGTATGGCGATGACTGGGAGCGACCTCCCCGGGCAGGATCATTTGAATACCCGCATAGAGGGATGACGTTATCTGCGACTTGCCCTGAAACTTAGGGTTTTCTAGGACAAGCACACGGCGCTCCGCATCTTCGGCGGAGATGACCTCACAGGCCATTTTCATATTTTGGCGAATGGTTTCGGCGCGCCAGATTACGGGGTCCGCCGTCTGCTTGGGCTCGCGCGGGGTGAGCCCGCGCAATACCTCCCAGAGGGGCGTCATGTTGTCGTGGGCAATGTGATCTCTAAAGGCATTGTTACTCACAAATATCTCCTTACCTATCTATCGAACTTCGTTCAGCCGTGCATCGCTACGGTCTTGGTTTGCGGTCCGTGCGATGTGGCGACGGACGAGGGTCAGCGCGACAAAAAGAATCAACATCATGGCTGCTATAAAACCGAAGAACCGAGTGCCTGTGCTGGCAAGAATCCAGGGGCCGATGAAAGCGCTCAGCACCGCGCCCAGCCGTCCGAAAGCTGCGGGCAAACCGACGCCACTTGCACGCATTGAGGTAGGGAATATCTGCGCCGCCAGCACGAATAGGATTGCTTGTGTGCCCGGTACGCAGAGGCCGAGCAGCAGCAGGCTAACGGTGATGATAGGGAGCGAATTCGCTGCAGGTTCCAACGGCGTTACCATCAGCGCAGCGCAGCAGGCCAACGCCCCCGCCGCCATGCAGAGCATGGTTTTGCGCGAACCGAAGCGACTGAACAGCCAGCCGCCACCCACCCCTCCAATCAGGCCACCGAGGCTGAACAACGCCATACTTGCGCTGGACATACTGACGCTGTAACCGGCCTCGACGAACAGGGAGGGGGACCAGGTAAACATGAGGTAGCTAGACAGAATCACGGTAAAGAAAGCGACCGCCAGCACCCGTGTGTCGCCAGCATATTCGCTGGCCATTAACGTTCGCACCGAAGCCTTCTTGACTGCAGCCGCTTCGCCGCTGTCCTCCAACGTGGTGGTCAATGACACTGCATGCCCCAGGTGGCGAATGATGTTCAGGCACGCTGCCGGCTTGATGCCGCGCGCCACCAGAAATCTCAGCGACTCTGGGACGCCAATGATCAGCGTCAGCGCGACGATCAACGGCGCACACCCCGCAATCACGAAAAAACTGCGCCAGCCAAGGGCAGGAAGAATTTGCGCCCCTAACAGGCCAACGACGATGCCGCCAAAAGGCAACGCGCTCATCCCGATGGCGAGGGCAAGGCTGCGCCGGCGCAAAGGCGTGTACTCAGCCAGCATTGCCGTGACGTTAGGCATGGCTGCTCCCATGCCCAACGATGCAATCACTCGGCAGACGCCCAGAAAGACGATGTCATCGGCGAGCGCGCCCAATAACGTCATCAGGCCAAACGTTACGCTGGACGCGATGAGGGTCCATTTTCTGCCGATGCGGTCGCCCAACAGGCCCCCGAGGGCCGTCCCCAGTGCCATGGCCACGAAACTGAATCCCAGCACCGGTGCAAAGGCTGCGCGGCTGATACCCCATTCGGCTGAAATGGAGGACAGCGACAGGCTGAGCACCTGCGCGTCCACGCCATCGAACACCATGACGAGGGCGACCAAGAAGAGAATTCGCTTTTGATAGGACGTCCACTCTCCGTGATCGAGAATAGGGGCGATGTCGAGGACGGGGGACGATGGCTGCGCTAGCTCGCTCATGATGGAACCCTCACACCTTAAGGTGTTTTGTATTATTTGTTGTAATACGATAATTATGTTTTTTCAAAAAAATGTCAACGATTTTATCTTATGGCGCTATTTTTGTTTTTGTTCACCTCGTGGTCGAGCTTGGCGGTAACATGACGGACTCCGTCAAGCACACCTTCCTAAGGGGGCAGGGTTGATAAAGCAGCAGGTAACCGGCGCGTCAGCCATGCAAGTCTCAGGCGCAGAAGATCCCAAAGGCAGCTCCCAGGATCGCTTGATGCGCCTGCTCGAATTGTTCAGTGGAGACAGCAAATCTGATTGGTCTGTGGACGAAGCGGCGATCGAGTTAGGACTATCGGCGAGCCATACGTACCGTTACTTTCGAACCCTGTCGGGTGCCGGATACATCAGCGCCTTTATCCCGGGGCGCTACGTGCTGGGCCCAGCAATCATCGCGTTGGATAGAAAAATGCGGTTGGGTGATCCGATGATCCAGGCTGCAAGGTTGGTCATGGGTGACATGCTGAATGCGGCCCCCGCTGGCAGCATCGCGATTTTATGCCGGTACTTCCAAGAGCACGTCATGTGCGTGCATGAGGAGTTCACCACCCGTTTCAAGCAAGACATCAGCTATGAGCGCGGCCTCCCAAGGCCCCTTTACCAAGGCGCAGCCTCAAAGGTCATCCTGGCGCACCTGCCATTGCGCCAGGTCAAACCCTAC
The DNA here is from genome assembly GCF_019733355.1 of Pseudomonas baetica. Classification (GTDB taxonomy): domain Bacteria; phylum Pseudomonadota; class Gammaproteobacteria; order Pseudomonadales; family Pseudomonadaceae; genus Aquipseudomonas; species Aquipseudomonas baetica_A. The sequence continues at coordinate 10,887 of NZ_JAIHLQ010000002.1, read as the reverse complement.
TACGAAGGCGTAACGGGCGAATTCGAGCGCTTTGGCCTTGGGGCCAATTGGGCGCAAGTCAAACAGACACTGAGATCGCTGAGAAACGAGTCCGTAGTCATCACTTCAGGCGAATTGGGCAATAGCGCTGCGGGTATTTCAGCCGCCGTTTTTGACGATAAACGGGTGATCGGCAGCATCAGCATCGTGATACCCGTTGTCGATGCCTCCCCGGAAGTGAGAACACTGCTCGCGCCTATTGTTGCGAAGGCCGGGGCCGAGATGACGCAGAAAATGACGGTGTTGGCGTCTTCTGGATCATGAAATACACAACGCCGTCAGCTCTCTGGAAACAGCCAAGGCTCGGTGGCGCGTCGCTTGCTTTCGTATAAGCGCACGTCGTCGGCTTGAGCGAGCGTCAGGCTGATTTCATCGAGCCCCAACATCACGCATTTTTTGCGGAATGCATCGATCTCGAAACGGTAGATCACGCCCTCAGGCTGGGAAACGGTTTGGTCCGCTAGATTGATCTCAAGTTGCAACGCAGCATCACGGGCCGCGAGTGAGAACAGGTGATCCATTTCATCCTTGGTCAACACGATGGGCAGCACGCCGTTCTTAAGGCAGTTGCCATAAAAAATATCTGCGAAACTGGTGCTGAGCAGCGCTTTGAACCCGAAATCACGCAAGGCCCACGGCGCGTGCTCGCGGCTCGAACCACAACCGAAATTATCTCGGCACAGCAGGATTTGGGCTGATTTGAACCGGGGCTGGTTGAGCACGAACTGCTCGTTGAGCGGTCGTACCGAGCAGTCGTCCCCAGGTTGGCCTTGGTCTAGATAACGCCAGTTATCGAACAGGTAATCGCCATAGCCATATTTGCTGATCAATTTCATGAATTGCTTCGGCAAAATGGCGTCCGTGTCCACATTGATTCGATCAAGCGGCGCCGCTACTGCACAAAACTGCTTGAATGGTTTCACGGCCTTTCAACTCCTTATCTGGGCAGCGGTTATATCAACGAAATGTCCTGCCAGGGCCGCCGCAGCTGCAGTGACCGGGCTCACGAGGTGAGTTCTGCCACCCTGCCCCTGACGCCCCTCGAAATTGCGATTGGACGTAGATGCACAACGCTCCCCAGGGAGCAGCCGGTCCTCGTTCATTCCCAAGCACATCGAACAACCGGGCTCGCGCCATTCAAACCCAGCGTCGATGAATATCCTGTCCAAGCCCTCGGCTTCAGCCATGGCTTTGACCTGTCCTGATCCCGGCACCACCAATGCTTGTTTGATACGCGTGGATACTTTTTGACCGACTACAACCTGGGCAGCTGCTCGCAGGTCCTCGAGGCGTGCATTGGTGCAGGAGCCTATGAAAATCTTGTCGAGCTGGATTGAAACGATGGCTGTGCCCGCTGTAATCCCCATATAGTCGAGCGCGCTGACCAAGGCCTGACGTTTAGCGGGGTCTACTTCGTTCGCGGGGGCGGGCACCTTTTCTAGAACATCGCACACCATTTGCGGAGAAGTTCCCCATGAAACTTGAGGGGCAACTTTTGCTGCATCCAGGTTCACCACCTGTTGGAAAATTGCCCCAGGGTCGCTGTGAAGCGTGCGCCAAAACGTAGCGGCGGCCTCCCAGCCTGCGTCTCGCGGCGCATGAGGTCGGCCGTGCAGGTAGGCCAGTGTGGTCTCGTCTACACCGATCAGCCCGACGCGAGCTCCGGCTTCGATTGCCATATTGCAAAGGGTCATCCGCGCTTCCATGGACATGCTACTGACCGTGCTGCCGGTGAATTCGATTGCATGACCGGTGGCCCCCGCAGTACCGATTTTGCGAATCAAGCTCAGGGCCAAGTCTTTTGCGGTCACGAACGGCTGCAATTCGCCGTCGATCTGAACCTTCATCGCCGCCATGGGTGAAACACGCAGGCACTGGGTGGCGAGAACGTGCTCGATCTCGGAAGTGCCGATGCCAAATGCCAAGGCCGCGAAAGCACCATGGGTACTGGTATGAGAGTCGCCACAGACGATGGTCATTCCCGGAAGACTGGCGCCAGATTCAGGCGCGATGACATGCAAAATGCCCTGCCTTTGATCACCCATTTTAAAGTGGCGCAGGTTCAGGTCAGCGCAGTTACGCTCAAGCGTCTGAACCTGAATTTTCGCTACCGGATCCTGAATGCCCAGAGCCAAGTCCCTAGTCGGCACATTGTGGTCCGAGGTGGCGATGATCGTGCCGCTTCGCCAAGGGTTCAGCCCCGCTGCCGATAAACCTTCAAAAGCCTGGGGGCTGGTGACTTCATTGATCAACTGCAGATCAATGTAAAGCATCGCAGAACCGTCCGAGTCATGACGTACGACGTGCGTTTCCCAGAGTTTTTGCAGCAGCGTTTTGGGCACTGGAGGCTCCTCTTGTCAGATCGATCATTACGGACCTGCCTGGCCGGATTGTAGGCAGGCTTGCTCAGACAATATAGAGCACTTTTATCTTAATGCGCTATTTTTGATTTTTAAAGAGTGGCAAAGTACTATGTGTTGTCCAACTGTACTGTTCAGATTTGTAAAATCTGAACAGCGAAAGCGCCCGCTTAAACGATTCCTGATCTCGGCTTTTGATAGCGATGTCTGATAGGCAGTGCGCTATCCCCCCTCAATACTCATCCGTTCAAGAGCGATCCGCAGTGGGTAAATATGACAACTAAAAGCTTTGACGTGCTGATTGTAGGAAGTGGTGCAGCCGGATGCGTGGTGGCCAGTTATCTGGCCGAGAACAGTCGGGCCAGCATTGCCGTGATCGAAGCCGGCGGCAAGGATTCCGACCCGCTGATCCACATTCCAGCCGGCTTCGGCACCATCCTGGCCAAGGATAAACACGTGTGGACCCATTCCACCGTCGCCCAGCATGGTACTGAGCGACGCTTTCGCTCCGGCAAGGTGTTGGGGGGAGGCACGTCGGTAAATGCCATGGCGTATGTGCGTGGCCAAAAACGCGATTTCGATGCGTGGGACGAAGCCACCGCAGGCGACGGGGACTGGAATCACGCCAGCATGTGGCGTGCCTTCATCGAGCAAGAAAAAAACGACACGTTCCATGATGAACATCATGGCACCCAAGGCAATCTGGCCGTGCAACTGCCCAAAGGGATCAACGAACTGAACCAGTATTGCCTGAAGGCATTTCAGGAATACGGCCTGCCCTACAATCCGGATTACAACGGCGCCAGCCAGATCGGTGTGTCACCGGTGCAATCGAACATCGAGAACAGTCGCCGTTGCAGTGCCGTAGTCGCGCACCTGCGCCGTCATCTGGAGAGTGGCCGCGTCACCTTGCTGGCGAACACAACGGTCACTCGGGTGCTGATCGATAGCCACCGCGCGGTAGGGGTCGAAATACTCCAGGGCGGGACTACGAAGCAAATTCAGGGCAAGCAGGTCATACTCAGCGCCGGGGCGGTACACAGCCCGAAGGTTCTCATGCATTCCGGCATAGGCCCCAAGACCCAGTTGCAGGAATTCGGCATTGAGGTGATGGTCGATTCCCCCGGCGTGGGCGAAAACCTACATGATCACCCTATCGTACCGCTCAGCGCCTATGTGAAAGGGAACTTGGGCTATCAAAGCGTTGCCCAGGGCCTTGGGACGCTGAAGGCAGGGATCCGCTACATCCTGACCAAAGACGGCCCGGCCGCAGGCAGCGGTATCGAGACGGTCAGCTATTGGGATCCCCTGAACTTACAGGGCGACCCTACCGTTCAGTGCTATCACGTACCAATCATTTCCAAAGACGGCTTGAGCCCTACCGGTACGCGCCCCGGCGTGACCTTCGAGTTAGTGGTGCTTCAGCCTAAAAGCCGCGGCTGGGTACGTTTGGCTGACGCTGACCCTACCTCTATGCCGCTGATCAACCCAAATTTCATCGGCCACGAATACGATTTGAAAGTGGCCGTTGAGTCGGTGAAAGCCATGCGCCATGTCCTGACTCAGGAATCGCTAGCGCCGGTGATCGACGAAGAGGTCTCTCCGGGTCCCAGCGTGCAATCCGATGAGCAGATTGGCGAATGGGTCAAACGCGTCGCCACCACCATGTGGCACCCGGTCGGCACCTGTCGTATGGGCAAGGACGAAGGTGCCGTCGTTGATGGTCGCCTGCGTGTGAAAGGCGTGGAGCATCTGCGTGTCATCGATGCCTCGATCATGCCCAACATTACTAGCGGCAACACCAACGCGCCCACTCAGGCGCTGGCCCTGCACGCTGCCAAAATGCTCTGTGAAGATTACTTTCGCTGATCTGCGTGACGCTCATAAACATCCACTGAATTCGATAAGGTGACAACCCATGAACTATCCAAGCTCCGAGTCCATCGATGCAGTATTCGAGTCGCAGCGTGCCTATTTCGCCTCCCGCCAAACCCACCCCATCGAGTTTCGCAAACACAGCCTGGAGCGCCTGAAACAGGCAGTGCTCAATCACAAAGAGGCGCTGTACGTCGCACTGGACGAAGATTTAGGAAAACCCAAGGCCGATGTGGACCTCGCGGAGATCGGCGCAGTCCTCCACGAAATCGATTTCGCCCTCGCCCACCTTGACGAGTGGGCGACACCAGAAACGGTACCCACCGCAGACCTGATTGCGCCGTCCCAGTGCTATGTCGCGCAAGAGCCCTTTGGCGTTACTTACATCATCGGGCCGTTTAACTACCCCGTAAACCTGACGCTGACGCCGCTGATAGGCGCAATCATTGGCGGCAACACTTGCATCCTTAAGCCCTCCGAAACCACCCCCAACACTTCACTGGTCCTCGAGAAAATCATTCAGGAAGCGTTCTCTCCCAACTACATAGCTGTGGTTCAGGGTGGACGCGATGAGAATACTCACCTGCTGAGCTTGCCGTTCGATTTCATCTTTTTCACGGGCAGCCCTAACGTCGGCAAGATAGTGATGCAGGCAGCCGCCGCGCACCTCACACCAGTGATCCTGGAACTAGGCGGCAAGTGCCCTTTGATTGCCCTGGCCGATGCCGATGTCGATCTGGTGGTGTCGCAGCTGATGTTTGGCAAGTTCATCAACAGCGGCCAGACCTGCATCGCACCGGATTACTTGTACGTCCACAGCAGCATCAAGGATGAACTGCTAACTCGCCTGACGCAGCGCATTCAGCAGGACCTGCCTGACATAGGTTCCACGGGAAAAGTCGTCACGAGCCAACAAGTATCGCGTCTTCAAAACTTGTTGAGCAAGAGCGCGGGCAAGGTGCTGGTCGGCGGCGATGCAGACCCAGAACGGCGCGTATTCAGCGCCACCGTGGTCGACCAAGTGCAATGGGACGATGCCCTGATGGCCGAAGAGCTGTTTGGGCCCATTTTGCCGGTGCTGACGTTTGATTCGGTGGATAGTGCGGTCAATCTCATCAATCAACATCACGCCAAGCCACTGGCCGTTTATGTGTTCACTGGCAACACAGCCAATGCCAAACCCGTCATCGACCACATTCAAGCTGGTGATGCTCAGGTCAACGGCGTGCTGGTGCACGCGTTCTCCCCATATCTGCCGTTCGGTGGGGTGGGCGCTTCAGGGATGGGCGAATATCACGGCCGATACAGCTACTTGGCCTTTACCCACAAAAAGTCTGTACGGATAGTTGAATCTGGCAAGCCGGTATAAATTAAACAGCAACAACGCGAGACCGGGCAAGGTCAACGGCAGGCATGCTTTGCAAGCCTGCCGTGATCGCAAGACTACAAAAACCATGACGAATTCAATAAATTAAACTGCGTGTACCTCAGTACCAACACTCTATAAGAATTCGTACTCGCAACCCGGAGACAGCAATAAACCCAACGGCTAGCATTCTCTAAACCTTTAAAAAGTCACCCCTATTAGCCTTGGGAGATATAGCATGTGGAACAATAGCAGCCCCTTTTTACAAGGTATTCGCCAACCCCTCTCCAACGAGATCATCGCCGATGAACTTCGCATAGAAGGGACTGTGCCACCTGGACTGGAGGGCGTTCTTTTTCGAACCGGCTCCAACCAGCGTTGGGAGCCTGCCCGCCCTGATCGGTACCACTGGTTCGACGGCGATGGCATGGTTCATGGGTTTTATATCAGCAATGGCGCTGTCAGCTACCGCAATAAATGGGTGCGCACCGAGGGTTTCGAGGATGAAGAAGCAGCCGGCAGATCGCTCTACAACGGTATCTACGGGTCCTACGAAGTAGCTCAAGCGCAGCTGGAACAGGGGCCCGCTACCGTCAAGCAAGTCGCCAACGTCAACGTCGTGGAAATCGACGGGCGCGTATTGGCTCTGCAAGAGGCGGGCAGACACTATTATGAACTTGACCGAAACACCCTGGAAACCATCGGCACCTTTGATTTTCACGGTGCAATTGATGCACCGGTTACCGCGCATATCCATACCGACGCTGCAAAAAATGAAATACTGTTATATACGGTCGAACCCGAAACCCGCCGGTTCGTCTGCGCACTGGCTGACAGGCAAGGGAACATCCTGAAACAGCACGTCGTTACACTCGACGCCCCCGCCTACATTCACGACTTCATGTTTACTGAAAACCATTTTGTCTTCTTCTTTGGGCCCATCAACTGGCATCCAGAATCATCCGACCGAGTCCCTGCAGGCAAATCGGCGTGGACGTTTGACCCAAAGCTGAGTAATCGAACCCTGGTGGTCCACCGCCAGACCGGTGCAACTCAATGGTTCACCGATGAAGCGTACCAAACCACACACTTCGTCAACGCCTACGAGGAAGATGGCAAAATAATCGTCGACGGCTGCGTCAGTGACCTCCAATTTGTCGATGACATAAAAGTCGAGAATTTCTTCCCGTTTCCGTTTCCTGACACTGGACGCTCGCCGTTTACACCTCCCGTGCTGTACCGCTGGACCTTGGATCTCGATGCCGGTCGGATGACACGAGCACGTGTCGGAGATTTCTCCGTCGAGTTTCCCAGGATCAACGAAAAACTCCTGGGTGCAAAACACCAATATGGCTACTTTGCCGGGGTGCATCAGCCCAAAAGTGACAGCCACGATTTCAACTGCCTGATAAAGCATGACTTTATTTCCGGCAAAACCGAGTATCAAACGCTGGAAGGTGACAGGGACGTGTCCCCTGCCGAGCCGATATTCGTGGCCAAACCCGATGCGGTGAGTGAAGACGATGGCTGGTTGCTGGTCGTCTGGTGGGACCCGCAGACAAACAAAAGCGAACTGGTGATCCACGACGCGAGCGACTTCACCGGTGCACCATTGGCACGGGTAAAGCTGGATCATCATATCCCGCTGGGTTTTCATGGGAACTGGATCCCCTAACCCACCGGTAGCGTTCTAGCCGGGCGTCCTAGCAACAGCGACGCGCAACTGACTGCCCTGCAAATAACGTATCGCTGCGGGCAGTCTTTGTATGAAGGAACGCCCCTTGCGAGGGGCGTTCATGCCATACGATCCGTCCACCAAACCCTGACCTTAAAACGGATAAGCGCGACGTTTGTGTTGCACCGAGATCCAGTGATCGCTGGTCAGCTCCGCGATGATCCATTCGCTGTTGAAGCGACCGATACCGCTGTTTTTCTCGCCGCCAAACATGTTGTTCGGATCATCATTGACCGAGATGTCATTGATGTGAGTCATGCCGGCTTCGATCTGTTGAGCGAAACGCAGGCCCCGACCTTCATCCTTGGTGAACACCGCAGAAGACAAGCCGAACTCGGTCTGGTTGGCCAACTCCAGTGCATGTGCCTCGTCCCGCGCAGTGATGATCGGCGCTACAGGACAAAATTGCTCAGCCTGGGCCAGGTCACTCATGTTATCGACATTGACGAACACATGAGGCGGCAGTACCTGCCCCTGTGCAGCACCACCGAGCAGCAACTCGATACCTTCGGCTTTTGCCGCTTCGATACGGGCCACTGCACCCTCTAACTGACGACGGTTGATCAACGGGCCGATAACGGTGTCTGCCAGGTTCGGATCGCCGACCTTGAGCTGGCGCACACGCTCGACAAAAGCTTCGACGAAATCTTTTTGCAGCGAGGCGTCGACGATGATGCGGTTGCTGCTCATGCATATCTGCCCTTGGTGCAGGAAGCGCCCGACGACCGCAGCATGTACCGCCAGATCCAGATCCGCGTCATCGAGCACGACACACGGCGCGTTACCACCCAGCTCCAACCCTACGCGCTTGAGCGTGGGGCCAGTCACCGCCAAGGCACCGATATGCCGCCCAACGCGTGTCGAGCCGGTGAACGAGATGAATTTTGGAATCGGATGCAAGGTGAACGCATCACCCAGGTCAGCCACATCGCCCACTACGATGTTGAGGATGCCAGGGGGGAAGCCTGCTTCTTCGTAGATCTTGGCTAACAACAAGCCGCCAGTGACGGGCGTATCATCGGCCGGTTTGACCACGACCGCGTTCCCCAATGCCAGCGCGGGAGCGATCGAGCGGTTGGACAGATGCAGCGGCCAGTTCCAGGGGCTGATGACCCCTACTACGCCCAATGGCTTGCGATAGACGCGGCTTTCCTTGTCGGGGGTATCGATGGGCAAAATTCGGCCTACCACCCTCGAAGGCATCGCCGCCGCGGTGATCATGGTCGAACGTACAGCCGCCCATTCGATCTCGGCTTTGGTGCGCGTGCTACCGGACTCACGAATCAACCAGTCGACAATCTCTTCGTGGCGGGCGTCGAGCACATTCACCGCGCGCATGAACAACGCTGAACGCTCACCGGGCAGCGTCAACGCCCAGGCCTTTTGTGCGATGGCGGCAGCCTGGTAGGCGGCATCGAGATCTTGAGCATCGCCCAGCGAAATCTCGGTCAGCAGTTCGTTGTTGTAGGGGTTTCGGTTTTCCAGAACTTTACGGGTACTGCCGGAGCGCCAGGCGCCAGCGATGTATTGGCCAGTAAAACCCTGCCACAGTGGTGGACGGTCAGACATGAGTATTCTCCGTTGATTCAAGGCAGTCAGCGCCTGGGATAGTTGTGTTTTGCAGCGTGGCAACCGCGTGGGTCACCCCGTGTTGATCAGCCACGCTGAGGGGAAATTTCTCGGCCCGGCCCTCAGCAACACGCTGGGCCATGGCCGTGCATTCGAATGCGCTCAACAGCAGCGTCGAGGCGCACTTCTCGATAGTGATCAGCCTCACCAACAGCACTGTGATTTGCCCATAGAGGCGTGACCGCATGGCGGCACTAGGCCCATTCGATATCTTTAGGGTCAGGTTCGCGATGCGTACTGCCAGGCGTTTACCCTCACTGCCAGGCGAGGAAGGCACTAACCATCGGTAGGTCAGTAACGCGGTGACTACGCCCCCCAGGATCGCAACCATCTGCAACAGCGAATGTTCGATGCTGGTGTCCGTACTCAGGCTGGGCTGGGCGATCAACAAGAAGGTCATGTTCAGATCGATCGCCAACTTCGCCGTGCTGGGCCGAGCCATCAGCCACGCGCCGGCCAGCAGAAAAGGCGCAATGACCAAGGCCAACTGCCAAGCGCTGGCGACATGAGGCAACAACCAGAACCGGCAACTCAGGCCCAATACGGCGCCCACGCAGGAGCCCACCAGTACATCTTTCAACGCAGCATTAGCATGGCTATGGCTGGAAAACAGCGAGGCGAACAACACCGCCGTCATCACCATCATCGGGCCATCCGCCCAAGCGAACGCCCACCACAGCGTAGTGGCGATGAGCAGCGCCACCAACGGCCTGGCTGCCGCCAGGCAAGCGCCCCGCCAATATGAACGGTCATCTGCTGTTGTTCGGCCCCACCGGCGCCGGCAAGTCGGCCACCCTGGTTACCCTACTGATGCAGGTCATGGCGGTGTACCGCCCTCGCTTGTTTATCGTCGAGGCCGGCAACTCATTCGGCTTGCAGGGCGACTATTTCGCGACACAAGGTTTCTCGGTCAACAAGGTCCAATTGAAACCTGGCGCCTCCGTCAGCCTCGCCCCGTTCGCCGATGCTTGGCGCCTGGTCGAGCAGCCGGATCAGGTGGCGAGTCTGTCGATCGATGAGCTGGACGATGAGGTGGTAACCAGTCGCGAAGACCAGCGCGATGTTCTCGGCGAACTGGAAATCACCGCCCGGCTGATGATCACCGGCGGCGAGGCCAAGGAAGAGGCGCGCCTGAGCCGGGCCGATCGCAGTCTGATCCGCGAGTGCATTCTGGATGCGGCGCAGACTTGCGTCACCGCGAGCCGTCAGGTGCTGACCCGCGACGTACGCGACGCCTTGCTGCGCGTCGCCGCCGACCCGCACTTGCCGGAGAAACGCCGCGAGCGCGCCCAGGAGATGGGCGAGTCCATCGACCTGTTTTGCCAGGGTTTCGAGGGCGAACTGTTCGATCGCGAGGGCACGCCTTGGCCCGAGAGCGATGTGACCATTGTCGACCTGGCCACTTACGCGCGCGAAGGCTACGAGGCACAGATGTCCATCAGCTACATCAGCCTGATGAACACCGTGAACAACCTTGCCGAGCGCGACCAGTACCTGGGCCGACCGATCATCATGGTCACCGACGAGGGTCATATCATCACCAAGAACCCGTTGCTGGCGCCGTTCGTGGTCAAGGGGACGAAGATGTGGCGCAAGCTCGGCGCTTGGTTCTGGCTGGCGACGCAGAACCTTGCTGATTTTCCCACGGCTGCGCAGACCATGCTCAACATGATCGAATGGTGGATTTGTTTGAATATGCCGCCGGCGGAGATTGAGGGTAAGCGTCTGGCCAAGTCACCTTCAAAACTCCAGCATTAAGGGCGATGGTGTCCGCGTATTTTTAAGCGGACGCGATCGCCCTTAATCGCCAGGATTTTCATGCGCCAACGAAGCTCTTATCCCAAACCGTTCAAAGCCCAGGTCGTTCAGGAATGCCTTCAGCC
>NZ_JAIHLQ010000029.1 GCF_019733355.1 Pseudomonas baetica | reverse complement strand
CGGTGAGGGTCAGCAGTTCTTCGCCGGTGACCATCGATACGGGGCAGCCGTTGGTGCAGGTCGACGGCACACAATCGGCGCTGTCACCGTTGGGGTTTTTTGCCTGATTAGGGGCGTCGTCGTGATGTTCGTCTTTCTTCAACAAGGCGTTGCGCCTGGCATTCCAGCGCAGTTGCATCCGGCCTTTTTTCACCCCGGCGGCGATACCGCGCGCGGCGACGGTTTTGTATTGATCAACGTACTTGATGAAGCCGTTGACGATGCCAAACAACGCCTTCACCAATCGCTTCACTGCCGACAGCAACTGAACCGCGCGATCCGCCAGACGCAGCGTCAGATACGCGATCCCTGCGCCACCGCTGGCGAAAGTCAACACAACGCTGATCAGCACATCGATCAGCAACTGCACGATCATCATCGACGCCGCTTCCGCGGTTTTGCCGGCGAGTTCACTGGGCGGCAGCATTTCCAGCCAAAGACTCGCGGTGCGCAGCAGCAAGCACAGCGCCGCCTCGTCACTGACCAGCAATTGAAGCTGTGCCATGACTTTGGGAGCCGTTGCAGCCAGATTGATCAGATCAGTCGCACCATTGCCTAACCGCCCCACAAAGGCGCCCGGATCCTGAAGGATCTCCGACAGCAATCCAATGCTGTCCCACACACCCTCGATCGCCGCCCAGCTCCCGGCCAACATGCCGTTGCCTGCCGCCGTCGCCACCGACTGCGACCACTGCGGCTTGAAACCCTGCCACTCGCTGCGCAGCCAGCCATCCAGCTCGCCAGTCAAACCGTCATAGGACTTGAACAGCGCCTCGACCTGCTCTGGGGTGACTTCGCTGTGTACATGCACGCGATAGAACTTGCCCGGCGTTCCCTTGAATTTGCCTTTACCTTCGGCATCCAGGGTGATGGGCGTCGTTTCGCCACCGTCCATGGCCATCACATCGACCACAATGTTGCCCAGCGGGATGTCGTACACCGACTCGAACTTGCTCTCGATCAGCATCAGCCCGCCCTTAGGGCACTGGACGACGCCGGAGAAAAACTCGTTGTCGCTGCTGCTGACGGCAGTACTGCGGTCGCCTAAGCGGATGACCCGCTCCATACCCATCAGGGACGGCAGATCCATGGCATGGCTGACGGTGTCGGCCGCACGGCTGGCCCAGTGCTTGAGCTGCTCGCGATAAAGACTGAGGGTGTCGGGAAAGCTGTCGAGTGCTTGCTCGATACGGGTGATGGCTTCCATCAACGCACGCTTGAGTGCGAGATAAACTGAATGACCGGGTCGAACATGAGCGTTCCCTCGCGCAGAAATTAGGCGCGAGGACTTTGCGGGGGATCACTCAACAAATAAGTCAGGCGAGTAGGCAATTACTGTAGGAGAAGTCTGCAATAAAGCTTTTGATGCCAAGCCAATAAGCGAAAACGCAAACGGGGCGTGAGTTTTCCTCACGCCCCGTTTATTGATCAGACACAAATGGATTTACTGCGTTGAATCCCTAGCACCCAGCTCTTTCAATTTCAGCTCGGCCAATGGATGCCCGGCCTTCGCGGCCATACCCCACCAGCGTGCGGCTTCAGCAGGATCCGGGGCTTTGCTCGCGGTCCCCGCGAAACTGATGACGCCGACTTGATAGGCCGCTTTGCCATCGCCAGCCAGTGCCGCCAGACGCAACAACCGCACGCCCTCCTCACGCGCTGCCAACCCCACGCCGCGAAAGGTCAGGATGTGTCCGTAGAAGCTTTGCGCACCGACATCGCCAAGGTTGGCCATGCGCGCAAACTGGCCTTCAAGCCAGCGCCAGCCACGCGGCTGGCGAACAAACCACGACCAGTGAAACAGCCTACGCGCCAACCAGTAACTTGCCTGCGCCTTGAGTCGTAAAAACACTCAAGCCTCCGCCGATTCCGGGTACTCGTATTCGAACACCCTGACCACTTCCGATGCATGCCAGGACGCCGCCGCAACGCCATCGGACGGCCCGGAAAACCGCCCAAGACGTTCGACACATTCAAAAAAACCGGTACGCGGCAAACGACTGGCGCCTTGGCTGATGACGAGCGAACTGCGCAGCGGTTGTTCGGCCTTGGCATCCAGTGCCGCGAGATGTTCAAGTGCGGCGGTCAAGGTTTGCATTGCCGGCGTCGGCAATTGCAAACGCTCGAGCAAAGCCCGATAAGTCAGAAGATGGCGCTGTCGGCGCGCCTGATCAAGTTCCCCCAGCAATCCGTCCCAATGTTGACGACTGATGCGTACGCTCACGATTCATCCCTCCACCCGGGCACCGTCAGTTCCCAGGCCAGGCTGCGGCGAATCGCGGCGTCGGGTTGACGCTCACCACTTTCAATCATGGCCAGGTAAGACGGGCTGATGCCTACCGTGCGGGCCAACGCCTCAATGGCGATGCCCTTCCCTTCGCGCAAACTGCGTAGTTGATCCAGACCTGGAAGAATCGGGTCTGGCGACGCCGCGAGCGGTGCTTGAGCCTGCCGCGGCGGTGCTTCGTTGATGCCTGCTGCTTTCAGTAGAGCCTGATACTGAGCCCATGGCAAAACCGCATATTCGGGTTCGCCATCGCGTGCAATTATCTGAATATCCATGACTACCCCGTAGGACAACAACACTTAGCGAGTCGGCACTTTTCCCTAGAAGTGTAATCCTAACAGCGGCTAAGGTCGCGGGGGGGATCTATCTGAAAGCGGCCTTCGTGAATCAGGGCTTTTTCGGGCCCTGAAGTTGAAGTTGCTGGGGGGTATCGGGCAGACGCTCGACCACCGCGAGTTTTTCCGGTTGCTGGCGCTTGCGCCAGAAGCGGAAAGCCGTCAGTTCATCGTCGAGGGTTTTCATCAGCCAGGCGAGGACGGCGATGTCGTCGAGCATACCGAATACCGGGATGAAATCCGGTATCGCATCGACCGGACTGAGGAAGTACATCAACCCCGCCACTACCGAAATCAACGCTTTCGGGCTGATCGCGCGGTACTCACCGCGCCAATAGGCCAGGCACAATGCCTGTAGCAAACGCAGATCGTCCTTGAGTTTGCCGAGCCGATTACCTTGCGCGGCGCCTTTGCTGGCGACGGCAAACAATAAGGTCGGCAGGCGACCGCGAGCCAGCAGGCGGCCGGCCAAGGGCAGGAATCGAGCGAAATTCCACGGAGCTTTCATCTATTCCTCCCGTTGAAATGTTATCCACACAAATTGTGGATAACCTTGTGAACAGAGCTGCATTTCAACGCTGAAAGCCCCGTTTTATAAGGGCTGCGCTCAGATCGGGCGTTTTTTACTCACATAAAAAACCCCAATATTTCATTGACTTGGCAGCTCAGGGCGTCTAGTGCGGGCAGCCTCAAAGCTATGACTGTCATGACCGGCATCGGTTCGCTCTGTTTACCTTTGCCATCCTACAGATGCAACAACGCCCCGCATAAGCGAGGCGTTGTTGTTGAAACCGATGCTGATTACTTTGCAGCAGCGTCTTCTTTGGCTGGATCCTTGATGGCCAGCAGTTCCAGGTCGAACACCAGAACCGAGTTGGCCGGGATTGCCGGGCTTGGCGACTGTGCGCCATAAGCCAGATCGCTAGGGATGAACAGTTTGTACTTCTCGCCAACGTGCATCAGTTGCAGACCTTCAACCCAACCCGGAATCACGCCGCTCACCGGCAGATCAATCGGGCTACCGCGCTCGACGGAGCTGTCGAATACGGTGCCGTTGGTCAGCTTGCCGGTGTAGTGAACAGTCACGACGTCGGTAGGCTTAGGCTGTGGGCCGTCGGCTTTCTTGACGACTTCGTACTGCAGACCGGAAGCGGTGGTGGTCACGCCGGCCTTCTTGCCGTTTTCCTCGAGGAATTTCTTGCCGGCGGCTGCCGACTCTTCGCTCATCTTGGCCATGCGCTCTTCAGCACGCTTTTGCAGCGCGGCGAAGGCTTCGACCAGTTCTTCGTCTTTCAGCTTCTGTTCTTTCTTGCCGACGGCATCTTCGATGCCCTGGGCTACCGCTTTGGAGTCCAGATCATCCATGCCTTCCTGAGCAAGGCTCTTGCCCATGTTCAGGCCGATACCGTAGGAAGCTTTTTGCGCCGGGGTTTTCAGCTCTACGCTGGTCTGCGAATCACAACCCGCGAGGACCAGGCTAACCAGGGCTACCGCCGCCGCCAACCGATGCTGTTTCATGCTATTTCCTTGTTCATGCGCCGAAAGGGCAATCGAGTAAAGCCGCGAGCTTATCAGGCCGCCACGACCAATGGCTACCGGCATGAGAGCAGGAATCTTGCGATAAGTTCAGGGATTAAAACGCATTTGGCTAAAGGCACGATGAAGCTTCTGTCATCTATTCCTGACAAGGACCGACTCCCCTCCCCCCCAACATCTGGCGTAATGGCCACTTGCCGCACAGGGCCAAGCTCAGGCATAACAGCGCAACAACTCGACAAGGATGTTTATCTTGCGCCTCTTATTCCGTGTACTGACCCTGATCGTCGTACTGCTGGGACTCGTCCTCGCGTTGGTTTTGTACTACGTCGCCAATCCGAAATTACCCTTCTATAGCCCCGTCCAACAGGTGCACTACCTCAATCAGTGGACTGAGCAAGAGCGGCAAACCTACTATTTCACACCACAGGGCACCCAAGTCAAAGGGCTGCGCTATGAGTGGTTCCAGGCCTTGGAATTACCCTTCTCTGAGCAACGTTTTGCCTCCCCCGACTACCTCGCTCGCTTCGGTTTTTTGATTGATCCGCAGCAAAAAGCCACACCGACAAACCCCGGTAATCTGCCAGTAGGCTTTGCCCGACACCAAAATCCCGGCAGCTCCGAGCAGTACCTGGACATCACTTGCGCGGCTTGCCACACCGGTGAATTGCGCTTCAAGGGTCAGGCCGTGCGCATCGACGGTGGCGCGGCGCAGCATGTTTTGCCTTCCAGCGTTCCTACACTCCGTGGCGGCAGTTTCGGACAAGCACTAGTGGCGAGCCTGACCTCGACTTACTACAACCCTTGGAAATTCGAGCGTTTCGCAAGACATGTATTAGGGGATGACTACAACGCGCACCATGAACAACTGCGCAAGGACTTCAAAACATCACTGAATACCTTCCTGAGAGTCGCCTGGAACGACACCCATCGCGGCCTCTACCCGACTGAAGAAGGTCCGGGACGCGCCGATGCATTCGGGCGCATCGCCAACGCTACGTTCGGCGATGCGATATCCCCTGCCAACTACCGCGTGGCCAACGCCCCGGTGGACTACCCGCAGTTGTGGGACATGTGGACCTTCGATTGGGTGCAATGGAACGGTTCGGCGCAGCAGCCGATGGCGCGCAACATCGGTGAGGCGCTGGGTGTCGGCGCTACCCTGAATTTCTTCGATGACAACGGCCAGCCACTGCAAGGCGATGCGCGTTATGCCTCAAGCGTTCGTGTGCGCGATCTGCACAAGATAGAAGAAACCATACAAAAACTTCAGCCACCCGTCTGGCCGGAGGCGTTATTCGGCGCCATCGACAAGCCACTGGCCGCCAAAGGACGCGCGCTGTTCGCGGAAAATTGCACCGGGTGCCACGTTCCGCGCAAGACTCAAGAAGGCGAACGTTGGGTGCAGCATTTGCACATGTTGCCCGTGGACGTCATCGGCACCGATCCAAACGCCGCCAACAACATTGCCAACCATCGCTTCGATCTGACAGCCCTGCAATGGGAGCTCAAAGAACTGGAGGGTATGGATGTAAAACTGCATCCGACACCGAAGGAGCCGCTGGACCTGAGCCAGCTATCCGTGGCCAAGGGCCTGGCTTACGTCACCGCATTCGTCGAGAACCGGGCCTATCGCGAGGCCGGGGTCACGCCGCAGGAGAAGCCACAACTCGACGGTTTCGGCCTGCCGATCGGTGTTCGTGAAAAAGTCGCCTATAAAGCGCGACCACTGGCGGGTGTCTGGGCCACTGCGCCGTTTCTGCACAACGGTTCGGTACCGAGTATTTATCAGTTGCTGTCACCGCAAGATGAACGCGCAGCCACCTTCTATAAGGGCACCTTCGAGTACGACCCACGACATCTGGGCTATCGCACCGAAGCCTTCACCAACGGTTTTCTGTTCGACACAAGAATCAGCGGCAACCATAACAGCGGCCATGAATTTCGCGCCGGCGAACGTGGTAACGGCGTCATCGGCCGACTGTTGCAGCCCGAAGAGCGCTGGGCGCTGCTCGAATACCTGAAAGTCCTTGGCGGCCCACTGGAGGCGCAATTGCCATGATCCTGTCGACCCTCAGGAAAGAATTACCGATGTTGGCCCGGCTCTGGTTGTGGCTGGGGCGTTTATTGGGCAAGACCCTGCTGATCATGCTTGTGATCGGCCTGCTCGGCTGGGCGGTCTCCGCGGCCTGGTTTGCCTGGCAGCATCGCGGCCCGGTTTCGGCGCTGGAGCAGGTTCCACCCGGTGAAGCGGGCATGACCCAGGAGGTGATACAGACCGCTGTGCGTATCGTCGATCAACACCGTGAAGGCACGCGGTACCTGCGTGACGCGCATGCCAAGGCGCACGGTTGCGTGAAGGCTGAAGTGCAAGTGTTGGCGGATCTGCCGCCGGCGCTGCGTCAAGGCGTGTTCAGTGAGCCGGGTAAAACCTGGCCGGCGATGATTCGATTATCGAATGGTAACGCCTACCCGCAGTTCGACAGTATTCGTGACGCACGGGGCATGGCGATCAAATTGCACGATGTGCCTGGCAAACAGTTGCTGGAGAACCGCCAAGGACAACACGAACAGGACTTCGTGATGTTCAGCCATCCGAACTTCTTTGTCAGCGATGTCGCCGAGTACCGTCAGAATGTGGCGGCTCAGGCTGAAGGCAAAAAGACCACGGCGTTTTTTCCGGGATGGGATCCGCGCACTTGGCAAATCCGCCATTTGTTCATCGCACTGGCCACACTGTCGCCGCCGCCGGACAGTCCGACGGACACGACCTACTTTTCGGTGTCGCCCTACAAGTTTGGCGAGGCCAATGCGAAGTTCCGGGTAGCGCCCGACCCAGACCACTGCCCCGCCTACACGCTGCCCAAGCAGAACCACGACTTGCCAAATTTCTTACGCAGTGCGTTGAATCAGCAATTGTCGACGGATCGTGTGCCAACGTGTTTCGTCTTGCAGATCCAGCGCCAGGATGCGAACCATTACATGCCGATCGAGGACACCAGCATCGAATGGCGCGAGCAGGATTCACCTTTCGAAACCGTAGCGCGGATTACCTTGCCGCCGCAGGACTTCGACACGCCGGCGCTGAATCTGGCCTGCGACAACTTATCGTTCAACCCGTGGTTTGGCATTGAAGCGCATCGGCCCATTGGCGGGATCAATCGTCTGCGTAAAGCCGTCTATGAAGCTGTGAGTGACTATCGACATAGCCAGAATGCTGCACAGTAAACCTGGCACCCATTTCAAGTCGGGCCGGTAAATAGCAAACTCCAGACAGCAAAAAGCCCGCACTAGGCGGGCTTTGCTTGGTGATCTGGCGTTCAGTGTTCCAGATTACCGAATATGGCGCAGCGGACGGGATCATAACTCATCCTCTAAATCATTGAAAGCTTCAGCTTTCTGTCGCTCAGCATACCGCTGATGGACTTGATTATGTACTCATTATTTTAAGTTGGGAATTACGATGCTCAGCGACTCTCTGAATGGCCCGAATAGATTACTTTGGACCAGCTTGACGTTCGCGAGCACCTGATACGTCTTGGTAACGTCAAAACCTCGGAGCCGGAACCCAGTCGCTATGTAGTGGTCGACTGATCCCAGCCAGATGTAGCATTGCCCATTACCGTTGCAGCGGCTCTACGTAAAGCAGTTGACTAAAGCCAGAAATCGGCCAATTGCGGACATTCCGTGCTAATCACTGTAGGTCAATGATCATGCGTTCGGTTTCAATCGAATGCCTCGCAATCGTAGCCTGCCGTCTCAGAGTTCAAACTTCCGGCTCTCGCCAACCCTGCAAAGCGTGCCAAGGCGTTCAAGCTGACCAAAGCTGCCATTAGTGACCGACTGCTTTCGAGCTCTGAATAGTTACTCGTTAGGACATATGTAAGCACTGCGTTTTTTCCCCCGCCCCACGAACAAGCACCCGAGCAGCGTCGGCACATCCAAGCACTACAGACACCACCCACACACTGCGCACCACATCAATGCGTAACACCTGCTATCGCACGCAATTAGCGCACCTCTCCCGACTTCCCATCCTCTCCTACGCCCCTATTCGCGCAAGCTACCTCCTGGCACGCTTCATGCTCTTGTATTAATATTCAAGTTACTTGAATAACAATTTGAGGAATTCAAGGGGAATACCAATGACGCGTTTCACTCTAAAAGCACTCTCGCTGTCGCTCGTCACGCTGTGCAGTATTTCTCTAGCGCACGCAGACGATTTGCTGCAGCGCATCAAGCAGAAAAACGAGATAGTCGTTGCCACCGAGGCGCGTTTCGCGCCGTTCGAGTCGGTAGAAAATGGCAAGATTGTCGGCTATGGCGCAGACCTGATGCATTACGTACTGGATGCTGACTTGCCCGGCGTTAAGGTGCGCCAGCTCGATCTACCGTTCCAGGGGATTTTGCCAGGCTTGGATACCCGTAAATTCGACTTCGTCGTGACATCAGTGACAGTCAATAAAGCGCGTTTTGAGCAATTCGCCTTTACCGTCCCCATTGCCGAGTCCACCGTTGCATTGCTCAAGC
This sequence comes from Pseudomonas baetica, assembly GCF_019733355.1. Taxonomy (GTDB): domain Bacteria; phylum Pseudomonadota; class Gammaproteobacteria; order Pseudomonadales; family Pseudomonadaceae; genus Aquipseudomonas; species Aquipseudomonas baetica_A. The sequence goes on along the minus strand of NZ_JAIHLQ010000029.1, from coordinate 88,668 downwards.
GCGCCGACGATAACAATATCAAGGCATTGACCGACTTGAACGGTCGGGTGATTGGCTCTCAGGCAGGTTCCGGCCAGCTGGCAGTGCTACAAGCACTGGACACCAAGCTCAAAGCTGAAGGCCAACCGGGCCTCAAGCGGATCAAAGAGTATGTGAGCTTCGATGAAGCTTATGCGGATCTGGCCAATGGTCGTCTCGATGGCGTGGCACAGTCGCTTTCCAACCTAGGCCCATTGATGAAAGCTCGTCCAGGGCTGTTCACAACGTTGCCGGAGATGGTCGGTCCAGTGACGTATTTCGGCTGGGTCGGTCGCAAGGATGCTGACAGCGCAAGCCTGGTGAAGCTATTTAGCGAGGGCATTGCCCGTGCAGGAAAAGATGGCACCTTAAAGACGCTACAAGATAAGTGGTTTGGTTTCACCATGGACTTGCCTGCTGATGCTATGCCAGTACCGAGCATCTGAGCCGCTGATGATAAATGATTTCAGCAGCCGTCTCGCGCTCTATTGGCCTGCCTTGATCGACGGTGCAACAACCACATTGTGGTTGTGCGCCATCGGCATGCTGCTGGGTTTCATTCTCGGCGTAGTAATTCATCTGATTGCCAATGGTCGCAGTCCTGCCGGCAGAGCATTCACCCGGGTGTATGTCAGTTTCTTTCGTGGCACGCCCATGCTGGCGCAGCTGCTGCTTCTGTTCTATCTCCCATCAGCCCTGGGCCTGGATGTGCCACCCATGGTGGCTGCTGCTGTAGCCCTAGCGCTGAACACGGCGGCTTATCAGTCGCAGATCCTGAGCAGCGGTTTCGCCGCAATCCCCAAGGGCCAGATGGAAGCGGCGGCCGTGTTTGCCATCGGCAAATACAACACGCTTTTTCATATCCAACTGCCACAGGTGTTGCGCCTCACCTCACCCGCGCTGATCTCCGAGTTGATCGATGTGATCAAGGTTTCAGCCGTGGTTTCGGTCATCTCCATCACTGATTTGATGCGCGTCAGCCAGCAGCTGGTTTCGCAGACTTACCGCCCGCTTGAAGTTTATCTGGTGGCGGGCTTGTTTTATCTCGTGCTGACAAGCCTGTTGAGCGTGCTGGGCAGCCTGCTAGAACGCCGCTGGCAGGAGCTCAAGTGATGCAAGAATTATTGAGTTATCTACCGGATTTTGCAGATGCACTGCTGGTCACGGTGGGTATTAGCTTGACTGCTGCTGCCATGGGTTTACTGCTGGGCTTCGGGCTCAACGCATTGCGCATTGCGGTCCCGGGATTTCTGGCGATCTATCGCGTTTACGTATGGCTGATCCGCGGGACGCCGTTTCTCGCGCAACTTGCGGTTATTTATTTCGGGCTGCCAGTCATCGGTCTGCGGCTGGAAGCCGTCGAGGCAAGCATCCTCTCGCTGGCGTTATACAGCGCTGCTTATTTTGCTGAGCTGTTCCGCTCTGCTTGGGCCAGTGTGCCCAACGGTCAAGTAGAAGCAGCGCGGGTGCATGGCATTTCGCGCAGCCGAGTGTTCTGGCACATACAAGCGCCGCAAGCGCTGGCATTCGCCCTCCCGCTATTGGGCAATCAGGTGATCCTGACCATCAAGGAAAGCGCCATCACCTCGATCATTACCGTGCCAGAGCTGACCATGACTGCAGGACGCATCGTATCAACTACCTTTTCCTACGTATTGCCGTACGCCCTGCTGGTGTTGAGCTACTGGCTGCTGACCTCGTCGGTCGCGGCTGTCGCCAGCGCACTGGGGCGGCGCATGACACGCCATCTACGAGGCTGAACAGATGAATACCCTTCCGCTTCTCAACTTGCGTGGCGTTGGCAAATCCTATGGCTCGCACCGCGTGCTCAGTGAGTTTGACCTGAGCGTACAAGCCGGTGAAATCGTGTCTTTGATCGGGCCTTCAGGGTCAGGAAAAACCACCGCCCTGCGCTGTATGAATTTCCTTGAGCGCTATGACGAGGGAGAGATATGGATCGATGGTCAACTGCTGGGCTACAGCGGGCCGGGCAGACGTGAAGCCGACCGCGACAGCGAAGCCAAGATCGATGAGGTGCGCAACCCGCTGTCCATGGTGTTCCAGCAATTCAATTTGTGGCCGCACTTGACCGTGCGCGAAAACGTCATGGCGCCTTTGGTACTCGGCAAGAAAATCGCCAAGGCCGAGGCGCGCAACCTGGCTGATCAGGCACTGGCACGGGTCGGGCTGAGCGCCAAGTCGGACGCGTACCCCGCTCGCCTTTCCGGTGGACAACAGCAACGAGTCGGCATTGCCCGGGCACTGGGGGTAAAACCGCGGTTGATGCTGCTCGATGAACCGACCTCCGCGCTGGACCCTGAACTGGTTGAGGAAGTGCTGCAGGTCATTAGCAGCCTCGCGAACGATGGCATGACCATGGTGATGGTAACCCATGAAATGAGCTTCGCTGCACAGATATCCAGTCAGGTGGTGTTTATGGAAGCAGGAAAAATAATTGAAACCGGTACTCCGCAGGCACTGTTCCAGGCACCAAAGACGGAACGCTTACAGCAGTTTCTCAGCCCCTGGTTTAACCGCAGCCTCACTCCACGCGTGCAGGTGACCCCATGATTGCCGATCAAGTGATGCAAGCCGTTTCATCGGAACGATTGCAGCGTTTGTTGGAGGCCCTGGCAACCTTCGGGCCCGGCATTGATGGCGGAATGAACCGTCAAGCGTTGTCCGAAGAGGACTTCCTGGCCCGCGCCTGGCTGATTGAAGAAGCCCAAAAGCTCGACTGCAAGGTGTGGACGGACGCCAGTGCCAATCTGTTCATCCGCCGCGAAGGCCGTGAAGACTTACCGCCAGTGATGACCGGTAGCCACATAGACACCCAACCCACAGGCGGCAAGCTTGACGGCTGTTACGGGGTGATGGCCGGGCTTGAATGCCTGTATGCGTTGGCAGAACTCAACGTCAGCACCCGTCGCCCGATCGAAGTGGTGGTCTGGACTAACGAAGAAGGCAGCCGCTTCAGTCCAGGAGCGATGGGCTCCAGCGCCTACGTGGACCAGGTACGACTGGAGACTTATAGAAAAAACCTTGACGCTGCGGGTATCTCGGTAGGAGAGGCACTGGACGCTCACGCCCTGCGCTTTGCCGATCTGCCGCAGCGCGAGAAAATCGCCACACACGCATTTGTCGAGTTGCACATTGAGCAAGGCCCGGTATTGGCGCAAGCCAATGTCCCGCTGGGAGTGGTTTCCGGTATTCAGGGCGTGCGCTGGTATCAAGTGAGCTGCAAGGGTGCTTCGGCACACGCAGGAACCACGCCGACTCACATGCGGCGCGATGCGTTGTTGCTCGCCATGGAATCCCTCGGCCGCATCGACGCGCTGGCCGAAAGACTGGCCGGTGACGACAAGCGCCTGACATTCGGACGCTGGAACGTTTCGCCCAATGCAATTAATACGATTGCCGGTGAAGCAACCTTCAGCATCGACTTCCGCCACGCCGATCCGGCGGTACTCGACGCCTTCGACAATGCCCTTAGTGCCTGCCTGCCTGCCGACGCCGAACTGACCAGCCTGTTCAGCCACAGCCCGACCGCGTTCGATCATCAGGTCATCAATTTGTTGGAGAACGCCTGCGAAGCCACAGGACTGACTTGGCAATCGATACGTTCTGGCGCCTTCCACGACGCCATGTATCTGGCCGGGCACTGTCCTACCGCAATGCTTTTTGTACCCAGCCGGGACGGCATAAGCCACAACCCGAAGGAATTCACAGATCCCGCGCAATTGAAAGCAGGCGCCCAGGCATTGGCCTGGAGCCTGGTTGCACTTGCAGAACAACCCTGAACCCATAGGAACTCATATGACCAATGTCACCCATAGCCACGACTATCCAGCCTGCTGCCAGTCCGACAATGGTTCCTCGCTGGGCACCAATGCCACGTTGAAAGAGCCGATCTCGGCCGATGGCACTCCGGTCCTGGGCGAAAGCTACACAGTGCCTGCCCGTTGTGGCCGCGCTGTCCGCCTGAAAGCTGGCCAGGTCATCAAAATCGTCAACACTCACGGCACCCAGGTATGTGACACCTGGTTGTTCAACAGCGAAGACATGAGCGAATTCCTGTCGATGGAACATGCTCGCGCGCATTGCAACAGCATCATTCCCAAGACTGGCGACGCGCTGTTCAGTAACCGCCGCCGCACGATCGGCACCTTGTTGACCGACACCTCACCCGGCATTCACGACACCTTGATGGCTGCGTGTGACCTGCACCGCTACACCAACCTGGGAGTCGAGGGTTATCACGACAGTTGCGCGGATAACATGCGTCTGGCCTTGCAGGCTATTGGTCTGCGCTCCCATGAAGTCCCGCAGCCTTTCAATCTGTGGATGAACATTCCGGTCAAGCCTGATCACACTGTTGAATGGCTGCCGCCGGTATCCAAAGCCGGGGACTACGTTGAAATCCGTGCAGACATGGACGTTATCGTGGTGATGTCAGCCTGCCCTCAGGACATTGTGCCTATCAATGACCTTAACCCGGTGGAAGTTACCTTCTCGGTTCACGGCTGATCTTCAGTACCCCAGTAGACGACAGGCTCCCGTAACCCTAGGATGCCTGTCGCTCACTTCGTACAAACTTTTCGAGGGATGCATGTCCACACCCAGCAAAACGCCAGTAGCCAAATCCCAGCATTCCGATGCCCTGCCGAGTTTGAGCGTTCGTCTTCGCCATGCGCGCAAGGTGGCAGGCCTGACTCTCAAGCAAGTTGCCCAGGCTGCCAACTGCTCCGAAAGCCTGATCTCCAAACTGGAAAACGACGCCGCATCGCCTTCACTGGCCATGCTGCACCGCCTGGCACTCGCGCTAGGCAGCAACGTGTCCGAGCTGACATCCGAAGACTGGGAGTCTGAAGAGCCCGTGCTGCGCGCCGGCGGTCGACAAGTGAGTCGTTTCGCACAAGGCACCGCGAAGGGTTATATCGATCTGGAACGCATCACCCATCTGCAAAAAGGCGGGCTACTGCAAGGCGATATTCATATCGTTTCCCCTGGCATGGTCAGCGACATGATCGAGCATGCGGGTGAAGAGATGGGTTACGTGATCGAGGGCAGCCTCGACCTGACGCTCGGCGAGACCACCTACACGCTGAACGCTGGCGATTCGTTTCACTTCCCCAGCAACGTACCCCATGGCTATCGCAATTCGACCAAGAGTGTCGTCCGTATACTCTGGATCAACACGCCCGCAACCTTCTAATAATCTGCTGTCGGTAAATGGCAACGTCCGGCCATTGATCGCGCACCAATAGCAGCGCCTACCCTTCCTTGAATAACCTGCTGCTGCCTCGACGCCTCGGCAACAATGTTCTCAAATCAACGGTATGGCGGGGATGTGCGTGAAAATTATCAAGCGTGTCTACGTCTCTCACACTGCCAAACCGGGTCGAGAAACAATGTTGCGTAACCCAGCAATGGCGTGCGAACAATGCAACGAGCGGCTTCCCCATAGCGCATTAAAATATTGCTCGCCAGTGGGGCTCACCCGCGAACTAGAAGCACCAAATTCTCGGAAGTGGTTGGCCTGACTCATGGAGGCAGAATTCTTATGCGTACCGGTCCTGAGGTTTGCTTTAACTCAGGAATTGGTGGTTAGCCACTGATTTTTCTTGTTTATAGTCAGAGTCGGCCTGATCGCCTCCGAGCTAAACATACAAGCGAGCTTACTCACGGTTAAGTGAAAAGGGTGCTAGTGGTTGACCTCCTATCGCAAGCAAGTTCACTCCCACGTGGTCGCGCGGGTGTACGCCGAAGTAATGGCGATAGCAGCGAATAAAATGTTGCACCGAGACAAACCCGCAATCTCGCGCGACATCCGGCATTTGACGTTGCCCGCTCTGCAATAGCTGGTTCGCCTGTTGCAGACGCAAGTCAAGGTAATGCCGCGAGGGAGAACACCCCAGATTTTTTTGAATATTCGCTCCAGATGTCGACAGGAAATACCTATCGCTTCGGCCATTTCGTTGATCGGTAGCGTGCGGGTCAGGTGCTCGCTCATCAACGTAAGCGTCTCCTGCAATTTGGCTGGGGCATTATGCGTCCGCTGCAGAGGTCTGACCTGCCGGGCGACGTGCTTTTCCATTCCCAGAATCAGACCACGACCGTGGGTGCGGGCGAGCAGCTCGTGCATCAATCCTTTAACCGCCAGTGGGCCAACGCAGGTCAAACGTTGCCGGTCAACGCAGAACGGCGCGGCCACCAGCGTCAACTCATTGAAGGCATCTAACGACGACGATGGTTCGGGTTCTGGCAAACTACAGCGGTAACCGTCCAGCGCGCCTACTTGCGCTAGCAACCAACCGGCGTTACCCAATGCACCGAGACTTATAGGCTTCTTGGCCCAGCGATGCAGCTGATGATTAAGGTCTGGAAGATCCATCTGAGTATGCAGGTTCTCGCCACCACAGACGATCAGCGCATCTAGCGGTTGTGCCTGATCTAATCGTTTGGTGGCGGTAGTAATGCCATTGCTGGCGTTTAGTGACTGGCCTTCTAGGCTGAGAATTTGCCAGTGACAAACACTGCGTCCAGCAACTTGGTTGGCCAGGCGCAGGGGCTCCAACGCATTGGCCAGAGTATAAAATCGAAGGCTTCTAATAACCAGAAGCCAATACGCACCGCCGGCGATTGTGGATGGAAAGATTCGTTCAATTGCATTTCTATTCCTATAGGCCAAGGTGGCTTAGCACTTGATTGAACTCACTGCCAGCCCGCCACGGGAGGTCTCTTTGCGATCAGTAATGGGTGGACCTGATCTGGCTACTCCTCTAATAGGCCCATGATCACCGCTTTATAGGTACCGAGTGCAATCCCCGTGGCCGACAGAATAATAGAGCCGCACTCCAATGCGACGTACCTGTGTCAGTATTTTCCGCTCGCGCAAGCACTCGACACAAAGAGTCCCAACACGCATCGGCCCGACGGTATGTGTACTGGAAGGGCCGACCACATTTCGAACAAATCAAAAAAATTTTATAGCCATCATTGATCTCCGCGTCGCTTCAAGGTTGTCAGTAGCTCCCCCGATTAATTGTCGGCGCCAGAGATCATTAAGACGTGTCTGATATCGACTCCTAACTACTCGCTACTACCAATAACGAGCTGAAGATATCGATGCGCGCCGAGATTACGCGGCGACTGTGTCGCTTAGCCGCAGCAGGTTTTCAGAAAAAGAACCCGAACCTCTTGAATGGCAAACCTCAAAACCGATAAAGCCCGATATTCAGTCCGCCCAGTGCCAGACATGAAAACCTATTTTGAGAGCCTCGGAGTAAGGTCTAGCTCTACCGGTTTGGACTAGGGAAGAGACTTTGATCAGCCACGCGCTAAGAACGCAAACGACGCATTCAGTCAATACTCGCTTTTGGGGGACACTGAAAATCACTTAGGGTATCGCTTGGCAAAGGAACCGGATAAGAAATCAAGCAGCGTTGCGCATACGATGCTCGATGTCTGGCCATGCGGGTGCCGGGATTTGATACGTTAAAGATTCATGCAGTGGATATTACTTGCGCGGCCAGTTGCTCGGATCGAGCTAGTACCCAATTGACCTAACGATACCTTTTGCGTGCAAGTTCCTATCGCGTTGTCCATTGTCCGGACACTCGGAGTAAGATCCAAGCACCAAAAGCACGGTTCCCCATAGTAGAAACGAGATAATGCTGTGAAGGTCGGCAGGTTGCTGCAAAGCACCTCACTTATGCAGTTGAGGAGTACTAACAATGGCGAAACTCCAAGCGGCGCTCCCCCCAGCTGCGGGACGTTCGGCAAATAAACCACGGCCAGTGAAAACCGTAGGTTTTCTAGTCATACCAAATTTCACCACTATCGGCTTTGCCTCCGCCGTGGAAACCTTGCGCATAGCCAATATGGCGGCGCGTCAAACGATCTTCCGCACGGTTATCATCGCTGCCAACATGGAGCCGGTCACGGCCAGCAATGGCATGCGCATGCTGCCCGACTACACCATCACCGATGCACCAAAGCTGGATATGCTGTTCGTTGTCGGATCAAACCCTATCGTCTCTAATCACAGCAGCCTACCGCTACTCAACTGGCTCCGTAAGCTGGCGCATGATCAAGTGCCCCTAGGCGGGATTTGCACTGGAAGCCACTTATTGGCGCGCGCAAACTTACTTAAAGGTTATCGCTGCACTATTCACTGGGAAGACATCGAAGCTTTGAAGGATCGTTTCCCGGGCATCATTATTTCCAACCAGTTGTTTGAGCTTGATCGCGATCGCTACACCTGCTCAGGCGGCGTGGCCTCTATGGACATGACACTGCAGTTGATAACGCGCGAACCCGGTGGTCGCGAAATTGCAGCCCATGCAGCCGAGTTGCTACTGTGTGACCGGGTCCGGAGCGCGCAGGAACAGCAGCGTGTGCCATTACGACAGAAACTGGGCACCTCCCAACCTAAGCTCAGCCAGATGGTGGCAATCATGGAGGCCAATCTTGAGGAGCCGCTGCGCCTTGAGGAGCTCGCGCGATTGAACGAAGTGTCGGTACGGCACCTGGAGCGATTGTTTCACAAGCACCTACAACGCACGCCGAGTCAGTATTACCTGGAACTGCGCCTGTCGCGAGCGAGACAATTGCTACTGCGTAGCGAGTCGCAAGTTCGTGATATCGCCCTCGCTTGCGGCTTTATCTCCCCTGCGCACTTCTCCAAATGCTACAGCCGTTTCTTCGGCATATCGCCCATCGGCGAACGCAAGCAAGTGGCTGCGATGCATTAATTTATAGGGCGTATCCTCATCGCAATGGCGCCCGCGAGGACTCCATTGAGCAGGCTATGCCCCCTATATACTGGGTTGTACGTTCAGGTCAGTCTTGCAAAGCTTTATGCGCAGTCTCGCGGCTCGCCAGCATGGCAATTAACGCTACGGCAGCGGCCGCCAGCAGATACCAAGCTGGTGCCATTTTGCTACCGGTCAGCTGAATCAGCCAAGTCGCAATAAATGGCGCGGTACCGCCGAACACCGCATTGGCGATATTGAAGCTGAAGGCAAAACCACTGAAGCGCACGCGGGTCGGGAATATCTCGGCGAGGAAGCACGGCAAGGTGCCGTCGTTCATCGCAAGGATCGCGCCGAAGGCTATCTGGATCATCAGGATGACGATCAGCGGCTGGTTGTTCAACATGCCGAACAGCGGCCATGTAAGCGCCAGAAACAGAACCGATGCGGTCAGCAACATGGCCTTGCGTCCGAACAGATCCGACAGCTTGCCCATCAGGAAAATCAGCCCGATATAGGTCGCCAACGACACCGTCGACGCCATGAACGAATCGCTCTCGCTCATGCCCATCTCGGTAGAGAGGTAGGTCGGCATATAACTGAGCAACAGGTAGAACGCTACCGCATTCAGGCATGTCACACCGATCCCGATAATCACGCTACGCCGGTGTAAGGTCAAAAGTTCGCGAACCGGAGCGTGGGTCGCGTATACCTTGGCCTCGAGGCGTTTTTCCATCTCTAAAAATTTGGGTGTGTCTTGCAAACTCACACGGATGTAACGCCCGACTAGACCGAACGGCGCCGCCAGCAGGAAGGGCAAACGCCAGCCCCAGCTGTGCAGATCCTCAACGCTCATCCACGAGTGCAAACCAGCCACGAACACTGCGCCGAACAACAAGCCGGCAGCAGTACTCGCCGGCACGATGCTGGTATACAAACCGCGTTTACCCTCAGGGGCATACTCGGCCAGAAAGGCTGATGCCCCAGCGTACTCTCCGGAAGCGGAAAAGCCCTGAAACAAGCGGATTAGTAACAACAGAGCGGGTGCCCACAGACCAATATGGTTGTAAGTCGGCAGGATACCGATGCAGAAGGTCGAGATTGACATGATCAGAATGGACCAGGACAACGCGCTGCGCCGCCCGTACTTGTCTCCGAAGTGACCCCAGACTAGCCCTCCCAGCGGGCGAACGAAAAACGACAGAGCAAACACTGCGAAGGTTGCCAGCAGCCCGGTCGCCTTGTCGGTCTGCGGAAAAAACGTCAGTGCAATCACGGTTGCCAAATAGCCGTAGGCCGCGTAGTCGAACCATTCGACGAAGTTGCCCATGAAGCTGGCACTGGCCGCGCGCCGCAGTGCCTTGCGCTCGGAAATCCGTTCAAGCTGCTGTTCCAGGATCGGCGTCAGACTTGGGTTTTGGGTGCTCATTGCGCACCTCCGGGGGTAGAGGTGCTGTTACCGGAATGAAGAGGCAACGCTGTATCGCTACCAGAAGCGGTATGGAAATTGAACTGCTTCGAGACTGTGGCCGGAATCGTGACGTAGTACATGACAAATACCCTCTATTGTTTTACTTGGCAGGGTTAAGGGTCAGTAAATGATGCTCGATATCATCGTGCACGCGTTTTTTTTCGGTTTAACTCAGCCGCCGGGACGGTATTTCCTACACTTTTACTATTAACAAAAGAAAACGCCGCAAAGGTTCACTGTGCGGCGCCTAATCTCACTTCTTGATGATGTTATGTTCCGGGCCATACGGGAATTTGGTGATGTTTTCCCCGCCCTGCTCGTTGACGATCAATATGTCATGTTCGCGGTAACCACCCGCGCCCGGAAGGCCTTCAGGCAGCATGATCATCGGTTCAATGGAAACCACCATCCCCGGCTCCAGTACCGTGTCAATGTCTTCGCGCAGTTCCAACCCAGCTTCGCGGCCGTAGTAATGGCTCAGTGTACCGAAGGAGTGGCCGTAGCCGAAGGTGCGGTATTGCAGCAGATCGTGCTCAAGGAAAATCTCGTTAAGTTGCAGAGCGATATCGCAGCAGCGCATGCCCGGCTTGATTAGTTTCAGGCCGGCCTCGTGCACTTTAACGTTCACTTCCCACAAACGTAGATGCTCGTCGGAGCAATGGTCCAGGAACATTGTGCGTTCCAGCGCAGTGTAATAACCAGCGATCATCGGGAAGCAATTGAGGCTCAGGATGTCGCCCTTGTTAACCTTGCGCGAGGTCACCGGGTTATGAGCACCGTCGGTGTTGATGCCAGACTGGAACCAGGTCCAAGTGTCCATCAATTCAGAGTCCGGGAAGGTGCGGGCAATTTCGCGCACCATCGCCTGGGTAGCGTGCAGGGCGACTTCATACTCCGGCACTTGATCACGCAAGGCTTCCACGACTGCTGCGCCACCGATGTCTGCCACGCGGGCACCATGACGGATGATTGCATGCTCTTCGGCGGATTTGATCATGCGCATACGCATGCAAGGTACGCCGATATCCATCAATTCGGCCTGCGGGTAACGACTGGCAAGTTTGTCGCGATTCAGCAGGTTCAGGTGGTCAAATTCGATACCAATGCGTCCAGCTTTCGGCAATGCTTGCTGAATCGCGACGAAATAATTATCGCGCTGCCAGTCGGTGTAAACGATGTTTTCAGTGCCCACGGTGCGGCGCCAAGGCTGACCGCCATCGATGTTGGCGCTGATAGTAACGGCACTGTCTTGGGTAACGACCAGCGCGTACGGGCGGCCGAAAGAGCAAAACAGGAAATCGCTGTAGTAGTTTATGTTGTGATAGGACGTGAAAACTGCCGCATCAATATTGTTTTGCGATAGATACGCTCGCAATTTGGCCTGTCGATTGGCGTATTCCTCAACCGAAAACGTCGATTTCACTTTTTCGCCGTTCTTGATCTGGATGGTTTTAGGCATTTGCATGTCATTTATCCTTGTCGTTGATTGAGCGACGTAAGACGCCACTCTGGCTGGCCGCTGAAGATCATTCGAACAGATGCGAAGTAGGATTTTTTGTGCGAATCCGACCTGTAATTGACCAGACCCGCTATTTTCGAAGGGGAACTCAGGGCTAATCAAAAAAGCGCTACACAGCGCGATGTTTTGGATGACATATGTCCATCAGCGCTCAGCACGTCGCGCGTGAGGCGGCGCCGCACAGGTTGTGCTGGCTATTCGACTCTAGGTAACGCTAGTCAAATCTCAAGCAACTACGTCGTAATCTCGATACGTTGAGCGAGCGCGGCAAAGGCAGACATATGGAGGTCGGCGATCGAACGCCGCTGATTTCTGACGTCAGCCTGGCTGATTACGCGGGTGCCTTGATTACCAAATAGCACCTTCATCAGCCGCACTTACGCCAGGTGTAGATAGCTCTACTTCCAGCAGACAGGCCTATCGGAGTTGTCTGGACCGGCCGAGAGGGCTAACCACCGCATACAACCAGCAAATCCAGATCCTGAATGTCCGCCAGCCTGATACGAGCGCGGGTCTGATAATCACCCCCAAATCGCTTACGACTTCCCCGTCTTGCAAACCAAAGGTACGTGAAGCAAACAATTCAGGACACAACAGATTAGCAGTGACAATAGTGTCCAGTGCCTGGGTGAAAGCGGGAAGCGAGAAATGCTTGAGCAGCAAATACCCTGCTCTAGCCTGGGTTGAAGGCGCTCGAAGTTCATTATTCACTTACCGCAGATTCTTTCCCTTCACGCAGCAGCTGAATTTACGTCGTTCGACCATATCGTCTCACTGTATTCCGAAGACCAAACCAGTGGCGCCCCCCCCCTTAATTGATCGGCCACCACCCCATCGGATCGTCCTGAAAAAGGCGGCGCCGGTGGATGCACAAGACAGGAAAAGAAAAAGGGCCGTAAAGCGTAAGCGCTCGGCCCTTCTATTCCGCTGGGTCCTTACCCTACGGATCGCGTCATTCACTCACCGTTACTTCTGACCTGCAGTGGTCAAGTAATCCAGACATGTGTCGACTGTCTCCACGTCAGCGAATTTGGCGTCGATATCAAACAAGTTCCAAGCCACCGCTCCCGGTACTCGGTCACCGATACATTCTTTCACTGCAATCGTACGGAAGCCTTCGGCCAGGCCGTCACACAGCGTGGTGCGGACACAGGCTGAAGCCGTGACACCTGTGACCAGAATAGTGTCGACACCGGCTGAACGCAGATAGCCTGCCAGTGATGTTCCGCTGAACGAACTGGCGCGCTTTTTGATAAGGACGAATTCACCGTCAATAGGGGCTATACGCGAGTCAATGGCCCAGAGGCTTTCCTCACTCTGGTTGACCACATCCACGGGTATCTTGTTGTGCCACTGCCCCATGTCGGTATTCGGGTCATTTCGATCCGTGTTCTGGTAGCAAGTCGTCACGTGGACGATTGGAAAGCCCTTAGCGCGAAACTCTTTCATAAGGCGCTGGACGCCCGGAATTATTTCGTCGTCAATTTTATCGCAGGTGAATGGATTTCCCGGACGGGTCCAGGCGTTGGCCAGGTCTACGTTAATCAACGCTGGGTGTTTACCGAAACCAATCCGGCGCTGAAAACCTCGCTCCTTGTAGAGCTTGGTGGATTCTTCAAAAGCGCGCTCCAGCATAATCATCAGTTCTTGCGACATAGTGAGTCTCTCCGATCTAAGTAATAACGGTTGGCATTTGGGTTTGCCTTGACCTAGAGCTCAAGATAATCTGGGAAATAAATTACATCCAATTCATTATTTTCCACTATTGATACCAATATGAACATCAATATCCGCTTCGATCTCAAGCAAATGAAAGCCTTTATGGCAGTGGCGGAACATCTGCATTTCAAGCGAGCGGCTGACGTGTTATTCATTACGCAACCGGCACTGAGCCGCTTGATCAAAGGGCTGGAGGAAGAGCTTGGAGCGGAGTTATTCCAGCGCACCACCCGGCAAGTTGCGCTTACTGAGGCAGGTCGTTTGTTTCTGCATGAGTGTCAGCAGGTATTTCGCCACATAGCGAGAGGCATCGAACTGGCGCGTAGTGCCGCGGCGGGTGATGTTGGTCATCTGACCGTCGCCTATAACGACTTCGCCATCAACGGTGCCCTGCCCGCGATACTTGAGCGCTTCAAGGATCTGCATCCCAACGTCTTGGTAGAGTTGCTCTACATGCCGTCACACGAACAGTACAAAGCAATTGATGATTGCCTGATCGACGTGGGTTTTCTGCTGGGGCCGGTGTCAATGCCGGGGATCGAATCTTTACCTGTTTCGCGAGAAAAAATGGTCGCCATTCTTCCAGCCAAGCATCCCATGGCCAACAAGGCCAGCATCAAAGTCGAACAACTCAAAGACGAGCGCTTCATCTTCGGTGCGGCGAGCGGCTGGAGTCTGTTTCGGGACCAGTCATTTCGACTTTGCCAGCGCTTTGGCTTTACGCCAAACATCGTTCAGGAGGCGACGACCAGCATCGGTATCTTTGGGTTGGTGGCCGCCAATATGGGGGTGTCGATCTATTCGGAATGCGCCTACAAGATCCAGCGCGAAGGAGTGGTCATTCTACCCTTGGAAAACGATCACGCTTGGGTGCAAACCATAGCCGCCTGGAACGAGGAGTACGAAACGCCCACGGCCGCCAGATTCAAGGCGTTGTTGCGAGACCTGACCGCCTAACGGCTTAGCTCAGATGGCTACTGCTGAATGTGCGGCGAATGCCTCAGACGCCCAGTCTGAGGCATTCAGGATAATGCAGGAACATTATGGTATGGCACGCATCGACGTGGTGTTGGTTCTATCTGGGAAGCCTCAATGATCGAACGATCAGACTAAGGGCTTAAACCTGGGCTGTTGCGTAGCCACGTCTCTATCTAGTGAACGTCCGCAGGTCTCCGGCAGAGACAAACCACCGGCCAGAGCAAAGAGTGCAATGCCGGCGAGGTAGAACGCAGGGGCCATGGAACTTCCGGTCTGCTCGATCAACCAGGTCGCCATGAACGGCGCGGTGCCGCCAAAGATCGTGTAAGCCATGTTGTAAGTAATGGCCGAAGCGGTGTACCGCGTATGCGTCGGAAAAACTTCGGATAAAAGCACAGCCGTAACGACCCCGCAGAGCACTGCGCCGACGGCTAGTAGGCATGCGCCGATCAGACTCGCTACGAAAGTGCCTGAACTGGCCAGCAGAAAAGCCGGATAAATCGTCACTAGCAGCCATAAAGCGGCGGTCAGTATGGTGCGCCGCCGGCCAATGTAGTCAGAGTAAGCGCCGGCCAGCGGGCATAGCCCGGCGGCGAATACCAGCGTGAGTACGGAAATCAACAGTGCAGTAGGTCGAGGCAAGCCACCCTGAAGCTGCAGATAGGTTACAAAATAGGTGGTGCAGATATAGAAGGACAATGCTGTCAATGAGATGAATGCACCTAGGCAGCACATCGCGCCAGCCTGCTCACGCAACGTTTCTCTGAGCGGCGCATGCACACCGCGTTCGGTTGCTGCGATGGCCTTAAATGCCGGGGTTTCGTCCAGCTGCCAGCGCAGATACAAACCTACCAAGCCTAGGGGGGCAGCAATCAGAAACGGTAGACGCCAACCATAGCTGAGCATCTCCTCGGTGCTTAGGAAAGTATTGAGCAGATAAGTGACCACGGCCGCGGCGGCGAACGAGGCAAACGTTGAAACCAGAGCAGCACTGCCGTAGCGAGCACGTTTGTGGGACGGGGCGTGCTCGATCAAATAGATACAGGCGCCAGCGTACTCACCTCCGGCGGAAAAGCCTTGTACGCAGCGAATAAGCGTCAGCAGCACCGGAGCCATCAAGCCAATGCTCGCATAGGTAGGTAAAAAGCCGATCAGAGTCGTTGCGCCGGCCATTAACAGGATAGTCAGCGAGAGTACACGGCGTCGCCCCAGCCGATCCCCCAACATGCCAAAGACGAGGCCGCCCAGCGGGCGGAAGGCGAAGGCAACGGCAAATACTGCGAACGTCTTGAGCAGTGCGGTCGTCGTGTCGCCGCTGGGGAAGAATATCTGCGCAATCGTAGTCGCAAGAAAGCCGTAAATCGCGAAATCAAACCATTCGACAAAGTTGCCGATGGAAGCCGCCCAGACTACTTTTTTCAACTCCACTGGTTGCTGGGGCGTGTGCGTATTAGTTGTCATATCCACCTCACTGTCAGTTGTCCGAACAAGCGATGGGCAGTAGCTAACTAAATAAAAAAGGCAGAGGCGCTGTTAGTCTCTGGCGGACCTTGGTTGCCGCTCGCAATGACCCGACTATTACCGGCCAAGTCGCAGCGATTTCACTCCAGTCGATTTCCCCGGATCACGCGTCGAATGCGCGTTTGCTAAAAATAAGGTTCTTCACGGAATCCCGGGAAACACAGAAACAAGAACGCCGATTTGATTGATGATGTTCGTGCGAGCAAACACATCTAACAAACCGGCGTTCTTATGCGCGATATTAATACTTTCCTTCCTTTTTGGGAGGGCTTTTCTGTCGTCACAATCAAGCCTGATGGTGACGCCCTCCAGATCGATCTGACACCCCACGCCACCCGATTCCCTTCCTGTGGCGGGTGCCAAAAACCCTGTTCAACCACGCATGAGTATTGCGAGCGAGTCATTCGTGATTTGCCCATTCTCGGTCGTGCGGTGCGCCTGAACGTTTTGCTCCGGCGCGTTGGTTGCCGCGACTGTGGTAAACGCATGGAGGCCGTCAGTTGGCTGGATCGCTATGCCCGCATGACGCGGCGTCTGGCAGAGGCGGTCATTCAAGCCTGTGAACGTCTTCCCACGCTGCACGTGGCGCAGATGTTTGGGCTGCATTGGGAGACCGTTAGGTTGCTGGAGCGTCGAGCCTTGCAAGCAGCATTGAGCGTTTTGCCAAAGGCGCAACCGCGACGTTTGGTGATGGACGAGTTCGCACTGTTCAAAGGTCATCGTTATGCCAGCGTTGTCCTGGATGCGGATACGCGACGGGTGCTGTGGATCGGCGAAGGCCGCAGCCGGGCGGCGGTCAGGCCATTTTTCGAAGAGCTGGGGCCAGAGGGTTGCGCCCGAATCGAAGCGGTGGCAATGGACATGAATACCGCTTTTGACCTGGAGGTTCGTCAGCACTGCCCAAAAGCGCGAGTGGTCTACGACCTTTTCCATGTGGTGGCCAAATATGGTCGAGAGGTAATTGACCGGGTTCGCGTCGACGAAGCCAATCGACTGCGTCATGACAAGCCGGCCCGAAAGGTCATCAAGCAGGCGCGTTGGCTGCTCCTGCGCAACCCGCAGAACCTGAAAACACCGGAGCAACAGGTCCGCTTGGAGGATCTGCTGGCGGCCAACCAAGCGTTGATGAAGGTCTATTTGATGAAGGCTGAACTCAAAACGCTTTGGACGCCGAGTACCGCCTGGGGCTGGAGATCGACGTGGAAGCAATGGCTGCGCCATGCTCATGAAAGTGAGATACCGGCTCTGATCCAGTTCGCCAAACGGCTAAAGGCTTACTGGCGGGGCATCGTCAGTCGGGTTCGCTGGCCGATGCACACGGGTCAGTTGGAAGGAATAAATAATCGAATAAAGGTCATCAAACGGATGGCGTACGGTTACCGGGATAGCGAATTCTTTTTCATGAAGATCAAGAGCGTCTTTCCCGGTAATCCGTGAAGAACCAAAAATAAGGCTGGCGTTTGCCCCCCCGAAACCGAAACTGTTACTCATGACGCAATTTACGAGCTGGTTAAGGCGCGTAGTGCGGATGATTGGCAACGTTTCAACTTCCGGGTCCAACTGCTCGATGTTGTGGGATGCCGCGAGAAATCCGTGCTGCATCATCAACAGCGAAAAGATAGCTTCATGAACACCCGCAGCGCCCAGTGCATGACCTGTCAATGATTTGGTTGAACTGAACGGCGGCAAGTTGCCATCGAACGCCAGTGAGGCAGCCCGCAACTCAACCAGATCTCCCGCCTGAGTGCTGGTGCCGTGGGTATTGAGGTAATCCACAGTTTCATCGCAATGAATCAATGCGGCCTGCATGGCACGAAGTGCGCCGTCGCCGCTGGGCGATACCATGTCCTGGCCATCGGAAGCGGTGCCGTAACCAATCACCTCTGCATAGATTTTTGCACCGCGTTCAAGTGCATGACCCAGTTCATCTAGAACCAGCACCCCACCGCCACCGCTTATCACGAAACCATCGCGTGCAACATCGTATGGCCGGCTTGCCCGGGTCGGGGCATCATTGTAGCCCGTCGAAAAAGCCCCCATGGCGTCGAACATACAGCTTTGGCTGACATGTTCGGCCTCGGCTCCCCCGGCGAATACAACATCCTGTTTGCCGAACTGGATCTGCTCGTACGCATGACCGATGCAGTGAGCACTGGTCGCGCAAGCCGAAGCGATGGAGTAGTTGAGTCCTTTGATGCCAAAAAAACTGGCCATACAGGCCGACACCGTACTGGTCATGGTCCGCGGCACTCGATAAGGACCGACCTTGCGAATGCCCTGTTCGAGCAACTGGTTAGCCTGGACGATATCTTCGCTGGAGCCGCCGCCCGACCCCATCACGCAGCCCGTTCGGGGATTAGACACCTGCTCTGGCTTAAGCTCGGCGTCAGCTATTGCATCGCGCATCGCAAGATAGGCATAGGCAGCGGCATCGCCCATTAAGCGGCGCTGGCGGCGGTCAATTTGTTGCAGATCCACGGTCAGCACACCGCTGACGTGGCTACGCAGTCCTGCTTTGGCGTAGGTAGGGTTAAAGACAATTCCCGAGCGCCCTTCACGCAATGCCTGCACAACCTCCGCCTGGCTATTGCCCAGGCTGGATACCAAGCCCATCCCGGTCACTACTACGCGCCGCAGGCCTGTGGTGTACTTGGATGACTCGTGTGTTTGCACAAAGTAACTCCTTTCTCTTTTCGCAACGTGAAAAATGCGGCGATGAGGTCGAGTCTAGTGGGGATTTATCATTCTGATAATTCGTATTAGGACACCGTTTATTACCTAAAAACGCATTAATAGAGGTGAGACATGGACAATCTCGACCGTCGATACCGAGCCATAAACGCAGCTTAGATGCTGGCGATAGGTGACCAGCGCAACGAAGCGAGCGAGTTCGAGTGCATGGGTCTTCTCTGGGTGAGGCGAGCGGTCATGGGGGAAGGAGAAGCAACATTTACTGACACAAACGGTTCAACCGGAGAATAACTCCATGCGCGCCGAGCTGCGCTGCATCAGGACTCTGCTTTGTGGAGCGACATCAGACTACAGATTATTACGTAGTCGCCTGGGGCGGACAGGATCAAACATGAGCAGGCCGCCTAACCGCTAGCCTGTAGGGGTCTGCCAAGTGCAGCGTATTTGCGCTGTTATCGGTGATCAGAGCGAAAAAACGCTTGAGTTCCGAGTAGCCCAACACATCTCAGATGTGCAGACCGGCTTCCAGAATGGGCGAGGGATGCAATTCATCAGCGGATATCATGATATAGACGATAACATCCTTGCCGAGGCAGATCTTCATTCTAGCCCGATCAATCTCGGGACAAGGGTATGGCCACGATGCTAGAGAGATTACCGAAACAAGCTTGGCGATGGATAATTTCGGTCGAGAAGTAAATAACATTGATATGCGAACGGTTGAGCACTTTCGAATCGGCCACACAAAAAACCCAGGGCTCTGTCTCTTAATTTACATCGATAAGCCAGTTCACAACGATTATCTGGAATTAAGTTCGGACCTGAGGGATCGTACCACTTGCGCCTGATTTAACTGCCAGATTCTTTTCAATTTCTAACATAATATATCCCCCATACTCTTGTGCTAGAAATTCGCACATGAGCCCTTGAACAGCTTGGCGGCCAATACATGTCAGGCGTCCACGGTCGACACAGAATGGCGCGGTAACAAATTTGATGTCTTTGTAAATACCGAGGTGCTGGGAATACCCTATTTCAGGTAGGCTGCAACGAAAACCATTTAGCGCGCCACTCATTGCCAACAACCAGCCCGCACCACCGAAGGCCCCCAGATTAACAGGCTCGGTGGTCCAATGGTCGAGCCGCTGCATGATAGCATCGTAATCCGCATCGGAATGTATATTCTCCGCGGTACACAGGATCAACACATTAAATAACTGCGCATGGTCCAGCCGAGTAGTCTCGGTAGCTATGCCGCTGCTTGCGTTAAGCGTGCCCCCTTCTAAACTGAGAATTTGCCATTCACAAAGCTGAAAGCCTGCTACATGATTAGCGGATCGTAATGGCTGTATAGCATTCGCTAATGAATATAGGTCAAACCCCTCAGAGAGCAAGAACCCAACTTTCACAATATGCAAGTCACCGCCAGGGAATTTAGACACTTTTCTGCATCCTCAGTACCATGCTCAAACGCGACACCGCACAAGATAATATTTAGCACCTAATGTTTCTGAAAAGAGATCAAATGATAGCTTGATCACAAAGTAAGACCATATTGATGTAAATGCAATTCAATTTACACTGCCACCATTCTGCCGCTCATTCCATGACGTAAGGAACTGAAGTAAGCGAGGGCTGGTGGGAGCCCCAAATATTTGGCTAGGAGGTCCCTGTTCCTCTACGCGACCATCAGCGAGAAAGACGACTTTATCCGATACCTTTGCCGCAAATCCCATCTCATGCGTCACGATAACTAATGTCATACCTTCACTCGCAACGTCCTTAATGACATTGAGCACCTCTCCTACTAATTCGGGGTCTAAAGCTGAGGTAGGCTCGTCAAACAGCATAATGCTGGGTTCCATCGCCAACGCTCTGGCTATTGCCACCCGTTGCTGTTGACCTCCGGAGAGTTGACTCGGGTAGCTGGAAGCCTTATGAGCGAGACCGACCTTTTCAAGCTGGGCCTCCGCCATTGCATATGCCGCAAGTTTCGGCATTTTTTTTACAAGCCTCAGGGGGGTGGCAACATTATCAAGAACACGCATATGCGGCCATAAATTGAACTGTTGAAAAACCATGCACACCTTGCGAAGCGAACTCTGGATTGTGTTTTCGGGCAATTGGTACAAACCTCCAGTAACAGAGCTTCCGTAACCAATAAGGCGGTTATTTACCAATACCTCACCACCGTCATATTCCTCAAGAAAATTTATACATCTCAGCAACGTTGATTTACCAGATCCAGAACCTCCGATGATGCTAACAACCTCGCCTTTTGCGACGGTGAGTGAAATGCCTTTGAGCACTTCATGCTGGCCATAGCTTTTTTGCAAATCACGAATTTCTATAGCGTATGAATTGGACATGCATAACCTCAGCGCTGCAGATAATTTTTAAAATGACGCTCAGCTCTGGAGCCAATGCCAGCTAGTACAATGGCAATAGCCCAATACGTCAACGCCAATATCGTATATGGTTCCAGCATCGAGTAGCTCTGAACAGCAATTGTCATCGCCACATTAGTTAACTCAGCGACTGTTATAATCGACAAAACAGACGACTCTTTTAGTAGAATTATCGTCTGCCCGACAACTGCTGGTACGCACCGAGCCATCATCTGCGGCCACAGCACAACTCGAAATGCCTGGGTACCTGTCAGTCCCAGATCTCTTGCAGCTTCGAGTTGACCTTGTGGAATTGACTCACGTCCAGCACGAAATATCTCTGCAAAATAGGCTGCACCATACAACCCTAGACCTATCAATCCTACGGTTTCTGCAGTCCAGTCAATACCTATGTATGGTCCCCCATAGAAAACCAAGAATAATTGTAGAAGAAGCGGCGTACCCCGAAAAACATTTAAATACAGCTGATATAAAAAGGCAGCTGGCTTGTTATTAGGCTTGTAAAAACTCTGTAACGCCAGGCCTAAAACCATCCCCAGCGCAATTCCCCCAATACTCATTTTCAGCGTAACGCAAATCCCGGCTAGGATTGAGCCACCGTACTCGTCAAACAGACCAATGCTGATCAAAGGCACCTCCTACGCAATTTTTAGCCTAGCTTCCAGCCAGTTACCCACCCGTCCAGTCGCCATTGTTAGGGCCAAGTAAAGCAGTCCAGTCACGATAAAGAATTCGATGGGGCGGTAGGTAGTTGAGGCAAGGGTTTGAGCTGTCCTCATAAGCTCATGTACAGCGACAGCAGAAATCAATGAGGAATTTTTAATGATATCGATAGTTTCGTTTACAAGAGCAGGCAACATGGCCTTCAACACTTGGGGTGTTTTAATATAAATCAATGCTTGCCAGCGCGACAGACCAAGATCTCTGGCCGCCTCAGTTTGACCGTATGGCAGAAGCTGGAAACCGGAGCGCAATATTTCACCCTGGAAGGCTCCACTATTCAAAGTTAACGCGACAATCGCGGCGGCCAGTGGAGGTAAACTTATTCCGATAGAAGGCAGTGCATAAAATACTAGAACAAGCTGTACCAACAAAGGCGTGCCTCGAAAGAAGCTTACATAAGCAGCGCAGAACATCCGGAGCCACCTATGCTCACCCATCAGACCAAGGCAAACAGCCCAGCCCATCACCAGCCCTAACGCAATAGCGGTCAAAGATACCCATAGTGTGGTAAACAGGCCTGCCAAAAGCTGTGGCAAATAGTGGGCTGTAGCTGTTAAATCAAACATACCTAATTTTCCCGACTAGCATTACTGCATTCAGTTTATCGGTGCTGGAACAGCATCAGTAGGTAGAGGCATTTCGAAGCCGAACCATTTGCGCTGGAGCTTGGCTAACTCACCACTTGCGTTCAGCTTTGCAATACCGTCACTAAAGAATTTAACAAGAGAGGCGCTGTCAGCATCTTTACGACCGGCCCACGCATAGTATGTCGGCGGTCCGAAGGGAGGCTGTACAATTTCAAATACATCTCCACGTTCCTTGATTAAAGGCGCGAGATTGGGTAGGGATTGAACGACTGCATCGACGCGACGGGAGGCCAAAGCCGCATAAGCCTCATTATAGTCCATAAATGCCTTGATTTCTTTCACGCCCGAGTTCTTCGTAGGCTGCAGTACAGTCCGCTCATACTCCTTGAGCACGTCGATTTGTGGGGCTCCAGCTTGACTTCCTACTACCATGCCAATCAAATCTTCGGCACTATTGATCCGGGAGTCTCCTTTACGCTTCAATACTGCCACACTAGCAGTGGAAAAAGGCAAGGTAAAAGCAAAACTTTCTGCTCGCGCCTTAGTTATAGTAAGTGACGTGGCAACGAAGTCGAATCTTTTGCTGGATAATCCAGGAAGTATACCCTGAAATGGCACATCTAATTGTTTAAGTTTGACCCCGGGCAAATCAAGCATAATCGCGTCGAGCAAGTCTTTCCCGTACCCGACAATTTTACCGTCCTCGATCATCTCAAAAGGCGCATAACGTGCTTCGGTTGCGACGACAATCTCGCCACGCCCCTTGATGTCAGAAAGTAAATCAGCCTTAGCCTCAACAGCTGCAAAGGACGCTAAAGTGCCAACTAACAATGGAGTCAGCAGCGAGTACAGTGGTCTCATGACGCGATCCTTTCGATGAGTTACGAGTAGAAGTGGGCGAATCGGTTGGCGCTCACACAGCATGTCCACAACCGAAATCATGAACAAACGGCTATTTTTAACGTCGACTCATTAGGTTTACTAATGTCGGCATGACTCATGCTTGTACTGGTAAAATCCCAACTGCTGGAGCCTCGTCATGTCTCGTGCCCTACCTTCTCTTGAGGGATTGCGCTACTTCGATGCTGCTGCACGGCACTTGAGCTTCACTCGCGCATCAAAAGACCTGTTCCTTACACAAAGCGCTGTAAGCCAGAAGATTCAAGCGCTTGAGCAGGAACTGGGCTATGAGCTTTTTTATCGCCTGCCTAGGGGCTTGAGGCTTACGCACCGCGGTGAACGCTTGCACGTCGGAGTCGACCAAGCGTTGAGGCTTTTAGGAACGACTTTGCACCAAATTGGAGATGAAGAGCTAAGTGGCACGCTAAAAGTGCGCGTGATGCCCTCCTTCGCTAGCAAGTGGTTGCTGCCGCGGATGCCATCCTTCAATCAAGCCTACCCTGGCATACAGTTGGAGGTAGAAGCGGATCTGAGTACCCCTAATTTCAATAGCGACGGCGTCGACTTGGCAATCAGCTGCGCTTGGACTGACAATGCCAAGCTCTCTCAGCTACACCTATTCGATGACATCGTTTATCCAGTAGCCAGCGCGGATTTGTTGGCACGATTAGAAATCAAAGATTATGGTGATTTGTGTCAGACGATCTTGTTACATGACTCTATGCCTCACGCTGCCTACAGCACCAACTGGGACGCTTTTTTCTCCCGGCACAGCCGCTACGATATCAATACCCGTGGAGGCTGCTCATTTTCACGGGCAGACCTTGTGTTGCAGGCGGCTTGTGATGGTCAGGGGGTCGCGTTAATGCGGCATTCGCTGTGTGCAAAAGAGATAGCAAACGGTACTTTGGTCAGGCCGTTCCCTGAGGTAATGCAAGATGGCCAAGTATGGCTAGTGCACCCTAGCATCCATGAAGACCGCCCTAGGGTTCAGGCGCTGAAGAAGTGGATTAAGAGCGAGGTGGAGCAGCACCTGTCACAGCGGCGCTTGAACCTAGGCAGCTAGATATCTGTCTGAGCCATAAGCTCTGCTAATAGTACGGAATTAAAAATCGTCATTTGTTCCTATTGGGCGTGAAGGAGATGCTACGCGCTGCCTTCACTAGACAGGAACCTCGGCATGAGCATGCCTAATTACATTACACTTCAAAATGGACCTAAAACACGGTCTACTTTCAGTGTGAAGGAAATGTCCCGACGCCTTCAACTGTTACGTCAGCATATGACCAGCACCAGTTTGGACGCCATTGTATTGAGCTCAATACACAACATAAACTATTTTGGCGACTTCCTCTTCTGCGAGTTTGGGCGTAGCTACGCATTAGTAGTAACGCACGATAGCTCCATTCTTATAACGACCAATATTGATGGAGGCCAAGGTTATCGCCGCAGCTGGGGAGATAATCTTGTCTATACAGACTGGAAGCGTGATAACTATTTTGTTGCTCTACGTAAAGCAATCCCATTAAAATCTCGCCGTATAGGCGTAGAGTTCGATCATCTATCCCTCGATAAATTTCGCAAGATAGAAGCCGCTCTTGACAATGCGGAACTAGCTGACATCGCGCCTGGCACCAACCGTATTCGCATGTTCAAGTCAACCGAAGAAATCCAGCTGATTCGTATTGGTGCAGCGGTAGCGGACGTAGGAGGTGCGGCTTGTTTAGACGCGATATCTGAAGGTGTGCCTGAATACGAGGTAGCACTTGCGGGGACGTCTGCAATGACCAGGGAAATTGCTAAGCGCATGCCTTACTGTGAGCTTCGTGACACGTGGACGTGGTTTCAATCCGGCCTGAACACTGATGGCGCCCATAATCCCGTTACCAGTCGTCGAGTTAAATCCGGCGATATACTTTCAGTTAACTGTTTTCCGATGATCGCAGGCTATTTTTCTTCATTAGAACGAACGGCTTTTTTGGGTGAGCCAAATGCCCAGCAGCGTCGCATATGGGAAATCAACTGCAAAGTACACCAACGCGGGCAGGAGATAATTAGACCAGGGGTTCGTTGCTGCGATATTGCGGCAGAGCTAAATGAAATCTATCTACAAGCGGATCTGCTCAATTATCGCACTTTCGGTTACGGTCACTCAAATGGAGTCCTTTGCCACTATTACGGACGGGAGGCTGGGCTCGAATTACGCGAAGATATCGAGACGGTGCTAGAACCGGGCATGGTGGTATCGATGACACCAATGGTAATGCTACCGGAAGGTACGCAAGGTGCTGGCGGATATCGAGAGGGCAGCGTGCTCATTGTAAATGACAGGGGTGCGGAAAATATTACGAAATTAGGCTCTGGGCCTGAGCACAATATAATCAATCTTCCCTAGCAATTAACGTCCAGAGCGGTTCAATTGATCAAGAAGTTCCAAACATCAAGAATCTGCATCATTGATTAATGATATCTGCACCTCTGGGTCATGTGGAGGATACCTAATCAGAACCCGAATTTTTGGTTAAGAGACCGAGATTGTGGCTCTGGATTGCGTAAAAACATCGATTGCTACTCGGGTATTGCTTTCTGGTAGCACTCGAAATTAAATGACCTCACCGATTTGGTCGATGGAGGAAACAGCTAGCATGAATCGCTAGTTTGAATATTGATAGTCGGTGAGAGGCCTATCCATTAGGAATGGAGGTCCGTCACGCTATGGCTATTAATGTTTTTAATTCGCATAGCAAAAGCTTCTATCGCCCTATAGATGCAGCATTGCGCTGGTGCAATCTCACTCGCTACGAAGCCCAAATTATGCAGGCGGATTGGTCTCGTCCTGAGAACCTTGCAACCCTCTTTCCCCAATGGCCCAATCTTCACATCGCTGTCGAAAGGATTTTAGACGCCATACGCAATGGAGAACTGCCGTACGGCTGCCTCGGCGTTTCTGTTCCTTTGGGAAGCTACGTAGAGCCCTATCAGCTGACCATACGCCATTCAGACTTACGCCGCTGGATGGAAATTCATTATCCCGACCATAAGCCCAGCTTTTTATTCGAGTCCGGTGAGGATACATCTGCAAAGGTCAGTCTCGGAACGTTTCTTTCAGTGAAAGCAGATCGAGACGAGTTATCGAGAGCGTTGAAAGCGCAACAGCAACACATTCAAGAAATCTTGGGAGAACTCCAGTCGATTGGACTTGAAAGAGATGATCTCAAAGCCTTGGCCAAAACGAATGGTCAACTCAGCGAGCGTAGTGAACTGACCTATCACAATATGATCGGGGCATTGGTCAGCCTTCTTTTGGACCATTCGCCCGCCGGAAAACCTCTTTCGGTATTCACGAATCAAGCAGCCATCGTCGACGCCATTGTCGCCCGTCACAAAGATGTGCCCGGCCTCAGCAAGCGGACGCTGGATGAAAAGTTTGCCGTGGCCAATCGTAGCCTCAAGAAAAACAACTGATCCAGTCAATTGCGTTGCAATGGGCTTGATTGCAGTGCAATGACTCAGCCGCGCTAGTGCGATTCAATCCAAGTCACTTCCCACCACACGCCAACAGGCGCCAGGAGTGACTAGCATGTCCAACCCATCGGTACCCGCACTCGAAGCACCTCAACCCCAACGCCACATCATGCGACGTGACGAGGTTGAACTAAAAACCGGCTTCAAACGTGCGCATATTTACAACCTGATGAAGGAAGGCAAGTTCCCGCGGGCGAAGCGTATCGGGCTGCGCGCAGTCGGCTGGGACTCTCTGGAAATCGAACACTGGATTGCAGAACGCCTTTCACAACAGGAGTGAGGGTGATGCACGTGGTCTCGGTGGTTTCCACCAAGGGTGGTGTAGGCAAAACTACAGTAGCGGCGAACCTCGGCGGCCTGTTGGCCGATGCTGGTCTCCGTGTTCTGCTCTTGGATCTGGATAGCCAACCCACCCTCTCCAGTTATTATTCATTGAGCCAGAAAGCGCAGGCAGGTGCGTACGAGCTCATTGCACTCAATCTAACAATACCTGAACGAATAATTTCTAGGACTGCAGTCGTCGGTCTCGACCTGATTTTCTCTAATGACGATCAAGGTCGACTGAGCACTTTGTTGCTACATGCCCCTGACGGACGACTACGCCTACACAATTTGCTCAACGATTTGCATCTCAATTATGACCTGCTTTTGATTGATACTCAGGGAGCCCGCGGTGTGCTGTTGGAAATGGCCATCTTGGCCTCCGATCTCGCCCTCTCTCCCATCACGCCGGAAATGCTCGCTGCCCGCGAAATGCGTCGGGGCACCTTAAAACTACTGAGTGAGCTCGAACCGTTTCGTCATCTAGGCATCGACCCGCCGCCGTTGCGGCTCTTACTGAACCAAGTGAACGTCAATCGAGTGGACACCCGGATGATCATCCGAAGCCTGCGCGAGAATTTCGCAGAGGCTACCAATATCTCGGTTCTAGACACCGTAATCCCGGACCGGGTGGCGTACCTCAATGCCGCCTCCCTCGGCTTACCGGCCCACCGAATAGATGCTCGCCCGTCGAGTAAACGCCGACGCTCGCAGTCTGCGCTAGAAGTAATGCAAGCGCTGGCAATCGAATTATTCCCGGAATGGCGCGAAGCGATCTCATCGGTAATGAGGTGTGCGGAGTCTCGATAAACCAAATCGCCCAATTAGCTTTTTCACCGAATTATTTTTGTTTGATCGACCTTGAAGCCATCAGGGCTTGGTAAGGAGTTTTCTAATGTTGGATCAGTTTCCTATCGTTGTTCAGCCTTCCATTCGACCACACGACGCGGCTTGCGGGGAGTGCTGCACTTTAGTTTTTCGTTTGCAAGGGGGCGCTCGGCCATGTTGTGGTTCCTCGCAGAACTCTCCCAACATTTCGAAGGTTCAGGGACTGCCGAAATCGTGAAATTCGAGGTCGGTGACCATTTGCGTAGCCGGCGTTAACCGAGGCGGTTCAGATGAAGAAGCTCAGTCAGGAGGAAATTACCGACAAGCTGCACCAGGACCACTTCACTCAAGGTCCTGGACTGGAGCGACTGTCCGATCCCGTCATCGACACTCCCATGCTGGTCACTCTGGAACAGTTACGTCCCTACGAACACAACCCACGCTTCATTCGTAACCCGCTTTATGACGATATCAAGGCGTCGATCCGTGAACGCGGGCTGGATCAACCGCCACCGATAACCCGCCGCCCGGGTGAAACCTCTTTCATCATCCGCAACGGCGGTAATACGCGCTTAGCCATTCTCGGCGAACTGTGGCAGGAAACTCGCGACGAGCGTTTCTTTCGGATCCACTGCCTGTTCCGACCTTGGGGCAATGAAATCACCGCCCTACTCGGCCATTTGGCGGAAAGCGACCTGCACGGTCAACTCACGTTCATCGAACGGGCGCTGGCAGTAGCCAAACTCAAAACCATGCTTGAGTCCGATGGCGCAGATCTATCACAACGGGAGCTGGCTCGACGTCTTGCCGCTGGAGGCTATCCGATTTCGCAGTCGCATATCAGCCGTATGCTGGACACCCTCGAACACTTATTGCCCGCCATTCCACAAACTCTGTATGCCGGATTGGGTAAGCCTCAGATAGAGCGCCTGATCGGTCTACGTAGTCAGGCTGAGCGAACCTGGAATCGTTATCCAACCGCTGCCGTTTCATTTGCAGAGTTCTGGCTAGAAACCATGGGCTACTTCGATGGCGATCCTGAATCTTTTGATCTTGAGCAGATCCAGGACGAATTGCTCGAACGCATGAGCCACCTGCTTGGACAGTCCTACCGTATGCTGGCCCTGGAGCTGAGCGATACCCAACGGGTCGTCGCCACGCCTGGGGCTGTCACCACCACGCCTCCAGAAAACAGCCATCGGCCAAGCGTGCATGAAACTGCGGCAGAGTCGCCCTCCTCCGACGCTAATCCCGAATCAACTGATGCCCAGAGCAAGATAGAACCAATTTCAGAAGAACGGCTCACAGCCCCCGAAAAAAATACTTCACCTGCGGTCAGTCATCTATCACGCGTTCAACAGATTCGTGAGCAAATCGATCGCGAGATCTCCACCGAGCCGACGTCTCCAGTCGAAACCTGCCCAATCGACGACCTTTGGATCATCACACCACAGCTGGATACACCTGAACAACTGCGTTTAGCCATTGCTGGACTAGCTCGAGAAATGGCGGCCTATGCCGGAGATGCCGAGAGCATCATTGATCAAAAGCGTGGCTTGGGCTTCGCCCTGAACATTGAGCGACTCGATCTTTCAGCGCCTCGCTCGACGGGCGTTCACCTAATGCTCCTGGCCCTGTTACGGGCTCAAGACGAGGTGAACTGGGAGGATCGCAAGCAAATCCCCTCCGCACTGTTCGGGCAGTTGTTGCTGGGGGTCTATCAACTCCCTCTACCAGATAGACCAGTCACGGACGTGGGCCTGGAGCGACTGCCTGACAGTATGCTAATCAAACTGTTTCGCCTGATCCGCTTGGCCCGGCGCCTAATCGACTTAACACTCATCTTTGAAGACAAAAACTCACCGGAGGAGCTGAGATGAATTTGTCCTTCAATATGCTCAATCAAGCCATGCTAACCCAGGTACTGCACGAACTACGCCTGGGCAACCTGCAACGCTGCAAGGCACTTGGACTGAGTGAGGATGACATCTTCATGCTGCAATCCTTACCACCGACCACGTTATCGCGCCTGGCCCATGCCACTGTCCCTTGGCTTGAGGTCAAGATTGACTCGCCGGTGCTGCATCGTTTGATCGAACAAGCTGAACGTGATGAACAGAACGAACGGTTGATCAACCGAGCGCTCAAACTCGGCGCCAGCAGCACCATTATGTACCAGTGTTTTGGCTTGGCGCATTCGGAAACAGCCATGCGTCGGCGTCTACTCAAGATAGAAACTCGTAAAGGCCGCCCCCAACATTTAAGCGAAGCGCAGGAGCATGCGTTGTGGCAACGTTGGTGCCAAATACGAACAGAGGACGGCACCGAGGATAAACTCGACGCTATGATGATGCTTGCCGAAGAACAGCAGATCAGCTTGACCATCGTTTGGCAGCAAATCGACCAGTACAGCAACAAAACATGAATGCTGTTCCTGCCAGTCGCTGGCAACGTGTCCTGCAGCAATGCACACAGCAGCTGCATGAGCGCTGGCCAGCCCGCCCTGCCACTGAACAGCCCTCCAATCAGGCTCTACAGGCTGGCTTTCTGTTCAGTGGCCAATCACACGAAGTCGTGCCGCGTCGCCTGCTGTTGGATAGTCGGCTGACGCCACTGGAACGTAATGCCTGGCAAGTGTTTCGACTCATGCTGCAAGGCCAGGGCGTGGTCACGCCGCGCTATGAGGATCTGCAGCCTTACTTATCGAGTGTGCCCTACGGCGCCTTAGCCTCCCGTGAAACCATTGCTCGGGTGTTGACGATGCTCAGGTTGACGCGCTGGCTCAGTTTGGTGAGTCGCGGACGCGATCAGCTCAGCGGACGTCTCCAAGGTTCTCTGTATGTCCTGCACGATGAGCCGTTAACCCCCGCCGAAGCCTTGGAACTGGATCAGGATTACCTGGCGCTGGTCGGACATGCCCTCGGTCATGCCACCAAGGCGGTGCGTATTGTCGCCCAGCACGTTGTGGAGGAAGTCCGCCAAGACACGAATATCGATCAGGATCGGTTACCGACGCGGCTCGACAGTTGGGGCGAACTTTGGGCGCAGCAAGGATTGGATCCGGCAACCGATGCCACTCTGCACGATTCCGAACGGAGGGAAGATGCCCTCGTTCGGAATCGTGCAGGCCCTCGTTCGGATTCCGAACCGAGTCTGAACGCCAGTGTTTCCCGCACCGTTCGGAATCCGAACGCCGCCTGTACTGTATTAAAAGAAAGTATTTGTACAGTACCGCGCGCGACCCCAGCGGTGGTTAACCTGCACTGGCCTGCTGCGCTGCACCTGAGCCCAAACGAGCGTCAGGCCATCGCCGTGGCGCTGAACAAGCTCAAGCCCGCGGATCGGCAGGCGGTGCTCAACGAAGCGGGAGCACGCTGTACGGCCGGCGGTATCCGCAAGCCAGCGGCGTATCTGATGGGTCTGATCCAGCGTGCGCTGAAAGGTGACTTTCGTCCTTGGGCAGGTCAGGCCGAACCGTCACCCATTGCAGAACCGCCCCCACCCGCCCCCTCGCGGCCATCTCGACAACAGGGCGAACCCGCGTCTGCCCTTGCCCAAGCGTGCCTGAATGAGCTGCGCCAACTGCGTGGCAAACGCGGTGGACGTCAGTAGATTTGATGCCAGTGGCATCAAATCCAGGGAGTTCCACTCTACGAACACATCGGACCATACCATGAAATTTTTAGGAAAAAGCCGGGGCATCTCCTCCCATGAACGTAGACGTCAATGGATTTGATGCCACTGGCATCAAATCCACTGACGTCTCCATAGTTAACCCTCTTAAACCAAACCGAACAGACCGCATTCAGCTTTTTGGCTGTCCTTCACCTTCATCTGTCGCAACGTTCCTGTCCAAGCGAATGCGAGGACACCACCGTGGCCGATCACTATCAACTCAATCTGGGTTCATTGCGCAGCAGCATCACCCTGACCCTGCACACCCACCATGCCGCCCGTATCTGGCAAGGTCGAGCCGCACGCGAAGGCGTCCACTCGATCATGGGTATGGCCGGCTACATCAGTGTCACCAACCTGATCAAACAAACCGCGGCCCAGGACGATCCCTATGCCGATTGGGCCATCGTGCAACTCGAAGAAAAACTGATGCAGGCCAAGGCTGGGATGCGGGAACTGACCCAACAGCTGGATCGGATCAGACAGGACCTGCCGACACAGATCGACATGGGGGACAACCTCAACATCCACCCCGTCACCTTGCCGTTGTACATCGGCAGCCAGCTGGGTTTTCTCGCGGTCTACCTGCTGACCGACTACGACACCCTGGTGCGTCGTACCCTGTTGGCTCATCACACCGCCCTGATCGGCCGTATCGACATGGAAGCCTGGATCGACGACGGCGCCCATCTGCTGCGTAGCCTGTTCGGTCAGGCACAGCGCTATCGGCATGCCGGCGTCACGCGTGATGACATGGCGGCGAACAACGCCCGGGCCATTGCGGCCATTGAGAAACTGGGTTTGCCCCCGATGGACATTCTTGAGGGTCATCGCCGCTCCCAGTTTGCACCGCCAATCACTCGCCGTGGTGCGGTGGCAGTGGATGATGCCGACGCGTTGGCAGAGGACGCGGGAGAGCCCTCTGCGACAGTGGATGAGCCGGAGGACGAAGCATGAATCCGATGATCCCGGCTCAACCAATGCCCTTCGAAGCGTTAACACCGGATGCCTATCGACAGCTCGAACACGCAGCCTCCCTAAAAGGCCTTTTAAAACCTTTTAAGGGTAAGGGGGAGTTGGAGCACCTGGCGCAGGTGGCGAGGGAAATCGAGGCGCAGTTATGTCACCTGATGGAGGCTGTGGTGCAGCAAGCCGGACAGCCCCCTTACTCGCTGCTGGACATTCGTTTAGTGCTGCAGAACACCAGCGCAGGCAGCACCTTTTTGCGTTGGCGCACCCGTGACTTCGCCCGTATGGGGGTTGCGGTCTGGGAACGCCAGATCTGCAACAACGCCCTGCCGCAGGCCGTACGCGAGAGATTGCACCGCTTCGAATGCGATCGCATTGCACTGAACCTGCAGATGAGCGTGGTGCATTCGCTCTACCGCCAGGCCACGACCTGCGCGATCAACATGGCCAGTGCCGAACGGCTGCTGCGCCAGTTCACACCCGCAGTGGAGGTATCACGATGAGTACTTTTTTCGTTGGCGAAGGCAATATCGGCAGTGCGCCAGAATTCCAGGAGTTCGCCTCTGGCAATGACGAGCCGCGGCGTTTGCTACGGCTGAATGTGTACTTTGACAACCCCATCCCACGCGAGGGCAGCTATGAAGATCGGGGCGGCTATTGGGCGCCGGTTGAGCTCTGGCACCGTGAGGCTGAACACTGGAGCACCCTGTACCAGAAAGGCATGCGCGTACTGGTCGAAGGTCGTACGGTGCGCGATGAGTGGGAGGACAGCGAAGACAATGCGCGGGTGACCTTCAAGATCGAGGCCCGTCGAGTCGGCATCCTGCCTCACCGGGTGCACAGCGTGGTCATGCGGGAACGCTCCAGTGAACCGACGACCGCTCAAAATACTGAGCAGGCCAGCTCGCCGACCTCGAAACCCAGGAAACACAGAGGGCAATCACCTAAGGCCTGAACGACTTCAGGCATAAAAATTGCGCCTTTGCGCGAAGTTCCTGGCCTGTCATTGCTCGCGGCTCATGAAGCCCCCCACCCAGTTACAAACGCTCCAATAAGGTAGCAGCTTCAGCCCATTCAAAGCCGCCCTCACCGACTAATATGAGGAACCTGCCATTCGGGTTTCTCATATCTCGCACCTGCTACTTCGAACAACGCTGCTCCGAACTCAATCCGGAGTAGTTATATGCGCCTCTTCCTCTGCGAAAAACCTTCCCAGGGTCGTGACATCGCCAAGGTTCTCGGAGCCACTCGGCGTGGTGATGGTTGCCTAATCGGCCCCGAGACAACTGTCACCTGGTGTATCGGCCACCTACTGGAGACGGCCCCGCCTGAAACCTACGGCATTCAGTACAAAAACTGGTCGTTGGATCATCTACCTATCATTCCCGTGCAGTGGCAGGTCGAGGTCAAACCCAAGACTGCCGCGCAGTTCAAAATCATCAAACGCCTGCTCAGCGAAGCCACCACCGTTGTCATCGCAACCGACGCCGACCGAGAAGGTGAGATGATTGCCCGCGAGTTGCTGGAGCTCTGCAAGTATCCAGGCTCCGTTCAGCGCCTCTGGTTGTCCGCCCTCAACGAGGCGTCGATTCGCAAAGCCCTCTCCTCGCTGAAGTCTGGTCAGGAGACCTTCCCGCTCTATCACTCGGCCCTCGCCCGCAGCCGTGCCGACTGGCTGATCGGCATGAACCTCAGTCGTTTGTTTACCCTTCTTGGTCGGCGGGCAGGCTACGACGGCGTTTTGTCAGTGGGGCGCGTCCAGACACCCACCTTACGTCTGGTGGTCGATCGGGATCGTGCGATTGCCGGCTTCGTCCCGGTACCTTACTGGAACATTGAGGTACACCTATCGTCGATGGGCCAGCGATTCATCGCGGCGTGGTTACCGCCATGCTCAGGACGGGACGAGTCGGGGCGTTGCCTACAACAAGTGCTTGCCCATCACGCGGTCCAAACAATCACCGACGAGAAGTCCGCCACGGTAATCTCGTTACATACTGAGCACTTCCGAGAACCGCCGCCCCTGCCCTTCGACCTAAGCACGTTGCAGGAAGTCTGCTCGCGTAAGCTGGGGCTCGGCGTCCAGGAAACCCTGAACATCGCCCAAGCCCTGTATGAAACCCACAAAGCCACCACCTACCCGCGCAGCGATTGCCGCTATTTGCCAGAGAATATGTTCAACGAGGCTCCCGCGGTACTAGACGCCCTGCTCAAAACGGATCCTGCACTCAGACCTGCATTCGAGGACCTCGATCAATCATTGCGCTCCCGCGCATGGAACAATGCCAAGGTCACTGCGCACCACGGCATCATCCCCACCATCGAACCGGCAAACCTGGTGCGGATGTCCGAACAAGAACGCCATGTCTACGAACTGATCCGTAGCCACTACCTAGTGCAGTTTCTTCCGCATCATGAGTTTGATCGGACCCAGGTCGAACTGGCGTGTGGCGAAGAACGATTGACCGCTGTGGGCAAACTGATCTTGGTCCAGGGCTGGAAAAGCTTACTCTCCGAAAACACCGAGGAGGATGAGCCCAGTCACAAATCCCAAGTCTTACCCATCTTGCAAAAGGGAGCGCAGTGCGCAGTGGACAATGCCGAACTCAAATCCATGCAAACGGCCGCTCCTAAACCTCTCACCGAGGGTGATCTGATCAAGGCGATGAAAAACGTCGCCAAGCTTGTCAACGACCCACGCCTGAAACAGAAACTTCGGGACACCACCGGTATCGGAACCGAAGCCACACGAGCCGGCATTATCAAAGGGTTAATTGATCGCGGTTATTTGCTGAAGAAAAAACGCGCCTTGATGGCCACCGCCGCGGCCCATACCCTGATCGAGGCGGTACCAGCAGCAGTCGCAGATCCGG
Organism: Pseudomonas baetica; assembly: GCF_019733355.1. Lineage (GTDB taxonomy): Bacteria > Pseudomonadota > Gammaproteobacteria > Pseudomonadales > Pseudomonadaceae > Aquipseudomonas > Aquipseudomonas baetica_A. The sequence goes on along the minus strand of NZ_JAIHLQ010000029.1, from coordinate 53,186 downwards.
GTATGACCGCAATCTGGGAACAGGCGTTGGACGAAATCGAAGCGGGACGCCTGACCCTAGATGCGTTCGTTGCCAAGCAGGCGAACTGGATTGCGCAGTTGATCGCACACTGCCGCTCGCTCACGTTGGCAATAGCGCTCGAAACGAACCCAGGCTGTCCCATGTGCAACGCCTCAATGCTCAAACGAAAGGGCAAATCAGGACCGTTCTGGTCATGCTCCCGATATCCGGATTGCAAAGGCACTGTGTCAATCAGTAAAGATACGCGTCGCTCATAATGTTCCATGGGGCGATAACCATGAAAATGGTGCGTTCTCCGCCTTGACCTAGTCCCATCCTCTCTGCTGTAGTGGCTCAGGGTAATCGCCAACGGCAACCCAAGGCCGATTAGCTCCGGGCAGTTCGGTCAAACTCTTCGAGTTCGGAGTCTCCTCTTCTGCGGGATCTCGTTCCCGTTTTGTGCTCGACCTGATTGTGGTGGCGGATGACCACTGTTGCCTCTACCCGGCAATAGCGGTCATCCGCTTCGGCGATCGTATTCAGTCCCGGAGCCCACCGGGGAAACAAGGGGCACCCTTTGTGCGCGGATGCGTGCCAGCATGTTCCGACCCAGGCCACGACAAGGGTCGGTTGACGAATCATTGCGCAGTTCAACCAAGTTTTGCGAGGAGCTTGTCGACTGCGTAAGACCGTCAAAGGTGGCTTTTCTGTTCCTTGCCTGACACTCCGTCAGGCCCACTCTTCATTTTGTTCATGCCAGTGAATACCACTCTAATCCAGGCGTAAAAAATCGGGTTGCAGCGTCTTGACGCTCCCCTTTGACAGGCTTATACAAAGGGCGTGGTTCGCTGTCGTTGACAGCCCAGCCCAGGTGGCCAGAACCTTCAAGGCTACGCCACGTTCGTGGTGGTTTACCCAAGTGCGATTAGCGTTCGGAAGCTCGCGCGGTTGCCGCTTCAGCGGTGATGAATGCCGACTACTCCATGCCTGTGGATTACCACCGCAAACGCTCCTCTACTGCACAGCTATTCCTTCAGAAGCATCATTCTGATGGTCATCGGTTTGCCGGTGACGAGTCGTTCATCGCTCGACTTCATCTTACCCACCCTGACGGGGGCTCACTTTCCCGTCAGGGGCTGTGCGTCGCCGTTTTCCCTTGAAACAGGAGAACCACCATGGCCTACGCCAACCAATCCCAAGAAGCGACCTCTTACTTCAACCTGCACACCGTCGGTATCGGCTACCTCAACCGTGTTCGTGAAGTACAGGTCCGCCGCGGTCAGCCATTCATGGCCTGCGATATCGCAGCCTTGCATGGTGCCACTGATGCAGTGGAGTACACCCGCTTTGATTGCAAAGTCGCTGGTGGCGAAGCTGACCGTTTGATTCGTCTCTATATGGACGCCGTCAAGGCCGAGAAAAAGGTCTTGCTGTCGTTCCGTATTGGTGACCTGTGGATCGACCCATTTCTCTATGAGAAAGGCGATAAACAAGGCCAACCTGGCGCCAGCCTGAAAGGTCGTTTGCTGTTCATCGACTGGATCAAGGTCAATGGCAAGTTCGAATACAAAGCGCCCGCCAGGCAGGAAGCAACAGCACCTGCTGAGCAAGCGCCAAACCGTGAGCCGTCCCCAACTTCGGCTGATGCCGAAGTTGAGGATACCGACAACCCTACAGACTCCAGGATTGAACCGGAATCTCCAACCACTCCCCGCACGGCCCGCCGTGTCGCCACACGTGCTGTTCAGTCCGTCTGAACAATCCATGATGTTTTACATCAAGGCGCTCAATCGAGCGCCTTTTCTTCAACCAGCACAGGAGAACCAATATGGAATCCTTCTGGCTTTGCGACGACTGCCTGTTCGCTGCGGCTTACGAGGACTACAGCACGTTATCGCTGTATCACTCGCAGGATGAGGTCGAACAACGCATCGCCGCGATACATCGTGGGCTGGTTCGGTTGATGCCCATCAGTGCCGACTTCGATCCCGAAGCCGGATGGGGAATAAGAGCCTTTTCTCCATTGCCATGCGATGGTTGTGGTTCACATCTACACGGTCAACGCCATCGATTCACTCGGCTGTAAACAGCGCGTCACCTGCTAATGCCCACGACTCCACACCCACCTTGGGGATACCACTCCCCTCGGGCGTGTACCCCTGATTGTTCCCTTCGGAGGTACCGCCATGAGCATCCAACTCACACTGATTGAGCCCTCGGATTTCGAGGCTGATCGCATTGTCCAAGAAAACCAACTGATCGACGAAGCGCTGCATATTCTGGATCGTCGGCTGTTCGCCCGAGGCCCTATCCTGACGTCGCCTGACGCCGTGGCCTCATACCTAAAACTGCACCTTGTGCGACAAGAGCATGAAGTCTTCGGCGTGATTTTTCTCGATGCCAAGCACCGGGTGCTGGCGTTCGAAGTCCTCTTTCACGGCAGCATTGATGGCGCCAGCGTTTACCCCCGCCAAGTCGTTAAGCGGTCCCTCGCGCATAACGCTGCGGCCGCCATTTTTGTTCACAACCACCCCTCAGGGTGTACGGAGCCCAGCCAGGCGGATCTCATCTTGACCGCACGGTTGAAAGAGGCCTTGGCCTTCATCGACGTGTGCGTACTGGATCACTTCATCGTGGGCGAAGGTCGTCCTCTCTCCCTTGCCGAATACGGCTGGCTTTAACCCTCACAGGCGCCTACGGGCGCCTTGTTCATTTTCATTCTGGAGAACCCTCATGAACCCCACACGCCAAGCCCCTGCCCTGCTAACGGCCTCAAACCCATTTGTTCGCGGTTACGACAACCTTCGTATTGAACGGCTGCTACTGATCACCTACGAAGACGACTGCCCTCCCTGCTTTCGACCCTTGCACGACTCACAGGCCCATCTGTCCGACGATGAGCTGCAGCTGGTCCCCTGCCTGTTCAATGACGATTTCGCCTTGATCAGCGAAGGCCAATCCATTCCGGAGGAGTTGGATGAACACTGCCAGTGCACCGGACTGGTGCGCCAAGTGATTTACGCCGTGATGGGCGAGATGTTCAACAAGCAGCATCACGTCGGCGATCTGTACTCCCTGGAAGAAGCCCAAGCCATGGTCCATCGCTTACGCTTCGAAACGGGACACTACAGTCGAGCCTGGGAGATCAGTACCGCACACCTTTCTGAAGAAGCGATGTTCTATCTGGAAGGTTGGGTCAGTCACTCCGCTCCGAGGCAAACCAGTCTTTTGTTCGAGCTTTTCACGTTGCCGGATTGCTGCGGCATCGGCTGCAAGCTGATCGGCACACCATGGACGGACGAGAACTTGCTGAACATTGAGGGCAAACGTTATTCAAGCTTGAGACAAGAGCAACTCGACGCCGGCACACCGGAAGCCCTGGTTACGGTGTTGTACCTGGCCGCGTTGGCGGATGTGCGATTGTTGATCTTCGACCCCGACGCCACCGTCTTGGATGGACTCGCCATTTTTGATGAGTAACTACGCGTTCTGCTTTAACACGACCCGCTTTGAATCAACTTTCTCACTGAATCGCTCCTTCACCTCATGTCAGGTTCTGCACTGAATCTGACATGAGGTTTTTTCCATGGAGCGTTTTTTCACGCCTATCTGCCTACTGGGTTTGTTGAGCGCCTGCACCGCGCAAATCCCAGCCCCATTGCCGACCCATCCAGAAATCGGCAGTGGCTCCAATCAGGCACAGCACTCGAGGGGCACAGCTGAAGAAAGCCGTCCGGCAGAACTTCGTTATGGCCGCTATACGCTTGTCAGCACCAAGCCCACCACGGAACAACGCGATCTTCTCGCCCAAATCATCGAGGTGAGCATCCCGTCCAGTCTGAGCCCTTCGGTGCAGGATGCGTTGCAGTACGTATTGCAGCGCTCGGGCTATTCGCTCTGTCCCGTTACCGCGTCAGTAAGGGTGCTCTTTACTCGGCCCCTACCCGCGGCCCATTACCGGCTTGGGCCAATCCCTTTGCGCAGCGCGCTACAAGTGTTGGCTGGCCCCGCCTGGCACCTCACGACCAATGAAATCAACCGATCGGTCTGCTTCGAACAGCAGAAAACGGATGCCGGTGTCGCGCTGATCACACCCGTCTCGCCCCATCAGTCGGAGGCGCGACCATGAAAGCCTCGACGCTTCAAACCCTCATCATTGGATTGCTTTGCCTGGCAGTCGCAGGTCTGAGCGGTGGTTTGTACAACCAGTTTCAACGCGTGGCCGAGCTACAGAGTACGAACACTCAGCACCTACACACTTTGGACACCCTGCAACGTGATTCAAACGCCCTCAAGGACGCACAGGAGAAGCTGCAGTACGCGCTGAAAGACCTGAAGCAGATGGTCGATACCGGTGAGCAACAGGCCAATACCCTCGATCCGATGCTGGATCAGTGGGCGCAAGAGATACAGGAACTGCGCGACGGTCTGGCAACCCGCGCCACCGAGGCGGACATGACCGCGCTACGCGCACGCCTTGAGCAAGTCGAGCAACGGCTCCTGGAGTTCAAGACCCAACCATCACCCCCACCACCGACGTCTTCCGCGGCCAAACCGAAAAAGACCGCTCGCGTCAGGCCCGTCCCCCTCTCGCTACCGTTCTCGGTGTTGAGTGTCGAATCCCGCGGGGGTGAGCGCTTTCTGGCGGTCGCACCTCATGACAGTCGCTCTCTCACGGATGTCCGGCTGCTACATAGCGGTGAGCAGCAAGGGGCTTGGCGCCTGAAAATATTGGAGCCGAACTCAGCCATCTTCGCGGTGGCCGCTCAGCCAGATCAGACCGTGCTCCTCCCTTGAGAAGTGATCATGAACAGAGCGCTACTGCCCACCGTTGTCTGTCTCGCTTCGTTACTGGCCATGGGCGCTGCGATGGGCAACCCCGTCACGACACAGTCACGGACCCAGGACACGCAGTCTGCTCCGCTGGGGCGCTCTGACTCTGAACAGGCGGCGAACTGGGGTCTAACGAAGCAGGAGTGGACGCGCTTCGAACAGATCCAAGCCGGCCCGCGCGGTTTCTGGAGCCCGAACCTCGATCCGTTGACCGCACTCGGAGTCGAGGCCCAGACCGACCAAGAGCGCCAGCGCTATGCCGAATTACAGGTAGCGCTGGAAGCCAAACGCGCCGAGCGCGAGCTGGCCTACCAAAACGCTTACACCGCAGCCTGGGCCAAGCTGTTTCCTGGGCTACTGCCGATCCAGGGCATGGCATCCCAGTCTCCTGTCAGCTCGTCAGTCGCGCCACGCCAGGCCCTGTTTGTGGAGGACCATTGCCCGGCGTGCACCGCCGAAACGCAGCGTCTGCAAAGTAGTGGCGCTGCGTTCGATATCTACCTGGTGGGCAGCCAAGGCGAGGATGACCGCGTCCGTAGCTGGGCCCGGCAAGCACACATCGATCCGGCCAAGGTTCAACGTCGGCAGATTACCCTGAATCATGACCGTGGTCGCTGGTTCGGCCTGGGTGCCCCGGGGCCACTGCCTGCCACATTTCAAGAGGTGAACGGACAATGGCAACGCCTCGACTGAGTGGTATAGCGCTCATGCTGACGGTGCTCGCCGTCCAAGCTGACGAACTTCCGCCTCCTGCGTACCAACTGGCGGCGCATGGCGCCGAGATCCCTTCTACGGTGCTGTTCGCGATTGCTCTGCAGGAGAGTGGCATCCCCATCCATGGGCGACTGCTGCCCTGGCCTTGGACCTTGAACATCGCCGGAACACCCTACCGCTTCGCCACTCGCCAGGCCGCCTGTCACGCTTTGCTTCAGGCGCTCGCCCGACATGACGCCAAGCGGGTCGATGCTGGACTCGGACAAACCAACCTGGGTTACCACGGACAACGTTTTTCAAGCCCCTGCGAAGCCCTTGATCCCTACCGAAATCTCGCCGTGACCGCCGAGCTGCTGCGGGAGCATCACGTCGCCGTCGGTGATTGGGTGTTGGCTGCCGGACGCTATCACCGCCCGGCGGGAGGAACGCCGGCCGCGCGTTACCGCGCTCGCTTTTCCCGGCAGCTCGAGCGGTTGCTGGTCTCCTTCGAACAGGGCACACCACCATGAAGCAAATATCCTTTACCTGCTATTTCATCTTGCTCTTAGAACCTTTCGCCCAACCGGAACTGGCCGTAGCCTGGGATCAGCCTAGCGACTTCACCCGATCCCATTTTCAAGTTGCCAGGCCGTCAATAAACAACAAGATCCAACCTGATCGGGCCATGCATGCGGACCTGTCTACGTTTGCCGATGAAGCCTGGATACTGCCCATCCGCAGCTCCCACTTGAGCCCCGGCCAGATCACGTCTCGCGCCCTGAACATGCCGGGCTTGCGGCCATTTTTTCTGGTCGGTGACGATCCCCAGTCGCTGACTTGGCTGCGTCAACGCGCTGCTGAACTGCAGGAAATGGGCGCGGCTGGCCTCGCCGTCGAAGTGGCCGATAATGAAGCCCTGGCCCGGATTCGAGCAGCCGCTCCGGGCATCACCATCCTGCCGGTCAACGGCAACGACATCGCCACCCGCCTGCAGATTGAGCACTATCCCGTCTTGATCACTGCCACCTCACTGGAACAGTGAGTCCAGGTCATGGCCGAGCATGCGATGGAGTCCAAGCTCCGGCCAGCGGTGGAGCTGTATACCGTAGCAATCTGTATCGCTGCCGCGGTGTTGTGCGTGTACTCGCCCTGGGCTGTGGCCCTGTCACCCGAGATCGGTCTGGTTGCAGCGCTGGCCTATGCCCTGTTCGGCCTTATCCGGCTGCGACAAGCTTGGGAGGTGCTGCGTTATCGGCGCAATATCCGTCGGCTGCCCCGCTACGAGCTGACCAGTCGGCAGATTCCGGTCAGCCGCAAGCGTCTGTTCATGGGCCGAGGATTTCGCTGGACCCGCCTGCACACCCAGCGCTTGGTCGAGGCCCAGGATCCGGCGGTCGCCCACTATGTCGACCAACCGACCAGCTACCGCCTGGCCCGTGGACTCGAACGGCGCCTGGAGCATGCACCGTTTCCACTCTCGATACTGGCCCGTGTCACGGCCTGGGACAGTGCCTTCAATCCGTTGCGCCCTCTACCCCCCGTAGGTGGCTCGCCGCTGTTGCATGGAGTCGAGCCCGACGAAACGGAGGTCAGTCTACCGCTGGGCGAACGGGTCGGACACACCCTGGTGCTCGGCACTACCCGTGTCGGCAAGACGCGGCTCGCCGAGGTGTACATCACCCAGGACATTCATCGCATCGAACATGAGGTGGTCATCGTCTTCGATCCGAAGGGCGATGCTGACTTGCTCAAGCGGATGTGCGTCGAAGCTAAACGGGCCGGTCGGGAAAAGGAATTCTATGTTTTCCATCTGGGCTGGCCGGAAATCTCCGCGCGCTACAACGCGGTGGGACGTTTCGGACGCATTTCGGAAGTGGCGTCACGCATTGCTGGGCAGCTCAGCGGCGAAGGTAATTCCGCGGCCTTTCGCGAGTTTGCCTGGCGTTTCGTCAACATCATTGCCCGTGCCCTGATCGAGTTAGGCCGGCGTCCGGACTACCTGCAGATCCAACGGCATGTGGTCAACATCGACGCACTGTTCATCGAGTACGCCCAGCAGTTTTTCGCCAAGACCGACGCGAAGGCGTGGGAGGTGATCGTTCAGCTTGAAGGCAAGCTCACCGAGAAGAACATCCCCCGGCATATGATCGGGCGCGAAAAGCGTGTGGTGGCCATCGAGCAGTACCTGGCGGTGAAGCGGGTATTTGATCCGGTACTGGATGGACTGCGTTCGGCGGTACGATATGACCGTACTTACTTCGACAAAATCGTTGCCTCGCTACTGCCGCTGCTGGAAAAACTCACCACCGGCAAGACCGCCCAGTTACTGGCCCCCAACTACACCGATTTAGATGACCCGCGACCAATCTTCGACTGGATGCAGATCATCCGTAAGCGCGGCATCGTCTACGTCGGCCTGGACGCGCTGACAGATGCTGAGGTGGCCGCCGCAGTAGGCAACTCCATGTTTGCTGATTTGGTCTCGGTCGCGGGCCACATCTACAAACATGGCATTGACCACGGCCTGCCCCAATCGGGTAACAACAGTGACAAGTTGCCGATAAACCTGCACGCCGATGAGTTCAACGAGTTGATGGGCGATGAGTTCATTCCGCTGATCAATAAGGGCGGTGGCGCCGGCATCCAGGTGACGGCCTACACCCAGACCCTCAGTGATATCGAAGCGCGCATTGGTAACCGCGCCAAGGCCGGTCAGGTCATTGGTAACTTCAATACCTTGCAGATGCTCCGCGTACGCGAGACCGCCACTGCGGAGTTGCTCACCCAGCAGTTGCCCAAGGTCAACGTGCTGACCAAAACCCTGGTGTCAGGTGCCACCGACACCTCCGATCCTGAGGCCAACACGGATTTCACCTCGTCCTCACAGGACCGTGTCAGCAGCACCAGTGTGCCGCTGATCGAGCCTGCTCATATCGTCAGTTTGCCCAAAGGGCAAATGTTCTCCTTCCAGGCCGGTGGGCAGCTCTGGAAAGTCCGCATGCCATTGCCAAAACCCTCCAACGACGATGCCATGCCCAAGGACCTGCAGGAGCTCACCCAACGAATGCGGGCCACCTACAACGAGCAGGCAGGGCAATGGTGGAGCGCAAGCGGTGGCGGCCCAACAACAAACTTCGATCTGGATCAGGTGGGGTAGCCCGCCCCTGCCACAGGTTTCGATTCAGCAGAAAACTATCCAGAAGGTGTCGTGACGACATCAACACTGCAGCGCGCAATGGAGTGAACGATGGCGACTTCCGTCCAGAACACGCCGCCACAACCGATCCAGCGCCCGGGGTTGATCATCTCGGCGATCAGCCTGGTCCTGCGCATCATCGGATTGCTGATTGCCTCGTTGCTGTTCTCGATCCTCATCGAGTTCGCAGGTCTACTGCTGTTCTGGGGCGATCATGGCTGGCGACATAGTCAGGCCATGCTGACCAACGAACTGGGGTGGCTCAGCGAGCACTTCAAATCGTCACTGATCCTCCAACAGCCTGGGCAGACGATTGTCCAGTGGCTGGACCTCCTCAACCAATGGTTGTTGGTCAAGACTGGCTTTGCAGATTTTGCCCAGCAGGCGCGGGTGTCGAACCAGGGCAACGACTTCTGGAGCTGGATCAATCAGCTCTACCTAAGCATTGAGGATTTCGTGCTGGCGGCGGTGTATGTCACCTTCACCTTCGTGGTGCGCCTGACCATTCTAGTCCTGGCCACACCACTATTTTTGTTGGCCTCGTTCACCGGTTTTGTCGATGGCTTGATGCGCCGCGACCTACGCAAATTTGGCGCGGGCCGAGAAAGCAGTTTTGTTTATCACCGCGCCAAGCGCACGGTAATGCCACTGCTGTTCGTGCCATGGATCATTTACTTATCCCTGCCTTTTTCGCTCAATCCCATAGCTATTTTCTTGCCTTGCGCAGTAATGCTTGGAGCAGCAGTTGCGATCACAGCGACAACGTTCAAAAAATACCTCTAAGTACCTTTAGTTAAGACAATTCCTATAACTAGGCAGGATTCAGTGAACCCACTGATTCAAAGTGGAAAAACCACAGGCTTGCCCGTCTCAACGATAAGCCCGTAAGCCTTGGCAATCCGATAGATCGCGTGTGGCTATTCAGGCTGTTGATGTGTCCGGTCATGTCTGATTTATTGCCTGTCCGGTGGACGCTAAAGCGGCCCCCTTCTTGATCTAGCCCCGCGTTTGACGTCGAGTGTCTACGGCTGCCGACTTAGGCATCCTCAGTCGGAGGTGTTTCGACAGGAAACCCTACAAAGGCATAAATCTTCAAAAGCTCCTCGTTTTCTGCATCGCCCTTGACGGACCCGTCCTCATTGAAAAGATCCGGAAAAAGTTTGTCCGCTTTAACCGTCATTTCGTAAGTCGTCCTTGTAGAGTCGCCGATTTCGTCAGAAGTGACCTCGTTGATGAAAAAGTATTTATAAAAATCCTTCAGATGCGTATCGTCGGTGACAAAGTGAGTTCTGAGAAAACCACCTGGCGTTCTTCTTCCCTCTCCCTCGATCAACTGCGATAACTTCCCGATCCGTTGGATGATCTGAATGTCACCCAAGGCATTGCTTGAGCTGAACTTACTCGGGTCTTGCTTGAACTTAAAAACCTTTTTCGCAGCTACACAACCATAAATGCATGCCAGCGAAGCCAAAATCAACGGGTGACCTTTGTGAATCCCAAGGCTGCCTGCTTGATCACAGATCGCTTTGACCGTTTCGAGTCTTTTAGAAGCCGCAGGTTTATTGAAGATTTGCAGACTGTTAACGAAATTTAGAAACTCATGATAACTAGGGCCTAGGATTTCTGGATGTACACCCTTGAGGTCTGTCACGTACGTGGATACCAGTTCCACGCTCTCGACTAGCCTGGCATGCTTGAAAAACCGCTTAAGAGCGGTCAGATCTCGCCCAGCTTCGTCAATCAGCCCCTCTACACTGAAATTGCTATTTGTGTCGCTAGCCTTTTCCATGAGAGCAGGTAGGTAGGAAATCCCGTTTTGCGGCAGGTCATTCAGCCTTAAATCGGCTAAAGATGGCGGTTCTGTCAAGATGTCATCCGGGTCACGCTCAAGCGAATCCTTGATGTGACTGATCGTGCAAAGATCCAAAAAAAACAGTGTCGGTATTGCGGTGCTCCATTGCTGATAAAACTCTATGAACTCACGATTTTCGGGCGTGACCTGGATCTGCATGCTGAATTGCTGTTTCTTCATACCGTCAACTCTTTAGATGGTTATTATCTATGACGACCTATGCTGCAATTTCTTGTATCAAGCAGAATGCCCTGGATCGAGCAAGACAGATGGGGGTACTGTCCAAAAAATCAACCCCGTACTTCCGTTAAAATGACCACCGCAGAAAAAAATTCGTAGATGAGGTATTTATAGGGGCCAAACGTTCAAGGCCGTAAAAATGCCTTGGACACCTATGTTATCTCTAGATCTTGTGGACGCTGAACGGTCGTCCCTCTACCGACTTGGCCCCTTTTTTTGAGGCTGGGGTTTGTGGCGTACCTGGTGCGCAACTCCTTTAATCAGAAGCCAATTCCATTTGCATTACGTACGTCCCGACGTTCAAGCAACCTTCTCCAGCATAGCTGCCACCAATACGACGAAGCCCCCCTCACCCGCTCCTTCCCCAGAAAAAGCGATTCATCAGACGTCAAATTTCTTACGGAATAATTCGACTTCTGACTTGATTCTGCTCCCAGATCCATATGGGCCAGCATCATGCCAACTACCATCTTTCGCTGCTTGTTACTGCTCTCGCTGGCTATCGTCCATGGCAGCAGCTATGCCACGTCCGACCAAGAGCAGGTCCAACTCAGCCTTATCCAGCGGCAACTCGACACCATCGAACGCCTTGCCGCTCGTGCTGAGGCAGCCAATACGGCTGAACCACACGAACGCTATCGCTTCGACTATCCGCGCTTAATCCAGGATATCCAACGCATCCGTCACGGAGTCCAAGCCTACCTATCCCCATCCCGCGTTCAACCCCGCGACCCCAGTGAATTAGTCGGCGATTACCGCCTCGACACGCCGACCGCGGAGCCGTCGCCATGAGCATGACTGACGCGCAGAACTCAGCTTTCCAAAACGCCTCCGGCTTCGCACCGCAGAGCAGTTCGACCCTCTGGCTGTCCGTGGTTCTGGTCCTGGCGTTGCTCTGGTGTGCCTGGGTGGTATGGACGGCCTACCGGGGCTGGGCGACAGGAAGCATGCGCTTTGGTGCCTTTGGCGGCAGTACTGCGCGCGTACTGCTCGCCTTGCTGATTTTGATGTTCTTCACCCTGTCCTAATATCGGAGATCGCGATCATGCTCAAGTGCCTTGTCCCTATCAAAAACAACCTGCGTGATCGTACAAGCCAACGCTTGATCGGTCTGCTGCTGGTCCTTGGTCCAGGCCTAGCTTTTGCCGAGCTACCGACCATGGAAGCGCCTTCCCGCGGCGAAGGATCCGGATTGATCGAGACAATCAAAAACTACGCCTACGACGGCGGCATCCTGCTCGGTCTGCTGATCGCTCTGCTCGCATTTCTCGGTGTCGCCTGGCATTCGCTGACGGTGTATGCAGACGTCCAGAACCAGCGCAAGACCTGGAAGGATCTCGGCGCTGTGGTCGGCATCGGGGCCCTGCTGGTGGTAATCATCATCTGGTTCCTGACCAAGGCCGCCGCGATTTTGTGAGGTTGGCATGAACGACACTATCGAACGTCTTGCCGACGGCACCTTGGTCTTTCTGCCGGAGCGACTCAATCGTGATCCTGCCGTGTTGCGCGGTTTAACCAATGATGAGATGTGGGTAGCGCTCGGCACTGGCGCTGTCATTGGCCTGCTGCTAGGCGTTCCTCTGGCGATCGCCACCGCCTCCATTGCCGTGGCGCCGACCAGCATGATCGCAGGCATGGCGGTGGTGTTATTTGCCGGTGGCACACTACTGCGTCGGGCCAAACGGGCTCGCCCCGAGACCTGGTTGTACCGCAAGCTCGAATGGATACTCGCCAACCGTTGGCGCCTGGGGCGCGGCAGTTTGATTCTCCACTCCGGCGCCTGGACCGTTCGCCGTTCGCGTCGACTGCGCCCTGCCCTGTCCCGGTGCCAGCCATGAGTCGTTTTCGGAACAAGGTGGACGCCCAGCAGGCCCACATCTTCAGCCTGCGCCTGGCGGTAATGATCCTGACCCTGCTCTGTGCCGGGCTCTGGTATGGCTGGCGCTCGGCACCGACCGATCTGACCGTGCATGTGCCGCCAGATCTGCGCTCGGGCAGCACTCGCAAGTGGTGGGATATCCCCTCAGAGAATGTGTATGCCTTTGCCCTGTACATCTTTGGTCAGCTCAACCGCTGGCCCTCAGATGGCGAGCAGGATTATCGCCGCGCTATCTATGGCTTGCAGTCCTACCTGACCCCCTCTTGCAAGGCTTTCCTCGATGGTGACTATGAGTACCGCAAGGCTGCTGGCGAACTGCGTCAGCGGGTGCGTGGTGTCTACGAGATTCTGGGCCGAGGTTACAGCGAAGATCCGGAACTCAGGGTCAAGCAACTCGACCGCGACAGCTGGCTGGTCAGGCTCGACCTCAATGCCGATGAGTATTACGCCGCCGAACCGGTGAAACGGGTGGTGGTGCGATATCCATTGCGCGTGGTGCGTTTTGACCTGGATCCCGAACGCAACAAGTGGGGACTGGCGCTGGATTGTTATCAAGGCACTCCGGAAAAAATCTCCCTGCCTGGAGGTGAGCCATGAAGCGCATGTCTACCCTGGGACTCACCGTCGCACTGATGTTATGGGGAGCTGCAGCGCAGGCCGTCGAGTTGATGCGTTGGGAACGCCTCCCCCTCGCAGTCCCGCTGGTGATCAATCAGGAGCGGGTGGTCTTTGTCGATGAGGATGTTCGAGTTGGCGTGCCCTCAACCCTAACCGGCAAACTGCGCGTGCAGTCAACCGGAGGCACGCTGTACCTGCGCGCGTCGGAAGCCATTGCACCGACCCGACTGCAACTGCAATCGGTCACGACGGGCGAGATCATCCTTCTGGATATCGCGGCCACACCCGGCGATCAACCGCTGGAGCCCGTGCGCATTCTCAAGAATGTTACGGTGCAAGCTACCGAGGCTGAATCCAGCACCGTCCCTGTTCCAGAACGTACACCGATCCCGGTCGCTTTGACGCGCTATGCCGCACAGAGCCTGTACGCGCCGCTGCGCACCGTGGAGTCCCTGCCCGGCGTACGCCGCGTACCGCTCAAGCTGCGCACCGAACTGCCGTCTCTGCTGCCCACCGAAAACGTGTCCAGCACGCCCATCGCCGCCTGGCGACTCGGTGATTACTGGGTGACGGCGGTGAAGTTGCGCAATCGTGGTTCAGCGACAGTGCGACTCGATCCGCGTCGACTTCAGGCCACCCTGTTCGCCGCCACCTTCCAGCATGCTTTCCTCGGACCTGCCGGCAGCGCTGAAGACACCACGATTGCCTACTTCGTCACCCGCGGTGGCGGCCTCGAACACGCCGTGCTGCTCCCGCCCGTTGCGCGAGGTGCTGACGATGAAGGCTAACGCCTTGCTCAAATGGCTGGTACCGGCTGCGCTGCTGGCCGTGGTGGTGATCATCCTGAAAAGCTGGGTCGCGGGTAGTACTCCCTCTCCAGAGCACCCGGTTGATCAGGGCAATCTTCAGTTATCCGCCGAGCAAGCCAAGTCGCTCGGCATTGCGGGCGATACCCCACGCGACACGGTCGCCACCCTGGTCGGCCAGGTGAAGGCCATGCGCAGCGACATGCTCAGTTTGAAGAAACACAACGATTCGCTGTTGACGGAGAACAACCGCCTGCGTGAGCGGGAAAGCAGTGTTGATTCGCGCATCCAGACCGCGCTTGGCAGCGTGACTCAGCAGGTCGATGAAGGCCGCCGACAAGCCAATGAGGCCCGACTCAAAGCGGAACAAGACAGTCGCCAGGCTCGCGGTCTACTGACGCAATTGCAGGAACAGTTGTCGGGGCTGACCGGCAAAAGCAAGGACATGCCGATCGGATTGGGGCTAGAGCCTGGCGATGGGGCTCAGTTCGAAGGGCGACACTCTGCCACTGATACGCTGCAGTGGATTGAACCCTCGGATGCTTCGTCCACCAACGCCGGAGGCAAAACCACGACTTCCTCCGCACTGAGCCTGCCTACCGCTTTCAACTCTCTGGAAGGCTTGAAAGACAATGCGATTGATCGCAGCCAGAAACAGCTACGTGCAGTCACCCAGGGTGAACGTGACCTGACACGATCCGCTGATCGTACCGAAGGTGCGAAGCCGGTCTACACCATTCCTGAAAACGCCACGCTAATGGGCTCGGTCGCCATGACCGCGCTGATCGGCCGAGTGCCGGTGGATGGTACAGTGAATGATCCCTATCCCTTCAAGGTGCTGGTCGGTCCCGAGAATCTGACGGCCAACGGCATCGACCTGCCGGACGTCGCGGGCGCCGTGATGAGCGGCACCGCATCCGGTGATTGGACCCTGTCTTGCGTGCGCGGACAGGTCGAGTCAATCACCTTTGTGTTTACCGATGGCACCATTCGCACGGTGCCTCAGCCGAAGGCAGTCGCCAGCCGCAATGCCTCCACCACCCAGAGCTCGAACACCGACAAGATCCGCGGTGGACTCGGTTACTTGTCCGATCCGTATGGCATTCCTTGCATCGCCGGCGAGCGCCGCTCGAACGCCCAACAGTACCTTGGCAGCCAGAGCTTGATCACCGCAGCTGGCGCCGGGGTCGCTGCCTTGCTCGGGGATGAGCAGAACAACAGCAGCGTGATCAGTTCGGGGGGCAGTACGCTCGGGGTCACCAACAGTACGGGCAACAGCGCGTTGAATTCAATCCTCAGTGGTGGTGTCAGCGACATCCGCGAGTGGGTGAACAAGCTGTATGGCGAGGCCTTTGCTGCCGTGTACGTCCCCCCGGCAGCAAAAGTCGCACTGCACCTCGACCATGAGATCACCATCGACTACGAGCCCAAGGGCCGGAGCGTTCGCCATGAAAAAGACCATGCCTCTCTGCCTCAGCTGGATTAGCGTGCTCTGCGTGGTCCTGACGGGGTGTTCCACCGACAAGGAAACGCTTCTGCCTCACGGTGAGCAAACCATGCTGGACATCTGGAACGGCGCCGGTTCGCAAGGCACTCAGCAGCAACTGCTGGATGCTCGGCAGCAGTTACGCCGTCCGCTGGCCCAGCCAGATTTCTCCGTTGCTCTCCAGGAACCGTACACGCGCACAGCGGCGAACGAGATCCACAACTTGTTCCCTCGCCTGCCCAATCCCGATCTGGTGCTGTACATGTATCCGCATTTGAGTGGTACCGAGCAGGCACCGGTCCCGGGCTACTCGACCGTCTTTCCGTTCTACCAACGGGTGCAGTACGCATTGCCGGGTGAACGTCAGGAAGACTTGTAGTGCGTACCGGCGATTCGGGCAGCCGCACTCCTGCGTGGAAAGCCTGGCGCCACCCATTACGCCCGCGCGCCACGGTGGCCGATGACGCCGCACTCTATGCGCACAACCCCAGCCTCACCGATTACCTGCCTTGGGTCGAATACCTCGACACTGAGCAGTGTTTTCTACTGGATGACAATCGCTCGGTGGGTGCGGTGTTCGAGTTGCTGCCCATCGGCACCGAAGGGCGCGAACCCGATTGGCTGATGGCGGTCCGCGACGCCCTCGAAGACGCCCTGCAAGATAGCTTTGACGAGCTGGATCAAGCGCCTTGGGTGGCGCAGTTTTTCTGCCAGGACGACAACGACTTCACCCCCTACCTGACCCGGTTCACCGACTATATCCAAGATAGAGCACGAGGCACGGTCTTCACCGAGGCATATTTGGAGCTCAGCCGCCGTCATCTGAAGGCCATCGCCAAGCCCGGCGGTCTGTTTGAGGATCAGGTGGTGACGCGCCTGCCCTGGCGCGGTAACAACCGGAGGGTGCGCCTGGTGGTCTATCGCTGGCTTGAGTCCGATGCGCAGGAGACGGGACTCACTTCGGTACAATCCCTGCATCAGGCTTGCGAACGAATCGGTGCCTCGCTGCAAGCATGCGGGGTGCAATCGACGCGAGTCGATGGCCGAGGTCTGTATGCCTGGTTAGTGCCCTGGTTCAATCCGGCACCCACGCTCACCGATGAGGCGCCCGAGGCGTTCTACCGTCGCGTGGCCTATCCGGAGTCGGGCGACGGTGAGTCGCTGGAACTGCCCTTCGATCACGACTTCGCTGAACGGCTATTTTTCAATGAGCCGTGTTCGGATGTGCAGCGCGGACTTTGGTATTTCGACGATCAGCCCCACCGGGTGATGGTAGTGGACAAGCTGCGCCGAGCGCCCTTGATTGGTCAACTCACTGGCGAAACCCGCAAAGGCGACGCGGTGAATGCGCTGTTCGACCAGTTACCTGAAGGCACGGTGATGAGTCTGACCCTGGTAGTCAAGCCTCAGGACGTGCTTGAGGATCAGTTGAACCGCCTGGCCCGCAAAGCCATCGGTGAAAACCTGGCCTCGACCCAGACTCGTCAGGATGTCGAAGAGGCTCGCGCGATCATCGGCCGCCAGCACAAGCTGTACCGAGGAACCCTGGCGTTCTACGTACGCGGTGACGACGAACAGCAATTGCACCAGCGCTCGGTCAGCCTGGCCAACGCGCTGTTGGGCGCGGGGCTGCAACCGGTACGTGAAGGCGATGAGGTCGCCGCCTGCAACAGCTACCTGCGTTGGTTGCCGATGGCTTACAGCCCGGCCCGCGACACGCGTAACTGGTACACCCGCCTGATGTTCGCCCAACACCTGGCGAACCTCGTTCCAGTCTGGGGCCGCTGCACCGGTACCGGCCACCCGGGCATCACCTTGTTCAACCGCGGCGGCTCGCCATTGAGCTTCGACCCATTGTCACGCCTGGATCGGGCCATGAACGGTCATCTGCTGTTGTTCGGCCCGACCGGCGCCGGCAAGTCGGCCACATTGGTCACCCTGCTGATGCAGGTCATGGCCGTGTACCGCCCTCGCCTGTTTATCGTCGAAGCCGGCAACTCATTCGGCTTGCAGGGCGACTACTTCGCTACACAGGGCCTGTCAGTCAACAAGGTCCAATTGAAACCTGGTGCCTCGGTCAGCCTCGCCCCCTTTGTCGACGCTTGGCGTCTGGTCGAGCAGCCAGATCAGGTGGCAAGTCTGTCGGTTGATGAGTGGGATGATGAGGCGGTAGCCAGTCGCGAAGACCAGCGCGATATTCTCGGCGAATTGGAGATCACCGCCCGCCTGATGATCACCGGCGGCGAGGCCAAGGAAGATGCGCGTCTGAGCCGAGCCGATCGCAGCTTGATCCGTGAGTGCATTCTCGATGCGACGCAGACGTGTGCCGCAGCAGGCCGTCAAGTACTGACCCGCGACGTGCGCGACGCCTTGCTGCGCGTCGCTGCTGACTCGCGCTTACCGGAAAAACGTCGCGAACGTGCACAGGAAATGGGCGAGTCCATCGATCTCTTTTGCCAGGGCTTCGAGGGTGAGCTCTTCGACCGTGAAGGCACCCCGTGGCCGGAAAGCGATGTGACCATCGTCGACCTCGCCACTTACGCTCGCGAAGGCTATGAGGCGCAGATGTCCATTAGCTACATCAGCCTGATGAACACCGTAAACAACCTCGCCGAGCGCGACCAGTACTTGGGCCGACCAATCATCATGGTCACCGACGAGGGGCACATCATTACCAAGAACCCGCTGCTGGCGCCCTTCGTGGTCAAGGGCACGAAGATGTGGCGCAAGCTCGGCGCCTGGTTCTGGCTGGCGACGCAAAACCTTGCCGACTTTCCAACGGCTGCGCAGACCATGCTCAACATGATCGAATGGTGGATTTGCTTGAATATGCCGCCCGCGGAGATTGAGGAAATCGCACGGTTCAAAAAGCTCACGTCTGCGCAAAAAGCCTTGCTGCTGTCCGCTGGCAAGGAGCCGGGGAAGTACACCGAAGGGGTCGTGCTATCGAAAAAAATTGAGACGCTGTTTCGGGCCGTACCACCCAGTCTTTATCTCGCCCTGGCCATGACTGAGCCCGAGGAAAAAGCCGAGCGCTGGACATTGATGCAGGAGAACGTCTGCTCCGAGCTGGAAGCGGCATTTCGGGTAGCGGAACGAATCGATAGAGCGCGAGGAATAGACCCTGCATAGGTAAATCTATTCAGCGCTCTAAAACGAGATAACGGTTATTGCCGTACTCCCCGGAGACGCTGCTGAACCCTCAACAAAAATCCGGCTTCAAAGGCATCCTGACAGTCACCGACAGGGAAGGACTTGCGGGTTTGCGCCAGCTCCCACCACAGCGGAATTTCGCCAGGCGCATCAAGCCAAGCCTGGGCGCATTGCACGCCACGCTCAATCATTGAGGAAAATTCGCTACCCCACGGCGTCAAAAGACTTGGACAACCATCCGCCGGCGGAATTGAAATGTAGTTTTCGTCCATATACACCCTAAATTTCTGATTTATTTTCAGACGCAAAGGCCAGCTTCGAAAACATATAGGCTCTAGGTACCAGCCATAAGCATTCAAATCGCATAGAGCAATGCTAATGCAGACTATATCCCGTGGATTGAGAGTCCCTCAAGGCGCAATTTGCGCGCATGACTCAAGACTACGAACAGCTTCGTCTGCGGCTGGCGGAAAATATCCGCTTGATGCGACGCGTGAAAAACCTTAGCCAGGAGCAGCTCGCGCTCATGGCCGAGGTGGATCGCACCTACGTCAGTCAAATCGAACGATGCACGGGCAATCCGTCGCTGTTGGTTCTGTGCAAGCTCGCCAATATTTTGGAAATTACGGCAGATCAGTTACTTGTGGAACCCGACATCCTTCGCAGCTTCCTTCACGTCAAATAATAGTCTCACGTCTCGCAAACCCGATACACCCGCTTCCATAATTTCCGCTGACAATCTCCAGCCCCTCACCGAATCTGCCCAGGCCATACATATTGAGCCTGGATTATGACTGCCGTCTGCTCGTCAATATCTCCCGCAAAGCTAAGACCCTTGGCACTGAGCATCCTGCTGGCATGCGGTCCAAGCATGGCGCTGGACACCGGAAGCATCACGTCCTCCGTGCTTTCGCCAGACTGCCTCGAATACAGGGTCGTCGGCATTTGCTTCTGGCTGCTCTGCACACCGTTCGGCTGCACAGTCAAAACCTCGACCAAGGTTCGTCATTTCATTCCTGAACTGGTGGTCTCAAGCTACACCGCCACGGGCAATAACCCCTGGATCGAGATGGCCACCCTTTCCTCTCCCGTCAGCGGTGCGGAAGGTGGCGGCAACCTGATCACCCCGAACCCCCACCGCAACAACCTGCCCCGCTTCAAGAACGTTGATGGCATCGGCCACCCTGGTGGTTGGGTCGCCACGCAACTGGCTTCTCAATCCGGCTATGCCTGCGCCAGCGGTGCAACTGCATTCATGCCCTACTATTTGAGTACCTTGGACTCACTGGCCTGGCGCCATGGCATCCCGGAAAATTTCTACCCCGAGTCACTTGTGCCAGGGGTCCGCGAAGTCGGTAGTCAAGTTTTAGGAAACATGTGGGGCAACGTTTATCCCCGGCAGGGTTTTCTGGTACAGCCCGACGATTTCAAGGCAGCCGCAGTCATGGCACAACGGGCCGGTGATGTGATTACCCGCGGCTGGCAACCTCATGTGTACCTACCGCTCACGCCCGCCAAACGCGACGGCTACTGGCCGCCTGGCCCTATCGTTGAAAACGATGCATCAACCCACAAATGGCAATTGCTCTACCCCCAGGTGCAGCCTACGTGCGCCATCTTCCCCAGCGATCCGGAACAAAGCGCGGATGGCGGCTACGCCTGGTCGCTGTGGCGTCCTTATAGCTGCTGCAAACGTGAGGGACAGACCTTCCTGTTCAGCATCGACTTCGAAGGAGGCGCTTCATGAGTCGGCTTCGCGCGCGACCATGGTTGGGCGTGATGAGCCTGTTGCTCTGTGGACTGCTCGCCATGGGCACACATGCCCACGCCGCCGAGGGCGATTACCGCCTGGGTACTCAAGGCGAAGTACTCGACGACCGAGTCATGTACACCATTGGAGGCGGTTCGGCAGTCGGCTCACCGAGCTCGCTTTACCGACCCAGCGGTCTCGGTATCGGCGGATCTTGGCGAGCGAATATGATGTGCGGAAACATGAGCCTCACCAACACCCTTCAAAACCAGCTGAACGGCGTCACCGAAGGTTTTCAGCAGATCATGGGTAGCGTCGTGCAGAACGCGACCCAAGCGGTGATGTCGCTGCCGGCGTTGATCATCCAGCGCGCCAATCCAGGACTCTATGAGTTGCTCAGCAACGGAGTGATGCAAGGTCGTATCGACTTCGACCGTTCCAAGCTGACCTGTCAGGCCATGGCCGAAAAGATGGCGGACAAAGTAGGTCAAGCCGGCTGGGGTGCACTGGCCAAGAACCAAGAAATGCAAGGCAACCTGGAGCAAACCGGCGGCGATGCAGTGGCCGCGGTGAAAAATACCGAGGCCCATAACGGCAACAATGGAGTGACCTGGGTCGGCGGTTCGAAGGCTGGTGGTGATGGGCAGACGCCCATTCGGGTGACCTCCGACGTGGTGCGTGCGGGCTACAACTTGCTGCATAACCGGACGGTGGACGACAGTGCCTCGATCAGTAGCAGCGATTGCCTGGGTGGCGCTATTTGCCAGACATGGGCTTCGCCCCAAGAGGAGTCCGACTGGGCCGTTCGGGTGTTGGGCGAGAGCGAAGTCGCGACCTGCGACAGCTGCGAAACTCTGCGTGCGACCGCTGGCAGCGGACTGACGCCGCTGATCCAGGAGGCCTATAACGAGCGCCTCAAGGCCCTGCAAGGGCTGTTGTCTGGCTCTCTGCCGCCTACCCCTGACAACCTGGCGAAAGCCTCCAGCCCGATGCTGCCGGTGACTCGTGGTGTGGTTGAAGCCCTGCGCGACGATCCCGATCAGGATCTGTTGGCACGGCGCCTGGCCAGTGAGACGGCCTTGTCCAGCGTGCTCGACAAAGCGTTGCTGCTACTGCGCACCCTGCTGGCGGGCAGTCACGAGCCGAACATCGCTTCCGCCGAACCGGCCCAGACCGCCTTGACGAAAAACATCGACGCTCTGGAGCGTGAAATCCGCCTGCTGCAGACCGAACTGCAGGTCCGGCAGATGCTAACCACCAATACCGCCAGCCTGGTGCTCGATCGGCATGCCGGCGGTGCTGATGCTTCGCGCACCGTCGAGCAAGGCGACCCTGAGCCGGGCCGACTCAATGATGCTGACGCCAGGCGCAAGTGAGCCATGAAACGCTCACCGCTATTCACTTTGCTTGCGAGTTCGGGGATTGCCGCGGTGATGATCCTGACCGCCGCACTGGTCGCATGGATCGGCCGCGCTGTGCTGGGTAGTTTCGAGGCCTGGCAGCAGGCATTCGAATCCGTACGACCCTATCTGCGGTGGTGGCGTGCCCTGCTCTACGGCGCCCTCTTTGCGCTCTGGTGGGGTCTGCTTCGGCGCTACCGACATCGACCCCAGGATCGACTGCGCGTGAAACGCATCGGGACATTAGGGCTCGTGCTCATTACCTGCGTCGAACTCACCCGACTGTGAGGTCACCAACATGCTCATGAGCACCAACAGCTACCTGGAGTTTTACCTCTCCCTGCTGGCCTGGATCATCAACAACGGCCTCTGGAGCGTCCTGTCCGACACCGGGTTGTTTGCCGCGCCCTTCGGCGCGATCATTTTGCAAGAATGGTTATCGGCCCGTCAGCAAGGCGCGGATGAAGGCAACAAGGGGCTGCTCTCGGTACCGCGGATCGAGAACCGGTTGTGGCTGGCCTACATCGTCGTGTTGTTTGGCTGCGCGCCGGTCTTTCCGTTGAGCCTCTCGTCAATGACGTTCGATGATGTGGCGAGCCAGCGCTGCGGCGTGAGTGTGGCCCAACCGACGGAAACCGCCTGGGGGACGACCTTCAATACTATCGGCGAACGCTCCGCCAACGTGCCGATCTGGTGGTTTCTGGTGCATGCCTTGAGCAAAGGGGTGACCGCGGCGGCCACCGCCTCCATTCCTTGCGTACCGGATATTCGGCAGATGCGCATGGAGATCGACAGCTCGCGTATCGACAGTCAGGTACTGCTGCAGGAAGTCGCCGATTTCACTCGCGACTGCTACGGCTATTCCCGCTCTCGGCTATTCACCAACCGTCCGCTGTTGGACAAGGTACAAAGTCACGACGCCTCCTGGATCGGCTCAAGTTATTTTCTCGACACACCCGGCTACTACGATACGGATCGCTCACGCACACCGAGAGTCAGCTGGCCGTATGACGACAACCGCGATGTTTCCCTGCCGCGGTTGGAGAATGGCGCGGGCTACCCCACCTGCAAGCAGTGGTGGAGTGATAGCGGTGTTGGCTTGCGCGAGCGCTTGATCGAGCAGGTCGCCCCCTCGCTGCTGACTCAGCTGAAAGGTTGGTTGACTGGACGTTCGAGCAACGAGATCGAAGATGCCACCCTGCGCGAGCTGGTCAGCCCGCGCCAGCAATCGATGTCCATGTCGCCCGGACAGGTGTATCAGGACTACGGCTCCAGCGCTCGTGGCGGTTCGATCAATCAGGGGCTCAATAACCTGGCCACCAACACCGGCTTGGCCCTCGGTTCCTTCAGCAACTTCCCGGCAATGAATGCACTACGCGCCGCCTTGCCGATGGTGCAGGCGTTCCTGATCATGGGCGTCATCATCAGCTTGCCGCTGATCCTGCTGGTCAGTACCTACCAGCTGAAGACCGTCATGACGGTGACGTTTGCGCTGTTCACCTTACACATGCTGAGCTTCTGGTGGGTACTGGCTCGCTGGGTCGACTCCAGCATGCTCGATACCTTGTACAACCAGGTTTCGGCTTCCAATCAACTGCTGTTGTCGCTGCCTACGTCCGGGTTTATGGATGGGACTGTCACCGCGCAGGTGATCGAGTATGTGATGGGGGCGATGTTCTTGGTGCTGCCTGGACTGTTTTTGGTCGCCATGAGCTGGGCTGGCTACTCGATCGGCAACAGCCTTGAGGGGATGCTAGGTGGTGCAAGCAAAGCCGCGCATGGTGCAGCGGGCAAAGGAACGGATCAGTTGATGGGTGCTACGAAGAAGCTTACCTGACGTCATCAGATGATTTGAAATGACCTATGTAATGGCCATTGTCATCGTAGTTGCCAAGATAGGAGTTAGCCCCAAGGTAGTCAGGACCTGGATTCACCTCTTCAAAATCCGTGTCGATGACAGACTTGGACTGCAGAAGGGCAATCACAGCGATCACCACCACAACAAAAGCGACCAGCCAGAAACCGATAAAGAGCAGCCCTCCGATAATTGCCAGTTTGGCAATCAGAAAACTCCCGCGAACAAGTAATTTACCTGCGGGCATACCTGTCGTCTCCGCACGCTCAACCACTTGGGATTCAAATGTTTTCAAACTACGGTAACCACGCTTCACCGACATACCGCAGGCGTACGCCCAGCGGTGGGCACGCGAACTCTGAACAGGTTGCTGAGTCGGCATGGTTTCGCCCTCTTCTGAGCGTTTTCATGGTTGAGCCAAGAGTAATAGCCTACTACTGAAAACGGCCCATGCCTGACCGCTTATCAGTTTCCCCGGTCGAAAAATCCTCATTGGAAGCCAGAAGACAAGCCCCGTGAAACAGCGTCTCTACAGTGATTGACCCAGATAAATCGTCCGGCTAAATACAAGGTACGGATCGCTGTTATCGACAGCACTTTCCCAGGTAGCCAGAACCTTCAAGGCTACGTCACTTCAATGATGGTTCTCCCCAAGTGCGATTAGCGTTCGGTGGCTCGCACAGTGACCGTTGCTACGGTGATGAACGCCTACTGCGCTCCTGAACGCCTTTCGAGCGCTACTCGTGAGGTAAGCCCTCTTGTTTTTCTTCAACCCACCGCGGGGAAATCTTTCCCCGCATGGGACAGGTTTCTTCGCGTTTTCAACGGAGACATACCATGCCCGACTCACTTACACCGGAAACACTGAACACCCTTCGGTTGCCCATCGTGTTCACCCCTGGCGCGTGGCAACGCGCAGTACTGCTCGATCACTCCGATCACGCTGAGAAGCTGCAGGTCGATCGGTTGAGCCACGTACTGCGCGCAGCCTTCGAAGCCCACTTGGCCTTTCCACACCAGCCTTACGTGCTGTTCGAGGTAATCCACATTGAACCAACCGATCATTTAGACCACAACCCGTTGCTGCAATTGAGTCTGAGCCTACTCCAAGAACCGGGTCAGCCTGCCGCCTTGCTGATAGCGCTTGCAGGAGAACACCAGCGCTAGGCGCAATGGGCCGCACCCACCTCCACACTCAGACGGCATGCAAGACCTGCATCAATCCAACCCATGACCCAACCGGGGAACCCTCCCCCGACGGGCACGGCGTTCCTCCGTTTTTATCTCGAGGAAATTGCCATGCGCGATATCTACCAAGACGTAACTGACAAAATCGTTACTGCGTTAGACCAAGGCGTTGCTCCCTGGATCAAACCCTGGTCCTCAAGTGGCTCCGCTGACATCGGTCATCAACCTTACCCCATCAATGCCATCACGCGACGTCCGTATTCGGGCATCAATTTACCGCTGCTCTGGGCCGAGGCCAGGTTGCAGGGGTTCACTCAAGATCGTTGGCTGACCTTCAACCAAGCTAAAAAGGCCGGTGGGCACATACGTAAGGGTGAGCACAGCACTCTGGCGGTGCTCTACAAGCCGATGGAACGCGAGGAACAGACCGAGTCAGGCCAACCCGTACTCGATGAAAACGGGCAGCCCAAGGTTGCTCACTTCGGCATTCTCAGGACACATTTTCTGTTCAACATCGAGCAAACGGAGGGGCTCGAAATGCTCAATGAAACCCTGCTCGAGACGGAACAGAGTGATCCCTTCCAGCCCAACAGCGTTGCGGAAAGTCTGCTGTTAAGTTCAGGTGCACGTATCGTTCATCGGCCTGCCGACGAAGCCTTTTACCACCCGATCAGGGATCTCATCCAACTGCCGACAAAAGCACAATTTCACGATGAAAGCGGGTACTACGCCACGGCACTTCATGAGCTGACGCACTGGACCGGGCATCATGCTCGGTTGCAGCGCGAAGGCGTGACGTCAGCCTGTCCGTTCGGCTCGCCAGGCTACGCGTTTGAGGAGTTGATCGCCGAGATGGGCGCTGCTTTTTTATGTGCCTACGCCGGTATACAGGGGGACCTGCGGCACGAGAGCTACATCGACTCCTGGATCGGCCTGCTCAAGGCTGACAAACGCGCGATCTTCCGCGCCAGTCGCCAGGCCCGAAGCGCATCGGAGTATGTGCTCAACCTGGAGCAGCAACCGAAGCAAGTGGTCCTAGTCAACTCGCCATGCATGAACAATGGAGCTTAATCGTTACCTCACCACTGAAAACGCTTCACGGGGCCCGACACGGGTTGGGCCCTTTTTTCTGTGACCAGAAAAATCCCAATGCCTCGGGACTATGACGCAAAGAACATGAGATGTGCGCACACCGCCAGCATGCTGTTACGTATCCAGGTTTTGCGCCAGAAAATCCACCAACTCGAGCGGACTTCGGCTATCGATCACCTTGTAGATCAGATCGCGTTTACTGCGCGGTAATTTCTTGACCACGCTCTTCGCCGAGGCCCTGACGGCTTCGTCGGTCCCATGGATACGTGCCGCGAGCAGCAGCACGAGCGTGGCGTCAGTGAGGGTCATGATAGGACTCACAAAAATTTGCACCGTAGTGTACCAAGTTCTCCTTACCCAACACCAACTAGATCATCGATGTGCTCGCCCCACAGCAAGAGTGTGAGCAATATTTCAGTCTTTTATTAGCTGGATTCCTCACCAAAAGACATGAGCCAGCGCTTCGATGGTGGCCTGGATCTACCCCCTTGCTCTGCACCGATCTGCCGTACTCTGAAGTATGCGGCAAAGCCTCAAGCAGCACTTCGCCGGGAGTTGTTGCTCACCTCGAACAGGCCCACCAGTTTTTGCAACTTGTTGGCGTCGAGCCTTACCGTTTCAGCACTGGCCTGCAGCACGATAACCGTCTGGCGCATCTCTGCGGACGACTGGTCGACCTGTTTGATCGTTTTGCCATAGTCTAGGCTGCGTTCATTGAGCTGCTGAATGATGCTGAACATGCTTTCCACTGCCTGATGCAGTTGCACATTTTCCGAGGATGCCTCCTCGGCCAGGCGCAGGCTATTGTCAACATCCTTGACTCCGTTTTCCATAAAACCTACGGCTTTTTGCGTTTCGCTTTGCAGGCCTTCGATCATCTGCCGGATGTCGTCAGCGGCGCGGGATGTGCGCGAAGCCAAGGATCGGACTTCATCGGCTACTACCGCGAAACCACGACCATGTTCGCCAGCACGGGCGGCCTCAATGGCAGCGTTCAGCGCCAGCAGGTTGGTCTGATTGGTGATGTCGCTGATCAAGCCGGTGATATTGCCGATTTGTGCCATCCGGCTGTCAAGCAAACGCACGCTCGAAGAAGAGCGCTCCACGACATCGCGAATTGACTGAGTGCCCACCTGCACCGCGAGAAACTGCTCGCGGGCGCGGCTGACCACTTCATCCATCGCTTGCTTCATTTGTTTGGCACTGGCTGAGGCTTGTTGGATCTCGCCCAGTTGCTCTTCGACAATGATCATCATGCGATGCACCGCATCCGCGACTTCACCAGAGGTGAGGTTGGCTGCCTGGCTACGGCCAAGCATCAACTGGTTGGTCTTGCCGACGCTGTAGCTGGCCTTGATCACCTGCCCGACGACCGCATCCAGATGGTCGATAAAACTGTTGATCCAACGGCCCATATCTCCGGTCTCGTCGTTGGCCATACGCGTGGTGTCGAGGCGCTGACGCAGATTGCCCTCGCCTTCAGCGATGGTCCTGATCACACCGGTCATTTCATTTAGGCGCGCAGCCAACCGCTTCGGGCCAAAAGTGCTGAACAGGACCGCAGCCGCCAGCATGCTCAAAGTCTCGCAAGCATCGATCAGGCTCTGCCCCAGACCACTGTAGTGCTGGACCAGGAAATTGCAGGCGAACAAACCAACCATGGTTGCCAGGTAAGGTTTCATCAACCCGTAACTCAGCGAGCGCCGTCGATAGACTTCTTCCAGATCGGCTTCGCACATCATGCCCCAGCGGTCAGGCGAACCGGGCAGTTGGAAAGTAACGCCCTTGCCGACGACCGGAATGTGCCGGTAGTCCGAGTAGCCGGGATAGGTGACGAACAGATTGGAGCCGGTGCGAATGGTTTCTCGTACACCAGGGTGCAGTTGTTGGGTCGCCGGGTCAGTAAAGCGCAGCTCCAGTTCGGTGTGGCGCTGAATCTGCACACTCTTCCAGGGGGTACGTACGCCGCTCTTGAGGTTCTCCCCGTGAGTGAACGTACCGTCCTCGAAGCGTGAGCGGGACAGTGCGACACCAGGTTGGATCGCCGGGTCAAAGCGAGACTGAACCATGAACAGGTAGTTATCCCCCGACTCGGCAAAAATATGCCCGGCCTCACGCTGGATCAGGTCACCCAAGACATCGTTCGGCACGCGGCCGCAGAGACAGCCAAGTACTTTGCCGTCAGCCTTCAGGGGCTGGTAGAACATCAGCGTGACCTCATCGTGAAAACGCGATGATGAGGGACCAAGTTGCAAGGTCAGAGGGTCACTGTAGGGCCCGTGGAGAAACGGTGCTTTCAAACCTTCGGCCAGTGCTTTGGCGTTGCAGGGGCTGCTTTTGCCATGGCCACTCCAGGTCGAGGCGATGACTGCGCCACCGGTATCGACGACAAAGAGTTCGGAAAAGTCCTCGGCCTGGCCAAGCTTGTCCAGCAACAGATGATTGTCGAGATGGGAGAAGTCGCGGTTAAGGGTTACGGCCAGTTCAGCCAAGTGTTCCCACTGCTCCCGAGTCCAGTTGTGCAGCAATTTGACGCGGGTTTCGGCAATAGCCTCGAATGTCTGCTCAATCACCGGGTAGGCAGACCGATTGAGTCGGCAGGACCAGTTCATTGCCAGTTTTCCGGTCTTGCCAAACCAGGGTAACCAATGCTTTTCGGCGGAGGATAACTGCATGGAATTGCTTGATAGCGACATTCACTTCCCCAAGTACGACAGACGAATGCCGAAACTGCACGCAAATACCACGCCAATTCGAAAGCTTGCTATCCATCGCCAATGCTTAAGAACTTAGACTCAGAGTTGGCTTGCGGAGGATCTTCCAAAGTGAAGGTTGTCGGCGCTAGGTAGAAGCTCAGAGCGGCAGAAGGTTATTGAGCGAACTATCCGATCGGAACATCCGTGTTTCAAAAAAGTGCACGTTGCGATACACGCTCACTAACAGGGCGGAATACGGCTACCCAATACGCTGATAGCGCGATTGGTTCACTGCCCCCAGTCTCAATCAGATCGTTGATTTGAGCGCCCCACTGCTGGGAACCGGTGCCACCTCGCCGATCATTCTTAGTCGGCGACATGACGCTGGATCATTGCCTGCACCTGATCAGCGAAATCATGGCTCAGCATCTACCGGCTCCCTCCAAGCTTCGCTGCAAAATGGTACTTGGAGAAAATCGGTATTCCGATTGCCGCACAAAGGGACACACGCCAAAAGGACGGGTAAGGGTTGGAAGGGAATGGGGACTCAAGGGTAAGAGCTCTATCCGAAAAGGCTAAAAGGCCACTGACCCAGCGACTTCTCGGAGGTCACGATGCTCAGTCTGTTTCGCCACAAAAGGCAGAAGCCCCCTCCGCCACCGACCGTCAACGTCGCCGAAGGTTACCTACCCGTTGAGTCGGCCCACAGCTTGTTAGCGGCGGAGCACCGCCGTCAGTTGCTTGATCGGATTTGGCAGCACACCGCCCTCTCCCACGCGCAGTTCAGCCAGCTCTATTTAAATCCGATCCATCGTTACGCCGAACAGGTCCAGCAACTCCCGGCCAGCGAGACACACCACCATGCGTATCTCGGCGGCATGCTCGACCATGGCCTGGAGCTGGTCGCTTGCAGTTTGAAACTGCGTCAGTCGTATCTGCTTCCCACCGGCGCCGCACCCGAAGACCAAGCCGCTCAGACCGATGCCTGGTCGGCTGGCATCGCCTATGGCGCCCTGCTGCATGACATCGGCAAGATCGCCGTGGACCTGCAGGTCGAGCGTCGGGATGGCCATCTTTGGCATCCTTGGCACGGCCCCCTGGATCAGCCCTACCGTTTTCGCTATGTCAAAGGTCGCGACTATCACCTGCACGGCGCCGCTGCAGGTTTGCTCTACACCCAGATTCTCGACCGTCCGATCCTCGATTGGCTCAGTGGTTTTCCGGCGCTGTGGGCCAGCCTACTGTATGTCCTGGCCGGTCAGTACGAACGGGCCGGCGTGCTCGGTGAATTGGTGATTCAAGCCGACCGCGTCTCCACCGCGCAGAACATCGGTGGCAACCCGAACAAGGCACTGCAGGCCCCGACGCATTCGCTGCAACATCACTTGATCAGCGGACTGCGTCATCTGGTTCAACACCAGTTGAAACTCAACCAGCCAGGTGCCGCGGGTTGGTTGACTCAAGATGCTCTGTGGCTCGTCAGCAAGACCGTCACCGACAAGCTGCGAGCCTATCTACTGTCGCAATCAATTGAGGGCATTCCCTCCTCCAACATCGCGGTGTTCGACGAGCTGCAATCCCATGGACTGGTCGAGTCGACTCCGGAAGGCAAAGCCATCTGGAGCGCACTGGTGGCACAGGGCGATTGGCGGCAGAGTTTCACTTTTCTCCGGCTTCAACCGGCGTTGATCTGGGGCAACGAAGACCGCCCCGCGCTTTTCAGCGGAACGGTAAGCGTGGCCGTCGAGGACCAGTCGACTAACAAACCGGCATCACCAGTATCGTCCGAGGTTGTCAGCCCAAGCTCGACTCAAAGTCCATCGCAACCCGATCCACTGGCGATGGAGGATGCCGACTACCTCGGTACGTTGCTGGACATGTTCGAATCGGTGGAGCCCGAAATCAATGAGGCACCGCCAGAGCCCTCTATCGAAAGCTCAGGTCCCCCAGGTCAGGTTTTCCTGGACTGGGTCAAGGAAGGCATCCTGAGCCACCATCTGATCATCAACGACAGCAAGGCTAAGGTGCACACCGTGAGCGGTTTGGTGTTTCTGGTAACACCTGGCCTCTTCCAACGCTACGTTCAAGAGTTCCCTGGTATTTCACAGGGGGCCGATCAAGAAACTGAAGAGTGGCGTTGGGTGCAGAAGCAGTTCGAGAAATTGAAGATCCATAGGAAGCGTGACGACGGTCTGAACATCTGGGCCTGCCAAGTCCGAGGTCCCAGGAAGAAAACCATCTTAAAGGGGTATCTGATCGAGGAATCGAAGCTGCTTTTCGAGCCGATCCCCCCCGACAATCCTTTTCTTAAAATCTCAGAGCCTTAAATTTCCGTAACTGTACGCCCCTGCTCGGCGAGCAATTCAGCCAATGAAAGGATTTGCCTGAAATGGTGCATCCATAGGCTAACTCGCACTCCTTACCTCTCGCCTAAGCCACTGACCCACGACGCGAACAGGCTCGTGACGTCGGCGCTTCAGCTCATCCCGAATAGCCAGCAGCGTCGCACGCATTCGCTTCTTGACCGTCAGTCGCAGTATTTGAAACCCACCGCTTCTGTTGGTGCTACAGCAGTGTGTGAAGCCCAGGAAATCGAACGTCTCCGGTTTACCTAACGGGCGCAGTCTAACGTCGGCTTTGGGTATGAAAACCCGCCGTGACGGCGTTGCCCGATAGGCTCCACTGTGGAGCCTTGCGTGCAGATTGGTCACCCGCTGGAGAAGACCTTCTTCATATTCTCGCCACGACATGCCGTCCTAGCCCACCGCCGCATCGCGGCGAAGCGCATAAAAGCTCTGCGCCAGTAATTGCGGTGTGATGTGGTGCAGCAATGCCGTGAACTGCATGCCCTTTTCCCTTCGGGCTGCTTCACGTACACCTTCAAGCCCCATCGACGCGCAACTGATCCGGCTCTGTGCCCGGGGGACGTGTCGGTGTTTCCCTTGGCTACGTCCCTTTCCTCCACCATCTCCGCAGGGCTCGGCCCTTTGTTCGACGGCTTCTCAGGTACTACGGACGTATCCGACTTCTCAGCGACGTAGACAGTAGGGTTACGGATTTTGGCCTTTCCTACTCCGCCCGGTGCTTGCGCACCGGGCATCGCTGAGATCTCCCAGTTTCTGTGCAAAGGACGTCCCGACGTGCACAGGGTCTCCGACCGCGCGGGATCAGAGCATGACTGGCGTATAACGCCATGCTCCGTATTGCCTTCTGCTTCGGATAACAGCATCGGCATCCCGAATTCCTGATTACGCAGCTCAATGGCTGGCCCATCGGCTTCCCCTGTCAACGCTTCACCCTGCACCTCGCGGTGCAACATGCATGACTCGGGGTCTGATCGATTCGCCATTTCTTACCAGTATCGAACTTTCATCGACTATCCTCCGCCAGCTTTAACTGGCGCACTAACCGTCCGGCCAACACGCCTTCCTGAACCCGACGCCAAAGGCGATGGTGGATGACTGCGTCGTGCCTATCGATAATAACCACATCGAGCAGCAGATCCAGCCATGGGCTCTTGGACGCAAAGATTGGCTCTTTGCAG
Organism: Pseudomonas baetica; assembly: GCF_019733355.1. GTDB lineage: Bacteria > Pseudomonadota > Gammaproteobacteria > Pseudomonadales > Pseudomonadaceae > Aquipseudomonas > Aquipseudomonas baetica_A. The sequence goes on along the minus strand of NZ_JAIHLQ010000029.1, from coordinate 20,905 downwards.
TATCGTTGCGCAGCGGCAAACGTGCGGCGGCGCTGATGAGCCTGATCCAGTCGGCCAAGCTCAATGGGCATGACCCGCATGCTTATCTGAAAGACGTTCTGGCGCGGCTACCGACGCAGCGAGCGAGTGAGATCGCCGAGTTGCTACCGCATAGGTGGCAACCAGTAGTCGAATTGGTCGAGTTTCGATCAGAGATCTCGTGCGCCTAATCTATCGCTTCTAACAGTTCAAACCTGAGCCACTCTATCAGCGAGTTGGTTTCTCTTCGCTCGGTAATAACAGGGCGTTTAAAAACAGATATCGCTTGCGGTAAAAACACGCTTTCAGCGCAAGGCTTTGTCAAGTCTCCGCTTTCAACCAATCTCCCGGCAGTTCGAGCCCAGCCGAGTGCAATACCATGTCCTTCCACTGCGGCTTGAAGCATCATCGGGTAACTGTCGAAATGACGATTTTTGGTGCGGCCATCCAGAACGATGCAGAACTCGGCTAGCCAACTGTCCCACTCCATCAAATGAGGAGGCGTAGCCCGGTGGTGCAAGAGCGTATGGTGTACCAAATCTGTGACTTTCAATGCGTCCTCTTGTTTACTGAGATAATCGGGACTGCACACGGGGAACACTTCGTCAGAAGCCGTGAATAACAGGTGATTTAATCCGCTTGCTCGACCAGTGCTCTGGAGAGCAACGTCGAAATGACCGCCGAATTCCGTCAACGGTTGGGTAGTGGTAACGACTTGAATCTCAATATCCGGATGGCGTTGGTGGAAGCGAGAAAGGCGCGGCATCAGCCAGTAGAACGCTTCACAAAGCTGGGAGAGCAATACGACCTGATGCCGACGGGCCGAGCCTCGCAAGCCCTCAGCGACTGAGCTTATTTGGTTTAACGCGGCATTCACGACAAGCCCAAGCTGCCGTCCTTCTGGCGTTAAAAAGACCGCACGGTTGCGCCTGTCGAAGAGTGCTACACCAAGATCCTCCTCAAGCCCTCGTATCTGTCGGCTTACTGCTGCCTGAGTGATATGGAGTTCGTCAGCAGCTCGTGAAAAGCTTTCCAGGCGGGCGGCCGCTTCAAAAGGCAACAAGCTAGCGAGTGGAGGAAGTGACTTACCGAGTAAATGCATAACCATGGCTTATGCATTGAGGGCTGATAACTCGTTTGTAGCATACATTCGGAAACGTTCAAAATTGCGATTACCAACCTTGGAGTCGCCTATGAACACATCAGCTCACACTTTTGTCCTCGGCATATTTTTTGCGATATTTGCAACATTATGCTGGGGTTCGAATTTCATCGTTCCGTATGTCACTGGGAACTACAGCATATTTGACTTTCTGGCAGTCAAATTCATGATCGTTGGAGTAGTCGGTATTATTTGGATGATCGTCGACCGCACAAACGTTCGAGGGCTGACACTTCCTATGCGGGCGATGGCGTTGGCACTGGGAGCCATAGGCTATCTAGGATACAGCGTCTGCATTGCATGCGGTGTCAAGATAAGCGGCCCCGTCCTGACGCCTGCATTCATCGCGGTGGTGCCTGCGCTGCTGGCTTTGCTTGGAAATGCGCAAAGCAAGATATTGGCGTGGCGAAAATTGGCATTGCCTTTGTGCATGCTGATATTCGGCCTGCTGCTCATCAATGTTATGGCTAATGAAACCTCGCTCGCCTCACAAGGCACAGCCGTGTTCGGGGTGCTTTTTTCTGTTTGTGCCGTGGCGTTTTGGTTAGCGTTCAGTGTGCTGAACCAGAAAGGTCTCAGCAAAATCTCAGTACACTCAACAAGCGCGTGGACAGGACTCATGATGGTAGGGAGCGCGCTGGGTATGCTTCTGCTTATGCCCTTGGGATACGCGTTTAACCTTTTTGAAATGCCTTCTCGAGGCGCTAGCTTTGCCAACGCTGGAGGCCTTTATGTGTGGGCATTTCTAATTGCAATTTTGTCGTCCGTATTGGGGGCATGGGCGTGGAACAAAGCGTCTCGGTATTTACCCATGGTACTTTCGGGGCAACTAATTGCTCTCGAATCTCTTTTCGCGACCCTATTTGGATTGCTTTTTGAACAACGTTTACCAACGCTGTATGAAGCCCTAGGTATTACGGCAGTGTTAACAGGCGCAATGCTGGCCATCCGAATGCTCTTCGCATCCCACGAAATGGGGCGAGATAACCTAAGGAAGGTCTGAAATAGGCAGACGTTTTTTACTGCCCCGCTACTTGAGGCTCAAAAAATGTCGATTCAAGCGAAAATCAGACCTTTTCCTCTCTCAATTCCCCTTTTTCTGCATATGAGCGCTTTTCAGCGCCCATTGTCCGCATCACAGGCGCACCTCGCCTGCATTCAACAGCCGTTTTCGCATCATCCACAGGTTCGACAAGGCAAACAGTGTGGTCTGCTGCGCAGTGTTTTTAACCAAGCCTCGGAAGCGGACTTTCGTATAACCAAACTGGCGCTTGATTACCCGGAATGGATGCTCAACCTTGGCGCGCAACTGAGCCTTGGCGTATTCGATTTTGCGACGCATGCGCCCGATCAGGGTCTTCTTTGCATGCTTTTTATAGCTGCTGGGCCGCGCAGCAATCGACCAGATCATTTGGCGATCTTGATGCTCGGGGCGCTTTTCGCCGCCGGTGTAACCGGCATCGCCAGAGACGTAGGTTTCTTCTCCGTGCAGTAACTGATCGACCTGGGTTACGTCCGCCAAATTCGCCGCCGTGCCCACCAGGCTGTGCACCAAACCGGATTCGGCATCGACACCGATGTGCGATTTCATACCAAAAAAGTACTGATTCCCTTTCTTGGTTTGATGCATTTCAGGGTCGCGTTTGCCGTCTTTGTTCTTGGTCGAACTCGGCGCATGAATGATCGTCGCATCGACCACGGTGCCTTGGCGCAGTAACAAACCACGGTCGCCCAAATAGCCATTGATGACCTGCAAAATCCCCCTGGCCAGTTCATGTTTTTCGAGCAATCTGCGGAAGTTGAGGATCGTGGTTTCGTCTGGAATCCGATCCAGATGCAGCCCCGGGAACTGGCGCAGAATCGTCGTTTCATAGAGTGATTCTTCCATCGCCGGGTCGCTGTAGCCGAACCAGTTTTGCATCAGATGAACCCGTAACATCGCCATCAACGGATAGGCTGGACGACCACCTTCGCCCTTCGGATAGTGCGGCTCGATCAGTTTGACCAAGCCATTCCAGGGCACAACCTGATCCATCTCGATCAGGAAGCGTTCACGGCGGGTTTGTTTGCGTTTGCCAGCGTATTCGGCGTCAGCGAAGGACATCTGCTTCATCGGGGCTCAACCGTTCAGTTCTTGGGACTGGGGTATTTCACCAAATTTGGAAGTCTTTTTCAGAGTTTCCTTAACGCATACTGTCATCCAGCGCCTTGAGGAGCTGGGGCCGGAGCATGTATTCCAGGCCGCCAGGCCTTGCAAGACTGCCGAAATCTGCTGGGAAGCCGCCCGGAATATCGAGCTGCCCAGGCTTACCCGACGCACACCGGCCGGAGGGCAATGGGTCGATGCTCATGCTCGCGACCGGCAGCACGTCAGCGGATTGCTCAGCCGGGCCTGAACTGCCTGCACATCCTCCAGAGTCTTGAGCCCCGGCGCGAACAGGCTATCGGCTCCGGCCTGCTGGTAAGCCAGCAGGCTGGTTTATCACTTCGTCCAGAGAGTACTCATCGGCACCCAGCAGGTAGTCGGTGCGCAGCTGCTCTTGAGCGGTGGACGGGCCGACGGAGACGACGACGATTTCAGTCGCAACGAGCCCTTCTTTTATAGAAAGTTCTTTCAAGCGTACGGCTTCTTCCACTGCGATTTCGCAGAACGGGTCCATCGACATCTTGACATTGGCAAGATCGACGCCGGAATTGTCCGCCTTGACGCGAACTGTCACGTTGTAGTCGACCACCCGTTTGATGGCTACGAGGACTTTCATGACAGGCTCCAATGGTGAAAACTGACCCGACAGTTCAGGTGGCTTGCGAGGTCATGCATATCAGCGTTCGCCAAGTTGCTCGATGACGCCGCGTGCCTTCAACTCGGACAGGCGTTCATCGTCCAGGCCCAACTGACGCTTGAGAACTTCATCCGTATGTTCACCCAGCATCGGTGCCGGGCGCAGATACTCCACCGGCGTGCCCGACAACTTGATGGGGCTGCCCACCGTCACGAAATCTGCCTTCAGCGGATGGGGGATGTTCACCAGCAAATTGCGCGCTTTCACCTGCGGCTCATCCAGTGCCTGGGCAATGCTGTTGATCACCCCTATCGGCACGCCCTGCGGGTGAATACGTCGCACCCATTCATCGGCGGTGGCGCCGAGAAAATGCTGCGCAAGAATCTCGATGACTGCCTCCCGATTCGTCACTCTGTCCGCATTGCGCGCAAAGCGAGGGTCTAAAGGAAGGTCCGTCAGACCGATAGCCTCGCAGAGTCCAACGAACTGGGAGTCGTTACCGCAGGCGATAACGAAATCCTGATCACTGGCGCGGAATACCTGATACGGGACGATGTTGGCGTGCGCATTACCGTAGCGGCCTGGGGCTTTACCGGAAGCCAGGTAGTTCTGACTCTGGTTGCACAGTGTGGCGACCTGAACGTCGAGCAGCGCCATATCGATGTATTGACCCTCGCCGCTTTTCTCGCGGCTGAGCAATGCAGCCTGAATGGCGACCGTCGAGTAGAGCCCTGTCATCAGGTCGGAGAACGCCACGCCAACTTTCTGCGGCCCGCCACCGGGTAGGTCATCACGTTCCCCGGTGATGCTCATCAGCCCGCCGATGCCTTGGATGATGAAGTCATAACCCGGCTCTGCAGCTCGCGGCCCGGTCTGCCCGAAGCCAGTCACCGAGCAATACACCAACCGCGGATTGAGCTGAGACAAGGAGGCATAATCCAGTCCGTATTTCGCTAAAGACCCCGCCTTGTAGTTTTCGATCAGCACATCACAGTCGGTGGCCAACGCGCGTACCAGCTCCTGGCCTTCGGCGCTCGCCAGGTTCAGCGCCACCGATAACTTGCCACGGTTGGTCGATTGGTAATAGGAGGCTTCACGTGTGGTCTCATCGTTTTGACCCTTCATCCATGGCGGCCCCCAACCACGGGTATCGTCACCCGCACCCGGTCGTTCAACCTTGATGACTTCGGCTCCCAGGTCGGCCAGGGTCTGGCCACACCAAGGACCGGCCAGCACACGGCTCAAGTCGAGCACGCGGTATCCAGTCAAAGCACCCATTTCATACCACCTTTTTTGCGCGCATTCAGACGCGCTCGATAACCATCGCCAGCCCTTGGCCGACGCCGATACATAGACTGACCACCGCGTAACGTTTGCCACTTAGCTGCAACGCCCGTGCGGTGCTCAGTGCCAATCGCGCACCCGAAGCGCCCAGCGGATGCCCTACGGCAATGGCACCGCCATGGGGGTTCACGCGAGGATCGTCGAAAGCAAGGCCAAGTCCTTTAAGACAGCCCAGAACCTGACTGGCAAAAGCTTCATTGATTTCGATGATGTCCATATCCGCCAAGCTCAGTCCGGCTCGCGCCAACGCCTTATGAATCGCCTCTACCGGACCGACGCCCATGATGCGAGGCGCCACACCAACGGCCGCTGCAGACAGGATTCGCACCATAGGTACCAGCCCATGGCGTTCGCCAGCGGCAGAGGAGCCAATCAGCAAAGCAGCGGCACCATCATTCACACCAGAAGCGTTGCCCGCAGTCACCACGCCGCCTTCGAGCAAAGGCTGCAAGCGAGTCAGTGCCGCGAAATCCGATTGCGGACGCGGGTGTTCGTCCTGTTCAATCACGTTGGGCGGAGTCTTTCGGCCGGTGGGTACGCTCACCGCAAGTAGTTCGTCAGCGAAGAAGCCAGCCTTGCGCGCTGCTTCGTACCGCGCTTGCGAGCCTGCGGCAAAAATATCGGCCTGTGTTCGGTCGATACCGTACTCATGGGCCACGTTGTCTCCCGTCTGAGGCATGCTGTCATTGCCAAATTCGGAGACGATTTTCGGGTTGGGAAAGCGCGCGCCGATGGTACTGTCGAAGACCGTCAAATCACGGCTGTAGGCGGCTTCAGCCTTGGCCATGACAAAGGGGGCGCGAGACATGCTTTCCACCCCGCCAGCGATGAAAAGTTCGCCTTCCTTGCAGGTCACCGCGCGGGCTGCGTCGATCACGGCGGCCAGACCACTGGCACACAATCGATTGACTGTCTGCCCCGGCACCGTCACTGGCAAACCGGCGAGCAGCGCCGCGTGGCGGGCGATATTGCGACTGTCCTCACCTGCCTGGTTGGTATTGCCGAGGATCACGTCCTCGATAGCGTCACCAGGGATGGCATATCGCGCAAGCAGTTCTCGAATCACATGAGCCGCAAGATCATCGGGGCGCACCGGTGCGAGTGCACCACCGTGACGACCGAAGGGAGTACGCAGCCCTGCGAAGATGTAGGCGTCGAGCATAAAAGTATCCTAGGCGTTAAGGTCAGGTCAGGTCAGTGTCGGCTCGGTGTGGCACAGCGATAGGCCGAGGGTCGCGCGTCGACGCAGCCAAGGGCTCGGCCGGTAACGCGGATCGCCGGTCAGTTCGGTCATGCGCTCCAGGATGGTCAGCAGGCGTTTGCTGCCAACGCTGTTACCCCAGGCCAACGGCCCCTTTGGATAACCCAGCCCTCGGCGAACACCTTCATCCAGGTCATCAACGCTGGCGATGCGCTGTTGGACGATATCGCCGGCCAGGTTGACGATCATGGCCAGCACACGCTGAGCGACGAAGCCGACACTGTCGTTGATCACGCTGACTCCGACGCCATCGCGAGCGAACACTGCATGTGCGGCATTTCGCATGTCGACTCGGGTGGCCGGGTTTAGCATCAACGTGCGGTAGCGAGCGCTGTCGAGCAGCGGGTCGATGCATACCGTGCGCGTCGGGTCGGTGGCAAAGCGTACCGCAGCGCTGGTGGCATCCAGGCCATAGGGCGCCAGCAGGCAGAGTGCTTCGCTGGACGGCGTGGCGTCCTGCTCTACCTGCGCGCCCAACTGCTCCAGCAACGCCATCAGGCTGACACGATCGGTCTCGTTCTCGGCCCCCAGCCACACCGGCGGTAGGGTCTCCATGATCGGCACTGCCTGCGCCGGGGGCGCATCGACCATTTGGCCATTGGCATACCGGTAAAAGCCTCGCCCGACCTTACGCCCGACGTATCCGGCCTCAAGCATCTGCCGAGTCAATGCGGCCGGGCGATAGCGAGGCTCCTGGTAAAACTGGTTATAGATCGACTCGATCACCGGGTGCGAGACATCCAGGGCCGTCAGGTCGAACAGCTCCAGCGGGCCCATGCGAAACCCCAGGCCTTCGCGCAGGATGCGGTCGATTTCGGCAGGCTCGGCCACGCCTTCCTTGAGTATTTGCAGGGCTTCGGTGCTATAGGCGCGTCCCGCATGGTTGATGATGAACCCCGGCGTATCCTTGGCCCGAATACCCCGGTGGCCCATGCGCGCCGCCAACGCCTGCAGGCGATCACCGACTAGCGGATCACTGGCCAGGCCGTCGATGACTTCGACGACTTTCATCAGTGGTACCGGGTTAAAGAAATGGAACCCCGCGACACGCTCAGGACGACGACACTCCCGGGCGATGCTGGTCACGGACAGCGACGAGGTATTGGTGGCCAGAATGCAATCGTCAGCGACGACAGCTTCAAGCTGGGCGAGCAACGCCTGCTTGGCATCGAGGCGCTCAATAATGGCTTCGACGACCAGGTCGACCTCCTTGAGCTCGGTCAACGCGGTCGCTACCTGCAGGCGATCAAGTGTGGCCTGTGCATCTGCGCCGAGGATCTTGCCCCTGCTCGCCAGCTTGCCCAACGTCTGTTCAAGGTTATCGCGAGCAGCCTGGGCGGCGCCTTCGCGGTTATCGAACAACAGCACCTGGATACCGGCCTGGGCTGCAATCTGGGCAATGCCGGTGCCCATGATGCCAGCCCCTACCACAGCCATACGGTTTATCTCGCATGTCATGCTTCACTCTCCCGAGAAGGTGGCTCTGCGTTTTTCAAGGAAGGCATTGGCGCCCTCTTTCTGGTCTCTGGAATCGAACAGCAACTGAAACGCCTTGCGCTCCAACGCCAGGGCGCTGTCCAGGGGCAAGTCAGCGCCGAGCAGCAGCACCTCCTTGATCTGCGCCACAGCCAGCGGCGGCAAGGCGGCTATTTCAGCGGCCAGCTCGAGGGCGCGCGGCACTGTGCGCTCGTCACTCACCACCTCGCTGACCATACCCATGGCCAGCGCTTCGGGGGCCGGGACCAGACATCCCGTGAGGGCGATACGCATCGCCTGGAATTTGCCGACGGCGCGAATCAACCGCTGGGTGCCACCGGCGCCCGGCATCAGGCCCAACTTGACCTCCGGCTGGCCAAAGCGTGCCGACTGCCCTGCAACGATGATGTCGCAGTGCATCGCCAGTTCGCAGCCGCCGCCCAGGGCAAAACCGTTCACCGCGGCGATCACAGGTTTAGGGCAACGAGAAATGGCCTCCCACAGGTACTCCGTGTGGCGGCGATACATCTCGATAGGGCTGGCCTCGGCGAACTCACGGATATCGGCACCGGCGACAAAGCACTGTTCACCACCGGTGAGAACGATCGCACGCACCCGTTCATTGCCAGCCAGGACGCGAAAGATTTCTGCCAACTGTTCGCGCACGGCGCTATTGAGCGCGTTCTTGACCTCGGGCCGCTGGATCCGTACGACAGCGACGGCGTCATCGCGAATGTGCAGAGTCACTACAGCGTTGGGCTGGGAGTCCATATCTACCTCTTATTATGTTTCGCCATACGAAACTGAATACCGTAATCATGATCAATCATAGAGACGCTTATAAATCCCTGTAAACCGGTAAACTGATAAATCTTGTTTAATCCTTTAAATACAAGGTTTTACTAGATAACTATAAATGGGTTGGTTTTTTTTAAAGCAGCGAATACAATTTCGCTAGACGAAACTGTATTTTATTTTCTTGCATTTCTCGAAAGCGAGGTTCTACCATGGGTCGCAACAAGGCAGATCACCAGGCCGTGGACCAGTCGAAAGGAACGGATGAAATCGGCTTGCTGAAGATGGGCATGCTCGATCCCGCCAGCGCGCTGAGCGATGACGAAAGCACTGGCCAGTTCGTGACGGCGTTGGCCCGCGGGCTTGAGCTGATGCGCTGTTTCACGCCGCGGGACAATGTGCTCGGCAATCAGGACCTGGCGCGGATGACCGGGCTGCCCAAACCGACCGTGACGCGGCTGACCAATACGCTGATGCGGCTGGGCTGCCTCAAGCGTGAAGTACATTCAGGCAAGTATCAGCTGGACGTCGGCGTATTGGGTTTCGGTTACGCCATGTTGTCGAACCTGGCGATTCGCACAGTGGCCCATCCGTTGATGGAGGATTTGGCCAATCACGCTCAGGCGGCCGTCGCGATGGCCGCCCGCGATCGACTGCAGATGGTGTACCTGGATGTGGTCCAGGGTCAGGGCAACATGACCATGCGCCGGCAGATCGGCAGCTACTTGCCGCTGGCACAGAGTTCGGTGGGCCGGGCGTGCCTGGCGGCGATGCCGGAAACCGAGCGGGAATTTCTGCTCGACCACATTCGCCAGCGTGAAACGGAGCAATGGCCAGCCATCCGCAAGGGCCTGGACAGAGCGTTCAGGGATTACGCCGACTACGGCTTCTGCCTGTCAGTCGGTGAGTGGCACCGCGACGTCAACTCCGTCGCAGTGCCGTTGCTGCACCCGCAGTACGGGTTGCTGACCTTCAACTGCGGTGGACCGAGCTTTCAGCTACCCCGTGAGCAGCTCGTGGACGATATCGGGCCTCGCCTGATCAACATGGTCAATAACATTGGCGCCGCTGCTCGCTGACGCACGGAGTAACGGCGCCCTAAAAAACCGGCTCGCTTGCGAGCCTTGGGAGCGCACATGATCCGTGATACCGAAACCCTGCAGATACTGCTGGATTCCCTTCGTCAGTTCGTCAGCGAAGTACTGATTCCCCGTGAGAACGAGGTGGCCGAGACCGACAACATCCCGGACGACATCGTCGTGCACTTGCAAGAGATGGGGCTGTTCGGCCTGACCCTGCCGGAAGAGTTCGGCGGCATGGGCGTGACCATGGAAGAAGAGGTCAAGATCGCCTTCGAACTGGGGCGTACCTCCCCGGCCTTTCGTTCTTACATCGGGACCAACAACGGCATCGGCTCTATCGGCATTCTGCTCGATGGCAGCCCGGAGCAGAAAGCCAGGTACCTGCCCAAGCTGGCCAGCGGCGAGCTGCTCAGTGCCTTCTGCCTGACCGAACCTGACTCAGGGTCTGATGCCGCCTCGCTCAAAACCACGGCCGTGCGTGACGGCGACAGCTATACCCTCAACGGCACCAAGCGCTTCATCACCAATGCGCCCCACGCCAACATCTTCACCGTGATGGCGCGCACCAATCCGAACATCAAGGGTGCCGGTGGCATCAGTGCGTTCATCGTCGAGCGTGACACGGTCGGGATTTCCCTGGGTAAACCCGATCACAAGATGGGCCACAAAGGCGCTCACACCTGCGACGTGATCTTTGAAAATGCCCGCGTTCCCGCCAGCCAACTGATCGGTGGCGTTGAAGGCGTGGGTTTTAAAACCGCCATGAAAGTCCTGGATAAAGGTCGCCTGCATATTGCCGCCCTGAGCGTCGGCGCCGCCGAGCGCATGTTGGCCGATTCACTGCAATATGCGATTGAGCGCAAACAATTCGGCAAGCCGATTGCCGAGTTCCAGCTGATCCAGGCGATGCTTGCCGACAGCAAGGCGGAAATCTATGCAGCCCGCTGCATGGTCCTGGATGCCGCACGCCAGCGTGACGACGGACTTAACGTCAGCACGCAAGCCTCCTGCGCCAAGATGTTCGCCACTGAAATGTGCGGACGGGTTGCCGACCGTTGCGTGCAGATCCACGGTGGCGCCGGTTACGTCAGCGAATACGCGATCGAGCGCTTCTATCGGGACGTCCGTCTGTTCCGCATCTACGAGGGTACCACTCAGATCCAGCAGATCGTCATCGCCCGCAACATGATTCGCGACGCACAAGGCTGACCCCTCAAACCTTCAAATACGCGTTAAAGCCCCCCCTTCCCTATAAATACAATAAGGAAACGTTATGGAAGCTTCTGCTCATGTCGGCGCAAGTGCGCAGGCCAAGACAAACACTTGGGTGCTGGTATTTATCTTCTGCTTTCTAGGACTTTTGATCGACGGTGCCGATCTGATGTTTCTTTCCTACAGCCTCAGTAGCTTGAAAGCCGAATTCGGTCTGAGCAACATAGAGGCCGGCAGCCTGGGAAGCTTTACCCTGGCTGGAATGGCGATCGGGGGCATTTACGGTGGCTGGGCCTGCGATCGTTTCGGTCGAGTGAAAACGGTAGTCTGGAGTATCATACTTTTTTCAGTTGGCACGGCAGTGCTCGGCATGACGCATAACTATTGGCAATTCGCGATCACCCGTTTTGTGGCCTCGCTAGGGATCGGTGCACTGTATGTGGCTTGCAATACGCTGATGTCTGAATACGTACCCACTCGCTACCGCACAACTGTACTCGGCACGCTGCAAGCAGGTTGGTCAGTAGGTTATATCGTTGCGACGCTACTGGCGGGCTGGATCCTACCGATCCATGGCTGGCGCTGGCTATTCTACATTGCCATTATCCCGGTGATTTTGGCCGTAGTGATGCAACGCTTTGTCCCAGAACCACAAGCGTGGATCAACGCTCAGGCTGAGCGTGCCAAGCAAAAAATCGATGGCATCACGAAAGTAGCGAGCAAAAAAAGCGATAGTAAGTACAAACTTATTTTTAGCGACCCACAGGCTCGCCGCATGTTCATTTTTTGGGCTTTGACTGCTGGTTTTCTACAATTCGGCTATTACGGTGTCAACAATTGGATGCCAACCTACCTGGAAAGCGAACTGGGCATGAACCTCAAGTCCATGACGGCCTACATGGTTGGTACCTACACCGCCATGATCCTCGGTAAAATACTCGCAGGTCTGGCGGCTGACCGTCTTGGGCGCCGCGCCGTCTTCGCCTTTGGAGCATTGGGAACGGCACTCTTCCTGCCGGTGATCGTGTTATTTCAAAGCCCGGAAAATATCCTGTGGATGCTGGTGGTATTTGGCTTCTTGTACGGTATTCCATACGGTGTAAACGCCACGTACATGACTGAAAGTTTCGAGGCAAAATTCCGAGGATCTGCTGTAGGCGGTGCTTACAATATCGGGCGCCTGGGCGCAGCGATTGCTCCGGCAGCAATTGGATTTCTCGCCTCTCACGGCTCGATTGGCTTGGGTTTTCTGGTCATGGGCGCAGCCTATTTTATCTGCGGCGTGATCCCGGCGTTGTTTATCAGAGATAAGCAGTTCGACCCGCAAAAGCAATAGCGCTTTGTAATTCCGGGAGGCCTAGCGGTTCGCCGCCTCGCCTCTTTGCCTCGTGGCGGTGGAAACCTACGCGGCCTGGCACCATTGACTCACTCTGACGCCATCGGTTACCTGCTAATGCTGACGCTCGCTATGGACGTACTGCGGGCCCAGTCGCGTGCCATCTTGGTGAATAACTGGACGGCTGGTGACTGATTATTGCGGGCATGGATCATCGACAATGCCGTCGTCACATCACACCCTTCAATGCACCGAAACACCACGTCGGGCGGCATGAAAGTACGCGTCGATGCGGGCACGATTGCAACGCCAAAACCGGCCGCCACCATGCTGATCACGATCGACATCTGCGACGAAATGACTTCGACCCGCGGAACAAAGCCCGCAGCAGCGCAAGCCTTCATCGTTGTGTCATAGAAACCGATACCTTCCTTGCGGTGCACGCTGATGAGCGTGTCATCCTGCAAATCTTCCAGGCGCACGCGAGCCATTGCGGCGCAGCGATGATTGCTGCGCAGTGCCACCATCAACGGTTCGCGCAATACATCAAACAACGCCACCCCCTCGGGCAATGCAATGGGTGGACGAATAAACCCAACATCACACAGCCCCTTGGTCACAGCATCGATCTGTTCCTCCATATCCATCTGGTGCAGGACCAACTCGACGTGGGGCCTTTGCTGTCGATACAGGTACACGATACCGGGCAATGCACCTGACAACGCGGCCGAGGCGAGATAGGCGATCACCACCCGACCTGACCGGCCTTGAGCCACCTCTACGATGGCCGAATTGGCAGCATCGGCCTGACGTAGCATGGCAACCGCCTGGGCATAGAACACCTTGCCGACTTCCGTCAACTCCAAATGGCGTCGGCTACGCGACAATAGGCTGGCGCCCACGCGCTCTTCCAGTGCGCGCACTTGTTGGCTAAGTGCTGGTTGCGAAATGCCGCAGCGCTCGGCGGCCTTGGCGTAGTGCAACTCTTCGGCCAGCGCCAAAAAATAGCGGTAGTGGCGTAATTCAATTTCCATCACAAATAACCCATTTATCAACGGCTCTATAGACAGCCATTCCACCTAATTGTGATCCAGGTCGATACTGCCAGACATCATAAGACTAGCTTATAGAATCAAAACTTACGGTTGATTGATGTTATCAACTGCATTCCTGAAGATGAAGTCCTGCAAAGCGACGTGTTCAGGAGGCAATGCTGTGATTAACAAATATGTGGAGTCCCACACCGCAGCCATAGAGAACCTCAAAGATGGTTGTTGCGTGATGATCGGCGGCTTTGGCAGCGCTGGTTTGCCGACAGGGCTGCTTGAAGCAGTGCTCGACCAAGGTGCTCGGGATCTGGTGGTGATCTCGAATAACGCTGGCTACGACCGTGAAGGGGTGGCGATGCTGATCGCTGCCGGCCTTGTACGCAAGCTGATTTGCTCCTACCCCTTGACTGCGGGTGCGACTGTCTTCCGCAACGCCTACCGCGACAAGAAGATTGAATTGGAGCTGGTTCCGCAAGGCACCCTCGCGGAGCGGATACGTTGCGGGGGAGCCGGCCTCGGAGGCTTTCTAAGTCCAATCGGCATCGGAACCATGTTGGCCGACGGAAAAACCATTCACCGTGTCGGCGACGAAGACTACTTGATTGAGTTGCCCCTGCGAGCCGACTTCGCACTGCTGCGCGCGCGAGCGGCTGACCGTTACGGCAACTTGATCTATCACCTGACAGGCCGGAACTTCAATCCCCTCATGGCGACCGCCGCCGATCTGGTGGCCGTGGAGGTGGACGAGTTCTTGGAATTGGGGACAGTTGACCCGCAAGCCGTGGTCACACCCGGCATTTTCATCGACCGTGTTGTATTGGCCAATAAATCGGCAACTCAGGAGTACTTATGAACCCCGTTCTCAACCTTGAAAACGGGGTGACGCCGTGGACCCGTGAGCAGATCGCCGCACATGCCGCACAACACATACCGGATGGCGCCTACGTCAACCTGGGAATCGGTTTACCCACACTGGTCGGCAACCTGATGGCACCTGAGCGTGAAATTTTCCTCCACAGTGAAAATGGCATCTTGCATTTCGGCGCTCGCCCACCCGCTAACGAGGCCGACCCTTGCCTGATCAACGCCAGCAAGCAGCCCATTTCACTGCTGCCAGGCTCGGCCATTTTCGACTCGGCACTCAGTTTCGCAATGATGCGCGGCGGTCATCTTGATCTAGCGATTCTAGGCGCTTACGAAGTTGCTGAAAACGGTGATCTGGCTAATTGGACCCGGCTTGATCCTGGGACGCCTCCGGCCGTTGGCGGGGCCATGGAACTCGCCTTTGGCGCCAAGCAGGTATGGGTATTGATGGAGCACACCACCCAGGGTCGCCCTCGTCTATTGCGACGTTGCAACTTACCACTGACAGCTGCGGGTGTTGTGACGCGTATCTACACCAATTTGGCCGTGCTGGACGTCACCCAAGCCGGCCTACAAGTCAAGGCCATGGCGCCCGGCGTCACGTTCGACTACCTGCAGAGCCGTACCGAAGCCAACCTGCTGGCCTGACACCCACTACCACACGACGCTTAATCAGGAGACCTCATGTTATCAACCAACTTCACCCGAACCTTCGGGGTCATGCACCCCATCATCCAGGGCGGCATGCAATGGATTGCCCGCGCCGAGCTGGTGGCCGCCGTTGCCAACAGTGGCGCTCTGGGTTTTCTCAGCGCTCTGACGCAGCCCAGCCCAGATGATCTGCATGCGGAGATCGAGCGCTGTCGCCAGATGACGACTCAGCCGTTTGGCGTCAACCTGACCTTCCTGCCGGCGATCCGGCCGATCCCCTACGACGAGTACATCGACGTCATCATCCGCAGCGGCATCAAGATTGTCGAAACTGCAGGCAACAATCCGGTCGCCTATATGGACCGCTTCAAGACAGCCGGGATCAAGGTCATCCATAAATGCACATCGGTGCGGCACGCGCTCAAGGCCGAGCAGATCGGCGTCGATGCAGTCTCGATCGACGGCTTCGAGTGCGCCGGCCACCCGGGCGAGGATGACATTCCCGGCTTGGTACTCATCCCTCGTGCGGCCGACTCAATCAAAATCCCTCTGATCGCTTCGGGTGGTTTTGCCGACGCCCGCGGCCTGGTGGCAGCCCTGGCATTGGGCGCCGACGGCATCATCATGGGCACACGCTTCATGGCCACCCAAGAGGCGCCGGCTCACCCCGACATCAAGCGTCGTCTGGTCGAGGCTGACGAGCGCCAGACCGAGCTGGTTCTGCGCAGTTTCAATAATACTTGGCGCGTGCACAAAAATGCACTGACCGAACAGGTAATCAGTCTCGAAAAGCAGACGGGTACGCAGTTCCCGGATGTGGCGCCGTTGGTGGCCGGCACGCGTGGCCGCGCGGTCTACAGCAGCGGTGACTGGGACAACGGGGTATGGAGCGTCGGCATGGCCCAGGGTCTGGTTTACGACATCCCCACCGTCGAGCAATTGGTCTCGCGCATTGTCGGCGACGCGGGAGACTTGATTGCCAACCGGCTGGCTAGCCTGCGGACTGCCTGACCTTAGTCCGCCAGCCATCCTATTAAAACAATTAGAGGACGCAATCATGGCATTGGTAAAAGCCCAAATTGACACCTTAGCGCCTACGCAAGACAGGAAATAGATGCTGGTGTTCGGGTTTGCCTTTCTCGGTCTGATGGTCGATGGCGCCGACCTGATGTTTTTGTCGTACAGCCTGTCGAGCCTGACGAAAGAGTTCCAACTGACCAGTCTTGAAGCAGGCATGCTCGGCAGCATTACGCTGGTCGGAATGGCGATCGGTGGCATTTTCGGCGGTTGGGCTGCTGACCGCTATGGCCGGGTGCGGACTGTGGTCTGGACCATCGTCGTCTTCTCGGTCGGTACTGCCGCGCTCGGCATGACCCACAGCTACACCGAGTTTGCGGTATTCCACTTCATTGCTGCACTAGGCCTGGGTGCCGAATACGTGGTCTGCAACACGCTGCTGGCCGAGTATGTACCGACTAAGCGGCGCAGTACTGCCTTGTGCGCACTCCAGGAGACGTGGTGGCCACACTACTGAGCGGCTGGATCCTGCCGACCTACGGCTGGCGCTGGTTGTTCTACATCGCAATCATGCCAGTGTTAATGGCCGTAGTGATGCGCCGCGTTATTCCTGAACCACCTGCCTGGGTCGCTGGGCAGGCAAAAAGCGATGGTCAAAAGCACAGCGTCAGTCAGGAAAAACCTGAAAGCGCGATCAAGCTGATCTTCGGCAATCCGAAGCATCGCCGTATGTTCATTCTATGGTCGCTGACCGCCAGCTTTCTGCAGTTCGGCTACTACGGATCCAACAACTGGATGCCGACCTACCTGGAAAAAGAACTGCACATGAGCTTCAAGGCGATGACCCTCTACATGGTCGGCACCTATGTCGCCATGATCCTCGGCAAGGTGGTCGCCGGCTGGCTGGCCGACAAGTTCGGGCGGCGCGTGATGTACTCCTTCGGCGCGCTTGGCACTGCGCTGTTCCTGCCACTGATTGTGTTCTACCAATCGCCAGAAAACATTGCCTACCTGCTGATCTTCTTTGGCTTCCTGTACGGCATCCCTTATGGCGTGAACGCCACCTATATGACCGAGAGCTTCGAGACCAAGATTCGCGGCTCGGCCGTGGGCGGTGCCTACAACATTGGTCGCGTAGGTGCTGCGATTGCACCGGCCGGTATCGGCTATCTCGCCACCGGCGGCTCAATCGGCATGGGTTTCCTGGCGATGGGTGTTGCCTATCTGTTCTGCGGCCTGATCCCGGCGCTGTTCATTAAAGAGAAGCAATATGACCCGATGCACTGATGCCGGGCCCGCACGGCCCTCCTCTGACCAGCAACCTTCATCTTTAGCAGTCGGCCCCGTTCGAACCTGCGGAGAACACTCGATGAGCAATGCACAGATGCAATCGGCCAGCAACGCAGTCACTCTGGATCAATGCGGTAGTGTGCTAGTCGTCACGATGTCCGTGCGCAGCTTGACAGTTACATCCAGCAATCGGCGGCGACCTGCGCCGTAGCACTCAAAGGCGAAGTGAACGATGTTGCACTGCATCGGCTCTTTGCCAAGGCGATAAATCTGCATACCGCGCTGGAATACTCGGCGGCAGGCTCGACGGTCATGAAACACTCAATGGGCAGTTTTCAGGTCTGCACCGCAGCGACGTTTGCGCAATTGGCTGCGGCCCAGTCGCTGCAGGTAAAGCTTTCAAAAGCATCGCGAGTTGGCGGACTCGAACTGACGGGTGAATCGCAGGCATTGCTGGAAGCTATCGCCGTCAATCCATCAGCCATGCACATGGCTGTCGCATCACTGAACGAACGTGTCAAAGTGGCTTACTCGCGGGAAGCGCTCACCGTAGAACAGTTGCCCACGTCCAGGCTAATTTTGCTCGACCGGCTGAGCGTATTGCTCGAATCGCTACACCAGTCATTGGTACAATGGGAGTCGCTCGCTCATGGGAAGGCACGTGCGTTGCCATTGGCTTTTCACATCGATTCAGTCGCGCTGTACACAATGGTTTGCGAACGTTTCTTACCGTACTGCGGCAGCGTTGTTCTGCATTGTTACCGGCTGGTCGTCCGGTCCTGGTTTCGTGACGATCGTGAGTGTGATGTGCTCACTGTTTGCCACCCGGGCGGACCCCGTGGCGGGCGGTATCGGCTTCATGTCGGGCGCGGCTTGCGCGGCCGTCGCTGCGGCGCTGTGCAATTTCGTGCTGCTGCCTGCTGTATCCGACTTTGCCATGCTGGCGGTCATTACAGGCGGATTCATGTTTGCCGCAGGACTGGCAATGCGTCATCCACGTACCGCTGCGCCGGGGGCCAGTTTCGCGATTATTTTCTGGAGTCTGTCCCACCGCAAAACACATCGCAGATGTTCGACGCTGCCGGTTTCTTCAATGGTGTGCTGATACTGCTGCTCGGCATCGCATGCGGCACGTTGATTTTCGCCCTGATCTTCCCCTCCAACCTCCTTGCAACCCGATATCGGCTGCATCGCGCCGTCCGCAGGGATTTTAGGCGTATTGGCCGCCATCCGAACAGATGGTCTTTCAGGGGGTGGCAGACCCGGACCGCGGACCGTCTGGGCCGCCAACTAGCGACCGCCAACGGCGACATCGATACCCAGGCCGAACGTGAACTCCGAGGGCTCTTGGGCGCCTGGACGATAGGCTATGCCACCATTGCGTTACATTATCTCGCCGAAGATTTTCACCCGGTACGTCGGCCTGTGGTTGTCATCCTGGGGCGGCTCACCAACGCCGATTCATTGCGCCTGGCCACCGCAGCCCGTTCCAGTGCACGCAGTTTCACCTGGCAATCTCGTGGCGCCAATGAACGCAAACGCCAGGACCTGTTGCGCGCGGCAATTCTATCGTTATCCATTACCGAGGCAGCGACAGAACACGAAGATTTTCTGGGTGAGTGATCGCTTGAAGTATTGATATCACGTTTAGGCGCCGATCCTGCAAAAGGCCTGAAGGAGGCTCGACAAAAAAGCAGTGATAGATGTCGTTTACTGCGAGATGGCATTGACCCCTTACAAGCTCGTGACAACGAACGAGCTGTGCAACTCACTACTGAACAGCAACGAAAAAGCAAATCAATCAACTTCCAAGACGTGTCAGTCGATTAATTAGAGGCCCATCGTCCCGGCTGGGAAAACGTAAACCATTCTCAGCAATGGACAAACACACTGGCGACTTATGCCGCCCCCCATTATCGGTGACCTCGCAACAAACCAGATCACCACCGAGCATATTCTCGAAATTTTCAAACCCATCTGGGCCAGCAAAGCCGAAACTGCTAGCCGGGTACGCAATCGACTCGAATTGGTTCTCGATGCAGCTAAAGCACGCGGGTTGCGCGATGGTGAAAATCCAGCACGCTGGCGTGGACACCTGGACAAAGTGCTACCTTCAACATCCAAGACGAAACGGACTCAAAATCATCCCGCATTGCCCTACTTAGTGTTGTCTCGTTTTATGCGAGCGCTTGACCGTGTCGAAGGACAATCCGCTTGCGCACTCAAAATGACCATTCTCACGGCGTGTCGAACCAGCGAAGTCCTTGCCGCCCGCTGGAGTGAAATCGACTTGAAAGCCAAGCTATGGCTTATTCCCGCAGAGCGCATGAAAGCTGGCAAAACTCATACCGTCCCGTTCAGCGAAGCACTCGTAACATTGTTAAACGGGTGCCCCGATTCAACGATAGCTCGCTTCTATTTCCGGGTACACGCACGGGTAAGCCGATCATCAATATGGCCATGCTCATGACATTGCAACGCATGGATCAGAGGGATTTGGAAGATGGCGGTAAAGGTTGGCGTAACAACAATGACCGAATCATTACCGCGCATGGGTTTCGCAGCACATTCCGAGATTGGGCTGCGGATTCCACGACACTTGGACACTCAGCCCACGATCATTTGGACACTCGTTCCATGCTCACTTGGACACCTGATCCACGTCCACTTGGACAGGCAGTCGGAGCGCAGCGACGCAGGTTTGCATTGTTAGTCTGAAGTCTCTGTCGCCGTCAATTTCGTTGCGCGTCTGCGCATCGATTCGCCCTTCAGTTCGATCCGATAAGCGTTGTGCACCAGCCGGTCGAGGATCGCATCGCCCAAGGTCGGGTCGCCGATCAGCGCATGCCATTTGTCCACCGGCATCTGGCTGGTGACCAGCGTCGAGCGGTTGCCGTAGCGGTCGTCCAGCAGTTCAAGCATGTCGCGCCGCTGCGCAGCGGTAAACGGCGCCAAGCCCCAGTCGTCCAGGATCAGCAGGTCGGTCTTGGCATAGCCGGCCATGAGTTTGGCGAAACGGCCGTCGCCGTGAGCCAGGCCCAGCTCCTCCATCAAGCGCGGCAAGCGCAGGTAGCGCACGCTGTAACCGTCGCGGCAGGCCTTGTGAGCCAGCGCGCAGGCGAGCCAGGTTTTGCCTACGCCCGTTGGGCCGCCGATGATCAGGTTCAGGCCGTCGCGCAGCCATTGGCCGCTGCCCAGTTGCAGGATCAGGGACTTGTCCAGGCCGCGTGGGCTGCGGTAATCGATGTCTTCCAGGCAGGCGTTATGGCGCAGTCGTGCCAGTTTCAGGCGGCTGCTCAGACGCGTGTTTTCACGTTCGGTCAGCTCGCGGTCGACCATCAGGCCGAGGCGTTCGTCGAAGCTCAGATCATTGATATCGGGCGTGGCGTGTTGCTCGCTCAGCGCCTTGATCATGCCGTGCAGGCGCAGGGTTTGCAGCTTGTCGAGTGTCGGGTTGGGCAGCATTTTGGTGCTCCTTTTTCAGGTCAGTGGTAGTAGCCAGGGCCGCGCAGGTTGATGTGTTCGTCGGGCAGTAGCGGCAGGTTTTGCTGGGACAGCGGTAGCT
>NZ_JAIHLQ010000028.1 GCF_019733355.1 Pseudomonas baetica | reverse complement strand
AAGCGGCGTTGCGTTCGATCACACGGTCACCACCACCTTCGGCGAGCGCCTGGCCTTGTGGGGTTTTGTCGTAACCGTCTTCAACCAGGCCTTTTTGTTCGAGGCGGTTGCGACCGTTTTCGGCGAGCGCTTGGCCTTGTGGGGTTTTGTCGTAACCGTCTTCAACCAGGCCTTTTTGTTCGAGGCGGTTGCGACCGTTTTCGGCGAGCGCCTGGCCTTGTGGAGTTTTGTCGTAGCCATCTTCAGCCAGGGTCTGGCCTTGTGGCGTGCGGTCGGAACCATCAGCAGCAACGGTCTGACTGAACACGGAGTAGCTGGTTTTTACTTGCGGAGTAGCCTGTTCGGCAGCGGGCAGGGCGAAAGCAGTGCTGGCTAGCATCGACAGGGTAAGGCTGAGCAGTAATTGGCGTTTCATGATGGGTTGCTCCTTGGGAGGGCGATAAAGTGGGTACGAGGGCAATGCTACTCTCGATAAGTCGATATAAAAGTTCATAAACGCAATGGTAATAATCAACAGAATTGATTGTTCTGGCGGGAGGCTCT
This sequence comes from Pseudomonas baetica, assembly GCF_019733355.1. Classification (GTDB taxonomy): domain Bacteria; phylum Pseudomonadota; class Gammaproteobacteria; order Pseudomonadales; family Pseudomonadaceae; genus Aquipseudomonas; species Aquipseudomonas baetica_A. The sequence continues at coordinate 97,744 of NZ_JAIHLQ010000028.1, read as the reverse complement.
AAACCGGGCCTTTCAGGGTGACGGTTTTGCACCTTGGTGGGTATTTTCGACCCACTCGCGCCTCACAAAAGTGCGGGGGGCGGTAACGTTGTTCGACCAATCGGTCAGATTTGCGTGGCTTTTTCCGCCCAGATGCGGCTTTCGATTAAACCTGCGGGCCTTTTGCCAGTCACAGAATTCATGAGGGCCGCTATGGCCCGCCGTTTCAGCCGTTCGCCGTGATGTGGGCGTGCGGTCGTCATCAGGAGCTTTGTGCATGACGCGCACCGGAAAAATTTTCAGTTGGACCTTCGCCACCCTTGTGCTGCTCTTGGCCGTGCTGGTCCTGATCATCGCGTTCTTCGACTGGAACCGGATCAAACCGGCGCTCAATGCCAAAGTCTCGGAAGAGCTGCATCGGCCGTTTGCCATTAACGGCAACCTCGCGGTGATCTGGCAGCGCGAGCCGGATGAGGGCGGTTGGCGGGCCTGGGTACCTTGGCCGCATGTGGTCGCCGAAGACTTGAGCCTGGGCAATCCGCAGTGGTCGAAGACGCCGCAGATGGTCACGCTCAAGCGCGTTGAACTGCGTATCTCGCCTCTGGCGTTGTTGGCGCAACGCGTGGTCATCCCGCGCATCGACCTGACCGAGCCTAACGCTGAGCTGCAACGCTTGGCCGATGGCCGGGCCAACTGGACGTTCACGTTTGATCCCAAGGATCCGAATGCCGAACCGTCGAACTGGGTGGTCGATATCGGCGCCATCGGTTTCGACAAGGGCCATGTGACGCTTGATGATCAAACCCTCAAGACCAAGCTGGATGTGCTGATCGATCCGCTGGGCAAGCCGATTCCGTTCAGCGAAATCGTCGGTGACAAAGCGGCGAAAACCGCGAAGGACAAGGGCGGCGCGCCACAAGACTACGCGTTCGCGTTGAAGGTCAAAGGCCAATATCACGGCCAGAACCTCACCGGCCAAGGCAAGATCGGCGGGTTGTTGGCGTTGCAGGACGCGAGCAAACCGTTCCCGCTGCAAGCCCAGGCGAAAATCGGCGACACCCGCATTGAATTGGCCGGCACCCTGACCGACCCGCTCAACCTCGGCGCCCTCGACCTGCGCTTGAAATTGGCCGGTGCCAGCCTCGGTAATCTCTATCCGTTGACCGGCGTGACCTTGCCGGATACGCCCCCGTATGCAACCGACGGCCATCTGATCGCCAAGCTGCATGACGCGGCGGGCGCGACATTCACCTATGAGCAATTCAACGGCAAGATCGGCGGCAGCGACATCCATGGCGACCTGACCTACATCGCCAGCCAGCCACGGCCAAAACTCAGCGGCGCGCTGGTATCCAATCAACTGCTGTTCGCTGACCTCGCGCCGTTGATCGGCGCTGACGCCAATGACAAGCAAAAGGCCCGGGGCGGCGAGAGCAAGCAACCGGCCGATAAAGTACTGCCGGTCGAGGCGTTCAAGACCGACCGCTGGCGAGCGATGGACGCGGATGTTGAATTCACCGGCAAGCGCATCGTCCACAGTGAAAAACTGCCGCTCACCGACCTCTATACCCATCTGAAACTCGATGACGGTGAACTCAGCCTGGAACCGCTGCGCTTCGGCGTCGCGGGCGGCACTCTCGACGCACAGATCCGCCTCAACGGGCGCACCGAACCTTTGGAAGGCCGGGCCAAATTGACTGCGCGCAAGTTCAAACTCAAGGAACTGTTCCCGACGTTTGAGCCCATGAGGACCAGTTTTGGTGAGCTCAATGGCGATGCCGATATCAGTGGTCGCGGCAACTCGGTTGCCAAGTTGCTGGGCGGCGCCAACGGCAGCCTGAAGATGCTGATCAACGACGGCGCGATCAGTCGTGAGTTGATGGAGCTGGCCGGTCTCAACGTCGGTAACTACGTGGTCGGCAAGATCTTTGGCGACAAGGAAGTGAAGATCAACTGCGCAGCGGCGGACTTCGACATCAAGACCGGTTTGGCGACCACGCGACTGTTTGTCTTCGATACCGAGAACGCGATCATTTACGTCGACGGCACAGCGAACATGGCCACCGAGCAACTGGACCTGACGGTGACCCCCGAATCCAAGGGCTGGCGTTTGATCTCGCTGCGCTCGCCGCTGTATGTGCGTGGCAAGTTCATCAAGCCCGATGCCGGGGTCAAAGCGGTGCCGCTGTTGCTGCGCGGGGCGGGGATGGTGGCGTTGGGGGTGATTGCTGCACCGGCGGCAGGGCTGCTGGCGTTGGTGGCCCCCAGTGGCGCAGAGCCGAATCAGTGTGCACCGCTGCTTGAACAGATGAAGGCGGGCAAGGCGCCGGTGACCGTCAAGCCAAGCAAGTAAATCTACAGCGCCTGTCAGGACGCCATCGCGGGCAAGCCCGCTCCCACAGGTACAGCGCAATCCTGTGGGAGCGGGCTTGCCCGCGATGGCAATTTCGAAGGTTTAGAGGTCGTTCAGAATGTCGGCCATGTCATCGGCATGTTCTTCTTCCTGCGCCAGAATATCTTCGAAGATACGTCGGGTCGTCGGGTCTTTATCACCGATGTACTGAATGATCTCGCGGTAGCTGTCGATGGCGATCCGCTCGGCCACGAGGTCTTCGTAGACCATTTCCTTCAAGGTGTTGCCGGCCACGTACTGGGCGTGGGACATCTTCGACAACAGGTCGGGGTTGAACTCAGGCTCGCCGCCCAATTGCACAATGCGTTCAGCCAGGCGGTCGGCGTGTTGCGCTTCCTGAATGGCGTGTTCGAGGAATTCGTCGGCGGCCACGCTGGCTTTCAAACCGTTGGCCATGAAGTAGTGGCGCTTGTAGCGCAAGACGCAGACCAGTTCGGTGGCCAGCGATTCGTTGAGCAAGCGCAGCACCTCTTCACGGTTGGCACTGTAGCTCTCGGTCACGGCGCCGTTTTCAACGTGTTGCCGTGCGCGCTCGCGCAGGGTTTGAACATCAGACAAATGCAGGTCGCTCATTTCGATCTCCTGGAGGCTAATCCGATTGGCGCCACGCTCTACAGTCGTGATCGCCTACCCAGGTTGTGAGTCTTGGGCGATGCAAAAAGTTTTATGGCATGTGATGCAATCTTGGCACCGGTCAGTCAAACGACCGTCGGTGGGGCTGATTGTGGCAGGGGTGGTGGGGCTGAAGTAGGCTGCTCATCGAGTTGTCATCTTCAGGGCGGATGCTTGGCGGGCGTTTTGCACGCCTTGCATCCACTCACCGACCACAAGGATGTTTGCCCATGTCGACGCGTTATCCACTGGTGCTGGTGCCGGGCATGCTCGGGTTTATCCGGCTGGTGTTTTATCCGTATTGGTTCGGGATCATCAAGGCGTTGCGCCGTGGTGGTGCGACGGTGATTGCCGTGCAGGTGTCGCCGCTCAACTCGACCGAGGTGCGCGGTGAGCAGTTGCTGCGGCGTATCGAGGAGATTTTGCGCGAGACCGGCGCGGCCAAGGTCAACCTGTTCGGTCACAGCCAAGGCTCGCTGACGGCGCGTTATGCGGCGGCCAAACGCCCGGATCTGGTGGCTTCGGTGACCTCGGTCGCCGGGCCCAATCACGGCTCGGAGCTGGCCGACTATCTGCTCAAGCACTACCCCGCTGACAGTGCCAAAGGGCGCCTGCTCGATGCGTTGCTACGCGCTATCGGCTGGATGATGGCGTTACTCGACACCGGTTATCACGGGCCGAAACTGCCGGTCGATATCCATGCCTCGCATCACTCGCTGACTTCAGACGGCGTGGCGCTGTTCAATCAGCGTTATCCACAGGGGCTGCCCGACACTTGGGGCGGGCACGGGCCGGAAGTGGTCAATGGCGTGCGTTATTACTCGTGGTCGGGGACGTTACAGCCGGGCAAGACCGATCGCGGCGGTAATCTGTTTGACGGCACCCATCGCAGCTGTCGGCTGTTTGCCAAGACGTTCGTGCGTGAGGCGGGGCAGTGTGACGGCATGGTCGGGCGTTACAGCTCGCATCTGGGCACGGTAATTGGCGATGACTTTCCTCTGGATCATTTCGACATCGTGAACCAGTCGCTGGGGCTGGTCGGGAAGGGGGCTGATCCGGTGCGGCTGTTTGTCGAGCATGCGGCGAGGCTCAAGGCTGCCGGGGTCTAGCGGTCAGACCAAGTGATCGTTCTTCGCGAGCCAGCCCGCTCCCACAGGGAAATGCATGCCAAATGCGGGAGCGGGATTGGTCGCGAAGGGGCCGGATCAGGCAACGCGGCGTTTATGGCCCAGCACGGTGGTCCAACGCTCGGAAAGAATCACCCCTCCCAAGGTCAGCATCCCGCCGACCAAGTGATACGTCGCCAACTGCTCCTTCAACACCACCGCCGCAATCAGTGCGGTAATTAACGGCAGCAAATTAAAGAACAGCGTCGTCCGGCTCGGCCCCAGGCGCTGCACCGCCTGCATCCACGCCAATGGCGCCAGCATCGAAGCCAACAGACACGCGTACAACACCAGCGGAATGTTCTGCAGCGTCAGGCCGGTTTTCGGCGAAACAGCAAACAGCGGAAACAACACCACAATCGCCACCAGCACCTGCAAATACAGCAACACCAGCGGCGGCAAACGCAGCTGCCATTTCTTCAGCAACGTGCTGTAAACCGCGTAAGCCAGGGTGGCGATCAGCATCATCGCGTCCCCCAGATTCACCCCGTGTTGCAGCAGCGCGCTGAGGCTGCCGGACGACACCACCACCAGCACACCGGCAAACGACAGCACGGCACCGACCAGCGCACCGGCGGTCAGGCGCTGGCCTAGGCTGATGATCGCCATGGCCAGCGACATCAAGGGCATCAGCGACAGGATGATGCCCATGTTGGTCGCTGTGGTCAGGGTCGCCGCGAAATAGGCGAGGCTTTGGTACACGGCCATGCCAAGCACGCCGAGCACAAAGATTTTGCCCAGGTTCGGGCGGATCTTCGGCCAGTGGGCAATCACCGGTTTGAGCATGAACGGGGTGAACAGCAAGCCGGCGAGCAGCCAGCGGTAGAAACCGATTTCGGCCGGGAAGATCGCGCCGACGGCGAGCTTGTTGATCACGGTGTTGCCGGCCCAGATAAAAATCGCCAGCAGAGGAAAAGCGTATTGCATGCGTTGAAACCAGAACGTTAATGAAGCGTGATTATCCTCTGTCTGGATACAGCCCTATACTTTGAACCGGACAACCTGCCTCTGAAACCGGACAGCATGAACAGTAAACACATCGATCTGCTGGATTTCAGCGAACTGCCGTCGGCGGTGTACTTCCGTTACGCCGACTTCAACGCCCACGAATTCGCCGCGCCGCACCGCCATCCGTGGGGCACGCTGGAGTATGCGGCTCATGGCGTGCTGCACATGGACGTCGACGGCAGCCGTTTCATGTCGCCGCCGCAATACGCGGTGTGGGTGCCGCCGCAGGTCGAGCACAGTTTCTACAGCCATCAACCGGTCAATTATCGGGCGGTGTGTCTCGCGCCCAAGGTCTGTGCCGAGTTGCCGGCGCGGGCTTGCACGCTGGCGATCAGCGACATTCTCAAGGCGATCCTCAAGGACTTCGCCGCCCGCGACGTGAAGATCCCCGAACGTGATGCCGATCAACGTCTGGCCCAGGTGCTGGTCGATCAACTGCAACAGGCGCCGGTGCATGAGTGTTACCTGCCGTATGCCAGCAGTCCCGGTTTGCTATCGATCCTCGACGCGTTGCAGGCCGATCCGGGCAACAACCAGCCGCTGGCACAGTGGGCGGCGCGAGTGCATGTCAGCGAACGCACGCTGGCCCGGCAGTTCGTGCGCGAACTGGGGATGAGTTTCGGTGAGTGGCGCCAACGCTTGCGCTATCTCGCCGCGATCGAAGCACTGGAAACGTCGCGCAGCGTGCAGGAAATCGCCTTCGACCTGGGTTACAGCAGTGGCTCGGCGTTTATCGCCATGTTCGCCCGTCAGGCCGGATGTACGCCGGAGCAGTACCGGCGCAGCCACCTTGAAGGCAGGAAGGTGTAACAAGATTTGGCTACACTCCTGCGGAGGCCGCATCCATCGGTGCGGCGACAAGGAGAAAACTCCATGAAGATGTTGCGTGTCCCTTTGTTGATGATCGGTCTGCTGCTGTGCTCCCAGGGTTTTGCCGCCACCGCGCAACAGAACAAAATGACCACCTGCAATGCCGATGCGACCGCCAAGAGTCTGAAAGGCGATGAGCGCAAAACGTTCATGAGCACCTGCCTCAAAGCCGCGCCAGCAGCCAACGATGGCAAGGCCATGACTCCCCAGCAGCAGAAAATGAAAACCTGCAACGCTGATGCGAAAACCAAGGCGTTGACCGGCGATGCACGCAAGACTTTCATGAGTGATTGCCTGAAGAAAAAGTAATCAGCAGGGATATGTGGTGAACGGGCCGGCCTCTTCGCAAGCAGGCTCGCTCCCACATTGAAATGCGTACCCCAGTGGGAGCGAGCCTGCTCGCGATGGGGCCATTGAGCGCACCCACACGCTTCGCCCCTGCATATTCCTAGTGCTCCCCCCGGATCGCTGGCAGACTGCCCATCCTTTTACGCCGTTCGTTTTGAGGCTGTATGCCAACGTTTTCTCAGCGTCATGTTGTGTTCTGGGTCAGTTGCATCATCATTTTCGGCGGTTTGCTGCTGGTGTTGCCGCTGCGCTTGCTGCCCAGTCTGTTGGCCGGGTTGCTGGTTTTCGAATTGGTCAACATGCTCACCCCGCAACTGCAGCGGCTGATTGAAGGCCGCCGCGCACGTTGGCTGGCGGTGGCGTTGCTCGGTACGCTGGTGGTCAGTGTGCTGGCGCTGCTCTTCGCCGGCGCCATCAGTTTCCTGCTGCACGAAGCGGAAAATCCCGGGGCGTCGCTCGACAAATTCATGGGCGTGATTGACCGCGCACGCGGCCAGTTGCCGCCGTTCATCGACGCTTACCTGCCAGCGAGTGCGGCGGAATTTCGCGTAGCCATTGGCGAATGGGCCGGCAAACACCTGGCCGATCTGCAATTGGTGGGCAAGGACGCAGCGCACATGTTCGTCACGCTGCTGATCGGCATGGTGCTCGGCGCAATCATTGCCCTGCAGCGCATACCGGACGTGACCAAGCGCAAGCCGCTGGCCGCCGCACTGTTCGACCGCTTGCACCTGCTGGTGCAGGCGTTTCGCAACATCGTCTTCGCGCAGATCAAGATTTCCCTGCTCAACACCTTCTTCACCGGCATCTTCCTGGCGGTGATCCTGCCGATGTTCGGCATCAAACTGCCGCTGACCAAAACCCTGATCGTGTTGACCTTCCTGCTCGGCCTGCTGCCGGTGATCGGCAACCTGATGTCGAACACGCTGATCACCATTGTCGGTCTGTCGCTGTCGATCTGGGTGGCGCTGGCGGCGCTGGGCTACCTGATTTTTATCCACAAGCTCGAATACTTTCTCAACGCGCGCATTGTCGGCGGGCAGATCAGTGCCAAGTCGTGGGAGTTGCTGTTGGCAATGCTGGTGTTCGAGGCCGCGTTCGGCCTGCCGGGGGTTGTGGCGGGGCCGATTTACTACGCGTATCTGAAGAGTGAGTTGAAGCTGGGCGGGATGGTTTGATTCAGAATTTGTAGTGTTTGAGCGGGCCTCTTCGCGAGCAAGCCCGCTCCCACTTTTGACCGCATTCCTTCAGCTAGAATGCAATCCAGTGTGGGAGCGGGCTTGCTCGCGAAGGGCGCACTGCCGATTTTGGATCAGGCCATGGCGCCATAGCGCTTCATGGCTTCAATCGCCAGACCGCTGCCGATGCTGCCAAAGATATTGCCTTCGACATGTCGCGCATTCGGCAGCATCGCCGAGACGCTGTTGCGCAGCGCCGGAATGCCGCTGGAACCGCCGGTGAAGAACACCGTATCCACCTGATCCACCGACACGTTCGCATCGTTGAGCAACTGCGTGACGCTACCGCGCACCCGTTCCAGTTGCGCGTCAATGGCTGATTCGAACAGGGCTCGCGTCAGTTCCACGCTCAGCCCGGCTTCGATGCGATCCAGCGGCACATGCCGGCTGTCGGTATGCGTCAGGTGAATCTTGGTCTCTTCCACTTCCATCGCCAGCCAGTGCCCGGCGCGCTGTTCGATCAGTTTGAACAGGCGATCGATGCCGCCCGTGTCTTCGATGTCGTAGCGCATGCTGCCCAGCGCCAGGCTGGATTTTTGCGAGTACACCGAGTTGATCGTGTGCCAGGTCGCCAGGTTCATGTGGTGGCTGGTCGGCATGTAGGCGCCGCTTTTCATGCGGCTGCCGTAGCCGAACAGCGGCATCAGGCCTTGCAGGCTCAGTTGTTTGTCGAAGTCGGTACCGCCGATGTGCACGCCGCCCGTGGCGAGGATGTCGTCGTGGCGGTTATCCACACCGCGTCGCTCGGGCGAGAGGCGCACCAGCGAGAAGTCGGACGTACCACCGCCGATGTCGACGATCAGTACCAGCTCTTCTTTCTCGATGGTCGACTCGTAGTCGAAGGCCGCGGCAATCGGCTCGTACTGGAACGACACGTCCTTGAAGCCGATCTTGCGGGCGACGTCTACCAACGTGTCTTCGGCTTCCTGGTCGGCCAGCGGATCGTCATCGACGAAAAACACCGGACGGCCCAGCACCACTTGCTCGAATTCCCGACCGGCGGCCGTTTCGGCGCGGCTCTTGAGCTGGCCGATGAACAGGCCGAGCAAGTCCTTGAATGGCATCGCGGTGCCCAGGACGCTGGTGTCGTGCTTGATCAGCTTGGAACCGAGCAGACTCTTGAGCGAGCGCATCAGCCGGCCTTCGTAGCCTTCCAGGTACTCGTGCAGGGCCAGGCGACCGTACACCGGGCGACGCTCCTCGATGTTGAAGAAGACCACTGACGGCAGGGTGATCTTGTCGTCTTCCAGCGCGATCATCGTTTCCATGCCGGGACGTAGCCAGCCGACGGTGGAGTTGGACGTGCCGAAGTCGATGCCGCAGGCACGGGCTGGAGAGGCGTTGTTCATGTCTTTCGGGTTCCGGTCAAAAAACGGCCGCGCAGTGTATGTCAGTGCGCGGCAGATTCGAAGGCCGGTCATCAGCTATTTCACGACCAGGCTGGGTTGAAAGTCGCCGCTTTGCCCCAAACTTGCTGGCATGGGCCGGCAGACATACCGGCGGTCGCAAGAACCGCCGCCCACTGCCGATAAACTTCTGTTGCGCCACCCGGTCACAAGTTTGAGATCGGTCAACCTGGCACGCGCGAATAGGCGCATGCTGGCATCGGCGCGAAATCGATAACGGATGGTGACTCCTTCAATGGACTTCAAAGACTATTACAAGATACTCGGCGTGGAGCCGACAGCAGACGACAAGGCCATCAAGGCGGCCTATCGCAAGCTGGCGCGCAAATACCACCCCGATGTCAGCAAGGAAAAAGACGCCGAGGCCAAGTTCAAGGATGCCTCGGAAGCCTATGAAGCGCTGAAAAGCGCTGACAAACGTGCCGAATACGACGAACTGCGCCGCTATGGCCAGCACGGACAACCGTTCCAGGGGCCACCGGGCTGGCAGAGCCGTGGCGGCTTTGGCGGCGGTCAGGACACCGGCGACTTCTCGGACTTCTTCAGTTCGATCTTCGGCAATCGCGGCCCCGGTTTCGGTGGTGGCGAAGGTCGGCAACAACGCAGTGCAGGACGCCGAGGGCAAGACGTGGAAATGGAATTGCCGGTTTTCCTCGAAGAGACACTTTCGAACGAATCCAAGAAAGTCACCTTCCAGGTGCCGCAATACAACGCTAATGGCCAGCACGTCAGCAACACCACCAAGAGCCTGAACGTGAAGATCCCGGCGGGCGTGACCGACGGCGAGCGCATCCGCCTCAAAGGCCAGGGCGCACCGGGCATCGGTGGCGGGGCGAATGGCGATCTGTACCTGACGATTCGTTTTGCGCCGCACCCCAAGTTCGATGTCGAAGGCGACAACCTGATCATCACGCTGCCACTGGCGCCGTGGGAGCTGGTGCTGGGGGCTGAAGTGGCCGTGCCGACCCTGACCGGCAAGATCAACCTCAAAGTGCCGGCCGGCAGCCAGAACGGTCAGCGCATGCGGGCCAAGGGTCATGGTCTGAAAAACAAGGCGGGCGAGCGCGGTTACCTGTTCGTGCAGCTCAAGGCCGTCATGCCGAAAGCCGCAGACGATGAGGTCATCGCGTTGTGGCAGGAACTGGCGAAGAAAGCCGCCTTCAATCCGCGAGAGAACTTCTGAACCCAGCGACGGAGTAGCCCAACATGAGCAACCCCCTGATCGTTCAACTGGACATGGCAGAATTCTGTGAGGCAGCCGATTTATCGGACGTCTACGTGATCGAAATCGTCGAACACGGCATCCTCGAACCTCAGGGCGCACAGCCCCGGGACTGGCGTTTCACCGACTACGAACTGGCCCTGGCCAAACGCGCCGCCAAGCTGCGGCGCGATCTGGAGCTGGAGTGGGAAGGTGTTGCGCTGGCGCTGGATCTGCTCGATGAAGTTCGCGAACTGCGGGCCGAGAACAGCATGCTCAAGCAGCGGTTGGGGCGCTTGGTGGTCGAATAGCTTGTCTGATGTTGATCGGTTGTTTGGGCATGGCTCTTCGCGAGCAAGCCCGCTCCCACAATTGGCATGCGGACTTCTGTGCGGAGTGGAATGCGGACTTCTGTGGGAGCGGGCTTGCTCGCGAAGAACGATAAGGCGGTGATCCTGACTAAACGTTTCTGGGCAACACCACGCTGAAACGCGTCCCGTCAGCCTCGTTCGAGCTGACGTCAATCGTCCCGCCATGGGCGGTGACTACTTCCTTGACGATAAACAAACCCAACCCCAGGCTGGTTGACGGCTGACCGAGTTGCTCGTCGGCGCTGCGCACCAACGGGTCGAAAATCGTGCCGATAGCCTCTTCGGGAATCGGCGTGCCGTGGTTATGTACGGACAGGAGCACGCTGTCGCCTTCGCCCCTGAGGTTTATCACCACGTCGCGTTGATTCAAACCATGCTGCAAGGCGTTGCCGATCAGATTTTGCAGGAGCTGGTCGATCCGTCCGGTGTCCCACGTTCCGTGAGTATCGCCGCTGATATTCAACACTGGATCGCATTGCGGATTGCCGGCGCAGGCCTCGGCAATCGCTGCCCGTGCGGCGTTGGCCATGTCCATTGGTACAGGTTCGATCGGCAGGCTCTTGCCCAGACGACAGCGCACCAGTTCGAGTAAATCGCTGATCATCGCCGCCATGTGTCGGGCGCCACGCTTGATGTTCAGGGCACAGGTCAGCGCATCGCCCTCCAGACGGGTTTTGCGCAACAGCAATTCGCTGGACATGCTCACCGCTTGCAGCGGCGCGCGCAGGTCGTGACCGAGGATGGCAAGAAAGATGTCCCGCGAACGCTCAACCTCTTGCGCATAGGCGGCTGTGGACTCGGCCAGCGCTTCATCGATGGCTTCGTTGAAACGGATCATGTCCTGGAAATACACCATGTCCGGTGCCCCCAGGCTTTCGACCCAGCGACGTATCACGCAGGCGCGCAGGTGGCGAAACTCCGAGGTCATCTGCACCAGATCAAAACCGACGGTGTGGCGCAGTTCGCCATGGCTGGAGCCGGCCTGATTGAGGCTGGGGGTTACTTCCAGGCCTTCACCCTTGGCTTTGGCCGCTTGCTCGTCAGGACTTTGCGGTTTGTTCATGTCCCGTGCGGCGGCCAGCAGGATGGCCTTGGCGTGATCACGCAGTGCGTTAGAGTCCAGATAATCGGCGGCGGGCGTAATGGTGCCTGCAAACTCCTCCCATTCATCGACGATACGATCAACGTGTTGCCTGATGAATTCGGATAGGCGCATGGCGGGTTCCCTTCTGGAGTGTTTCGGGATATTAACCTCTTTGTAGTCCCTGCCACAGTACCGTTGAGAAGTATCGGGAAGTTTCTATTGCGCTGGTAGTACAGTTTGGTGTTGATTCATGCACTTAAACTTCGAAATTGTTAATGGTTGCCTGCTCTTTGTGAGTGGTTTTTTGATTATTTTTAGTTGTTTTTATAAGCGAGGTATCTGGTATTTTTATCGTGCATGGAAGAGTTGCAGGCAATCTGAAGTGCATGCTTAGCGTTTTGTAAGATGTTTTGGTTATGTTGTGTATATAGCGTCGTACATAAGGATATGTACTTGCCTGATACCGGGCACTGTAGTTACACAGTAAACAAGCAATCATGCGGCACTCTACTCGGCTACCGATGTTAGTCACTAAAAAATCTATTCAAGGACGAATAATTCATGGTACGAAAACCGCCTCCCAAAGGCCCCGCCTCTGTCGATGTGCACACGAGGCCCGCGCCGCCATCGGACGCTGTCTCGCCGCCTCGCGATACGCTACACCGCTTCGATTTCCTTCCTCCAGACATCGCGTCAACGCGAAGTCTGCCCGGTGATGGCAGCGCCGCAGGCGTGACGCCTGACGCATTCTTGCCAGCATCCACGGTCACGATCAGCGCGGTCACCCCGCCTCCCGAGTTTGCTCGGGCGGTGGCTCGAAACACTTTGCCAGATTACGCGTTCAAGGCGCCGGTTCAACTGCCGGAAGCCGACGCGCACGGTTTACGGTCAGTCAAGGGGCGTGGCTACGCCGAAGTCTCGGGCGGAGATATCGTGCCTGTCGCAACGGATCCGCAAACCGGTCTGTACCGGGCGCGGTTGCAAAGCGAACGGTTTGCGTCGGGGCCTGCGCTGGAGCGTGATCCTGTCAGCGGGCAATGGGCCGAGCTGAGTGAATTCGGATCGGGTGCCAGCCGATCCGCCAGCCCTCGGATAGTCGCATCTGGCAAAACCTTGCAACTGAAACTGTCGGCCGCGCACGAAGTGGAATTCAACGGCGCCAAATACTTCGCCGCCCGGTCACCTGACGCGGGAAACGGGCAACATTACCTGCTGCGGGTACGCGACCCCCAAAAACCGTCCGAACTGCTCAGCAGCGGGATCATTGCCACTCCCGATGCGGCCGGTACCTGGCATCGTCGAGGTCGCAAGGGCGGAATGAACGCCGGGCATTCCGATGAAGAGTTCGAACTGGCGCTGGAATCGCTGCCGACTCGACCGGCGTCTCCCGATGAAGTTTTCGAACTGGCGTCGGAGTCGATGACGATCAAACCCTATACCCCTGAAGAACTCAGCAGCATGCGCCACTATGTGCGTTATTCGGGCGAGAACAACAAGCTGGGCTCATACAGCCGTGCCAACAATGGTAAATATCCGATCAGGGGAATTGATGGCAAACCCATGTATGTCAGAAGCCTTGAGTCAGAAGTGTCCATGGCCAGTGGAAACAGATACTCCTCGGAGCAGGTTCTGCCCTACCTGAAAGCGGGTGGTTTTGAACAGGTCGCCAGGTTGTATGAGGAAAAACTGCAGTTACGCACCTTCACTGACGCAGACATTATCGTTCCCGGCGAAAAGGCTCTGATCGGACAATCGATGGTGGTGGCGAACCGGCGTATCAGTAAAGGGGAAATCATTGGGGTATATGGTGGAGATCTTGTACCTGCTGCTCGCCTGTCACTTGCCGAACAAACATTTGCCATGTACGCAACTACCGGAACTTTTATGGAGGATGGCAGGCCCCGGGAATTTTCAATCGTTGTGGCGGGCGACAATATTGTTTCCAGAATCAACACCAACTTCGTATTTAACGCGGCCGGCCGGCCACTGCGTCAATCGCCGGGAGGGTATAACGTTGAAACCGTTGCTTTTCGCGTTGAAGTCGAAGACCGATCCGAAGGAGAGGTGGTTCGCAGAGGGTTAGAGCTGAGTACTGTTTTTGCTACAACGGATATTCCGGCGGGTAAGGAACTAAGGTTGAATTATCACTACTCCCGCGAGATGGTCGCTTTGTTGTTTCCGGCTCCATGATGGATTGTTTGTAATCTCGTTGCCGATACAACACTGAGCGGGGCGGATTCGAGAGCGTGGCTGATCTGTGGGTGAGTCATCTGCCCCGCCGTAAGTCGGGCCATCGTCACCTATGCAGAGATACCGAGTACGGACACAAGTGTCCGTACTCGGGACTCGGGCTCTAAAACAGAAAGTAGCGTTGAGCCATCGGCAGCGTTTCCGCCGGTTCACACCACAGCAGCACACCGTCAGCCTTGACTTGATACGTCTGCGGATCGACATCGATGTTTGGCAGGTAATCGTTGTGGATCAGGTCGGTTTTCTGCACCTCGCGGCAACCTTTGACCACGGCGATCTTCTTCTTCAAACCCAATGCTTCGGGCAACCCGGCCTCCTGCGCGGCTTGGCTGATGAAGGTCAGGCTGGTGGCGTGCAGCGAGCCACCGTAACTGGCAAACATCGGGCGGTAGTGCACCGGTTGCGGGGTTGGGATTGATGCGTTGGCATCGCCCATCAGGCTGGCGGCAATGGCGCCGCCCTTGAGAATCAGCGTCGGTTTGACGCCGAAAAACGCCGGACGCCACAGCACCAGATCCGCCCATTTGCCGACTTCGATCGAACCGACTTCATGGCTGATGCCATGGGTGATCGCCGGGTTGATCGTGTATTTGGCGATGTAGCGTTTGGCGCGGAAGTTGTCGTTGCCTTCGCCGTCCTGCGGCAAAGGACCGCGCTGTTTTTTCATTTTGTCGGCGGTTTGCCAGGTGCGGGTGATGACTTCGCCAACACGGCCCATGGCTTGGCTGTCGGAGCTGATCATCGAGAAGGCGCCGAGGTCATGAAGGATGTCTTCGGCGGCAATCGTCTCGCGGCGGATGCGGCTTTCAGCGAACGCGACGTCTTCGGCGATGCTCGGGTCGAGGTGGTGACAGACCATCAACATGTCGAGGTGTTCATCGATGGTGTTGCGGGTAAACGGCCGGGTCGGGTTGGTCGAACTCGGCAGCACGTTGGCAAACCCGCAGGCCTTGATGATGTCCGGCGCGTGGCCGCCACCGGCACCCTCGGTGTGGTAGGTGTGGATGGTGCGGCCCTTGAAGGCGCCGAGGGTGGTCTCGACAAAGCCGGATTCGTTGAGAGTGTCGGTGTGGATCGCCACCTGCACGTCATATTGATCGGCGACGTTCAGGCAGTTGTCGATGCTCGCCGGGGTGGTGCCCCAGTCTTCGTGCAGCTTGAGGCCAATGGCGCCGGCCTTGACCTGCTCGATCAACGGTTCCGGCAGGCTGGCGTTGCCCTTGCCGGTGAGGCCGATGTTCATCGCGAAGGCGTCGGCGGCCTGGAGCATGCGCGCCAGATGCCACGGGCCTGAAGTGCAGGTCGTCGCGTTGGTGCCGGTGGCCGGTCCCGTGCCGCCGCCGATCATGGTGGTGACGCCGCTCATCAGCGCCTCTTCGATCTGCTGCGGGCAGATGAAGTGGATGTGCGTGTCGATGCCGCCGGCGGTGAGGATCATGCCTTCGCCAGCGATCACTTCGCTGCCGGCGCCAATGGCCATGGTCACGTTGGGCTGCACGTCCGGGTTGCCGGCCTTGCCGATGGCGACGATGCGACCGTCCTTGAGGCCGACGTCGGCTTTGACGATGCCCCAGTGGTCGATGATCAGCGCGTTGGTGATCACGGTGTCGACCACCTCGGCGGCCAGCAATTGGCTCTGGCCCTGGCCGTCACGGATGACTTTACCGCCGCCGAATTTCACTTCTTCGCCGTAGGTGGTGAAGTCTTTCTCGACTTCGATCCACAGCTCGGTGTCGGCCAGGCGCACCTTGTCGCCGACGGTGGGGCCGAACATGTCGGCGTAGGCTTGTCTTGAAATTTTCATGTGCTCGCCTTGGAATTCAATTGTCTTTGAGGCTGTTCGCTGCGCTCACAGATTCGCGAGCAAGCCCGCTCCCACAATTGACCGCATTTCAACTGAAGGGACGCGGTCGAATGTGGGAGCGGGCTTGCTCGCGAAGGGGCCAGAGCGCACACCGTATTATTCAGAGATCACCCATGACCCGTCCGGCAAAACCGAACACCCGGCGATGCCCGGCGTAATCCACCAGCTCAACCTCGCGACTCTGTCCCGGCTCGAAGCGCACCGCCGTGCCGGCCGGAATATTCAGGCGCATGCCACGGCTGGCCGCTCGATCAAAGGTCAGGGCGTCATTGGTTTCGAAAAAGTGATAGTGCGAGCCGACCTGGATCGGCCGGTCGCCGCTGTTGGCGACTTTCAGGCTGACCGTGCGGCGGCCGACGTTGAGTTCGATGTCGCCGGGCTGGATCTGGTATTCACCGGGAATCATCACTGGGCTCCTTGCAGAATCTTGTAGTAGAGGGCAGTTGGCCGATAGGTGCCGTGCGGGTCACAGGCGTAGTCGGGGATTTCACCTGCGCGGATGTAGCCAAGCGCCCTGTAGAAGTCTTCGGCTGGAGAGCCGGCTTCGGTGTCGAGGTAGAGCAGGCCGCGTTTGTGTCTTGGGGCTTCGAGCTCCAGCGCGCTCATCAATTGCTGGCCAAGACCGCGCCGACGGGCGTGTTCGCGCACGAGCAGTTTCTGCACTTCGGCGCGATTGAGACCGTTGGCCTTCTGGCACAGTCCCAGTTGCACACTGGCCTGCACTTGCTCGTCCTTGACCACCACCCAGAGCAACACGCTGCCCTTGTTGACGTTGTCCTGAACCTCATCGAAATAGGCGCGAGCCTGGGCCGCATCGAGGTTGGCCATGAATCCGACACTGGCGCCATAACCCACTGCATCGAGCAGCAGATCGATCAGGCCCTGACGATAGTGGGCAAAACTTTCAGCATTGACGCGGCGCAGTTGGGCGGCGTTCATCGATGTCACTCCTTGTTGGCGTCAGGCGGCTGCGCGCCAGGGTTGAGGGTGAGCTGCATGAAGGTCAGGTCGAGCCAGCGACCGAACTTGGTGCCGACTTGCGGCATCTGGCCTGTGGTTATGAAACCGGCGCGTTCATGCAAGCGAATCGAGGCAGCGTTGCCAGTTTCGATGGCGGCGACCATGACGTGCTTGCCACAGGCCCTGGCCCGCTCGATCAGCACGCTCATCAGTTGCGGGCCGAGGCCGTTGCCGCGTTGGTCGCTGCGCACATAAACCGAGTGCTCGACGGTATGACGGAAACCGTCGAATGGCCGCCAGTCACCAAAAGAAGCGTAGCCGAGCACCGCGTTGTCGGCGTCGACGATCACCAGAATCGGATAAGCCTGGGCCTGACGGGCGCTGAACCATGCCTGACGGTTGCCGAGGTCGACGGGCGCGTCGTTCCAGATCGCCGTGGTGTTGAGCACCGCATCGTTGTAAATGTCGCGGATCGCCGGCAGGTCGGCATGCAGCGCATCGCGAATGCTGTAAGTCATGGCCCGGCCTCAGACGATCGGTTGGTGAACAGTGACCAGTTTGGTGCCGTCGGGGAATGTCGCTTCGACCTGGATCTCGGGGATCATCTCCGGGATGCCTTCCATCACTTGTTCGCGGGTCAGCAGGGTGGTGCCCAAGTGCATCAGCTCGGCCACGGTCTGGCCGTCACGGGCGCCTTCGAGCAGCGCGGCGGAGATGTAGGCCATGGCTTCGGGGTAGTTGAGCTTCACACCGCGCGCCAAACGCCGTTCGGCGACGAGGCCGGCGGTGAAGATCAACAGCTTGTCTTTTTCGCGTGGGGTCAGGTCCATTGTTGGGTTCCATCAGGGCAGATTGAAAAATGTGCACAAATCCCCTGTGGGAGCGGGCTTGCTCGCGAAAGCGGTAGGTCAGCCAGCATCTGTGTGAATGACACACCGCCTTCGCGAGCAAGCCCGCTCCCACAGTTGGATTGCATTTCAGGTGTTCCAGATTCGAGGGGGCTGGGCTTCGCGGTCTAGCAGCGCCGGGCGTAACAGGCGCCATAAATCGATGAGCCAGGCACGCGCGAGCAATGCTTCGTTAGCCAGACAACGAGCCACCAACAGCCCCGGCAACTGCGTCAGATCCCCGCGCACTTCATGGCCCAACGAGCGGCAGCGCTCCAGCCGTTCAGCATCAATCTCACCGGTCACCAGCAACGTGGCAAACACCGGATGGCCGTCCAGCCCTATCGGCGAATCGAGCAAACCGTCATCGCCGACAATGCGCTGGCGCTCATGCCAGAGCAATCGACCGTCGCGACGAATATCCAGGTGCGATTGAAAATGCCCGAGGTCGAAACGCTCGCCGCTGGCCGGGCGACCCAGCGCCACCACGTCCCAGTAGAACAGCCGCGCATCCCCCTCAAGCTCAATCGAGGTGGTCAGCTCAGCCTGTGCGGCGCTGTAGACGATGGTTTCCTGTGGCAGCCATTCCAGCGTTGCTCCGGCAGCGACTTTCAAGTCGAGCTTTTGAAAGGCAGGGCCCGCGGCGCGATACCACTTGGCCGCGCCGGGGTTGGTGATCTGCGCCCAGGCGTGCGGTTCGACGCGGGCGCTGATGTCCAGCCGATCACCGCCGGCAATGCCACCCGGCGGATGGACGATGATGTGCTGGCAGACCTCGGGACCTTCGGCATACAGATGCTTCTGCACCCGCAGCGGGCCGAGGTGTCGGCGCTGAACCGGGCGCGTGCAGTCGCCGAAGCGGGCGTACGCCAACTCCAGCTCGGCGTGCCAGCTCGGGGTAAACAGGGCAGTCGTTAAAGGTAAATTCATGTTTTCTGATTATCGTTAGGACGCTACAGGTTAGATCGTAACCAGTCCGCGCACACCCTCGGCTTCCATGTTTTCTCCGCGTCCCTGCTGGACAATCTCGCCCCGGGACATCACCAGGTACTGATCGGCCAGTTCAGCGGCGAAATCGTAGAACTGCTCCACCAGCAGAATCGCCATGTCGCCTCGGGCTGCGAGCTTTTTGATCACCGCGCCAATCTCCTTGATCACCGACGGCTGAATACCTTCGGTGGGTTCGTCGAGGATCAGCAAACGCGGACGACTGGCCAGGGCTCGACCAATGGCCAACTGTTGTTGCTGACCACCGGACAAGTCGCCGCCGCGCCGCTGCTTCATTTGTAGCAGCACCGGGAACAATTCGTAGATGAACGCCGGGACTTCCTTGGCCTCGGAACCAGGAAAACGCGACAGGCCCATCAGCAGATTTTCTTCCACCGTCAGACGCCCGAAAATCTCCCGGCCCTGCGGCACATAAGCGATCCCGGCGTGCACCCGCTGATGCGGCTTGAGCGTGGTGATCGGTTTGCCTTCCCAATTCACTGCGCCTTCCTTGGCCGGCAACAGACCCATCAGGCATTTGAGCAGGGTGGTCTTGCCCACGCCGTTGCGCCCGAGCAGGCAGGTGACCTCGCCGACCTTCACGTCAAAGCTCAGGCCGCGCAGGATGTGGCTACCGCCGTAGTACTGGTGCAGCGTGTCGACTTGCAGCATTCTCAAATTCTCCTCAAATCCCCCTGTGGGAGCGCGCTTGCTCGCGAATGCGGTGGATCAGTCGCCATCAACTTTGAATGACACACCGCATTCGCGAGCAAGCCCGCTCCCACATTGGAAAGGTGTTTTCAGGGTCAGCGGCCGAGGTAGACCTCGATCACCCGCTCGTTTTCTTGCACCTGCTCAAGCGACCCTTCGGCCAGCACGCTGCCCTGGTGCAACACCGTGACGTGATCGGCAATCGAGCCGACAAAGCCCATGTCGTGTTCCACTACCATCAGCGAATGCTTGCCTGCCAGCGACTTGAACAGCTCGGCGGTGAATTCGGTTTCAGCGTCGGTCATGCCCGCGACCGGTTCGTCGAGCAGCAGCAGTTGCGGGTCTTGCATGAGCAACATGCCGATTTCCAGAAACTGCTTCTGGCCGTGGGATAACAAGCCCGCCGGGCGATTGACCGAGGAGGTCAGGCGAATGGTTTCCAGCACTTCGCTGATGCGCTCACGTTGCTCGCCACTCAGGCGCGCACGCAAACTGGCCCACACCGATTTGTCGGTTTTCTGCGCCAATTCGAGGTTTTCGAACACGCTCAGCGCTTCGAACACTGTCGGCTTCTGGAACTTGCGGCCGATGCCGGCCTGGGCGATCTGCACTTCGCTCATCTGCGTCAGGTCCAGGGTTTCGCCGAACCAGGCCTTGCCGTGACTGGGGCGCGTCTTGCCGGTGATCACGTCCATCAGCGTGGTCTTGCCCGCGCCGTTGGGGCCGATGATGCAGCGCAATTCGCCGACGCCGATGTACAGGTTGAGGTTGTTCAGCGCCCGGAAGCCATCGAAGCTGACGCTGATGTCTTCCAGGGTCAGGATCGTCCCGTGGCGAGTATCGAGCCCCGGGCCAACGCGCTGACCAAGGCCGATCGAGTCGCGGCTGGTGCCCTCATCCTTGTTGGGCTCCACGGGAAAAAAGGCCGGTTCGAGCATGAATTCAGCACTTGCTGTGACTCTCATTGTTCACCTCGTTTCTTCAGCAGACCAATCACGCCTTTGGGCAAGTACAGGGTCACGACGATGAACAGCGCGCCGAGGAAGAACAGCCAGTACTCGGGGAACGCCACGGTGAACCAGCTCTTCATGCCGTTGACCACGCCGGCGCCAAGCAACGGCCCGATCAACGTGCCGCGTCCGCCGAGGGCGACCCAGACCGCCGCTTCGATGGAGTTGGTCGGCGACATTTCGCTTGGGTTGATGATCCCCACCTGTGGCACGTAGAGCGCACCGGCCAAGCCACACAACACCGCGCTCAACACCCAGACAAACAGCTTGAAGCCACGCGGGTCGTAACCGCAGAACATCAGGCGGTTTTCCGCATCGCGCAGCGCCGTCAGCACTCGGCCGAACTTGCTTTGCGCCAGACGCCAGCCGATAAACAGACTCGCCACCAGCAGCAACACCGTCGCCAGAAACAGCACCGCACGGGTGCCCGGTTCCGTGATGCCGAAACCGAGAATCGTGCGGAAATTGGTGAAGCCGTTGTTGCCGCCAAACCCGGTCTCGTTACGGAAAAACAGGAGCATGCCGGCGAAGGTCAGGGCCTGGGTCATGATCGAGAAATACACGCCCTTGATCCGCGAACGGAAGGCGAAGAAGCCGAACACCAGCGCCAGCAAACCCGGCGCCAACACCACCAGGCACATGGCCCAGACAAAGCTGCTGGTGCCGGCCCAGTACCACGGCAATTCGGTCCACGACAGGAAGGTCATGAACGCTGGCAAATCATCACCGGCGGCCTGACGCATCAGGTACATGCCCATCGCATAACCGCCGAGGGCGAAGAACAAGCCGTGGCCGAGGGACAGCAGACCGGCGTAACCCCAGACCAGATCCAGCGCCAGCGCGACGATGGCGTAGCAGAGGATTTTGCCGACCAACGTCAGGGTGTACGCCGAGACATGCAGCGCGTTTTCCGGCGACAACAGCGACAGCAAAGGCATTGCGATCAGTAGCGCGAGGATCACCGCGCCAACGGCAATCGTGACTTTCGGGCCAGCCTTTTGCGTGGCCGTGACTAATAGAGGCTGGTTCATCAGTCGATCACCCGTCCTTTGAGTGCGAAGAGGCCTTGCGGACGTTTCTGAATGAACAGAATGATCAGCGCGAGGATCAGGATCTTGCCGAGCACCGCACCGATCTGCGGTTCGAGAATCTTGTTGGTGATACCGAGGCCGAACGCCGCGAGCACGCTACCGGCCAATTGGCCGACGCCGCCAAGCACCACCACCAAAAACGAATCGATGATGTAGCTCTGGCCGAGGTCCGGGCCGACGTTGCCAATCTGGCTCAGCGCCACACCGCCGAGGCCGGCGATACCAGAACCGAGACCGAAAGCCAGCATGTCGACGCGCCCGGTTGGCACGCCGCAGCAAGCAGCCATGTTGCGGTTTTGGGTGACAGCACGCACGTTGAGGCCCAGGCGTGTCTTGTTCAGCAGCAGCCAGGTCAGCACCACCACAAACAACGCGAAGGCGATGATGACGATGCGGTTGTACGGCAGCACCAGATTCGGCAGCACCTGAATGCCACCGGACAGCCAGGCGGGGTTGGCCACTTCAACGTTCTGTGCGCCGAACAGTAAACGCACAAGCTGAATCAGCATCAGGCTGATGCCCCAGGTGGCGAGCAGGGTTTCCAGCGGTCGGCCATACAAGTGGCGAATCACCGTGCGCTCCAGCGCCATGCCGATGGCGGCGGTGACGAAGAACGCCACCGGCAGCGCGATCAGCGGATAGAACTCGATGGCCTGCGGGGCGTAGCGCTGGAACATCAGTTGCACCACGTAGGTCGAGTAGGCCCCTAGCATCAGCATCTCGCCGTGGGCCATGTTGATCACGCCCAGCAGACCGAAGGTGATCGCCAGGCCCAGCGCCGCGAGCAGCAGGATCGAGCCGAGTGACATGCCGCTGAACGCCTGGCCGAGTATTTCGCCGATCAGCAGTTTGCGTTTCACCTGAGCGAGGCTGGTTTCGGCGGCAGTGCGCACGCTGGCATCGGTTTCGACACCGGGTTCAAGCAAGCCTTCGAGACGAGTGCGAGCCAGCGGATCGCCGGTTTTACCGAGCAAGCGCACAGCGGCCAGCCGCACGGCGGGGTCAGTGTCGACCAGTTGCAGATTGGCCAGAACCAGGCTCAGGGCGGCGTGGACGCTTTCATCTTTTTCGCCAGCCAGTTGCTGGTCGAGGAATTTCAGCTGCGCGGGTTTCGCGCTTTTCTGCAATTGCTGCGCGGCAGCCAGACGGATTTTGGCGTCGGCGGCGAGCAATTGGTGGCTGGCCAGAGCGGTGTCGATCAGACCCCGCAGGCGGTTGTTCAGGCGCAGGGTTTTGGCTTGGCCGTCGAGGGTCAGTTCGCCTTGTTGCAGGGCGTTGATCAGTTCTATACGGGCCGGGTCGGGCTGCGCGGCCCAGTCTTGCAGCAGTTTGGCTTGTTGCATGGCGTTGGCGGCGACGAAGTCTTCGGCGTCGCCGGAATGCGCGGCCATCGGCAGTAAGAGCGCGATAGCGAGGAATAGACGGTAAAGGGCAGTCAGCATGTCATTGGCCTTACGCGGACAATGTGGGAGCGGGCTTGCTCGCGAATACGATGGGTCAGTCACATTGATGTTGGATGTGCCGCCGTCTTCGCGAGCAAGCCCGCTCCCACAGGGAATTGCATCAGGTCCGGGTTTTGTGCTCGGGCCCTGACACCCAGTGGCTCAGTTGCTCTTCACCGCATAATCCGGCTTCTTGTCGTTGCCTTCGATAAACGGGCTCCACGGCTGCGCACGGATCGGGCCTTCGGTCTGCCAGACCACGTTGAACTGACCATCGGCCTGGATCTCGCCGATCATCACCGGTTTGTGCAGGTGGTGATTGGTCTTGTCCATGGTCAGGGTGTAACCCGACGGCGCGGCAAAGGTCTGGCCGGCGAGGGCTTCGCGGACTTTGTCGACGTCAGTGGACTTGGCTTTCTCCACGGCCTGCGCCCACATGTGGATGCCGACGTAGGTGGCTTCCATCGGATCGTTGGTCACCGCTTTGTCGGCGCCCGGCAGGTTGTGTTTCTTCGCGTAGGCCTTCCAGTCCGCGACGAACTTCTTGTTCACCGGGTTCTCCACCGACTCGAAGTAGTTCCATGCCGCGAGGTTGCCCACCAACGGTTTGGTGTCGATGCCGCGCAGCTCTTCTTCGCCCACCGAGAACGCCACCACCGGTACGTCGGTGGCTTTCAGACCCTGGTTAGCCAGCTCTTTATAGAACGGCACGTTGGAGTCGCCGTTGACCGTGGAAATCACCGCAGTCTTGCCACCCGCCGAGAACTTTTTGATGTTGGCAACGATGGTTTGATAGTCGCTATGACCGAACGGTGTGTAGACCTCTTCGATGTCCTTGTCGGCCACGCCTTTGGAATGCAGGAACGAACGCAGGATCTTGTTGGTGGTGCGCGGGTAGACGTAGTCGGTGCCTAGCAGGAAGAAACGCTTGGCGCTGCCACCTTCTTCGCTCATCAGGTATTCAACCGCCGGGATCGCTTGCTGATTGGGCGCAGCGCCGGTGTAGAACACGTTCGGCGACATCTCTTCGCCTTCGTATTGCACCGGGTAGAACAGCAGACCGTTGAGTTCTTCGAACACCGGCAATACCGATTTACGCGACACCGAGGTCCAGCAACCGAACACCACGGCAACCTTGTCCTGGGTCAGCAACTGCCGGCCCTTTTCGGCGAACAACGGCCAGTTCGACGCCGGATCGACGACCACCGGCTCCAGCATCTTGCCGTTGACGCCGCCCTTGGCGTTGATCTCATCGATGGTCATCAGCGCCATGTCTTTGAGCGATGTTTCGGAGATCGCCATGGTGCCGGACAACGAATGCAGAATCCCGACCTTGATGGTCTCGGCGGCCTGGACAGTCCAGGTCATGCCCATCGCGGCAATGGATGCCGTGAGTGTGAAAGCCTTGATCAAACTGCGACGCTTCATTGTGCGATCTCCATGAACGTTAAAGTTTTTTATGGTTGGCAGATGCGGACGACTGAAGGGTGTTTTGCAAGGGCTGTGCCCGGTCGGGGAGGGGCAGGGAAATGTCGGTTTAGAGCGCTTGCGCGTGGGTTCGGTGCACCATGAAGGAACGCTCGTGGAGCGTTGGTGCAGGCGGCCGCGCCAGATTGGGGCGCGATCTAGTGGTAAACAAAAATCAAATGTGGGAGCGAGCCTGCTCCCACAGTTTTGAAAGGTGGACAGTCAGCGACGGCGCATCAGACCGATGAAGAACAGCCCGCCGATTGCGGCCGTGGCGACGCCGATGGGCAGGTCTTCGGGGGCGATCATCGTGCGTGCGGCGACGTCGACCCAAATCAGAAACACACTGCCGAGCAGCACACACACCGGCAGCAATTGCCGGTGTTCGGCACCGACCAGGCGGCGCGCAATGTGCGGCACCATCAGCCCGACAAACCCGATGGAGCCGCTGATCGACACCAGCACCCCGGTCATCAACGAGGCGATGACAAACACCCGCAAGCGTACCGAGCGAGCATTCAGGCCGAGGGTCACGGCGGTCTGTTCACCGGCCATCAACGCGTTCAACGGACGCGCCATGCCCAGCAGCAAGATCAGCCCGAGCAACACGCTGGCCGCGGGCACTGCGAGCAGCTCCCAGCGCGCCAGGCCGAGCCCGCCGAGCATCCAGAACATCACCGCCGAACTGGCGCGGTGGTCGCCCATGAACAGCAGCAGATTGGCGATCGCCATCATCACGAACGACACCGCCACACCGCACAGCAGCAAGCGATCGCTGTCGAGCCGGCCATGGCGACTGGCAATCGCCACCACCACGAGCATGCTCAGCAGCGCGCCGATGAACGCCGCAATCGGCAAGGTCAGCAGGCCGATGATTTCACCGACGTGCAGCACCACAATCACCGCGCCCAACGTCGCTCCGGATGTCACACCGAGCAGATGCGGATCGGCCAGAGGGTTGCGCGTCACCGCTTGCAGCACCGCGCCGATCAGTGCGAGGCCCGCACCGACCAGCGCCCCGAGCAACATACGCGGCACACGGATCAGCCAGACGATATGTTCCTGCCCTGCGCTCCAGTTCACCTCGCCGAAACCGAGCGTCTTGTGCAGCAAAATCCGCCACACCACGTCGACCGGCACCCGCGCCGGGCCGAAGCCGAGCGACACCACACACGACACCAGCAACAGGGCGCTGAGGGCCATCAGCAACAGGGCGTAGCGACGGTTGATCATTCGCCGTGAAAACCTTTGGCCAGTGTTTCAACGGCCAGCACGTTGTCGATTCCCGGCGTGGCTTGCACGTAGGGGATGACGATGAAGCGCTGGTTCTTGATCGCGTCCACCGATTGCAGCGCTTTGTTCTTCAGCAGGAATTCGATTTTTTGATCGGCGGTGATTTCGCTGTAGTCGACGATCACGATGACCTGCGGATTGTGCTCGACCACTGTTTCCCAGTTGACGCGGGTCCAGCTCGCTTCGACGTCATCGAGAATATTGCGCCCGCCCGCTGCATCGATCAGCGCTTGCGGCATGCCGAGGCGGCCGGACGTCATGGCGCGGTCTTCGCCGCTGTCGTAGAGGAACACGCGGGGTTTCTCGGCGGGCAGGTCTTTGCGCACGTCGGCGACTTGCGCCTGCATCCGGGCGATCAGCGCATTGGCGCGATCCTGCACGTCGAAGATTTTGCCGAGGTTGCGCAGGTCGTTGTAGGTGTCTTCAAGCGAGGCGGCCGGGCGCTTCATCACGAAAGCGCAGGACTCGGTCAGCTCATACACATTGATGCCCAGCGGTTGCAGGGTCTGTGGCGTGAGATCACCGCCCACGCGCATGCCGTAATCCCAGCCGGCGAAGAAGAAATCGACGTTGGCGTTGAGCAGGGTTTCCACCGACGGATATTTCGCTGCCAGCTCGGGCAAGCCGTCGAGCAGCGACTGCATATCAGGGGTGACCGACTTCCAGCCACTGACGCCGCTGTAACCGGCCATCCGCGATTTGAGGCCGAGGGCGAGCATCATCTGGGTCATGTTGATGTCGTGGCTGACCGCGTGTTTTGGCGCTTCCTTGAACGTCACTTCGCGGTTGCAGCTTTGAACGGTCAGCGGGTATTTCGTGGCCTCGGCCAAGGCTTGGGCACTGCACAGCACAAGAGCGACGCAAAGCAGGGAACGCACAGTCATGGTCGGGTTATCCAGGTGATTCGCGGGTAGTCGTGAAGGGGGTGAGAGTCGATCAATGCCTCGACGCCGAAAACGTCGCGCAGCAGTTCCGTGGTGAGGACTTCTTGCGGTGTGCCGCTGGCGACGATACGGCCGTGGTTGATCACGTACAGTCGGTCGCAGAACGCGGCGGCCAGGTTCAGGTCGTGGATGCTGGCGAGGGTGCCGATCTTCAGGCGTTTGACCAGTTGCAGCAACTCAAGCTGATAGCGCGGGTCGAGGTGGTTGGTCGGTTCGTCGAGCATTAGCAGTTGCGGTTGCTGGGTCAGGGCGCGGGCAAGAATCACGCGTTGTTTTTCACCGCCGGAGAGGGTGGCGAAGGCGTGGTCTTCGAAGCCGTCCAGGCCGACTGACTTGAGCGCTTGAGTCGCAAGGTTTCGATCCTCGAGGGTTTCGCCGTCGAACAGACCTTTGTGCGGCGTGCGGCCCATGGCGACGACTTCTTCGACGGTCAGGCCGAAAGCGTCGGGGAATTCCTGCAAGACCACAGCGATGCGCTGCGCGCACCAGCGTGAGGATTGTTTCCAGACGTTGTGGTGATCCAGTTTGACCTCGCCGTTTTCCGGCGGGCTGAAGCGATACGCACAGCGCAACAGGCTGGTCTTGCCGCTGCCGTTGGGACCGATCAGGCCGACGAACTCACCGGCGGCCACGTGCAGCGAGGCGTCACGCAGCTGGAACTGGTGATGGCAGTGGCCATGGCCCAGGGGTGTCCAGGCGAGGTTGGCGATTGTCAGTGCGGTCATCTTCTACTCTGAAATATCGGGTGCTGCTGATGACGCCTTCGCGAGCAAGCCCGCTCCCACAGTGGAACGCATTTCAATGTGGGAGCGGGCTTGCTCGCGAAGGGGCCGGTGAATCAAAAGGTGTAATCAGCAGTGACAAAGAACGACCTCGGCTCGCCGAGTGTCCACTGTTGGCCCTCATTGTATTGGCTTTGCGCATATCGGCGGTCAAACAGATTGTTCACCTGCAAACCCAGGGTCGTGTTGTGCAAGACTTGCCAAGACAACGTCGCACCCACCACGGTGCCGTTACTCGGGGCGATCAGATCGAAACCGGACAAGATGTACTTGTTGATCGGGATGGTGAATCACTTCTTCAAAAGAATGCCCGCAGCGTTTTGGCCGCGGGCAGAATGGCAAGCTGGAGTTATACAGTAACACTATTGATCGCCGACTTATAAGGCCAGCATTTTATAGAACTGCCTGAGACGCGCATCTCGACGGACTCATGATGAAGGTGAGGCAGATTCAGTTTGTCGGCCTAGTCGCGCAAGCAGCAGCCGATCAAGCAACCACACCACCACCAACGAAGCCCCCACCAGAGGAAATATCACCGCCAGCGTCAGCATGATCACCACCCCGGTTTTCCATTTCGGCAAGTCATGACGCAGCGGCGGCACACCGAACTTGCCCTGTGGCCGACGTTTCCACCAGATCACCACACCACTGACAGCGCTGAGCAAAATCATCAGGCAGATCAGCAGCACGACGATCTGGTTGAAGGTGCCGAACATCTTGCCTTCGTGCAGCATCACGCCGATTTCGGTGGCGCGGGCCACCGTGCCGTACTGTTCGAAGCGCACATCGGCGAGGACTTTGCCGGTGTACTGATCGACATGCAGGGTGGCGTCGTTGCGTGGGTCATCGGCGAACACGGCGATGGTGAATACGCCGGTGGCGGTGGTTGGCAGGGTGATGCTGTAACCCGGCTCGACCTTGCGTTGGTTGGCGATGTCCTGCACCGCTTGCAGGCTGATGGCAGGCGCGGCGGGGCCGGCGTGGGCGTCACCGTGGGCCATGTGTTCAGCGTGGTCGCCGGACATCGGCATCGGCGTGTTTTCCATCGCCCATGGCACGGTCTGGCGGGTGGCGCTGTTGAGGCTGCGGGCCTCGACGTCAGAGGTCGGCACGTTGTCCCACATGGCGGCCGGGAACACGTTCCACACCTGTGCGTATTGTTTGCCCCAGAAGCCGGTCCAGGTCATGCCACTGAGCAGCATCACCAGCAACAGGGTCGCGCCCCAGAACCCGGTGACGGCGTGCAGGTCACGCCACAACACGCGGCCGCGACTGTTCAATCGCGGCCAGAGAATGCCGGCTGCCTGACCGCGCGGCCACCACAGGAAAAGCCCCGACACCACCAGCACCACCCCCCAACCGGCGGCCATTTCGATCAATCGGTCGCCTACGGTGCCGATCATCAATTCGCCATGAATCGCGCGGGCGATGGCTTGCAGGTTCTGCTTGGCATCCTGCTCGCCGAGGATGTCGCCGTGGTACGGGTCGATGAACACGTTGAGTTCGTGCCCGGCGTTCTTGACGACAAATTGCGCACTGCGTTCGCCGTTCAGCGGTGGCAGGTACTGCGTGACCTGGCCTTGTGGGTAAGCGCTTTTCACCCGTTGTAGCAAATCGTCGGCCGGAACGGTGTGGTGCCCGGCCGGGACGTTGAGCAGGCTGCTGTACATCAGCGAATCGAGCTGCGGTTTGAACAGGTAAATGATGCCGGTCAGGGCCAACATCACCATGAAGGGCGCGACGAATAAACCGGCATAGAAATGCCAACGCCAGGCCAGGTTGTAGAAATTCGGTTTGGGCTTTTGCATCACGTTTGCTCCGCTTGGCTTGGATCTTTTAGTTGTTCTGCATTGGGTGGAACACCGCATTGCCCTTGTGGGAGCGGGGGGCCAGCTCCGTTAGAAACTCATGTCCACCTTGGTCCAGAGCGTGCGCCCCGGTTCGTTGATGGCTTGCGGGTCATTGGCCGGGTAGCCGAAACCGGCGTTGCCCGCCAGGTTCAGGTGTTCGGCGTAAGCCTTGCCGAACAGGTTGTCGACGCCGCTGCTGACCTTCCAGTGCTTGTTGATCCGGTAGGCACCGTTGAGCGAGAACACGCCGAAGCCCGAACTCTTGTCGTAATCCTTGCCGACCACGTTGCCCTTGTTCTGGTCGATACGGTTTTGCGCGGCCACTACCCTCCACAGTGCGCCGGCGCTCCAGTTGTCTTCGCTGTAGGTCAGGCCCAGACGTGCATCGAGCGGCGGCATCTGCGGCAGTGCCTTGCCGTCGCTGCTGTTCTTGCCCCAGGCGTAGGCCAGGGTCGCATCGGCTTTCCAGTGGTCGGTGAGTTTGTAAGCAGCACCGAGTTCACCACCCATGATCCGCGCGTCGATGTTCTCGGCGCGGGAGGTCGCGCCCATCATCCCGGGGGTGTAATCGAACAGGATGTAATCGCGCACCACGCCGATGTAGCCGGAGGCCCAGGCTTCGAGTTCGGCGCTCTTGTAGTTCACGCCGAAATCGAACTGCGTGGTCTTTTCCGGTTTGATCGAGTCGAACGCGTTGACCGAACCCGCCGGGCCCGACTTGGGCGAAAACAGTTCCCAGTAATCCGGGAAACGCTGCACATGACCTAGGCCGGCGAAGAGCGTGGCCGGGCTGTCGGCCAGGTCATGCTCGTAACGGACGAAGCCGCTTGGCAGTGTGTCGGCGCGGGTGTTGTCGGCGGTTGGATTGGGGCGCGACATCATTCCCGAACCGGTGCTCTGCCGATAATCCTTGGCTGAAGCACGGTCGATTCGAGCGCCCGTGATCAGTCGGTCACGGTCGGCGGCGTACCAGGTCATTTCGCTGAACACACCGTAGTTGTGGAAGTCGGCGTCCTTGTTGCGCGGCACGTTCTTATAGGTGTCGATGCCCATCGCTTTGCGCTGGCGATGCTCGTTGGTCTGCGCATCGAGGCCGGTGATCAACTGGATATCGGCCCAGCGCCAGGTGGCCTTGATCCGCGCGCCGAGGGTTCGGCGGTCGACGTTGGACGCCATCGCCCCGGCCATCATCCCGGTGCCGGACGGCGTGCGCAGGGTGTAGTTGTCCATCACATGGTCGGCGTAGTTGTAGTAGACCTGCGCTTCCAGTTTCTCCAGCACATCGCTGATGTTGGATTTTTCGAAACGCAGCCCGAGGCTTTCACGCAGGAACTGCGAACCGTCCATGCCGCGACCGGCGTAGCGGGCTTCGCCGTCGCCCTTGCCGGCAGTCAGCTCGATCAAGGTGTCGGCGTCCGGGGTCCAGCCGAGCGCCACGTCGCCGTTCCACTTGTCGTAGCGCGAAGCGACGATGTCATTGTTGCCGTCGCGATAGTCGTCGGAATGCGCGGTGTTGCCGATCACCCTTACATAGCCCAGCGGCCCGCCGGCAGCGGCATCGACCACTTTGTCGAAACGGCCGTGGGAGCCGGCCAGAATGCTGGCGTTCACCCGCGTGCCGAGTTCGCCGAAACTCTCCGGCTCACGGTCGAACAGCACCGTACCGGCCGATGCGCCGGGGCCATAGAGCACGGTTTGCGGGCCTTTGATGACGGTGAGCTTGTCGTAGGTTTGCGGCGAGATGTACGACGTTGGCGCGTCCATCCGGCCGGGGCAGGCGCCGAGCATCATGCTGCCGTTGGTGAGAATGTTCAGCCGCGAACCGAACATGCCGCGCAGCACCGGATCGCCGTTGGTACCGCCGTTGCGCACCAGGGCGAAGCCCGGAATGGTCTTCAGGTAATCACCGCCATCACTGGCCGGCACCGGTTGGCGCGGATCCTTGGGGTTGGTGACAACCGTCAGTGGCGAACTCGGCGCAATGGCGGTGATCACCGTCGGGCTCAGTTCATCCGCGTGTGCGGCGTGATCATCGGCCAGCACCAGAGGGGACAGCAGGACGCCGCAAAGGACGGCGGTCGCGTGCCTGAAACGAATACGCGATTCGTTCAAAGCGAAGGACGCCTGGGCAGCGCCCGAGCGTGGAACAGCAGAAAACCTGGACATGACAATTTCCATCAAACAGTCGTAAACGACACGGCCGGCAGCCTGAAGCTGTCTTCTCAACCGTGTGTAATCAGAGGTGGGTGTTTACGCGGCGATGGGCGGGGCGCGGGTGCGGGCGCCGGGGAAGAAGGTTTGCCGGGCATGGCCCAGGCGCGGGGAGGGCGGGGTGAAGGTGTTGGCGTGGGCGATGCTGAATGCGGCGAACGAGCCACCGCCGGTCAGCGCCGGGCAATTGAACAGCAGGCTGCAATAGCCGCACTTTTCCCACAGTGCGTGGTGCGAGGATTGCGGCGGGCAGTGTTCGGCGCAAGGCTTGGCGCCGTGCCCGGCGTGCTCCATGCCCGGCATGTCCATCGCCATGTCCATGCTCATCGGCATGGAGGTCGAGGCGTGTTGATCCATCGGCATCGACTGAGAAATCAGTGGGCCGATGAAGATCATCAACATGGCGAACAGGGCGATCCAGCTGCCGCAGGTCAGATGTTCAGTCTGACGGCGTTGCAGGGATGGCCTGGCGCTCAGCGGGCGCATGGGCGTCGTTAACCGTATCGGTTATTGGGCGTGCGCGTGTTCCGGCATGTCGTGCGGCGGTTTTTTCTGCACGGCGACTTCGACGGTGACGTCCCCGGCCTTCTCGAAATGCATCGTCAGCGGAAAGCGTTTGCCGTCGCTGAGCAGGCTGCGATCGGTCGGGTTGAGCAGCATGACGTGATAGGCCATCGGCGCGAACGTCACCTTGCCGCCGGCCGGAATGTCTACGCTCGGCACTTGCTGCATCTTCATCAGATCGCCCTGCATCACGTGCTCGTGCAATTGCGCTTCGGGGGCGATAGGCGAGTCGACACTGAGGAGTCGATCGGCCGTTTTTCCGGCGTTATGAATCACGAAATACGCCGCGACGGTGGGTGCGTTGGGCGGCAGTTCCTGCGACCACGGGTGGGCGATTTCCAGCTCCCCGGCCTTGTATTCATGGGCATGGGCAAAACACGCAGGCAACAGCAACGCAGCGAGGACGATGATTTTTTTCAACATGGCAGTTCTCCAGAACGATTTGAAACGCAGGTCAATTGCGCGAACAAATCAAACCAGAGGGGAAGCGCGGGGATTGAGGCTCGGCCATTGCTGGCGCGGTGTGGGTGTTTGCAGTGAGGCGGGTGCCACGCTGCGATTGCTCTCAAAACGGGCGAAATACAGCGGCGGCGCATGCCCTGGCAGCGCCACCAAAGGCGCCGACCCCGAGCAACACCAGCAATGCTGCATGTTGGAGTGGCTGTCGCTGGGCGGAGCTTTCTGATCCGTGGTGCCGATGTTGATCGCCACCATTTTCGTCCCGCTGCCGGTGCAGAAACTGCTCCACAGCAGTTGTTCGGCCGGTGAATTGGCCGCTTGCGCCATCGCCCCCGTCATCGGCATGGCAAGCATGTTGAACAGCACTGCAAAGCAGGCGATCCAGGCAATGGCTAGCCGTTGTCGGTTCATGGGACAGATCCGTTGGATGGGCGATCAGGCGCGGCTATTTAGCCTGATCGGGGCCGATAAGTAAAAAAGCGTCGTGCGGTTTGGTGTCGCAGCGCACTCTTCAATTACGTGCTCAGTTCACTGGTACGGCATGAACCTGCATATCGACACCAAGCGTAGCGCGGATTACCGAAAATATTTTGGCCAGGTTGTCCATGCTCGGATTACCGTTGGCTGACAGCATTCGATGCAGGCTTTTACTGGGTTTTTGGGTCTCCCTTGCAAGCTCTTCGAAGCCGACCGTCGCGTTAACAAGATCGCGCAAAATGATCCTCGCCATTTCTGGTTCGCCATTGAGGAACAGCGTAGCGGCCTCATCCAGCAATGCTTGAGCAAACTCCGGGTCTCGTTGGGCACGTTCTGCAATTGAATGTTTGTAGCTTCGAGTGAGAACCATCAAATTACCTCCGGTCCTGTTCAGCTTTTTTTCGAGTTCGAAATTCGGCTATCAACGCTTTCGCTTGTTTGATGTCTTTTTTTTGTGTGGATTTGTCTCCTCCTCCGAACAAAATGATCAGCCGTTTTCCTTCTTGTATGAGATAGATTCTGTACCCTGGTCCCCAATTGATTCTGTATTCGCCTAGACCGTCGAACGATTTGATGTTGGAAGTGTTGCCCATTTCCAATCGAATCATTGCATTAGAAACCTTGATTGCCGCCTGTACGTTCAGCGTGGAAATCCACCGGCCAAACGGGCTTGATTCATCTTCCTGCAGATATTCTTCGAGTGTGATCACGGCTGGCTCTGAAGGTAACAAATAGGTTACTTATCACGCAAGCTGTGGATCTTGCCTTACAGGTCGATTGCCTCCAACGCAGCCAGTGTTTCTTGAAGCGACAGAAACTCCCGATCAACCCCCGGCAACCCCGGCCGCTTCAAAACCAAAACCGGCACCCCACGCTCGCGCGCCACTTCAAGCTTCGGCTCGGTCGCGGTGCTGCCACTGTTCTTGCTGATCAGCACATCGATCTGCTGGCGCTCGAACAACGTCCGTTCATCCTCCAGCAGAAACGGTCCGCGAGCGCCGATCACTTCGCAACGCTCGTTGCCGGGATAAACATCGAGGGCGCGCAGGGTCCAGAATTGATCCGCCGGGATTTCGTCCAGATGCTGCAACGGTTCGCGACCGAGGGTGAACAGTGGGCGGCGAAACGGCACCAGAGCGCTGATCAATTCGGCCCAGTCGCTGACTTCGCGCCAATCGTCACCCGGTTGCGGCTGCCATGCGGGGCGGCGCAGGGCCCAGCAGGGGAGGCCGGTCAGTTGCGCGGCGGTGGCAGCGTTCTGGCTGATTTGCGCGGCATAGGGGTGGGTGGCGTCGAACAGCAGATCAATGCCTTCGTCACGGATGAATTGCGCCAGCCCTTGGGCGCCACCGTAGCCGCCGATGCGCACCTGACAGGTCAGGTCGGTGGGCACACGGCCCACCCCAGCCAGGCTGTAAATGTGCGAAGGCCCTAATGTCCGGGCGATGGCCAGTGCTTCGGTCACGCCGCCCAGTAGCAAAATGCGCTTCATGCAAACCCTCCTGCGTGACCGACGATGCCGCCCTGACGGTCAATCGCAAACACTTCGACCTGTACCTGCGCCGGCACCACGCTGCGGGCGAAATTCAGCGCATGGCGACACACCTCATCGCCCAGCGCGATCCCCACCGCACTGGCCAAGGCCAATGCCTGCTGGCTGGTGTTCGCCGCACGAATGTCGCGCTGCAAACCTTCATCGGCACCGATGGCGGCGGCCCATTCGGCCAGTTGCGGCAAGTCGATGCTGGAATGTCGTGAGTGCAGATCCATATGCCCGGCCGCCAATTTACTGATCTTGCCGAAGCCGCCGCACACACTGAGTTTATCCACAGGCACCTTGCGCAGGTGCTTGAGCACGGCGCCGACGAAGTCGCCCATTTCGATCAGGGCGATTTCCGGCAGGTCGTAGACCCGGCGCATGGTGTCTTCGCTGGCGTTGCCAGTGCAGGCCGCGATGTGCAGAAAACCGTTGGTCTTGGCGACGTCGATGCCTTGATGGATCGATGCAATGTAGGCCGCGCAGGAAAACGGCCGAACGATGCCGCTGGTGCCGAGGATCGACAGCCCGCCGAGAATGCCCAAGCGCGGGTTCATGGTTTTCAGCGCCAGCGCCTCACCGTCCTCGACATTCACCGTGACCTCGAAGCCGCCGCGGTAACCGGTCTCGGCGGCGAGCAGGCTCAGGTGGTCGCTGATCATCTTGCGTGGCACCGGGTTGATCGCCGGTTCGCCCACGGCCAGCACCAGCCCCGGGCGGGTCACGGTGCCAACGCCTTTGCCGGCCATGAAACGAACGCCTGGCTCAGTCATCAGTTGCACCCGCGAGTAAAGCAGCGCGCCGTGGGTCACGTCCGGATCGTCGCCGGCATCCTTGATCGTCCCGGCTTCCGCGCCGTCGTCGGTCAGTCGACAGAACTCCAGACGCATCTGCACCTGTTTACCTTTGGGCAGCACGATTTGCACGGCGTCGGCCGCCGTGCCGCCCAGTAGCAGGCGTGCGGCGGCGAGGCTGGTGGCCGTGGCGCAACTGCCGGTGGTCAGGCCGCTGCGCAGTGGCGCGGGTTGTTCGGCGGTTTCGTCACGCATCGAGGGGTTTGACCAGATCGAGCAAGGTGATCGGCAACGCCTGACGCCAGGTGTCGAACTCGCCCAGTGGTTGCGCCTGGGCGACGTGGATGCGCGTCAGCTCACCGCCGTAACGTTCGCGCCAGTTCATCAAGGTGATTTCGCTTTGCAGGGTCACCGCGTTGGCGACCAGTCGGCCACCGGGTTTGAGCTGTTGCCAGCACGCCTCGAAGACACCTTCGCGGGTTACACCGCCACCGATGAAAATCGCGTCCGGGCGCTCCAGACCTGCGAGAGCCTGCGGCGCACGACCACGGATCAGTTGCAGACCCGGCACACCCAGCGCGTCGCGGTTGTGTTCGATCAATTGCTGACGGCCCTCATCGGCTTCGATGGCCAGCGCCCGGCAACTCGGGTGGGTGCGCATCCATTCGATGCCGATCGAGCCGCTGCCGGCGCCGACATCCCAAAGCAATTCGCCCGGCGTCGGGGCGAGGCGGGCGAGGGTGATGGCGCGCACGTCGCGCTTGGTCAGTTGACCGTCATGCTGGAAGGCCGAGTCGGGCAGGCCAGCGAGGCGCGACAGACGCGGAGTGTGGCTGTCGGCCAGGCATTCGATGGCAATCACATTGAGATCGGCAGTCGGCCCGTTGTTCCAGTCATTGGCGCTGCTGTCGAGCCGCCGCTCGGCCGCACCGCCCAGATGCTCCAGAACGCTCATCCGGCTCGCGCCAAAACCACGATCACGCAACAGCGCCGCCACAGCCGCCGGGCTCTGCCCGTCATTGCTCAACAGCAACAGGCGCACGCCGCTGAACAATTGGGCATTGAGCGCCGTCAGCGGGCGGGCGACCAGTGACAGCGTCACCACGTCCTGCAATGGCCAGCCGAGGCGGGCAGCGGCCAGCGAACAGGAGGAAGGCGCGGGCAGAATCAGCATCTCGTCGCTCGGCACCTGACGCGCGAGGCTGGCGCCAACGCCGTAGAACATCGGGTCACCGCTGGCCAGCACGCAGACGGCCTCGCCGTGTTGTCCCAGCACCGGCGCCAGGGAAAACGGGCTCGGCCACAACTGTCGCTCGCCACGAATGCACACCGGCAGCAAGTCCAGTTGCCGCTGGCCGCCGACGATCCGCGAGGCGCCCATCAGGGCTCGTCGGGCGTTTTTGCCCAAGCCCTTGAAGCCGTCTTCACCGATTCCCACAACCGTCAGCCAGGGTGACATCTATATTCCTCTAAACATGTCGATCCGACGGGCAGACTTTTCATGCCACCGGACAAAGCAGGCATAATACCGCGCCTTCGCCCACGAAGCGCCTTTCCCACGCAGCCGGTCAGCCCCTTGAACGAACGCTCGATGTCCACCGCCATACGCCCCTCGGCCTGTCCGGGGTTGCTGCGTATCGTCCAGGCATTGGACGGTGGGATCTGCCGGATCAAGCTCAATGGTGGCTCGATCACGGCGGATCAGGCCGATGCCGTGGCGCAAGCTGCCCAGCGGTTTGCCGGCGGCGTGATCGAGGCGACCAACCGCGCCAACCTGCAAATTCGCGGGATCGGCCCGCACAGCGCCGCACTGATCGACAGTCTGCTGGCCGCCGGTCTAGGGCCGCGAAGCGCTGCCGGCGACGATGTACGCAACCTCATGCTCAGCCCCACCGCCGGGATCGACCGGCAGATGCGCGTCGATACCCGCGCACTCGCCGAGCAGATTCTCGACACCTTGCAAAGCCATACACGCTTCTCTGAGCTGAGCGCCAAGTTCGCCGTGCAACTGGACGGCGGGGAAGCGCTGGCGATGCTCGACCATCCGCATGATCTGTGGTTGTCAGCGTTCGAACGCGACGGCGAAACGCTGCTGGCGTTCGGGTTCGCCGGTTGCCCGACGGACCGGGCGGTCGGCGCCGTGGCGCTGGAAAACGGCCATGCGCTGGTCGTGGCGGTGCTGACGTTGTTCCTTGATCGGGCTCGACCGGAGCAGACGCGCATGCGTCATTTGCTCGAAGAACTGCCCATCCTGGCCTTTCTTGAGCGGTTGCGAGAGCGTGTGCCGGTTAAATCGGTCATGGACTGGCAGCGCGCATCAGCGGCGGATGATTTGCACATCGGCGTTCATCCGCAGAACGCCGACAACCGGGTCTATGTCGGTGCAGTGCCGCCACTCGGTCGTCTCGACCCGGTCATGCTGCGTGGCGCGGCACAACTGGCCCGTCAGTTCGGTGATGGCAGCCTGCGTTTCACACCCTGGCAAAGTCTGTTGCTGCCCAACGTGAAACCGTGCGACGCGGCGCAAGTGCTGCGCAGCCTGCAACACCTGAACCTATTGACTCAGCCCCTCGAACCGTTGGCGCGACTGATCGCCTGCACCGGTTCTGACGGCTGTGGCAAAGGTCTGGCCGACACCAAACAGGACGCTCGTCTGCTGGCGCCACTGCTGCCCCCGGGGTTGAGCGCGCACCTTTGCGGCTGCCCGCGTTCGTGCGCCGCCGCCCACTGTGCCCCGGTGACCTTGCTGGCCGTCAGTCCGGGTCATTACGACCTCTATTTTCGCGATGCTTTGCTGCCGGGATTCGGCGCGTTGCGCGCAAGCAACCTTACTATTGAAGCGGCCGCGACCCTGCTCGCCGCCCGCTCTCGGAGCCCCCTTGATGCTTGATTACATCCGCGACGGTCAGGAGATCTATCGCAACTCCTTCGCGATCATTCGCCGCGAGGCCAATCTGGCGCGCATCCCGGCCGACCTGGAAAAACTCGCGGTGCGGGTGATCCACGCCTGCGGCATGGTCGAGGCTGTCGACGGTCTGCAATTCTCGGAAGGGGCCGGCAAGGCCGGGCGCGATGCGCTCGCTGCCGGTGCACCGATCCTCTGCGATGCGCGGATGGTCTGCGAAGGCGTGACCCGTGCGCGCCTGCCGGCGAATAACGAGGTGATCTGCACCCTGCGCGATGAGAGCGTGCCGGTGCTGGCGCGTGAGTTGGGCAACACCCGTTCCGCCGCCGCGCTGGAACTGTGGCGGCCGCATCTGGAAGGCAGTGTGGTGGTAATCGGCAATGCGCCGACCGCGCTGTTCTATCTGCTGGAAATGCTCGACGCCGGGGCGCCGAAACCGGCGCTGATCCTCGGCTTCCCGGTGGGTTTCGTCGGCGCCGCTGAATCGAAAGCCGCGCTGGCGGCCGACAGCCGTGGCGTGCCGTTCGTGATCATGCAAGGCCGGCTCGGTGGCAGCGCGATGGCCGCCGCCGCCGTTAACGCCCTCGCCACGGAGATCGAATGATGCAGGCAAAAGGTCGTTTGATTGGCCTGGGCGTCGGTCCCGGTGACCCGGAACTGATTACCGTCAAGGCGCTGCGCCTGCTGCGCGAGTCTCCCGTGGTGGCGTACTTCGTGGCCAAGGGCAAAAAGGGCAACGCGTTCGGCATCATCGAAGCGCACCTGCAAGCAGCACAGAACCTGCTGCCATTGGTTTACCCGGTGACCACCGAAGCGCTGCCGGCACCGCTTTCCTATGAACAGGTCATCAGTGATTTCTACGATGAAGCCGCCGAGACGGTGGCTGCGCATCTGGATGCTGGTCGCGACGTCGCGGTGATCTGTGAAGGGGATCCGTTCTTCTACGGTTCCTACATGTATTTGCACGATCGCCTCGCCAGCCGTTACGAGGCGCAAGTGGTGCCGGGCGTGTGCTCGATGCTCGGCGGCGCTTCGGTACTCGGCGCGCCGTTGGTGTATCGCAATCAGAGCCTGTCGGTGCTGTCCGGGGTGTTGCCCCATGAAGAGCTGAAACGGCGTCTGGTCGATGCCGATGCAGCGGTGATCATGAAGCTGGGGCGCAACTTCCCCAAAGTGCGTCAG
Organism: Pseudomonas baetica; assembly: GCF_019733355.1. Lineage (GTDB taxonomy): Bacteria > Pseudomonadota > Gammaproteobacteria > Pseudomonadales > Pseudomonadaceae > Aquipseudomonas > Aquipseudomonas baetica_A. Next base: position 58,381 of record NZ_JAIHLQ010000028.1, on the reverse strand, counting down.
GTGCTCGAAGAGCTCGGTCTGGCTGAGCGTGCGCTGTATGTCGAGCGCGCAACCATGGCCAATCAGAAGATCGTGCCGATTGATCAGGTCGAGCCGATGTCCTCGCCGTACTTCTCGCTGATCATCGTGCCCGGCGAGCGGTGGCAAGGCTGATGACTCACTCCATACCCGCCATCGTCATTCTCGGTCAGGGCAGCCTGGCCACGGCCCGCCGTATTCAGCAGGTATACCCTGCTGCGCAGATCCATGGCCTGGCCGGTCGGGTCGAAGGTGCTGACTGCACCTATCAGGCGTTCGGCGCCACGCTGCGTGACTTGTATCAGCAGGACACGCCGATCATTGCCCTGTGCGCGGCCGGCATTGTCATTCGCACGCTGGCGCCGCTGTTGCTGGAGAAGGGCGCCGAGCCTGCGGTACTCGCCGTCGCCGAAGACGGCAGTGCCGTGGTGCCGCTGCTCGGTGGCCTTGGCGGCGTGAACGTCATGGCGCGGGAAATCGCCGCCGGGCTGCAAGTCGCGGCAGCCATTACTACCAGCGGCGAGTTGCGTTTTGGCACCTGCCTGCTCAATCCGCCGAGTGGCTACGCACTGGCGGATCTGGAACTGGGCAAGCGTTTTGTCTCCGATCTGCTGGCCGGGCACAGCGTGCGCATCGAAGGCGCCGCGCCGTGGCTGGAACAGGCACAGTTGCCGGAAGACCCGCAGGCGCAGCGTTCGATTCATGTGAGCAGTGCCGAGCGCGAAGCGAGTGCCAATGAGCTGTTGATCTATCCGCGCAGTGTGGCGGCGATGGTCTGCGCCGAAATCACCGATCTGCCGAACACTCTGCGTGCAGCGCTGCACGACGCGAAAGTGGCGGTGCAATCGTTGGCCTGTCTGGTGGCGATCGACACTGAGATGGCTTCGGCGAATCTGCGTGAAGCGGCGTTGGAACTGGGCGTGCCGCTGCGGTTTGTCGGCGCAACAAGCGACCTCCATGCACTGCCGGGCGTGTCGATGATTGAGTCGGCGCACGGCATCACTTTGGCTATCGCGGAACAACCGCTGGACATCGCGAAAATCGGCCGTCCGCGCGGTCGTCTCGCCGTCATCGGCCTCGGCCCGGGCGCTGCCGAACTGATGGTGCCAGCGGTGAAGGCGGAACTGGCCCGTGCCACCGACGTGCTCGGTTACGAAACCTATGTGCGTATGGCTGGCCCGTTCCGTGACGATCAGGTGCAGCATTGCACCGACAACCGTGAAGAGATGCAACGCGCCCGCCACGCCTTCAGGCTGGCGGCCGCCGGGCGTTCGGTGATCGTCGTGTCGTCCGGCGATCCGGGGGTGTTCGCCATGGCCGCGGCAGTGCTCGAAGCGCTGCACGAGTCTGATGACCCGGCCTGGCACCGCGTCGATCTGGACATTCTTCCGGGCGTCTCTGCTTCGCTTGCCACCGCCGCTCAGGCCGGCGCGCCGCTGGGGCATGATTTCTGTGTGATGTCGCTGTCGGACAACCTCAAACCCTGGTCGATCATCGAGAAACGTCTGGACCTGGCCGCCGAAGCGGACCTGGCACTGGCCTTCTACAACCCGATCTCCCGTGCGCGCCCATGGCAGTTGGGCCGCGCGCTGGAAATCGTGGCACAACATCGCACCGCCGAAACGCCCGTGGTACTGGGGCGAGACATCGGGCGTCCGGGGCAGACCTTGCGTACGACGACCCTCGGCGCATTGACCCCCGATCAGGTGGACATGCGCACCATGGTGTTGATTGGTTCTTCCACCACTTGCACTTTTGCCCGTGCCGGCGGTGGAGATTGGGTCTATACGCCACGCTGGTATGGGGAAAAACCGGTTTCTTGAAAAAAACCATCGTTGCAGCGTCGAGAATGTTGTAAGCAACTTCAAGTCGACGTGACATCGGGTTAATACTTTTCGCGTTTAAAGTCTGTGCTTGTAAACAAGGCCGCGAACCTTCTGGGTTCGCGGCCTTTTGCGTTTATTGGTGGGAAATGAACAGGCGCAGTTGTTGCCGAATTATGCCGTTGTCGACGCCGTATGTTGTTCGATGTTTCGTTTGACATTACTTGAGTTTTTTCACTTTTGAGTGCGCCGTATTTACGCCTTAGTTTTGTCCGACTTTTGAATAGTTGATTCAAGGATGAGAGCGATGAAAAAGAATACGGATGACCACAGGTTCATATCGGCTGAAGATTATTCAGCACTTCAAATGGCATTGAGCGAGTTTGCCGGTTCCGCTGAATACACGGCACTGGCCACGTACTATCAATTGTTCAATCAAACGCACAATGAAGCCGAACAATGGCTGTCGCTGAAACTTTTCCAAGAGTCGCTGACAACATTGCTGGACCGCAAGAAGACACCCGTGCCTGTGGAGATCAATCGGATTCAAAACTGGCTGAGTCAGTCTGTGGCGAGGCTGTCGGCGACGGTGGACATGCTTCATGGCGTCGCCCGGCCAGTGCCGAAGATCATGCACTTCGTTTGGGTCGGTGGCAGTGAAGTCGGTGGCATTCAGCGTGACTACATGAACATCTGGCGCACAGTACTGGAACCTGAGGGGTATCGGTTCAATCTCTGGTTCGACAGCGATGCATTGTTGGCGTTTGAGATGAACCGGGTGATTCTCGACAGTGCAAGAGCGCATGCAATGGAGTCGGGAGGTGACAAGGTCACCCACCCCAACTACCTGGCACAGATGATCGAGAATCGCGCACGGGTGTTGAAACACCAGATGTTCGAGTATCTCGAACAACCGCAATGGCGCGGTCAAGCGGACGCGGCACGCATTGACCTGATGGTGCGCGCTTACGGCAAGGACCGTGCAACCCTTGACGCCTTTCGCCAGCGGTGCCTTGAGACGCATCTGGCAATGGCCGGCCAGGATCTGCAGTTGCGTGACGTCAAGCATGAGTTCGCCGACCACTTTTTACAGGATGTCTACCAGCGAGAAGTCGCCCTGCGTGGCAATTTTGCCGCGGCCAGTGATGTTGTGCGGTTGCAGGCCGAGTATTTGGAGGGTGGTCGTTACAGCGATATGGATTACTTGCCACCGCTGGCCGATAAGTTGGGTGGGGTGGATATCAGTGGTTTCGATGATGTACAGCGGTTGGGTGTCTTGCAGTTGTTACTCAATCACAACGAGGCACTGATGCCGGGGCGGGATCGCGCACGTTATGCGGATAAAACCGACAAAATTCCTGCCAGTCACAAGGCGTCGCTGCTCGCTTTCGCGCGCGGCAAGCCGGATGCCCGTGACATATTTGTTCCATCGGCCGATGCGCGGGTGCCCGAGAATGGATTTCGCATGGGCATTCAATTCGACAGACAAATGAATGCGCACTTCCTGGCACATCCTCGTAGTGGTATGACCTTGTCGATCATGCAGTTGATTCGCTTCAATTATGACGCTCTGCAAACCGTTGAACGCAGGGCTGGCGAGGCGGGTATCAACTGGTCGGAAATCGACAAGTTGTCGGGTCTGATTGAAAACGTCATGAACGAAAAAAGAACAGAAGGAAAGCTCACTCCATCAGTCGAGGACTTTCTGAGTAATTTGGCTCAGTCCATTTTAAGTTACTACCAGGACGGTATTCGCATCGACGCTCGCGGCACAATAAACCTGACGGGCCCCGGTGCCGCCATCATAGGTTTGCGGCGATACATTCAAACCCATCTACAAGCCGACTACGTCGGCATCATGAACAGACTGGGGCTCAGTGAAGGCTATAACTTCAATACCGAAGAGGAAACGATCTCCGGCTGGACCGTCAATGCCCAGCCTGAAGAGTGGTTGGCGAAAGAGCAGGAAAAATGGCAAGCCGGCAAACTCAAATCACGTTATGCCGCCAATCTGGCTGAGTTGCTGAATCAGCAGACCCTGACGTTCAAACAAGGCTGGCCGATGATTGAAGGCAAGCCGGTGCTGTTGACCTCGGTATTGCAACAACTGATGGATGAACTGGGCGAACCGTTCAATCGTGCGATGAAGGACAAGTTGAGTGGTGACATCACCTTCAACAAAAACTTTTCCATCGGGTTCGACGCACGCCAGGAAATCCTCGCGCAGCCCAACAGTGACTTGCCCGTTTCGCACGGGGCGCAGTCCGCCACAAACTTGAACGAGCTGTTCACCCAGGTTGCTCACGGTTCACTGACGCTTGAGCAGTTGAGCCCGCTGCAGCGGGTCATGCTGGGCGGTATTTTCGGTGCCGCGCGCCTGGATACCAACGGGTTTGCCGGCGCATGGCAAGAGGTGCTGAATATCGCTCGCGAAACCTCTGAAGGGGGAGTGTTCGCCCGTTTCAATGCCATTGAAAAAGCCTTGCGCCAGCGTCCGTCACCGGCATTTCAGGCAGGCCTTGCGCGCGGTGGCGTATCCGGCGAGCACACGGCGCGCGAACTCAAAGTGCTCGCGCTCAACGAACCGCTGACTCTGAGTCAATGGGGCGAGCGCCTCGGGCAAATCAACAACACCGCGCAACGTCACTATCACCTGCGCATCCTCAATCGCGGTGCCCAGGTTCGTGAGGCGTTTGTCAAGGCAGGCGCCGTTTCTTCCCGGCAGGTGCCGCAAGACCTGCTGGTGCAGACAACCGGTGACCCCGGTCGCCGGTGTTATCCGCTGGCACTGTTGATGGCGGCGGCACTGCCTCGTGGCGAGTCAGCGGAGCGGGCGTTGATCGGCAGGGTGGCCAACGCCAGCCAGACGCCTGAAGACGCAGATGCCCGGACCTTGCTGCAGGCGTTGGATGAATTGCATGACTTGCCTCTGAATGATGTCGGCAAACCTTTGGGCAGCCAAAGCCTGGAACACATCGCACAGGCGCTTGAGGCGAAAACGGCGCCCGTCGTCATGCTGCTAGATACCGGAAATCACGCCTTGCTGGTGGCGAAAACCAGAGTGGGCGATCAGAACGTCTTTCGTTTTTATGAGCCGAACTTTGCGATCTATGGGTTTGCAGGTGTACAGGAACTCAAGCAGGGGGTGGCGCATTACCTGAGTGCTGAGAACGGCGCCTTGGCCAGGTTGTACGGTCTGGGTGACGGAGTTAATCCGCACTTCAACGTCATCGAGTTGAATACAGCGGCGATTGCGCAAAAGGTTGTTTCGGTGAATCTGCTGCTGGACGGCTTTGTGCAAAACTCCACCGTTGTTGACACGCAAACCGCCACGGTGTGGGACAAACAAGCCATTGCGCGTACACGTTCGTTGAACGACAACAGCCGGATGGGTGCCAGTCTGGCGCAACTGGATGCTCGGTATTGGGCAGGTGAGCTTGAACAGGCCACTCATGCCTTGCGCACTGAACACAAAGTGGGGCGTGAGTACTTACCCCTGCTGGAAACGGTTCGGGAAGATTCCGATAGCCGTTACAGCGTGACGCTGGTGGATGCGCGCAACCCGCAAAAGACCTTGAATATCACCACCCTCGATTCGCGGCTAAGCAACGTCAAAAAACATGTGCAGCGTCTGGTGAAAAACCTGGCAGGCGCCAACCAGGCTGCGGGTGAAGCCGATGGCGGCAGCCGTTTGAGTTTTGCCTTCGCGATCCAGACGCTGATCACCGAAATGCGTCATCGCGACTATCAGGCCGACCACGGTCAGATCCCGGCATTGTCGATAGCCCTGCAGGTGCAGGTTTATGTCAGTTACGCCCAGTTGGGTTATGGCGTGTTGAGCGATTCGCTACAGACAATCCGCCTGGTGCGTCAGGTAGCGGCCAGTGAGCAGAGTCTGGCGCTACGCCAATCGTCATTGTCCGGACGGCTTCTGGGACGAGCAACCACAGGCGTCGGGATTGTTTTTTCCGCAGCTAATATTGGTTTCGACATATACGGCCTGGCGGTTGCCACCCACCAGGAACAGCGCTCGCGGCTGGCCACGCAACTGGTGTTCGATGCGTCAGCGCTGGGGCTGGATATCGTCGCACTGGCCGCGGGTGGAACCGTCGGCGCTGCCGCCGCCATTCTGTCAGTGCCGTTGCTCGGTGTTGGCATCGGTGTATCGGCCATCGCCAGTAACCTGGGGCAGATCAGCGACAAAGCCCGGGCCGTGGGTGCCCATTTGCGCAAGATTCAGAATGCTTACGGAACGGCCGGTTATACGCGCAAGGGTAGGGTGCTGCGCTTCGAACCGGAGGCGGTCGTCACGCGATTGGATCTGCAAAATAACCAGGTTTATTTTGACAGTCAGAAGTTCTACCCCATGGATCGCTCAGGGTTGGAGTTACCGCAGTACAACGATGATCCGAAGCGTATTCATCAAGCCATCGATATCCGTCAGGCGCTGGGACTGCCCGGGCTAATCGGTCTGGTCAGGCTCGTGCCCGACGATATCCAGACGGTCGTGCTGCCGTGTACGCCGATCTGTTATTACGGTTACGAATACCAACTCGGAACACCGGGTTTTGCATACACGCCAATGCCCGGAGAATGGCATGAACCACGGGCTAGCAGCGAGGTCCCGACATCATTCGCGTCGTACGTTGTGCCTGGCATGGCATTGCTGGATTACGCCAGCGGTAGCATTGAAACCTGGTACCCGGATTTGCGTAACAGCGCAGTCGAAAAGCTGGAGTACGACGAGCATGGTCATCAGCGTTTCTATTTCACGGTCAACACACCGTTTCCGCACATTCTCTACAAACTGCACCCCGTCTATAAGCCGACGACGATCGAGGTGCGACTGGACGAGCATGTGCGTCAGTTAGTGGTGCCGGAGCTGCCGGCGGAGTGGAGAAATCTGGTTTCCTATCAGATCACCGCTCAAACCGGGCTCTACCATATCTGGCTCACACCAGGGATTGTCGCCGTGACGCTCCCGCAAGGGCGCGCTCAATGGGTGGTTCGCGCGCCTTGGGCCAGCCTCGAACGCGTGACCTTCGACGATCCCCAACTGAAGGTCGACGGCATTGTGCTCAATGACTTCGACGGGTTTATTGAGCTGGCCGGGGGCGAGTTGTTCCGGATCGACTGGAATGACCTCAGATTGCATCTGGTCTCGATCACGCTTGATGCCAGTCGCAGCATGACGCAGGTTCTGGCACATCTGCGTAAACGGGCAAACGAGCAGCGATTGGTGACCGGGTATGTGCCTCTTTACGCGTTCAAGGTGCCTTTCACTCCGGGTGAGCGATCGGTGTTCACCACTGCTTTCTATGATGTGCTGCGGGATCGAATGTTGTACGCCCGCAATCTGCCGGTTGTTGTCAGGGAGGGCATCGTGCTCGGTGGTGCTGGCGCCCAACATGCCTGGTTCTACCACCCTGATCACGCGACGGTATGGTGTGTCGATGCGGTCACCGGCACAGTCGTTCACCGTTTTCGTTTGATGAACCCGGCGAGTGGTTCGAAGATCATCGGCTGCGCACAGGATGCCGACGGTACGCTGCGCATATCGCAACGCATGCTTGAGCAGACGGAGGTCGAGGTCACGCTGCATTACCGGATAGCGGATTGGACCGTGGTGCTGACGGGGATCAAGACTTCTTCTCTTGCGCGCGACTATGTCAACAAGCCGGGCGCCGTGTACTGGGCTTCCCTGATCAATCACTTCGCGGCGCCACGTCCTTTCAGGGATGAAACACCGGGCATGATGGCCGGGATAAGCACCTGGCAATCCGCCTTGTTCGTTCACGCCTGTGCCTACATTCTTGAAGGACTGCACGATCAGGCCTGGCTTGGCGAGGGTGGCACCGGCAAGTACTTTCGTGCGGAACTGGGCAGTGACCGGGACATGGTAATGCTGATGCCGCATGAGCCTGATGACTTCGCGATGCTCTTTTACAGCAAGCAAAGCCGGCTGATCAGCCGAGGCGTGGAGCCTGGAGTGGCGGGTGGTTTTTATCGAAACGAAGTGCTTGAGCGGGACGTCATCGCGGTCACGCAGGCTGGTAAACGCTACATCGCCACCAAGGCCGATGGCCGGCTATTGGAGATCGATAAACACGGTGCTCTTGAGTTTGTCGGCCTCGGCCAGCAATGGCTGAAAAGGCACCCAGACTGGCTGACCGCGCTACCTGCGCTGGCCGAATCGTACAAAGGTGCACCTTTCCCGATCATCGGGTTAAGCAACGTGTCCGGCAGTGGCTTCGTGGCTGTGTGGTGCATTGACGGGCAGGGAGTGCTGGTCGATAACGCCGATGGCAAGGAGCTGGAACTGCTGGGGCTGACGCCTGACAAACAGGCCGCCTGGCTGCTGGATGTTTCTGCGGGGCAGCTCTACCGGCAGGCGCTGGTCAAGTTCGAGACGTTGCGCCAGGCTTTTGCCGATGGCACGCGGCTGGTGTCTCCCGAGCAACTGCCGTTGGTACAAAAAGTCTGGCCGCAATGGGCGTTCGTCCAGGTGCTCAAACATGGCCAAGGTCTGCTAGGGCGCACCCGCGAAGGTATCAATCTGGAACTGCTCGACCAGCAGCCGGCCCGCATCGTCAGTGTCGAGAATCAGTGGTCGCAGGTTCAGGGGCAGACTCCTGCACAGTTGCAGGCGCGTTTGAAGGCGCTGCTGGATGGGCAATCCCACGCCTCGGTACTGCAAGTCGAGCAGTCTGCGGATCGCTATCAGTATTACGTGCCGGAACTGGATCGCCTGTTCGCTGTTACAGGGCGGGCCGACGGGCAGTGGGCGGTGTTTCTCGGTACTCGCCAGGCGTCGATACCGATGCTGTTTGACCCGATTGACGGCCTGATCTTCAGCCCTGACGCTGCCGATCGTTCGTGGGGGCCCGGTAACTATGCGCATCGTGAGGAGGACGTCCTGTCGCTCGAGTTGAGCGGTGAGATCGCGCAGGTTATGGAACTGTTACCCGACGGAGTCGACAAGTTGATTCTGGCTTTCGGTTCGCAGGTGTCGAGCTATCGGGTGTCGGAACAAGCGTGGCAGCGGTTGAGCTGCATCGTGGTCGATAGTCGGCGTTCTTCAGGAGATCAAATGCCAAGTGCTTGCACACTGGTTCTGGACATGGCCGCCAGCGAGCGGCTGATGATGTCGCTGGTCGATGGGCAACTGGTGTTCACCGATCCGGACAATGCTCACAGCCTGATTGTGCGGGACGTGAAATCCGATGAGGGTGAGCCGGGTGTGCCAGTGCAGATAAGTGTCAGGATCGATGGTCAGTACCACATGCATGGTGTCGAGCATTGGCTGAAGGCCTTGTCGCAAGCCAGAGTCGATCAAGGGGTTGCGACACTGGAAAGGGTCATTCAAAAGTTCGTCTGAAACATCGAGGCAGGCTAAAAATAAAAGGTCGCGAACAATCAGTTCGCGACCTTTTTATTTTTGATGCCGGGCAGGAATGGGCCGACTGGCGGGCTCGGCGTTCGCTGGGTAGACGTTGTCGATAACCCTGCTCAGTGCACCAGATACCCTTTAACGCCGGTAAAGATAATCTGCGCTGCCAGTGCGCAAACAAACAATCCCATCAAGCGACTGACGATCTGCAAACCCTGATCGCCGAGAATCCGTTCGATACGGTTGGACAGATAAAGCACCACGCCAACGGTAAAACTGGCCAGCGCAATACTCATGATCGCCGTGAGTTTATCGTCCCAGTGCGGCTGGCTGACGCCCATCACCAACAAGGCACCGATGGTGCCGGGGCCGACGGTCAATGGAATGGTCAGGGGGACGATGGTCACATCCTGCTGCACATTGTCGGCCTGCACTGCGGGTTTACCCTGTGCCATGCCCAGTGCCGAAATGAACAGCACGCTGCCGGCGCCGATGCGGAACGCATCCACAGTAATGCCGAACACATCGAAAATCACCCGTCCGAACAAGTACAGCAGAACGCTGGAGACCAGCGTGGCGACGGCCACTTTCCAGGCCAGGCGGCGTTGCTCCTTGCGCGAATAGCCACGGGTCAGGCTGATGAAACAGGACAGCACGAAGAACGGGCTGTAGAGAACCAGCATTTTCAGGTAAACGCTGAATAACACGTGGAGCATGGTCTTGGCTCGCAGCAGTAGAGTGTAGGGAGAAGTCTATCAGTCGTTCAAGGACTTGTGGGTATTGTCTTATAGAGGCTTTGGCGTTGTTTTTTATTAGGTTGTTAGTTGCTGTTTTATTTGTTTTGGTAATTGGTGTTACATGTTTAAGTTTGTGCCTTCTTGGTGGGTTGGTTATTGTTGTTTTCGCAAGTTCATGAGGGCTTGTTTAAATGATGATAAGGAATTCGTTGTGAGTAACCAAGTAATGCAACAAGGTTTTATTGCTAGCTGCTTGAAAGATATTCAGCAGTATGAGGTTGATCAAGTGCCTGCTATTCATAGTCGCACTTTTACCTCGGGTATTAACGCAGGGGATGCTGTTGAAGTGCCGGGTAAAGGCTCTATCGTGGGTGAAGGTATCTTGTCCTTTACGGGCAACCTCAGTGAGGTAAATCGAACCGATGCGCAAAATGCCTTTCTTTTCGCCAGCCTGGCGGCGAACAAAAAGTATCCTCAGGAAGATCAAGGCCAGGATTGGTATCTTCATTTCCGTAAAGCCATGACCTCCACGGGCTGGACACCTACCAGTATCTACTACAGTGATCTTGAAGTCGGTGGCACCAGTGTCCGGATGGACAAACTGGTGTTGGAGATTCTGGGCTCGGTGCTCGCGGGTGTCGCAGTGCCCGGTCCGACTAGCGCCTTAATGCTGAAAGTGGCAACTGATGCAGTTGCAGCCCTCAGCAAACGTGAGACGGCTTTAACGCTGTATGAACGAAACCTTCTGAATAACGGCGTGGGTGGTATCTCCACCGGCGCCTGTACCGAAGTAAACGGCGTACCCAAAATGGCTGTCGGTGCCGTTCGTTTTCTGCGCAGGAACACGTCGGACAAAGTGTTGTTTGTCGATGTGGATATTCGCAACGTAAAGATGTACCGCGGCGAAACAGTATTTGAAAAGAATAATGATGTCGCCAACGCAACGCGCGAGTATATCCGCAATGCTTTGGGTCTGAATGCGCTTTCTAAAATCGAAGAGTTCGAAATTTAACGAGTGTCAGGAGGGCAGTCGAATATCGACTGCCCGCTTTTATATTCAAGGGTGATGATATGGTCGACGAATACTTAACGGTGGTTGTTGGTAACTCCATTGTGCTTGTGCCTGAATCTGATGGTGTGGCGGCTTACGACGATCTGCTCAACTCGACCTTGCTTGCGCAATTGGTGGCTAATAAAAAGGTCGAAAAATCCACCGGGATAAACTGGTATGACGCTTATGTAGCCGTTCTCGATGACTTCTGGTTGCGCCAAAAAAAGACGAAACAGACATGGGAGTTCAGTCACGACGCAGAAGAACTTGCGCCCGACGTGTTTACCGCTATGTTGACTAACGGTGCTTTGGGTGAAGCCCGCATAACCGCCACGGTTCTAGCGCGAATTGCAAAGTTGCCGGGCGACAATCCCGCGCTCCAACTGCTGCGCCGTTGCATGCAGGCATCAGTTGAATCCGAATCGACCGCAGTGCCAGCGCCGTTGGCGAATGTGCGTTTGCTGGTGATATGCGCGAAATCTCCCACCTCGATCACCAGTGCGTATGTCGAGTTCAAAACTCGACGAGTATTAAGCCCCAATCCATTCCAGCAGCCGCACCCCACTTGTGATCTGCAAGGTTTGGTTTACGTGCATCACGCTCGGGCAAATCTTTCCGAAACCCTTTACGGCCCTGCGCGTGATGCGATTGCCTTGAAAGTCGGAGGCAAGTTCGCGGGCAATGTTGCGACGTTGACCTTGCCAACGGAGATTGAATCATGACGGATCCGATGACACCGCAAGCAGCGGTGGTGGGCGGTAGCGTTGTGTCATTTGCCGGTGGCCTGCCGGCGTCACATCGAGATGACATCTGCATGAGCACCGCTTATGCACAAAGGGCTACGCGCGCGGCGTTTGAAGATGGGCTATCGGGTGACTGGTTCGAGTACTACCGCAACGTACTCAAGTTTGTCGGTTGGGATGTGCCGAAGCCGCAAACCTTGCCGCCCTTGCAGAACAATCTGATGGCCGGCCAGGGGGCGCAGCGGATCTCAACCATCATGGGCGAGGCGTTTTCCGAGCCAATGCGTCGTGCGCTAGTGGCGATGGAGCGAAACGCATCGGCGCGAGATGTGTTCGAGTCCACCAGCCTTCACGGCAGTGTGGGTATCTTTCAATTGATCCCCTGCATCATGAGCGGGCCGAACAAAGTGGAGATGGGCATTTATTCTCGACAGTTCAAGATTGAGCGTCAGGTGCCCGGATTTCTGTACTCCGAGGATGAATCACTGATCTGCGAAAGCGTTGAGCAATTCGCAGCCATTACCTTCAACACACTTCACTACGCCCAGTTTCGGGAAAAGGTAAAAAAGTCGGTGATAACGGGTTCGCTTAAATACTTGAGCAGTCTCGAGATCTGATCGAATCGATGTACAAGGCCACTCAGAAGGTCGATGCCGTCCGGTTTTGCTGATCACGCTGGGCGACCCAATGTTCGACCAATTCACGCAACTGCGACAGTTCGACAGGCTTGGACATGTGCCCGTCCATCCCGGCCTGGCGTGCGCGTTCCTTGTGCTCTGCAAGGATGTGCGCCGTCAGCGCGACGATTGGCGTGCGGATGCGTTGGTTGCTGACTTCCCAGGCGCGCAATTGCTGCGTCGCGGAGAAACCGTCGAGAATCGGCATTTCGCAATCCATCAATACCAGGTCGTATCGCTGGGCTTTCATCGCTTGCAACGCTTCTTCGCCGTTGCTGGCGGTGTCCGGTTGCAGGTTGAGTTTGCCGAGCATGCCGCGAATCACTTTGGTCGAAATCGTGTTGTCTTCGGCGACGAGGATGCGGAAGTCGCTCGGCACTTTCGCCGCCGTGGCGGGGGTGACCACTTGTGGCTGGAACACCACCTGGCCTTTGTTGCGCTGGTTGAGTTCGTCCGCCAGGGTTGTCTTGAGGGTGTAGCCCGCCACCGGTTTGGCCAGAATGCGTTTGATCCCCGAGTTGCGCGCAATGATCTTGCTCGGCGCATTGCTGATACCGGTGAGCATGATCAGCAGGATGTCGTGGTTCAGGCTCGGGTCTTCCTTGATCTTGGCCGCCAGTTGCATGCCGGTCATGCCGGGCATGTTCTGATCGAGCAACACCACATCGAAGTAATCGCGCAGGTGCGCCTTGGTACGCAGCAGGGCCAGCGCCTCCTTGCCTGATGGCACGGCGCTGACGTTCAGACCCCAGGCGCTGCATTGCTGCACCAACACTTTGCGGCAGGTGTCGTTATCGTCGACCACCAGCACCCGCGCACCTTGCAGCGGGCTGTCGAGATCGGAGGTCGGGTGTTCGAGGCGGTCGGGATCCAGCGGCAGGGTCAGCCACAAGGTGCTGCCCTGATTGGCGCCGCTCTTGATACCGAATTCGCCTTGCATCAAACGGATCAGTTGGCGTGCGATCACCAGCCCGAGATTACCGCCCAGACGATTGGCTGAGAGGAAATGCTTGCTGTGCAGTTCGGCGTGCATCAGTGCATCGCGCTCTTCCTGCTCCATTGGCGCGCCGCTGTCTTGTACGGCGATACGCAGGCGTGGCTTACCGCTGCGATCATCGAGAGCGACGACGATCAGCACTTCACCTTCATCGGTTTTCTTCAGGGCATTTTCCAGCAGGCTCAGCAACGTTTGACGCAGACGGGTCGGGTCACCGCTGATGACCCGTGGCACTTGCGGCTGAATGAAGCTGATCAGTTCGACGTTCTGTTGCTCGGCCTTGGCCCGATAGATGCTCAGGCAATCGTCGATCAAGGCGTTGAGATCGAATTGGACGTCATCGAGTTCGATCTGTCCGGACTCGAGCTTGGAGATGTCGAGGATCTCGTTGATCAAAGTCAGCAGTTCGTTACCGGCACTGTGGATGGTCTGTACGTAGTCGCGTTGCTTGACCGATAACGGCGTGCCGAGCAGCAGTTCGGTCATGCCCAACACGCCATTCATCGGCGTGCGGATCTCGTGGCTGATCTTGGCGAGGAATTCGGCCTTGGCGTTGATCTCGGCATTGCTGGCGGCCAGGTCGCGGCTGATGCTGAAGCGGCTTTCGGTAATGCTGCGCTGGCGCTCGCCCAAGGCGATGCTCATCAGCAGGCCGCTGATACAGATGAACGCCATCAGGGTCATGATCAGGCCTTGCGGGGCGACCAGGGTAAGTCCCAGCAGCGCTGGCAGGATAATCAGCGTGCCGATGTTGAACACGACCATTGCTGCGACGAACAGGCGTGCCGGACGATAACCTTTCTGCCAATGGTAGGAGCCGACCAGCAGCATGCTCAGGCCAGCGAGGGCCACCAAGGCGTAGGTGATGATGTTCAGTGGCAGGGTGTTGACGAACAACAGCAGCAGGCTGCAGATCACGATGAACAGAATGTCGCCCAGCAACAGTTTATTCAGCGGGTGCGGGCCGAGCGGGGCGAAGAATCGATAGGCGAACATCAAACCCGCCGGGGCGGTCAGCAGCAGCGCCAGATAAGCCCCCGGGGTCTGGATCGCATGCCAGTTCGGCAGCCAGGGACCTGCGAGGTTAAGCAACAGTAGCAGGCTCAGACTGAGCAGAACTTCGCAGACCGCCAGCCACAGACTGCTGCGAGAGCGGGTGTAGGCGTAGCGGATGAGATTGTGCAGGATCAGCATGCCAAGGCAGCCGAACAGCAGGCCGTAGAGCAGCGTCTGGTTGTGGTTGGCCGCGCTCATCACGGCTGATTGCAAGGTGATGTACGGACGCAACTGATGGTCGGAAACCATCCGCAGATAAACGTCGAGGGGCTTGTCGCTCTGGGGCAGCGGCAACAGGAAGTCACTGCTCGGCAGCGGCCGTTCTGACTGGGGCTGGTCGTTGCCGGTGTTGCGTTGCTCGATCAGCTTGTCGCCGTCCAGCACGTACAGATTGAGGTGTGAAAGGTCAGGGGCGAAGATGCGCAGCACTTGTTCGTGCTTGCCGGGCGCCAGTCTGAATCGCAGCCACAACGCGCCATCGGGCTCGGCTGCCGTGAGGCGGTCAAGGTCGATGGGGCTGAATTGATTGGTGTAGCGGGCTGAGCGGATGTCGCTCAGTTGCAGATTGCCCTGATCATCAAGCAAAACCGACCAGCCACTGCCTTGTGCGGCCAGGGCCGGGAGCATGCAGAGCAAGGTCAGCAGCGTGACGGTGAAGCTTATGGCAATCCTGAGCCAGCGCACGGCGAAATCCCTTCGTAGGTTGATGCCAGAATATAACGATGCGCGGCGGCGGAACAGCCCGGCGAGGAACGGTATCCCACGCCGGACTTGATGCACAGCTTATTCCTGGGTTTCGCCACGTTCACGGGCAATGGCGCGGTAGCCAATGTCCTTGCGGTAGAAGCAGCCTTCCCAATCGATGGCCGCCGCCAGCTTGTAGGCTTGCTGCTGAGCTTCGCCGACACTGGCGCCCATGGCGGTGGCGCACAGCACGCGACCGCCGGCAGTCACCACGTTGCCATCTTTGAGCGCGGTACCGGCGTGGAAGACTTTGCCTTCCAGGCTTGCCGCCGCGTCAAGACCATTGATCGCTGCGCCTTTGGCGTAGTCGCCCGGGTAACCGCCGGCGGCCAGTACAATGCCGACGCTTGGACGTGGATCCCATTGCGCTTCAACTTTGTCCAGCGCTTGTGCCAGAGCCGCTTCGACCAGCAGTACCAGGCTCGACTGTAGACGCAGCATCACCGGTTGGGTTTCCGGATCACCGAAACGGCAGTTGAACTCGATGACTTTCGGGTTGCCCGCCTTGTCGATCATCAGGCCAGCGTACAGGAAGCCCGTGTAGACGTTGCCTTCTTCGGCCATGCCGCGCACGGTCGGCCAGATCACCAGATCCATCACGCGCTGATGCACGTCGGCGGTGACCACCGGGGCAGGGGAGTAAGCACCCATGCCGCCAGTGTTCGGGCCGCTGTCGCCGTTGCCGACGCGTTTGTGGTCCTGGCTGGTGGCCATGGGCAGCACGTTCTTGCCGTCGACCATGACGATGAACGACGCTTCTTCACCGTCGAGGAACTCTTCGATCACCACGCGCGAACCGGCGTCACCGAAGGCATTGCCGGCGAGCATGTCGCGCACGGCGTCTTCGGCTTCGGCCAGGGTCATGGCAACGATCACGCCTTTACCGGCGGCCAAGCCATCGGCCTTGATCACAATCGGCGCGCCTTTTTCACGCAGATACGCCAGGGCCGGCTCGATCTCAGTGAAGTTCTGGTAGTCGGCCGTCGGGATCTTGTGGCGCGCCAGGAAGTCCTTGGTGAAGGCTTTCGAGCCTTCCAGCTGTGCTGCACCAGCGGTTGGGCCGAAGCAGTCCAGACCACGGGAGCGGAACAGGTCGACAACGCCTGCCACCAACGGCACTTCCGGGCCGACGATGGTCAGGGAAACGTTTTTCTCGGCAAAATCGGCAAGCTGCTCAAGGGCCAGCACGTCGATGGCGACGTTCTCGCACTTGGCTTCGATCGCCGTACCGGCGTTGCCCGGCGCGACAAAAACCTTCTGTACGCGCGGATCCTGAGCCACTTTCCAGGCCAGGGCGTGTTCACGGCCACCGCTGCCAATGATCAAAACATTCATTTCAAAAACCTCGGATGACGCTAAATCTGTGGAGCACCTAAGGGGCGCTTTTCTGTGGGAGCTGGCTTGCCAGCGATGCAGGCGACTCGGTTCATCAATCAAACCGAGGGGATGCTATCGCTGGCAAGCCAGCTCCCACAGTGGATCGTGTGCTTAGTGACGGAAGTGGCGCATGCCGGTGAACACCATGGCGATGCCGGCTTCATCGGCCGCTGCAATCACTTCAGCATCACGCATCGAGCCACCCGGCTGGATCACCGCAGTGATGCCGACTTTGGCCGCATTGTCGAGGCCGTCGCGGAACGGGAAGAACGCGTCCGATGCCATGACCGAGCCCGCTACTTGCAGGCCGGCGTGCTCAGCCTTGATCGCCGCGATACGTGCCGAGTTCACGCGGCTCATCTGGCCCGCGCCGACACCGATGGTTTGACGGTTTTTCGCGTAGACGATGGCGTTGGATTTAACGTACTTGGCCACTTTCCAGGCGAAGATCAGGTCGTGGATTTCCTGTTCTGTCGGGGCACGTTTGGTCACGACTTTCAGGTCATCGCTGCCGATCATGCCGATGTCACGGCTCTGTACCAGCAGGCCGCCATTGACGCGCTTGTAGTCCCAGGCCGCAGCGCGGTCAGCCGACCACTCGCCGCAGGCCAGCAGGCGCACGTTGGCTTTGGCGGCGACGATAGCGCGGGCTTCTGCGCTAACGCTCGGGGCGATGATCACTTCAACGAACTGGCGCTCCACGATCGCTTTCGCTGTCTCGGCATCCAGTTCGCGGTTGAAGGCGATGATGCCGCCGAACGCCGATTCGGTGTCGGTGGCGTAGGCCAGTTCGTAAGCCTGACGGATGCCGCCTTCGGCGTCCGGGCTCACAGCCACGCCGCACGGGTTGGCGTGCTTGACGATCACGCAGGCTGGTTTGACGAAGCTCTTCACGCACTCCAGCGCAGCGTCGGTGTCGGCCACGTTGTTGTACGACAGTTCTTTGCCTTGCAGTTGGGTCGCGGTGGCGATACCGACTTCGGCAGGTTTGGCTTCCACATAGAACGCCGCGCTCTGGTGCGGGTTCTCGCCGTAGCGCATTTCCTGAGCCTTGATGAACTGGCTGTTGAAGGTGCGCGGGAATTCGCTGCGACCTTCAGTGCTCA
Organism: Pseudomonas baetica; assembly: GCF_019733355.1. GTDB lineage: Bacteria > Pseudomonadota > Gammaproteobacteria > Pseudomonadales > Pseudomonadaceae > Aquipseudomonas > Aquipseudomonas baetica_A. Next base: position 40,662 of record NZ_JAIHLQ010000028.1, on the reverse strand, counting down.
GTGTCTCGGCGGCCTGGTTCACCGTGCCCATGTAGTTGGCGATCATGCCGTCGTAGGCGGCGGTGTGCTCGAAGGCCTTGAGCATCAGGTCGAAACGCTGAGCGTAGGTCAGGCCACCGGCTTTGAGGCTTTCGAGGACATGGGCGTAATCGCTGGCGTTCACCACGATCGCTACGTCTTTGTGGTTTTTCGCGGCCGAACGGACCATGGTCGGGCCGCCGATGTCGATGTTCTCGATGGCGGTCGGCAGGTCGCAGCCTGGCTTGTTGATGGTGGCTTCGAACGGGTAGAGGTTAACGGCAACCAGATCGATCGGTTTGATGCCGTGCTCGTTCATGATCGCGTCGTCGATACCGCGACGACCGAGAATGCCGCCGTGGATTTTCGGGTGCAGGGTCTTCACCCGACCGTCCATCATCTCGGCGAAACCGGTGTAATCCGCGACTTCCACTGCGGCAACGCCGTTGTCCTGCAGCAGCTTGAACGTTCCGCCGGTGGAGAGGATCTCGACGCCCAGCGCTTCAAGCTCCTTGGCGAATTCGAGGATCCCGGTCTTGTCGGAAACGCTGATCAAGGCGCGGCGGATCGGCAGGCGGGTAGTCTGGTCGGTCATCTCAATTTCCATCAAAAGCAAAGGAAGTCAGCAAAAAAGGCGACCGGTTTTACGCGGGCGCCTTTCTGGTTTGATTGAATGCTTACAGCAGATCGTACTGCTTGAGTTTCTTGCGCAGTGTGCCGCGGTTAAGTCCCAGCAACTCACTGGCCTTGGTCTGGTTGCCCTTGACGTAGTTCATCACGCTTTCGAGCAGGGGAGCCTCGACTTCGGAGAGCACCAGGTTATACACGTCAGTGACGGACGCGCCCTCAAGGTGGGCGAAATAATTGTGCAGCGCCTTCTCGACACTCCCGCGAAGGGTCTGACCTTCTTCGCTCGGGGTGTTGAGGTGCTGTTTCAAATTCACGTTGTCGCTCACGGGTGTTGTTCCACTCACTAAAGTCTCGGTCATCATCGTCATGCGGCCACCCCTTCTTCGTCCCCTGTCAGGCTCTTGTAACGCTCGACGAAGAACTCCCGAACGTTGGCGCATTGTGTTTCCGTACCATCCAAACGATTGAAGTGGGCGCGAAACTCCCTGGCGCCCGGCAAGGTTGCGAGATACCAGCCCACATGCTTTCGAGCAATGCGTACGCCCATCACGTCCCCATAGAAAGCGTGAAGTGCGGCCAGATGCTCAAGCAGAATGCGTTCCACCTCGACCAACTTCGGGGCCGGCAATTTCTCGCCGGTACGCAGGAAGTGATCGATCTCGCGAAAAATCCATGGCCGCCCTTGAGCGGCACGGCCTACCAACAGACCATCGGCGCCGGTCGCGTCGAGCACGTAACGGGCCTTTTCCGGCGAATCGATATCGCCATTGGCAAATACCGGCATCGACACCGCCTGCTTGATCGCGGCAATCGTGTCGTACTCGGCAACACCTGTGTACAGATCGGCGCGAGTGCGGCCATGCACGGCCAGCGCGGCGATCCCGGCCTGTTCGGCGATCTTCGCCACGGTCAGGCCGTTCTTGTTGTCGCGATCCCATCCCGTGCGGATCTTCAGGGTGACCGGCACATCAACCGCGGCCACGACGGCCTGCAGGATCTCGGTTACCAATGCTTCATCTTTCAATAACGCGGAGCCGGCGGCCTTGTTGCAGACCTTCTTCGCCGGGCAACCCATGTTGATGTCAATAATCTGTGCGCCCAGTTCGACGTTGGCCCGTGCCGCATCTGCCAGCATTTGCGCGTCGCCACCGGCAATCTGCACCGAGCGTGGCTCGGGATCGCCTTCGTGGATCATGCGCATGCGCGACTTGCGGGTATTCCACAGGCTCATGTCACTGGTGACCATTTCCGAGACCACAAGCCCTGCGCCCAGACGCTTGCAGAGCTGACGAAAGGGCTGATCGGTAACCCCCGCCATCGGGGCGAGAATCAAGCCGTTCTGCAATGTGTATGGGCCGATGCGTACCGCCGACATAGGACTTCCCTGAAGTGGGGCCGGATCATGAGAGTTCGAAAAAGGGTTGGCATGATACCCGCTCTCGATGACTGGATAAAGGCTGAATTGAACAAAATCTGAACAGTTATTCTGTTATCGCCAGCGGTTTGGTTGGGCGCAGCGCAGTCAGAAAACTGCCGTCAATCAGGAAACGGTGAAGCGGTTCACTCGGGTGAGTGAAAACTCAGGCTGTAATTCACCGCTTTCGGGCCTGGATCGAGAATGTCCAGCGCGATGTGGATCGGTGTTTGTGGCGGCATTTCCGCCAGACCTTCCAGATCGCCGTTGAGGTATTCACCCGGTTTGAAGCGGCGACTGGCGATCAGGTGGCCGTTGAGGTCAGCAAAACGCAGCTCCAGTAGCGGGAACGGCTGGGAGAACGTCGCGCGGTTATAGATGATCGCGTCGACGACCAGTGCGCCGCTGAACTCGGGATGACTGCGCACGACCAGATTGCTGCTCTTGATTCGGGCGATATCGACCTTGGACGGCACCGTGCAACCGATCTGCGGGCAGAGCTGCTGGAACCACGGGCGGTATTGATCCTGGCGCGCCAGCTCATCGAAATGATAGGCGATGTACTGGCCGGCGAGGGTGCCGGCTGCCAGCAGCACCAACAGCATCCATAGCAAGCGGCGGCCCCACGGTGACCGGCGTTTCTGCCAGTCCAGTTGCAGCGGGTCATCGGTCAGGTCTTGCAGGGCTTCGGCGCGCTCGCGCTTTTTGCGCTGCGGTTCGATCAATGGCAGATCGTCGTCATCGGCTTCGTGACTGGCGGACCGGCGTTCGCGGCGGGCGTTCGGATCGATTGGATCGTGCAGACGCAGTTGCGGGATCGCGGGTTCGTCATCCAGCTCCACCGGTTCCAACGACAGCGATGGCTCGGTCCGCGCCGATTTGACTGGCTCGATGTCGACGGTATCCGTTTCTGCCTCGGGTTCCGGCGTTCGCTCATCAGCAGGTGCGCTGAACAGGCTGTCGGGCCATGCCGACTCTTCCGGCTCAGGACTGTCGCGGCGGGCGATCAGGGCGTCTTCGCGCGGGCGACCGAGTTCGGTGGCTGGCTGAATTTCCCGTTGTTCGAGGCGGGCGAGTTCTTCGTCCAGATCCAGGCTGTCGAGATCCAGTTCCGAGGCGCTCCACTGCTTTTGGCTGATGGCACGCGGCGTGGGCGGTTCGACGATGGCTGGTGGCTCGATAGCCGGTAGCTCTTCGGCGGAGAGCGCCTCAATCGGCGGTGCGACCGGCGCCACCGCGTCCTTGCCGGCGTGTTGCTCAAGCAGCTGTTTGGCGGCATTGAATACTTGCAGGCAGGCGCCGCAGCGAACCACCCCGCGGGCCACGCTCAATTGGGCATGGCTGACACGGAAACTGGTTTGGCAATGCGGACACTGGGTGACGAAGCTGTCGGTCATGCGGCGATCCGGATTATGCAGGCGGCCATTCTAGCGCCGACGTCCGGTGATGCGCACCCAGCCATCGCGATTGGCGATCGGGTCGAGGTCGAAGTCCTGAGCATACGCGGCAGCGACCTCATCGCCTTGTTCGGCAAGAATGCCCGACAGCGCCAGACGCCCGCCGGACTTGACCAGGCTGGACAGTTGCGGGGCCAGCGAGACCAGCGGGCCGGCGAGGATGTTGGCGACCAGCACGTCAGCTTTGACCTGCGGCAGATCTTCCGGCAGGTACAGCGGGAACAGCTCTTCGGCGATGTTGTTGCGCCCGGCGTTGTCACGCGAGGCTTCCAGTGCCTGCACGTCGATGTCGGTACCGACGGCTTCTTTCGCACCGAGCAGCAGGGCGGCGATGGCCAGAATCCCCGAGCCGCAGCCGAAATCCAGCACGTTGCAGTCTTTCAGATCCTGACCGTCGAGCCATTCCAGGCACAGCGCGGTGGTCGGGTGGGTGCCGGTGCCGAAGGCCAGGCCCGGGTCCAGCAGCAGATTGACTGCGTCAGGCTCGGGCGCGGCGTGCCAGCTCGGTACGATCCACAGGCGCTGACCGAAGCGCATCGGCTGGAAACCGTCCATCCAGCTGCGTTCCCAGTCCTGGTCTTCGATGACTTCGCTGTGATGCTCCGGCAGCGGGCTGCCGGTCAGCAGTTCCAGGTGCGCCAGTACCGGTGCGGGTTCGGTGCCGCCCTCGAACAGGGCCAGCAGGTGCGTGTGCGCCCACAGCGGGGTGGTGTTGAGTTCCGGCTCGAAGATCGGCTGATCTTCGGCGTCCATGAAGGTCACCGATACGGCGCCGACTTCAAGGAACGCGTCTTCGTAGGTTTCGGCTTGTTCCGGGCTGATGGCCAGACGTACTTGCAGCCAAGGCATGGCGGGCACCTTTGAAAAAATATGATTGCAGCCTAGCGGCCAGCGAGAAGCGCGCAAGTTTACGCGAGCGCGCAGGTTTTGTGGGAGCGGCATTGCACCCTGTGGGTGCGGGCTTGCTCGCGAAAGCGGTGTGCCAGACAAATAAACGTATCTGATACACCGCTTTCGCGAGCAGGCCCGCTCCCACAAGGGGTATTTGAGAACTGTAGAAACAACAAAGCCGCCCGAAGGCGGCTCTGTCAGGTGCGGGCTGAAGCTTAGTGCTTCTCGCCTGCCAGCTTGTGCTCGAGGTAGTGAATGTTCACGCCCCCTTTGCAGAAACCTTCGTCACGCACCAGATCACGGTGCAGCGGGATGTTGGTCTTGATCCCGTCAACCACGATTTCGTCCAGGGCATTGCGCATGCGTGCCATGGCTTCGTCGCGGGTGGCGCCATAAGTGATCAGCTTGCCGATCAGCGAGTCGTAGTTCGGCGGAACTGCATAACCGCTGTACAGGTGCGAATCGACGCGAACGCCGTTGCCGCCTGGGGCGTGGAAATGCTTGACCGTGCCCGGGCTCGGCATGAAGGTTTTCGGGTCTTCAGCGTTGATCCGGCATTCCAGCGAGTGACCGCGGATCACCACGTCATCCTGCGTGAACGACAGCTTGTTGCCAGCGGCGATGCTGAGCATCTCCTTGACGATGTCGATACCGGTGACCATTTCCGAAACCGGGTGCTCCACCTGAACACGGGTGTTCATTTCGATGAAGTAGAAACGACCGTTTTCGTACAGGAACTCGAAAGTGCCGGCGCCACGGTAACCGATGTCGATGCACGCCTTGATGCAGCGAGCCAGAACTTCCTGGCGAGCCTGCTCGTCGATGCCCGGTGCTGGCGCTTCTTCGAGAACCTTCTGGTGACGACGTTGCAGCGAGCAATCGCGGTCGCCCAGATGGATGGCCTGGCCTTGGCCGTCGGACAGCACCTGTACTTCGACGTGACGCGGATTGGTCAGGAATTTTTCCAGATAGACCATCGGGTTGCCAAACGCCGCGCCTGCTTCGGTGCGGGTCAGTTTGGCGAAGGAAATCAGGTCTTCTTCCTTATGAACCACACGCATGCCGCGACCACCGCCGCCGCCAGCGGCTTTGATGATCACCGGGTAGCCGACTTCACGACCAATGCGCAGCGCCGTTTCTTCGTCTTCCGGCAGTGGGCCGTCGGAACCTGGAACGGTTGGCACGCCTGCTTCGATCATCGCGTGCTTGGCCGATACCTTGTCACCCATCAGGCGAATGGTGTCGGCTTTCGGGCCGATGAAAGCGAAGCCGGAGTTCTCGACCTGCTCGGCAAAATCGGCGTTTTCCGCGAGGAAACCGTAGCCTGGGTGAATGGCGGTAGCGCCAGTCACTTCAGCGGCAGCGATGATGGCCGGGATGTGCAGGTAAGACTGAGCGGCAGACGCCGGGCCGATGCAGACGGATTCGTCTGCCAGACCCAGGTGCATCAGCTCTTTATCGGCCTTGGAGTAAACGGCGACGGTCTTGATGCCCATCTCTTTGCAGGCACGCAGAATCCGCAGGGCGATCTCACCGCGGTTAGCGATCAGAACTTTTTCCAACTTCGCAGTCATCAAAGGCTCTCCGCAGTTCAAACGATGGTGAACAGCGGTTGGTCGTACTCAACCGGCTGGCCGTCTTCGACGAGGATGGACTCGATCACACCGCTGGTTTCAGCTTCGATGTGGTTCATCATCTTCATGGCTTCAACGATGCACAGGGTGTCGCCTTTCTTCACGGTCTGGCCGACTTCAACGAAGGACGGCGAGGCTGGCGAAGACTTGCGGTAGAAAGTACCGACCATCGGCGAACGGGCAACGGTGCCGTTCAGCGCTGGAGCCGCAGCGGCAGCCGGGGCTGCAGCAGCAACAGGAGCAGCGGCAACAGGTGCAGCAGCCGGTGCTTGCATCGGTGCAGGCGCGTAGTACTGCTGAGCCGGGGTCTTGCTGTGGCGGCTGATACGTACGGACTCTTCGCCTTCCTTGATCTCGAGCTCGTCGATGCCGGACTCTTCCAGCAATTCGATCAGTTTCTTAACTTTACGGATATCCATGAATCATCAACTCCCAAGGGTCGGTCAGGGGCGTTTAACGCTTGTTGTTCAAGCCGTTGCCTGTCTTTCAAGCTGTTCCAGGGCAGCCTCCAGGGCCAGTCGGTAACCGCTGGCGCCAAGGCCGCAGATCACTCCCACCGCTACGTCGGAGAAGTAAGAGTGATGGCGGAAAGGTTCGCGTTTGTGCACGTTGGACAAATGCACTTCGATGAATGGGATGCTCACTCCCAGCAGCGCGTCACGTAATGCGACACTTGTGTGCGTAAAAGCTGCTGGATTGATCAGGATGAAGTCCACCCCTTCGCCGCGAGCGGCGTGGATGCGGTCGATCAATTCGTATTCGGCATTGCTTTGCAGGTACAGCAGATGATGGCCTGCTTCGCGGGCGCGGCGTTCCAGGTCCTGATTGATCTGCGCCAGGGTCGTCGACCCATAGGTGCCCGGTTCACGGGTGCCGAGCAGGTTCAGGTTGGGGCCGTGCAGCACCAGTAGGGTTGCCATCTGCGTAGTCCTTGTCATGAGTGAGCAATCGTCAGAACCCGGCGACTATGCCGCAAAGGCTTTGTGACTGTCCAGTTCTATGCAATAGCCAGCACGATGGCCGATGTTTGCGCGAAATTTGTGACCGTGTCATTAAATCCGGTCACTTGTGATGGTTGGACGCCTTCGCGAGCAAGCTCGCTCCCACAGCGATTGTGAGCAACACCGATTCATGGTGGGAGCGAGCTTGCTCGCGAAGGCGATCGATCAAACGCGGAAGGCCTGAACGGCTGTATGCAGTTGGCCGCCCAGCACCAGCAGGTTCTCACCCTGTTCACGTCCCTGACCAATGCGCAGCAAGTTATCCCCACCCAGTTGATGAATCCGTTCGCTGTGATCGCGAATCTCGCTGACCGCGCCGCTCTGTTGGGCGGTGACATCGGCAATGCGGATCGCCGTGTCGGAAATGGTCTGGATCGCGCCAACGATTTTATCCAGCGCGCCATCCGCCGCTTGCGCCTGATTGGCCGTGGCTTCGGCGTGCTCGACCTGCGCGCGCATGCCCTCGACCGATTGCCGGGCGGCGGTTTGCAGGCCGGCGATCAGTGTTTGGATTTCTGCCGTCGCCCCCGCCGTCCGCTGCGCCAGCGAGCGGACTTCCTCGGCGACTACGGCAAAACCGCGGCCCATCTCCCCGGCGCGTGCCGCTTCAATCGCCGCGTTCAGCGCCAGCAGGTTGGTCTGGTCGGCAATTGAGCGGATCACCGTCAGCACGCCGCCAATGGTCGCCGACTCTTCGGCCAGATGTTCGATCATCTGCGCGTTGCCTTGCACTTCACCCACCAGCGCGTGCAACCCCGTCAGGCTCTGGCCGATGACGGTCTGACCGTGCTCAACGGCCAGACCTGCATGGCGACTGGCATCCGCTGCCTGCTGAGCATCACCGGCGACTTGCTGAATGGTGGCCTCAAGTTCGCCGAGGGAGTCGCGGATCAGCGCCGTATCACCGGCCTGATGTTCGGCGCCGCTGTGCAAGTCGTTGCTCAACTCGGCGAGGGTCCGACTGCTGCCCGCCACTTGCTCGGCATTGCCGCGAATGGTGCCGACCAGATCGACCAGATAGGCACGCAGGCGGTTGAGCGAGGCTTCGATGTCGTGCAGTTCGCGATTGGTTTTGCCTAACTGAATGTCACGGCTGAAATCGCCTTCGGCCCAGGTCGACAGGGCTGGAGCCAGGTGGGTCAGGGTGCGGGCCAGACGTCGCTGCAGAGTATCGATCAGCAGCGCAATCAACAGAATCAAGCCGATCATCGCGCCCTGCATCAGTCGCACTTCACCCTGGATTTTTCCGTGCTGGGCGCGCACCACGGGCTCCAGTCCGGCGATGGCTTGCTGCACGGCGGCGATTTTCAAGTGTGTGGCGCTGCTCAGGTCGGTGCGTTTCTGGATCTGCTCGCGGGTGCGTTCCAGCTCCGCCGGGTAGCGGCCGAGCAGGCTGTTGAGTTCACGCTTGAGGCCGACACCGGCATCTTCGGCGACGGCTTTTTCGGTGTTCTCGATGCCCATCATCGCTGCGAAGTCATCGCTGTTCGATTCATTGCTGGCGACCACACCGAGCAAGGGCAGGGCGTCGATCACCTGCGCTTGGGCGCGGATGTTGCTGACTTCTCGCTCAACGTCGGCGGCTAATTCGCTGCGTCCGCTACTGACCAGTTTGTCCCGCGCCAACGACAGTTTGCCCAAGTGCTGAGACGCGACGAGGAGCGGCGTCAGGTAGGCCGCGTTGCCATTGGCGTAAGTGCTGAGTTGCTCGAGGCTGGCGCTCAGTTCGCGTTCGGCCTGCAGCAGTAATGCCTGCGGATCACCGGCCAGTTTGCCGGCAGCGAGCAGATCGGTTTTGCTGAATTCTTCGAGGCTCGACAGGCTCGGGTGCAGCGTGTCGGCCAGTGCTGGCGGCAATTCGCCGAGTTCTTTTTGCAAGCCTTCGATGGCCTGGCTGGCGCTGCTCAGGCGCAGTGCATCGCCACTGGCGAGGTAGTCCTCGACGTTGCGCGCCACCTCATTCTGAAATTGCTGCGACAGTCCCAGATAACGCTCCATCAGCAAATACGGGCGTTCCAGAGCTTTTTGCGACCACCACAGGGTGGCACCGAGTGCCACGCACACGGCGACCAGCAGCAGAGTATTGAGATTGGTGAGCAACTTCAGGCGCATGACGGCTACCAACGGCAGAAATGGTAAGCGCCTGAATTTATTGCGGTTCTATTACAAGGTTATGACCGAATCGGTTGATTCCGATGAAAAGATGGCACTTTGCTTTGAGTCCCGCGCGGCCTGCACTCGATTGCGTCCGGCACCCTTGGCGCGGTACAGCGCTTCGTCGGCTTGGCTGGCCATCATCAGGCTGTCGGAATCGTCATGCATTTCCACCACCCCGGCGCTGAAGGTGCACCACAAATCTTGCGGTTGCGCGGGGTAGTGGATTTCGGCAAAGCGTTGACGAATCTCGTCGAGCACTTTGTGCGCGGCTTCGATATCGGTGTCGGGCATGACGATGGCGAACTCTTCGCCGCCGTACCGGCCGATGAAATCGGTTTTGCGCAGACGTTGTTTAAGAAACAGCGCGAGGCTCTTGATCACGCGGTCGCCCATTGGGTGGCCGTGGCTGTCATTGACCCGTTTGAAGTGGTCGATGTCGAGCATCGCAAAGCTCAGCGGCTTGTTCTCGCGGCGGGCGCGGAACGAGCAGTCTTCGAGCAATTGCAAAATGTGGGTGTGGTTGTACAAACCGGTCAGGCTGTCGCGCACCATCCGCGCCTTGAGGTTGCGCGCACGGGCGGCGCGGTTGCGCACGGTGGTGATCAGGTGGCGTGGCTTGATCGGTTTGGTCAGGAAATCGTCGCCGCCCTCGCTCATGGCGTCGAGCTGTTTATCCAGATCGTCTTCGGCCGACAGGTAAATGATCGGCACGCTGACGTAGCGGTCGTTGTGGCGGATCACCTTGGCCAGCTCGGTGCCAGTGCAGGCCGGCATGTACATGTCGAGGATGATCAGGTCTGGCTGGAAATCCGCCAGTTCGGCCATGGCCTGAATCGGTTCGATCAGGGTGCGTGTGACGATCCCGGCGCTGTTGAGCAGGCGTTCGGTGTGTAAGGCCTGGGCGCGGGAGTCATCGATGATCAGCACTTTATAAGGTTCGTACTGAGCGACGCAGGTGAGGACTTCGATCTTCTCCAGCAGGCTCGACGCTTCGAGGGTGCCGGTGAGAAATTCCTGACCGCCGGCGCGCACGGCGGCGAGGCGGGTCGGCGTATCGGTTTCGTGCAGGCTGAAGAATAGCAACGGCAACGGCTCGTCCAGGCCTACTTGCGCTTCGGCGGCGAGTTTCAGGCCAATGCCGGCCCCGCTGAAATCTACGTCCATGACGATCGCGGCTGGCAAACGCTCGACCATCGAGGAGCGAAACGCTGCCACGCTATCAAGCGCCTGAGCGCTCAGACCGAAAAATTCCAGTTGTTTGGCCAATCGCTCAGCGCGGTCATGGTCCTGCAGCATGACGTAGATCGGTTTGCGCAGCGGCGGCAGGAAGGTCTGGTCGAGTTGATCGCCATGGCGCAGGCCGGTGCGTGACAGGCGTTGCATCAAGCGATTGAGGTCAGTGATCAATCCACTGCTCAGTCGGCCACGATTGGCATCCACCGCTTCCAGCGACTGGCCGATGTGGCGCGCAAGCTGGGTGTGTTCGGGCTGTTCGAAGCGCTCGGCAAAACGCAGCAGGCGCAAGTTGGCCTCGCTCAGTTCGGCGAGGTCGACGGTGGACCACTCACTGCGTTGCAGGCGCTGCCATATCTCAAGAATCTGACGTGCCTGATGAATTACCCGCTGGGCAAAGTGGTGCTTGAGACGCTCACGGCTGGGGTCTTCTGGCTCGGTCATATCCTGACTACTAGTTAGGCTGCATGCTGAGATCGACTGGTGGCTCTATGCTAGCACCTCTTTTCCCTTAGACGAGTGTCATGAGTCAATAATCTGCAGTGCATCACTATTCAGTTTCTGACCAATAGGTTTTGTTTTTGACCTGTTCGTCGGCGAAGTCCCGTTGAATCGGCAGTTTGCAGTGTGATCTGCTTAAATCTGAGTGATTTTCAGGTGCGCATCTCATCAGTGCAGTGAATGCGCTGAACGATGGTTTTCACTGCCCTGCGGCGCTATGGATGTGAGGAGTCGGTATCAGGGATTCCCTTAGTTCAAATGTTGCCTCATTCGCTCGAACGATTTACGGCTTATCTTTAATGGCGGGTGCCGGCCCAAGGCACGTTGTTGTATGGTTGTGGTCGAACCGTTGAACCCAAGTGATTGAAAGGATATCGCCATGCTGGACTGGAAAAACCGCGCGGGCAGCGCGCCTGAACGTGCTGCCGAGCCGAAGTCGGCAACCCGCAGCTATGTCGGCGGGGTGTTGTTCAGCCGTGCGCTGGCCACGCTGGTCGGCATCTATCTATTGGTGACCATCGGCCTTGGCTGGTACTGGAGCCAGGAGCCGGCGCTGTTTCCGGTGGCACAAAACGCGCAGTTGGCTGCCGAGAAAGAAGGCAAGCAAATGGTGATCGGCTACACCACCGTCGAAACCCTCAAGACCGTTGCCAGCACCTTGCTCGACAAACCGGGCGGTTACATTTCCAATGACCGCTTCCCGCCAGGCCTGTGGATGGACAACACGCCGAGCTGGGAATATGGCGTGCTGGTGCAAGTGCGCGACTTGACCCGTGCCCTGCGCAAAGACTTCGCCCGTTCGCAATCGCAGTCGGCGGAAGATGCCGATCTGGCCAAGGCCGAACCGCGTTTCAACTTCGACAACAAGAGCTGGATCTTGCCATCCAGTGAGTCGGAGTATCAGGAAGGCATCAACTCCTTGAGCCGTTATCAGGCACGCTTGTCTGATCCGACCCAGAAAAACGCGCTGTTCTACGCCCGTGCCGATAACCTGAACAACTGGCTGGGCGATGTCGGCACCCGCTTGGGTTCGCTGTCGCAACGGCTGTCGGCAAGCGTCGGCCGGGTCAAACTCAACACCGCGCTGAAAACCGAAGCTCCGGCCGTTGGCGAAGTGCCGCAGGTCGACGAAGAAGTTGTCGAAACCCCGTGGATGCAGATTGACAACGTTTTCTACGAAGCTCGCGGTCAGGCCTGGGCGCTGTCGCACTTGCTGCGCGCCATCGAAGTCGACTTCGCCGATGTGCTGGCGAAGAAGAACGCCACGGTCAGCGTGCGTCAGATCATCCGCGAACTGGAAGCCTCGCAGGAGCCTGTCTGGAGCCCGATGATCCTCAACGGCAGTGGCTTCGGCGTGCTGGCCAACCACTCGCTGGTCATGGCCAACTATATTTCCCGGGCTAACGCCGCCGTCATCGATTTGCGTCAACTGCTCAATCAGGGCTGATTCATGAGTCAGAACGCCAAAGAGGCGGCGCATCGCGCTGCCTCGGATGCCGAACACATTGCCTGGGTTGACGAGCAGGACAACCTGCTCGGTGCCTTGGTGCGTGCCGATTTGCGCGATAGAGGACTGATCGGTCGCGGCACTTACATCATGCTGTTCAATTCTGCCGGAGACCTTTGCGTGCACCGGCGCACGTTGAGCAAGGCCATTTATCCCGGTTACTGGGACGTGGCGGCCGGTGGCATGGTTCAGGCGAATGAGACTTACGCCGAGTCAGCGGCCCGTGAGCTGGAAGAGGAACTGGGTGTGAGCGGCGTTGAACTTACCGCTCACGACCATTTCTACTTCGAAGACACCGGCAACCGTCTGTGGTGTTCGGCGTTTTCCGCGGTGTGGGACGGCCCACTGATCCTGCAGCCCGAAGAAGTGCTGGAAGCGCGCTTTATTTCCGTCGAGCAAGTGATGCGCGAAATCGAGCAAAAGCCTTATTGCCCGGACTCGTTGGCCGCGCTCAAGCGCTATCTGAAGGCTCAGCAAAGCGACGTCGCAAAGAACACATAAATTGGCGCCGATTGGCTCTTAGCAATCGGCGTTTTTGCCGTTACACTGCGCGACCTTTTCAAGCTGTACCGGCCTGCTTTTAGTGAAGCGTCGGTGCAGTAGCGCTGCCCCTGCCTGAGTGGGGCTTCGCGGTCGATAACCTTGCCCAAGGTTGCGATCAGTCTTTGTCCTCCCAAGAGGATTGCCGGTGGCCAAAAAAGCCGCATCCTTCGCCGCCCTAGGTGGCCTGGTATTTTCCACCGACGCAGGTCGTCATTGCCCGGAATGCAGTAAACCGGTGGACGTCTGCATCTGCAAACAAACCGTGATCCCGGCCGGTGACGGCATTGCCCGCGTGCGTCGCGAGAGCAAGGGCCGTGGCGGCAAGACGGTGACCACCATCACCGGCGTGCCGCTGGCTGAAGACGCGCTCAAAGAGTTGGCGACAACGTTAAAGAAACGTTGCGGCACCGGTGGGACGTTGAAAGACGGGATCATCGAAATCCAGGGCGATCATGTCGAGCTACTCTTGGCTGAGCTGATCAAGCACGGTTTCAAAGCGAAGAAGTCCGGCGGCTAGCAGCCTCTGTGAAACCCACCTGCGGCTTGATCCGGTTCTGAACAGTTTCAGCATCGGCGTCGTCTCCATGGTTTCACAGAGCCTGTTCATGACCGGTTTCTAAACTCCACGCTGTCAGCGCGGTCTACCGCCGCGCTGACGAACCGTCATTTTCATTCTTTAGACTGCGCCGGCCTGAGATCAGGCGACGCACTATGACTTCTTTATAGGGGACTTCGATGTCCGTAAGACGCACACGCAAAGACGATGGCAGCCAATGGACAGTTGCGGACAGCCGCAGTGTTTACGGGATTCGCCATTGGGGGGCCGGGTATTTCGCGATCAATGACGCCGGTCGCGTCGAAGTTCGTCCGAACGGCCCGAACAGTTCGCCTATCGACCTGTTCGAGCAAGTCGATCAACTGCGCCAAAGCGGTTTGTCCTTGCCGTTGCTGGTTCGTTTTCCCGACATCCTGCAAGACCGTGTCCGTCAACTGACCGGTGCTTTCGATGCGAACATCGAGCGCCTGGAGTACCAAAGCAAGTACACCGCGCTGTACCCGATCAAGGTTAACCAGCAAGAAGCGGTGATCGAGAACATCATCGCCACCCAGGACGTCTCCATCGGTCTGGAAGCCGGCTCCAAGCCTGAGCTGCTGGCCGTGCTGGCACTGGCGCCGAAGGGCGGCACCATCGTCTGCAACGGTTACAAGGACCGCGAGTTCATTCGTCTGGCGCTGATGGGCCAGAAACTCGGTCACAACGTATTCATCGTCATCGAGAAAGAGTCCGAAGTCGCTCTGGTGATCGAAGAAGCCGCCTCGCTCAAGGTCAAGCCACAGGTCGGCCTGCGCGTGCGGCTGTCGTCGCTGGCGTCGTCCAAGTGGGCGGACACCGGTGGTGAGAAGTCCAAATTCGGTCTGTCGGCGGCGCAACTGCTGTCGGTGGTCGAGCGCTTCCGTGCCGCCGGCCTGGATCAAGGCATTCGCCTGCTGCACTTCCACATGGGTTCGCAGATCGCCAACCTGGCCGACTATCAGCACGGCTTCAAGGAAGCGATCCGTTACTACGGCGAGCTGCGCAATCTCGGTCTGCCGGTCGATCACATCGACGTCGGCGGCGGTCTGGGCGTCGACTACGATGGCACGCACTCGCGCAACGCCAGTTCGATCAACTACGACATGGACGATTACGCCGGTGTCGTGGTCGGGATGCTCAAGGAGTTCTGCGACGCGCAGAGCCTGCCACACCCGCACATCTTCTCCGAAAGCGGCCGTTCGCTGACCGCGCACCACGCCATGCTGGTGGTGCAGGTGACCGACGTCGAGAAACACAACGACGACGTGCCGCAGATCGAGAACAAGGAATCGCTGCCGGAAACCGTGCAGTGGCTGGTTGACCTGCTGGGCCCGACCGACATCGAAATGGTCACCGAAACCTACTGGCGCGCCACGCACTACATGAGCGACGTGGCAGCCCAGTACGCTGACGGCAAGCTGACCCTGGCCGAGAAAGCCTTGGCCGAGCAGTGCTACTTCGCCGTGTGCCGTCGCCTGCACAACTCGCTGAAAGCCCGTCAGCGTTCACACCGTCAGGTGCTCGACGAACTCAACGACAAGCTGGCCGACAAGTACATCTGCAACTTCTCGGTGTTCCAGAGCCTGCCGGACACTTGGGCAATCGATCAGGTACTGCCGATCATCCCGCTGCACCGCCTCGACGAAGAGCCGCTACGCCGTGCTGTGCTGCAGGATCTGACCTGCGACTCCGATGGCAAGATCAACCAGTACGTCGACGAGCAGAGCATCGAGACCAGCCTGCCCGTGCACGGCCTGAACGAAGGTGAAGACTACTTGCTGGGTGTGTTCCTAGTCGGCGCCTATCAGGAAATCCTCGGCGACATGCACAATCTGTTCGGTGACACCGACTCGGTGAACATCTACCAGAACGCTGATGGCAGCGTGTACCACGCCGGCATCGAAACCCACGACACCATCGAAGACATGCTGCGTTACGTGCACTTGTCGCCGGAAGAACTGATGACTCACTACCGCGACAAATGCGCCAGTGCCCGCATCAGTGCCAGCGAACGTACGCAATTTCTCGATGCCTTGCGTCTGGGCCTGACCCGCTCCTCCTACCTGTCCTCCTGAGGCCAGGTTGCAATCTCGCCGGGTTGTCTGAAATTTTCCCAAACGCTGCGGAAAAATCGGATGGCTCGGTGGGATACATCCCAAAATCTTCGCGAAATGCTTGGCTATCCAGGCCGGCAAAGTCATCCGGTCTGCTTTTCGCGTAGGTCATTTCCTAAGTTGTACTTCGGCACTCTACTCGGCACGGGGTCTCGGCGAGAATCCCCGACCGCCCCTCCTGTAGAGATCCGCCCATGTTCGATCCAGTCAACGAGTCGTCGTTTCGTCTCGATGTAGCGGGCCTGTCCGCCCCTTTCGAAGTCCTGGCCTTTACCGGTAGCGAAGCCCTCAACGAGCCTTTTGCGTTCGAGATCGATGTGTTGATCGACGATCCGCAACTGGATCTCGCCGGCCTGCTTTACCGTTCGGCGTTCCTGTGTTTCGGACCGTCGGGGGAGGGCGTGCACGGGCAGTTGCAGAGTCTTGTCCAGCATGAGCACGGGCACGGTTCGCGGCTGAGTCGGATCCGTTTGGGGCCGAAACTCGGTTGCCTCGATCTGCGTATCAGTCAGCGGATATTCAGTGGCCGATCGGTGCCGCAGATCATCAATCAGGTGCTCAGGGAGCACGGGATTGTCGGCGCTCAGCGACGCTTCGACTTGCACGGCGACTACCCGGCCCGCACGTTCTGCACGCAATACCGTGAGTCCGATCTGCAACTGCTCCAGCGCTTGTGCGCGCAGGCACGGATTCACTACTTCTTTGAACACGAGCATGACCGGCATTGCCTGGTGTTCGGCGATGATCCAGCACGGTTGCCATTGGCTGAAGTCGCGCTGTATCAGCGCGAGCGCGCCGATCCTTTTTCTTCGCCCGCGGTCCACCATTGGCAACTGCTGGAATCGTTTCAGGGCGAGGGCGCGTGGCAGGCGCCAAATGCCGAAGGACGCAGTGATTTGGCGGCGTTGCGCAGCGGTCAATGGCTGCGCCTGGCCGATCATCCGTTCGCCGAGTGCAATCGCCATTGGTTGTTGACGCGGATTGAACATTGCGCGGATCCGGCCCTTGATCTGCCCTATGCCAACCGACTGTTCGGTGCGCTGCAGTTACCGCCGTCTGCGGCGGCCGCGATGCCGTCGAGACCGCGCATGCACAGCCTGCAACGGGCCTGGGTGGTGACGGTCGATGAGCCGCAGCCTGATTGCAGGCGGCCGGTGGCGGTGCAGTTCCATTGGCTCTATCAGGGCGAAGGTGCGGCGCCGAGTCATTGTTGGCTGCCGCTCGCACCGGCCTTGGCCGATGCGCCGTTGGCGGCGCTGAGCGATGGCGTGGAAGTGGTGGTGAGTTTCTTTGAGGGCGATCCAGATCAACCGGTGATCAGCGGCGTTCTCCAGCCGTCGGTCATGGCTGCGCAGATTAGCGATGAGCCGCCGATGCCTGTGCCAACCCGGTTGGCGAGTGAAGGCTTGCAGCAACTGCTGACGTCGGGCGAACCGTTATTGCTGCTGTGCCTGATTCCGGGAGGTGGCAGTTTCAGCCACTGCGCAGAGTCGGTCTGCAGTTGTCGGCTGGTCGCGGCGCTTGAACAGAGCGGCGCAACATGAGTGGCGCGGCGCATGAGCCGACGGCGCAATGGCTGTTGCTCGACGGCGCGGATGCCGCGCGGGCATTGACGGTATTGCATCAGGGCTTCCCCGGAGTACGGTGCTTCTGGTTGTTTGACGGTACCGAGTTTCAACCGGTCAGTGAGCACGGTCCGGTGCTGGTCGACTTGCACAATTGCCCGGCATTGGCGTCGTTGTGTCACAGCGACCCGGATACCTGGCGCGGTCTGCTGCTGGCCAGCGAGGCAACGGCGCAGGAGCTGCTCAGCCACTTGCAGCGCATGCTCACGGTCTCGTTCGGCTTGAGCCATCGGGCCTTGCTCAGCTATTACAACCGCCAGACCGCTAGCTATTTTTTCGACGCCTGTGACGCTGGCGAATTGAGTCGCTGGCTCGGGCCGATCCGCCTGTTGCGTTGGTTCGGAGGCACCTGGGCCGACTACGCGATTGGCAGTCAGGGTTGGCAGCAGTTGCGTAACCCTGGGCTGGCCGTCGAGCCACTGAACATCGAAGAAAACCTCACCCGTCGTCAGCGCGAGCGCCTGCAAACCTGCCTGCTGGAGCAGCACATCTGGCGCTGGTGCCAATCGTTGGGAACCGATTACGCGGCGATGGCCTCCCATGTCCAACAAGGCCTGGAGCTGGGGTTCAGCGACCGCACCGTGCTCGATGGCTGGTTGTGGCTACGCTTGCTGCATCCGCGTGCCGTGCTGGTGCCTCCCCCGGTGGGGCTGACCCAGCAGGAGCGGCTTGACCATGTACGTCGCCAGTGGCACGGCGATCAATTTTGAGATGAGGTTCTGCGCGTATGGCAGGTTTTTTCCGGCAAGGGTTCGGCGCAATGCTGGGGGGCGTATTGCTGTTGGCACTGAGCGGTTGTTCGCCGGTGAAACTGCTCAATGCGCTGACCCCGGACACCACGTTCGACAAAACCACGGGCATTGCTTATGGCGACGATCCCCGGCAGAAGCTCGATGTGTATGTGCCGCATCATGCGTTGCCGGGTGCGCCGGTGGTGGTGTTTTTCTACGGTGGCAGTTGGAACAGTGGCGACCGTGAAGACTACACGTTTGTCGGCGAGGCGCTGGCATCGCGGGGGATAGTCGCGGTGGTGGCGGATTATCGCTTGTATCCGCAAGTGCGTTACCCGCGGTTTCTGCAGGACGGCGCCCGGGCGGTTGCCTGGACCAAAACGCACATCCGCGAGTTTTCCGGCAATCCGCAGCGCTTGTATCTGATGGGCCACAGCTCCGGTGGCTACAACGCGGCAATGCTGGCGCTGGACAAGGACTGGCTCGCTGCGGTGGGCATGTCGCCCAGTGACATCAGCGGCTGGATCGGTCTGGCCGGGCCTTATGACTTTCTGCCAATCAAGAATCCAGACGTGCGCCCGGTGTTTTTCTGGCCGGACTCACCGCCGCAATCGCAGCCTATCAATCACGTCAGTCGCCACGCACCACCGGCTCTGCTGATCGCCGCGAACAAAGATGATCTGGTCAACCCGACACGCAACACCGGCGGCCTTGCGCGCAAACTGCGCGAGGCCGGGGTGCCGGTGCAGGATTTGTATTACTCGCGGCCCAATCACATAACGCTGGTGGCGACGCTGTCACGGCCACTGCGTCGACTGGCGCCGGTGCTTGATCAAGTGGTCGGGTTCATCGAACACACGCCGACTCAGTGAGTCGCGCCGCTGAACCAACCGTCGTTGCGCTTGAGCCAGAGGGCTTGCGCGCCGAGGGTGAGACTGCGCAGCACCATGAACAACAGAAACGTTATCCACAGACCGTGATTGCCCAAACCTTGCAGCGCCCACGCGAACGGCACCAGCAGTAGCACCGTCAGCAGCATGCCGTTGCGCATTTCGCGCGCACGGGTGGCACCGATGAACAGACCGTCGAGCAGGTAGCTCCAGACCGCAATCAACGGCAGCACGGCGAGGTAGGGCAGATAAACGAACGCCGTGTCGCGCACGCTCTGGATGTTGGTCTGCATTTCGATAAACACATGCCCCGCCAGCAAAAACAGCGTGGCGAATCCGAGGCTGGCGATCAGCGACCAACCGCCGGCCACCACCAGAGAACGGCGCAACGCGAGGCGATCACGGGCACCGATGGCGTGTCCACACAACGCCTCGACCGCGTGGGCCAGACCGTCCAGCGCATGAGCAGTCAGCAGCAGGCCGTTGAGCAGCAATGCGTTGGCCGCGACAGTGGCATCGCCGAGACGAGCGCCTTGCACGGTGATCATGAAAAACACTGATTGCAGCGCCAGGCTGCGGATGAAAATGTCGCGATTGACCGCCAGTAGCGGGCGCCAGCTCTGCCACACCTTGAGGGCGGCCCAGACAATATGCCCCGGATAGGCGCGCAATGCTTTGCGGGTCAGCATTAGCCCCAAAAGGGCACCGCTCCATTCGGCGATCACGGAGGCCCGAGCCGAGCCGACCACGCCCCAGTCCAGCCCCATGACGAACCACAGGTTTAGCACGATGTTGATCAGGTTGGTGGTCAGCAGAATCGCCAGCGGCGCCCGGGCGTTCTGCGTGCCGAGGAACCAGCCGACCAGTGCGTAACTGGCCAGCGCGGCGGGCAAGCCGAACAGCCGGGTATGGAAAAAGTCGCGGGTCAGTTGATCAAGTTCCGCCGACGGTTGCATGAAGTGCAACGCCACGCCGCTTAACGGTACGCCCAAAGTGCCGAGCACCAGGGACAGTCCCATCGCCAGCAGCAGACCTTGCAACAGAATTTGTCGCAACGCCGCGCCATCACTGCGTCCGGCCGCTTGCGCGGCGAAGCCTGTGGTGCCCATGCGCAGAAAACCCATGGCCCAGGCGAGAAAGGTATACAGGCTGGCCCCGACCGCCACCGCGCCCAATTGATGGGCGTGAGGCAAGTGGCCGATGACGGTGCTGTCGACCAGCGCCACCAGTGGCACGGAAATATTGGAAAGGATCATCGGCGCAGCAAGCGCCCAGACCTTGCGGTGAGTCGGGCGGTCGCGCCAGTCGGCAATCAGGTTGGGCATGCGGGCTCCTTGGGGGAGCGGGGATTGTAGCGATTGATGCGGGTTGCAAGGCGATCAATTGTGGGAGTGAGCCTACCCGCTCCCACAGGCTCTTGCGGTGTCAGTGGATGATCCAGCTCAGCAGCCACAACCCCAGCAGCAACCAGATGATCCCGGCAATGATCGACGCATTCATGAACGCGCGAATCGCCGACCACAACAGCATCAGACCGACGATCAGCGCGATGATGCTGATGATCGACGTATCCATGCCCAAGGTTCTGGACAAGCCGTCGACAAAGTTGCCGCCGGCATTGCTCAACAGGTTGAACAGCCCGCTGAGGCCATCAACGATAAAGCGGATGACCGAGCCGAGTGCCTGGCCGAGCCATTCGAAAAAGCTTTCTACCTGCATGTGTGCATCCTGATGAAAGAGCTGAGCCTTGGGCCACAACGTGGGTGGCCGAGTTCCCTGCAACTATAGAGGGTTTACCTCAATCCTGTGACAGCCCCTTGCCTTCAATCGGCATCCCCCCGAAGCTATACGCCTTCAGGAGAGCCCGATGAACCTTGTTGAACTGACCGAACGCCTGCACGCCATTCGCGACCGCAATGACTGGCGGCAATTTCACAGCCCGAAAAACCTCGCCATGGCCGCCAGCGTCGAGATGTCCGAACTGGTGGAGATCTTCCAGTGGCTGAGCGAAGACCAGTCGCGTCAGTTGCCAGCGGACAAACTCGCCCACGCCGGGCAGGAAGTCGGCGATATCGTCCTGTATCTGTTACTGCTGTGCAGCGAGTTGGGGTTGGACATGAATGACGTGGTGCGCAGCAAGCTCGCCGACAGCGAACGGCGGTTCAGCTGATGAGCGACCGGCATTTCGATCAGTTGGCGACCCGTTTCGCCGAAAAAATCTACGGTGGTGCCAAAGGCGCTATTCGCCTCGCGGTGTTGCAGGCTGACCTTGCCGAAGCGCTGCCGGATCGACCGTTGCGCGTATTGGACATCGGTGGCGGGTTGGGCCACATGTCGCTGTGGCTGGCCGAGCGCGGGCATGATGTGACCTTTACCGAGCCGGCCGAGCCGATGCTTGAAGGTGCGCGCCAGCGGTTTGCCGATGCCGGGCAAACCGCGACGTTCATTCAGGCGCCGTGGCAGGAGCTGCTCGGGCAACTCACCGAACCCTACGATCTGGTGATCTGCCACGCCGTGCTGGAATGGCTGGCCGAACCCCACGCGATCCTGCCGGTGTTGCATCAACTGACCAAACCCGGCGGATGGCTGTCCCTGGCGTTCTACAACCGTGATGCGCTGATCTATCGCAACCTGCTCAAAGGCCATTTCAAGAAGATGCGCAAGAACGTCATGGCCGGCGAAAAGCAGAGCCTGACCCCGCAGATGCCCCTCGACCCACGGGAACTGGCGACGCAACTCGAAGGCCTGTGGCAGGTCGAAACCCAAAGCGGGGTGAGGGTGTTCCACGATTACATGCCAGTCGAATTCCAGGCCCGCGCCGAACTTGTGGATTTGCTCGAGATGGAACTCGCTCACCGTCGTCACCCAAGCTTCGCCGGGCTTGGGCGTTACTTGCACTGGATCTGCCGGCCGATCTGATCGGAGCCTGAAATGAAAGCTCAATGCGGGTTATTGCTGATGTGTCTGGGGTTGGCCGCCTGCCAGGGCAACAACCCCTATGTGGCGCAGTCGCTACCCTTGCCGCCCGCGCCGCCGCAAGCGGCCAACACCTTTGATCGCAGCGCCTACCCGGCGCCACCACGCGATTACGGGCGTTATCGCAGTTGGGCGTGGCTCAACGGACAATTGCCACCCGGCACCGCGTGGGCCGATTCGGCGCAAGTGGCCGAAGCTGTCAGCAATGGACTGGACCAGCGCGGCTTGCGCCCGTTGCATGACAACCGCCCGGCCGACCTGTTGGTCAGCGCCCGTTTGAGCCTGCAAACCCGCCTGCGCCAGGTGCAGGACGACAGCGGTTACTACGGCGGATACGGCGGCTATGACCGTTATGGTCGCGGTTACGGGATGTACAACACGGTGCCCATCGTGCGTACTTATCAAGAGCAGGTAGTGGTGGTGCAGGTCGACTTGTTCGATGCCGGCACCGGTCAACCTGTCTGGAGTGCCAGCGCCGAAACGGCGAACAACGGCAGCCAGATCGATCGCACCGATGCCATTCGCGAGGCTGTGGAAAAGGCCTTGTCGGCGTATCCTCCGAGTTAGCGCTCAGCAATGGGGGCGCTGTCGCAGGTTCATGTCTTCAACCGGAGAAATTCCATGTTCCGCCGTCTCGCTTTACTGGCCATGGCCGCGCTGCTCAGCGCCTGCGCCGCCAACCAGGTCAATCATGATTTCGATGCCAGCCGCGACTTTGCCGCGTATCGCAGTTGGAGCTGGAAAGAACCCGCCCTGCAATACCGCCCCGATGACCCACGGATCAAGAGCGACCTGACCGAACAACGCATTCGCCAGGCGGTCACCGATCAACTGGACCAGCGCGGTTTGCGCCCGGCCGCTGTAGGCGCCAAGGGCGATTTGAGTGTGCAGGCGTATCTGATCGTCGAGGATCGTCAGCAGCAAGTGACGACCAACTACGGCGGCGGTTGGGGTGGGCCGTGGAATGGTTACTGGGGCGCGCCGATGTACAACGAAACGCGCAACATCACCTACAAGGTCGCGACCCTCCAGATCGACCTGCTCGATGGCAAGGACGGCAAACTGGTCTGGCGCGGCAGCGATGAGCGCATGCTCAGCAGCACCCCCAACCCGGCGGATCGCAGCGCTGCGGTTCGAGAAACGGTCGGCCGGATTCTGGCGAACTACCCACCGCGCTAACCCATCCTCAGGTTGACGCCATCCCTGTGGGAGCGGGCTTGCTCGCGAAGGCGTCGTGTCAGCCCATTCAAAACTGAATGGCACACCGTATTCGCGAGCAAGCCCGCTCCCACAGGGTTCGTTGTCAGCTGACGTGGCGGCGTGTTGACCTGCTCGATGGCAGGAACGGCAAACTGGTCTGGCGCGGCAGCGATGAGCGCATGCTCAGCAGCACCCCCAACCCGGCGGATCGCAGCGCTGCGGTTCGAGAAACGGTCGGCCGGATTCTGGCGAACTACCCACCGCGCTAACCCATCCTCAGGTTGACGCCATCCCTGTGGGAGCGGGCTTGCTCGCGAAGGCGTCGTGTCAGCCCATTCAAAATTGAATGGCACACCGTATTCGCGAGCAAGCCCACACAGGGTTCGTTGTCAGCTGACCTGGCGGCGTGTTGACCTGCTCGATGGCCAGGACGGCAAACTGGTCTGGCGCGGCAGCGATGAGCGCATGCTCAGCAGCACCCCCAACCCGGCGGATCGCAGCGCTGCGGTTCGAGAAACGGTCGGCCGGATTCTGGCGAACTATCCACCGCGCTAACCCATCCTCAGGTTGACGCCATCCCTGGGGGAGCGTGCTTGCTCGCGAAGGTGTCGTGTCAGCCCATTCAAAACTGAATGGCACACCGTATTCGCGAGCAAGCCCACACAGGGTTCGTTGTCAGGTGAAGTGGCGTCCTGCCAGCCGTCTCGCTCAGCCCCGTCTACACTCAACTCCATCAACGGAGGTAGCGCTCGGCAGTGCGCCGGCAAAGGAGTGCGGCATGTCGCCTCGTTCGCAGTTCAATGGCCCGGCCCGGCAGCGGGGGGCAATCGGTTTGATGGCGGCGCTGACCCTGGGGTTGGCGCTGGTGTTGATGCTGGTGGTGGTCGACAGCGGTCGGCTGTACATGGAGCAGCGCAAGCTGCAGCGAGTCGTCGACACCGCGGCGCTTGAGGCCGTGAGTCGCGGCGGTAGTTGTCAGTCTGGTCTGACCGCTGCCAGTTACGCCGGGCAAAGCGCCGTGCGCAATGGCTTCGCCGTCAATGCCAATAACACTCTGGCCACGACCTGCGGCACTTTGCTGACCGGGCCAACCGGTCTGCGTACCTTTACCGTCAGTGCGACGCAGGCGACGGCCATCAAAGTCGCCGCCAGTCACACCGTAGCCACCAGTTTTGCCAATGCTGTGTATGCGTTGTTCAGTGGGGCGTCGGTCAGCCTCAATACCGTACTTCGTGCTTCTGCCGTTGCTGCCCAGCCACAGCCACCGGTTGCCCAATTGAGCATCCGCAGTACGCTGGGCAGTATCAACACAGCGCAATCGAATATTCTAAACCCAGTGTTTTCAGGGTTGCTCGGAGGCAACGTCAACCTGACGTTACTCGGCTGGGACGGATTGCTCCACACGGACATCAATCTGCTCAAATACCTGGATCAACTGGCGATCAACCTTAATGTGACCGCCGGCGATTACACCCAGCTACTCAACACCCAAGCCTCGGTGACCCAGCTGATTCAGGCCGCTGCGACCGTAGTTCAGGCCAATGGTGCGACTGCCGAAGTGATTACCGCTCTAGGCAACCTGCAAGCGGCGGCGCTCAGTGCCGCCCCCGTCAAACTGGGAGACATTTTACAACTGCAGACCGGCACCACATCGACGGGGCTGGATGCCGACGTGCAGTTGATGCAGCTGATTCAGGGCGTCGTGCAACTGGCGAACAGCAAAAGCGCGGTGGCTGCGACATTGCCAATCAGCGTGCTTGGGCTGGCGAATGTCACGGTGCGGGTCAAAGTGATCGAGCCGCCGCAGTTTTCCGCCATCGGCAATCCGGCGTTGGCCAAGATCAATCCCACCGGGCCTGACCGGATTTATGTTCGCACTGCGCAGATCCGCACGATGCTGTCAGTGAATCTGCCAGTGCTGACTGGTGTGAGCGGGCTGAGCAACGCAGTGCTGGGGCTGGTCGGTACGTTGACCCCGACTCTCAATTCACTGCTGAGTCTGAACCTGGTCGCTACGCTCAACTCGGCCGCTTGCTTACTGGGTGCCGGTTGTCAGCAACTGGATCCGAAACTGTTGCCGTCGCCCCAAATCGATATCAGCCTGGATGCCGGTGGCGCCACCAGCTACGTCACTGACTACACATGTCCAACCGGCACCAGTGGCACCAAGAGCCTGACGGCTCATACCACCACGTCTATTGCTGATCTCAAAGTCGGCAAAATCGATCCGACCAATGCCTTTTCATCGGCCGCCTTACCCACGGTCACGCCTTTGCCGTTGATCGATCTCGGCATTGTGACCTGTCACAAGATTCTGGGGATCGGCAGTTGCGACGCTAGCACCCATGTTCAGTATGGCGCCGGCGGCATCGCGATCATGGCCAGCACCAGCGTGGCGGGCAGTACTCAAGATCTGCTTTATTCCAGCAATACACCTTTCCCAATACCGGCCAACCTTAAACTGCCGCCGAGCACGTTGTCCGCCACGCCTTCCAGTAATGTTGTCGGTAGCCTGGCGAGCACTCTGGCCGGTATTAATCTGATTGTTTATAAGCCGCAAGGCGGTAACCCGTTTGGTGCCATCGTTGCGGGCGTTGCCAGTTCGATAAGTGATGTCGCCAGCATTCTCCAACCGCTGATCACCAACCTGTTGAGTCCGCTGCTCGATCCGTTGCTCAACAACTTGCTAAATAGTCTTGGCATCAACCTGATGGCTGTCGATGTCGGCGCCAATATGACCTGTGGCCAGACCGGCAAGGCCTATCTGGTGATCTGATCGTCCTCGGCCATCGGCAGTTCGATACAAAACCGCGCGCCCTCGTCACCATTGCGCACGCTCAGGCGTCCGCCCATGTTGTCGACGATGCCGTAGCTGACCGACAACCCCAGCCCGGTGCCGACGCCGACTGGTTTGGTGGTGAAAAACGGTTCGAAAATCCGTTCAATCAAGCGCGGGTCAATGCCGCCACCGTTGTCCTCGACCCACAGCCGCACCACATGCTCATCGCACTCGGCATAGACCGCTATCCATGGCTGGAAGTCGCGGTCAGCCTCGCGTTTGCCGAGCAAAGCGTCGCGGGCGTTGACCATCAGATTGATCAGCACCTGCTCAAGTTGATCGACGTAACCGCGCACCTGGACTTCAAAACCGGCCTCTTTGATACGCAACTCGACGCCTTTACCGCGCAAGCCCTCGGACAATAGCGACAACGTGCCTTCAATGGCGTCGAGAGGGTTGAACGGATGCTGTTCGATTTCCGAGCGGCGCCCGAACACGCGCATGTGATCCACCACCCGCGCTGCCCGTTGAACCTGGGCGTCGATACGATTGAGCTTGTCGGTCAGGTAGTCGATCTGCGCGTCGCCATTGTTCAAGCGCTTGAGCACATTGACGATGGCCATACGCATCACGTTCAGCGGCTGGTTGATCTCGTGGGCCAGGCCGGTGGCCATTTCGCCGAGGGTGGCCATTTTCGCACTCTGGGTCAGTTGTTGTTGCGAGCGGCGCACCTCGGTGTTGTCGCGACCCACGGCTTGTACCTCGATCAGTTGCCCGTGCTCATCGAATACCCCACGATCCGACCAGACCCACCACGCGTGTTCGCGGCCGGGCAGGCGCAGATTGATCTCAGCGGTGCTCACTGGCAGTTGCGGGGTCAGTTGTGCCAAGCGCTGGACGAACGCCTGGCGCTGTTCGTCCGACATCCAGTTGCCCAGGTTTACCCCGGGCAACTGCTCCGCTGTGCATTCCAGATAAGTCGCCAAGGGCCGATTGCCGAAGGTCAGGGTCAAGTCCGGGCGGTAGCGGCAAATCATCGCTGGGGAATCTTCCACCAGCATCCGGTAGCGCTCTTCGCTGGTCTTGATTTGCTCGGCGGCGAGGGTCGCTTCGGTGACGTCCAGCCATAAACCTACGGCCTCTACCGGCAGGCCCAAGTCGTCGCGCAGCAGTTTGGCTTCGTCGAGCAGCCAGTGTGCGTTGCCTTGGCGGTCGAGCATCCGATATCGCGCGCTCACCGAGCCTTCGCGCAGCAACTGCCGCGTGCGTTCGAAATAGCGAGGACGGTCTTCGGGGTGTATGTGTTCCACCAGTCGGCCATCGTCACAGTCGGTCAGCGTCCAGCCCAGCAAGGGTTGCAGGCTGGCGCTGAAGAAGGTCGGTTGCAGCGCCCCCTCGACGTAGCGTTGCACGTAGATCACGGCGGGGGCGCTGGCGATCAGATTGTCCAGGCGCGCATGGGCGGCGGCGGCCTGTTGCTGTTGATTCTTGATGTCGCTGATGTCGAGCATGAAACCCACCAGCCTTCGCTCGGTACCGATGCCCAAAGAGCGACCTTGCAGGCGATACCACAGCGGCTGTGGTTGATCGCTGCGTTGCAGGCGCACGCACACCTCCAACGGGGTGCCTTCCCCCTGCAAGGCTTGCAGGCGACTGCGCAGCTCATCGCGGTCGGCAGGATGCACATGATCGAACCAGTCCTGAATCGGCAGCCGCTCAGCTTTCACATCCAGACTGGCGGCCAGTACCGGGGCCAACTGTATTTCGGCGCCGTCGTGGGTCATCTCCCACCAACCCGTACCGAGCAACGCTTGCAGAATCTCCAGGCGCTCCAGTTGCTGGTGATGGTGATGCTCGCGCAGGCGCTCCAGCAGAGGGGCGGCCACGGCAGCGGCCAACAGCAGCCAGTCGTGATCGTTCAGGTCCGGCGCCTGTTGCTTCGCGTTGTAGCCTGCGCAAAGCAACCACGCCGCCACACCTTGGGCGTCGCGGTAAGGCACGGCGAAGCTTTCGTCGAGACCGAACAGTGCACTCAGGCGTGGCTGTTCGCTGGCCAGCAAACGTTGTGGTAACGCACCGTTGAGACTGTCGAGCCCGGTCCCCAATCGTTGCTGGTCATGCCACATCTGCGGTGCATTTGGCGCTGCGTAATGCTGATGAATCTGCCAGCCCTGGCCCTGCTCATCGAGCAGTGCCACTGCCAGACATGGAATGTGCAACTGCTGGCTCAAGCGTTGCAGTTGTTCGCCAAGCACATCGGGCAGGCGCGCAAGGCTGCACAACCGCAATTGATCGCGCATCTGCGTGGCCAGCCACTGGCATTGCTCACGATTGCGCGCCTGAAGCCGCTCACCCAGCAAGTCACCGATGTCCAGCAACTGCAGAAGCCAGCCATCGCCTTGGGCCTGCACCCAGCCGCGCAAGTGCAGCGGTGCACCGTTCTGGCTGAAAAAATCGAGGTCGAGTAATTGTCCTTGCCAGTCGGCGGGGCGACCCTCTATCGCCAGGCTGCTGTAGGGCAACACATACTCCAGCAGATGCGCGGGCAGGGGGCCGGACATCCGCTGCGCCAGCACATGGCGCAAGGGGCCGCTCAAATGATTGACGTTGCCTTCGCCGTCCAGATACAGCTGCAGGCCGACACTCGGCACCACAGGGCTGTCCAGAGGCTGTGGCGTCTCGGGTTGTCGATTGAGCAGGCGAGCGAACAGCTTGTCACCGGAACTCAAAACTGCAGGCTCGAAGACGCGCTCAATGTCGCTGGCAGACGCGGCACCGAACCGATGCCGGGCAGCACCAGAAACGGCAGCGCCTGATTGAGCTTGGCGGTGGGGTAGTTGACCGTCACCGTCAGCACGCCGCCGACATAGGTGATGTTGCTGTCGGTGGCCGCATCGAAATTCAATGCGCCGGGCAGCCAAGCCAATTGGCGGGTCAGCTCGGTACGGGCCGTGGTGATGACGGTGGTTGAGTAATCGGCAGAGGCCGGATCCAGCGCCACGCTGCGGCGCACGGCCTCGGCAGTGGACTCATTGAACGACTGCATCAGCAACAGCGGCAGGCTGTAGCTGACCAAGCCATAAAACACGGCGAAGAAAACGATGAACACCAAGGCGAATTCGATGGCGACAGCGCCTTTTTGCTTGCGGGGGAGGCTGGATTTCATGAGTGCGTCTACCCTGACATTCACTGCTTAATATCAGCATAGAATCATTCAGCCAAAACGGACGTTTTTTACCGCATGCACAGCTTTGTCCTACTGATCTGGCTGACACTTTGCGCGGCGCAGGATGCCCGACAACGGCATATCGGTAACGGCCTGACTTTGGGTGTTGGAGGGTTGGCCACCGTTTATCTACTGACGACCGGCAACACTTGGCTCGGCGCCGAAGCGGTTCAGGGAGCCTGGGCGGTGCTGCTGGCCTTGGCGTTCACCCTTCCTGGTTATGCGCTGAAACGTTTTGGCGCAGGCGATGTGAAACTAATGACAGCCTTTGGTGTTGCGACGGACGGTGCTCACCTGCTCGGGGTGTTTATCGGCGCGGCGCTTGCCAGTGCAATCTGGGTCCTGCTGGGGCCAAAGCTCTGGTTGCATATGAGTCAAAGGCTTAGAGAACGTCTTCGATATATGGAGCCTGAAGCGTCAAAAAAGCTGCCATTTGCACCGTTCGCGCTGGCAGGCTCAATGCTCACCTTGTTGTGGTTCCATTAGTCGCCCCTTGTCAGTACTGCTATGTACATAGTCGGAAAGTGGGTCTACTTTCAAATCAGTGTTTGTACGGCAGCGTGCTGTAAGTACAGGAACGGTCAGTCTTTGGCCCGGGCATGGAGTGGCATGTGAACGAGCTTACATCTGTTGTAAAGGTGCTGGTGGTCGACGATCAACCGCTGATTGTCGAGGAACTCTGCGAACTCATCGAGAGCAGTGGCTACCGTTGCGTGCCTTGCGAGTCGAGCAAGCAGGCCATTGAACAATTCACCGAGGACACCGCCATTGGCCTGGTGCTGTGCGACCTGCACATGCCGGACATGGACGGCATTGAACTGGTGCAGGAACTGCAGCGGTTGTCGGGTAAACATCGGGTCTTCGAGGCCATCATGCTGACCGGGCGCGCCGACAAGCAGGACGTGATCAAGGCCTTGCGTGCCGGCATTGCCGATTACTACCAAAAGCCCATTGACCTGGACGAACTGCTCGAAGGTTTGCAGCGTCAGGAAACGGCGTTGCGAGAACGGCAGAAAACCCTGCAGTTGGGCCACCTCAATCAAAAGCTGCAATACCTGTCTGAGTCGATCGACGATCTTTACCAGGACCTCGACAAAGTACGCCGCGGACCTTCGACGATGAGTGAAGACGCGTCGAGTGATGGAGAAGGGGTGGAGATGCCGGCTATTTTCAATCAATTGTCGCCACGCCAGCTCGATGTCGCACGGTTGGTGGGCAAGGGCCAGACCAACTACCAGATTGCCTGTGAACTGGGGATTACCGAGAACACAGTCAAGCTCTATGTGTCGCAGGTCTTGCGCCTGACGCACATGCACAACCGCACCCAATTGGCGCTGGCGTTGTCGCCGAGCAATTCGGGCATGCGTCAACGGGTGACCGCACACTGATCCCCTCTGACCCCGGTGTTATGCGGGGTCAACTACCTCAAACGATGTGGGCTTTGGACTTAGGAAACAGGTTGTCCAGGGTTTCCAGCAACCGTACGTGATAGATCGGTTTGCGGAACAGGTCCAGCACCTGCAGGCGCAGCATATCGCTGACATCCTCCATGTCGGCATGCCCGGACGTCACGATCACCGGCAAATGCTGGCGTGAAGTGTGTTCACGCAGCCGCTTGATCAGCGACATGCCACTTTCTTCGGGCATGCGCAGATCGGTGATCACCAGGGCGATATCCGGGTGGCGGGTCAGATGGTGCAGGGCCAGCTTCACCGACGTGGCGGTATGACAGGTGAAGCCTTCACCCTCCAGCAACTCCGCCAGCTCCAGCAGTGCGTCCTCCTCATCGTCGACGAGGAGCAACTGCTGGCGCGGAGTGTAGGAAGAGTTCATGGGCAACACCTGCAATGGACTGAGTGCTGACGGTAGAACCCAATGGGCGCGTTTACAAGTTATCCGCCCAGCGCGGTCTGGATCGAGGTCAGAATCGCCGTGACCTGAGTACCTATGCCCGTCCCGAATGCGGCAATCACCAGCGCCACCAGGCCGACGACCAGCGCGTACTCGATGGCGGACGCACCTTCAGTGTCTTTGCCCAAGCCTTTGAAGAGGGCGAGGTGAGATTTGATTTTTTGAGCAACCTTGGAATACGACATAAGCAATCTCCTTGGGGCACACCAGGTGTTGCGCGTTCGCAACATGATTTCCCTGTGCCACCCTCAGCATTGTTGGCAATTGCCACCCCTTCAACTGTAAGAACGGATTAACACCTAAGTAGTAGGGCGCCGTTTAACGGCAGAAAACGACATTTGGCGCGTTAGACCTCTACTTTTGCTGGATATTTCCCACTTCGTAATGGCGTTTTGTTCTGCCTGCGCTACGGTTAAATAGCGAAATAGTTACTTGTTCATAGCTGCCTGATTGCGAAGTTATCTCGTTGGAATTCACGGGACATTGCATGAGAGACAAAGCGCTGCGGGAAAGGGAGAGCCGTCATGAACAGTCGCGTCACTCTGGGTCTGGCCGGGTTGTTTTTTGTGGGCGCCATCATTGCCGGATATTGGGGGCTTACCTTGAGCCGGGCACCGGTCGCTGAACCGGTCGCTACCCCCGCCACTGAGCCTGTGGTGCCGTCAGCCGTCAAAACCGAACCTGTGGAAGACCCGACGCGTCAGCCCGTCGTGGTGCTGCTGCGAGACATCCCGCCGTTCGTGAAAATCACCGCCGCCGACGTTGCCGTGGAGAAACTTCGCACCGCGCCTGCCGGCAGCCTGGGCAATGTCGATCACGTCATCGGCCGGGCGCCTTGGCGGCACTTGAACGCGGGCAGTTGGCTGAGTGACGAAAGCTTCGAATCCGGCAGTTCACTGGCCCGCATGATTCGCCCCGGCGAACGGGCGGTGGCGGTGGCGGTGGACGAAGTCATCAACGCCGGCGGGCAATTGGCCCCCGGCGATTACGTCGACGTGCTGCTGTTCCTGCGCAAGGACGAAAACAATCCACAGCCCTCGGCACAACAGGTGGTGTCGGCGGTGCGTGTGCTCGGCGTCGGCAGCCAGTTGGGCCTGACCAACGACGGCCAGCCTGCAGGTCCCGCACGCAGTGATGAGGAGCGACTCAAACAGGAACAACAGCGCCTGGCCGCCCGCAGCGTGCTGCTGGCCGTGCCAGAGCCGCTGGTCAGCCGCTTGATGCTGGCGTCCAGCGCCGGTGTCCTGCGCCTTGCCGTGCGCAGCGCGGACGAACAGCAACTGGCGAAATACTGGGCGGGCGAAAACAATGTCGCTACCCAACTCGACACGCCTCGCCGCGAACTGATCGAGTTCAGTCAACTGTCCCAGACCCTACCGCCCAAACCCATGGCCGTGGCCAGCCAGCCCGGCCCACGCAAACCCGCCGTCGAAGTCATCCGCGGTGCTGAAACCGCCCAAACCACACCCTGAATCGAGCAAGGACGCCTTTACATGCGCATACGCTTTACGCCTCTGTTCAACGGTTTGCTCTGGGCCTCGCTGCTGAGTGTCACCTCGATCGGCAGCGCCGGCGCCGCCACCGGCAATTGCGCCACGTTGGGTCCATTGCCCTCGGTGCTGGAAGTCGGCGAAGGTTTGCAGCAGGCGTTGCAATCGCCGGTGGCGATCACGCGGGTCGCTGTAGGCGATCCGAAAATCGCCGACGTGCGTGCCACCGGCGATAAGGCCGTGTTGCTCACAGGCGTTGGGCCCGGCGCAACCACGCTGATGATCTGGACGGCCTGCGCCAGTGCTCCACGGCAAAGCATGGTGTTCGTGCAAGGTAAGGCCAGTGCGGCGATGAAGACCGTTTCCCTGCCGGCCACGGATGATCCGACCTTGCCCTCGCAGGTGCAGACCGACATCCGTTTTGTTGAAGTCAGCCGTACCAAACTCAAAGAGGCCGGCACCTCGATTTACGGCAAAGGCTCGAACAACTTCCTGGTCGGCGCTCCCGGCACGGTGCCCGGCACCGGAGTCAGGCCGGGTACGGTGCCGATCACTGCGCCGAACATTCCCTTGGCCAACGACATGTTCAACATTGTCTGGGGCGGCGGCAGCAGTAAATTTCTCGGCATCGTCAACGCATTGGAGGGCAGCGGTTTCGCCTACACCCTGGCGCGCCCGAGCCTGGTGGCGTTGAGCGGTCAGAGCGCGAGTTTTCTGGCCGGCGGCGAAATCCCGATCCCGGTGCCCAGCGCCAACAGCAACAGCTACTCCATCGAATACAAGGAATTCGGCATTCGTCTGACGCTGACCCCGACCGTGGTCAGCCGTGACCGCATCGCCCTCAAGGTCGCCCCTGAAGTCAGTGAACTCGATTACAACAACGGCGTGACCATTGGTGGAACCACGGTGCCGGCCTTCACTATCCGCCGCACCGATACCAGCATCTCGCTGGCCGACGGCGAGAGCTTCGTGATCAGTGGCTTGATCAGCACGCAAAACGCTTCCCAGGTGAGCAAATTTCCAGGGCTGGGTGACATTCCGGTGATCGGCGCGTTTTTCCGCAATTCATCAATCAACCGCGAGGAGCGTGAACTGCTGATGATCGTCACCCCGCACCTGGTTCAACCCCTGGCGGTCAATGCACCACTGCCTTCGCTGCCCGGGGAAAAACTGCGCAACTACGACCCCAACTGGTATCGCCTGTACTTCCTTGAAAACGGCAACTTCGATAAACGCAGCGGATTATCGCAATGAGCCAGAGCCTGAATCAGACCTTCCTCGCCATCACCCGTAACGACACCGATCTTGAGTGGCTGCAAGGCGCGCTAGCACCGCTGGGGCAGGTGGTCAGTGCTGGTGGCGGCAGTCTTGATGAGCTGCTGGCGCTGGTCGACGTCACCTGCGCCAGCCTCGTCTTCGTCGGACTCGACCCCGAACATCTGGTGGCCCAGAGCGCGTTGATCGAAGGCGTTCTGGAAGCCAAACCGATGCTCGCCATCGTCGCCCTCGGTGACGGCATGGACAATCAGCTTGTACTCAATGCCATGCGGGCCGGCGCGCGAGACTTTGTTGCCTACGGCTCACGTTCCAGCGAAGTCGCCGGGCTGGTGCGGCGCCTGAGTAAACGTCTGCCGGCGGTGACGCCGAACACCCCGTTGGGTGGGCTGACTGTGCTCTACGGTGTGCAAAGCGATGCTGACGGCGCACTGCTGGCCAACCATATGGCGCTGGTGGTGCACAAGAGCGGTCAACAAACCCTGTTGCTGGATCTGGGGCTGCCCCACGGTGACAGTCTGGCCTTGCTGGGGCTGGAGAGTTCATTCCATTTCGGCGATGCGTTGCGCCACTTGCGACGCCTCGACGCGACCCTGATCGACAGCGCCTTCACCAGCACCGAAGCCGGTCTGCGCATTCTCGCCTATGCCCCTGCCGATGAGCCGCTGGAGCGCACCAGCACTGCGGAGCTGTACATGTTGCTCAGCGCCTTGCGCCAACACTTCCAGCACATCGTGGTCAACCTCACCGGCCAGCCTGACAGCGAAGCGCTGCGCACCTTTGTCAGCCATTGCGACAAGTTGCTGTGGTACACCGACCAGAACGTGCTCGACTGCCGGCGCAATCTGGCGGTGCTGAACCAGTGGCGCGAGAAAGGCGTGAAACTCGACCACGGCCGCTTGCTGGTGGATCGCTACCTGCGCAACGTTGCGCCCGACTCAGAGGCACTGGGCAAAACCTTCGGCCTGGAAGTGATCGCCGTGCTCGCCTACAGCCCGGAACTGCGCCTCAACGCCAAAAATCAAGGCGTGACCCTGTTCGAACTGGCGCCGCGCGAAGCCCTCAGCCAAAGCCTGCGCACCCTCGGCGAGCGATTGGCAAAACGCTCTGAAGGCCTGACCAAACCGAAGGTCACCTGGTTCGACCGCTTGCGAGGCACCTCATGAACGGCGAGCAATTGTTTGGCGGCCCACAGCGCCAGGCGACCGGTAATACCGATCACGATGGCCTGAAACTGGTGCTGCACCGCTACATCATCGACGCCATCGAAGAGTCCGGGAAAAACCTGCTGGAGGGCTCGCGTCAGGTGCTGGCGCAATTCGTCATCGACAAAGTCGCCGAATACATCGCACGCCTGCACCTGGCGATTTCCCGTTATGAAATGGAGCGTCTGGCCGAAGAAATCGTTGATGAACTGACCGGCTTCGGCCCGCTCGAAGTGCTGCTGCGCGACAGTTCGGTGACGGAGATTCTGGTCAACGGCCCGCACAAAGTGTTTATCGAACGCGATGGCCTGCTGCACCTCAGTGACCTGCGTTTCATTGATGCTCACCACGTCGAGCGTGTCATGCAGCGCATCCTGGCGCCGCTCGGTCGGCGTCTGGACGAGTCGTCACCGATGGTCGATGCGCGCCTGCCCGATGGCAGCCGGGTCAACGCCATCATCCCGCCGATTGCCCTCGACGGCCCATGCCTGTCGATCCGCAAGTTTCGCAAGGATATGCTCAAAAGCACTGACCTGATGGCGATGCAAACCATCGATCAGGCGATCTACGATTTCATTCAGGAGGCGGTGGGCAAGCGCTGCAACATTCTCATCAGCGGCGGCACCGGTACGGGCAAAACCACGCTACTGAACATTCTCAGCCAGTTGATCAACCCCAGCGAACGCCTCGTGACCATTGAAGATGTCGCCGAATTACAACTCGGCCACCCGCATGTCGTGCGCCTGGAAACCCGGCCACCGAATGCCGAGGGCCATGGCGAGGTCAAGGCCAGCGACCTGATCCGCAACGCCCTGCGGATGCGTCCCGACCGGATCATCCTGGGCGAGATCCGTGGCGTCGAAGTGGTTGATGTACTGACGGCAATGAACACCGGTCACGACGGCTCCATGAGTACCGTGCACGCCAACAATGCCCAGGACGCCTTGCTGCGCCTGGAAACCCTGGTGGGCCTGACCGGGCGCGCCATCGCCGAGCGCACCCTGCGCCAGATGATCTGCGCCGCGCTGGATGTGGTGATTCAACTGACGCGCCTGCCCGATGGTCGGCGCTGCGTCAGCGAAGTGGTGGAAGTGGTGGGCGTGCGCGAGGACGTCTACGTCACCAACACCTTGTTCCGCCTCGACCGGCGCACAGGCTTCGGTTTTCTGCGTGAGGCGGTCAACCCGGCCGGCGACAAGCTGCGCCACGAATCGACGCTCGCGCACTGAGGGCCACGGCATGCTTAAAGCGCTGCTGCTGTACTTGCTCAGTCTGGCGTTGTTCGGGCAATCCATGCGCCTGTTCTATAAGGCATGGCGTCTGAGCGGTGCCACTCGTGTGATGGAGCGATTGAATGAGGGACAGCCGCATGAAAACGCACCGCCAACGCGTTGGGCGGGCCTTGAACGGGCCTTCTTGCGCGCGGGTCTGGGGCGGCCGACCGAACGTCTTGGTGCATGGATCCTGCTCTGGATGTTCGCCATCGTGCTTAGTCTGGCGCTCGCCGGATGGATCGGTGTACTGGTGATGGTGGTGTTGCCGCCAGTGGCCGTGCGGTTGTACGTCAGTTGGCGCTACCAACGGCGCTTGCGACGGATGATCGAGCAACTGCCGCAACTGCTCGATTACACCGTGCGCAGCCTGAAGTCGGGTCGCACGTTGGCCGACGCGGTGCTCGGTGGCATCGAGGCCAGCGAAGAGCCGCTGAAAAACGCCATGGGCCGGGTGCAGCGCAACGTCCAGTTGGGGGTGAGTTTGCCGGACGCGGTGTCGGATCTGGCCGAACTCTACGAGCGAGACGAGTTTCGTCTGTTCGCCCTCGGCCTCAAGGTCAATCATCGCTATGGCGGCAATGCCAGTGAGTTGCTTGAAAACCTGATCAAGATGATCCGCGAACGCGATCAGGCTGCGCGCCAATTGCGCGCCATGACCGGTGAAACCCGCCTCACCGCGTGGGTGCTGGGATTGTTGCCGATTGCCATGGCCGGGTATTTCCTGATGGCCAATCCGGTTTATCTGGTCGCCATGTGGCACGATCCGTCCGGGCAGCGAATGCTCGCCACGGCGTTCGGCATGCAGGTGATCGGCAGTCTGTTGCTCTGGCGGATGTTGCGCAGCCTATGACGACGCCTCTGATGATCAGCGCCTTGTTGTTGCTCGGCGCCGCCGTGTTACTGATCGCCCATCTGCTGGAGCAGCGTCGCCGCGCGCGGCAAATCATCCGGCGACTGGACGGCGACCTGATTCGCGAAAACAGCCTCGGCAACCTGTTGCAGTCGCTCGGCGAGAGCAAGGTCGGGCAGCACAGCGTCAAGCTCGACAACGAAACGCAAACCTTGCTCAGCCGTCTCGGCTGGCGCAGCGCACGACAGCGTTCGCTGTTCGCTGCGTGTCAGATCGGTGCGCCGTTGCTGATGCTGGCCCTGGCAGTGCTGTTGCAATCGGTGTTTTTCCCCACCGTGGAAAAACAATGGATCGCGCCGTTGTTCGCCCTCGGCGTCGGCTACCTGCTGCCCAAGCGGTTGCTGGTGATGGCCGTTGCCCAGCGACAGAAACAACTGGCCAGTGAGATCGGCACGTTTATTCCGTTGCTGCGCATCCTCTTCGAGTCCGGCATGGCCGTGGAGCAGGCACTGCGTGTGCTGAGCCATGAAGGCCAAGCGTTGCTCCCCGTGCTGACTCATGAATTGCGCCTGGTGCTGGCCCGGGTCGACTCGGGCCTTGAACTGGGCGAAGAACTGAACAAGGCCACGCAACTGTTGGCGGTGGATGAGTTCACCGACACCTGCGTGATTCTCCAGCAGTTGCTGCATCAGGGCGGTGGAGCGATGAAATCGCTGTTGTCGCTCAAGCAACTGCTCGATGACCGGCGCCTCACGCGCCTGCAGGAATACATTTCGAAGATGTCGGCAAAAATGTCCGTCGTGATGATGCTGTTTCTCTTCCCTGCATTATTGATCGTCCTGGCCGGCCCGGGCTTCACCGCCCTGGCCAAGGCATTGGGGGCATGAAGGAGTGGTGATGAAAGCAATGATGGCTGGTGTTTGCCTGTTGTTGCTCGGTGGCTGTGCCAACACCGGGCAAAACCCCTGGGAGGCGCTGACCAACAGCGCCAGTTGCGGCAAGTTGAGTTCCGATCAGCAACTGTCGCTGAATCTGGCCGACGACATGGCCAACGAAGGCAAGCTCCACGCCAGTCTGGCCAACCTGCAAAGCCTGCCGGACAACCTCGCCGACGTGCGTCTGCGCAAGGCCAGGGTTCACCGCTTGCTCGGTCGCAGCGAGGCCGAACCTTTGTATCGCAGCTTGCTCGGCACATGCCTGGCGGCCGAAGCCGAACATGGTCTGGGCCAACTCGCGGCCGCGAAGTCCGACTACGGCCAGGCGCAGGCGCACCTGCAACGCGCCGCACGCCTGGCCCCTACCGACGAAAAAATCCGCAACGATCTGGGGGTGGTCTACCTCAATCAATTGCGTATCGAAGACGCGCGCTTTGAATTCCTCACGGCCATGGAACTCAAGCAGAGCGATCAATTGGCCGCGCTGAATCTGGTGACGCTGTTGCTGTATCAGGATGACTGGAACCGCGCCGCCGAACTGGTCAGCCGCCTCGGCCTGAGCCCCGCGCAGTTCAGCGAAGCACAGAGCCGTGCGGAAAAACTCAAAGTGCCGAGCCCATCTCCCGCCGCCGTTACGGCGATGCTCAAATAAGGAGACCCGCGATGAAAACCATCATTGTTTGCCTGGGCTTGCTGGCCCTGCCGCTCACCAGTCACGCCATCGACGCCGGTCCGGCCTCGGCCCAGCAACAGGAAACCGAAGGCTGGCTGCTGCTGCAAAGCCGCAACAAAGTGGCCTCGCCAAAACCTCAAACACTCACGCCGACTGAGCGCGAGCTGGTGATGCAGCGTTGGCTGAAAAGCTACCAGCATGAGATCCCGCCGTTTTTCGATCAGGAGCAGGGTGGCAAGGTCAGCAGTGGAACGGGGGGCGGTGGCTGACAGTATTCAGCAGGCTAACCGCGTTATCGTTCTTCGCGAGCAAGCCCGCTCCCACAGATTGAAATGCATTCCACGATTTGAAGTGCATACCCCTGTGGGAGCGGGCTTGCTCGCGAAGAGGCCCGTACAGTCAAC
This sequence comes from Pseudomonas baetica, assembly GCF_019733355.1. Classification (GTDB taxonomy): domain Bacteria; phylum Pseudomonadota; class Gammaproteobacteria; order Pseudomonadales; family Pseudomonadaceae; genus Aquipseudomonas; species Aquipseudomonas baetica_A. Next base: position 1,544 of record NZ_JAIHLQ010000028.1, on the reverse strand, counting down.
CCATCACTTTCAGATGTTTAAACATGTGTGAATTTTGCGGAGCCTTCCCACAAAGTTTTCAGGTTGTCCGTCGGACGTGCGCTCACTAGTCTTGGGCGGTCGCTGACACCTCAGCGATCGGGTGTGGAAACCTGAATTCTAAGTAGATGCATTGCATCAGCACCGTAATCGTTGCCGACGTCTTCGTTCGTCTGCAAACTGCGTCGCGGCGGCTGTGCGTGGGCAGACTTCGGTCTGGCCGATTGCCTACTTATCGGTATTTCCACCCTGCGCACAGTTGCCACCTTTTTGTTGTGTGGAAACGACAACAGGTGGCTCCTTTAACCAAGTAGGAGCTGTTAATGGACAAGCTGATTCCCGATCCCCCCCTCGAAACCACCACCCCTCTGGCCGAAGCCCTGCGCGCCGATGACCAGGCGAAAAGCCGGGAAGCCATCAAGCGCGCGCTCGATATCTACCTCAGCCCCGATCCCGTCAAACCCCGACAATCGAGCACGATGTTCCTCGTCAATCCGAGCGTCGACACCGAAAGCCTGCTCGCCCACGCCTGCGAATCACTGGCCAGCGCCAGCGCGGCGGCCAACAACTTTGCCAATGAGCTGAGCGGTTCGCAGCGCAGCACCGTGTTGGGCATCGCGCAGATGGTCATGCTCGCCGAACTGGCGGTGAACCGGGCGCTGGATCGGTTAGACCCGCCGACCTGACTTGCAGGCTCACCGCGTTATCGTTCTTCGCGAGCAAGACCGCTCCCACAGGTTGAAATGCATTCCACGACTTGAAGTGCATACCCCTGTGGGAGCGGGCTTGCTCGCGAAGAGGCCCGTGCAGTCAACCCATCACTTTCAGATGTTTAAACATGTGTGAATTTTACGGAGCCTTCCCACAAAGTTTTCAGGTTGTCCGTCGGACGTGCGCTCACTAGTCTTGGGCGGTCGCTGACACCTCAGCGATCGGGTGTGAGAACCCGGCAACTTATGGTCATTCAGTATCTGTGCACGCATAATCGCCGCCAGCTTCGCTGTCGGTAAATGCGTCATGGCGGCTGTGTGCGGGCAGACTTCGGTCTGGCCGGGTGTCCATAACCGGTATTCTCACCCCGCATATAGCTGCCACCTCTTAGCCCCGTGAGAATGGCAATGAGTGGCGCAGACGACTGTGGAGAATTGTTTTAATGGACAAGCTGATTCCCGATCCCCCCCTCGAAACCACTACCCCTCTGGCCGAAGCCCTGCGCGCCGATGACCAGGCGAAAAGCCGGGAAGCCATCAAGCGCGCGCTCGATATCTACCTCAGCCCCGATCCCGTCAAACCCCGACAATCGAGCACGATGTTCCTCGTCAATCCGAGCGTCGACACCGAAAGCCTGCTCGCCCACGCCTGCGAATCACTGGCCAGCGCCAGCGCGGCGGCCAACAACTTTGCCAATGAGCTGAGCGGTTCGCAGCGCAGCACAGTGTTAGGCATCGCGCAGATGGTCATGCTCGCCGAACTGGCGGTGAACCGGGCGCTGGATCGGTTAGACCCGCCGACCTGACTTGCAGGCT
>NZ_JAIHLQ010000027.1 GCF_019733355.1 Pseudomonas baetica | reverse complement strand
GCCCGCTCCCACAGGGGAACGCATTTCAACTGTGGGAGCGGGCTTGCTCGCGAAGAGGCCCGTCAGGGCAATAAATAATCCAGATTTTTTCCCAGGACTTCAGCATCACCCGACCGTTGACTCAACCATCCTCGGGTTCTCCTTTCTGTCATCTGCAACGACCCGTCAACGGCTCCAGCCCGATTCAGCCAAAGCCTTGATCCAGACACTGCGCATATCCCCCTGAACACCCGAGAAATCCCCCCGAAAATCACCGCGCACCTCCCGAGGTTTTTTCCTTTATCTGTCACCGGAACCTGCGAATTTCTCAGTGCGACTTAACCAGGGCCAACGCCAGCGAGGGCCAGGTGAGTCTTTCAAGTGTCATGCAGCCCCTGAAACCCTGTGTTCACACCCTAGTTGAAAAGGAGATTCTTCATGTTCAAGCGCACTCTGATCGCAGCTTCCCTGACCGTCGCCGCTCTGGCCTCTGCTCAAGCCATGGCCGTTACCGGTGGTGGTGCAACTCTGCCAGCCGCTCTGTACAAAGGTTCTGCCGACAGCATCCTGCCAGCCAACTTCAGCTACGCCGCCATCGGTAGCGGCGGTGGCAAAACGGCTTTCCTGACCAACAACCCAACCGGTTTCGGCACCACCGGCACTGTGCACTTCGCCGGTAGCGACTCGATTCTCAGCGCTTCGGAAATCAACACCTACAACACCAACTTCGGTGCTTCGTACGGCCCGCTGATCCAACTGCCATCGGTTGCCACTTCGGTTGCCATTCCGTACAAAAAGGCCGGCCAGACTGCTCTGAACCTGACCAGTGCGCAGTTGTGCCAAGTGTTCTCCGGCGAGAAAACCACTTGGGGCGCGCTGCTGGGCACTGCTGATACCACCGCCATCCGCGTGGTTTACCGCAACGTTTCCAGCGGCACTTCGGAAATCCTGACCCGCCACCTGAACGCGGTTTGCCCGACTCAGTTCAACACCAGCTCCACCTTCACCAGCGCCCGTATCGGCGGTATCGCCTTGCCTTCGAACTGGGTTGGTGTCGCCAACACTTCCGAAGTTGCCACCACCGTAAACGCTGTAGACGGTTCCATCGGTTATGTCGGCCCGGACGGTGTTGATGCGACCAGCAACGCGGTTGTTGCTCGTGTGAACGGTGTTCAGCCGACTTCGGCTAACGTCAACCTGGCACTGGCCGCTGTTGCTGCTCCTTCTACCGCTACTCAGGCTGCCAACCCAGCCAACTGGTCGCCAGTGGTACCTAACCCTGCCGTGGGTTACAAACTGGCTGCCTACACCAACTTCATCTTCGGCCAGTGCTACAAGGATGCAGCGGTGGCCGCTGACGTCAAAGCCTTCCTGACCACTCACTACAGCAACCCGGGTAACAACACCGCGACTCAGGCGCACAAATTTGTCGCTGTGCCTAACGCCTGGAAAACCGCTGTAACCGCCAACTTCATCACCAACACTTCGGGCTACAACCTGGACATCAACAACGCCAGCGTCTGCAACGCTATCGGTCGTCCTTTGTAAGCTCAAGCTGGCGTAATCGAAATGGCGGCAACCTTCGGGTTGCCGCCATTTTTTTGCTCGAATACACCCCGAACATGAAGTTTGTGTGACATCCGTTCGGTCGTGACCCTCGCCAACTGCCTATGTCGTAACAGCAGGTTTTTGCACGCCTGCGGCCTTGCGTGGCAACCCAAGTGTGGCAATCAAAAAGGATCTCGTAGTGATGCTCGCTCGCCCATCCCGTCGTCGTACCAACGTTCAGTCCTTCAAGCGTGATGCCGTGGACCCGGCGCTGTGGCTGCTCAAGCCGTTGGCGCAAGCGGTGGCGTTGTGTCTGGTGGCGGGCAGCGCGCACGCGCAGACGGCCTTCAGTTCGAGTTGGTTCGCTGCCAAGGGCGCCGCACAGCAAGCAGCGGCAGCACGGCCGAGCGTCGGTGGTTTGCCGGGGATGACGCCGCCATTGGCTCAGCAACAGAAGGCCAATCAGCAGTTGCAGCGGTCGATCCAGACCTTGAACAACACCGTTGCCGCGATTGCAGCACAGCAAGCGGCGCAGGCGGCCGGGCGCGCAACGGCGCTGGGTTCGGTGCAGTTTGTCCCGGACGGTCTGGGCGAGGGCGGTTTGAAGGTCGATAACAGCCTTGCGCAAGGTTGGCAGAACGCCAAGGGGCCGCAACAGACGCAGGCCGACGGCAAGACCACGGTGAAGATCGAGCAGACCGCCGACAAGGCGATCCTCAACTGGGAAACCTTCAACGTCGGTCGTAACACCTCGGTCGAGTTCGCCCAACAAGCGAACTGGGCAGTGCTCAACCGCGTCAATGATCCGAACGCACGCGCCAGCCAGATCCAGGGCCAGATCAAGGGTGACGGCACGGTGATGCTGATCAACCGCAACGGCATCGTCTTCAGCGGCAGCAGCCAGGTCAACGTGCGCAACCTGGTGGCGGCGGCAGCGAATATCACCGATATCCAGTTCCGTGATCGTGGCCTGTACTTCGACAGCACCGGCACAGCGCCGACCTTCACTGATGCCGCCGGCAAGGTGCTGGTGGAGCGCGGCGCCTCCATCGCGACGCATAAACCGGCGGCCTCCACCGATGCTGGCGGCTATGCCTTGCTGCTCGGCAACGAAGTGCAGAACGACGGCAGCATTAGCACCATCAAGGGCCAGGCGGTATTAGCGGCCGGTGACCGTTTTTACATCCGTAAAGGTTCGGGCACCGAAGGCAATGCGCTGTCCACCACCTTCGGTAACGAAGTCACTCCGGCCTTCAAGGCCGGCGCTGTGGCGGGCAAAGTCACTAACAATGGATTGATTCAATCCGCCACCGGCGACATCACCCTGACCGGTCATGAAGTGGTGCAGAACGGCGTGTTGCTCGCCAGCACTTCAGTCGCGACACGCGGCACGATTCACCTGACGAACCCGATCACCGACACCAGTGGCAGCGTCACGCTGGGGCAGGGCAGTGCCACGGCGATCATGCTCGACAGCAGCGATCTCACGGCCCTCGACAGTCAGCGCGACGCGGCCCTGACCGCCGTCAGCGCGAACAACCGGATTCGTGGCGATCAGTCGCGCATCGAAATCCAGAGTGGCGCCAGCGTCGAGTTTCAGAACGGCTCGATCACCCTGGCCACTGGTGGTCAGGTCGCGGTCAATGCCCGGCGCCGCAGTCTGGTGCGTGACGGCGCGATGATCGATGTGTCCGGTGCCCTCGGCGTCAAAGTGGCGATGGAAAACAACAACATCAAGATCAACGTGCAGGGCAACGAGCAGCGCGATGCCTCGGTCAACCGTGAGAAAGGTGCGCTCAACAGCAATGACATCTGGGTCGATGTGCGCGAGCTGGTCTACGTACCGGCCGGCACCAACGGCTATGCCACGGATCGTTGGTACACGGCGGGCGGTTTGCTTGAAGTCGGCGGCTACCTCGGCACTCAGGGCCACAGCGTTGGCGAGTGGATGGCGCAGGGCGGCACGGTGAGTTTTGCCGGCAACGATGTGGTCACTGAAAAGGGCTCGCTGATCAACCTGTCCGGCGGCACCCTGGATGTGCAGAGCGGGCAGATCCGCCAGAGCTGGTTGCGTGGCGCGGATGGGCGCTTGTATGAAGTCTCCCGTGCTCCGGGGGATCTGCTCTATACCGGGCTCTACAAAGGTTATGAAGACAACAGCGAGCACTGGGGCCAGACGACCTACTTCTACAATCCGCTGATTGCGCCGCGCTCGCGTTTCGAGTCGGGGTACACCGTGGGTCGTGATGCCGGGCAACTGGTGATCGCCACCGCCAACGCCGTGCTCGACGGGCAGATGATTGGCGAGGTGTATCAGGGCGAGCGGCAGAATCAGGCGCCGAAACCGTTGCTTGATGGCTACGAACAGAGCCAGACGGCGCTGGCGCGTCGTGCGCAATTGATTGTCGGCAGTTATGACCCGGCGTATGTGGCGGCGGCGAGTGGATTGCTTTACACGCTCAATCCGTTGCTGGATCAGGTGCAGATTGGCGGCGAGCGTCCGGTTGCCGGCAGTGATCTGGATCTGGCCGGCGCGGTATCTGATTCGCGCAAGGGCAAGCTGTTTCTGGATAACGAGCAGCTCAATGGCTTCCGCCTCGGCGCGCTCAAGGTGTCGGCCAAGGATCAAGTCGCCGTGGATGGCGCGCTCACGGTCGATGCCGGTGGCGACATCACCTTGTATGCCCCGGATGTGCAAATGGGCGCCGACCTGACGGCTCGCGGTGGCAGTGTGCGATTGGGTAACGTGCTCAATCAGTTCAACGGCTCGACAACCACCGACACGCAAATCACGGCGAAATCCGGCCAGTTGACACAGGTAGTGGTTGCCGAAGGCGTGCGACTGGATACTCGCGGTGTGTGGAGCAACCTGCGCACTAATCCGGACGATGGCGCGAGCCTGGCGTACCTCAACGGTGGTCTGGTGTCGATTCGCAGCAGTGGCGATATCGATATCGACGCCGGCAGTCTGCTCGATGTGTCTTCTGGCGGCGCGCTGCTCGCCAACGGCAAGACCCGGGGCGGCAAGGGCGGTGATTTGACGCTGGAATCCAGCGCCATTAGCGCACCGGGCCAATCGCATTTGAACCTTGATGGCGAAGTGCGTGGCTACGGTGTGACGGGCGGCGGCACCCTCACCGTGCAGGCTAACAAGCTACTCATCGGGCAGACCGACAAGGTGCTGGCCGAAAACACCCTGCAGTTGTCTGCCGACCTGTTCAACAAGGGGTTCAGCGCTTACAACCTGATCGGTCTGAGCGGGCTCGATGTTGTCGAAGACACGGCGATTGACGTAAGCATGCCGGTGTACCGCTTCGCCGATGCCGCGCCGAATCAGGTCAGCGGTGTTGATCCGCAATCGGCACTGGAACTGTGGACGCCAACGCTCTTCCAGGAAAACCCGATCAAGGGAGTGCTGACCCAACGTGCCGGTGCCAGCCTGACATTGCAGGGCGGGGCCAGTCTGGTCGGTCTGATCGACGCGGCCAACAGTGCGTTGACGCTTGGCCGTGGTTCGCGCATCAGCGTCGATCCGGGGCAGAGCATCAAGCTTCGCGGTGCCGGGCAGATCACGGTTGAAGGTGAGCTCAATGCCTGGGGCGGCACGGTGGATATCCGCCAGCAACCGTTCGGCTCGATCAAACCGGATACGTCGATTCAATTGGCCGATCCGACTGCGCATAACCGTTCTATCTGGATCGGCGAGCAGGCGGTGCTGGATGTCGCCGGACGCGCCAACACCGCGCTCGATGCCTTGGGTCGAACCTACGGGCAGGTCGGCAAGGGTGGCAGCATCATCATCGGCGGTGAAATCGATTCGAAACGGGCGACTGCCACGGCTGCCGACGCCTACGTGATTGTGCGTCCGGGCGCGCGGCTTGATGCCTCTGGCACCGAGGCGATTCTGGATGTCGCCGGTCAGGGGCCAACCCGCGTTGCGACGGATGGCGGTCGCATCAGCCTGGGTTCCTACAACGGCCTGTTCATTGATGGTCACTTGCGTGCGGCGGCGGGCGGTGTCGGCGCTGCCGGCGGTCGTCTGGACATCGCCCTTGAGACGCCGCTTTACGCTGACTCGGCAAGCAATGCGGTGCGGGCGCCGAGGGAGATCATCATCGGCCAAGGCGCAGGTGATGAATCGCTGGCCGTCAATCTGCGACCGGGCGAGGGCGCCGAAGGCTTGCGTTATGGCCAGGCTCGTCTGAGTGCCGACGGCTTGATGGCGGGCGGTTTCGATAACCTGAGCCTGTTGAGCAACGGCCTGCTGTCGTTTGACGGCGACGTTAGTCTGCACATGAACCAGAGCCTCAATCTGTACGCCGGGGCGTTGTCGCTGGCCGAAACGTCCAGGGAAACGACACGTGTCGACTTGAGCGCTCCGTACTTGCGTTTGTCCGGTGTGGGCAGCTACTTCGCGGGCGTCAACAGGATCCGGCCGCGGTTGACCAATAACCCGACGGCTCAACTGTCGGACGCGACATTCAATGCGTCGGCAGACTTGCTGGACGTGGGTAATGGCCTTTCCGTCGGTACGCAGGGTTCGATTCTGCAACTCAATGCCCCGGCTGTTGAGTACAGCCGCCGGGCGTTCGGTGTGGTGTCTCTCGACAGCCGCGGCGACCTGCGTTTCCTCGCGCCAAACGATGGTGCCGAGAAAACCCGGCTGTGGACGCCGGGTGACTTGAATCTTGGTGCTGCGCAGATCTATCCGGGCACTGGCGTCCAGGCTGAAGTGCGGGTCGGCTATCAGGGCGCCGTTGCGGTATCCGACCACACCCTGCGCATCAGCGGCCACGGCGCGGCGCCCGCTGAGGTGCCGTACTCGGTTTTCGGCAATCTGAGCTTTTCCGCTGCGTACATCGAGCAGGGCGGTGTTGTGCGGGCACCGTTGGGCAAGATTGTCCTGGGCGACGATTTGCTGACTACCAGCCACGAGGTACGCCTGCTTTCTGGCAGTACAACGTCGGTGAGCGGTGCCGGTCTGGTCATGCCCTACGGCGGCACTACCGACGGCATCGATTATCTCTACAACGGCAAATCCGTGGTGTTGAACGGCATCACTGGCGAAAAAAACGGTGTGGCAATCGGTGGGCAATACGTTGATGTGCAGAGTGGTGCGCTGATTGATCTGTCCGGTGGTGGCGATCTTCGCGGCGCTGGTTTCATCTCCGGGCGCGGCGGTTCTACCGATGCGCGTTTCAATCCGCTGGTGCGCAATGCCACCGACGGCACTTTCAGCTTGCCGGGGCTGACGAGCAATCCGGTCTACGCCATCGTTCCGGGCAATCAGAGCCGCTATGCGCCAGTGCTGGCGGAAGCGGGCGCGGTCGATCCGCGCGTGGGTCAGCAAATCACCATTGGCGCCGGTGTCCCGGGGTTGGCGGCGGGAACTTACACGCTGTTGCCATCCACCTTTGCCCTGTTGCCGGGGGCGTTCCGGGTCGAAGTCAACGGTCAGGCAACACCGACTGCGACGACGGCGGCGCTGCAACTGCGCAATGGTTCGTGGACCAGCAGCGGGCAGATGTCGATTGCCAATACCGGCCTGCGCGACAGCCTGGCCAGTCAGGTCATCCTGACGTCGGCGGACATGCTGCGCCGTTACTCGCAGTACAACGAAACCGGGCTTACCCCATTCATCCGCAATGATGCCGCCAGGCGCGGGGTGCCCCGTGCATTGGCGCCTATGGACGGCAAGACCCTGGATCTGCGTTTGAGTACCGGTGGTCAGCAAGACATTGCTTTGCAGTTCAACGGGCGCGCGCTGTTCAACGCCGCCGAGGGTGGGTTGACCGGGACGGCGGTGGTGCGCGGTGGTTATGCCGGTAGTGATCTGGAAATCCTCGGCGCCGGGCAGGCGCCGACCGCGCACGTCGCTGGTGTGTCGTTGTACGCCGACACGCTGAATAACCTCAACGCCGGGCGTTTGACCCTCGGTGCAATGCCGGACGTTGTGTACAACACGTCAGGCAATATCATCAGTTTCCTCGGCACCACCTCCAATATCGTGTTGCGTGAGGGGGCCGTCCTTTCTGCGCCGGAAGTCTTGCTGCGCACCACCTTGACCACTGGCGGTATCACGGTCGAGTCGGGTGCCGGGATCAACACGCTCGGTCGCGGCAACGTACCTTACGATTCAACGGCGGGCTTTATATATCAGCCGGGGGCATCAAGCCTGTTGCTCGTGTCGAACGGCTGGACCAACGTGCTGGCGCCACAAGCGGGCTCAAATCTGAGCGGAGCTGGCAGTATCCGAATTGGCACCTGTGCTGCTGATTCATGCAGTAATCCGGCGCTGCTTTATTCGAACGGCAGCATCACCGCTGCCACGGATAACCAGTTTGAGCTCGGTGAAGCCGTGCGCTTCGGCACGCGTCATCTGGCGTTGTCGGTCGGTTCGGTGAATGCCGGCAGCGCTGAGGCGCTGGCGGCGGCAGGCAATCGCGTACCGGCAGGTTTGACCCTCAACCAGAACGTGCTTGATCGACTGTTGCGCGGCGATACCCAATTTGGCGCACCGGCTCTGGAAACCTTGAGCCTGACTACCCGCGATGCCTTCAATTTCTACGGCAGCGTAAGCCTCGACACGCTTGATCCGCAGACCGGCCAAAGCAAACTGCAGAACCTGGTGCTCATTACTCCGGCGATCTACGGTCTGGGCGATGCCAACGATGTGGCGACCATCCGCACCAATAACCTGATCTGGAACGGCGCCACCCAAACACCCGGCAGCGTCATCACTGGCGGCGCCGGCACGGGCAGCGGCACGCTGGATATCCAGGCGCAACGCATCGAACTGGGTTACGGCCCGATGCCACAGCCGAGCGGCCTGGATCAGAACAATCGTCTGGCGCTGGGTTTTGCCAACGTCAACCTGACGGCCAGCGAACGCATCACCGCCAACCACAAGGGCAGTCTGGCGGTGTATCAGGAGCAGGGCGCTTACGACCCGGTCAAGGGCTACAGCTACAGCGGCGGCAATCTGAACCTGCGCACGCCGCTGCTCACCGGTGAAGCGGCGTCGGTCAGTTTGCTCAAGGCCGGCAACAGCCTGACGCTCAGCAGTGGCGGGGCTTACGGGGTGGCGGATGCCTTGGGTGCGGAACTCAACCTTGAGGCTCGCAACATCGTTCTCGATAGCCGTATCGCCTTGGCCAGCGGCAAACTGACCGTGAAATCCGAAGATGATTTAAGCCTTGGCAACGCCGCCGTGCTGGATCTGACCGGGCGTACCTTGCCGTTCAACGATGTCAGCAAGTACAGCTGGGGCGGTGACATATCGCTGTACAGCGCCAACGGCAATATTCGTCAGGCGGCGGGCTCGCGAATCGATCTGTCGGCGAAGAACAATCAGGCCGGTAATCTCAGCGTCGTCGCGTTGGCCGATGCGGCCGGGATGGTCGATCTGCAAGGCGAGATCCTTGGTGGCAGCAGCGGTTATTACGACGCCGGGGGCACGTTGGTGCCGTACAAGGCCGGCGGCGTTGACATTCGCGCGCAGCGTCTGGGGGGGGATGCCACTGAACAGTTCGCCGCGCTCAACCAGCGTTTGAATGCCGGGCAGGTCTTCGGCAGCCGCAGCTTGCAGCTCAAGCAAGGCAACCTGCTCATCGGCGACGGCCTCAAGGCTGGCGAGGTCAATGTCTCGGTGGACAATGGCAGTCTGACGGTGGCCGGTCTGATCGACGCCAGTGGTGAGCGTGTCGGCAGTATTCATCTGTCGGCGAAAAACGCTCTGACCCTGACCGGCAACAGCGTGCTCGATGCCCATGGTCGTGTGCTGCGGGTCGACAGCTACGGCAAGATCATCGATGCGCCGAACCGGGCGACGGTCGAGCTCAATTCCGGTGATGGTCTGCTCACCCTGGCTTCTGGTGCGCGGATCGATCTGCGTCACGGCACTGATGCGGTACCTGGCATTCTCGCGGGGCAAAACGATGGAATGCTGCGTGGCACGCTGGAGCTGAACGCGCCGCGGTTGGGCAGCAATGACATCGCCATTGATGCCCGTGGTGCGTTGACCATTCAGGGCGCACGTTCCATCGGTCTCAATGGCGTGCGTCGCTACACCGATGCTCTCGATGGCACCGATCAGGCCGTCACTGGCCGCCCGTATCAAGTGATCGATCAAGCCATGCTCGATCGCATTCACGGTGACAGCAACAACTTCATCAACGCCGCTCTGGGCAACAATGATCTGTTGCAACGCAAACTCGCCGGGCTGAACAACGCCACCTATGCCGATGCGTTCCATCTGCGCCCGGGCGTAGAGATTGCCAGCAAGACTGCCGACGGCGACCTGGTGGTGGAGGGTGATCTGGACTTGTCTGGCTATCGCTACGCGAGCCTCAATCCGCACACGCGACTGGACCCGTCGGTTTACGGCTCGGGTGAGGCCGGCAGTCTGGTCATCCGCGCCGGCGGCAACCTCGATATTTACGGCAGCATCAACGACGGCTTTGCGCCGCCACCGCAAACCCAGGATGACGCCGGTTGGAAACTGATCACCGGTGTGCAGCCGTTCGGTGGCGATCTTATCGTGCCGGGCACTGGCGTTTCACTGGCCGAAGGCACGCAGTTTCCGGTGGGCGCCGTGCTTAATTACGACGTGATGATTCAAGGCGCGGTATTGGCCAGCGGCACCTTGCTGCCGACTCAAGCGGTATTGGCCCAGGCCTATACCTTTGGCGCTGGCACCGTGCTGGCGGCGGCGATTCATGACGGCAATGGCAATCTGTTGTTTGCCGCCGGCACCTTGCTCTCCGAGAGTGTGACGTTGCCGGCGTCAACGCGCCTGGGGGCGGGGATTCGCCTGAACAACGCCACGTCGCTGCAAGCTATGACCTGGCCAAAAGGCGTGCCGCTGCCGGCCGTATACGATGTGGATGTGGGAACCGTTTCCGGGGTGAAATTGAGCGGTTCACTGGCATTGCTGCGCGGGTCACTCATCCCGTCCATGACGGACGTAAAGTTGGCTGATGGGACAACGATTATCGAATTGCGGTCGTTCAACGGCACCCAGCAGGGCAAGAACTGGGCGGTGGCGAGCATGCTGCCTGCAGGCACTGCCTCGTGGTCGATGCGTGTGGTGGCCGGCGCTGATCTTGATGCGGCGGATAATCGCACGGTCCAGCCGTTGACCAGCGGTGGTCATCTGCGGCTGGCGGACACTCACTATGGTGCGACGATTACGCAGGGCGTAGCGAAACTGGTCTGGGCCGTAGACAATCAGTACGGCTTCCCGGCCTACGAACCCATCCCCGACGAGTATCTGATTCTTTGTGAAATCGGCCCAAGCGATTGTGCGCCGATGGCGCGTTGGGTCTGGGCGCCGGGTAGCGGCATGGGCGCTGATTACGAGCCGGTTCCTGATGATTATCTGATCCTCTGCGAACTGCAGCCGGACCTGTGTCTGGAAAACAACCCGCAAAAATCCGCCAAGGTGCATACCCAGATGTTCAGCGTGCTGCGAACCGGCACGGGCGATCTCGACTTGATGGCGGCCGGCAATCTGAGTATGGATTCGCCTTTCGGTGTGTACACCGCAGGGACGCAGTCGGCCAATGTCGACCCGCTCTACAACCAGATGCGCGGGCACCTGTCCGATACAAACTCGGTTTTAGGCAGCACGGGAGCCGACTACGAGAAATGGGTCAACGGCGGCACTGACAGCCTCTATCAGGCCTGGTATCCGCAACTGGGCGGTAACCTCAGCATCAATGCCGGTGGCTCGATCTCCGGCGATTCGGTGGGGCGTAAAGAGCAGAAGTCGGGCGGTACTCGTGAGCAGATAGCCAGTGTTGCCGTTGGCAACTGGCTGTGGCGTCAAGGCACGGGGAATGCCGATGTTCCAACGGCCTGGTGGATCAATTTCGGCAGCTACATCACTCAACCGATACCCGACAGCAATATGAGTACCGAGCCGTACCTGGTGGGTTTCACCGGTTTTGGTACGTTGGGCGGCGGCAACATCAGTCTGCGCGCCGGGGCCGATGCGGGCATGTTGAAGCCGCTGGGAGACGCGACGAGTTACCTGCGCAGCCAAGGGCTCAACGTTGCAGTCGGCAGCACCGGCAGGGTCGGCAGCGATGGCCGCGTGCAAATGACGGGTGGCGGTGACATGGATATCCGCATTGGCGGCCAGCTCAACCCGTCACTGCAGGCCCGGGCTGGCGATACCGGCGGGGCGCGGCCGTTTCACGACCTGCAAGGTGCGTTGGTCAACCTGCGCGGCGCGGTGCAATTGACTGGCGGCGCCTTGGGCGGTATCGATCTGCAGTACGGCGCCGCGTCACGTTCGCATGACATCAGGGAAACCCGTGCGCTTGACCCGTTTACATCAACTACAAGCACAGCCTCTGGTGGTCTGGTATTGATCCCCGGTGACTCGGGGATGAGCCTCAGCACCCGTGGCGATCTGGTACTGGGCGGAGCAGGCGACCCGGGACGCGTCAGCCTGCAGAACGCTACCCCGGTCTTTGATGCCAATGGTGACATCCAGAGAGGCGGGATCCTCAGTGGGTTTTCATTGTGGACCGAGCACACCGCCATCGACTTGTTTTCGGCCGGGGGAAACCTTACGCCTTCTACCCAAATGGCAGAGTTTAATGAGTTCAACAACTTCAGTTTACCGCTGGGGCGAAACACATCGCCTACAGACGGTCGATTCGTCTATCCGTCGATTTTGCGCGCAGTGGCGGGTCAGGGATCGATTTATGCCGGGCCTTCAGCATCGGTAAAAAGGAACGATTTCCCGCTGTCCGCCTACTCATTGCTCTTGGCGCCGTCGACAGCTGGCCAGTTGGAAATGCTGGCGGGCGATTCCATCTACGCCGGCGGCTATGCGATCAATCAGTCCGGAGCAAGTCCAGCGTCCATTGCCACGCCGTTCAATCCGGCGTTCAACCGCTTTGACAACAATGCGCAAGTCAGACCCGTCGCCACCAATTACAGCAGTGACGGCGTCGCATCGGACGGCAACTTGCGTTATCCGTTGTTCGCATTTGGCCCCAACACGTATTCGGGTCTCAGCGGAGTGCAGGGGCCCGCACGCTTCTATGCATTAACTGGCGATCTGGTGGGCGTGCGCAACGGTGAAACTCTGAATTTCACTACGTCCAAACGTACTTGGTATGAGGCGGCGGGGCCGGTGTGGATGATTGCCGGTCGCGATATCGTGGCGTCCGGGACCAATCTGGGCCAGCCCACTCAAGTCCAGTCGGATGAAATGGGTGTCGGGCGAGAGCTCATCACCTCCGCTGGCAACCTGTTCATTCACAATAATCCGCGAGACGTTTCACGGGTTTCGGCAGGTCGCGACATCCTCTATAGCAGTTTCGATATCGCCGGGCCGGGTGTTCTGGATATCAACGCCGGACGCAACATTCTCATGGAAAACCGTGCCAGCATCACCAGCCTCGGGTCGTTGGTGGCGGGTGATAATCGTGCGGGTGCCAGTGTGGTGCTGCAGGCCGGCGCGGGGGCGCAAGGCCCGGATTATGCGCAGTTCATCGCGCGCTATCTGAGCCGGCAGAATCTCGCCAATCCGGATACTTCCCTTACCGGGCAACCGGGCAAAGTGGTCAAGACCTACCTCGACGAGTTGCAGAGCTGGCTGACCCTCGGCTACGGCTTCAGTGGCAATGCAGAACAGGCGCAAGCGTTCTACGCCGCGCTGCCGAGTGCCCAGCAGGCGATTTTCGCGCGGCAGGTGTACTTCGCCGAATTGCGTGCCGGCGGCCTGGAATACAACGATGTCGACGGCCCGCGTCAGGGCAGTTACTTGCGCGGTCGCAATGCCATCGCGGCGCTGTTCCCGACCACCGATGTGGCCGGCAATCCGATCCGCTACGACGGCGACATCACGCTGTACGGCGGAGCAGGGGTCAAGACCCTGTTCGGCGGCGACATTCAGATGCTCACGCCGGGCGGTGGCCAGGTGTTCGGCATCGAAGGCGCGGCGCCGCCATCGACGGCGGGGATCATCACCCAGGGTTCGGGCAATATTCAGCTCTACTCGCAAGGCAGCATTCTGCTCGGTCAGAGCCGGATCATGACCACCTTCGGCGGGTCGATCCTCGGCTGGTCGGCCGAAGGCGACATCAACGCCGGTCGTGGTTCGAAAACCACCGTGGTCTACAGCCCGCCAAAGCGCGTGTACGACACCTGGGGCAACGTGAGCCTGTCGCCATCGGTGCCGAGCACCGGCGCCGGTATCGCCACGCTTAACCCGATTGCCGAAGTGGCGCCGGGCGATATCGACCTGATCGCGCCGCTGGGCACCATCGATGCGGGCGAGGCGGGGATTCGGGTGTCGGGCAACGTCAACATCGCCGCGCTGACGGTGGTCAACGCCGCCAACATCTCGGTGCAGGGCAAGTCGACGGGTGTGCCAGTGGTTTCGGCGGTCAATACCGGGGCGATCACCTCGGCCAGTTCCGCCGCATCGTCTGCCACGCAAGCGGCAGAAGACGTCGCCCGTCAGCAGCAGGCAGCGTCGCGGCAGAACCAGGCGTCGGTGTTCACCGTGCAGGTGCTGAGCTTCGGCAACGAACAGCTCGCACCGTCCCGCGATGGCGCCAGCCTTGCGCCGACGCCGGGCTACAACCCGAACAGCCCGGTACAGGTGCTGGGCGCCGGGGCGCTGGATGAACACGCCAAACAGCAGTTGACCGAGGAGGAGCGTGGGCAACTGACGTTATAGAAGACTCTCGTGCAGTACGTTTGGGCTGCCGGTTGGTCGCCCTTTTTTCAGGTTGGAAAAAGTCAGGGGTATTTTCGTCAAGTGTGCAGCACTGTCAGCATTTGATCGAACCGCACCATGGCCTCATCGTGAGGAATACCCGGGCGCGGATCGTCAAGTGCGGCTCGTACTTTGGCGCGATACCAGCGGTCGTAGCTCGCTGTCGTCACTGGCAAGACGAAGTGCCTAGTATCCCGTAAAGATGTCAGACGCTTCTTTCGCTCAAGGAGGAACTCCCAGCGGCGTTGTAGGCACGTTCACAATGTCACTGCAGGAACCGGGTCAGAGAGCCAATCGCGAACACCTTGCCACGCACGCTGTCGTCCACGTCATGCCCATCGAGCGAATCGCTGAAGAAGTCGGCTATAGCGATGTGTGCAGCAGTCGCACATTCGGCCAGTTCGGTATTTCAGCCGTCCCGAGGTTGTAGGGTTTAGGGCCGCTTCGCTGCCCATCGGGGATGAATCCCCTCGCCACAAGGTGGCTTCGGGCTCACGTCGTCAGCGTTTCAACCACACAAACCCTCCGGCCACAGGTAAACTCCCGCGCACTTTCCCAAGGAGTTCACATGAGTTACTACCAGCCGGGCATTCTCGCCACCCCTGTTCCTGCGCAAGCACGTCATCTGTTCTTTGCCCTTGAGTCGGTTGCAGCGCTGCCGCAGGCGATCGACAACCTGATGACTCTGGTGGATGGCAAGTCGGTGGTGGTCGGTTTCGGTGAATCCCTGACCAAGGCCCTCAACGTAGAAATCGACGGCCTGCGCAGTTTCCCGGCCATGACCGGCGTCGGCGTGGAAAACCCGTCGACCCAGCACGCGCTGTGGGTCTGGCTGCACGGTGTCGACCGTGGTGAACTGCTCAATCGTTGCAATGCTTTTGAGACGGCACTGGCGCCGGCCTTGTGTCTGGTAGAGGCCCAGGAAGCCTTCCGCCACAAGGAAGGTCATGACCTGACGGGCTACGAAGACGGTACTGAAAACCCGCACGATGAAGCGGCCATTGCTGCTGCGTTGCTAGCAGAGGGCGCTGAAGGCCTGGTCGGTGGTAGTTTCGCGGCGATCCAGCAATGGCAGCACGACCTCAAGGGTTTCCGCACATTGTCCGCCGAAGACAAGGACAACATCATGGGGCGTCGCTTGAGTGACAACGAAGAAATCGACGACGCGCCCATTTCCGCCCACGTTAAACGCACGGCGCAGGAAAGCTTCGCCCCTGAAGCGTTTGTCGTGCGCCGTTCGATGCCTTGGATCGAGGGTGATCGCGCTGGCCTGATGTTCCTCGCGTTCGGTTTTTCGCTGGATGCTTTCGAAGCGCAACTGCGCCGCATGAGCGGTCTGGAAGATGGCATCACCGATGGTCTGTATCGCATCAGCCGGCCGATCACTGGCGGCTACTACTGGTGCCCGCCGCTCAAGGACGGCCACCTCGATCTGCGTGCCTTGCGTATCGGCTGATCGTCAAGACACAGGGAGGCAACAATGGACGTGGTGCGTTGGGGCATGATCGGTTGTGGCAGCGTCGCCGAGCGCAAGAGCGGGCCGGCCTTTTACAAGGCGCCCGGTTCGGCGCTGGTCGCGGTGATGGGACGACGTCTTGACGCGGTGAGCGATTACGCCGCGCGCCACGGCATCGAACGGGTCTACACCGATGTCGATGCGCTGATCAACGATCCCGAGGTGGACGCGGTGTACATCGCCACGCCTCCCGACAGTCACCACGCCTACAGCCTGAAAGTCGCTGCCGCCGGTAAACATGGCTGCGTGGAAAAACCCATGTCGCTCAATGCGGGGCAAAGCCGTGAGATGCAGCAGGCGTTTGCCGACGCCGGGTTGCACCTGTTCGTGTCCTACTATCGGCGTTCGTTGCCGCGCTTTGC
Source organism: Pseudomonas baetica (assembly GCF_019733355.1). GTDB lineage: Bacteria > Pseudomonadota > Gammaproteobacteria > Pseudomonadales > Pseudomonadaceae > Aquipseudomonas > Aquipseudomonas baetica_A. The sequence goes on along the minus strand of NZ_JAIHLQ010000027.1, from coordinate 88,238 downwards.
GCAAGTGCGGCAATGGCTGGAGCAGGGGCGTATCGGTGCGGTGCGGCACCTGAGCTGGACGCTGACCAAAGCGCCGTCCCCTGTGGACCTGGATGGCCGTCACAACTGGCGTACTGATCCTGCGGTCGCCGGTGGCGGTTACTTCGCCGATCTGGCCAGCCATGGCTTTGACCTGTTCCAGTATTTGCTCGGCGACATCATTGAAGTCGCTGGTTTCATCGCGCATCAGGCCGGGTTGTACGCGGCGGAAGATGCGGTCAGCGCCAGTTGGCGCTTCGCCAGCGGAGCGTTGGGCATGGGGTGCTGGAGCTTTGTTGCCGATCGGCGCGAGGATCGGGTCGAGATCATCGGAAGCCTGGGGCGGATCAGCTTTTCGGTGTTTGATGAACATCCCGTTCAATTGCATACCGATCAAACCGTCAGCCTGGACATCCCCCATCACGAACACATCCAGTGGCATCACGTCTTGGGCATGAACGCCCACATTCGCGGTGATTCGCAACACCCGGCGATGGCTGAACAGGCCCTGAAAACCGACTGGGTCATGGACCAGATCCTCAAGCGTCACTGACCCCTCAAGCGACACACCATCCCCTGTGGGAGCGGGCTTGCTCGCGAAAGCGGTGGGTCATTTATCCAATGCATGGTCTGACACAGCGCCTTCGCGAGCAAGCCCGCTCCCACAAGGGTTTTGTGGGGGCTGGGTTATTGTGCGGCTGTCATGGACGGGCGGCAGCCGTGGAAAATATCCAGCCCTGGCTGATACAGAGACGTCTTCACCCCAAACAACCCCAGCACCGAATGAAACAGGTTGTCATGGCTCAGATCCGCCTGGCCGGTCTTGCCTTGCAGGCAGCCCCGGTCGATGCCTTCACTGGCCAAGGTGTTGTCGCCAAACCACATCACCATTGGCACATGGGTCTGTGCCTCGGGTGCCAGCGCATAAGGCGCTGCATGCAGGTACAACCCGTTTTCCCCCAGCGATTCCCCGTGATCAGAGACGTAAACCATCGATGTATCCAGTGAATCCTGATTGCGCTTGAGCAACTCGATTACCTTGGCCAGGAAATGGTCGGTGTAGAGGATGGTGTTGTCATAGACGTTCACCAGCTCATCACGGCTGCAACTGCCCAATTGGTTGGTATGGCAGATCGGTTTGAAACGCTCCATGTCCTTCGGATAGCGCTCGTAGTATTCCGGGCCGTGGCTGCCATCGGCATGCAGAACAATGATCGCGTGGCCCTTGAGGCTGTCGATGTAGCTTTGCAGATCGGCCAGCAAGGCTTCGTCGAGGCAGTTGTTGCCGTCACAGAACGGTCCCGGCTGGTTCTTCGAAATATCGCGATGCGGTACGCGCAGGCAGGTGCCTTTGCAGTCGCTGTTGTTGTCCAGCCACAGCACCTGCACGCCGGCGCGCTGGAGGATGTCCAGCAGGCCTTCGTAGGTTTTGCCTTTCTTGTCGCTGTAATCCTCGCGGGGGAACATCGAGAACATGCACGGCACCGACACCGCTGTCGACGTGCCGCAGGAATGCACCTGGGTGAAGTTGAGGATGTCCAGTTTGCTCAGCTCTGGATTGGTCTCACGCTCATAACCGTTCAACGAAAAGTGATCGGCGCGGGCCGTTTCACCGACCACGAACACCATCAGCGATTTCTTCTCGCGGCTGGCAGCCTTGGCGCTCATCACCGCGTCTTCGCCGATAGCCTGCACCACGAAGTGCTTTTTGATGCCCAGGCGTTGCTTGGTGTATTTGCTGATCGCGTAGATGTAGTTGGTCGGGTTGATGAAGTGGGTGAGTTTGTCTTCTTCGCGAAAGATCGGCGCGTAGGTCGAATAGAACGTGCCCACCGAGGCCGCGATCACCAGCACGCAGGCGATGATCACCAGAATCTTGTTCAGCAGGCCGCGAAAGAACGGTCGATAGCTCACCGGCCAACGCCAGATCAGCGCCGCCGGCAGTACGCCGAGCACTAGCACATAGGCCATCAGCTTGCCGCTGAACAGCGCGGTGGCTTCACCGGGGTTGGTTTCGAACACGTTCTGGATCATCACCGTGTCGATGGTGATCCCGTATTCGTTCATGAAATACGCGGCGCAAGCCGAGAGCAGGGCGACCACGGTCAGCACCGGTTTCAGCGTCCAGCGGAACGACACCAGGGTCAGCAGCAGGGTGATCGCGGCCCATAAAAACAGCCCGAAAGAGGCGAAAAATGCCAGTTTGTACGCGCCTTGCAGGGTGATCAGTGTGCCCAGCGCCTTCCAGGTCGCCAGGTTGTACAACGCCACCAGCGCCAGGGAAAACAGCAACACCAGTCGCGTAGGGGTGATGGACGGTAAACGCAGTCCGTTGCCTAAAGCCATGTCAAACCTTCCTCTACATGAATAGAAAACACACGCAGTAACGTGTGTAACTGTAGAAGAACATTAGTAAAAAAATCGTAAACATCCTGTCACATGTTTCACATTTTCCTATAGCGACACCCACCTGACTGATGGTGCTTGTCAGGAAAATCCTACAGGAGTACAAATGTACTCCATGACGAATCTGACTCCCCGCCGCACCGCCATCCTGACCTTTATCCGCGAACGCATCGCCGAACACGGTCAGCCCCCAAGCCTCGCTGAAATCAGCGAGGCTTTTGGTTTTGCCTCCCGTAGCGTGGCGCGCAAGCATGTGCTGGCGCTCACCGAAGCCGGGTTTATCGAGGTCAACCCGCATCAGGCCCGGGGCATTCGCTTGCTCGGTCAATCGGCGCGCCCGGAGTGGCTCGATATCCCTGTGCTCGGCCGTGTGGCCGCCGGTGCGCCGATTGGCGCCGATGCCGACATTCATAGTCGCTTGATGCTCGACCCGGCGCTGTTCTCTCGCACACCGGATTACATGCTGCGGGTGCAGGGCGACTCAATGATCGAAGACGGCATTCTCGACGGTGATCTGGTCGGCGTGCGACGCCATCCCGAGGCGCTGAATGGCCAGATCGTCGTGGCGCGCCTCGACGGTGAAGTCACCATAAAACGCTTCGAACGTGTAGGCGATGGGGTGCGGTTGTTGCCGCGCAACCCGGCGTACCGGCCGATTGTCGTGGGCGATGATCAGGATCTGGCCATCGAAGGGGTGTTCTGTGGTCTGGTGAGGCAAGGCTGATGGGCGCCGTCATTGCGCTGGATACGCTGTTCAATGGCGGCCAGGTCTGGAAGGGCCGGCCTGCGCCACCGGCCGCCAGTCCGCAACCCACCGGGCATGCGGCACTGGATGCGGCGCTGCCCAGCGGTGGCTGGCCGGAAGCCGCGTTGAGCGAAATCCTGTTGGCCGGCCCCGGTGTCGGCGAACTGCAACTGGTCTGGCCGACATTGGCGCGGTTATCGGCGGCAGGTGAACGCATCGTGTTGGTCGCACCACCCTTCGTGCCGTACCCCCAGGCGTGGGAAAACGCCGGGGTCGATCTTCGCCAGTTGTCGGTCATTCAGGCCAGTGAGCGCGATGCCTTGTGGGCGGCGGAGCAATGCCTGCGTTCAGGCAGTTGTGGCGCGGTGCTGTGCTGGCCGCACAAGGCGGATGACCGCGCGTTGCGGCGTTTGCAGGTGGCGGCGGAAACGGGCCAGACCCTGGCATTTGCGTGGCGGCCGCTGAGTGAAGCGATCAACCCTTCGCCCGCTGCCTTACGGATTGCCATCGACGCCAAACCCGCGCAATTACGTATCCTCAAGTGTCGTGGCGGACTGGCGCGCCCGGCACCGATTGCTTTTGCCGTGGGTCACTGAGGTCGTCATGCGCTGGGTGTGTATTGTGTTTCCGCAATTGGCGTTGGACGCGGTGCTGCGTCAGCGCCCTGATCCCGCTGAGCCGTTGGTGCTGCTCAGCGGTCCGGCCCAGCGCCGGGTGCTGCAAGCGGTCAACCCGGCGGCGCGCCAACTCGGGCTGCGGCCCGGTCAGTCAATGACCGCCGCGCAAGCCTTGAGCAAGGGCTTTGCCACGGCGGATTATGATGTTGCCGACGTCGAGCACTGGCAGCAGTTTCTGGCCGCATGGGCCTACCGTTTCAGTGCGCAAGTCAGCGTGCATTACCCGCGTACTGTGGTGTTCGAGATCGAGTCGAGCCTGGGCCTGTTCGGGTCCTGGGCGCAGTTCGAGGCGCGGTTGCGCAAGGAACTGACGGATCTGGGTTTTCGTCACCGTATCGTCGCCGCGCCAAACCCGGTGGCGGCGCGGGTGTTGGCCAATGCTTATGACAGCCTGGTGGTGCCGGATGACGAAGTCTTGCGGCATCACCTCGGGCAATTGCCCGTCGATCGCGTTGGCTTGGAGCCGGCTGTGGCCACGGCGTTGTCGCGCATGGGCCTGCGCAACCTCAGTCAGGTGCAAAGCTTGCCGCGTCAGGCGCTGGCCCGACGCTTCGAGGCGCAGATGCTCAAGCACCTCGACACCTTGTCCGGCGCACGCCCACTCGCGCTGGCGTTCTACCTGCCGCCGGACCGTTTCGATGTGCGCATCGAACTCAATTTCGACGTGCAATCCCATCAGGCGCTGCTGTTCCCGTTACGACGTTTGACCGCTGACTTGTCGGCATTCCTTTGCGGACGCGACAGCGGCGTGCAGCGGTTCGATTTGCATCTTGAACACGCCGGGTTGCCGGACACAGTGATCAAAGTCGGCTTGCTCAGCGCCGAGCGCGATCCGGCGATGCTCTTCGAACTGGCCCGTGGGCGACTGGAACAAGTGCAGGTCGAAGCGCCGGTACGCGGTTTTCGTTTGCGCGCCGAAGATCTGCCGAGTTTTGTGCCGCAGTTTCAGGAGCTGTTCGATGACCGCCCGCAACAAACCTTGCCATGGGAGCAATTGCGCGAGCGTCTGCGCGCACGGCTGGGCGATGAAGCGGTGCAAGGGCTGCGCTTTCAGGCCGATCACCGACCGGAGTGCGCCTGGCAGAACGGCGTCGACAAACAACGCTGTGCAGGTTTGCCCAGTGTCTATCGGCCGGGCTGGTTGTTGGGCGAACCGCAGAGCGTGGCGCAAGGTTCGGCGCGTATTCTCATGGGCCCGGAGCGCATCGAATCAGGCTGGTGGGACGGTGACGATGTGCGCCGCGATTATTACCTGATCCAGAACCGCGCCGGTCAGCAAGGCTGGGCTTATCGAACCGTGGGCGAGGGTGGTCCGTTGTGGCTGCAAGGCTGGTTTGCATGAGCGATGGTTATGCCGAGTTGCACTGCCTGTCGAACTTCAGTTTCCAGCGTGGTGCGTCCAGTGCGCTGGAACTGTTCCAGCGGGCGAAACAACACGGCTATCAGGCACTGGCGATCACCGATGAATGCACGCTGGCCGCAATTGTGCGTGCCTGGCAAGCGGCGAAATCCGTTGAACTGCCGCTGATCATCGGCAGTGAGGTGCGCATCGAAAACGGCCCGAAACTGGTGCTGCTGGTGGAGAACCTCGAGGGTTATCAGGCGTTGTGCGGTTTGATCACCCGTGCCCGGCGGCGCACGCAGAAAGGCCAGTACCAGGTGCTGCGCGAGGATTTCAGCCAAGCGCTGCCCGGGTTGCTGGTGTTGTGGGTGCCGGACTCGGTGGACGACAGGGAAGAGGGCCGCTGGTTGAAGCAAACCTTCGGCGAACGGCTGTGGCTGGCGGTGCAGTTGCACCGTGGGCAGGACGATCAGCGGCGGCTGGCGGCGTTGTCGAGTCTGGCCGCTGAGCTGGGAATCACGCCGGTGGCCAGCGGCGATGTACACATGCACGCCCGTGGCCGCCGGGCCCTGCAGGACACCATGACGGCGATCCGTCATCACGTCCCGGTGGCCGAGGCCGGTCTGCGTCTGCACCCCAATGGCGAGCGGCATTTGCGCAGCGTCGAGGTGCTGCGCGAGGTCTATCCGCCGGCTTTGCTGCAGGCCTCGGTGAGCCTGGCCCGACGCTGCACTTTCGACCTGGGGCAGTTGCGTTATCAATACCCCAAGGAGCTGGTGCCTGAGGGGCATAGCGCCAGTACCTGGTTGCGTCACCTGACCGAAGAGGGTATCGCCTGGCGCTGGCCGAAAGGTCCGCAGGCCAAAGTGCTCAAGCAGATCGACGATGAGCTGGAACTGATCGCCGAACTCGGCTACGAAAGCTACTTCCTCACCGTGCACGACGTGGTGCGCTTCGCCCGCGAGCAAAAGATTCTTTGTCAGGGCCGTGGTTCGGCGGCCAATTCGGCGGTGTGCTTTGCCCTGGGCATTACGGAAATCGACCCGGATCGCACCACGCTGCTGTTCGAACGCTTCATGTCCAGGGAGCGCAACGAGCCGCCGGACATCGACGTCGACTTCGAGCACGAACGCCGCGAAGAAGTCCTGCAATACGTGTTCCGCCGCTACGGCCGACATCGTGCGGCACTGACGGCGGTGGTCAGCACCTATCACGCCGCCGGCGCGGTGCGCGATGTGGCCAAGGCCTTGGGCCTGCCGCCAGATCAGATAAACGCACTGGCCGATTGCTGCGGCCACTGGAGCGATGAAACGCCGCCGCTGACGCGCTTGCTGGAAGGCGGGTTCGACCCTGACAGCCCGGTGTTGTGCCGGGTGCTGAGCCTGACCGGGCAACTGATCGGTTTCCCCCGGCATCTGTCGCAGCACCCTGGCGGTTTCGTGATTTCCGAACAGCCCCTGGACAGTCTGGTGCCGGTGGAGAACGCGGCGATGGCCGACCGCACGATCATTCAGTGGGACAAGGACGATCTCGACGCGGTCGGGCTGCTCAAGGTTGATATCCTCGCCCTCGGTATGCTCAGTGCGATCCGCCGCTGTTTCGATTTGCTGCGCCGTCATCGCCATCTGGATCTGAGCCTGGCGACGATTCCGCCCGAGGACAAACCCACCTACGACATGATCAGCCGCGCCGACACCATCGGCGTGTTCCAGATCGAGTCCCGGGCGCAGATGTCGATGCTGCCACGCCTGAAGCCGGCGAAGTTCTACGATCTGGTGATTGAAGTGGCTATCGTCCGGCCGGGGCCGATTCAGGGTGGAATGGTGCATCCGTACCTGCGCCGCCGAAACAAGGAAGAGGAGGAGACCTACCCGTCGCCGGAACTGGAAGTGGTGCTCAAACGCACCCTTGGCGTACCGCTGTTTCAGGAGCAGGTGATGCAGATCGCCATTGTCGCCGCTGATTACAGCCCCGGCGAAGCCGATCAGTTGCGCCGCTCCATGGCCGCGTGGAAGCGTCATGGTGGGCTGGAGCCACACAAGGAAAGACTCGCCGCCGGCATGAAGAAAAACGGTTACACGCCGGAATTCGCCGCGCAGATTTTCGAGCAGATCAAAGGTTTCGGCAGTTACGGCTTTCCTGAGTCCCACGCTGCCAGTTTCGCCTTGTTGACGTATGCCAGTTGCTGGCTCAAGTGCCACGAACCGGCGGCGTTCGCTTGTGCGCTGATCAACAGTTGGCCGATGGGCTTCTACAGCCCGGACCAGATTCTCCAGGACGCCCGTCGGCATCAGTTGCAGATCCGTGCGGTGGATGTGCGTGCCAGTGACTGGGATTGCAGCCTGGAACCCATCACCGGCGCACAACCGGCGATCCGCATGGGCCTGCGCATGATCAAGGGGTTTCGCGAGGACGATGCCCGTCGCATCGAAGTCGCAAGAGTGCGTGGGGCGTTCGCCGATGTTGCCGATCTGGGTGAACGGGCCGGGCTCGACAGTCGAGCGCAAGCATTGCTGGCCGATTCCGGGGCGTTGCGCGGCCTGGCCGGTCATCGGCATCGGGCGCGCTGGGAAGTGGCCGGGGTGCAGAAGCAACTCGGGCTGTTCGCCGGGCTACCGAGTCAGGAAGAGCCCGACGTGGTGCTGCCCAAACCCAGCGTCGGCGAGGATCTGCACGCCGATTACACGACCGTTGGCACCACATTGGGGCCGCATCCGCTGGCGTTGTTGCGCGACGAGCTGAAGGCGCGGCGTTGCCGCAGTTCGCAGGAGTTGCTCGAAATCGAACACAGGCGCCCGGTCAGCGTCGCTGGGTTGGTGACCGGACGCCAACGGCCAGGCACCGCCAGCGGCGTGACGTTTGTGACCCTGGAAGACGAGTTCGGCAACGTCAACGTGGTGGTTTGGCGCGATCTGGCCGAGCGTCAACGCCAGGTACTGGTCGGCTCGCAATTGCTCAAGGTTGATGGCCGCTGGGAGCGCGAGGGCGAAGTGCGCCACCTGATCGCCGGCCGCCTGAGCGACCTGAGCCCGTTGCTCAACGGCATCCGCGTGCAGAGCCGCGACTTTCATTGATCGCCTGATCAACACAAACCCTGTGGGAGCGAGCTTGCTCGCGAAAGCAATCTGTCAGCCAGAGAGTATTGATCGGGTACTCCGTATTCGCGAGCAAGCTCGCTCCCACAGTTGTTTTGGTATGCGGGGATTGGCCAATTCACTGGCGTCAAAAAAACCTGTCATCAATGATGGCACTTTGTCATAATGCGGCCCCTTTTCCGCGCCCCATCACGTTACCGTGCCGGGACACACCGTTTTTCAAGAAGGAATATTCAGTGAGAATGATCTCCCGGATGCTGGTCTCAGGCGTTGCAATCGCCGTGCTTGGCACCATCGCCGGCACGCTTGCCGGTTGCGCCACCGAAAGCTCCCGCGCGCTGCCGGTGGCCAAGGTAGAAAGCGCCACTCAAGTCTGGACTGGCGTTCGCGTGCCGATGGCGGTGGGCAAGTTTGATAATCGCTCCAGCTACATGCGCGGGATCTTCTCCGACGGTGTCGACCGTCTCGGCGGTCAGGCCAAGACCATCCTGATCACGCATTTGCAGCAGACCAACCGTTTCTCCGTGCTCGATCGCGACAACATGGGCGAAATCCAGCAGGAAGCCGCGATCAAGGGCCAGGCTCAGCGTCTCAAAGGCGCCGATTATGTGGTCACCGGTGACGTCACCGAATTCGGTCGCAAAGAGATTGGCGACCACCAATTGTTCGGCATTCTTGGTCGTGGCAAGACCCAGATCGCTTACGCCAAGGTCAACCTGAATATCGTCAACATCAGCACCTCCGAAGTGGTGTATTCGACCCAGGGCGCCGGCGAGTACGCCTTGTCCAACCGCGAAATCATCGGCTTCGGCGGCACCGCTGCTTACGACTCCACCCTCAACGGCAAAGTCCTGGATCTGGCCATGCGCGAGGCGATCAATCGTCTGGTGGATGGCATGAACGCCGGTGCCTGGAAACCGGGCAACTGATTGACGCCCATTGCAAGGAGCAACATCCAATGAATTCGACTTTGTCGCGGTCGCTGATGGCCCTGACGCTGGCCGCCAGTGCTCTGCTGGCCGGTTGCAGCAGCCCGCAAACCCTGTATCAGTGGGAAGGCTACGAACCCCAGGTCTACGAGTACTTCAAAAGCGAAACACCGAAAGAAGCCCAGGCAGAAGCACTGGAAGCCGATTTGCAGAAGATCCGCTCCACGGGTAAGGCCGTGCCACCGGGATACCACGCGCACCTCGGTCTGCTGTACCTGAGCATGGGAAAAGACGATCAGATGGTGCAGCAGTTCCGTACCGAAAAGACCCTGTTCCCAGAGTCCGGCACGTACATGGATTTCCTGCTTAAAAACGCCAAGACCGGAGATGCGAAATGATCCCGCGTGCGGTGAAACTGCTGGTGGGCGTGCTGGCGCTGACCATGCTTGGTGGCTGCGTAAAACCCAAGACCGTGGATTACTCGGCGTACAAACAAGCGCGCCCGAAGAGCATTCTGGTGCTGCCGCCGCTGAACACCTCGCCGGACGTCAAGGCGTCGTACAGCCTGTTGTCGCAAGTGACGTTCCCGCTGGCGGAAGCCGGTTACTACGTGCTGCCGATAGCACTGGTTGATGAGACGTTCCGTCAGAACGGCCTGACCACGCCAGACGATATCCATCAGGCACCGCCCAACAAGCTAAAGGAAATCTTCGGCGCGGATGCGGCGCTGTACATCACCGTTACCGAGTACGGTACGCGTTACATGGTGATCAGCAGCGAAACCGCAGTCACTGCGACGGCGAAACTGGTCGACCTGAAATCCGGCACTACCTTGTGGACCGGCTCCGCTCGGGCGTCGAGCGAAGAGGGCAACAATAACGGCGGCGGCGGCCTGATCGGCATGCTGATCACGGCAGCGGTGAAGCAGATCATCAACAGCTCGACCGATGCCGGTTATCCGATTGCCGGTGTGGCGAGCAATCGTCTGTTGTCAGCCGGGCACCCGGCAGGCCTGCTGTACGGACCACGCTCGCCGAAATACGGCACGGATTAACCGCGGACGTCAAAAGATCGCAGCTTGCGGCAGCGCCTTGGGATGACCTTTCCAAGCCACTGCCGCAGGCTGCGATTTTTTTTGCCCGGACATTTCTTGAGCCACCCCGGTCACGACTTGCAATCAAGAGCCTGCATCTTGGGGCCGAAGGCGATATTCTGCGCCACGGTTCATGCGCCACGGCAGCGTTGCCAGCAATGAAGGAGCTTTCGAGTGACCGAAAAGAAACTGGAAACCACGGTCGACCGCGTCTACCAAGGGGTTTACGAGGCGATCTGCAAGCGCTCACTGCGTCCGGGAATGAAACTGGGCGAAGCCTCGCTCGCGCAATTATTTAATGTCAGCCGCACCTCAGTGCGGGCCGCGCTCAAGCAGTTGGAAGCCGAGGGCCTGGTGACCACCGAGCCCAACAAAGGGGCATCGGTGTCGTTGCCCAGCAACGAAGAAATTCGTTCGCTGTTCGAAACCCGCCGTCTGATCGAGATCGGTATTGTCACCGAGCTGTGTCGACGCAAGGACGCTGCGGCGATGCAGGTGCTGCGCGATCACCTGTTGCTGGAAGATCAAGCCCATGAAGCCGGCGACCACGAGCGGCTGATTCATCTGCTTGGTGAGTTCCACCTCAAACTTGCACGCAGCCTGAATAACCCGGTACTGCTCGACTGGTTTCAGAAGCTGATTTCCCGTGCCTCCCTGTACATCGCCGCATTGGACGACGACAGTCACGAAGCCTGCCGCGACAACGAACACCTGCGTCTGATCGAGTACATCGAGGCCGGCGATCAGAGCGCCGCGATCGAGTTGACGTGCGTGCACCTGAACGGCATCGAGAAAGCGATTCTCGACGTTGCCGCCAAGATGAAAACGGGCTATCACCCGCTGAAACATCTGATCGGGGTTTGAACCTGAAGCGGATATGAAACCGGCTATGCCTCTTATGAAACCAATACGACCTGCGATGCTCGAAACACAAGGACGCCGCGTCGTTTTGGCGTAGTGATTGATCGGGCAACCACCACAGGACACTGAGTCAGGCGATGCAGTTTTTATCCGATAGCCACGGTTGTGAAGGTTGGAAAGGCGAAATGGCCGGACGCATTTGCGCGTTCGACTGGCGTCAAACCGAACTGGGGCCGCTGGAGACATGGCCCGCCAGCCTGTGCAGCACCGTGCAAATGATGCTGGCATCGCCGTTGCCGTTGGTCATGCTCTGGGGCCGTGCTGGCTACATGATCTACAACGACGCCTATTCGACGTTTGCCGGTGGCCGCCATCCATTTTTGTTGGGCTCACCGGTGGAGCTGGGCTGGCCGGAAGTCGCCGAGTTCAACCGCCATGTCGTCGATACCTGTCTTGCCGGTGGCACCTTGTCGTTTCGCAATAAAGACATGGTGCTGCTGCGTGATGGCATTCCCGAAGAAGTCTGCCTGGATTTGTACTACAGCCCTGTCGCCAACGATGAAGGGGTGCCGTCCGGGGTCATGGCGATAGTGGTTGATACCACGGAGTTCATGCGCTCCGAGCGTCTGCGCCAAGCCGCTGAAGATGCGTATCGCGCCGATAATGAGCGGGTGCGTCTGGCGCTGAATGCCGGCGCCTTGCTCGGCTCGTTTGTCTGGGATGTGCGCAATGATGTGTTGTCGGCGGATGAGCGTTTTGCTCGGACGTTCTCGTACCCGGCGGATCAGGATCTGACCGATCTGCCTCAGAAACTCACCGAAGCCAGGATCCACCCTGATGACCTGGCCTGGGTGCAGGAGCGGGTCAATCAGGTATTGCAGACCGGCGAGCCGTACAACGCTGAATACCGGGTTTTGCGCCCGGACGGCAATTATATGTGGGTACAGGCCAGCGGAGCCTGTGAATTCAACGAGCAGGGCGAGCCGTTTCGCTTCCCCGGTGTGTTGATCGATATTCATGAGCGCAAGATTGCCGAAGAATCCCTGCTCAAATTCACGCGCAACCTCGAACAGCGTGTCGCCGATGAAGTCGGTGCGCGACTGGCCGCCGAGGAGCAGTTGCGTCAGTCACAGAAGCTGGAAGCCATCGGCGGGCTGACCGGTGGCGTCGCTCACGACTTCAATAACCTGTTGCAGGTGATCGCCGGCAATCTGCATTTGCTGGCTCGCCATGAGCCCAATAACGCCAACGTGCAGCGTCGGGTCAGCGCTTCGTTGGCGGCGGTTGAGCGGGGGGCCAAGTTGTCTTCGCAATTGCTCGCGTTTGCCCGGCGTCAGCCGTTGTCACCGGCGGTGTGTAATCTGCAGCAGATTTTCGAAGGTGTCGGTGAATTACTGCAACGGGCGCTGGGCGAAACCATTCAGATTGATGTGCAACTGCCGCAAGCACCGTGGCACATCAACGTCGACCGCAATCAGTTGGAAAACGCCATTCTCAATCTGGCCATCAACGCACGGGATGCGATGAAGGGCGAGGGCACCATTGTGCTCAGTGCGTCCAACGTTGCTCTCGATGGCGAGTTCTGTGTCGGTAAGGGCATCACCCCCGGAGAGTTTGTCCGGGTCGCAGTCAGCGACACGGGCCCCGGCATCCCGCCACAGATGCTGGAACAAGTGTTCGAGCCGTTTTTTACCACCAAGGCTGACGGTCAAGGCACGGGGCTGGGCCTGAGCATGGTCTTCGGTTTCGTCAAACAGAGTGGCGGGCACGTCGAGATCGACAGTGCGCCAGGTGAGGGAACACGCGTGCAGTTGTACTTTGCACGCAGCCTGCGACCGATCCGCGAAGAAGCGCCGAACATCGAAAGTCAGTTGGGGGGTGGTCACGAGACAATTTTGGTGGTCGAGGATAACGACGCGGTGCGCGCTTCGGCGGTCGAGTTGCTGCGCGAGGAAGGTTATCGCGTGCTGACCGCCGGCAATGGCGACGTGGCGATGCAGATGTTGCTCGAAGGCTGCGACGTGGACCTGATTTTCACCGACGTGGTCATGCCGGGGCTGATCAAAAGCTCCGATCTGTTTGTCTGGTCCAAAGTGCAGGTACCACCGGTGGCGGTGTTGTTCACCTCCGGGCATACCCGCGACATCATCTCGCGCAATCACCAACTGAGCCCTGACACGCATTTGCTCAGCAAGCCTTACAGCCCGGAAGCGTTGTTGCAGATGATTCGTGACGTGCTCAGTGGCTGAGCTTGAACATTCCATTACCAAGGCAGGCTGATGACTTCCAAGCGTACCTCCAAAGCACCCACTGGCATGGTTCGGGTGCGCGGTGCCCGTGAACACAACCTGAAGAACGTTGACGTCGACATTCCCCGCGATGCGTTGGTGGTGTTCACCGGGGTGTCGGGTTCGGGCAAGTCATCGCTGGCCTTCTCGACGTTGTATGCCGAAGCCCAGCGGCGTTATTTCGAATCAGTGGCGCCGTATGCGCGGCGCCTGATCGATCAGGTGGGCGTGCCGGATGTCGACTCCATCGAAGGCCTGCCGCCTGCGGTGGCTCTGCAACAACAGCGCGGTACACCGAGCACGCGTTCATCGGTGGGCAGCGTCACCACGTTGTCGAGCCTGATCCGTATGCTTTATTCGCGTGCCGGCAGTTATCCGCCGGGGCAGGCGATGCTGTATGCCGAGGATTTTTCGCCCAATACCCCGCAGGGCGCGTGCCCTGAGTGTCATGGGCTTGGCCGGGTGTATGAAGTCACCGAAGCCTTGATGGTGCCTGATCCTGGCCTGACCATTCGCCAACGCGCGGTGGCTTCCTGGCCATTGGCGTGGCAAGGCCAGAACCTGCGCGACATTCTCGTGACCCTGGGCATCGACGTCGATATCCCGTGGCACAAGCTGCCGAAAAAGCAGCGTGACTGGATTCTGTTTACCGAAGAAACCCCAACCGTTCCGGTGTACGCCGGGCTGACCCCGGAAGAAACCCGCGTTGCCCTCAAGCGCAAGATGGAGCCGAGTTACCAAGGCACGTTCACCGGCGCCCGGCGCTACATTCTGCACACCTTCACCCACTCGCAAAGTGCGCTGATGAAGAAGCGTGTTTCGCAGTTCATGCTCGGCAGTCCTTGTCCTCTGTGTGAGGGCAAACGCCTCAAGCGCGAGGCGTTGTCGGTGACGTTCGCTGGGTATGACATCGGCGAGTTGTCGCAGATGCCGTTGCTGCAAGTGGCAGAGGTACTGAAACCCGTGGCGGCCACCAGCTATCTGGACCACGCCGAAGAGAGCGGCGAAACCCTGAGCCATGCGCAGACTCGCGAAGCCCGTCAGCAGCGTGTGGCCCACGGCGCCAGTGGGCACACGAGCGCGCCGGACGTGCGGCACACCCCGAACCTGTCCCTGGAAAAACGCCTGGCAGCGCAGCGTATTGCCGAGGACTTGCTCGAGCGGGTCAGTACGCTGACCGATTTGGGCCTCGGTTATCTGGCGCTGGAGCGCAGCACGCCGACCTTGTCGTCCGGGGAGTTGCAGCGCTTGAGACTGGCCACGCAATTGGGCTCGCAATTGTTCGGCGTGATTTACGTGCTCGACGAACCGTCCGCCGGTTTGCACCCGGCGGACGGCGAGGCCTTGTTCGAAGCCTTGCAGCGCTTGAAAGCCGAGGGCAACACGCTGTTTGTGGTCGAGCATGATCTGGAAACCATGCGCCGTGCCGACTGGTTGATCGACGTCGGGCCGGCGGCGGGCGAGCAGGGTGGTCAAGTGTTGTACAGCGGCCCACCGGCGGGGTTGGCCGCTATTGAGCATTCGCAGACGCGCGCCTATCTGTTTGCCGAAGCGCAACGGCAGACGCGGACGGCGCGCAAGCCGACAGCGTGGCTGAAACTCGACGGTATCACCCGCAACAACCTGACCAATCTCAGCGCGGAGTTTCCCTTGGGTTGCTTCACTTCGGTGACGGGCGTGTCCGGTTCCGGGAAATCGAGTCTGGTCAGTCAGGCGTTGCTGGAACTGGTCGGCGCGCAACTGGGGCGGCCGGCGGTTGATAACGAGCCGGAAGAACTCACCCTCGAAGACGACGCACCGCAGGTCAGCGGCGGGCAAGTCAGCGCCGGACTGGATTCGATCAAGCGACTGGTGCAAGTCGATCAGAAACCCATCGGTCGCACGCCACGCTCCAATCTGGCGACCTACACCGGGTTATTCGACAACGTGCGCAAGCTGTTCGCCGCGACACCCGAGGCGCGGGCGGCGGGTTATGACGCCGGGCAGTTTTCCTTCAACGTCGCCAAGGGGCGTTGCGCGACGTGCGAGGGGGAAGGCTTTGTCAGTGTCGAATTGCTGTTCATGCCCAGCGTGTATGCACCGTGCCCAACCTGTCATGGCGCACGGTACAACCCGCAGACGCTGGCGATAATGTGGCAAGGCTTGAGCATCGCTCAGGTGTTGCAACTGACTGTCGATGAGGCGGTGAGCGTGTTTATCGAGCAACCGGGCATTCGGCGTTCACTGGAGGTGCTGCGCGACATCGGTCTGGGTTATTTGCGCCTGGGGCAGCCAGCCACGGAACTGTCCGGCGGTGAGGCGCAGCGGATCAAACTGGCTACCGAGTTGCAGCGCAATCAGCGCGGCGCCACCTTGTATGTGCTGGATGAGCCGACCACCGGACTGCATCCGCGCGATGTCGATCGGTTGCTGGAGCAGTTGGATGCACTGGTGACGGCGGGACATACGGTGATCGTGGTCGAGCATGAAATGCGCGTGGTCGCGCAGAGCGACTGGGTGATCGACATCGGCCCGGGGGCGGGGGATCAGGGCGGCAAGATAGTTGCGGCGGGTACGCCGCAGAAAGTCGCTACGAGCAGGAAGAGCCGGACTGCGCCATTCCTTGCCCGAGCCTTGAGTCGGTAAATGTGCTGTCTCGAATGGCTTCATCGCTAGCAAGCTGGCTGCCACAGGTTTGGTGTGTACCAATGGGTTTTGTCCCCCTCTCCCCAAAGGGGTAGGGATCAAATGGTGGGCTTTGAAGTGGGTGCTCTCGAAAGAACACCACTCAGTGATCTATATCATCTCCGGGTGCGGGCAAAGGCCTCTATTTGCTGGGATGTTTGGCCTGCAGGTCTTTCGCCGCAGCGAGATGTTTTTCCAGTGCCGGCAGCATTTTCTGTGCAAACGCTTTGAGTTCAGTCGCGCCTTTTGCCTTGTCATCCGTCACGGTGTTGGCTTCTTTCTTGAACAGCTCGATGGTTTCTTCGTGAGCCTTGACCTGGTTGTTGGCGTAGGCCGGGTCGAAGGATTCATCACGCATGTCGAGGATCTTTTCCTTGGCCAGCTTGATCAGGGTTGTGCTGTCCGGCACTTCGATGTCGTTGGCCTTGGCAATTGTGGCCAGCTCATCGTTAGCCTTGCTGTGATCGGTGATCATCATGTTGGCGAAGGCCTTGATGTCGGCCGATTGGCTTTTTTCCAGGGCGAGGCGGCTTGTCTCAATTTCGGCGATGCCGCCGGCGGTGGCGCTATCGACGAAGTTATTGTCGGTGGCGGCGAAGGCGCTGCCCATGCCGGTGCTCAAAGTAATAGCCAGTACCAGGTGACGCAGGTTGAATCCGTCCATGTGTGTCTCTCCACGCAGTTTGTTGTGAGCGTTATGGAGTGGAGGGCGCGTCGGGAGCAAAGGTTTTATCGCATTTGCGACAGGGCGACGAACGGGCGCCGCTGGTCTGACAGGTGGTCGACAGAACCGTTCAACCAAGGCCATTCTGATAACTGGCCAGCGCAATCGGTCGCGTTGGCCTCCCGATCAACTGATGGAGGTGTTCCATGCCGGTTCCCCATGACCTGTTTCAGGACTTGAGCTGCACGAAGGAAGAGATCCAGCAAAAACGCACCCAGGATCCACGACTGGATTCATTGATCAACAAGTACTCCCAGGCTGATGCCGATGTGGTCAAGGCCGAAACGGCCACCTCGGATGCCCCCAGCGACGATGAACTGAAAAAACTTAAAGAAAAGCGTCTGAAGGTCAAGGACGAGATCGTCAGTCATTTGCAGCCCCCGTCCTGATCCGCCGACCTACGGTTGTAGATTGACTGGAACGACAACCACGCCCGGCACCTCGAATGTTCAGAGTCCGAATTCATCGACTCCTTGCGAGGTGCCCCATGACCGATCCCAAATTCCCCAGTGAAGAGCAGGGCGCATTCGACCCCGTTCCGACGCATCCCGAGCCCAATAGCCCGACGCATACCACCTTTCACCCGGACGAAGATGCCGGGCTGGAGGGGTTGCCGAAGGACGAAGATCCCGACAAGTTCGACAAGTCCAGCAACTGACCAACCGCCATCGTTGGCAAGCCAGCTCCCAAAGGTTTGTGGTTATCGAATGATTTTCGATGTTTCACAAACCGCGTGGGAGCAGGCTTGCCAGCGATAGCGTCGGTCAATCCAGTGCTCATGCTGCGGGCTCACTTAAGCGCATCTGCCAACGGCAAACGCGCCATATGCGAAGCCTTCAACGACCCGAAATACAACCACGCCCCATACTCGCGCGCCGTCGTAATCGGTGAGTAATTACCGCTGCTGGCATCCTGCAAATTGGCAATCACCTTGCCGTCCAGATCCAGCCCCAGCACAAACCCGCGCTTTTCCATCGGTTTGGGCAACACGGTCAGCGCTCGCACGATCATCTTGCGTACGAGCGGATACCCGGCTGTGCCATCGAGCAAGGCATTGCGCGGTGCATACAGCGCCACCCAAAACCGGTCGCTGCCGTTGAAGGCGAGGTTGTCCGGCAGCCCCGGCAAATTGTCGATGAACAGGTCATGGGTGCCGGCCTTGGACCCGGTCAGCCAGTAGCGGCTGATGCGGTAAGCGCCGGTTTCGTTGACCAATACATAGGCGTCATCCGGGCCGAGGGTCACGCCGTTGGCGAACTCCAGTTTGTCCAGCAGCACACTGGTTTTGCCGGTCTGAAAGTCATAGCGCAACAGACGTCCGTCACCGCCATGCTCGATAATCGCCTCGCCGTCATGGCCGTAACCCCAACGGCTGGAGGCATCACTGAAGTAGGCGTAATGCCCGGATTGATCAATGGCCACATCATCGGTGAAACCGAACGCCAGTCCATTGGCGGCTGTAGCCAGGGGAATCAAGCGTCCTTGTGCATCGAGCGAGAGCAAACCTTTGACGCCGTCGGCGATCACCAGCAAACCATTGGGATGTCGGGCCAGACCCAAGGGTCGTCCGCCGGTATCTGCGAGCACTTGGCGTTCCTGACCGTCAAGACTGCTGCGAATCAGCCGACCGTCATGCAATCCGGTGATCAGAAATTCACCTTCCAGCAGCAGCGCCTCCGGCCCTTCGATGTCACTCGGGCCGACCTGCGCAACGCCTTTGAGTTTTTGGTTTTCGGCGTAGATTCCATTGGTCAGCGACGGCGCGGTCTGTGGTTTCCAGGCAACCGGCTCAACCCGGGTAGGCATCAGCAACAAAAACGCGAAAACGAGGATGATCAGCAGCACCAACCCATGTCGCCACTTCATGCGCTTGCCCTCGCCGATGCGATGGATTGCGTGGCCATGTCGCGTAGCGCGAGCATTGACGCCGTCGACTCGCGACCAATACGGCGTTTGAGCAGCAACTGATTGGCGATGCGCATGCCCAGACCCTCGAAGCGATACTCCAGCGTGCGCACAAACCGTGTACCGCTGCCTTCGGTCGAGCATTCGTAACGGAGCAACAATGACAACCCATGATCACCCTGAGCCCGCGCACACCAGCGCCGACCGGGCAGATACTCAGTGACTTCCCAGCTCAAGTGACCTGGCCGGCCACCCGCATGAATATCCTCCTCGAAGTGTGAACCCGCATGCAGTGGCCCCTGCGGGCCGTTGATTTTCAGCGAAGACGGGTGCCACTCTGGCCAGCGGCTGACGCTGGTGGCGTAAGCAAGCACAGCCATCGGTTCACCGGCGATATCGATCTGGTGCTGCATGCGCGTCATGGGCATTCTCGAATAGCTCAAAGGGGTGGTTTCCGGCTCCCAGTAAAGGGTGCCGAACAGGTAGTCCATCAAGGGCAAGACAATGTTGAAGTTGCATTCCTGCATGCGCTCGCGGCGGTGATGCAATTCGTGCAGGCGACGCATCTGGCGGATCCATGGCAGCCGGGCCAGCGGATTGTTCGGCGGCAGATGCTCGCAGGCGTGAAACACCTCGTAGGTCAGATAGCCCAACACCATGCAGCCGCCGAACAGCCCGGCAACGTTGACATTGGCCTGCGCGAGCAGCCACGACACCGGCAGGGTGATGAACAGTGTGTGGATCACGATCAGCCAGGCCGGGAACAGAATCACCCGCCAGTCGCGGGCACTGTCGTAGGTCATGTGGCCGGGGGTGAAGAAACTGTGATGATCGCCCGCATGTCGGGCGTAGAACATTTTCGCGAAGGCTTTTTTATGGTGGCCGAGATGGCGATGCACCCAATACACGCCGAAATTGAAGAACAGCAGGGTCAGCGGCACGGTCAGCCATTGCAGCGGTTGTACCTGATGCACATTGCTCCAGAACATGCTGATGGCCAGTACGCCGAACAGCAGCACGAAGGCGCCATGCAACCACGGGTTGTAAAGCGGATGGATCGCCGCACGGTAGCGGCTGCGAAATGCCTCGGTGGTCTGCCTCACTGCGTCACCTGCGGGGATCGTTGTTATACCCGGCAGATTAGCCGATTCGGTCGTTTATGCAGGCCAGACCTTGAGGTCACATGCGCCATGATCGCCTGTATAGCGGCCGCCTTAACTCAAGGGGTTCCAGCGTTGCGACCAGTCGTCATCGTTGCGAATCACTTCGCGCAGCAGATCGAAGGCTTGTTGCAGCGTCGCTGAGTCGCGATCGCGCGAGTACACCAGATAGGTCGGGTAACCGAATTCAGGGGCTTTGGTCACCGGTTCCAAGGCGCCGCTCTCCAGGTAGGTGCGCACGACGCGAGTGCGGAAGTAGCCGCTACCACCGTGTTCGAGGATGTATTGCAGGGCCAGAGGGCCGAGGTTGAAACTCAGCGCGGCTTTGGCTTTTTCCGGCAGAGCGGCATCGTGCTGGCGGCGAAAATCAGGGCCCCAGTCGATGTAGACGTAGGGATCCGGGCGATCAGGCGCGCGCACCAGGATCAGTTTTTCTTCCAGCACCTGCTCGACCTGCAACCCCGGCCAGTATTCCGGCTGATAGACCAGCGCCGCGTCGAGCACACCGAGTTCGAGTTGGCGCAGCAGGTTTTCGCCGTCGCGGATTTCCATGCGCAAGGCATGCCCGGGAATTTTCTCGCGCAGTTCGGCAGCCCAGCTGAGCATCAGCGGATTGCACAGGCTGACTTCACCGCCGATGTGCAGCACGTTGTGATAACCCTCGGGCAGCGGCAAATCGCGGCGCGCGGCCTCCCAGGTCTGCACCAGTTGATTGGCGTAGACCACAAAGGCCTCGCCGTTGGGCGTCAGTTTCGCCCCGGCCCGATTGCGCACGAACAGGGTGCTCCCCAACTGGCTTTCGAGTTTCTGCACCCGGGCAGTGATTGCCGTTTGTGTGACGAACAGCTTCTGCGCCGCCGCGGCGAGGCTGCCGTGGCGGACGATTTCCAGAAAGGTGCGGGCGAGGTCGATGTCCATGGGCGGGCCGGTGTTTGAGGTGGGCGCATTGTAAGGGCCCTCTGGCTACCGCGTCATCGATCATCGCTGGTAAGCCAGCCCCCAACGGTGTCGTGGTCGCACACAGGCATGTGGGCGCCAGTCGATCCTGTGGGAGTCTGGCTTGCCAGCGATTGGGACACCATGAACGGTGAAGATCAGTCGGTTAGCTCAATCTCATGCCCCCGTGCCCAATCCGCGATCAGCCGCGCTGGCGTGCCACACGCCTTGCGCTTGTAAACAAAATTGGCGCATTTCTCGGCGAAACCACTGCGGTTGTAGAGCATGTCTTCCTGCATCTCCTGCAGCTCGCTTTCACGACATTGCTGGATCAGCATCTGATCAACCCGGGCCTTGCGTTCACGCACAGCGGCATAGGTCGGGTCACTCAGAACGCTGTTGGCCCGTTGCAGCAGCCACAGCGAAAACTCATCCGGGCAACGCGGGCCGATCTCCTGAACCATACCCAGTTGCAGGGCCTGGTGGGCACTGACCGGCAGGCAGGCTTGAGTCAGTTGCTCGGCCATCGCCGGGCCAACGGCGCGGGGCAGGCTGTAAGTCCAGTATTCGGAGCCGTACAACCCCATGCTTTTGTAATGCGGATTGAGCACGATATCGGCCCGGGCAAAGACGATATCGGCCGTCAACGCGAGCATCACGCCACCGGCGCCCGCACTGCCCGTTACGCCACTGACCACCAGTTGTCGCGCCGTCAGTAATTGCTCACAGACATCATCGATTGCCTGAATATTCGCCCAGGCTTCAGCCCCCGGATCCTGCGCGGCCTGAATCACGTTCAAATGCACACCGTTGGAAAAACTCCCGCGTCCGCCCTTGATCAATAACACCTGAGTGTCGCGGGACTTGGCCCAGCGCAGCGCGTGGACCAAGCGTTGGCATTGCTCGGTGCTCATGGCACCGTTGTAGAACTCGAAGGTCAGTTCGCCGACATGCCCGGATTCGCGGTAACGAATCGGTTGATAGGCCGCGTCGCTGAACGGCTGGGTAGCAATCGACCTGTCGAGCGTCGGCACATCGGCCAATTGCCCGGCCAGCACATGCCGCGCCGGTTGCTTGAAGGTTTCTTCGCCAGGCTGCGGTTTGCGCCGCAGCGAGCCGATCCACAGGCTCTGATCGCCGGTCGCGACCAGCACGGCATCGTCCTGCACGGCGAGAATTACGCCGGGCAGGCCCGTGCGCGAATCCAGGTGCGCGTCGTACACGTAATACTGACCTCCCGCCAGGCTTGCCAGCACGCCGGGCTGGCCGTCCGCCGCGTCGATGCAGCGCTTGATGAAGTGCGCGCTGTCGTGCCAGTTGAAGCTACGGTCGATCTGTTTCATGTTCGGCTGCAAGCGCCCACGCACCTTCGGGTCGGTGTAGTCCACCGACACGGGTACAAAACCTTCGACGTATTTTTCTACGACCTCGCGGATGCAACGAATCGCCGCGTCGCTGACCCGGCCGTTATATAGCTCGGATTTACGCAGGCCCGTCGGCAGGTTGAATTCGCAGGTCGCCCAGACCGGGCCGGCGTCCATCTCTTCAACCGCTTGCAACGCGGTCACGCCCCAGCTCGACAGCTCATGGGTGATCGCCCAGTCCAGCGCACTGGCGCCACGATCGCCGACGATGCCCGGATGAATAATCACCACCGGACGTTCAGTGTTGCGCCATAGCACTTGCGGCACGCGGTCCTTGAGGAACGGACAGATCACCAGATCCGCGCCGCTGCGTTCGATCTGTTCACACACCGAAGCTTCGTCGGTAAACACCACGACACTGGGCGAATGCCCGGCCTGACGAAGTTCCAGCCAGGCGCGTTGAGTCAAACCGTTGAATGCCGACGACAGCAGAATGATGTTGAGTGGTCGCATGAGAGTTCTTCCTTGAATGGGATCAGCCGCAGGCTCCCGGTGAGCCTTCCCTGGCCTTCGATGGAGCCGGAAGATTAATCAGTCTCACCCGTGCGCCAGTGATCGAGGTCAACGTTCTGTCAGCCAATGTTTTGCGCGGCGACGAAGCGTCTTCTTTTTACGGGTCTTGGCGCTACCGGCCTCCCATTCGTGAGCCTCGTGCGCTGCATTCGATGTCTTGCGTACCGCCGATCCTTAGCATCCGCATGTCATCGAACAAATGGGCGCAAGTCTGGTCCTGCTGTGCGATCCGACTTTGCGTTGGTTGCCGTGCAACCGTCTGCTGCAGAGCCTCAATGCGGCGTCGAGCAGTCGTGGATTTATCAGCGGCAGTTTGAGTGTGCTCGGTATTGTGCTGCTGGCCGGGTTGCTCGGGCGGCGTTACGGCGGGTTGCCGGATGCAGGGGAGTTGGCGACCGATACTGCTGAACGACGTGATTTCACTTTGGACGATGGCAGTGCGTTGACCGGGGCGGTGATTGAGCGTAACGAAATCCTCAGCAGCGGCGGCTCGAGGATCTAAGGTTCGGACGCGATTGCCGGGCCCATCCCGATACCCGTGAGTTGCTGGCGGCGTCCTTCGCTACGCCAGATTCGGCCTTTATAGGCGGCGATAGACTTTTACCCCTGGTATAGATCCGGTACATTCCGCGCCCTAGCCAATACAAGGAAGTAGACGATGGCAAAACCAGCCGCTCGACTCAGCGATCTCAATGCCTGTCCGGTGACCGGTCACGGTACCAACCCAAGCACCAGCGGTTCGCCCAACGTGAATATCAACGGCGTGCGGTGAATCGGTCACCGAAGGGATCGGCAACATCCTGATCAACGGCCAACCCATTGCGTTTCTCGGCAGTGGCACCGCCCATGGCGGTATGATCATCACCGGCTCTGGCGACGTGTTCGTGGGCACTCAAGTCAGCGCCGCACCCTTCACGCCTATCGTGACTGTGCCCAAACACAGCGAACGCTTCCAACTGGTTGATGAAACCACCGGCGAGGCGATTCCCAATATGCTCTATTGCATCGAAACCGGAGACGGCCAACGCCTTGTCGGCCACACTGACAACCACGGCAACGCCGTACGCGTGTTCACTGCCGATCCGACCTCCATTGTCGTGCATTGGGTAAGGAAGCCGCCGCCCACCTGGATGCTCTGGGTATCGCTTACTAAGGAAGGTTTTACGTGGCAACGCCAAAAAAAATCAGGGCCAGACGAACGATCAACACGCGACGACGCAAGTGAAGGGGACTCTGGCGCAGGACTATGTGACGGTAGTGGGAGCGTCCTACCTGGGTTTTATCGCGAATATTCGTGGCCAGCGGGGCAACATGATGAACTTCATCAACCAGGGCATACGTCAGCTCAAAAGCTATCCACCGTCTACGCCGAGTTACTCTATTCAACGGGCATTTCTGATCTTCAAGGATGAGTACGACCCAAATCTGTTGGCTGAAGTCAAAAAGATCGTGACCGAGGGTTATGGTGCCGAGTATCGCGAGTACGATTCAATTTCGCAGTTGGTTGATTTTGTCGCGAGTCGAAAACGCAGAAGTCGGGAAATCAAGCAAATGGATTTCTTTTCACACGGCGTTGTAGGCAGCATAGAACTGGGGTACGAGCTGGACAAACGTGACAGCTACCGTTTACGTGATGCCCAGGCTCGCATGTTTACGCCTGACGCGTTCGCCTATGGCGCGAAGATCTATTCCTACGCATGCCGAACCGGATTAGGGATCAACGCGAGCGTGAAGGTAGCGGAAAATGAAGACCCGCACTTTGAACTCAGTCTGGCGCAAATAATGGCTGATGCCACTGGAACAACCGTGTGGGCATTTCCTCGGCGCAGTCTGTATGACCAGACCTATGGAACCAACGAAGATCGTGCCGCGGTGGAGCAGGCACCGACCAAGCAGGAAACGGACAAGGCCGCCAGCCGTGCCTACCGCGAGAATCTCAGTGATTACCAGCGTCGGTTGACAGCCCACCGCACCGCCAGCAAAGATCCCGCGCTGTTGAAACAAGCTCAAGGACGGGGACATTACAACGACACACTCGGATATCCCCTAGACGCTGAGGGGGCTGTCCATGGCGTACGATCTGGCAATACACCGGATGGCGTTCCCAAAAAGCTGTGCGAATACAAACCAGCCAAATGACCTCAACTATAAAAAAACCAACGGTTTTTCGTGCGATCGGGCTATTGGCCGTCGCGGTTTTGATGGGTCTATATCTCGTTGGCAAGGAAGACGAAATG
Source organism: Pseudomonas baetica (assembly GCF_019733355.1). Taxonomy (GTDB): domain Bacteria; phylum Pseudomonadota; class Gammaproteobacteria; order Pseudomonadales; family Pseudomonadaceae; genus Aquipseudomonas; species Aquipseudomonas baetica_A. Next base: position 63,221 of record NZ_JAIHLQ010000027.1, on the reverse strand, counting down.
TCCTCGAAAGTAATGATGTATTACGGCATCTGGAGTCCAGACGATAATCGTTTCGACGCCACTCGCTGGTTTACAAGCGGAATGTACAGCCGCCGTCTCATGGAAACCCCGGCCGAAGCAAGCGCCGAAAGCATGCTGCGCAATAAACCTCTGCCGGTTACGGCGAACATGAACGATGACCTCGTCGCCATCGCAGGGGTGGCGCTTGAGTATGACTTTCCCCAGGTCAATACCGACTCGCTTATCAACGACCCACCGGATCTGACTGGGCGTGTCAGGTACTGGATCAGCAAGTTCGACAAGCCGGACAAGCCAGTCGATCTCTATAACCTGTTCCTGAATCTGGGAAATCAACGGTTTGTCATCACCTTCAGCCGAGATGCGCAAACGGGAGAGCTGATCGATAAAAACAGTGCAAAACTGGTTTATCCGAACCAGGAATCCGATGCGCATTACGTGCGGATATTCAAGGAACTGGACGAGGCTCAGAGCCTGCGCCGTTAAGGGCTGTTAGTTGAATGTGAACACTGCGTTCATTAAATCGAAAGGCATTGGGCGCTTACGCGCAGTGCCAGCCCTTATTCAATTTGTGCTCCCTTCTAATGTATTACGGCGATTGGAGCCAGGAAGAAAACCGCTTTGACGCCTCTAAGTGGTTTCACAACGGCATGTACCGTCGTGATGTTGTGAATGGCGAAGTCAGCTCCGTTACCTTGCAACGCACCCTGACTTTACTTCTGGTATCGGCAAACAACGATGAATTGGTCGCTACGGCGATTGTGGCCTTGGAGTCTGCGAATCCTGACGTGGGTGGAGAGTCGTTGCGAAAGGATCCTCCGATGCCGGTGCCAAGCCCCCGCTATCGTTACAGTGCTTTCGCAGCACCGGATCAGCCGCAGGATTATTACAATATCTACTTGAAGTATCAGGGGGAGCGGTATGTCATCACCTTCGCGCGTGATGCGCAAACCGCTGAAATCCTTCCCGGAGGCGGCGTTCAGTTGATGTACCCCGACAGTGAGCCCCAGGTTGCCGATCGGCAGGTCTTCAAGGCGCTGGACGCCGCCGGCATCCATTGACCCTGAAACGACAAATCCCGCCACCAAGGCGGGATTTGTTTTTTTCCGAATCGTAGTCTTACGACGGGAACAGTTCGGACAGTTTCATCGCCAGCATCATGTCGCCTTCAGCGCGCAGTTTGCCGCCCATGAATGCTTGCATGCCGTCGGTCGAACCGTCGACGATGCCTTCCAGGGTTTCGCCGTCCATCACCAGAGTGACCTGGGCGTCCGGGTTCTCGCCTTCTTGCAGTTCGCAGGTGCTGTCCTTGACGATCAGCGAGAAGTTCTTGGTCTCGTCGATGCGGAAACCGAAGACCAGATCCAGACCGGCAGCAGCGGCTGGGTTGAACTTGGCTTTCATTGCTTGTACGGCATCAGCTACGGAGGTCATGGTTCGATCCTTTCTTGGGTAATAAGAGCAGGTTGATTACAGCAAGGTTCACAGTAATCCGGACTCAGCGGAAGGTGATGAGTTCCGGGGCCTTCAACAGTTGCAGGTGTGCATGACTGTTGAAGGAAGCCAAAGCCACCTCGCGACCGCGGAATTTCAGCTGGTTGAGCGAGGTGTTGACGATTTGCCAGTTCAATTCAAAGGCCTGTTTCGCAGGCATTTGCGTAATGAGGTGGAGCAGTGCGGTGATGGTGCCGCCGGAGGTGAACACGGCGATTTTCTGATTCTTTTCAGCTTGTTCGAGGATTCGGTGCAATCCGGCCTGAACCCGTTCGACAAAGCCCAGCCAGCTCTCCAGCCCCGGCGGGTCGTAAGTGCCGGCCAGCCACCGCTCAATGATCAAAGCGAAAATGCGCTGGAACTCGCCGCGGTTTTGCGCGGCATTGCGCAGGATGTCGAGCGCTTCCGGTTCGTCCGGCAACATGGCCGGGAGCAGGGCGCGGATCACGGCGTCGGCGTCGAATTCGTTGAAGGCACAATCGGTTTCCAGCATCGGTACCGACAGGCCTTGCGCGGTGAATTGTTCCAGCGCGCTGGTGGCCGTGTGCTGTTGGCGACGCAGGTCACCCGCGAGGCAGCGGTCAAAGCGGATACCCAGTTCAGCGAGGTGCTGGCCGAGGACTTCTGCCTGGCGCACGCCGGTCGGTGACAGGACGTCATAGTCGTCTGCACCAAAGGAGGCCTGGCCATGTCGAATCAAATAGATGCTGCCCACGTCCGCGTCTTCCCGGTACGTTGAAGGTTTGGCGAGGTTATGAGGATGATGGGGAGCTGTCAATGAAAAAACATACGCTTGTTTGAAATGCCCGTTACAGGCGTGTTGCCAGAGGTTTCACGGCTGGTCGAGGAGCCGGCGCATGGGTATGCTGGCGCCATCCCGCGTGTGTGTTACATCCACGCATCGTTTTAAGGAGTCTCTGTGGAGTTTTTCACCGAATACGCCAGTTTCCTGGCCAAGACCGTCACGCTGGTGATCGCCATTCTGGTAGTGCTCGCCAGTTTTGCCGCGTTGCGCAGCAAGGGGCGGCGCAAGTCGGCAGGTCAGTTGCAGGTCAGCAAGCTCAATGATTTCTATAAAGGCCTGCGTGAGCGCCTTGAGCAAACGCTGCTCGACAAGGATCAACTCAAGGCCTTGCGCAAGGGCGAGGCCAAGTCCGAGAAAAGCGAGAAGAAGCAGAAGAAAAAGCCCGAAGCCAAACCACGGGTGTTCGTGCTGGATTTCGACGGCGATATCAAGGCTTCGGCCACCGAAAGCCTGCGTCATGAAATCACCGCGCTGCTGACACTCGCCACACCCAAGGACGAAGTCGTCCTGCGTTTGGAAAGCGGTGGCGGCATGGTCCACAGCTACGGTCTGGCCTCCTCGCAACTGGCCCGTATTCGTGAAGCCGGCGTGCCGTTGACCGTGTGTATCGACAAGGTCGCGGCCAGCGGCGGCTACATGATGGCGTGCATCGGCGACAAGATCATCAGTGCACCGTTCGCCATCCTTGGCTCGATTGGCGTGGTCGCGCAGTTGCCCAACGTCAACCGCTTGCTGAAAAAGCACGATATCGACTTTGAAGTGCTGACCGCCGGAGAGTACAAACGCACCCTGACCGTGTTCGGCGAAAACACCGAGAAGGGCCGCGAGAAGTTTCAGGAAGACCTGGACATCACCCATCAGTTGTTCAAGAACTTTGTCGCTCGCTATCGTCCGCAACTGGCGATCGATGAAGTGGCCACAGGTGAAGTCTGGCTTGGTGTTGCAGCGCTGGACAAGCAACTGGTTGATGAACTCAAGACCAGCGACGAATACCTCGCGCAGAAGGCCAAACAGGCCGAGGTCTACCACCTGCACTACGCCGAGCGTAAAAGCCTGCAAGAGCGTATCGGCATGGCGGCTAGCGGTTCGGTGGATCGCGTGCTGTTGAGCTGGTGGAGTCGTCTGACCCAGCAACGTTTCTGGTAAAACAGTCGCGCATAAAAAAACGCCGGTCATTGACCGGCGTTTTTGTGTCTGCGGCAAACCCGCAGGTTTAGCGACGACGGAATAGCGGCAGCGGTTCGTCAGTGGCCGCCTGATAGGTCACCGAAAAATCCTTGAGGCCTTCAAGCGCTTCGTACGGGTCTTTGTCCGGGCGTATGGCAAAGGCGTCGAAACCGCAGCGATGCATGTAGAACAGTTGGTCACGCAATACATCACCGATGGCCCGCAGTTCGCCTTTGAAACCGTAACGGTCACGCAGCAGGCGTGCGTTGGAGTAGTTGCGCCCGTCGGTGAACGCCGGGAAGTTCAGCGCGATTACCTGGAACTGCGCAACGTCTTCACCGATTTCCTCGGCCTCTTCGTCGGCATCAAGCCATACACCCAGGCCGCCGTCGCGGGCCTTGAGCATACGGCTGTGTTCGCGCCACAGTTGCAGTGGCACGATCAGATCGTCGCAGTTGCTGATCTCGTCGATGTTGAAATCCTTCGGCAGCAGGTGCCAGGTTTCGTCGACGACTTCGTTGTTCTTAATGATTCGCTGCATAGACGCGTTCCTTGAAGAGGTCGATGCCAATACGCTGATAGGTGTCGATGAAGCGCTCGTCTTCGGTACGTTGTTCAACGTACACGTCGATCAGCTTCGAGATGACGTCAGGCATGGCTTCCTGAGCGAAGGACGGACCGAGGATCTTGCCCAGGCTCGCATCCCGGCTGGCGCTGCCGCCGAGGGAAACCTGATAGAACTCCTCACCTTTCTTGTCCACCCCGAGGATGCCGATGTGGCCGACGTGGTGGTGACCGCAGGCGTTCATGCAGCCGGAGATGTTCAGGTCCAGTTCACCGATGTCGAACAGGTAATCGAGGTCGTCGAAACGGCGCTGGATCGATTCGGCAATCGGGATCGACTTGGCGTTGGCCAGCGAGCAGAAATCACCGCCAGGGCAGCAAATGATGTCGGTCAGCAGGCCGATGTTCGGCGTGGCGAAACCACCCTCACGCAGCTCGCCCCACAGAGTGAACAACTGGCTCTGCTCGACATCGGCAAGAATGATGTTCTGCTCGTGGGAGGTGCGCAGTTGACCGAAGCTGTAGCGCTCGGCCAGATCGGCAACGGCGTCGAGCTGTTTGTCGGTGATGTCGCCCGGCGCAACGCCGGTCGGTTTCAGCGACAGGGTGACGGCCACATAACCCGGCTTCTTGTGCGCCAGGGTGTTGCGGGTGCGCCAGCGAGCGAACCCGGGGTGTTCTTTGTCCAGCGCGGCCAGTTCGGCAGCCTGGTTGTCCAGCGCCTTGTAGTCCGGGTCAACGAAGTGCTTGGCGACGCGATGAAGTTCGGCCTCGGTCAATGTGGTCTGGCCACCGCGCAGGTGCTCCATTTCGGCATCGACTTTCTGCGCGAATGCTTCAGGGGTCAGCGCTTTGACGAGGATCTTGATCCGTGCCTTGTATTTGTTGTCGCGACGGCCGTAACGGTTGTAGACCCGCAGGATGGCGTCGAGGTAGCTCAACAGGTCCTGCCATGGCAGAAACTCATTGATGAACGCGCCGACGACCGGAGTACGACCGAGGCCGCCACCGACCAGCACGCGGAAGCCCAGTTCGCCAGCTTCGTTGTGCACTGGCTCCAGGCCAATATCGTGAACTTCAATGGCTGCGCGGTCAGCGGTCGAACCGTTGACCGCGATCTTGAATTTGCGCGGCAGGTAAGCGAATTCAGGGTGGAACGTGGTCCACTGACGCACGATCTCGCACCATGGGCGCGGGTCGATCACTTCGTCGGCAGCGACACCGGCGAACTGGTCGGTGGTGACGTTGCGCAGGCAGTTGCCGCTGGTCTGGATCGCGTGCATCTGCACCGTGGCCAGTTCCGCCAGGATGTCCGGGATGTCTTCCACCGCCGGCCAGTTGAACTGCACGTTCTGTCGCGTGCTGATGTGGGCGTAGCCCTTGTCGTAGTCGCGGGCAATCTTGGCCATCATGCGGGTCTGACGCGAAGTCAGTTGGCCGTAAGGCACTGCCACTCGCAACATCGGCGCGAAACGCTGGATGTAGAGGCCATTTTGCAGGCGCAGGGGACGGAATTCTTCCTCGCTCAGCTCACCTGCCAGATAGCGTCGGGTCTGATCACGGAACTGCTTGACGCGGTCCTCGATGATCCGCTGATCGTACTCGTCGTATACGTACATATAAGTCCTGTTCTCAGGCTTGGGCTACTCGGAAAACGCTGCGTTTTCGCTTGCTGGAGTCCGAGGTTGCCTCTGCAATTCTGCGCGCACGGCCGCGCACTCTCTAACGGAGCCGGGGCAATATACCCGTTTGCAGTTATGCGCAAAAGTGATGTTTGAGTATATGTAAAGAACCAAATCGCCTAACGAGAATTGCTGTCAACTAACCCACATTTGTCGTGCGGACAATCATCGTCTTAACTGTGGTCGAGTCTTTGTGCAATCACCGATAAAACCGACAAGAGGCGATGCAATGAGCAACCCAACCAAAGCAAGGAAAAGCGACAGCAGTGTCGATGCCTGGGCGATTCTGTTCCTGATCATTCTGGTCGTAGGGACGGCGGTATTCTGGGTCAGTCATCAGTAAGCGACCCCTCTGGGCCCGTGCCCGACGATTGTCGGACAAAAAACGGAATCAGGCGCCAGAAGCCGGTTTTCGAAGGCTATAATCGCGGCTGTTTTTCCTTGGGCCCGGCTGTTTCATGTTCAGGTTTTTTCACATCAGCTTTCTATTGTTTGGCGCGGTTTTCGCGTCCAGCGCGCGGGCGGAGTCCGTGCTTTTTCTCAATCCTGGCTCGACCGAGGAGACGTTCTGGGTCAGTTATTCGCAATTCATGCAGGCAGCCGCCCGGGATCTTGGCATTGATCTGCAAATTCTCTATTCCCTGCGTCGACCCGAACTGACGCTGGCTCAGGCGCGTCTTGCGCTACAGGGGCCGAATCGTCCTGATTACCTGATGTTCGTCAACGAGCAATACGTGGCGCCGCAGATCCTGCGTCTGGCTCAAGACAGTGGTGTGAAGTTGTTCATCGTTAACGCTGCACTGACCCCCGACCAGCAAGCTCTGGTCGGCGAACGTACGGATCGGGTCGGCAGCCTGGTGCCGAACGATGAGGAGGGCGGCTACCTGATGATGAAGGCGTTGATTCGATTGCATAGGCCCGTGAGCACGGGCGAGCAGATCGAGCTGCTGGCGTTCTCCGGTTTGAAGATCACGCCGTCAGCGCAGTTGCGTGAGCACGGCATGCAGCGCGCATTGGCCGAACATCCGCAAGTACGCTTGCGCCAACGTGTCTACAGCGGCTGGACGCAGCAGCGCGCCTATGAACAGGCCAAACAGTTGTTCGCCCGCTATCCGAAGGTGTCACTGGTGTGGTCGGCCAACGATGAAATGGCCTTCGGCGCAATGCGCGCGTTTTCCGAGACCGGCAAAATCCCCGGTCAAGACGCCTTGTTCAGTGCGGTCAATACTTCACCGGCGGCGCTGCAGGGCCTGGTCGATGGGCGCTTGAGCGTGCTGTTGGGCGGACACTTCACTTTGGGTGGCTGGGCGCTGGTGGAGCTGCATGACCATGAGCAGGGTGTGAATCTGGATCAGCATGGCGGCCGCGATCGTCAGGTGTCATTGCTGCAACTGATCGATAAAACTCATGCCCGGCGAATGCTGGCCATGGGACGCTCGCCGGACTACGGCGTGAGTTTTCGCAAGCTCTCGGCCAAGGGGCGGCCAGCCTCGTACCGTTACCCGTTCACTTTTCAGGCCTTGATGCACTGAAGCACGTCAGACACCGGCGAAATGCACGACCAGTTTGACGATGGCAAACAGCGTCAGCGCAAACACCGCGGTGAACACAATCCCCAGTATCACGAAATGACTGGGTTTGCCGTGGGTGAAGTCCCTTGCCCGGTTCTTGCCGCTCTGCACGCCGAACGCCGCTGCCATCACGCTGTGCAGCATCTGCCAGAAACTCGGCGGTTTGTTGTCGACTGGATCGTCCATAAATCCCTCGTCTGCCATGTGTGTCAGATAAGCATAGCCAACCGTTTCAAGGGCACCGCAAAAACCACTGTGGGAGCGAGCCTGCTCGCGAAGGCGTCGTGTCAGTCAACATCAATGTCGAATGATCGACCGCTTTCGCGAGCAGGCTCGCTCCCACAGAGTTTTGCGTCAGGCTGGATTAGTTGTCGTAACCCAGATTCGGCGCCAGCCAGCGCTCCGTCACGCTCAGTTCCTGACCTTTACGCGAGGTGTAGCTCTGCACCTGGTCCTTATCGACCTTGCCAACGGCGAAGTACTGCGCCTGCGGGTGGGCGAAATACCAGCCGCTGACCGCTGCCGCCGGGAACATCGCGTAGTGCTCAGTGAGGAATACACCGCTGCGCCCGGCGCGCATTTCGGCGGCTTCAGGATCGAGCAGGGCGAACAATGCAGCTTTCTCGGTGTGATCCGGGCACGCGGGATAACCCGGCGCAGGACGAATGCCAGAGTATTGCTCTTTGATCAGCGCTTCGTTGTCGAGCACTTCATCCCGGACATAGCCCCAGTGTTTTTTACGCACCTGCTGGTGCAGCCATTCGGCGCACGCCTCGGCCAAACGGTCGGCGAGTGCCTTGACCATGATCGAGTTGTAGTCGTCGCCGGCATCCTGATAAGCCTTGGCCACTTCTTCGGCGCCGATACCGGCGGTGGTGATGAAACCGCCGACGTAGTCAGTCACTTCGCTGTCCTTGGGCGCCACGAAGTCGGCCAGCGAGAAGTTGGGTTTGCCGTCTGTTTTGATGATCTGCTGACGCAGATGATGCAGCTTGGCCAGTGGCTTGCCGTCATCGCCGTACAGCTCGATGTCGTCGTCATGCACCTGATTGGCTGGCCAGAAGCCGAACACCGCACGGGCACTGATCAGTTTCTCGTCGATCAGTTTGGCGAGCATTTCCTGAGCGTCTTTGTACAAGGCTGTGGCGGCTTCACCGACCACTTCGTCTTCGAGGATGCGCGGGAACTTGCCGGCCAGATCCCAGGAGATGAAGAACGGCGTCCAGTCGATGTACTCGGCCAGTACCTTGAGGTCGATGTTCTCCAGCACTTTGCTGCCGGTGAAGGTCGGTTTGACCGGCTGGTAATTGGCCCAGTCGAACTGCGGTTTTTTCGCGATGGCGGCGGCGTAGCTCAGACGTTCGGTGCGGGCACTGCGGTTGGCGGTACGCTCGCGCACTTCGACGTATTCGGCACGGGTTCTTTCAACGAAACCGGCCTTCAATTCCTTGGACAGCAACTGCGTTGCCACGCCGACCGCGCGGGAGGCGTCGGTCACGTAAACCACGGCGTCGTTGCTGTACTTGGGCTCGATCTTGACCGCCGTGTGGGCCTTGGACGTGGTCGCGCCACCGATCATCAACGGCAAGTGGAAGTCTTGACGCTGCATTTCGCGGGCAACGTGAACCATTTCATCCAGCGAAGGCGTGATCAGACCGGACAGCCCGATGATGTCGCACTTCTGCTCTTTGGCTACTTGCAGGATCTTTTCCGCCGGGACCATGACGCCGAGGTCGACGATGTCGTAGCCGTTGCAGCCAAGCACCACGCCCACGATGTTCTTGCCGATGTCGTGTACGTCGCCTTTCACCGTGGCCATGAGGATCTTGCCCTTGGCCTCAGGTTTGTCACCTTTTTCCAGTTCGATGAACGGGATCAGGTGCGCTACGGCCTGTTTCATTACACGGGCGGATTTGACCACCTGCGGCAGGAACATTTTGCCGGCGCCGAACAGGTCTCCGACGATGTTCATGCCCGACATCAGCGGGCCTTCGATCACTTCGATCGGGCGGGCGAATGACTGGCGCGATTGTTCGGTGTCTTCAACGATGTGTGTGGTGATGCCCTTGACCAGTGCGTGCTCCAGACGCTTGTTGACGTCCCAGCTGCGCCACTCTTCGGTCTCGGCTTCCTTGACGCTGCCGTCGCCCTTGTATTTGTCGGCGATGGCGAGGAGGGCGTCGGTGCCTTCCGGTGTGCGGTTGAGCACCACGTCTTCTACCGCATCGCGCAGTTCCTGCGGGATCTGGTCGTAGATTTCCAGCTGACCGGCGTTGACGATGCCCATGGTCAGGCCGGCGCGGATCGCGTACAGCAGGAACACCGAGTGAATCGCCTCACGCACCGGGTTGTTGCCACGGAACGAGAACGACACGTTGGACACGCCGCCGGAGGTCAGCGCATATGGCAGTTCGTCGCGGATGTAGGCGCAGGCATTAATGAAGTCCACAGCGTAGTTGTTGTGTTCTTCGATGCCGGTGGCCACGGCGAAGATGTTCGGGTCGAAGATGATGTCTTCCGGCGGGAAGCCGACTTCGTTGACCAGAATGTCATAAGAGCGCTTGCAGATTTCTTTCTTGCGCGCTTCGGTGTCGGCCTGGCCGGCTTCGTCGAACGCCATCACCACCACGGCGGCGCCGTAGCGCTTGCACAGTTTGGCGTGATGAATGAACTGCTCGACGCCTTCTTTCATGCTGATCGAGTTGACAATGCCCTTGCCCTGAATGCATTTCAGGCCAGCTTCGATCACTTCCCATTTCGAGGAGTCGATCATGATCGGTACGCGGGAGATGTCCGGTTCGCCGGCAATCAGATTGAGGAAGGTCACCATGGCCTTCTTCGAATCGAGCATCCCTTCGTCCATGTTGATGTCGATCACCTGCGCGCCGGCCTCGACCTGCTGCAGGGCGACTTCCAGGGCTTCGGTGTAGTTGTCTTCGCGGATCAGACGGGCGAACTTGGCCGAACCTGTGATGTTGGTCCGCTCGCCAACGTTGACGAACAGCGAGCTGCGATCGATGGTGAACGGTTCCAGACCCGAGAGGCGGCAGGCCTTGGGAATATCCGGGATCTGCCGCGGTGCGTAACCGGCCACGGCGTTGGCGATGGCCTCGATGTGCCCCGGCGTGGTGCCGCAGCAGCCGCCGACAATATTGAGGAAGCCGCTTTGGGCGAACTCTTCGATGACCTTGGCGGTTTGCGACGGCAGTTCGTCGTACTCACCGAACTCGTTTGGCAGACCGGCGTTCGGGTGCGCGGAAACGTGCGTGCTGGCCTTGTTCGACAGTTCTTCCAGGTATGGACGTAGTTCACTGGCGCCGAGCGCGCAGTTGAGACCGACCGAGATGGGCTTGGCGTGCGCCACCGAGTTCCAGAACGCTTCGGTGGTCTGGCCCGACAGGGTGCGGCCGGAGGCGTCGGTGATGGTCCCGGAAATCATGATCGGCAATTCGAGGTGCAGCTCTTCGAACACGCCTTGCACGGCGAAGATCGCCGCTTTGGCGTTGAGGGTATCGAAGATGGTTTCGATCAGAATCAGGTCGGCGCCGCCTTCGATCAGGCCTTTGGTGGCTTCGGTGTAGTTCTCCACCAGTTCATCAAAGGTGACGTTGCGGTAGCCAGGGTTGTTGACGTCGGGCGACAGCGAACAGGTGCGGCTGGTCGGGCCGAGCACGCCAGCGACGAAGCGCGGCTTGTCCGGGTTCTCCAGGGTTTTGGCGTCGGCGATCTTGCGCGCCAGGCGCGCGCCTTCTACGTTTAGTTCGTAAGCCAGTTCTTCCATGCCGTAATCGGCCATGGAAATGCGCGTGGCGTTGAAGGTGTTGGTTTCGAGAATGTCGGCGCCGGCATCCAGATAAGCCTTTTCGATGCCGCCGATCACGTCCGGACGGGTAATCACCAAGAGGTCGTTGTTGCCCTTGACGTCACTCGGCCAATCCGCAAAGCGTTTGCCGCGATAATCCTGCTCTTCGAGCTTGTAGCTCTGGATCATCGTGCCCATACCGCCGTCGAGTATCAGGATGCGCTCTTTGAGGGCGTGCTTGAGAGCTTGAAGGCGGACGCTGCGATCGGACATTTGGACTACTCGGAAAGACCATTACGAAGGAGCGGGATCATAACAAACCTGTGCGCTTTTAGAGCATGTGGCGGTTTTGCATGAATATCGCTCATGTTGGTACGACCGTCATACTGTAGAATCGCGGCGTTTTTCTTCAGGATCGGGATCAGGGACATGTCGTACCGCGTCATCAGCATCGTTTTGCTGTTCTTGAGCTGGGGCGCTGCGGCGCAAGATCCCGTGCTTTCCTATACCCGTGATATCCAACCGATTTTCACCGAGAAGTGCGTGGCCTGCCATGCGTGCTACGACTCCGCTTGTCAGCTCAACCTGGGCAGCGGCGAAGGCGCCGAGCGTGGCGCGAGCAAAATGCCGGTCTACGACGGCGAGCGCGCTCAGGCGGCGCCAACTACCCGGTTGTTCTACGACGCTTTCGGCAAGCGCAACTGGCAGCAAAAGGGTTTCTATTCGGTACTTGATGCACAGGGCAGTCAGGCGGCTTTGATGACGCGCATGTTGGAGCTGGGGCACAAAACCCCGTTGACGCCGAACGCCAAACTGCCAGAAGAAATCGCCCTGGGTCTGAACCGCGAAAACATGTGCGCAATGCCTTCCGAGTTCGAGGGTTACGCCGGTGCCCATCCGAAAGAAGGCATGCCGCTGGCGGTCACCGGTCTGACTGATCAGCAATACCAAACGCTGCAACGCTGGCTGGCGTCCGGCGCGCCGATTGACGAGCAGGGTCTGGCGCCCAGCAGCAAGGAAGCGCTGCAGATCGTTCAGTGGGAAAACCTGCTCAATACGCCCGGTGCCCGCGAGAGCCTGGTCGGGCGCTGGTTGTTCGAACACTGGTTTCTGGCGCACATCTATTTCAAGGACGGTGAGCCAGGGCATTACTTTCAGTGGGTGCGGTCGCGTACACCGACCGGGCAACCGATAGACCTGATTGCCACTCGTCGCCCGAATGACGATCCGGGCACTCAGGTGTATTACCGCTTGTGGCCGGTGCAAGGCGTGATCGTTCACAAAACGCACATCACCTACCCGCTGAGCGCGGCAAAAATGGCGCGGGTCAAAAGCCTGTTCTACAGCGGCAACTGGCAGGTCAACGCCTTGCCGGGTTACGGGCCGCAGAGCCGGGCCAATCCGTTCGCCACGTTCGAGGCCATTCCGGCGCAGGCGCGCTATCAGTTCATGCTCGATAACGCCGAGTATTTCGTCCGTACCTTTATTCGTGGCCCGGTGTGCCGTGGGCAGATCGCGACCGACGTGATTCGCGATAATTTCTGGGCGCTGTTCCAGGCTCCGGAACATGACTTGTACATCACCGACCCCAACTATCGTGGTCAGGCCACACCGTTGCTGGCTATGCCTGGGCAAAACGACGATGTTGGCAGTGTCCTGAGCCTTTGGCGCAACTACCGCAACAAACGTAACGAATACGAAGCCCTGCGCCGTGACAGTTACGCCGACCAACCGGCGCCGAGCTGGTCGACGCTGTGGGCGGGCAACGACAACGCATTGCTGAGCATCTTTCGCCATTTCGACAGCGCCTCGGTCACCAAAGGCCTGATCGGCGAGGTGCCGCAGACGATGTGGTTGTTCGACTATCCGTTGCTTGAGCGCACCTATTACCAGTTGGCGGTCAACTTCGATGTGTTCGGCAACGTTTCGCATCAGGCGCAAACCCGCCTGTATTTCGATCTGATCCGTAACGGCGCCGAGCAAAACTTCCTGCGCCTGATGCCCGCTGACTCCCGTGAGGATTACCTCGACGATTGGTATCAGAGCAGTGGCCAGTTCAAGATGTGGCTGGATTACGAGTCCATCGACGACGACAAGCCGACCGCGCTGAAACTCAACAAGAAAGACCCGAAACACGATTTCGCCATGCAGTTGCTGGCGCGTTATGGCGACCTCAACGCCCGACCTGACCCGATCAACCGTTGCGAGGGCGCCTATTGCTCACGCCCGAATATCGATCCGGCGCTGCAAAGCGCCGAACAGGCGCTCAGTCGCCTGACATCGCGTCCCGCCGCCGGGTTGAAGGTGATCGACCAGTTGCCGGAAGCGACGATGTTGCGTATTGAAACGTCCAGCGGCAAACGCGAGGTCTATAGCCTGTTGCGCAATCGCGCGCACAGCAACGTGGCGTTCTTGCTCGGTGAGTCGCTGCGTTATCAGCCGGGCCTCGACACGATCACTCTTTACCCGGGCGTGCTCAGCAGTTATCCGAACTTCATCTTCAATATTCCCGCCGAGCAAGTGCCTGAGTTTGTCGATGCAATGGAAAACGCCAAAGACGCCAACCGCTTCGAAAAAATCGTCGAACGCTGGGGTATTCGCCGCAGTCATCCGCAGTTCTGGTTCTATTTTCACGACTTGAGCCAGTACCTCCACGAAACCAATCCGGTTGAAGAGGGGGTGCTGGACATGAATCGATACGAGAATCTCTGATCGGCCTTTGAGAAGGGCCTGCTGTCACAATCCTCAGCGGCACCACAATGCCTATCGGATGTTTGTCGTCTGTGCTTTGGTAATCGGCGTCGGCTCTTGGTTGAGCTACGAATGGTTGGAAAACGTGGCTGGCGTTGACTCAAGGCATGGACAGAAGGTCAGTCTGTCGAGAATCTTTCCCGACAAAAATACTAGGACTTTGTCCGGCGCAACGATTGGCGTAAACTGCGCCCAAGCCTGCGAGGAGTTTCCATGACCGCTATTACCATTACTGACGCCGCCCACGATTACCTGGCTGATCTGCTCTCCAAGCAGAACACCCCGGGTATTGGCATCCGCGTCTTCATCACCCAGCCTGGCACCCAGTACGCCGAAACCTGCATTGCCTACTGCAAGCCGGGCGAAGAAAAGCCTGAAGACACGGCGCTGGGGCTCAAAAGCTTCACCGCTTATATCGATTCGTTCAGCGAAGCGTTCCTGGACGACGCGGTTGTCGACTACGCCACCGACCGCATGGGTGGTCAACTGACCATCAAGGCGCCAAACGCCAAAGTGCCGATGGTCAACGCCGACAGCCCGGTCAACGAACGTATCAATTACTACCTGCAAACCGAGATCAACCCGGGGCTGGCCAGCCATGGCGGTCAGGTCAGCCTGATCGATGTGGTTGAAGACGGCATCGCCGTGCTGCAGTTCGGTGGTGGTTGTCAGGGTTGTGGTCAAGCGGACGTCACCCTGAAGGAAGGCATTGAGCGCACCTTGCTCGAGCGCATTCCAGAGCTCAAAGGTGTTCGTGATGTGACCGACCATACGCAGAAAGAAAACGCCTATTACTAAGGTGTTCGCTGCGAGCATGAAAAACGGCGCCCCGTGAGCGCCGTTTTTTATGCGTGATATTCAGGAACGTCTTCAGGGTCGATACAAGTGCGCATGCCCGGCGCGATACAGCGATGACTCACTGAATACCTCACTGCCCAGCACCCGCCCAACCAGAATCAACGCCGTGCGCCGAAACCCTTTGGCGGCGACCTTCTGGGCAATATCCCCCAGCGTTCCCACCACCCAGTCCTGATCCGGCCATGTCGCCCGGTGAATTACCGCGATCGGGCAGTCTTCGCCGTAATGCGGCAACAGTTCAGTCAGGATTTTCTCCAGATGATTGACCCCCAGATGGATCGCCATGGTCGCGCCATGTTGCGCCAGGCTTCCAAGTTCTTCGCCCGCAGGCATGGCGGTCTTGTCGGCATAACGGGTCAGTATCACGCTCTGCGACACGTCAGGCAGGGTCAGTTCTGCGCCTAACAACGCGGCGCATGCCGCGGTTGCCGTCACGCCGGGGACGATCTCGAAGGGAATATCCAGCTCGCGCAAATAACGAATCTGCTCGCCAATGGCGCCATACAGACTCGGATCTCCCGAATGCACTCGCGCGACATCCTGGCCCTTGGCGTGCGCGGTGTTGATCAGCTCGATGATCTGTTCCAGATGCAGTTCAGCGCTGTTGACCAGCGTTTGCGCCTGATGACCTTCCAGCACCGCTGCCGGTACCAGCGAACCTGCATAGATGATCACCGGGCAATTGCGGATCAGCCGTTGGCCCTTGACGGTGATCAGTTCCGGGTCGCCGGGGCCGGCACCGATGAAGTAGACGGTCATGAAGGAATCCTGTGAAAAGCGGGGCCGGGCAATGCTTCAGATGAAGATTGCTCATGATCAAAGACGGGGATTATCGGGATTTTACGCAGCGCCAGCCAATGCCAATGTTGCCTGAGCGTATTTCTGCCGGGATATCAGCAGTTTTGCCGGTGCCTGAATCAACTGTTCAGCCAGCGCCAAAGCCGCGCTTTCTGCCACGCCATAGCAACCGGTGCGTTCGTAGGCGATCTGTGAATGGTGACTGAGCCGTTGCTGGTAATTGGCCAATTCTTCGCGGCTGAAGTAGCGCAATGGCAAGGCCAATTGTGCAGCAAGTTCCTGCAGACCGGGTTCATCGCGTTTCAAATCGATACTGGCCAAGGCTTTGACCGCTCCAAGCTCGATGCGATGCGCTTGCAAGGCTTGATCGAGTAACGCGCGCAGCGTGCTGGCAGGGCAGCCGCGCTGGCAGCCCAGGCCGACCACAAAGGTCGGCGCGGCGCTGTCACAGGTCATGCGTGGTATTGGCCATCGCTTTTGCGGCGGAACAACCACGCACTGATCAGGCCAAGGGCCAGCCAGAACGCCACGTTGGTCAGCTGCGAAGCGATTTTGAACTGAGCTTCCAATGCTTCAGGAGCCAGCATCGAATGCACTTGTGGTTGTGGCGCGCCGATCACATGTGGCACCGCGAGGATCGCCACACCGAGGATCTTCATCAGCCAGTGACGGCTGAACGCTATCAGGGCCAGGCCGACCGCAGTAGAGGCGGCTGTGCCGATCCACCACGTCTGCCGTGAGGCCAGATCCGCAGCAGCAGTGCCCGGCAGCTCAGGCGGCAGGCCAAGGGTAGGTGCGAGTACGAACGTCGCGTAACCGGCCAGCCCCCAAAGCAGACCTTGCGAGGTTTTGGTCGGCGCACGCAGGGTGTAGAGCCCTGCGAGCATCAGGGCGAAACCCACGGCGACCACCAGATTGCCGCCGGTAGTCGAGATCACGCGCTGCCAGCCATCTTCCGGCTCCCAGGCTTCGGTATCGTGGGTGTGCGCAGCAGAGCCGGCGGCGTGTTCGTGGACTTGTGCTGCAGGTTCGGATTTCTCGAAGGTTTCTGCCTGCAGAATCAGCGGCGAAACCCAGAAGCTTTGCAGCAGAGTGAGAAGCAGGGCGGCCAGCAGACCGCTGAAACCTGCCGTTTGTGCAATTCGCTTGATCATGTCGGCAGGCCTCAGTGGCACGGGAACGCGGCGCTGTGGCGGGTATCGTGGGCGGCGTTGTGCACGGCTTCGATGTGCGAGAAACCGGCGAAGTAGACGAGGCCCGCACCCAGAATCGACGCGAAAACAGCGGCGGTCAGGCGTTGGCTCAGGGTGGTGGTACTGGAGATCTTGTCCGTGTTGCTGCCGGTGCTGCTGATGATCGACATGGCGCTTCCCTCTGGAATGTCAGCGGGGCAGTCGAGCGCATGAAGCCCCGGCGTGCGAGTGCGCAGGGGTTCGAACAGCGCCCGCCCACCGCGGGTTTGTTATGTTCAGCGACACAAAAGGTATGCGTGCTGTGTGTTGCGGGCCGGTCTCCGGGCTCACGAGGGGTTGGCGCTGGGCCTGACCTGCAAGCATCTCCTTCCCATGCCGTATTGGCACAGTGGATCTGATGCTTCGCTCGCTTACCGTTGCGGGGGCAGCACCGGACTGACATGGGCTTGAGTAAAGCACATGATTCACCGGTTTCCCGTTTCACCCTGTGAAGGGCACCCGTAACAAGTTGTGTAGGAGAGCATGGGTTGGGGAATGTAGTCAATTTTGTGGGTGGATCCGTTGCTGCGGTAACGGCCATTTAGGGTTCCGCCCTTACGGCGGGTCACTTTTGGCAAACGCCCCAAAAGTAACCAAAAGGTCTATGCCCTGACGTTCGGCCCTCGCTTAGGCTCGGGTTCCTTCGCTCCGGGATTCATCCGTGGGGCATCGCCTCCGGTTTGCTTCGCTGCACCTCTTCTCGATGTGTTTGGCTTCGCCAAACGGTCGCTGCGCTCCCACCCCCGGATAAACCCCTCCACTCAGCCTGCCGACGGGCCTTCAGATCAAGAGCTTTACTCGAGCTAACGCTCATTGTGTTGAGTGGGGCGGCTGCGCCGCATGGGGCTGTACGCAATCTAAACTGTAGGAGCCGGCCTGCTGGCGATGGCGGCCTGACAGCCGACCAATCTCTAACTGAATACACCCACTCCCGTGTAGGAGCTGCCGAAGGCTGCGATCTTTTGATCTGCTTTGGCTTTGGCTTTGGCTTTGGCTTTGGCTTTGGCTTTGGCTTTGGCTTTTGATGTGGCTTTTGATGTGGCTTTTGATCTTCAGCCCCTTCGGCAGGCCGAGCGTAGGTGTTCATCCGGGGGTTAGGCGCGCAGCGCCATGCGGCGAAGCCGCATACATCGAGAGGAGGTGCAGCGAAGCAAACCGGAGGCGATGCCCCCGTATGGACACCGTAGCGAGGGAACACTGAGCCTAAGCGAAGTGCCGTACGCCGGGGCAAAGCCTTTTGGGTTACCTTTTCGGCGTTTGGAAAAGGTGACTCGCTGTAAGAGCGAAACCGCCAGCGGCAACACCCGCAGCAACGGATATGCCCCCAATCCCACCAAATCACAAACCCTTAACCCGGCGTTTGGAAAAATTGACCGCCGTAAGGGCGGAACCCTAAGTAGCCGTTACCGCAGCAACGGATATACCCCCCAATCCAAACATTGACCCATCAGCAAGCCATGCGTAGCCTTGCGCTTTCGAGGTTCTTCGGCACTAGCCGAAGCTAAGAAGGGAACGCGGTCAATGCCGCGGCTGCCCCCGCAACTGTGAACGGTGAAGTTCACTGCCACGCCACTGCCAGCCCTTGCACAAGGCGCCAGCGGGAAGGCGCAGTGAATGCCAGGCCCATCGCCTGAACGCCGTCAGCCAGGAGACCTGCCTCGTCACAGTTTCTCACTACAACCGGGCGGGGTGATCCGGTGGCGAACGCTTCTGGCGCGCACGCGCGTTGCCGGTTCTCGTCCCGTATGCCCGCCACCTTGCCAAAGGGCATATCGATGAAAACACTGGCCAAACTCCCCGTTACCATCGTCACCGGTTTCCTCGGTTCGGGCAAAACCACGTTGTTGCGACACATGCTCGACAACGCTCAGGGCCGTCGCATCGCGGTGATCGTCAATGAGTTCGGCGAGTTGGGCATCGACGGTGAAATCCTCAAACAGTGCACCATCGGCTGCACCGAAGAAGAAGCCACCGGCCGCGTCTATGAACTGGCCAACGGCTGCCTGTGCTGCACGGTGCAGGAAGAGTTTTTCCCGGTGATGCGCGAACTGGTGGCCCGTCGCGGCGACCTCGACCACATCCTCATCGAAACCTCGGGCCTGGCCCTGCCAAAACCGCTGGTACAAGCTTTCCAGTGGCCGGAAATCCGCAGCGCCTGCACCGTCGATGCGGTGATCACCGTGGTCGATAGCCCGGCCGTGGCCGCCGGCACCTTCGCCGCGTTTCCGGATCAGGTCGACGCCCAGCGCAAACTCGACCCGAACCTGGATCACGAGTCGCCCTTGCACGAACTGTTCGCCGATCAACTGGCCAGCGCTGACCTGGTGATCCTCAACAAGGCCGACCAGACCAGCCCGCAAGACCTTGCTCGCGTGCGTCTTGAGGTCGCCGAAGAACTGCCGCCGGCGGTGAAGATCATCGAGGCCAGCAACGGTCGCGTGCCGTTGGACGTGCTGATCGGCCTCGGCGCCGGTTCTGAAGAGCACATCGACAGCCGCCACAGCCACCACGATCATCACCACGACGGTGATGACGACCACGATGACCATGATCACGACGCCTTCGACTCAATCTCCATCGAACTGCCGCAAGCCGATGAAAGCCTGCTGCTCGACGCGCTGACGCAACTGGTGGTCAAGCACGGCATCCTGCGCGTCAAGGGTTTCGCGGCGATACCGAACAAACCGATGCGTTTGCTGATTCAAGGCGTGGGCACGCGTTTCGACAAGCATTTCGACCGCCAGTGGGGCGCCGATGAAGCGCGCGTCACGCGTCTGGTGTTGATCGGTCAGGAACTCGACGCCACTCAACTCGAAGCGCAACTGCGCGCTGCCATCAGCGTTTAAGCCATGCACCTGCTCAGGACCCAGCCCGGCGGTTTCGTGTCGGATGACAACATTGCCGACCTTGGGCAAACCCCCGCCGAACTGGTGATCCTGTGCAGCGGCGATTCCAGCCTGGCGTTGCTCGCCGAAGCGGCGCAGCAATTGCCCGAGGATTATCCGAGCCTGCGCCTGGCCAATCCCATGCAGGTGCAGAATCACGCCTCGGTCGATCTGTACGTCGACGAAGTGCTACGCCATGCCAAGGTGATTCTGATCTCGCTGCACGGTGGCATCGCCTATTGGCGCTACGGTGTCGAGCGTCTGGTCGAGCTGGCCGAGCGCGGTGTGCAGGTGATTATGGTGCCGGGCTGTGATCGCCCCGACCCGGAACTCAGTGATCTGAGCACCGTCGGCGCGATAGATCGCGACCGGCTCTGGCAGTTCTTGCGGCAGGGCGGGATGGGCAATGCCCTGGACTTTTTCCGTTGTCTGGCCAATCGCTGGTTCGCACGCGACTACGCCTGGGCCGAGCCGCAACCCCTGCCGCGCACAGCGATTTACCATCCGCATAAAAACATCGCCGCACTGGGTGACTGGCAAGCCGATTGGCTGCCCGATCTATCGGTCGCGGCGGTGCTGTTTTACCGCTCGCATTTGCAAGCGGCGAACACCGCGTTCATCGATGTTTTCTGTCAGCGCTTGCAGGCAGCGGGACTCAATCCGCTGCCTATAGCGGTGGCCAGTCTGAAAGAACCCGGCTGCCTGTCGATGGTCGAGGATTGGCTGGATGAAGTTGAGGCGGGGGTGATTCTCAACACCACCGGTTTCGCTCAGTCGAGCCCGGAAATGCCGAATCTGCGGCCGTTTCGTCGCAACATCCCGGTGATCCAGGCAATCTGCGCCCAGGACAACGAACCGGGCTGGCGTGACAGCGCGCAGGGCCTCGGACCAAGGGATCTGGCAATGCACATTGCGTTGCCGGAACTCGACGGACGCATCATCAGCCGCCCGATCAGTTTCAAGGATCTGGCCTGGCGCAGCGAGCGTAGCCAATCCGATGTGGTCTGCTACCGGGCGCAACCCGAGCGCATGGATTTTGTCGCCGAACTGGCGCGACGCTGGATTGATCTCGCGCGGGTACCGAACGCCGAGAAACGCATTGCGCTGATCCTTGCCAATTACCCAACCCGCGACGGGCGTATCGGTAATGGAGTTGGCCTCGACACGCCGGCAGCCGCGCTGAATATTCTTCGAGCGTTGCAGGCTGAGGGCTATCCGATAACCGCCGAGCTGCCGGACAGCGGCACTGAGTTGATCCAGCAGTTGCTCGGTGGCGTCAGCAATGACCTCGACACGATTGACCAGCGTCCATGCCTGCAAAGTCTGGCGATGGACGATTACATGACGATGTTCAACGCGCTGCCCGAAGCCAATCGTGCCGCGGTGGTTGAACGTTGGGGCGCGCCGCAAAAAGACCCGATGTGCCGTGACGGACGAATGATGATCGCCGGTCTGCGCTTTGGCCTGACCTTCATCGGCATCCAGCCGGCGCGGGGGTATCAGGTTGATCCGAGTGCGGTCTACCACGACCCGGATCTGGTGCCGCCACACGGTTATCTGGCCTTCTATTTCTGGCTGCGCACCACCTACAGCGCCCACGGCGTGATTCACGTCGGCAAGCACGGCAACCTCGAATGGTTGCCGGGCAAAGGCGTCGGGCTCTCGGAGAATTGCTGGCCGGACGCGCTGCTCGGGCCGCTACCGAATATCTACCCGTTTATCGTCAATGATCCGGGCGAGGGCGCTCAAGCCAAACGGCGTACGCAAGCGGTGATCATCGATCATCTGATGCCACCGCTGACCCGCGCCGAAACCTATGGCCCGCTGCGTAATCTGGAACTGCTGGCGGACGAATATTACGAGGCACAACTGCTCGATCCGCGTCGCGCCCGTGAATTGCAGCGCGACATTCTGCAATTGGTGCGCGATACGCAAATCGATCGCGAACTGCAACTGGACGCGGCGCTGGACAGTGATGCCGACGCGGCAATCTGGCTGCCGCGTCTGGACACTTATTTGTGCGATCTTAAGGAGTCGCAGATCCGCGATGGCCTGCACATCTTCGGCGAGTCACCGACCGGGCGTTTGCGCGTCGATACGTTGTTGGCGCTGCTGCGCATTCCACGCGGTGACGGCAAAGGTGCGCAGTCGAGCCTGCTGCGGGGGCTGGCAAAGGCATTTGAGCTGGGTTTTGATCCGTTGGATTGTGCATTGGCCGATCCGTGGGTTGGCCCGCGTCCAGAGCAACTGCAACAGGTCAGCGATGAGGTCTGGCGCACCGCTGGCGATACCCGCGAACGACTCGAACTGTTCGCCACTAAACTGATCTCCCAAACACTGCAAATCTCCTGTGGGAGCGGGCTTGCTCGCGAAGGCGTCGTGTCAGCCAGCACTGCTTGCAGTGACACACCGCTTTCGCGAGCAAGCTCGCTCCCACAGGGATCGGGTTGGTCTGACGTGAATGCGATTGTCCAGGCGCTGCACGAAGTGGTCGCCCCGCGCCTGGACGCCTGCGGCCCGGCGGAAATGCGCGGCCTGCTCGATGCCTTGAACGGGCGCTTCGTCCCCGCCGGCCCGAGCGGCGCGCCAAGTCGAGGCCGGCTCGACGTGCTGCCGACCGGGCGCAACTTTTACTCGGTCGATGTGCGCAACCTGCCGACCACCACCGCATGGCGCATCGGGTTCCAGTCCGCGACACTGATTCTCGAACGACATTTGCAGGATCACGGTGACCACCTGCGTCAGCTCGGCCTGTCGGTGTGGGGCACCGCGACCATGCGTACCGGTGGCGACGACATCGCCCAGGCCATGGCGCTGATGGGGGTGCGGCCGGTATGGGCCACGGGCAGTCAGCGGGTCGATGATTTCGAGATCCTGCCGCTGAGTCTGCTGGATCGCCCTCGGGTTGACGTGACGCTGCGGGTGTCCGGGTTTTTCCGCGATGCGTTTGCGAACCTGATCCGCTTGTTCGACGCGGCAGTGCAAGCGGTGGCCGCGCTGGATGAACCGGACGATCTCAATCCTTTGGCGGCCAAAGTGCGCGCCGAACGCGAAGCCTTGTTGCAATCAGGCCTCGATGAAGACGCTGCACGGCGCCAGGCCGGTTGGCGGATTTTCGGGGCCAAGCCCGGCGCTTATGGCGCGGGCGTGCAGGGCGCCATCGACGGTCGTCTGTGGCAGACCCGCGAGGATCTGGCCGAGGTTTATGTTAACTGGGGCGCCTACGCCTACGGTGGCTCCGACGAAGGCACCGCAGCCCGTGAACAATTCGTTCAGCGTTTGAGTCAGGTGCAAGCGGTGCTACAGAATCAGGACAACCGCGAGCACGATTTGCTCGATTCCAACGATTATTACCAGTTCCAGGGCGGCATGCTCGCCGCCGTGGAGACCCTGCGCGGCGAAGCAGCGGCGAGTTATCACGGCGATCATAGTCAGCCGGATCTGCCGAAGATCCGCACCTTGAAGGAGGAGCTCAACCGGGTGATTCGCTCGCGGGCTGCGAATCCGAAATGGATCGACGGGGCCAAACGCCACGGCTATAAAGGCGCGTTTGAAATGGCGGCGACCGTGGATAACCTGTTTGCCTTCGACGCGACGACGCAGTTGATCGACGATCATCAATACGCATTGCTGGCCGATGCTTATCTGCTTGATCCGGCCACCCGGGATTTTGTTCGCGAGCATAATCCCCACGCACTGCGCGACATGACCGAGCGCATGCTTGAAGCGCAACAGCGGGGGATGTGGCAGGAGCCGGGGGCTTATAAAGAGGCTCTCGAAAATCTGCTGCTGGACATAGAAGAAGACACCTGATGCAGCTCATTTCAAATGTGGGAGCGGGTTTGCTCGCGAAAGCGTTGTATCAGACACCCAATGCGTTGAATGACACACCGCCTTCGCGAGCAAGCCTGCTCCCACAGTTTGAAAGCATTTCACCGACCATGACCGAGTACTGATAATGATCGACACCCCACATTTCCCACTCTCCGCCGTGGTCGGCGCCGATGACTTGAAACTCGCCCTGTGCCTCACCGCCATCGACCCGAAAATCGGTGGTGTGCTGATCGAAGGCCCACGCGGCATGGCCAAGTCCACCCTGGCCCGTGGCCTTGCGGATCTGCTCGCCAGCGGCCAGTTCGTCACGCTTCCGCTGGGCGCCACCGAAGAACGTCTGGTCGGTACCCTTGATCTCGACGCGGCCCTGAGCGATGGCCGCGCACAGTTTTCCCCCGGAGTGCTGGCCAAGGCTGACGGTGGCGTGCTGTACGTCGATGAAGTGAACCTTTTGCCCGATCATTTGGTGGATCTGCTGCTCGACGTAGCTGCCAGTGGCACCAACCTGATCGAGCGCGACGGCATCTCCCATCGGCATTCGGCGAAGTTCGTCCTGATAGGCACCATGAACCCGGAGGAGGGCGAGTTGCGCCCGCAACTGCTCGACCGCTTCGGCTTGAACGTTGCCCTCAGCGGCCACACCGCACCGACCGAGCGCGGTCAGATCATCCGTCGACGACTGGATTTCGACAGCGACCCACACGCGTTCTGCGCTCTGTGGAAAACCGCGCAGCAAACCCTTCGCGATCGCTGTGAAACCGCCCGCAGTACCTTGGCCGGCATTCCTCTGGATGATGCGGCACTGGCGCAAATCACCGAGCGCTGCTTTGCCGCTGGCGTCGATGGTCTGCGTGCCGACCTTGTTTGGTTGCGCGCGGCCCGGGCCCATGCCGCATGGCGCGGCGCCACGGCCATCGCCGAGGAGGACATCGACGCGGTGGCGGAATTTGCCTTGCGCCACCGTCGTCGTGAACAAGCCCCGTCGAGTCCTCAGCAACAACCCGCGCAATCGCCGTCAAACGCGCAGGCCAACCCGGACGAAGGGCAGGGCCAGTGGGGCGACATGCCGGCTCCAGCGCTCGCCACCGGCAGCCGTCGCGAAGTGCCGAGCTGGCCAAAAAAGATGTAGGCATTCGCCCCCGATCCGACGCGGGGGCGAATGCCAGACCCCGCGCCGGACAGCTCGACAACGGACGCCAGGGTAAACGTCATGCGGCTCGCAGTGGCTCGGTCAACTGGCCGGGCACGTTGCTCAATGGTCGTCCGCAACGGCATGAAGATCTGCTGTTTCAACTGCGCACCCGCTCGCCCCAAGAATTGTGGCTAGTGATCGTCGACGCCTCGGCCTCGACGCGCCGTCATAACGCACTGAGCGATGCCAAGGGCCTGCTCGCGCAACTGTTTGACGACGCCTATCGCCAGCGCACGCGGCTGGCGTTGCTGACCGCCAGTGGTGCGGTGCCGAAATGGCAGGTACAAGGGCTGAAGGCCTCAAGCGGTTTGCGTGTCTGGCTGGATGGGTTGGGCGCGGGGGGCGGGACGCCGTTGCTCGCGGCGTTGACGCAGGCGCAGCAGTGGCTGACGGTGCGGCGCAAGCGCTTTCCTGTCGAGCAACAGCGTTTGCTGGTGGTGACGGATGGGCGTTTGAAGGCGTGGTCGGGGTTGTCGGCGCTCGGGTGCCCGGGGCTGTTGATTGATATCGAGCGTGGGCCGATTCGGTTGGGCCGGGCGAAGGATCTGGCGGGGGCGCTGGGGGCGGAGTATCGGCATATCGATGACCTCTGAAACCTGCAGCGGCTGACAGGGCCATGTCGCGGGCAATTCCGGCTCCCACAGGTTTTGTGACCGCCGCGGGACCTTTGGGAGCCGGGCTTGCCCGCGATGGTATCCACTCGGTTTCGGATCTGCCGACACGATTCGAACCACTGCTCTATGCTCCACCCCAGCCCAATCACAAGGAGTGAGCGATGCGAATGCTGGTCAAGAACCCTGAGGACGATTTTCGCGTCAAGGCTTACGCCGGCACCAACGGCGTGCTGCTGGCAATGGACCTCGCCGAGTCACGTCGCCAAGGCCTGCTCGGGTTTGCCATCGAAAAGCAGCAGGGCGACAAGCCTTGGCTGTTTCTCTTCAACAGCCTGACCTTCCCCGGCAAAGCCCACACGTTCCCGCAGTTTCACGCCACCCCCAGCGATAAGGCTCCGCTGCAAAAATTCCGCTGGGCCGATTACGCGGTCAATCCGGGGATGACGATTCACTATCGCGTTCACTTGGCCTACGGCACGCCGGATGCGCCGCAACTGGGCGAATCGCTGGAGTTGACCATCACTTCAGACGACGGTCATCCGGCCAACCAGCGTGTGATCTTCAACCGCGCCGTGGCCGCCAGTCAGGCCTTCCAGCGCAAGTTTCCCGACCTCGACGCGCAACTCAGCGCCAACAAGAACATGCCCATCGAAGCCTGGCCCGATGCGGCACGCCAATGGCTGGAAAACGGCTTGCTCGGGCGCTTGCTGGGGTTTATCGCGCGCGCCACCGATGGTGAGTGGGCGTTGGACATCGCGATTTACGAATACCAACTGCAAGCCATCGTCGACGCCGTGAACGCTGCGTTCGAACGGGGCGTGCGGGTGCGAGTGCTGTATCACGCCCGCCCCGATGACGACGACACCACGCTCAACGAAGCGAGCCTGGCGAAGCTGCCAGCGACCAGTAAACGTGGGAGGGTCACTCACAACATCTTTCACAATAAATTCATCGTCCTCAGCCATGTGGATGCCACGGGCCAACGCCAGCCGCAGGCAGTGCTGTGCGGCAGCACCAATTTCACGGCTAACGGTATTTATCGTCAGGCCAACGTTGTGCATGTGCTCGATGAGGTGGCGGTCAGCACCCGCTATCTGCAAACCTTCGAGGAAGTCTGGGCGACACCGGCAGATGTCGGCGCGACCCGAGCGTGGATCACCGAACACAACCCGATGGACGCCGCGCAGCCGCTGTTCACCGGTTTCTCGCCGCGCACGGGCGGTGCGGATTTGCGCGAGTTCGTCCAGATCATCGAAGCGGCGAAGAAGGACGTGTTGTTCGTCACCGCATTCGCTTTGCCTGACGCGATCCTCAATGCGTTGCTTGGCCAACCCCATGACGACATCCTGCGCTTCGGCCTGCAAAACACTACCAGCCGGATCACCGGGTTCCATGCCGATCGTAGCGCCGAATTCGCTGCCACGGCGTTACTCAACACCGGTCTGGAGGGTTGGCTACGCGAAAACATGAAAGGCCAGAAGGGCAATCTGTTGGTGCACACCAAAGTGGTGGTGACTGACTTCACCACTGACACGCCGACCCTCATCAGCGGCAGCCACAACTTCAGCGCTTCGGCCAGCAACGGCAATGACGAAAACTATCTGATCATTCGCGGCGATACCGATCTGGCGGATCGGTACGGACTTGAGTTGCTGCGATTCTACGAACATTACCGGTTTCGTTATTTCGCGAAGAAACTGGCATTGAAGCAGGTGCGGCCGTTGGCGGTGGATGACCGCTGGACTAACGATTATTACGTCGAAGGGGATTTGCGTGAGTTGTCGCGCCTGCGGTTTGCGGGGCGCTAACTCGTTGTTATTGAGGCCCTCATCGCTAGCCTGCTAGCGATGAGGCCGTTCGAAACGACGTATTTCTCAAGAAATACAGATTTTGAAATGATTTCAGGCTGTAAGAAAAGTGACTCCAGGCTGTACGCTCCAAATCCTTTTTTCATGCAGGATTTACATGAACACCCTCGCGGAACCTCCCAGTTACAGCTTCCCCTCGCGCCACGGTGCGGTCTTGACGCACTCGCAGTATCCGGTTTTCCGACTCCCGACTATCGTTGATAACGCAGCCACTGAGCTTTCGCGCTGCGCTTTGCCGTGTCCGGCAGCCTGAATTCACTGAAGAGAGATAGAGACGTTTTATGGAATGGTTAGCGGATCCCACGGCCTGGTTAGGCTTGTTGACTTTGATCGTGCTGGAACTGGTGCTGGGTATCGACAACCTGGTGTTCATCGCAATCCTTGCGGACAAACTGCCGCCGCATCAGCGTGATCGTGCACGCATTATTGGCCTGTCGTTGGCGCTGATCATGCGCCTGGGCTTGCTGGCGAGTATTTCCTGGCTGGTCACGCTCACACAGCCGTTGTTCGAGGTGTTTGACAAGAGCTTCTCCGGCCGTGACTTGATCATGCTGTTCGGTGGCGTGTTCCTGTTGTTCAAAGCAACGATGGAATTGCACGAGCGTCTTGAAGGCCATGTCGGCGAACGTTCGACGAATACTGCTTATGCGCTGTTCTGGCCGATCGTTGCGCAGATCGTCGTGCTCGACGCCGTGTTCTCTCTTGATGCGGTGATTACCGCTGTGGGCATGGTCGATGAACTGGCGGTGATGATGATCGCGGTGATCATTTCCATCGGCCTGATGATTGTTGCGAGCAAGCCGCTGACGCGCTTCGTCAACGCACATCCGACGGTGATCATGCTGTGTCTGGGCTTCTTGATGATGATCGGTTTTGCCTTGACCGCCGAAGGTCTGGGCTTCCACATCCCGAAAGGCTATCTGTACGCCGCCATCGGTTTCTCGATCCTGATCGAGGTGTTCAACCAGATCGCACGGGCTCGCCGCAAGCGTTCGATGCAGGGGCTGCGTCCGATGCGTGAGCGTACTGCACATGCAGTGTTGCGTTTGCTGGGTGGACGTAAATTGGCGGTGGAGGAGGTCGGCGAGGAAATTTCTGACCTGCTGGACGATGGCGACGCGCCAGGCACCGAGCTGTTCGACCGACGTGAACGGGTGATGATCAGCGGCGTGCTGCAATTGGCCGAACGGCCGATCCGTGGCCTGATGACCGTGCGCGCCGACGTTGACACCATTGATTTGGCCGACGATGCCGATGCGATTCGCACGAAGTTGATGCACTCGTCCTACTCGCGCCTGCCGCTGATCCGCGACGGCGTGGTGGATGAGCCGCTGGGCTTCGTGCACAAGAAGGAACTGCTCAAGGAGTACCTGGCCGGCACTGAGCCGAACCTGGAACACCTGGCGCGCAAGACCATCAACTTGCTCGACAGCTATTCGATCCTCAATGCGCTGGAACAGATGCGCGCCGCGTCGACCCACATTGCCTTTGTGGTCAACGAATTCGGCGATTTTGTGGGGGTGTTGACCATGACTGACATTCTCGAGTCGATTGCCGGCGAGCTGCCTGATGCCAGCGAAATCGAAGGGCCAGATGTGGTGGAAGAGCAGGGTGGCTTCATCGTCAGTGGTGCGTTGAACCTGGCGCGCGTGCGCCAGCGCACTGGTTTCGGTGCCGAACCGACCGAGGATTATCAGACGGTTGCCGGTTTGGTGATGAGTTTGCTGGATCGGCTGCCGATGATTGGTGATCGTTTGGAATATGAAGGCTGGCAGATGACCGTCAAGGCTGTTGAGGAACGGCGAGTGACGCGGGTGTTGCTGGTGCGCGAGTCGGCGTAATAGCAAAGTATTACGCTGGCTTTACCGGCCTCTTCGCGAGCAAGCCCGCTCCCACAGGTTTGATCTGTGATGGACGATTTTCTGGTTGCGCCACACGTCCAGTTTGGGAGCGGGTGTGCGGGTTATTTACGATCCAGCCACACGGTCTGCGCATTGCAGAACTCGCGCACGCCAAAGTGCGACAGTTCGCGACCGAAACCACTCTTCTTCACGCCGCCGAAGGTCACGCGTGGATCGCTGGCGGAGTAACCGTTGATGAACACGCCGCCGGTGTCCAGTTCGCTGGTCAGTTGCTGGGCCAGTTGCACGTTGGCGGTGTAGATCGTTGCGGTCAGGCCGAACTCGCTGTCGTTCGCCAGCGCCACGGCATGGGCACAATCGCGGGCGGTGATGATCGAGGCGACCGGGCCGAACAGTTCCTGTTTGAACGAGGTCATGCGGTCGGTGACATCCGCCAGCACGGTGGGCTGGTAATAATTGCCCACACCTTCAGACTTGCCGCCGCCGAGCAGCAACGTCGCGCCTTCTTCGAGAGTGTCGCGTACTTGTTGATCCAGTTCGTCGCGCAGATCGAAACGCGCCATCGGGCCGATGTACGTGTCAGCCACCAACGGATCGCCCACCTTCAACGCGCGTGTGGCTTCGACGAATTTGCGGGTGAATTCTTCAACTACGCCTTCTTCGATGATCAGCCGTTTGGCGGCGGCGCAGACTTGGCCGGAGTTCTGGTAGCGACCGATGACGGCGGCTTGTACGGCTTCGTCCAGATCCGCATCGTTGAGCACGATGAACGGGTCGGAGCCGCCCAGTTCCAGTACGCATTTTTTCAACGCGGCCCCGGCCTGAGCACCGATGGCCATGCCGGCGCGGACGCTGCCGGTCAGGGTCACGGCGGCAATCCGTGGATCGGCGATGGCGGTGGAAACGCCTTCGGGGGTGACGTTGATCACTTCAAACACGCCGTCGGCAAATCCGGCGCGGGTGAAAGCGTCGCGCAGCAGATAGGCGCTGCCCATCACGTTCGGCGCATGCTTGAGCACATAAGTGTTGCCGGCGATCAGCGCCGGTACTGCGCCGCGCAGCACTTGCCAGATCGGGAAGTTCCATGGCATCACCGCCAGGATCGGGCCGAGCGGGCGGTATTCGATACGCGCTTTGCCACCTTCCACCTGGGTCGGTTCAGCGTCGAGCATGGCCGGGCCGTGTTCGGCGTACCACTCGCAGAGCTTGGCGCATTTTTCAATTTCACCGCGGGCCTGGGCGATAGGCTTGCCCATTTCCAGGGTGATCATGGTCGCCATGGCTTCGGCGCCTTCACGCAGCGCAGCGGCCAGGGCGGTCAGGGCGCGAGAGCGATCTTGCAGCGGCTTGCGTTTCCACTTGCCGAAACCGTAAGCGGCGCGGGTCAGTGCGGCGTCGAGGGCTTCTGCGGATTCAAAGGCGTAATGGCCGATCTGCTCGCCGGTGGCGGGGTTGATCGAGATGGCGTGGGTCTGGCTGGATATCTGGCTCATGGCGTTGTCCTGCGTGTTCAGTGGATGGGCCTAGAGTAGGGTGGTGTTTGTTTTCTGGAAACTGAATAATAAAGATCGTTTCTTTCACGATTGGAGAATGACTGTGGATCTGGTGCAGCTGGAAATCTTCAAAGCCGTTGCCGAACACGGCAGCATCAGCGCCGCCGCTGCGCAGATTCATCGCGTGCCGTCGAACCTGACCACGCGGATCAAGCAGCTTGAGCAGGATTTGGGCGTCGATCTGTTCATTCGCGAGAAAAGCCGCTTGCGCCTGTCACCGGCCGGGTGGAGTTTTCTCGAATATGCGCGGCGCATTCTTGATTTGGTTCAAGAGGCACGGGCCACCGTCGCCGGTGAGGAACCGCAGGGCGCTTTCCCCTTGGGCTCACTGGAAAGCACCGCCGCCGTGCGAATCCCCGAACTGCTCGCGGCCTACAACCAGCTTCATCCGAAAGTCGACCTGGACCTGTCCACCGGCCCGTCCGGGACGATGATTGAAGGCGTGCTGTCCGGTCGACTCGCCGCCGCTTTTGTCGACGGCCCTGTGCTGCATCCCGCGCTGGAAGGTGTGCCCGCGTTTGAGGAAGAAATGGTCATCATCGCGCCGCTCAACCACCCTCCGGTCGAGCGCGCGGCGGATGTGAATGGCGAGAACATCTATGCCTTCCGATCCAACTGCTCCTATCGCCATCACTTCGAAAAATGGTTCAGCACCGACGCGGCGGTGCCCGGCAAGATCTTCGAGATGGAGTCCTATCACGGCATGCTCGCCTGCGTCAGCGCCGGCGCCGGCCTGGCTCTGATGCCGCGCAAAATGCTGCAAAGCATGCCCGGTAGCGCGACGGTCAGTGTCTGGCCGCTGGCGGCGGATTTTCGCTACCTGACCACTTGGCTGGTGTGGCGACGGGGCACGGTGTCGCGCAGTTTGAGTATGTTTGTACGCTTGTTGGAGGAGCGCGGTGTGGTACGTGCGGGGGAGTGATTGACACCTTTTCGTCACGGCGTACCGTTTCGGCCATGCAGTCGATAGCCGAGGTGTTGGCTCAAGCAGTGGTGCCACGCCTAATCGTTGGCCAGCCGAAAACAGAGGGCGGCGTGGGCTGGCGTGGGTTGTTCAGAACGACAGCCGAGGCCCCAGGTAGGCGTTGGCGCTTTCGATGTCGTCGTCGCCCAATGCGCCGACGTCAGCCGCCAGACGCAGTTTGGCCAGCAGGTAGCGCAACTTGGCTTCGAACAGGTCGCGACGAGCGGTGAATATCTGTTCCTGGGCGTTGAGAATGTCGATGTTGGTGCTGCTGCCCGCCAGGAAGCCTTTCTTTGACGACAGTAGCGAGCGCTCGCTGGAGCTGACGGCTTTTTCCAATGCATGGATGCGCGCTTCACCGCTTTGCACACCCCGAAATTCCCGGGTTGTGCCGGAGATGATTTCTTCGCGGGTCGCATTCAGATCCTCTTCAGCCTGGTCTCGCGTGGCGACGCTTTGTCGGGCCCGGGCACTGACGTAGCCACCGCTGTACAGCGGAATGTTGAGTTCTACCCCGGCCGAGGTGTAGCGGTTGCGCTGATTCTGGGTGGACAGGGTTTCGCTGTCGGCGGCGGTGTAGCCCAGCACCAGGTCGAGGGTTGGCCAGTGACCGGCCTTGGCTTTGGCCACTTCTTCATCGGCGGTGTTGACGTTCAAGCGCCGGGCGCGGATCGACGGGTTGTCGGTGCCGGCGCGGATGATCCACTCCTGCAGATTGTTCGGCTGCAGTGGCGGGGTGGGAAAGGTCTCCTGCAACGTGGCGATCTGGTCGGGTGCCTCACCGACGTACTCTTGCAACTGGCGTCTGGCGACGACCAGGCTGTCCTCGGCCTCGATCAGTTCGGCCTGAGCGAGATCGCGTCTGGCCACCGCGTCATCGACATCGGTCACGGTGCCATCCCCCAACTGCCGTCTGCGCTGAGTCGAAGCCACTTGCTCATTCAGTGCGCTGAGTTTGGCGTTGGCCAGTTTGGCGGTTTCATGGGCCAGCAGCACGTCAAAGTAGCGCCCGGCCAAGCGCACCGCCGAATCCTGTGCCTTGCTGTCGAACACCGCGTTGCCATAGTCGGCCTGATACTGGCCCTGACGGTACTCGGCCATTTTCTGTTTGTTGAACAGTGGCTGGCGCAGTTGCAGGGTGGCACCGCGCGAGGCGTAGTTGAGATCGTTGGTGTGGCTGTTGCCGTAAAAGTCCGGCTGTTTTTGCGTGCCGTTGATGTGGTTGTCGAACGCGGTGATGCCGATTTTCGGCAGCAGGCCGGATTTGCCGATGACGCGGTTTTCCTGGGCAGCGTCCCTTTCGTGACCGGCAGACAGGAAGGTCGGGCCCTGAAACTGCATCAAGTTCCACGACTCGCGCAGGTCCAGTGCCGTTGCCGATTGCGCCAGTCCTAGCAGCGCAGTCAAGCCAATCACCCGCCGAATGCTGTGCACTTCATTGCTCCTTGAACGCGCTGTTGACGCGGTCGAGCAGAGGTTTCAACAGGTAGCTGAGCATATTGCGCTCGCCGGTCTTGATGGTCACCGAGGCGGGCATGCCCGCACGAATGTGATTGCTGCCCAGCATGGCCATCCCGGCCTCAGTCACTTCGATCTGCGCCAGGTAATAGGGTTGTTTGTTGTCTTCGCTCATCAAGCGGTCGGCAGAAATGGTCAGCACCTTCCCCGGTATGTTGGGCGTCTGCACATGGTTGAACGCGGGAAAGGAAATCATCACCGGCAGCCCCGAGTTCATTCGGTCGATGGCTTGCACCGGAATCATCGCGTCGATTTGCAACGGCTCATGGGCGGGGACGATTTCCATGATCTTGAAGCCTGACGCAATCACCCCGCCGACCGTCGACACGTTCAGGCCCTGAACCACGCCGTCGATGGGCGAGCGGATAACCGTGTGTCGCACTTGATAATCCAAGGCTTGCAAGCGATCGGTGAGGGCGCTGTTCTCCTTCTGCACATCGGCCAGCAGCGACTGCACTTCTTTGCGGTAGTCGTACTCGCGCTGAATGATGCGCAACTTGATGTCGGCGGCCTGGCCCCGAGCGCGGGCGATGTTGTTCAGGTTATCGGCCTGGGAGGCGTTCAGGTCGGAACCGGTGCGCTCCAGTTCCAGCATGCGATTGCGCGGCACATAGCCTTCGGCGGCGAGTTGGCGCACGCCCACCAGTTCCTGATTGAGGAAACCGATTTGTGATGAACGGGCGTTGTAGACGCGTTGCAATCCTTTGACCTGCGCGTCGGCGGAATTGAGTGACTCACGCAGGATGTCCATTTCACCGGCCAGACTGGCGCGGCGTGTGGCGAACAGGTGGCGTTGCAGGCGAATTGCGTCGGCCAGATGATCGTTGTCGGCGTAGCGTTTGAGCATCAGCGGGTCGAACACCACATCCGGCAAACCGTCGCGCTCAGCTTGCAGGCGGTTTTCCATGGTCTTGGTGGCGATGAACTGTGCGTTGACCACGCCTTGTTCCGAAAGCGCCTGAGTGGCGTCCAGCCGCACCAGTTCCTGGTCCTTGCTGACGTTGTCGCCTTCGCGCACCAGAATCGCGTCGATGGTGCCGCCGGTCTGATGCTGGATGGCCTTGCGGTTGCTGGTGACCTTGACCGTGGCGGTGGCGACAATCCCGGCATCCAGCGGCGCCAGCCACGACCAGAGTAAAAAACTGCCAAAGCCGACGATCACCAACAGCACGCCCCAGCGCGCCGGGCGCCGGTCGTCGACGTCAATCTCGGCCATTGCACGCACCAGTTCCTGGCCATGCGGGTCAACGCTCAAGGCACCCATTTACTCTCTCCCGCGCACGGCTGACAGGGTTGGCGCACCGACGGTCGGCAGCACGCTGGTTTGCCGTAGTGCGGCGAACACTTCTTCGCGGGGGCCGAACAATTGGGTGCTGCCTTCACGCAGCATCAGAACTTTGTCGACGGTGCCGAGGATGCTCGGCCGGTGGCTGATCAACACCGTGGTGCAGCGCCGCTGTTTCAGATCTTCCAGTACCTCGATCAGGGCTTTTTCCCCGGCGTCATCGAGGTTGGCGTTTGGCTCGTCGAGCACGATCAGCGAGGGCTCGCCATACAGTGCGCGGGCCAGGCCGATGCGCTGGCGCTGGCCCCCGGACAACGGGTTGCCGTCGACGTCCAGCGTGGTGTCATAACCGTGAGCAAAGCGCAGGATCATGTCGTGGACGCCGGCGCGCCGGGCCGCGACGATCACCGCCTCACTGTCGACTTCGCCGAAGCGCGCGATGTTGTCGGCGATGCTGCCTTCGAACAGTTCCACATCCTGGGGCAGGTAGCCGATCCACGGGCCGAGTTCCTGCTTGTTCCACAGGTACACGTCGGCGCCGTCCAGACGCACTTTGCCGCTGAGCGCCGGCCAGATGCCCACCAGCAAACGAGCCAGTGTCGATTTGCCCGACGCGGAAGGGCCGATGATGCCGAGTGACTCACCGGGCGACAGGTTGAAATTGGGCCCGCGAATGATCGCTTGAGTCATGCCCGGTGCGCCGGCATGCAAGTGCTCGACCGAGATCATGCCCAGCGGTTTTTGCAACTTCATCGCATCGGCGCGTGCTGGAAATTCCTGCAGCAGGTTCTTGAGCCGCGACCAGGCACGACGGCTGGTCAGTAGTTGCTTCCAGGCGCCGATCAGTTGCTCCACTGGCGCCAGCGCCCGGCCGCTGAGTATCGAACAGGCAATCATCATGCCCGGCGTAATCGAGCCTTCGATGGCCAACAACGCGCCGGTGCCCAGGATCAGCGACTGCAAGGTGATCCGCACGAAACGCCCAATGCCACTGATGTAGGCCGCCCGATCGGAGGCCAGGGTCTGCATTTCCAGAATCCGCAGATGGCTGCCGAACCAGCGACCGGTGATCGCCGGCAACATGCCCATCGCCTCAATGACTTCAGCGTTGCGCAGGTTGTTGTTGGCGAATGTGCCTGAGACCTGCGCCGCCATGTTGGCCTCGGCCAAGGGCTTCTTTGTGGCGATTTCGGTGAGCCAGGTCAGCGCTACCAGAATCAGCGAACCGCACAGGGTGACGATGCCCAGCAAGGGGTGAATCAGGTAGGCGACGAACAGATAGATCGGTGTCCACGGCGCGTCGAAAAAGGCGAACAGGCCGTTGCCGGTCAGAAACTGGCGAACCTGTGCCAAGTCCTGCAGTGCCTGAGCGGGGTTGCCCCCGGCGCGCTGCAAGTTGCGCTCGAACGCGGCGGTAAATACCCGGCGGTTGAGGGCCATGTCGAGGCGGTTGCCGACCCGGATCATCACGCGGGTACGCACCACTTCGAGCATCGCCAACAGGGTGTAGAGGCCGATCATCAGAATCGTCAGCATCAGCAGTGTGGTGACGTTGCTGCTGACCAGTGCCCGGTCATACACCTGCAGCATGTAGATGGCGGGCGAGAGCATCAGGACGTTGATCACGCCGCTGAACCCGGCCAACGAAAAAAAGGTGCGGCGCAGCCGGAAAAACACGTCGGCAAACTCGGATCGCGGGTGGTTTTTCTTGTCCATCGGGAAAGTTCCAATGCCGTGGCGTCATGTACCTCAGCGTAGGAGAACGACTGTTGGTCGGATTGCCCTCAGGTCCGGTTTTTCATTGACGTTATATTTTTGACTGTTTGGAGTGCATTACAAAACAACGAGTTGCTCGCGTATTTTTCAGTCGCTTGTAATGAAGATTGCTTGTTGACGGTAAAAAAACGTTCGACTTAAGTCTGATTTTCGCGCTGGCGACACGCTCCGCCTCTGTCCACAGCCCGGCGTCCGAGCGGGTTAGCTGCTATTAATCAATGGGTGTCCGGCTGCTTGGTCCTTTCAGGAGCGCGTCATGAATCCTTTCATCCGCATCGGCATTGCCGATGATCATCCCCTGCTGCGTGAGGGCGTCGCCAATACCCTGCGAAAGCGGACAGATCTGCAAGTCGTGGAGCAGGGCGGCAGCGCCGAGGAGGCGCGCGATATCGCTCAGCGGATGAGGCCTGACGTGATGTTGATGGACGTCAACATGCCGGGCGACGTGTTTGCGGCGGTGAAATTTATTTCCACGCAACTGCCGGAAGTGAAAGTGCTGATGCTGACAGTTTCCGAATCGGAAGATGACGCCTATTCGGCGTTGGAGGCAGGCGCGCGCGGTTACGTGTTGAAGGGCGTCAGCGGACCGGATCTGGTGCTGGCAATACGTTCGATTGCCAGGGGCGACACCTTTATCACCCCAGAATTTGCCAACAAGCTGCTGAGCAATTTCAAGAAGCATGAAGTTGAAGTGCGCAAGATCGACCTCACCCATCGGGAAGAGCAGATCATCCGCGAGGTTTCCAAAGGCCTGACCAATAAAGAGGTGGCGTCAAAGCTGTTCATCAGCGAAAAAACCGTCAAGTACTACATGACCTGCGTGATGCAGAAGTTGCACGCGCGCAATCGGGTGGAAGCGGTCACGGCGCTCAGGCGCCACTGGGAGCGCGAGGCTGTCGGCCGGTTGCACATGGGCTCGGCGCCAGCGCACCTGGATGCCCGCGGAGGCTCCTGATCACAGTTTGAGTTGTGCGCTGACCGATGTCCCTTCATCGGGGGCGGACTTGATGCTGAACACGCCACCCAGCGATTCCACGCGATAACGCAAACCGGCCAGTCCCAGCCGGTTTCTGTCGTGGGCGTCGACGACCAGCGCGTCTGCGGCCATGCCTGGCCCAGCGTCTTTGACGGTGATCAGCAGTGTCTCGTGTTGAAGGCTCGCGGTGATCGTCTGACCCTTGCCCTGAGCATGACGATAGGCATTGTTCAGGGTTTCCTGGACAAACCGGTAGACGCACAGCTTTACCGGAAGCGGCGCCGAGTCGGGTAGTGGCGCGATGTTCAACTGCACCTTGCTGCCGGTGCGCTGCTCATGTCGCTGGGCCACCAGTTGTAGCTCTTGCGTCAGAGTCAAATCGTTGATTTCCGGCAGGGCCAGGCCCCGGGAGAGATCGCGCACCTCACGCAGGGCATCGGTGGCGGCGCCGCGAATGGTTTCCAGTGACTCCTGATCAAGCGTGGTGCAGTGTTCGGCCAGGTCATCCAGGCGGATCAGAATCAGGGTCAGCAACTGCGCCGGGCCGTCGTGCAGATCAGCGCCAATACGGCGCAGGGTCAATTCGTTGATGCGGGAGAACTCTTGGGTCGCGGTGTTGATTTTGCGATGCAGTGCCGCATTGCTGACGCGCAGGCGGGTTTGTTCCAGCAGACGCATGCGCAGCGCCACCTGTTGGCGCTGGATGATCTGGTCGCCACGCCGGACGATGAAAAACAACAGCGTCAGCATGGCCAGGGTCGCAGTGCCGACGACCAGCCACACTTGTTGACGTATGCGGTTGATTTCCTGCTCCAGGCTTTCGGCTTTTTCGTAGAACTCGCCCACTGCGATGATTTTGCGTGTGTTGAACTCGCGCAGTGGTGCATAGATTTCGTAGAGCGGTACGTTGAGCTTGCGTTCGAATTCGTTCTCTTCCTGAGACAGATCCTCAAGGTCGGTGACCACGTTGCCCTTGAGCGCTTCGGCAATTTCATCCATGGGGAACTTGCGGTTAGTGATCGATTTGTCGGTGCTGTAAACCACCGTGCCATCCGCGCGCCAGATCTTTATCGAGACGATGTGTCGTTTCAGCGAGCGACTCTCCATCAGGCGATCCAGGGACTTGACGCTGGCGGGCGAGAGGTTGTTATCGCGACTCATCTCCTGCACGTAAGGCTCCAGAAACGCTTCCATGTAATGCGCGCCGGCCTCGGCCGCGCTTTGTACGGCGGCGCGTTCTATGCGCTCACTCACCAGTTTGCCGACGAAAAACATTGTCAGCCCGAGGATCAGTGCGGCGGCCAGCACAAACTGGGTGGAGCGGCTCAGATGGCGGGCGCGCAGCTTGATACGCCAGCGCCAGAGCCTTCTGTACACAGGTCTGGGTTCGACCAAAGTCTCAGACTCATCGGCGACAAAAGTCTCGGTTTTTGATTGGACTTTTGCATCTTTTGCCATCGCGTCGATTTCCTGATGATCGTGGTAAGTCGGTTGAAAAACTTTGCGAGCCAACGGATATCCGGAGTTTGCCATGTACCAGCTAAAGCGCTTTACCCTCAATGCCAACGATATTTCGTTCCTTGAACAGCAGGTGTCCTTTCCGACCATTCATATCGTCGGCTACAACGCCTCTGGCCAGCCGCTGTACGGCTATGACGGTTCGGACGGCAACGTCCATGTGCTTGGCCTGCTGGGCAGCTTCAATCCGCTGGACACTCCGCCCGGTGAAACGGCCTGGTACAACGGCGCCCGCGATCCGATCGGTCTGCGCGACGTCTCCGGCCACTTCAACAACTTGACCCAGGACGGCCAGAGCTGGGGGAGCTTCGAACAGAACTTCATCCGTCTGACCCATTCGGACTACACGCACTACGTCCATCAGAATCTGAGTAACGCCGCATTGACTGGCGCAGGCGTTCCGGCAGGCGCCACGCCCATGTCTGACAGTAGTTCACTGTATAGCGATCCGACAGCGTCAGTGGTGGACTACACGCCACGGATGATCAGCCAGACCATTGTCAGCGGCGGCGTCACATTCGCCACTGATGGCGCAGGCCATATTCAACACACCGCCGGTGGCGTGGCGATCGTCACCGATCCCGGGATTATCGGCACCCTCGGTGAGGTCGATACCAGCGCTCCGGATTCCGGCCAGTACTTCATTCGCAACCAGAACACCGTGTCGGGCGACCCGTCGACCACCGGCTGGTTCACTTTGTTCGGGCAGTTCTTCGACCATGGGCTGGACTTCATCAACAAGCCCAACCAGAACGCGACCATCACCATTCCGCTGGCGCCGGATGATCCGCTCTACGGCACCATCGGCCCGGATGGACAACCGGTTTACTCGATCAAGGTCCACCGCGCCTCGGTGGCGGAAGTGGACGGGCAGGGGGAGGCGCAATACATCAACCTCGACTCGCCTTACATCGATCAGAACCAGACGTATGGTTCTGCTGATTCGGTGACCCAGTTGCTGCGCCAGTGGGTTGCAGACCCCAACCACCCAGGCCAATACATCGCCGGTGCGGCATTGTTCGATGGCAATACGTTGAGTGATGAGGCCGCCTGGACGCTCAATGGCGTGCTCACCCATCAGACACTGCCGACGCTCACCGAACTGCGTGCTCACATAGCCGAAACCGGCCGTGATGACCTGACCTGGGATGACATCGCCAACTTCCGCGTGCGCGATGCCCAAGGCCATGTGCTTGATGCCGACCCCAACACGGCCGGCGTGCAGGCGGTTTATACCCGCGAAGCCATCCTGCTGGACATGAACCCGCACTTCGATGATGTGCATATCGACCAAGCCAAGTTGATGTCGCTGGATGCGCACATCACCAGCATCACTT
The DNA here is from genome assembly GCF_019733355.1 of Pseudomonas baetica. Lineage (GTDB taxonomy): Bacteria > Pseudomonadota > Gammaproteobacteria > Pseudomonadales > Pseudomonadaceae > Aquipseudomonas > Aquipseudomonas baetica_A. Next base: position 23,297 of record NZ_JAIHLQ010000027.1, on the reverse strand, counting down.
TCGATGCGAACAACCCCTACGGCATGGTCTTCAACTACGACAATTCCGGGCCGAAGAATCTGTTCAGCTTCGTCAACTTTGCCGATTTCACCATCAGTGCCGCGCCGGGCAGCGCCGATTACGCGGTGGCCAACGAACTGCTGCTGGAGTCGGTGGGCGACCACTACATTGCCGGTGACGGCCGAGTGAACGAAAACTTCGGCCTGACCGCGATTCACCACGTCTTCCACGAAGACCACAATGTGCAACTGATCAACCTGCAGAACGAAGTGCTGGCGCAGACGGACGTCAATGTGCGGCACAACTGGCAGGTACAGGTCAGCAATGGCAGCGGCGGTTTCTTCAGCGACGCCAGCGGCAATTACACGTTGGCCGATGGCGTTACCGTGTCTTGGGATCAGGACAAACTGTTCTACGCGGCCAAATTGACGGTGGAGATGGAATATCAGCATGTGGCGATCGACCAGTACGCCCGACTGATCACACCCGATCTGCCGGAGTTCGTCAGCTATGACTCGGGTACTAACGCCAATATTTCACTCGAGTACGGCCAGGCTGCTTTCCGTTTCGGTCACTCGCAATTGCGCGAAACCATCGATGCCCTGGAAAAGAACGCCAGTGGTGGCTACGACCTGACCGGCGCGATCACTCACTATGCGCTGGAGCAGGCGTTCCTCAATCCCGGTGGTTTTGCCGAAGTGGGCCCGACCGCCATCGCGCTGGGCATGACCCGGCAAATCAGCAACGAGATCGATGAGTTCGTTACGCCGGCCCTGCAACAAGGCTTGCTCGGCCAGCCGCTGGATCTGGCGACCATCAACCTGGCACGCGGACGCGACCTTGGGTTACCGACCCTGAACCAGGCACGTCAGCAAATCCATGACGCTTTGATAGCCGAGCGTGCCTCGCCCGCCGGCACTCAACATCACACCAACCTGATCGTTGACAGCCTGACGCCCTATACCAGTTGGAGCGATTTCGCCAACAACATGATTCACCCCGAATCGCTGGTGAACTTCATTGCGGCGTACTCCTTCGACGGTGACGTGGCCCATGCCCAAGCCATCATCGACGCCGACCAGACCGGCGAAACGGTCAACTATGCCGGTGGCAGTGTCACCGCCGAGCAGGCGGCGTACTTCCTCTCCGGTGCGGCGGATCCCAACGGCAATCATGTCGAGGGTTACGACGGCTATAACTCGATTGACCTGTGGATTGGCGGGTTGGCGGAAAAACATGTGTACCTCGGACAATTGGGCACCACCTTCAATGCCATCTTCGAGGATCAGATGGAGCGGTTGATGGACGGTGACCGGTTCTAGTACCTGTACCGCCTCGACCTCGGCTTGCCGGCCATGACCAACTTGAACGAGCAGGTGGTGACCGAGCAGTTCAAGGACATCATTGAGCGCACCACCGATGCTCGGCACTTGGCCGGGGACGTGTTCGGCTATGCCGACAGCTATATCGAGTTGAGCTACACCGACTCTGGCACCACGACAACGTCGTACAAGAGCGAGCACAAGTACGGCACCCTGATCGCAGCCAACCAGGTCGGTATCTACTCCACCGGCGGTGGTGGCGGGATCGGCGGTAACGGTTTGCTGGTGAGCCTGGTCAATCCGGAAACCCACACCGCTCAAACCTACATCCGTGACTACCGTCCCGATCAGGGCGAAAACCCCGATGGCACGGCGGCAGTGGGCTACAACTCCCACGAAGTGCTGGTCGGCACTGACTTCAACGACTGGATCGATGCCGGTGACGGCGACGATACGATCTACGGCGAGGGCGGTGACGACATCCTTGATGGCAAGGCCGGTGCCGACCACATCTATGGTGGTGACGGTAACGACATCATTTACGGCGGCGATATCGAAGACTTCCTTGATGGCGGGGAAGGGGATGACATCATTTACGCCGGGACCAGCGCCGGCGGGATTGACATAGTGATTGGCGGAGGCGGTAACGATCACCTGTATGGCGAGGCCGGGATCGACGAGATTTACGGCGGCGACGGCGATGACTACATCGATGCCGGTGGTGATACCGACCTGGTGCATGGTGGCGACGGTAACGATGAAATCTATGGCGGTGACGGTCCGGACATTTTGTTCGGCGATGACGGTGACGACATCATTTCCGGCGGTTCCACCGGTGACCAGGAATTCGGCGGGGCCGGCGATGACATTCTGCTGCCGGGCCTGGGTGGTGCACCCGGTCAGGGGGATGGCGACGAAGCCATTGGCGATATCGGGTTCGACATCGTCGCCTTCAGCGATGTGAACATCGCTCTGGATGCGGCCGCTGATCTTAACAATCAGAACATCGTGGCGGCGCCGGGCACAGGTGTGCTGTTCCAGCCATTCAACGCTTTGCTGACCGACATTGAAGGGCTGATCGGCTCACGTTTCAGCGACAGTCGTCCGAATACCGGCAACCCGGGCGCGCCTTTGGCGGGCCTGATCGGCGATGGCGCCGAGAACTGGCTGATCGGCGGTAGCGGTGATGATGTCATCCAGGGCAATGCTGGCAATGATGTGATCGTGGGCGACTCGATCAAGCTTGCGGACTTGAATCACTTGCTCGCCAGTCAGGGTTTCGACCAGCACTTCACCAGTCTGCAGGCGAGTCGTCCTGGCTTCATTCTGGGTGACAACCATGATGCGCCCGGTACGGCGGACGGCACAGCGGACACGGCGCTGTTCAGCGGCAATTTTGCCGACTACAGCATCAGCAAATTCACCGATACCCGGCCCGGTGGTGAGCTGATCACGGCGTTCAAAGTGGTGGACTTGCGCATCGGTGCCGCTAATGTCGATGGCACCGACATCGTGATCGGTGTGGAAAAACTGCGTTTCGCCGACCGTACGGTCAACCTCAACGTTAACAACCAGTTGCCGACCGGTAATGTGACGCTGTCCGGTTTCGCGACAGCGCCGACCACGCCGAGCCGTCCAGTGCCGGCTCAATACCGGCTGACCGCCAACACCTCGGCGATCCAGGATGCCGATGGCTTACCCGGGCCAAGCGGTTTCTCCTATCAATGGCAAGCGCTGGTGGGCGCGGCGTGGCTCAACATCTCCGGCGCCAATGCGTCGACGTTTGCGCCAACTTCCGCGCAGTTTGGTCAGCAGTTGCGCGTGGTCACCACCTACACCGACAACAACGGCACGGTGGAACAACTGACCTCGGATCCCTCTGAGGCGGTCGGGAGGTTTATTGAAGGTAACAACGGCTTCAACGTCCTGAACGGCACCAATTATCAGGACATCCTGCTGGGTTACTCGGGTACCGATGTGCTCAACGGGGGGCTCGGTGCGGATCTGCTGGACGGCGGTAGCGGCAGCGACATCATGCGTGGCAATGCCGGCAATGACACTTACATGGTCGACTCCAATGGTGACTTGGTGCAGGAGAGCCTCAATGAGGGCAACGACACAGTCATGTCTTCTGTCAGCTACACCTTGGGTGCGAACGTTGAAAACCTGACGCTGTTGGGCTCCGGCAATATCAACGGTACCGGTAACGAACTGGACAACATCATTACCGGCAACAGTGGCAATAACCGTCTCAGCGGGCTGGCAGGCGCTGACACGATCTTCGGCGGCGCCGGCAACGACACGATCCTGGCGTCGGTCAACGACGGCAACGACCACTATGACGGCGGCACGGGCACTGACACCTATGATCTGTCGGCCACTTCGGCGGCGGCCACGGTGGATTTGCAGGCTGGCACGTCAACCAGTACCCAGACCGGCAGCGACACCCTCACGGGTATCGAAAACGTCATCGGCAGTTCCGGCAACGATCACATTCAGGGTGATGGCGCCGCCAACCTGTTGCAAGGTCAGGGCGGTAACGACTGGATCGACGGTGGCAGCGCAAACGACATCCTGGTCGGCGGGCAAGGGCAGGACACGCTGTACGGTGGCCTTGGCAACGACACCTTCCAGGCCTCGGTCAACGACGGCAACGACAGCTATGACGGTGGTGACGGCGTCGACACCTATGACTTGTCGGCAACCTCGGCCGCAGCCACGGTTAATCTGGCCAGCGGTACGGCCAGCAGTTCGCAAACCGGCAATGACACCCTGACCGGCATTGAAAACGTGATCGGCAGCAGCGGCTCCAACAGCCTGATCGGTGATAACGCAAACAACGTGCTGATGGGGCTTGGAGGTAACGACACGCTCGTTGGCGGTGGTGGTAACGACACCCTGGTGGGCGGCGCGAACCGTGACACGTTGACCGGCGGGACCGGTAACGACATGTTTGTGTTCACCTCTACGGGCGATTCAGGGACGTCCACCTTGAGTCGAGACGTCATTACCGACTTTACCCAGGGAGAGGATCACATCGACCTGTCACAAATAGATGCACGTACCTCCGGCGGCGGATCTGGCGGAAACCAGGACTTCACGTTCCTCGGTGAGTGGAATGGCGCGGGCAGTGAGTTCAACAACCAGGCGCAATTGAAATACCACTACGTCAGTGTCAGCGGTGTTGATCACACTTATGTGGAGGGCAATGTCAACAATGGCAATGGTGCTGACTTCCAGATCGATCTGGTCGGGCATGTTGCGCTGACAGCGAGTGACTTCATCGGCGTGGTTTGATTCATTCATATAATAAAGAGCGCCCCGCCAGGAACGGGGCGTTTTTATACCTGTAAATTGTTCATTTGCGTGCTTGAAAAGTATGACCAATTTCATTGGGCTAGTGTTGTAAATGGGAATGTCTCGCTATTGCTGTTGTCTCGGTAAGTTAACAGTTGGTGGATCCAATAAGTGCTGAGAAATCATGTGTGAATAAAGCAGGCTAGCTATCATGGGCGTGACAGGGAGGTGGCTGATTAGTTGTCGATTGATGAGTCGTTAAGAGAAGCTGCCGTTTGTCGGTAGTTTGCCCGAAGATGGAACATTCAAGCATTATGAACCTCAGATTGTTCAGGACGTCACCCTTGGCGGCCGCGGCAATCGCAGAAAAGAAGTGGACTCCGAACCTCATGTGCATTCAGTGCAAATGAGGATTTTTTTATCTGAAATTCAGGGCGTAATAGTTGGTGTTTTGTGGGTGTGTCAGTTGAATCAACAGGTAATTAATACCGGCGATTCGATGGGTCTGTTGTGAGCGAAGTTAGAAAACTATTGGCAGAATTTAGTCTGTTTTGTGGCTGATCTGAGCAGTTGATTAAGTTGGAGAGCATGAGCGTGACAATAAATACAATGATGAGCCTGTTTGAGCAAAAAGAATTTATGGAGTTTCTGCGCCTGGGTGTCATATATGTTCATTTGGTGGCGTGTTGTGTGGCAATGGGTCTTGTGTTGACCAGTGATGTTGCGATGGTGAGTGACCTGTTAAAACAAAAAATATCCTCTGAACATGACAATGCTCATATGGAGAAACTGCAGAAGTCGGTGGTGGTTGCCCTCATAGGCTTGTGGCTGACCGGTACGGCGGTCGTCGGTATCGATTATCTGGATAAAGGCATGGATTACTTTATGAATCCAAAGCTGCAAGCCAAAGTGATCATCGTTGTGATGTTGAGCTACAACGGCGTCTTGTTGCATCGCCTGGTGCTGCCAGCGTTACAGAAGGCTGGGTCGCTGCTCCATCTCGGGTTCAGCGCAAGAATGCTCGCACTGTTCTGCGGCTCGCTCTCGGCAGTGTCCTGGATGTATGCCGCCATGCTGGGGGTCGGACGTCCGCTGGCGTGGAAGTACTCTCTTTCTGAATTGTTGATGGCGTATCCGGTCCTGATACTGCTTGGTTTCATAGTGATGTCGGCGTTGACGTACCGCGCTAAACGCCAGATGGAAGCGACTGAGCCGCAGTGGATCGAACTCAGCGCTCGCTGATCAACTGAAAGCCCGCCAGGCAAAAGTCTGGCGGGCTTTTTTACGCCTCGGCGAAAGGCAGGCGGTCCGGCACTCAGCGGCCCAGGAACGCCAACAGATCCTCGTTCAACGCTTGCGCATGAGTCACCGCAAATCCATGCGGCGCACCCTTGTAGACCTTCAGTTCGGCACCCTTGATTTGCGCGGCAGACTGTTTACCGGTGATGTCGAATGGCACGATCTGATCACCGTCGCCATGGATCACCAAGGTCGGTACATCGATCTTGGCCATGTCTGGGCGGAAGTCGGTTTCCGAGAACGCTGTGACGCAATCCAAGGTGCCTTTGAGCGAGGCCAGCAGGGCGACATTCAGGGTTTGCGTGAGCACGCCGTCAGAGACGTTCTGACCTTGATTGGTGCCATAGAACGGTGCGGCGAAATCGGCGATGAACTGCGCGCGGTCATGCAGCAGGCCCGCCTTGATACCGTCAAATACCGACTTGTCGACGCCTTGCGGGAAATCGGCTTTCTGGCCGAACAGCGGCGTCACCGCGCCCAGCAGCACCAGGCCGGCAACCCGCTCGCTACCGTGACGGGCGATGTAGCGGCTGACATCGCCACCGCCCATGGAGAAGCCCACCAGCGTGACTTCACGCAGATCGAGGTGATTGATCAATTGCGCGATGTCATCGGCGAAGGTGTCGTAGTCGTAACCGGTCCATGGCTGATCCGAGCGGCCAAAACCGCGGCGGTCGAAGGCGATGGTGCGGTAGCCGCGGCTGCTCAGGTATTCCATCTGGTATTCCCACATGTCGGCATCCAGCGGCCAGCCGTGGCTGAACAGCACGGGCTTGCCGCTGCCCCAGTCCTTGTAATAGATCGCGGTGCCGTCTTGCGTGGTGAATGTGCTCATGGGAACTCCTTACGTGGCGAATGGATGCCGTGATGGCAGCGTTCACTATCGGCGTAAAGCTCAAGGGGGACTTGTACGCAAGTGCTCGATTATCGAATCCGACAGATCGGCGACAAGCTCCGAAAAATTGTTTCAACTTATGTTTGACGTCAAAATGCTGGCCATCTAACATCGCGCCATTAATTTGATATCACTCTCCGTTTCGAGGGATCGAACATGTACCCACCCGCCCTCGCGGCGAGGTTGTGCGTAGCTTTGCTGTGCCTGTCTGCGCTCCAAACCGCCCTCGCTGCACCCACACCCGGTGAAACCGACCTGATCCGCGACCGCCAGAACCGTCTGCTCGAAGAGCAGCAGCGGCGTCTCGAAGAACTCAAGGATCTGCCCGGCAAGGACGCCAAACCTGCCCAACCCGCAGCGCCCACCGACACCCGTTGTTTCCCGATCAAGGATGTCGAACTCAAGGGCGCCGACAGCCTGTCCGATCGCGACAAGGCACGCCTGCTCAAACCCTACATCGGCGAATGCCTTGGTGTGCCACAGCTCAACGAGCTGCTCAAAGTCATCACCGACCACTACATTGAGAAAGGTCTGGTCACCAGCCGCGCGTACCTGCCGCAGCAGGATCTGTCCGGCGGCCATCTGAAGGTGCTGGTGGTCGAAGGCAAGCTCGAAGGCATGAAGGGCGCCGAGAACAGCAAGCTGTCGGAGCGCGAACTGGCCATGGCATTCCCCGGCAAGTCGGGCGAACTGGTCAACCTGCGCGAGATCGAGCAGATGGTCGATCAGCTCAATCGCCTGCCGTCCAATCAGGCAAAAATGGAACTGGCGCCAGGCAAGAACGTGGGTGGCAGCACGGTGCTGGTGACCAACACCCCGCAGAAACCCTGGCGTGTCGGGCTGTCGCGCAATAACGACGGCCAGCGCAGCACCGGCGAACAGCAGTGGGGCACGACGTTCGACTGGGACAGCCCGTTGGGCCTGGCCGATCAGTTGAGCCTGCGCGGCGGTCACGATGCGATGACCGATCACCAGCACACCTCCAGAAACGCCGTGCTCAATTACAACCTGCCATGGGGCTGGTGGAACTTCAGTTACACCTACAGCCAGAGCGAGTGATCCACCGCGACGCCGTCAGCAAGACCTCGCTCAACGCCGGTTTGTCCTACCTGCGCACCAACGCCTACATCGAAGACAGCAAGCTCAAGCTGAGCAGCAACCGCATCAGCGAAGCGCAGTTCGGCTTCAACCACGGCCGCCGTGTCGGCAGTGCGTTCGTCAACTTCGACGCCGGCATGCAGGAAGGCATCGGCGCGTTCGATGCGCAGGGCAGCCACGATCCAGGCCCCGGCGAACCGAATGCACGTTACCGCAAATACACCGCCACCCTGAGCTACTTGCAACCCTTCAAAGTGTGGGGCGAGTCCTTAACCTTCAGCAGCCTGATGACCGGCCAGCGCAGCGAAGACGTGCTGTTCAGCTCCCAGCGCACCAGCCTTGGCGGCTCGTCGTCGATCCGTGGTTACAAGGATCAATCCTTGTCGGGCGACAGCGGCGGTTACTGGCGTAACGATTTGCGCTGGGCACGTCCGGTGACCGCGGAATGGTTGCGCCCGGTGTTCGCTGAATACGGCACCAGTCTGGGTTATGACCAGGGCGTGATCCGCGGCGATCGCTACAACGGTAATCAGCACGGGCGCATGTCGAGCAACTCGCTGGAATTGTTCGCCCGTGGCGAGCACGTCGCCGCCAGCGTGACGTTTGCGCACTCGCTGGAACGCCCCGATGTGCTGACCGAGCGTGAAGCACCGATCTATTTCCGCCTGGATTTTTTCCTTTAATTTTCGCCCGCCCCGAGATTCTGACATGGACATCCGTCAATTGGCCTACCTGGCCGGTCAGCCTTCTGCTGCCGTAAAACACCACGAACGCTTTCTGGGCATGCCCAAGCGCGGCCTCGCGTTCCTGTTGGCAAACGTGATGTTCTGGCAACCGATCTGGGCGCAGGCGGATGGGATCGTAGTCAACGCGCCTGGCACAACCCTTGATCGTGCCGGCAACGGCGTGCCCATCGTCAATATCGCCGCGCCCAATGCGACGGGGCTGTCGCACAACCAGTTTCATGATTACAACGTCGGTGCTGAAGGCGTCATCCTCAACAACGCCACGGCGCGCACACAACTGACGCAAATGGGCGGCATCATTCTAGGCAACCCGAATTTGCGTGGGGCTGCCGCACAAACCATCCTCAACGAAGTCAACGGTGGCAGCCCGAGTCAACTGCGCGGTTACACCGAAGTGGCAGGGCAGTCGGCGCGTGTCATCGTCGCCAACCCTTACGGCATCAGCTGCAACGGCTGTGGGTTCATCAACACGCCGCGGGTGACCCTGACCACCGGCAAACCGGTGCTTGATAACGGTCGACTGGATCGTTTTCAGGTGGATCAGGGCAGTGTGTCCATCGACGGCACCGGTCTGGATGCGAGCAACGTCGACAGCTTTGAAATCATCACCCGCAGTGCGCGGATCAATGCGCAGATTCATGCCAAACGCCTGAACATCACCACCGGCCGCAATGACGTCAATGCCGACACTCTCAACGCCACCGCGCGGGCTGACGATGGCAGCGCCAAGCCGCAACTGGCCATCGACTCTTCTGCGCTCGGTGGCATGTATGCCGGAGCGATCAAACTGGTGGGCACGGAGCAGGGTGTAGGTGTGAAGCTGGCGGGCGATCTTGCCGCCAGCGCCGGTGACATCCAGATCGATGCCAACGGTCAGTTGAGCATGGCCAAAGTCACTGCCAGCAGTGCCATTGATATCAAGTCCAAAGGTCTTGATGCCCAAGGGCCGGTTTATGCTGGAACGCAACTGGCGGTGCAGACCGCTGAACAACTGGTCAACCGCCAAAGCCTTGTCGCCCGCGATTCTGTGCGCCTGAGCAGCGGCGGCAAACTGACCAACAGTGGTGTGATCGAAGCCGGGGTGAACGCCGACAACACTCGCAATACCACAGGTGATCTGACCGTCAATGGTGCTGCGGTGACCAACACTGGCAGCCTGTTGGCCAGTCGTTCCCTGAGCGCTGCGGCCACCGGTGTATTGGATAACCAGAATGGCATCGTCCAGGCGAAAAACGTCACGGTGAGCGCTGCCCGGCTGGTCAATCAGGGCGTCAACGCGCGTATTTATGGTGAAACCCGTCTGGCACTCAGCGCGCCGGCCATCGCCAATCTCAAGGGCCTGATCCGCTTTGCCGATGGTCAGGCTGCGACGCTGTCGGTCGACAGCCTCGACAACCGTCTGGGCCGTATCGAAATCGCTGGCGGCAGTCTCAAGCTCAATGCCCGGGATGTGCAGAACGCTGACGGCAAAATCGTTGCCGGACGCCTGGATATCGATGCCCGGCAAGTTGACAACACCCGTGGCCTGATCGGCGCCAGTCAGAGTGATGCCAAGGTTGTCGGCCGAGAGCGGCTGGACAACGCACAAGGCAAAATCCAGGCGAAAACCACGTTGGCGGTGTCCGGCGGCGAATTGCTCAACCACGGCGGAACGCTCGCGGCTGACCGGATTCTGGTCACTGCCGCACGACTGGATAACAGCGAAAAAGGTGTCGTCAGTGCTGAAAACGGTGCTGCCGAGCTGACACTGGAGCAGGATCTGGATAACCACGACGGCAAAATTCAGGCATCGGGTCGCCTGACCGTCGCGGCTCAGAGCATCAATAATCGTAATGCCAGCCTGATCGGCCAAACCCTCGAAGTGAACAGTCGCGGCACACTCGACAATACCCAAGGCACCCTTTCGTCCGATGACAGCGTGGTCACCAGCGAAGACCTGGACAACAGTCAGGGGCTGATTCAGGGCAATGATCGCCTGAACGTTACCGCTCGCGATTTGCAGAACTCGGCCGGCAAATTGCTGGGCGGCGTAGTTGACGCGCAACTGGCCAACCTCACCGGCAACAACGACGGCACCCTCAGCGCGCAAAGCGGCAAGCTTACGCTGATGGTCCAGCAGCACCTGAACAACGCGTTGGGTCGGTTGCAAGCCAGCCAGGGTGATGTGGCTATTCATGCCGCTTCGCTCGATAACCGTGGCGGTGTCGTCGCCGCACAGCAATTGCTGGTGATGGCTGAAAACGGCCACGTCGACAACCGTGGCGGGCGCATGATCAGTGATGGTCTGGACCTGCACGCGGCCAGCCTCGATAACAGCGATAACGGTCTGTTGGCAGCAGGTGTTGACGGTGCGCGGTTGATCCTCAAACGAGCTGCTCCTGGCCAGTCGCAACTGCTCAACGTCAAAGGCCGGATCCAGAGCGATGCCGACCTGCACATCGAAAGTGATGCCGTCGACAACAGCGCCGGCGTCCTGCTTGGCCAAGCCATCGACGTGACTGCCACGCAACTGAACAACAATGACAAGGGTGGCATTGTCGGCAACGGCGGTGATGTCGCACTGAAAATCAGTGGTGTCTTCAGCAACGTCACTGGCGTCGTCGATGCCGCTGAACAGCGTCTGCTGCTCGATCAGCTCACCGAGCTGGATAACCGTGGCGGCACCCTGCGCGGCAAGCGACTGGACATCACCAGCATCTCGATCAACAACAACGCTGCCGGCCAGATCATCGCGGGCAGTGATGGCCTGAAAATTACCGGCAAAACCCTGCTGAACCAGCAAGGCGTGATCTTCGCCAATGGCAGTCATGCCGAACTGGCTCTGGGTAGCGGAACCCTTCAGAACCAGGGCGGCACGCTGCAAGCCTCCACATTGGAGATCACCAGCGCCGACCTCGATAACAGCGCGGTTAACGGCAAGGCCGGATTGATCTCCAGCCTGTTGGGTGATCTGAAATTGACCGTCACTCGCCTGACCAACCGGGCCGGCAAGATGTTCGCCAAGGATCAGTTGGTATTCGTTGGCGACAGTCTGGACAACACCGGCGGCGAGATCAGCGGCAATCGATTGGCGCTCGAAGCGGTCAGCCAGATTCTCAACCAGGGTGGCCTGATCGAATCGGCGACCCATCTGCAACTCGCCAGCGGCCAGTTGAACAACAGTGCCGGCGGCCAGATTCGCGCACTCGGCGGCGCCTCCAGTCAGATCAAACTGACCGGCAACCTGAACAACCAGAGCGGCGTTATAGAGATCGGCAGCCAGGATCTGACACTCGCCGGCGGCCAACTCAATAACCTCAGCGGCAGCGTGCGTCACGCCGCGCAGGGTGTCTTCGATCTGGATCTGAGCAATCTGACCGGCACCCAGGGCAGCCTCACCGGACTGGGCAAAGGCGTGTGGGATGTCGGTTCGGTCAATGGTGTCGGCACCTGGCAACTCAACGGCGGCCTGACCTACACCAGCGCTCAGGATCTGAACCTCAATGCCAGTGACCGCATCGCCAGTGCTTCGGCAATGAGCCTTCAGGTCGCCAACCTGACCAACGCCGGACAACTGCTCAGCGACGGCGATCTGACGCTGACCCTGACGGGCAATCTGCTCAACAGTGGTCGGGTATCGGCGCAAAAGAAGCTCACCATCAGCGCCAACGACTTGATTCAACAGGACGGGCGACTGGTCAGCGGGGGCGATACCGCACTGACCCTGCGCGGCACGCTCGACAACCTCGGTCGTCTGATCGCCAACCAGAACCTCACGGTGACGGCAGCACGCATCAACAACAAAGGCACTCTCGGCGCCCAAGGCAATCTTGAGTTCACCGCTGCCAACGGCATCTACAACGACGCCGACACCCTGCTGTTCAGCGGCGGCACGATGAAGCTGCACGGCAACAGCCTCAACAATTTCTACGGTGACATCTACAGCCGCGGCAACCTGAGCTTCGACGCTGTGGGCGGCGGTCGTGCCGCGTTGTTCAGCAACCTGTCGGGCACCGTCGAAGGTGAGGGTGATATCGACATCAATGCTGTCTCGGTGGAAAACGCCAAGGCAGAATTCGAGATGACCTCGGGGCAATCATCTGGCAGCTTGAGCTGGGTGTGCGGCCAGCATTGCGGTGGCCATGACGGCTGGAAACGCGGCTATATCACCATTACCACTGACTTCAACGATCAAGTCCTCAAGGACTCGCGCGCGGCACGATTCGTCGCCGGAAAAAACTTCAACATCCACGCCAATCAAGTGGAAAACCGCTACAGCCTGCTGGCGGCCAACGGCGACCTGACGGTGACTGCCGACAGCCTGTTGAATCAGGGAGCGGTCTCGCGCTCGGGCCATCGGGTGGTGCAGATCGGTACGCCGGGACACATCGATAACAGCCTCTGGGATCAGATGGAGTTCATGGACATCCCGGCGTTCAATGCCGCCACAGCGGCAGGCAATTTCGACGAGGCACGTTTCGAAGAATTGGTCAGTCGCTCCAGCGACTCCCGATTCGCTCAGACCAGCGACGTCACCACCTGGAATGAAAACGGCAACAACGTCTACTCGGCGGTGCTTCAGGCTGGTGGCAAAGTCAAACTGGATGTCACCAACAGCATTCAGAACGGTACGCTGTACGAAAACACCTATGGGCAACTGACCGGGTCATTGTCCAGCGATCAGACCTCCGTGGTCGGTGGTATCAACATCAATCTGGGTAAGCACAGCACTGACGCCAGCACCCAGGCAGCGAAAAATGTAACCCGCATCGAACGTGTCGATGCCGACGGCGTGAAGCAGATCAGCTTCGTCCCGGTCGACTTTAAGGGTGTACCTTTTGCGGCGGTCGATCCGACGGCTTCCTCGACGTTCCGTCTGCCGAAAGGCCCATATGGCATGTTCGTGCAGAGCACGAATCCGCAGAGTCGTTACCTGATCGAAACCAACCCGGAGCTCACCCAGACCGCGGCGTTCATGAGTTCCGACTACCTGCTCGGCAAACTCAACTTCAGCACAGATGAAGCAGCTCGTCGCCTCGGCGACGGTCGCTACGAATCGCGCTTGATCAGCGACGCGGTCATGGCCCAGACCGGCCAGCGTTTCCTCGCTGGCGGCCTGGAAAACGACTACGAGCAATTCCGTTATCTGATGGATAACGCGCTCGCCAGCAAGAACGAACTGAACCTGTCGGTCGGCGTCAGCCTGACCTCCGCGCAGGTTGCCGCACTGACCCACGACATCGTCTGGATGGAAGAACGCATCGTCGACGGCCAGAAAGTGCTGGTGCCGGTGCTCTATCTTGCACAGGCCGAATCGCGCAACGTGCGCGGCGGCAGCCTGATTCAGGGCCGCGATCTGGAACTGCTCGCCGGCAATGACCTGGTCAACGTCGGAACCTTGAGCGCCAGCAAAGACGTCTCCGTCGACGTCAAGGGCAGCCTCTATCAGGGCGGTCTGGTCGAAGCCAATGAGCGCATCACGCTCATGGCCACCGACAGCATTCGCAATGCCTTGGCCGGCGAGATTCGCGGCAATCAGGTCAGCCTCACCAGCCTCATGGGCGACATCGTCAACGATCGAACCGCTGTCGCTGTGCGTGACGGCAACGGGATGCGCACGCTGGTCGATGACGGCGGCAACATCACCGCGCGCGACAGTCTGACCATCAAGTCCGGCCAGGATCTGGTCAACTCGTCATCCATCAGCAGCGGCGGTGACGCCAACCTGAGCGCCACCCGCGACATCAACTTGCTGGCGGTCCAGGACGTCAACGAGATCCACAAAATCGAGAACGGCGGGCATCGCTCGACCGTCACTACAACGGTGGAAAACCTCGCGTCCAGCGTGAAGAGCGGCGGGAACCTAAAGCTCGATGCTGGTGGAAACATCAACGTTATCGCGAGCACCGCTGATGCCAAAGGTGATCTGCTTGTCGACGCAAAACAAGACTTGAACATGTATTCGGCGAGTGACGAACACAATGTCGAGATCAACAGCAAAAAAGGCAAGAAGCGCGTCCACGAAGAGAACAGCCACACCGCTCAGAAAGCAGCTGAATTCATCGCAGGTGGCCACGTAATAACCACTTCCGGCCGCGACACCACACTGGTGGCTAGCAAGATCAGCGCCGGGAATGAAGCCTACGTGTATGCGGGTAATGACCTGAATCTGCTGGCTGCGCAGAACAAGGATTACACGCTGTATGACATGAAGGAGAAGGGTGGTTTCGGCGCCAAGAAAATGAAGCGCGACGAAGTTACCCAAATCACTCATGTGGGGAGCGAGATCAAGACCGGGGGCAATCTCACGCTGGTCAGCGAGGGTGATCAACGCTATCAGGGCGCCAAGCTCAACAGTGGTAAAGACCTGACATTGGAAAGTGGTGGCACCATCACCTTTGAGGCAGTGAAGGATTCGCATCAGGAAAGCCACGACAAGAGCAGCAGTAGCGCTGCGTGGACCAGCATGGAAAGCAAAGGCCAGGTTGACGAAACACTGCGCCAAAGCCAACTGATTGCCAAAGGTCAAACCCTTATTAAAGCTGTTGATGGGCTTCACATAGACATCAAACAGATCAATCAGCAAAGCGTCAGCCAGGCAATCGACGCCATGGTGCAAGCCGATCCGAGTATGGCTTGGTTGAAAGACGCCGAAGCGCGAAATGATGTGGATTGGCGTCAAGTCCAAGAGCTGCATGACCGCTGGGATGAAAGTCATTCCGGGTTGGGTGGCCCTGCGATGATCATCATCATAATCATCGTCACCTACTTCACGGCGGGTGCGGCTTCAGGCCTTGTGGGAGCTGGTGCGACTGCTGGTTCCGGCACAGCGATGTCCGCTGGCTTGGCCGCGACAGCCACCACCGAAGCAGTGGCAGCAGGTTGGGCGAACGCGGCACTCACCGCCATGATCACTTCGGCAGCCAGCACGGCGGCCGTCAGCACCATTAACAACAAAGGCAATCTCGGAGCGGCGCTCAAAGAAACCTTCAGTGCTGACAACCTGAAAAATTACATTGTGGCCGGAGGCACTGCGGGTCTGACCACCGGTTTCTTCAATGACTGGACCCGAACCACGACCGGTACATCCCCTGCGCTGGCGAACTCCACCAATGGGGCATTAGCCAATACCGGCAAAGTTATCGTCGCCGACTCCGGTGGTCTGAGCAGCTTGCAAGGTATCGCGCACTTCACCGAAAACCAGTTATTGCAAAACTCCACCTCGGCATTGCTCAACAAAGCCCTGGGCCGTGAAGGCAGCTTGGGCGATGCGGTGCAAAAAAGCCTGGTGAATGCGTTTACCGCCTATGGTTTCAACCTGGTGGGTGATATCGGGGTGAGCAACCACCTGCAGGAGGGTGGTCTGGAGAAGATAGGCCTGCATGCGCTGATGGGGGGCTTGAGCTCACTGGCTGCGGGTGGGGACTTCAAAACGGGCGCCTTGGCAGCCGGAGTCAACGAAGCGCTGGTTGACGACCTGGCGTCGGCTTATTCCGGAATGTCGAAGGACGATAGAGAACGATTGTTGCTGATGAATTCGCAACTGATCGGGGTTTTGACGACCGCTGTGCAGGACCCGAATGCCGATGCTGACAAGCTGCAGCTAGGGTCATCGATCGCGCAGAGTGGTACTCAATATAACTACTTGAGCCATCAGGATGTAAAAGACCTGGAGAAGGCGCTCAAGGAATGTAAAGACAACTGTGATGCGGTTCGAGCTGAGTTTGCCAAGCGTGATGCGGATAACACGGCGCGGCTCAATAACTGTTGGGCGACCGGTGATTGCGAGAAGATTAAGGCTGAGATTGATGAAGGCTCTCTTGAATTAAGCAAACTTTGGCCAAATGACAAAACGGGGATTACAGATCAATTCCTCCATAGCAATATCGCCGACTCGACCAATGCCAGGACGCGAGCGTCCCTCGACCACCTTCCGAAAGGGGATCCGGCCAATGCTGTGAAATTGTTGGCTGCAGCGGGGATTATTGCTCTTGCGCCAGAAGCGATTGCTTTACTTGGGCAGTTGGCCACGAGAGGTGCAGCTACCTGCGCAGCCAACCCAGTGTTGTGCGCTAACGAAGTCACGATCTGGGCCGCTGATGCAGGGATGTCGGAGGCACTTCCCGCCGGGTTGGGGATCGCAGCAGGAGGGGCAGCAACCAAGGAACTGAGTGATCTCCGCAGTTTGATGGAGATTGAGGCGAAAACTGGGGCTAAGCTAACGGCTGAGGAGATTGCCGCAGTCGTTGGGCCGGCAGCGACAGGTGCAAAAGGTAGTGCGTTCGCTGGGAAAAACATTGATGATTTGTCAAATGCAGGCAAACTGCTTGATCCTGCCGATAAATCAGGGCAACTTTCATTAGCTGGTCGAGCACTCCAAAAACACGGCAGTCGTGAAGGCAGTGCGTTTCCTAGCGTTAAAGGAAGCCCTTCTGAAATCAACGCTCAAGGTCAAAAAATAGCTGACGAAATCTTGAGCAATCCGGCGACCACCGTAACCTATAAAGACACCGGTAGATTTGGGAAGGTCATGGATGTGATTGCCCCCGATGGCCGTGGGCTTCGCTACGATTCAAATGGGAAATTTATTGGTTTGTTGGAGCCCCCGAAGCCATGAATCTTTTATCTACTGTGATCACAAGCCCCCCAGATCGAGAGAATTGCGTATTCGAGATTTGGGCGGGGTCGAGTCAGTTGGCGGAGGTATCACATGAGCCAGGAAGACCAATTGAAATAGAAATTTATCCTCCCGTTGAGGGAGTTAAATGGAATTTCAATCTTGAGGACCTTATGGCCACTTTGCATCAGGCGACTAAGACTTTAGCTTCTCACGAATAAGTTGGTGCAAAAGGAATAGTTAATGCCACTTCCCATAAGGCTGGCGATATTCGTTTTTCGCAGAATACCGTTACATTCAATAAGACAGATAAAGATGGGGGAGCTTTCACTTATAGCGATCTAGTGAAAAGTATGAAGTCTGATGGGTGGAAGGGCGATCCGGTGGATGTGGTAAGGATGCCTGATGGGAAGTTGACCTCTATCGACAACACTCGTATTGCTGCGGCCAGGGAGGCAGGGATAGATGTCAAAGCAACAGTTAGAGGGTTTGATGATTTGCTTAGCGCCTCTGAGATAAAGCGCTTTACAATTCCCAAGAAAGGATTTGTTCCCAAAACCTGGGGTGAGGCTATGACTGGTCGGATCAATAAGCAGACAGGTGGCTTTTATAAGGAGAACCCATATGGGGCATCTCAGCCTCCACGCATTACGGGGCGCGAGTAATGAGTGAGCGTTATTTGTATCCTGAGTCGGTATTGCCTGCCGGATTTTTGTTCTCTAAGGATTATCTTGATTTCATAAGTCAGGAATCTATTCCTGATCTTGAGCCTTGGTGGTTCTTGTGCGAATTCAAAGATGATGCAGAGTATTGGCTTAATGATTTGGCGCGACAGTACCCGGGTCTTCACTTCATTCCATTTGCAAAGCTAGAGGACTCTGATGATTTTGCCTGTTTTGATGGGAGCGATCACACGGGTGATCCAATAGTTATTTATGTGCATGCTTTTGCTTCTCAGGGGTGGGAGGCAAGAGGGAGTGTTATGAGTTTCTCCGAATGGCTTAAAAAGACCTACGAAGAGTCGGCTCGCTATAAGTCTGAGCGCGCCGAATATTGAGCTCAATCCTGATGTATAAAGCTCATGGGCACGTGATTCGTTAACCAAACCCCATTCTCTGCTTGAAAGAACTTGAAGCCCTGTTGGTACATCCGCAGGGCTTCAATTTTTAGTACCACAGGCTTTCCATAGCGCTGTCCAACAGCAATGGCCGTCGTTATGTCCTGCGACAGGTGTACATGGTGGCGAGAGCCGGCAATCAGTCCTTGTTGACGAATCGACTCCAGAAAGCGTGTGGCGGTGCCGTGGTAGAGAAACTCTGGCGGCTCTTTCTCTACGTGCTGAAGGCTCACGCTGGCTGTTGAGTGGCCCTGTACGGCGCGAATGCGCAGGCCATCATCCGAGAGGCTGAAGCGTTTTTTATCGCTGCTGCTGACGACAGCCTGAATCAGGGCAATATCTAAAATTCGCCCATCCTTAGCGGCACCGGCTATCAAGGATTCCACATCTGCCCAGCCCTCGCTGTCTAGCTGCAAGCCGATGGCGTGTGGTTCATGCCTGAGAACATAGCTAAGAAATTTGCTGGTCTCGTTGGGTTGCTTGGTATTCATCCTGCTTAACGCCTCAGAATCATTCATTGATTGGCAGCGGTTTGCATCATCGGCGCATCATTCTTGCCACATGCCTGCATCACTGCTGCATGCAACTTGCATCATGTCTGCATCACGCCGGTGAGCTGCTTCCTTTGTGCTATCTAGCTGCTATCTATCGACTATCTGTTGCTATCTCTCAGCTATCTAGCTGCTATCTTTCTGCTACTTCTCGGCTACCGCTGCCAGCGGTCGGGCCGCTGGCGAAGATTTTGACCCTTTGGCCGGTGTTTGCCCTTAAATCGGTGCGGTTTTCGAGGTGTTTGGCTGCCCTTAAACCCTAGCCATTTTGCGATACACCATACGCACCCTACGGGTGCTCGTAATATATTGATTTATAGTATGCGATCCATAAACCCCAACTACCCAGTGGTGGAGCAACGGTCTACCGTGGCATCTGCGGCGAGCAGTTCCACGGCAGTAACGCTTCGTACTCTTCGACCGACGAGGCATGCGGCAACCGCTCCAGTACGTGGCGCAGCCACGTCCAGCTCAGGCCGCGACACCACGCTGGTCGCGAGCAAGATCAGCGCGGGTAACGAAGCCTACGTCTACGCGGGCAGAGACCTGAATCTGCTGGCCGCGCAGAACAAGGATTACACGTTGTATGACATGAAGGAGAAGGGTGGTTTCGGCAACCTGAAACTCAAGCGCGACGAAGTCACCCAGGTCACCCACGTGGGTAGCGAGATCAAGACCGGTGGCAACCTCTCGCTGGTCAGCAAGGGCGACCAACTCTATCAAGTGGCCAAGCTCGACAGCGGAAAGGACATCGTTCTCGACAGCGGCGGCTCCATCACCTTTGAAGGGATGAAGGATCTGCATGATGAGAGCCATACCAAGACCAACAACAGTGCCGCGTGGGTCTCCTCTAAAGGCCGTGGTAATACCGACGAAACCTTGCGCCAGACCCAAATGATTGCCAAGGGCAACATCGTGATCAAGGCCGTAGATGGCCTGAAAATCGACATCAAGGATGTAAACCAGCAATCCGTCAGCCAGACCATCGACACCATGGTCAAGGCCGATCCGCAGTTGGCGTGGTTGAAAGACGCCGAGGCGCGGGGGGATGTTGATTGGCAGCTCGTTAAAGAGATTCACGAATCCTTCAAGTACGAGAATTCGGGTCTTGGTCCGGCATCGCAGATGATCATCGCGATCGCATTGGCAGCTGTAATGGGGCCAATGATGGCTGGGATGAACACTATGTTGCAGGCGGTCGCTGTGACTGGTGCAACGAAGTTAACAGTCAGCACCATTGATAACCGAGGTAGTTTGGGAGCAGTACTCAAAGATGTGACCTCGAAAGATGCCATCAAGAGTTATCTCGTAGCCGCTGTGACAGCGGGTGTTACTCAAGGGCTGAAGTTCGATGCAGGTGCAGTGGGCCTAGACCCGAAAAGTCTGCAAACCATCGCAATCAAAATCAGCGCCGATGCAGTGATCAAAACCGCAGTCTACGGCGGAAGTTTCCAGGACAATCTGTTGAACTCAGCGGCGGGAACAGCTGCGAGTATTGGTGGGGCAATCGGTGCTGGAAAAATTGGCGATCTGGATCTTGCTGATGGCAGTCTTGCGAAGATCGCGCTTCACGCAGGTTTGGGTGGCTTGCTGGCCGAAGCCATGGGTGGCGACTTCCGTACCGGGGCAATAGCAGGGGGCGCTAACGAGGTGTTGATTGGCCTGTTGGGTGAGCAACTTCTACCGTCCAATTATGCAAAGGGGTCTGCAGAATATATTCAGGCTCAAGCCAATATTCTAGCAATCTCACAGATCGTAGGTGTCTTGGGGGCCACCTTATCAGGGGGGGATATCGGTACTGCCGCGACAGTCGCAGCAAACGCTACACAGTACAATTTTCTTGGTGAACATGCCGAAGCCAAGCGCGACCGTGCACGGGAAATTTTCAAAGAAACAGGGAGTCTTGATTCAGCCAGACAATTAGTAACGCTCGAAGGTGCTGATCAGCGCGCTGACAATTTACTTGCGAAATATCGACTGGATAAAACGTCACTGACAACCTCGGAACTGTCCGAGCTAAATGCATACCTTAATGTTTACGCAGCTGACATGGCGATTCGGCATGGCAAGGATTTCGCTGACAAATTGGTTTTGAAACTGCTTGCCAATGGCCCGGACAATGGTGGGATTTATCCGTTTGCAGGTACGAGCGACGCCAAAAATGCTTATGCGGATGCGCTACGCAGCCAGCTTGGGGGATGGTTCGAGCAACTGTATTGGACAAGACCTCAGAGTGAGAACGAACTGGTTTACAAGGATGCACAAGGATTCTTGCGTATCAACAATGAGCAACAGGGGCTATCCAATTTAGGCAATCCGGCGATTTACGGGTTGACTGGCTCACTGGGAGCGGGCATTCGTCTGGCCGCTGCGGCGGACGGCGTATTGCAGATCGGGTTTGGCACGAATCAGGCACTCAACGGCGATCTCTGGAATGCGGCTGGAAATATTGTTACGGGCGCCTTGGGGGTTGCTGGGGCGGGGCTACCAGGTACAAAGCTGCCTGGTACACCTACAGCAGGGTTGATTTCCGAAACCGGTCAATACTCAAGACTTACAGATGAAACGGTCGGTCTATTTGATCGAACGGTGCTTCATGTTCCTGCGAATGACAAATTTTATGAGCGTGCAACGCAGGAATTATTGGATGCTATCAATGCAATCCCTAGTAACACCCAAGCTTCAAAAGTGGCAACTATGATCAGTGCTTATGATCCTGTGTCTGGAAAAACAGCGGTAGGGAGCAGTAACGGTAATATTAGTGCGGACATGCTGGATGCGCGTACCGTTAAATATATAGAGACCCAGCTAGGTGTTAAGGTTGGGGAGATTACAAGCCTATGCCGAAACGCGGCTGGTGCATGTGCTGAAGTCTCTGCGGTTGACAAATTAGTGAGGTTGGGTGTTAATCCGGCTGGCGTGAAGTTTACGAATGCGTTGCGCCCACGTACCGTTAGAGATGAAGGTGGGATCACTAAGAATGCGATTATTGATACCTGCGCAAACTGCAGTGCCACTTGGCCGGAGAAAAAGTGATGTCGCTAAGTAAAAATTGGCAACCTGGTTTCGGAGAGATAATTACGTGGTTCGCCATGGATAAAAATGGAAGGATAGCGGTTATGGTGAATAATTGTTTCGGTAGTCTTCCTTCGGCATTGTTGGCTATTTCGGATCTAGAAGCGAAACTTGATGCGTTAAATGAATTTATGTGGGAGGAGTCTTCAAGTTTTTTGAGTTATCCCGAGAATAAAAAAGGCCAAACGGTATTGGATTTATATTCGTGCCGTCGATACCGGTCTACTCAATCGCGTCAGGAAGTAGAATTTTCAATATCAGAAAGATCGCAGTTTGATAAAAAACTATCTGAATATTCAATTCCGTCAATAAAAGGATTCTACGTTTTTCATGCAGTGGAAGGTGCTACCCCAAGTGAAGATTATCCGATTGGGTATACCGGAAATACTGTGATGGGGGACTATTTTCGTTTTTTAATGCCAACTTTGCATGGGGGAGTTGAGGATTTTCCAGAGGAGCTAAGAGCGATAGTGGCTGTTTCGGATACGTTGGATTTTACCACTGATCAAATTATCGTAAGCGCTTCAATAGATCTGTTTTTTGGGCGGACGTTTAATTGACAGGGCCGGTATCGCTCATGCCTTGTTGAGAGTGAACGATATTTGTAGTGTTGTTATCGATACATTGAAATGAATCCAGTCATAGCGAAAATGGTAATTCATCCGGCACAATATGGCTGGTCAAGTTACCGTGTTAACGCACAATCAGAGCGATCGCACATTGTTACGCCTCATGCTCAGTATTTGGCGCTTGGAGGGCAGGGCGGGTAGCCAGCAGATGCTTACCGCGAACTGTTCAAAAATGACTTAGAATCAGAATTAATTGACCAGATTCGAAGGTAAAGGGGGACAGACCCTGAGGGATCCCCACAAATCTACTCCAGGCTCTGCGCCTGATGATGCACCTCATCGCGCAGAGCTTTCTCCAATTTTTCCCAGTCTCCGCTGCCTCCGAACTCTATGCACCTACGCCAGTATTCCAGGCCAAGCCGCCACAATGAAAGCACTCGTCGTTCTCTGAGACTGTTGCTTTGATATCGCCGCTCCAAGTTACTTTGGCGAGCCTGAAGCCCCGTTAAAAAGAGCAGGTAATTGGCGAGAGCGGCAACCAACAGCAGTATTTCAATACGATGCAGGCAATGGCTGCGATGTAGATTCAGACCCAATCCCAAGTGCTCACTTTTCACATCTCTGAAACCTTCCTCAATTTGCATGCGTCGTTTGTAAACCGCCACGATCTTTGCCGGATTCCACTCGCTCTGAACTAAATTGCTGGCCAGCAACCATGGTTCACGCTCACGT
>NZ_JAIHLQ010000026.1 GCF_019733355.1 Pseudomonas baetica | reverse complement strand
AGCCCGCTCCCACATTTGGAATGCGTTCCCCTGTGGGAGCGGGCTTGCTCGCGAAGGCCGAAGGCCTGGTTCTCAGCGTTTCACCGCAGTGGGCTTGTGCATCTCAGCCCGCTTGCTCAGCAAATCAAACACCGCCGGATACGCCGGTCGTTCGATATACCGCCCGGCACCACGCTCGGCGCGCAGGTCGCCATCGGCCCAGACCACTTTGCCCTGGCTGACGGTATGGCTGGGCACACCGCGCACGGTCTTGCCTTCGAAGATGTTGAAGTCCACCTGCTGATGGTGGGTTTTGGCGGAGATGGTACGGGTGCCCTGCGGATCCCACAGCACCAGGTCGGCATCGGCTCCGATGCGAATCGCGCCTTTGCGCGGGTAGAGGTTGAAGATTTTTGCAGTGTTGGTGGAGGTGAGGGCGACGAAGTCCTGCATCGACAAACGCCCGCTGTTCACGCCTTCATCCCAAAGCACGGCCATGCGGTCTTCGATGCCGGCGGTGCCATTGGGAATCTTGCTGAAGTCGTCGCGCCCGGCGGCTTTTTGCTCGGCGCAGAAGCAACAGTGATCGGTGGCGGTGGTGTGCAGGTTGCCGTTTTGCAAGCCGTGCCAAAGCGCCTCTTGGTGACCACGCGGACGGAACGGCGGACTCATCACGTAACCGGCGGCGGTCTGCCAGTCCGGGTGTTGATAGACACTGTCATCCAAAAGCAAATGCCCGGCGAGCACTTCGCCGTACACCGGTTGCCCCTTGCTGCGCGCATAGGTGATTTCGTCGAGGGCTTCTTTGGTTGAAACGTGTACCAGATACAACGGCGTGCCAAGGGTTTCGGCGATACGAATGGCGCGACTTGCCGCCTCACCTTCGACCTGCGAAGGACGCGACAGAGGATGCGCTTCCGGCCCGGTAATGCCCTGCGCCATCAACTTGCGTTGCAGGTGATAAACCAGTTCGCCGTTTTCCGCGTGGACGGTCGGCACTGCACCCAGTTCCAGGCAGCGCTCGAAACTCGCCACCAAGGTATCGTCAGCGGCCATGATCGCGTTTTTGTAAGCCATGAAATGCTTGAAGCTGTTGATCCCGTGATGGCTGACCAGTTCGGCCATTTCCTCACGTACCTGCTCGCTCCACCAGGTGATTGCAACGTGAAAGCCGTAGTCCGAGGCGGATTTTTCCGCCCAGCCGCGCCACTGATCAAACGCCTCCATCAGCGACTGCTGCGGGTTGGGAATCACGAAGTCGATGATTGACGTGGTGCCACCGGCCAGGCCGGCCGCCGTACCACTGAAGAAATCTTCACTGGCCACGGTGCCCATGAAGGGCAGTTGCATGTGGGTGTGCGGATCGATGCCGCCGGGCATCAGGTATTGGCCGCTGCCGTCGAGCACTTCGGCACCGGCGGGAACATCAAGGTTTTCACCCATGGCTTTGATCACGCCATCAGCGCAATAGACGTCGGCGCGGTAACTTTCATCATGGGTAACAACGGTGGCGCCACGGATCAACAGAGACATTCCGAGTTCCTCGCAGGCATGACCGACTTGTGTCGGTTCTAGATGTTTTATTGATGTACAGCGTTGATCGGTGTATTCCTGTCATCGCTGTCAGGAATAGAAACTAGTCGCAGTTCTGCAATAGTTCAAGATAATTTTTTATAAGCTTATTGCCTATATAAAGTATTGAAAAATAAGAATAAAAAACAAAATTCACCAAAATGGTGAGGCCGTTCACCATTTTGACGCACTTGACAGGATGGAAATATGGTCAAGATTTCTTATGTGAAATCAGCCGCTTGAAGTTGAGCTGCGGTTGATCGCTCATGAAGAAAAAAATGCAGTGCACCAGATTGAGTCCTGACAATTCGGCCAACTTGCCAAGTGTTTAGCCTGAGCGCTCAGACAAGTTTTTCCGGACACCTCGGGTGAATAATTAAAACTGATGAATATCAGAAAGTTGCACAACGTTTGAAGCACGGCGCGAGGGGCAAGCGGAGTACCCGGCACGTTTATTGATGCCGCCGCTGACACCATGGCCGGTGCATGAAAGTTGTCAGTTCCTCCGGCCATCGTCCGGCTTGCGCGTTCATACGTCAGCCGCCTGATGAGCAAAAAATAATCAGAAGAACAGTGGAGCGGCCATGCAACAGAACAGATCGCAAGTGACCGAGCGCGACGGCTTGTTTGAACTCGAAGCCGGCAGCGACGTCCTCGACAGTCCCCGTTACAACCACGACATGGCACCGACCAAGGTGCACGAACGAACCTGGAACAAATGGCACATCACCGCGTTGTGGGTCGGTATGTCGATCTGCGTGCCGACCTACACCCTGGGCGGCGTGCTCACCGCGTATTTCGGCCTCTCGGTGGGCGAAGCGCTGGTGGCGATTCTGTTTGCCAACCTTATTGTGCTCATCCCGCTGACCCTCAATGCGTTCCCCGGCACCAAGTACGGCATACCGTTTCCGGTGTTGCTGCGCTCATCTTTCGGCATCCTTGGGTCCAACGTGCCGTGTCTGATTCGTGCGCTGGTGGCGTGTGGCTGGTTTGGTATTCAGACGATGTTTGGCGGGTTGGCCATTCACCTGTTTCTCGGTTCGGTGTTCGACGGTTGGAAATCCCTCGGCGGAACCGGGGAGGTGATCGGCTTCATGATTTTCTGGGCGTTGAACCTGTGGGTGGTGATCCGCGGTGCCGAGTCGATCAAGTGGCTGGAAACCTTGTCTGCGCCGTTGCTGGTCGCGGTCGGCATCGGCTTGCTGGTGTGGGCGATGCCCAATGTATCGATGACCGAGCTGATGGCGATCCCGGCCAAGCGTCCAGAGGGGGCAAGCGTGGTCAGTTACTTCGCTGCCGGGCTGACCGCCATGGTCGGGTTCTGGGCCACGCTGTCGTTGAACATTCCTGACTTCAGCCGTTACGCCAAGAGCCAGAAGGATCAGATTCTCGGGCAGATCATCGGCCTGCCGTTGACCATGTTTCTGTTCGCGGCACTCGGTGTGGTCATGACCGCCGCGTCGGTCAAACTGGTCGGCGTCACGGTCTCCGATCCGGTCACGTTGATCGGCCATATCCAGAGCCCGGTGTGGGTGGCGGTGGCCATGGCGCTGATCATCGTCGCCACGCTGTCTACCAACACCGCCGCCAACATTGTTTCGCCAACCAACGATTTTCAGAACATTGCCCCCAAGGTGATCAACCGCACCAAAGCCGTGTTGCTGACGGGGGTTGTCGGCCTCGCGCTGATGGCCCATGAACTGCTGAAAAAACTCGGCTGGATCGTTTCCGATGTCAGCCTGGAGTCCGTCTACTCCAACTGGTTGCTGGGTTACTCAAGCCTGCTCGGGCCGATTGCCGGGATCATGGTGGTGGATTATTTCCTGATCAGGAAACAACGACTGGATCTGGCCGGGTTGTACCGCGACGACGTCTATCCGGCGTGGAACTGGGCCGGGTTCCTCGCATTCGGCGTGCCGGTGGCGCTGACTGTGCTGTCGCTGGGCAGCGATGCGTTCAGTTGGTTCTACAGTTACGGCTGGTTCACCGGTTCGGCGCTGGGTGGGGTGATTTATTACGGGGTGTGCGTGATGCGGGCACAGCCTTCTGTCGTGAAATCGGCGGTGTAGCGCAGGGCCCTTTCGCGAGCAAGCTCGCTCCCACATTGGAATGCGTTCCCCTGTGGGAGCGAGCTTGCTCGCGAAATCGGTCTGACTGACACCGAGATATAGCTGAGAAACTCATAAGAAAGCAGCCTGAGGAGATCCCCATGAACGCAGCTGTAGACGTTCTGCAATCGAACCATCAGCACATCAACCGCGACCGCCTGTGGGCGTCGCTCATGGAACTGGCCAAACTCGGCGCCACGGTCAAGGGCGGCGTCTGTCGCCTGGCCCTTACCGACCTTGATCGCCAGGCCCGCGATCTGTTTGTGCAGTGGTGCCAGGACGCCGGATGCAGCGTCACCGTCGATGCCGTCGGCAACATCTTCGCCCGCCGCCCGGGCCGCAATCCTGATCTGCCACCGGTGATGACCGGCAGCCACATCGACACCCAACCCACCGGCGGCAAGTTCGATGGTTGCTTTGGTGTACTCGCCGGCGTCGAAGTGCTGCGCACCCTCAATGACCTCGGCGTTGAAACCGAAGCGCCGCTGGAAGTGGTGGTGTGGACCAACGAAGAAGGCTCGCGTTTCGCTCCGTGCATGATGGGGTCTGGCGTGTTTGCAGAAAAATTCACCCTCGAAGAAACCCTGGCCAAAGTCGATGCCGATGGCATCACCGTCGGCGAGGCGCTCAATACCATCGGCTATGCTGGCCCGCGCAAGGTCAGCGGGCACAAGGTCGGCGCCTATTTCGAGGCGCACATCGAACAAGGCCCGATCCTTGAAGACGAACAGAAAACCATCGGCGTGGTGCTCGGCGCGTTGGGGCAAAAGTGGTTTGACCTCAAGCTGCGTGGCGTTGAAGCCCACGCCGGCCCGACGCCCATGCACCTGCGCAAAGATGCACTGGTCGGCGCCTCGGTGATCGTCGGCGCCGTCAACCGCGCCGCCCTCGGCCACCAACCTCATGCCTGCGGCACGGTCGGATGCCTGCAAGCCTATCCCGGTTCGCGCAATGTCATCCCGGGCGAGGTGCGCATGACCCTCGATTTCCGTCATCTGGAACCAGCACGGCTGGACTCGATGATCGCCGAAGTGAAGCACGTCATCGACGCCACATGCGAAGAACACGGCCTCACTTATGAGCTGACCCCAACGGCCGACTTCCCGCCGCTGTACTTCGAAAAGGGCTGTGTCGAAGCCGTACGCGGCGCGGCGAAAGGTTTGGGGCTGTCGCACATGGACATCGTCAGCGGCGCCGGCCACGACGCGATCTTCCTTGCCGAGTTGGGGCCTGCTGGGATGATCTTCGTGCCGTGCGAAGGCGGCATCAGCCACAACGAAATCGAAAACGCTGCACCGGATGATCTGGCGGCGGGCTGTGCGGTGTTGTTGCGGGCGATGCTCGCGGCTTCGGCGATGGTGGCGCAAGGGCAGCGGGCGGCTTGAAGATCAAAAGATCGCAGCCTGCCGCAGGCTGCGATCTTTTTGCTGTCACCCAAATGTCATCAATCCATGCGATGTTGCCGCCCATGAAAATCATCACCTCGGGCGCGGCCTATCTGGATATCGATGCCTACGCCTGCTGTATCGCCTACGCAGAACTGTTGAACCTGCAAGGCATTCCCGCTCGTGCCGTCAGCAGCACACAACCCAACGCCAGCGTGTCGAAAACCGTGCTCGGTTGGGGCCCCGGTCTGCACGTTTACCCCGCGAAGCCGAACGACGAATTCGTCCTGGTCGACGTGTCCGACTATCACCATGTCGACCCAATAGTGGTGCTCGATCAGGTGGTGGAAGTGATCGACCATCATCCGGGTTATGAACATTACTGGGCGCAGAAGCTTGGCACTGGCGCCGATATCCGACCGATTGGCGCGGCGGCGACGCAGGTTTTTCAGCGTTGGCAGGCGGCAGGTATGTTGTCGCAGATCAGCGAGCAAAGCGCCGCGTTATTGGCCACGGCGATTCTGGATAACACGCTCAATTTCACCGGGCAGACGACTACGGCGGCAGATATCGGGGCGTATGCCGAACTTGCGCCAAGAGCCAGGCTTTGTGCTGACTGGGCCGAACAGTATTTCCTTGAATGCCAGGCCGGCATCGAAGCCGACCTCGCCGCTGCGGTGGCAGCCGATTTGAAACGGATGAAGCCCGACAGCCATTTGCCACATAACTTCGCGCAAATGACGGTGTGGGATGTCGATGCCTTGCTGCAAAAACATCGCTCGACGATCAACTGCTGGATGGCAGAGCAGGGCGAGGACGGGGTGCTGAATGTCATCGGTATCCGCGACAGGAAAAGCTGTTTTCTGGCGCCATCCACCGTTAGCCAACAAAAATTGAATAGGTTGTTGGCTCTCGATTGGGAGGCTGGAGTGGCTGTTGTAGTGCCTTCAATGCTGCGCAAGGAATTGTTGAAACTGGGGCTTTTTGCTGCCAGTCAAGGCGCGCCAAACAGCATCGTCCAGTAAACCCCTGCATCGCTGCGCGCTAGGCTTGCTCGCGAAGGGGCCAGTCCCGGTAACACAAATCCCAGGCCCACCATCCTCACCGATTTAACACATCCCCCATCCACTCCAGATACTGCCTGCGCTCGGAAATCGAGTTATGCCCCGAATCCGGCACCACTTTGAGCACGGCCACGCCCTTGGGGAAATGCCCCAGCAAGCGCTCGGTGCTGGCCCGGGGAATTACCTCGTCATCACTCGCCGCCAGCAGCAACGTCGGCACACGAATATGCGCAGCGTACTTGCCCGACTCGAAACGATCCTTGAGCAACCACTTCACCGGCACCCACGGGTATTGCCGCGCCGCAATTTCTTCGAGGCTGTTGTACGGCGTCACCAGGATCAACTGCGCCGCCGGACGCTCACTGGCCAGGCGCACGGCGACGCCCGACCCCAGACTGCGCCCGACCACGGCAATCTGCGGATGGCGGGCAGATACCTGATCGAACAACGCCAGCGCATCTTCGGCAATCGCTTCTTCGGATGGCGAACCGCCGCTACCACCAAAGCCCCGATAGTGCAGGAAAAACAGCGCGTAATCGGGAAACGCTTCGGCAAACGCCGGCAGATTGCGCGATACATCCTCGGCATTGCCGCCGAAATAGATCAGCGCCCGAGGCCCGACGCGCTCGCGCGTAGCGACCCAGATGTCGGCGTCCGGCATCGACAGTTTCAAACGCGAATCGGCGCTCTCGATGGCAGCGGGCTGCGGAAAATAGATCAGCGAGCGCTGGAAAAAGAACAGCGCGGCGCACAGCACCACGTAAACGGCGACGATCAATGCGACGAGTGACATCAGGGTTCGGGACATTCGGCTACTTTTAACGGGGTGTGAGGGTTTGCTGTCGCAGTGTAGTCCAGCGGTTCGCCCCGGCAGCCCTCCAACACAACATGCAACAGACTCACGCAGCGGGGGAGGCAGCATGAGCCACACTGAGGGTTACTCCCGTCGCCGATTGCTCACGCTGGCTGCCGGGGTTTCGGCGGTCTTCACCTTTGAACGGGCGCTGGCCGCTGTCCCATCGTGCGCCGCTACCGGAGGCCAAGCCATGCAGACCCGTGTCATCCCTTCAAGCTCGGAACCCCTGCCGATGGTGGGACTGGGCACCTATCGCGGTTTTGATGTTGCGCCGGGCGATCTGGCCTACAAGCAACTGCCGGCGGTGCTCGATGAATTGTTCGCCAAGGGCGGTACGGTGGTCGATAGCTCACCCATGTATGGCCGCGCCGAAGAGACCACCGGCGAATTGCTGTCGATCCACGAACCGCGCTCGCCGGCGTTTCTGGCCGCAAAGGTGTGGACGCGAGGCCGCGAGGAGGGTCTCGCGCAGATGGAACAGTCGTTCAGTCTGCTGCGCACCGAGCAAATCGACCTGATGCAGATCCACAACCTGCTCGACTGGCAAACCCACCTGCCCACACTGCGTGAATGGAAGGCGCAGGGGCGCATTCGCTACATCGGGATCACCCACTACACGGCGTCGGCCTATGACGAAGTGGAGGCTGTACTCAAGGCTGAGCCGTTGGATTTCCTCCAGATCAACTACGCCCTCGACGACCGGGGCGTGGAAAAACGCATCCTGCCACTGTGCCGCGAACGCGGGGTGGCGGTGATCTGTAATCGGCCATTCGGCGGCGGTGGTTTGCTCGCCCGGCTCAAAGGTAAACCACTCCCGGCGTGGGTCTCGGATGTGCAGGTCAACAGTTGGCCGCAACTGGCGCTGAAGTTTTTGCTGGCTCACCCGGCGGTGACTTGCGTCATCCCGGGTACCGGTAATCCGCGTTATATGGCCGATAACGTCAAGGCCGGTTTCGGCCCGATGTTGACTGATGCGCAACGGCATCAGTTGATTGCGTGGGTCGGTTAGGCCCATTCAACCGCGAAAGCGCAACGCCTCCAGCAACAACGCAAACGCCGGTGCCGCCTGGCGCCGACTCGGGTAGTAGAGGTGATAACCGGCGAAGCGCGGGCACCAGTCTTGCAGAACTTGCACCAGCCGACCCTCTGCCAGATGCGCCGTGACGAGGTTCTGCGGGATGTAACTCAGGCCAAAACCGTCCAGTGCCGCGTCGAGTAACGGGTAGACACCATTCAGCGTGATCTGCCCGGACACCCGCACCTTGAGGCTTTCGCCGTCCTTTTCAAACTCCCAGGTGTACAGCCCGCCATTGGTGGGCAGGCGCAGGTTGTTGCAGGCGTGGTCGGTCAGGTCACGTGGCGTTTGTGGCGGTGGACGGCTGGCGAAGTAGGCCGGTGAGCCGACGACCACCATGCGCATGTCCGGGCCGATGCGCGTGGCGATCATGCCTTGGGCGACGTCTTCGCCCAAGCGCACGCCGGCATCGAACCCTTGCCCGGCGATGTCAACGAAGCCGTAATCGCAGCAGACTTCGACGGCGATGTCGGGGTATTTCGGCAGGAACGCCTTGAGTACCGGGCGCAGCAGCCAGTCCAGCGAATGATCGGTGGCGCTGATGCGAATCTTGCCCGCCGGGGTTTCACGCAGGTTGCTCAGGGCGGCGAGTTCCAGTTCGATCTCTTCGAAGCGCGGGCCGATGGTTTGCAGCAGGTGCTCGCCGGCCTCGGTGGGGGAGACGCTGCGAGTGGTGCGCGTCAGCAGGCGCAGACCAAGGCGCGCTTCGAGGGCGCGGATGGTGTGGCTGAGCGCGGACTGCGAGATGCCAAGTTTGGCGGCGGCTTTGGTGAAGCTGCGCGCGCGCGCCACGGCGAGGAAGGCGAGCAGGTCACTGGCGTTTTCGCGAAGCATTAATGAGTTTCCTGCATAAGTTATTTCGAACTCTAGTTGATTATCTGAAGAGTCGGCGCCGGTAAAGTTCAGGCATCACTTGCTGGAGAGACCGCCATGAACCCGATTGCCGCTTCTGCGTTGACCCTTTCCTTGCTGGCCGCCGACGCCCTAGCCAACGAAACCCCACGAGTCACCGTTACGCCCAACGGCTCACAACCGTCGGCCCAGGGGCCGGCGGATTGGTTCACCGGAACCGTGCGGATCGATGCGCCGTTCAAGGGCACTGATCGGGCGCGGGTCAGTGGCGCTACCGTGACGTTTGAGCCGGGTGCGCGCACGGCGTGGCACACCCATCCGCTGGGGCAGACGTTGATCGTCACGGCCGGAGCGGGGTTTGTGCAGGAGTGGGGGCAGCCGGTGCGGCAGATTCGCCCTAGCGATACCGTGTGGATCGCGCCCGGCGCCAAGCACTGGCATGGCGCCGCACCGACCACGGCGATGACGCATATCGCCATCGCTGAAATGCAGGATGCAACAGTGGTCCAGTGGATGGAGCAGGTCGGTGAGGCGCAGTATCCGCGCAGCGAGTGAACCCATGGCCCTCGACCCAGGCCTCTCCCTGAGTGAGAGGCCTGGGTCGAGGGGGTCTTCAGATCATTTCCGGCAATGACGAAAGAATCTTGTCCAGCGTAATCGGATATTCACGCACCCTGGCACCGGTGGCGTTGTAGATCGCATTCGCCACCGCCGCGCTCACACCGCAAATCCCCAATTCACCGACACCTTTGGCCTTCATCGGCGATGAAACCGGATCGGTTTCTTCAAGGAAAATGACCTCCTGATGCGGGATGTCGGCATGCACCGGCACTTCATATCCGGCCAGATCATGGTTGACGAAAAACCCCAGTCGCGTGTCCACCGCCAACTCTTCCATCAACGCTGCGCCCACGCCCATGGTCATCGCGCCGATGACCTGACTGCGCGCCGCTTTCGGGTTGAGAATCCGCCCGGCCGAACACACCGCCAGCATGCGCCGAACACGAACCTCTCCCGTAGCGGCATCCACCGCGACCTCAACGAAGTGCGCTCCAAACGTCGACTGCTGATATTGCTCGGCGAGGTCAGCAAACTCGATGCTGTCTTCAGCCTGCAGCGCACCATCCTGTGCGGCGTTGCGCAGCGCAACCTGCTGGTCGCCGACGCGCACCAGACCGTCGCTAAACTCAGCCTTGTCGGCAGCCATGCCCAACTTGCCTGCCACCGCTTCGCGCAGTTTCATGCACGCGGCATACACCCCGGCCGTCGAGCAGTTGGCACCGAACTGGCCGCCTGATCCGGCAGACACCGGGTAACTCGAGTCGCCCAGCCGTACGGTCACGTCCTCGAGTCCAACGCCCATCATTTCAGCGGCGGTCTGGGCAATGATCGTGTAACTGCCGGTGCCGATGTCGGTCATGTCGGTTTCCACCGTGACCTTGCCGTCGCGCTCCAGTCGCACCCGCGCGCCGGATTTCAACAGCAGGTTGTTGCGGATGGCCGCAGCGACGCCCATGCCGATCAGCCAGCGGCCCTCGCGGCGCGTACCGGGTTGCGCATTGCGCTTGTTCCAGCCGAATTTTTCGGCGCCAGTTTGCAGGCATTCAATCAAATGACGTTGGGAGAAGGGCCGTTGGGTGTTCACCGGGTCGACTTGCGTGTCGTTAAGGATGCGGAACTGAACCGGATCGAGTTTGAGCTGCTCAGCCATTTCGTCCATGGCGATTTCCAGCGCCATCAGCCCCGGGGTTTCGCCAGGTGCGCGCATGGAGTTGCCTTCGGGCAGGTCCAGCGGCGCCAGGCGCATGGTGACCAGACGGTTTTCGGCGGCGTAGAGCAATTGGCTCGGTTGCGCCGCGACTTCCACCTTGCCGTCCTCCAGATTGCCAGACCAGCCTTCGTGGGCGATGGCCGTGAGTTTGCCGTCCGCTGTCGCGCCCATGCGAATGCGCTGGAGGGTGGCGGGGCGGTGGGTGGTGTTGTTGGCGACCTGCGGGCGGGCGATGGAGAATTTCACCGGGCGGTTGGCCATGCGCGCACCGAGGGCCGCGAGGATTACGTCGGCGCGGATAAACAGTTTGCCCCCGAAGCCACCGCCAATGTATGGCGAGATCAAACGGACGTTCTCCTTCGGCAGACCGAGGGTTTCGGCAACGTCGCCGACGCTCCAGGCGATCATCTGGTTGGAGGTCCACAGGGTCAGTTGATCGCCTTTCCATGCGGCCAATGTCGCGTGGGGTTCCATCATCGCGTGGGACTGATCGGGGGTGGTGTAAGTCTGATCGAACTGCACCGGCGCGGCAGCGAAAGCCTTGGCGAAATCGCCGTGGGTGACGTCCGGCAATTCGTCCTTCGCTTCGACGCCTTGGTCGCGCACGCTGGCCAGATCGAACTCGCCTTTGGTCGCGACGTAATCGACTTTGACCAATTGCGCGGCGGCCCGTGCCTGTTCAAAGGTTTCGGCCACCACCAGCGCCACGGCCTGGTGATAGTGCTGAACCTGAGGGCCGGCCAGCAAGTGCGCCGAGTTGAATTTGCCTTTGCCGAGTTTGCCGGCGTTGGCCGCGGTGACGATCGCCAAAACCCCTGGCGCTGCGTTCGCCTCATCCAGATCAATGTGGTTGATTCGGCCCTTGGCGATGGCCGCACCGACCATAAATCCATAAGCCTGATTGGCCACCGCTTCATGTTGCTCGTAGGCGTAAGGCGCCTGGCCGCAGGTTTTCAGTTTGCCTTCGATACGGTCGGTGGGTTTGCCGATGACCTTCATTTGGTCGATCGGGTTGGTGGTGGCGGGCGTGTCGAATTTCATGCTTGTTCCCTCGCTTGCGCCAACACCGAGCCGAGTGTGCGCTCGACCAAGGTCAGTTTGAATGCGTTGTCGTGGGTCGGCGTGGCGCCATCGAGCAGGCGCGCGCTGACGGCTTTTGCGCCTTGGGGCAACAGGGCTTCAGCCGCTTCCACCCGCCACGGTTTTGGCGCGATACCGCCAACGGCGACGCGGCCGCTACCGTCCTTTTGCAGAATCAAACCGACGGACACCAGGGCAAACGCGTAGGACGAGCGATCACGCACCTTGTGATAAATGTGGGTGCCGCCCACCGGCGCCGGCAAAGTCACTGCGGTGATGAACTCGCCAGCGGTCAGGCTGGTTTCGATGTGCGGCGTGTGCCCCGGCAACTGATGAAAGTCCGCCATGGCGATGCGACGGGTGCTGCCATCGGGTTTGACCGTTTCAATCTGTGCATCGAGGGCGCGCATCGCAATCGCCATGTCGCTTGGGTGGGTGGCGATGCAGGCATCGCTGACGCCGATGATCCCCAGTTGCCGACTGACCCCGCCAATCGCCGCGCAACCGCTGCCGGGGTTGCGTTTGTTACAGGCTTGATTCGTGTCGTAGAAGTAGGGGCAACGGGTGCGTTGCAGCAGGTTGCCAGCCGTGGTCGCCATGTTGCGTAACTGTCCCGATGCCCCGGCAAGCAAGGCGCGGGAGAGCAGGGCGTAGTCCTTTCTGACGCGGTTGTCGGCCGCCAGATCGGTGTTGCGCACCAGTGCGCCGATACGCAAACCGCCCTCGGGCGTGGCTTCGATCTGATCCAGCCCCAGGTGATTGATATCAATCAGGTGCAGCGGGGTTTCGATGTCAAGTTTCATCAAGTCCAGCAGGTTGGTGCCGCCAGCGATGAACTGTGCGCCTTCGACTTGCGCGGCTTGCGCTGCGGCTGTGGCGGGGGAGTCGGCGCGGCTGTAATTGAACGCTCTCATGCCGGTACCTCTGCGACTTCAGTGATGGCTTCGATGATGTTCGAGTAGGCGCCGCAGCGGCAGATGTTGCCGCTCATGCGTTCCTGAAATTCTGCGGCGATCATTTGCGGTGGCTCGGTCAGGCTGGCGCTGACGTGGCTGGGAATGCCGTCGCGGATCTCCTTGAGCACCGCCACCGCCGAACAGATCTGCCCCGGTGTGCAATAGCCGCACTGATAGCCGTCGTGTTTGATGAACGCAGCTTGCATCGGATGCAGATTGTCCGGCATGCCGAGGCCTTCAATGGTGGTGATGTCGCTGCCTTCTTGCATCACCGCCAGGGTCAGACAGGCGTTGATTCGCCGGCCATTAGCGATCACCGTGCAGGCGCCGCACTGGCCATGGTCGCAGCCTTTTTTGCTGCCGGTCATCTGCAGGTTTTCGCGCAAGGCATCGAGCAGGGTGGTGCGATTGTCGACCTCAAGGGTCTGAGGTTTGCCATTGACGTTTAAGGTTATTTTGCTCATGGCCGATTGCTCCAGGTTGGCCGCATAGGCCTTGAGGCTGATAAAGGGGGGCATCGCAAACGCCGTCGCGGTCACGGCGCCGAGGATCAGAAATTTACGTCGGGAAATCGGCATGGTTCGATTCCTTTACTCTCATCAGGGCAGCAGGGTCACAAAAGGCCCATAGGGGCGCGCCGGCATGTTTGCCAGTCTCGTTTCAGGAATGACCGCCGGAGAGAGGAAAAGGTTTTTGCGGATTTGCGCTATAGAGTTATGCGCATGGCTCATGAATCTTCAGATTCATTGTGGGAACGGGCATGCTGGCGAAGGGACGTTTCAATCAACGAGAGGTTGAATGATCCAGCGCTTTCGCGAGCAAGCCCCGCTCCCACGGGGTTTGCCTTCAGGCGTTATAAAAAATGAGCGCTCGCCTGGACGCGGGATCGCGCAGGCGTCGAGGCCTCGAGATCCAGCAAATGGGTGGCGAGAATGTCGCTCAGAAAGCGAAACTGATCGTTGATGCCGACCACTTCATTGCTGAAATGATGGGTCGCGGCGGGCATCAGCAGATCGTCGAAATCGTCGTTGAACACCAACGCCTGCGTCTTGCGTTGCACAACGTGCTGCTCGTAGTAGTTGCTGCCGAACACCGGGAAACTTACGGAGAGCGTGATGGTGTGAATCATGATGTGAACGCCTCGTTGGGGTTCGGATGGCGCAATCGTGCCTTTGATGTGCGGCGGGCGGAACGCAATCGTCGCGATGTTGGATATCGACGGTATTGATGGTTGGCGCAGACCCCTTGTGGGAGCTGTATTTGACCCAATACCAGACAAACGGCCCATCTCCTGCACCTATACTCAAATTTGCTGCTCCTTACTCTAGGAGACCATCACCGTGAAACCGCGCGCGCTGTTCGTCGCCGCACTGTTTTTGCTGGCCGGCTGCGCCTCTTCGGCGCGGGCCCCGGTGACGGCGCCAGCGGTGGTGGTTTCACCTGCAACCTGGCAGCAAATCGACCGCGAAATCGTCAACGCCTCGCAACAGTCCACCGAGCAGGTCAAGCTGTTCGCCCGTGGCTCGATGGAACATTGGCGCACTCGCGTCTATCAGCAAACTGAAGAAAATTTCATCCCGTGGTTCAGCAGTTACTGGACCCAGGAATGGCTGTCGATGAAGGTCAGTTGGTACACGATCAGCGCTGGTGGCGAGGAGGACGCGTCGGCCAAGCGTCTGGCGGCGTATCTGCTTGAGCAATATCAGGAAAAGGTGTTGGCGCCGGTGGCCGTGGAGATCGATCCGGACGCGATCCTTGGCCAGGCCACGGCGTTCTATGCGCAACTGATGGCCCGGCAGATGCCGCTCATCGCTCTGCGTCACGGTGTGCCGGTCGCGCAACTTAATGGACATCTGCAGAAAACTCCGGCGATAGCGCTCGGGCCGCCAACCGCTCGGGACGCGTCGCTCTATCAAATTGTCAGCACGCAGCCTTTGAACACACTGCCCGCTTACGCTGCGTTGATCGACAAGATTCACACCGATGGTGGTGCCCAGGGCATCGCTTCGACTGATGCCGGTATGGCGCCCGTCGCCAAACGCGCCAGCCAACGCATCGAAGCGGAGATGGCACCACGCGGCGCCGCCAGTGCCGTGGCGGCAGCGGCGGGCAAACTGGCCGGCGCGATGATTTCGGTAGGCGTGGCGGGCATCCGCGCGATCATTCAGGCCAATGACCGTCCCGACAGCGAAGCGCTGATCCGTAGCAGCTTGGGCAATACATTCGATAAAGCCTGGCTGAAACTGGTGCAGAACCCGAATACGGGTGTGATGGCCGGTGCACTGCACATCGCTGGGCAGATCGAGCGCCATCTAGGCGGGGTAGAGCAACCGCCGGTCGGGTTGGGCGTGAATCGTGTCGAATGGCAGCCGCCGCAATCGACCATTGAGCAGAACGAACCCACCGTACAAGGAGAATGATCATGTCTTACATCGATATTTTTGTTGCCCCGGTCCCGACTGCCCATCGTGAACAATACAAAAAACACGCTGAGATCGCGGCCGAACTGTTCAAGGAGTACGGCGCCCTGAGCGTGGCCGAATGTTGGGGCGATGACGTGCCAGACGGCAAGCTCACCTCTTTCCCGATGGCGGTGAAACTCAAGGAAGGTGAAACCGTGGCGTCGGGCTGGCTGATCTGGCCGGACAAGGCCACCCGCGATGCGGGCATGGCGAAAATGATGGACGACCCACGCATGCAACCGGACGTCAACCCGATGCCGTTCGATGGGCAGCGAATGATCTTCGCCGGGTTCAAATACCTCATCGAACCTTGAAACTCACGCAAGCCCGCTCCCACAGGTTTTGTATTTCACTCTGCCGATGGCGTAATCCGACAGCCTTTGCGATGACGAATCTGCTCATCCGTTGGCCGCTCTCGGACAAACTCGAATCGCGGATCGCCCTCGCGGTAATGCACCAGCCAGCCCCACTCCAGTTCGTTTTCATCCTGCCCGGGGTTGGGTGGTCTGGCCCACCACGGTTCTTTGCTGAGGATCTCGCGCATGGCGACCTCCGGTTGATGGCAATCCTTGAACTATAGACGTGTGCGGCGAGTCGTCAGAAAGGGGCAGGTAGAATCGGCTATCACGACCCTCTAAGGAGCCAGGCCATGACGGATGAAAAACACGGGGATCTGCCCTCCAAGCGGCTGTTCTTTGCCCTGGACTGCCCAGTGGCGCAGCGCAAGGCGATGGCTCAATGGCGTGCGGAGTTGGGCTTGAGAGCCGGCAAACCCGTGCCCGCCGACAATTTTCACCTGACGTTATTGTTTCTCGGTGCGGTGCCATTGGCGCAGATCGGCGAAGTCTGCGAAGCCGCCAGTAAGGTACGCACGCCGGGAGAGGCCGTGCGGATTTCGCTGGATCGCTTGCAGGTCTGGCACCGCGCCGGGGTGTTGTCGTTGGCGCCCGAGCAGGCACCGCAGGCGTTATTACGTCTGGTCTATGCGCTTGAGCAGGCCATGTTGCCGTTTGGTTTTGAGGCGCCGTCACACGCGTTTCGCCCGCATCTGACGCTGGCCCGTGATTACCGCGCACCCGAGCCGGAAGCCGCCACACCGCCGGAGTTCTGCCTGCGTGCCGAGCGCTTTGCCCTGTTTGAATCGCACAAGGGGCGCTACCGCGTTTTGCAAGATTGGCCGCTGACCTGAGCGACAAAAAAAGGCGCCCGAGGGCGCCTGAAATTCACCTGAGCCGAGGGAGCCAGGTGAGGCCGTTCATATGCAGGGTGCAGCGGTGGTAAGGCGCTGCGTGAACGGGAAATCATAAACCTTCAAGCCGACACCTATCCCCTGTGGGAGTGGGCTTGCTCACGAAGGCGTCAGGTCAGCCAATTCACAGGTGCCTGACACTACGCTTTCGCGAGCAAGCCCGCTCCCACAGGGGATTCGGTTACTTACCGAGTTTCACCCGCGTCCAGCCACGGGTCATGATCCGCTGGGTGGCAATCGGCTGATCCGGCACCGCATACAGCGTCGCCATCACCGCTTGCGACGGGTACGAGCCCGGATCGTTGCGGATCG
The DNA here is from genome assembly GCF_019733355.1 of Pseudomonas baetica. Lineage (GTDB taxonomy): Bacteria > Pseudomonadota > Gammaproteobacteria > Pseudomonadales > Pseudomonadaceae > Aquipseudomonas > Aquipseudomonas baetica_A. Next base: position 88,108 of record NZ_JAIHLQ010000026.1, on the reverse strand, counting down.
CTTCATCCACCAGTGGCGTCGCCGCCGAGTTGGCGTTGCTGTAGCCAATATTGTTGGTGACTTCGGCGATGATGTCCGCACGCATCAGGAAATTCATGAACAGGTACGCGTTGTCGACGTTCGCCGCATCGCGCGGGATGGCGACCATGTCGTAGAAGCTGCCGGCGCCTTCCTTGGGAATGCTGTAGTCGATCTTCACGTTGTTGCCCGATTCCACCGCACGGGCCTTGGCCTGCAGCACGTCACCGGAATAACCGACGGCCACACAGATGTTGCCGTTGGCCAGGTCAGAGATGTACTTCGAAGAGTGGAAGTACGCCACGTACGGGCGGATTTTCATGAACAGCGCTTCGGCTTCCAGAAGGTGCGCCTTGTCCTTGTCGTTCACCGGATAGCCCAAGTAGTGCAGGGCGGCCGGGAGCATTTCGGTCGGCGAGTCGAGGAAGCTGATGCCACACGCCTTGAGCTTCTCGGCGTTTTCGGGCTTGAACAGCAAGTCCCAGGAATCGGTCGGGGCGTTGGCGCCGAGCACGTCCTTGACCTTGGCCGGGTTGAAACCGATGCCAATCGAGCCCCACATGTACGGGAACGCGTGAGCGTTGTCCGGATCACTGGCGGAGGCGTTTTTCAGCAGCACCGGGTTGAGATTCTTCCAGTTCGGCAGTTTTGATTTGTCCAGCGGCTGATAGACGCCGGCCTTGATCTGCTTGGCCAGGAAACTGTTGGACGGCACGACGATGTCGTAGCCGGATTTGCCCGCCAGCAAACGCGCCTCAAGGGTTTCGTTGCTGTCGAAGACGTCGTAGGTCACGCGGATGCCGGTCTCGTCTTCGAACTTCTTGACGGTGTCCGGGGCGATGTAATCGGACCAGTTATAAACACGCAGCACCTTGTCGTTGGCCTGGGCGCCCATAACCATTGCGCCCATTAAGGACAGTGTCAGCAGAGTCCTGCCAAACATTTTCATCGGTACAACTCCATTGTTCTTGTTCAAAAACTCAACACGGTAAACCTGTGGCGAGGGGACAAACCCCGTCGCCACAACATCAGTTATCAAGCGTTAGCAGCGGCGCGTTGCGGCTGTTGCCACGATTCATTGGCGGTCTGATCCATCGCTTCCTGAATCGCACGTTTGCGGTTGGCTTCTGCCTTGCGGCCGAAATACCAGACCAGGAAGGTCACGATCGACACCGCCAGCAGAATCAGGCTGGCCACGGCGTTGATCTCAGGCTTCACGCCCAGGCGCACCGCCGAGAACACTTCCATCGGCAGGGTGGTAGAACCCGGGCCCGACACGAAGCTTGCCAACACCAGGTCATCCAGCGACAAGGCAAACGACATCATCCCGCCCGCCGCCAGCGACGGCGCAATCATCGGAATGGTGATCAGGAAAAACACCTTGAAGGGCTTTGCCCCCAGGTCCATCGCCGCTTCTTCAATCGACAGATCCAGTTCACGCAGTCGGGCGGAAACGACCACCGCCACATAGGCTGCACAAAACGTGGTGTGGGCGATCCAGATGGTGACGATGCCACGTTCCTGCGGCCAACCGATCAACTGCGCCATCGCCACGAACAGCAGCAACAACGACAGACCGGTAATCACCTCAGGCATCACCAACGGCGCGGTGACCAGCCCCCCAAACAGCGTGCGCCCCTTGAAACGCGTCACCCGCGTCAGCACAAACGCGGCCAGGGTGCCGAGTGCGACGGCGGCAATCGCTGTGTAGCAGGCGATTTCCAGCGAGCGCAGCACCGAGCCCATCAGTTGCGTGTTGTCGAGCAGGCCGACGTACCACTTCACCGACCAGCCGCCCCACACGGTTACCAGTTTCGAGGCGTTGAACGAGTAGATCACCAGGATCAGCATCGGCAGATAGATGAACATCAGGCCGAAGATCAGCATGAACTTTGCAAAACCGAAGCGTTTCATCCCCGTGCCTCCATCTCTTTGGCCTGGCTGCGGTTGAACAGCAGAATCGGCACAATCAGGATCAACAGCATCACCACCGCCAGGGCGGACGCCACCGGCCAGTCGCGGTTATTGAAGAACTCTTGCCACAACACACGGCCGATCATCAGCGTCTCCGGGCCACCGAGCAGTTCAGGAATCACGAACTCACCAACCACCGGAATGAACACCAGCATGCAACCGGCGATGATGCCGTTCTTGGCCAGCGGCACGGTGATTTTCCAGAAGTTGTTGAAGTTGCTTGAGCCCAGGTCTGACGCGGCTTCCAGCAGGCTGCCATCGTGTTTGACGAGGTTGGCGTACAGCGGCAACACCATGAACGGCAGATAGGCGTAAACCACGCCGATATAGACGGCCGTGTTGGTGTTGAGGATTTCGATCGGGTGATCGGTGAGCCCCGTCCACATCAGAAACGCGTTGAGCAAACCGTTGTTACTGAGAATGCCCATCCACGCATACACGCGGATCAGGATCGCCGTCCAGGTCGGCATCATGATCAGCAGCAGCAAGACGTTTTGCGCTTCCTTGCTCGCCTTGGTGATCGCGTAAGCCATCGGGAAACCGATCCCCAGGCACATCAGCGTGCTCAGTGCCGCGACCTTCAGCGAACCGAGGTAGGCCGACAGATAAAGGTCGTCTTCACCCAACAGGGTGTAGTTGCCGATGTTCAGCAACAGTTGGAATTTCTGCTCGGCGTAGGTGTAGATCTCCGAGTAGGGCGGAATGGCCAGGGCTGCTTCCGAGAAGCTGATCTTCATCACCAGAAAGAACGGCAGCATGAAGAACAGGAACAGCCAGACGAACGGAATACCGATCACCAGTTTTCGCCCGCTGGGCACCAGGCGCAGGAATTGCTGATTGAAGGTTCTCATGAGCGCAGTACCACGCCGCTGTCGTCTTCCCACCAGACGTAGACCTTGTCGTCCCAGGTTGGTCGCGCGCCACGGCGTTCGGCGTTGGCCATGAACGACTGGACGATCTTGCCGCCTGGCAATTCAACGTAGAACACCGAGTGGCCACCGAGGTAGGCGATGTCATGCACCTTGCCTTCGGACCAGTTGTAGCGGAATTCCGGTTGGGTGGTGCTGACGAGCATTTTTTCCGGGCGGATCGCGTAGGTGATCGACTTGTCCTGCACTGAGGTGCTGACGCCATGGCCGACGTAGATTTTTTGCTGCAAGTCCGGGCTGTGAATGATTGCGTGACCTTCCAGGTCTTCCACCACGGTGCCGTCGAAAGCGTTCACGTTGCCGATGAATTCGCAGACCATGCGGCTGACCGGGGCTTCATAGATGTCAATCGGGCTACCAATCTGCGCGATCCAGCCCAGGTGCATGATCGCGATGCGTTCGGCCATGGTCATGGCTTCTTCCTGGTCATGCGTCACCATCACGCACGTTACGCCGACGCGTTCAATGATTTGCACCAGCTCAAGCTGCATCTGCGAACGCAGCTTCTTATCCAGCGCGCCCATCGGTTCGTCGAGCAGCAACAGCTTCGGACGCTTGGCCAGCGAGCGGGCGAGGGCAACGCGCTGGCGTTGACCGCCGGACAACTGGTGCGGCTTGCGCTTGGCGTATTGGGTCATGTGTACCAGGCGCAGCATCTCTTCGACGCGGGCGTCTATTTCACTGGCCGGCAAACGGTCCTGCTTGAGGCCGAAGGCGATGTTCTGCGCAACAGTCATGTGGGGGAACAGCGCGTAGGACTGGAACATCATGTTGATCGGCCGCTCATACGGCGGCATGTCGGTGATGTCCACGCCGTCGAGCAGAATCCGCCCTTCGGTCGGGCGCTCGAAACCGGCGAGCATGCGCAGCAGGGTCGATTTGCCCGAACCGGAGCCGCCGAGCAGGGCGAAGATTTCGCCCTGATGGATCTCCAGGGAAACATCGTCCACGGCGGTGGTTTCGTCGAACTTCTTGGTCACGCGATCGACTTTCACCAGAACCTTTTTCGGTTGCTGATGACCTTCAAGAGCCTTCCTGTAAGTGCTGGAGGCGTTTGCCATGTGAAACTCCCAACAGGTTTCAGTCGCCGGGCCAATGTGGCCTGGCTTAAAAGTGGATTGCAGAGCTGTAAGTGCATTGCCTGTCGGATCACATCCCCTTGTGGGAGCGTTGTCCTGACGGGCACTGCTCTTACCGATCCGGCTTGGTTGGCGCCGCCGTCCTGGCTGCCTGGGTCGTACTTGTTGTTATTACGGTTTGTTGTTTTCACGGATGACGGATGCACACACGCGCAGCCGCCGACCCCGTGGGGGCAGTAAACAGTGATGAAATCCTGGGTTGGGTCAGCGTTGGTTGCGTCGCGCCGCCCGTTGCCGGCAAGCCTCGCCGAACGCCTGGAAAATCCTCAGGTAGTTCGGGTTATCGAGTACCTGCCATTCCGGGTGCCATTGCGCACCGAGGGCAAAGGTCGGGCTGTGCTCCACCGAGATCGCCTCGATCAGGCCATCCGGCGCCACCGCTTCGGCACGCAGGCCGGGAGCGAGGCGGTTGATGCCCTGACTGTGAATCGAGTTGACCTGGAACTCGCCCGGCAACGCCAGTGCTTCGAACACGCCACCGCCAAGGACGCTGACCGCATGGGCCGGTGCGTATTGCACGGCCACATCCGGGCTGTCGGCTTCGCGGTGATCGAGCATGCCCGGCAACTCATGCACCTTCTGATGCAGGCTGCCGCCGAACGCGACGTTCATTTCCTGGAAGCCACGGCAAATGCCCAGCACCGGAACGCCCGCCGCGATGGCTGCACGCAATAGAGGAAGGGTGGTGGCGTCCCGCGCCGGATCGTGATCCGTGCCGGGGGCGCTGGCCAGGCCTTGATAGTGGAAAGGTTCCACATTCGAGGGCGAGCCGGTCAGCAAAAGACCGTCGAGTTGACCGAGCAGGTCTTCGATTTCAGTCAGCTTGCCAAGGGAAGGAATGACCACCGGCAGCCCCAAAGCCGCGACGCTGACAGCACGCAAGTACTTGTCGCCGCTAATGTGATAGGGGTGTAGGCCAATCTGTTTGACGCACGCTGTAACGCCGATCAATGGCTTGAATGCCATTTTTATTCACCTCGAAGTTTGACACTTGAACGAGCTTTTCCGGAGCTTAGCCTCGTTGATTTTAATTAACAACTGCCATGTAAAAAATTCTAAACGCCGCTCGTCCAGTCTTCACGTTTTATGGGTGTCTGGCGCCTGTGTTGGCACATAAGTGTTAAATAAAACCCTAAAAATAAAGGCTGAACGGTCGAGTGTTCGCTATTGACTTCACTTTGCCTTTCGGATTGACTGGCTCGGCGAAACAGCAGTGAACATAATAATTAACAGCTAAATAGGTGCATCATGTCGGTCCCTCTGCGTGCCGTTCAACTCAACGAAGCAAACGCATTCCTTAAGAAATATCCTGAGGTTTTGTACGTCGACCTTCTGATTGCGGATATGAACGGTGTGGTGCGCGGCAAGCGCATCGAACGCACCAGTCTTCATAAGGTTTACGAGAAAGGCATCAACCTGCCGGCCTCGCTTTTCGCCCTCGACATCAATGGCTCCACGGTCGAAAGCACTGGCCTGGGGCTGGACATCGGCGACGCTGACCGCATCTGCTACCCGATCCCCGGCACCCTGAGCATCGAGCCGTGGCAGAAGCGCCCAACCGCACAATTGTTGATGACCATGCACGAGATCGAAGGCCAGCCGTTCTTCGCTGACCCGCGTGAAGTGTTGGCCAATGTCGTGCGCAAGTTCGATGAAATGGGCCTGACCCTCTGCGCGGCGTTCGAACTGGAGTTCTATCTGATCGACCAGGACAACGTGAACGGCCGTCCGCAATCGCCGCGTTCACCGGTTTCCGGCAAGCGTCCGGTATCGACTCAGGTGTATCTGATCGACGACCTCGACGAGTACGTTGACTGCCTGCAAGACATCCTCGAAGGCGCGAAAGAGCAGGGCATCCCGGCTGACGCCATCGTCAAGGAAAGCGCCCCGGCGCAGTTCGAAGTCAACCTGCATCACGTCTCCGACCCGATCAAGGCGTGCGACTACGCCGTCCTGCTCAAGCGTCTGGTGAAGAACATCGCCTACGACCACGAGATGGACACCACCTTCATGGCCAAGCCGTATCCGGGCCAGGCGGGCAACGGACTGCACGTACACATTTCGATTCTGGACAAAGAAGGCAACAACATCTTCGCCAGCGAGGATCCCGAGCAGAACGCCGCGCTGCGACACGCGATCGGCGGTGTGCTGGAGACCCTGCCTGCGCAAATGGCTTTCCTTTGCCCGAACGTCAACTCGTACCGCCGCTTCGGTGCACAGTTCTACGTGCCGAACTCGCCGAGTTGGGGCATCGACAACCGCACCGTGGCCGTGCGCGTGCCGACCGGTTCCGCCGATGCTGTGCGCATCGAGCATCGTGTGGCCGGTGCCGATGCCAACCCGTACTTGCTGATGGCGTCGGTGCTGGCCGGTATTCACCACGGCCTGACCAACCAGATCGAGCCAGGCGCGCCGGTGGAAGGCAACAGCTACGAGCAGAACGAGCAGAGCTTGCCGAACAACCTGCGCGACGCATTGCGTGAGCTGGACGACAGCGAAGTCATGGCCCGCTACATCGACCCGCTGTACATCGACGTGTTTGTCGCGTGCAAGGAAAGCGAGCTGGCCGAGTTCGAAAACTCGATCTCTGATCTTGAGTACAACTGGTATCTGCATACGGTCTGATTTGCAGACCAACACCGACCCAATGTGGGAGCGGGCCTGCTCGCGAATGCGGTGTGTCATTCAAAATCATTTTGTCTGGCATGGTGCTTTCGCGAGCAAGCCCGCTCACACAGGGGATACGGTTACCAGGTTTTGATGAGTGGGCGACCGCCTGCCATCACCCCAATCCCCCCTTGTCGAGCCACAACAATGACTACAACCCGCAACGACTGGGAACAACGCTTCCAGTCCCTGACCATCGAATCCCGCGCCTTTATCAACGGCCAATACCGCCCGGCCATCAGCGGCGACACCTTCGAATGCCTGAGCCCCGTGGACGGCCGTTTCCTCGCCTCCGTGGCCAGCACCGACGAAGCCGACGCCAACCTCGCTGTTGAAGTCGCGCGCCAGTCTTTCGAATCCGGCGTGTGGGCGAAAAAAGCCCCGGCCGAGCGCAAGCGCATCCTGATCCGCTTCGCCGATCTGATCCTGCAACACCAGGAAGAACTGGCGCTGCTCGAAACCCTGGACATGGGCAAACCGATCAGCGACTCGATGAGCATCGACATCCCGGCGACCGCCAACGCGATCCGCTGGAGCGCCGAAGCCATCGACAAGATCTACGACGAAGTCGCCGCCACGCCCCACGATCAACTCGGTCTGGTGACCCGCGAGCCATCCGGTGTAGTCGCCGCGATCGTGCCGTGGAACTTCCCGCTGATCATGGCCAGCTGGAAATTCGCACCTGCGCTGGCAGCGGGTAACTCGTTCATCCTCAAGCCTTCGGAAAAGTCGCCGCTGACCGCCATCCGCATCGCTCAACTGGCGTTGGACGCGGGCATTCCGAAGGGTGTGTTCAACGTCCTGCCGGGCTTCGGTCACACCGTCGGCAAGGCGCTGGCGTTGCACATGGATGTCGACGTGCTGGCCTTTACTGGCTCCACGGCGATTGCCAAGCAACTGATGATTTATGCAGGCCAAAGCAACATGAAACGCGTTTGGCTCGAAGCCGGGGGCAAGAGCCCTAACGTGGTGTTCGCCGACGCACCGGACTTGCGCGCAGCAGCACAAGCGGCGGCTGGCGCCATTGCCTTCAACCAGGGCGAAGTCTGCACTGCCGGCTCGCGTCTGCTGGTTGAGCGTTCGATCCGCGAGCAATTCATCCCGCTGCTGGTGGAAGCGCTGCAAGCGTGGAAACCCGGTCACTCCCTCGACCCGGCCACCACTGTCGGCGCCTTGGTCGATCAGCGTCAACTCGACAACGTGCTGCGCTACATCAGCATCGGCCGCGAGCAGGGCGCCGAGCTGATCGCTGGCGGCCAACGCACCCTCGAAGAAACCGGTGGCCTCTACGTGCAACCGGCGCTTTTCGACGGCGTGACCAATGCCATGACCATCGCCCAAGAAGAGATTTTTGGCCCGGTGCTGTCGCTGATTACCTTCGACACCGTGGAAGAAGCGCTGCACATCGCCAATGACAGCATCTTCGGCCTCGCCGCTGGGGTCTGGACCAGCAACCTGAGCAAGGCACACACCTTCGCTCGTGGCCTGCGCGCCGGCAGTGTGTGGGTCAACCAGTACGACGGCGGCGACATGACCGCGCCGTTCGGTGGCTTTAAACAGTCGGGTAACGGTCGCGACAAATCGCTGCACGCGTTCGACAAGTACACCGAGCTGAAAGCGACCTGGATCAAGCTCTAATTCTTTTACAGCGGCGGTCGCCAGTGCCTGGCGGTCATCGGAGAAACGTATGAAACAACAACACGTAAACAGCTACTACGCCGCCACCCGTAACGAAGTCATCGACTTCCCGATACTGGAAGAAGCGGTGGACTGCGACGTCTGCATCATCGGCGCCGGTTACACCGGCCTGTCCTCGGCGCTGTTCCTGACCGAAGCCGGCTATAAAGTCACGGTGCTGGAAGCGGCGAAAGTCGGCTACGGCGCCAGCGGCCGCAATGGCGGTCAACTGGTCAATTCCTACAGCCGCGACGTCGACGTAATCGAAGAGCGCTATGGCGACAAGACCGCAGAAATCCTCGGCAGCATGATCTTCGAAGGCGCTGACATCATCCGTTCGCGCATCAAAGACTACGACATCCAATGCGACTACCGCCCGGGCGGCATTTTCGCGGCGATGAACAAGAAGCAGCTCAACGGTTTGGCCGAGCAGAAGCGCAACTGGGAACGCTACGGCAACCGTAATCTGAAGATGCTCGACGCGGCGGACATCCGTCGTGAAGTAGGCTCCGACGCCTACGTCGGCGGCCTGCTCGACTTGCAGGGCGGCCACGTACACCCGTTGAACCTGGCCCTCGGTGAAGCCGCCGCAATCACGCGTCTGGGCGGCAAGATCTACGAGCAATCGGCTGCCGTGGAAATCACCTACGGCGAGCCGAATGTCGTGCGCACCGCCAAAGGCCTGGTGCGCGCCAAGTACCTGTTGATCGCTGGCAACGCCTACCTGCCGCAAGGTCTCGACAACCGCGTCACCGCGAAAAGCATGCCGTGCGGTTCGCAAATCGTCGTCACCGAACCGTTGACCGAGAAGCAGGCGCGCAGCCTGATCACCAACAACTACTGCGTCGAAGACTGCAACTATCTGCTCGATTACTACCGCCTCACCGCCGACAACCGCCTGCTCTATGGCGGCGGCGTAGTCTACGGCGCGCGTGAACCGGACGACATCGAACAGCTGATCCGCCCGAAGATCCTCAAGACTTTCCCGCAGCTCAAAGACGTGAAAATCGACTACCGCTGGACCGGCAACTTCCTGCTGACCATGTCACGCATGCCGCAATTCGGCCGCATCGAGAAAAACGCCTACTACATGCAAGGCTACAGCGGCCACGGCGTCACCTGCTCGCACCTGGCCGGCAAACTGATCTCGGAAATGATCCGTGGCGACGCCGAACGCTTCAACGCCTTCGCCTCCCTGCCACACATGCCCATGCTCGGCGGCCGCACCTTCTCCGCACCATTGACCGCCCTCGGCGCCGTTTACTACTCACTACGCGACCGTTTCGGCATTTAGGTTACCTCCCCGGCGGCGGCCCCCAAGACCCCCGCCGGTTTTTTACCTGAGTCCAACGCTCAAAATGTGTGTGGGGCCTGCCATCGATAGCGTCATGACGGGGTGTGCAAGGCCAACTGCTTGATCACCTCAACCACTGGCGCCACCCGCTCAGCCTGCCCCTGCGGCCACACTGCATAGAGGTTGTAATGCGCCGCAATCTGCGCCTCGTTCAGCGCGACCAACCGCCCACTGCGCAATGCATCGGCGGCCAGTAAACCGCGCACCAGTCCGGCACCCACGCCAGCCTCGGCGGCGGCGATCAGATTGGCCGCATTATCGAAAATTATCCGCGCCGGCGGCTCAGTCGGCGGCAAGCCCGCCGCATCCAGCCACGGGATCCACGAACGCCGCGTGTAGCCCAACAGTGGCAGCTCAAGAACCTGCGCCGGGCTCAGCGGCAACTGCAAGCCATGTCGTTCCAGCAACTCGGGCGAGGCCACCGCCAGCACCCGGTCGCCACAAATCTGCGTCATCTCGCAGTCATCCCAATCGCCATAGCCATAACGCAGCGCCAGGTCCACCCGCTCGAACGTGCTGCGATCGCTGCGTGGCATCGACAGCAGTGTCACCTCGTAGTCTGGCAGCCCATCGAGCAATTGCGGCAAGCGCGTATTGAGCCAGCTCTGCGCCAGCTCAGTGTCCACATCCAGTGTCAGCCGCTGCGCCATGCTGCGATTTTTTACCGAAGACAATGCGCGGTCGATCTGCGCCAGACCATCCGACAACACACTGGCAAACAACTGCCCAGCGTCCGTCAGATTGCTACCGCCACCTTCACGCACGAACAGTGGCTGGCCGATAAAATCTTCCAGCGTACGGATTTGCTGGCTGATAGCGCTATGAGTCAGGTCGAGTTTGCGTGCAGCACTGGAAAAACTGCCGCTGCGCGCTGCGTGGATAAACGCGCTCATGGACTGCACCGACGGGTATCGCTTGTACATGTTGTTAGTCCTGCTTACACCGGTTGGCAGAAATCGTCGCTGGCCGCGTTTTGCCAAGGGTTCCAATAATCGGTCACCAGGCCTGCACAAAGACGGGCCGCTCTTTTGGAGCCTGACAATGATTGCATTCACGGTTAACGGCGAACGACGCGAGCTGGATGAGGCGTCCCCCTCCATGCCCTTGTTATGGGTACTGCGTGATCAGTTGAAACTCACCGGCACCAAGTTCGGTTGCGGCATGGGCCTGTGCGGTGCTTGCACCGTGCATCTTGACGGTGTCGCGGTGCGTTCCTGCCAGTTGCCCGTGGCCGCCGTCGCGGGCCACAGCATCACCACCATCGAGGGTTTGTCGCCAACGGAAACTCATCCGCTGCAACTGGCCTGGGTCGCCGAAGATGTGCCGCAATGTGGCTACTGTCAATCCGGGCAGATCATGTCCGCGGCCGCGTTGCTCAACACGGGCGCGGCAGTGACCGACGATTCGATCCGCAACGCGATGTCCGGGAATATCTGCCGCTGCGGCACTTACGGGCGGATCAATAAAGCGATCAAGCGCGCGGCGAATGCGCCGAAGGAGGCCTGATGAGCCTCATCGACGATCGCGGTATCGAACTGCCGCGCCGGGTATTTCTCAAGCAAGCGGCGACGGTTGCCTCTGGGCTGGCGATTGCTTTGTATCTGCCGTCCGGCGTCGCGGCGACTGATCCGAAAGCCCCAGCATCGGCCAGCGAATTCGAACCCAACGCCTGGGTGCGAATACTCCCCGACGGCACGGTGAAACTGGTGGTGCACAAGCACGATTCCGGCACCGGCACGCAAACGGCGCTGGCCGCGTGCGTGGCCGAGGAACTGGACGTCAACCCGATGACTGTGCAGGTGATCACCCCGGAAGATCCGTTCTTCGAAACCTACATTCACCCGATCTGGAAAGTCTTTTCCACCGGTGGCAGCACCAGTGTGTCGCTGGAATACGACCGCCTGCGCATGGCCGGTGCCACGGCGCGGGCGTTGTTGATCGCTGCGGCAGCGAAACAGTGGAGAGTCAGCCCCGACAGCTGTGCCACCGAAGAAGGCCGGGTCGTTCATGCAACAAGCAAACGCAGCTTCGGTTACGGCGAACTGGTTGGTGTGGCGGCGCAACTGCCGGCACCTGAAAAGGTCACGCTGAAGGATCCATCGCAGTTCAAGTACATCGGCAAACTGCGCCATAAACGCGACGCGGCGGCCAAGGTCTGCGGGCGTTTCAAGTACAGCATCGACGTTGAGTTGCCGGGGATGCTGGTGGCGGTGATCCAGCGTGCGCCAGTGATTGGATCTAAGGTGCTCAGCATAGATTCGGCGGCGGCTTTGCAGGTGCCGGGTGTGCGCAAAGTCATTGCCGTCCCAGGGCGACCCGATGTGCTCGGCGGCAATCTGGAGGGTGTCGCGGTGCTGGCCGATACGTTCTGGGCGGCGCAGCAGGGGCGCAAGCTGCTGGAGGTCCAGTGGAGCGATTCGCCGCTGGCCGGGTTCGACAGCGACCAGTTGTTTAGTGCGCAGGCCAAAGCCATCGGCGATCCGGCAGCGCAAACCGTCAAAGCCATGATCCATGGCGATGTCAGTGGTCAATGGCCGTCCGCTGCGAAGCTAATCGAAGCCGATTACACGATGCCCTACAAGGTGCAAAACCCGCTGGAACCGATCTGTATCACTGCGCAGGTCAAGGACAAGGCGATCACCTATTGGGGCGGTGTGCAGGTGCCGTCCTCGGCCCTGGAGGCCGCGCAAATTGTGTGCGGTATCGATAAGGCCAACGTCACCATCCATGAGTGGGTGTCCGGCGGCAGTTTCGGTGCGCGGGAGGCCAAGTATTGGCTGTTTGAAGTGGCCTATCTGGCGCAGAAAACCGGTGTGCCGGTGAAGCTGCTCAACAGCCGTGAAGACGAAATGCACGCGCTGTTCAATCACCCGGCAACCCTGCACCGGGTCAAAGGTGCGCTGGACGCCCAGGGCAAACTCGCCGCGCTGCAACTGCATGCGGTGTCGCCAGCCTCGCCGGAACAGTGGGAACCGGGTTACTTCGAGCGCCCGGATCACATGGATTACAGCACCACCGAAGCGATTACCGCTTGGGACTTCGCCTATCGTGCGCCGCACCTGGAACTGAACTGGGTCAGGCATGAGAGCAACGTGCCCAGCGGCTGGTATCGCTCGGTGAGTTTCATCCCTAACGTGTTCGCCGTGGAAAGCTTCATGGACGAACTGGCCCATGCGGCGGGTGCCGATCCGTTGGCATTCCGGTTGGCGAACATGCAGGCGCGGCCACGGCATGTGGCGGTGCTCACACAAGCTGCCGAGCGCGCTGGATGGGGCCAGCCGTTGCCACCGGGCACCGCGTTGGGGATCGCCACCAATCAGGGTTACACCAGTTTTATCGCCGTTGTGGCACGGGTGGCGACAGTCGATGGCAAGGCCACAGTGCAGAAGCTGACTTGCGTGGTCGATTGCGGTTTGGCGGTGTCGCCGGGCGGCGTTGAAGAGCAGATCTACGGCGGCCTGATGTGGGGCTTTGGGCATGCATTGTTTGATCGGCTCGACATCAAACAGGGGAGGGTGTTGCAGAGCAATTTCCACGACTACCGGGTGACGCGCATGTCCGACATGCCGGCCACCGACATCGTCGTGCTGGATGGCGAGCCAGGTAAACCTGGGGGTGTCGGTGAACTGGGCAGTCCATCGGTGGTGCCAGCCATCGCTAACGCGTTGTTCGCGCTGAACGGTGTTCGTCAACGTTCAACGCCACTGAGCCTGGGATAAGCCGCCATGGACCTGCGCCTGCTGCGGTATTTCATGGCATTGGCCGATGAACTGCACTTCGGTCGCGCCGCCGAACGGCTGCACATCTGTCAGCCCCCGCTGAGCCAGCAAATTCGCCTGCTGGAAGAAGAGCTCGGCACGCCGTTGTTCGAACGCAGTCATCACCGAGTCGAGCTGACAGCGGCGGGGCAAATGCTCAAGGAGCAGGCGCCGCTGGTGTTCGAACAGCTGGAGCGGGCGCTGGATTTGACCCGTCAGACTGGGCGCGGTCAGTTGGGTGAACTGGAAATCGGCATGATCAGTTCGGTCATGGTGGGTGTGCTGCCCAAAGCCCTGCATCTGTTTCGCGAGCGCTATCCGCAGGTTTCCTGGCGTTTACATGAGATGACTCCGGCGGCGCAGGTCAAGGCGTTGAAGGAGAAACGCATCGATGCCTGTGTTTTTCGCGTGGGTTATGACGATCCGCAGTTGCGTAATGAGCTGCTGATCTATGAACCGATTCATGTGGTGATGCCGGTGGATCATCCGTTGGCCCGTCGCAAAGTACTGGCCCCGGCGGATCTGGCGCAGGAGCCGTTTGTTGCGCTGGAGCTGAAACAGTCGCGGTTTGCCAATTTTCTCTATCAGTGCTGCCTCCACGCCGGGTTCACCCCGAAGATTCGTCAGCAGGTCATCGAGGTGCAGACCTTGCTCAGTCTGGTTCAGGCCGGGTTTGGCGTGGCGCTGTTGCCGGCGTCCATCGAACAACTGGCGCCGCCGGGGTTGGTGTTCAAGGCGCTGACGCCACCGCTGCCGGAAGTGCCGCTGTACGCCACCTATCGGGCGGACGATGCTTCGCCGGTGCTCAAGCTGTTTCTCGATACGTTGCGTGAGTGGGTGGAACACTGATCCCTGTGGGAGCGGGCCTGCCCGCGAGGAGGCCGGATAAATCAGCATGCAGTCTTATGACGGACCCACGCAGGTGCTTCGCACGATCACGCGCCGCTGCGGTCGTAATCTTCACATGGCCGTATCACTTGTGGAGATCCAATGAGCCAGGAAGTCCTGACCCGCGAAACCAATCGTCGTCAGTTGCAACAGATCATCGCCGGGTTGTCCGACGGGGTGATTCTGCTTGAGCTTGATCAGAGCATCCTCTGGGCAAATGAAGCGGCGTTGGCCATGCACGGCGTCAACCGGATCGGTGAGCTGGGCAAGAACGCCGATGAGTACGCTCAGCGCTTCAGCCTGCGTTACCGCAACAATCACCCGGTGCCGCCCGAGAACTATCCGATCAGCCGTGCCGCGCGTTGCGAAGCCTTCAGCGACGTGTTGATCGAGGTGTTCGCCGTGGATGACCCCGAGCGCATCTGGGTTCACAGCGTGCGCAGCATGGTGCTGACCGACCGTGATGGCCAGCCCGAGTCGCTGGTGCTGATCATGAGTGACGTTACTGATTGGGCCAACGCTGAGCAGCGTTTCGAAAAGACCTTCAACGCCAATCCAGCGCCGGCGGTGATCTGCCGTCTCAGCGATTTGCGTTATATCAAGGTCAATCCGGGGTTTCTGGAGATGACTGGCTACACCCGCGATCAGGTGATTGGCACCTCGGCCTATGAAATCGACATCCTTGAGCAGGCCGAGCATAAAGACCTGGCCATCCAGCGCCTGCGCGATGTTGCGACCATTCCGCAGATGCAGGCTGAACTGCGATTGTCCGATGGCTCAACCAAGCAAGTGATCGTTGCCGGACAACCACTGCTGCTCAATGACGAGCAATGCATGTTGTTTTCCTTCGTCGACATGGAGTCGCGGCGCAAGGCTGAAGTGGCGCTGCGCCAGAGTGAAGAGCGGTTTGCCAAGGCTTTTCGCCTGACACCGGTGCCGATTCTGATCTGCAGCGCCGACGAGCAACGGGTCATCGACGTCAATCAAGCGTTCCTCGATACCCTGGCCTATGCCAGCGATGACGTCGCGGGCAAAACCGTGACGCAACTGAACTTTATCAACGACACCGGTGAGCGCGAACGGTTGCTGGCGGCGCTGGAGAAAAATGGCCGGGTTGATCGGGTCGATGTAAGCGTGCGCAAGCAGGATGCGGATCTGCTCGAATGCGCGCTGTCTGCCGACACGGTCAATATTCAGGACATGCCGTGCTATCTGCTGGTGTTGATGGACATCTCCGAGCGCAAGCGTACCGAGCTTGAACTGGTGGCGGCGATTGAAGAGGTGATGAAGGACGCTTCGTGGTTCAGTCGCACGCTGATCGAAAAACTGGCCAATGTGAAGAAGGTCAATTCGCCGCAATTGCCGAGTGTGTCGTTCACCGATCTGACCGCACGCGAGCGCGATGTGCTGGGGCTGATCTGCGAGGGGCTGGCGGACAAGGAGATCGCGGCGCGGCTGAAACTGGCACCGAACACGGTGCGTAATCATGTGGCGACGGTGTATTCCAAACTCGATGTGCACAGCCGCAGTGAGGCGATTGTCTGGGCGCGCGAGCGTGGCTTGTTTTCGGGCGATTGGCGCAGCAAGGGCCAGCGGTAAGGTGCAAATGCACTAGCTCGACAGGTGCAAATTCGTGTGTTGCTGTGAGGAGGCTGTTCTTAGTCTGGTGGGGTGCGATACGAGCCTGTTATGGCTTGGGATCGTGTCCCTGTGAGGCCGCTTAAGGAACAGCCCCCAATGATGAATCTTGCGCAGTTGCGCGCGCGGCTTGAACACAGTTTTTCGCCGCTGGCTTGTGAGTGTTCGGTGGATGGTGATCATTCGCTGACGGTGAAGCTTTATCACCCGGTTTCCGGGCAGGTGGATTTGGTGATCAGTGGTTTGAAACTCAATACCTTGCGCACGCCGGAGTCTGTCGAGGCGTTGATTGAAGAGTTGCGGTATGAGCTGGAGAGCAATTCTTTGGGGACTTCGCGGGATCCTGATCTGGCATAGATTTTTGTGTGGGCGGGCTGCTTGCTGGGGCTCGGGGTTCCTTCGTTTCGGGGCGCACAAATAGCAGCTGTGGTAGCCGACCAATTTCTATCAGATGCCCCCGGTCCCTGTGGGCGCGGGCTTGCTCACGAAAGCGACCTGACTGGCGAAGCAGGTTCTAATCGCTATCTGCGCCGGGAGCTCAACGCAAAATCGACAGCCAATCTTCCCTGATGTGGCCGGTTTACTGGCGCTTGCGAGGGGCTCGGCTATAAAGAATGAGTGGTCAGGTCTTCCGTGTTCGGTTTGGTCGCGGGAGTTTGTCTCTCTTTTCGCGGGTCGTCCTATGAACAATCTTGGGAAACGCGTGTGTTCGCCGTTGTCGTTGGTTTTTTCTGTGGCGCTGTTGGCCGGTTGTGCCAGTGCGCCGCCACCGCCACCGGTAATGCCACCTCCGCCGCCGGAACGTACCTGCCAAGTCCTCGAGAACACTGAGGTAGCCGGTGATGTGTATGCCGACGGGCAAGTGACTCGTCACATCACCACTACCCGTTGCATCACCCAATAGCGCCGGTGGGGCGCAATTCCCGGGTTGGGTGGATTGTGCCGGTGGCAGGCCAGGTGGGCAGGGTGGTGTTGAATGTCGGCGGGCAATTGCCAAGGGTCTTGGCCTGATACACATCCCCTGTGGGCGCGAGCAATCTCACTCCCACAGGGTTATTGATTGACCGCCAGGATCAGGACAGGAACCCACCGTCCACGTTCAGTGAAACGCCTGTGGTGTAGCTCGACGCATCACTGGCCAGGTACAGCACCGCACCGGCCATTTCACTTGGGTCGGCCACACGCTTGAGCGGGATCTGCGTCAGCGCCTGTTTCAGAATCGCGTCGTTCTTTACCAGCGCCGAGGCGAACTTGGTGTCGGTGAGGCCCGGCAGCAGGGCGTTGCAGCGGATGCCGAATTGCGCGCACTCCTTGGCGAAGACCTTGGTCATGTTGATCACCGCCGCTTTGGTCACCGAGTAGATGCCCTGGAAGATCCCCGGTGAGATGCCGTTGATCGAGGCGACGTTGATGATGCTGCCACCACCGTTTTCGCGCATCAGCTTGCCCGCTTCCACGGACATGAAAAAGTAGCCACGGATGTTCACGTCGACGGTCTTCTGGAACGCGCCGAGATCGGTGTCCAGCACGTTGCAGAACTGCGGGTTGGTGGCGGCATTGTTCACCAGAATGTCCAGACGCCCGAACTGTTCCTTGATCCCGGCGAACACTTGGCTGATCTGTTCCATTTCACCGATGTGGCAGGCCACCGCGGTGGCTTTGCCGCCGTCAGCGATGATGGCGTCGGCGACGTGCTGGCAGCCGTCGAGTTTGCGACTGGAAACGATGACGTGGGCGCCTTGCTGGGCGAGCAGTTTGGCGATGGCTTCACCGATGCCACGGCTGGCGCCGGAGACGAAAGCGATCTTGCCGTCGAGGTCGAACAACTGAGTCTTGGACATAAGGGTTCCTGGGTGTGGGCCGTCAGAGGCTCGATTTCGAAATGACCTGCAAGCTCATCTGCTCCAGCAGTTTGTTCATGTGAATGAACTGCGCGAAGCGTTTGTCCTGGGTCTGGCCATGGTAGAAGCGGTAGTAGATCTGCTGCACGATCCCGGCCAGACGGAACAGGCCGTAGGTGTAGTAGAAGTCGAAATTGTCGATCTGGATGCCTGAGCGTTCGGCGTAGTAGTCGACGAACTCGCGGCGGGTCAGCATGCCCGGGGCGTGGCTCGGCTGGCGGCGCATCAGTTGCACCGGCGCCGGGTCGCCCGCCTCGATCCAGTAGGCGAGGGTGTTGCCCAGGTCCATCAGCGGATCGCCGAGGGTGGTCAGTTCCCAGTCGAGTACGCCGATGATCTGCATCGGGTTGTTCGGGTCGAGGATCACGTTGTCGAAACGGTAGTCGTTGTGGACGATGCTCGACGTCGGGTGGTCGGCTGGCATCTTGTCGTTGAGCCAGGCTTTGACCGCTTCCCAGTGCGGTGCGTCCGGGGTCAAGGCTTTTTCGTAGCGCTCGCTCCAGCCTTTGATCTGGCGGGCAACGTAACCTTCAGGCTTGCCCAGATCACCGAGACCACAGGCCTTGTAATCGACGCGGTGCAGTTCGACGAAACGGTCGATGAAGCTCTTGCACAGCGCCTCGGTTTTCGCTGAATCCAGACCCAGTTCCGGCGGCAGTTCCGAGCGCAGGATGATCCCGTTGACCCGTTCCATCACATAGAACTCAGCGCCAATCACCGATTCGTCGGTGCAGTGCACGTAGGCTTTCGGGCAATACGGAAAACCGTCGCGCAATTGATTGAGGATGCGGAATTCGCGGCCCATGTCGTGGGCGGATTTGGCCTTGTGACCGAACGGCGGCCGGCGCAGCACGAACTCCTGTTCGGGGTATTCCAGCAGGTAAGTCAGGTTCGACGCGCCGCCGGGAAACTGGCTGATCGCAGGCAAGCCGCTCAGGCCCGGAATGTGTGCCTTGAGGTACGGATCAATCAGGCTGGCATCGAGTTCTTCGCCAGAGCGGATACGGGTGGACTGGTCAGTAAGCGCCATGCTTATCCCTTCTGCTTATTTTGGAGGCCAGACATCATTGGCTAATCTAATGGGGCGCTCGGGCGGTCACAAGCGCGGGTCGGTCTTATAGGTTAGCGTGTTGCCGGATAATCACCTTTGGGAATGTGCAGGGTGGGCCGCAGCAGGCTAAGGTTTAGCGGGTATGCCGTGTCCAACAAGGAGTCGGGAAATGGGCTGTCCGCAAGTCTGTGCCACTGCCACTTTGCAATGCAGCTTCGGCGCCGCACCGTCGGCGCTCAACGTGTTGCCGGTCAATCGCACGCTGACCGGCGGGATGCCGGCGGCGAACATCATGGATTACATTCCGCTGGTCAACATCCTGCCGTTCGGGGTGTGCATGAGCATGGCCAATCCGACGGTGGCGGCCGCGACCGCTGCTGCGCTGGGCGTACTGACGCCGATGCCGTGCATTCCGGCAACCGCGTCGCCATGGATTCCCGGCGGCGCGCCGACCTTGCTGCTCGGCGGGATGCCAGCGATCGATGCCAACAGTACGTTGATGTGCACCTGGGCGGGGGTGATCAAGATCGTCATGCCGGGGCAGATGCAGATGCTGATTCCCTGATTGTTGCGTTGGATGTACCGGCCTCTTCGCGAGCAAGCCCGCTCCCACGTTTGATTGCATTCCAATGTGTGAGCGGGCTTGCTCGTGAAAGGGCCAGTCAATACACCCTGAAACGTCAGGCCTGCTGCGGATCCATCCAGCGTTGATACCACCAGCGCACCCGTGAAATCGGCTTGCCATCCGCCCCCAACGGCCGCCCATCCTCGGCGAATCCTTGCTCCGGCTCCATCAACTGCCCATTCATATACCGCGCTTGCACCGCCGGTTTGCCGTTGGGATGAAAGCGCTGATAGCGTCCCTCACGCACGCCATCGCGATAGAACTCCGCCTCGGCCACTTGCCCGTCTGTAAAGTAATTAAACGCCTCACCGTGCAACAACCCGCGCCGATACGTTGCCTTGCGTTGTAAAAAACCCTCCGGCGCGTAAAAACTGGCAACCCCTTGCAGCTTGTCGCGCACAAACGGCATCTGCGCCGAGACCTTGCCATTGGGGTGATAGAGCAGCGACGTACCCTGCAACTCGCCCTGGCTGTAATTCAAATCGGCCTGCTTGCGCCCGTCATCCTTGATTTGCAACGGGCCATCGAGTTGACCGTCCTGTAAACGCCCCTTGAGCTGCTTGTCAGTCTGCTGCAAGTCCAGCGGTGTGATCGCCATGGTTGCTCCCTGTCAGTTGACCTGCACCAGCCCGCCCTTGATGGTCAGCATGCCGCCGCCGTCCACGGTCTGCGAGGCCGCGCCCTTGTTGGTCAGGCTGATCCCGGCATCGTTGGTCAGGGTGGTTCCGGCCTTGTTGTCCAGCGATGTACCGGCCTGATTGGTCAAGGCAGTGCCGGCCTTGTGGGTGATCGAGGTGCTGGCCGAAGTGGCCAGATCGGCGCCGCTCTTGATGGTGAAGCTGCCGCCACTTTGCAGGGTCAGGGTGCCGCTGACTTTGATCGTCAGGTTACCGTCCACGGTCAGGCTGTAATCGCCCGTGACTTTGTCGGTGTAATTACCGCCCGTGCTGTGATCTTGGTCAGCGCCGACTTTTACCGTGCGACTGTCCTTGACATCGAGCGTGTCGCTGCCGGTCTGGATCGTCACGCTGCGTTTGCCTTTTTCCAGGGTCACGGTCTCGTCGCCGTCCTTGACCGTGCGGGTGCGGGCGTTCTGCACGGTGAGGGTTTCGTCGTGGCCGACGGTGGCCGTGGTGTCGTTGAGCACGTTGATCTTCAGATCTTTCTGCGCCTGCAAAAACACCTCTTCGGCGTCTTTCTTGTCCTCGAAGCGCAGTTCGTTGAAACCGCCGCCACCCTTTGACGATTGGGTCTTGATCCCCGACTGGGTCTGGTTCGCCGGCAAGGCGTAGGGCAGGGCGTTGTCGCCGTTGTAGACGCACCCGGTCACCAGCGGCCGATCCGGATCGCCGTCGATAAAGGTCACGATGACTTCCTGACCGATGCGCGGGATGAACTGCATACCGAAGCCCTTGCCGCTCCACGGCAACACCACGCGCACCCAGCAGGAACTGGTTTCGTCATTTTTGCCATCACGATCCCAAGGGAACTGCAACTTGATCCGGCCGTATTCGTCGGTCCAGATTTCTTCGCCGGACTTGCCCACCACAATTGCAGTTTGCGGGTGCATGCGCGGTTTTGGTGTGACCCGTTGCGGGCGAAACGGCGTGGCTTTGGGAATCGCTTCGAAACGGTTGCGATAGCTTTCATGGCTGACGTCATGGGTGACCCGCGTCACCACCCAATCGATGTTCAGGCTTGCATCGTCGTGGCCGTCGAGGGTGAACCAGTGCCCCGGAATCAGCCAGCGACAGTCGCTTTCGCCGACAAAGCGTTTTTCTTCACTGCGCAAACCGTCGACGCGCTGCTTGGTCAACGTATCGCCGCGCGCCTTGGTGTTGTAGCCGCCCGGATGTTCGTAGATCGCACGCGGCCCGGCCACCGCTTCGGCCTGGCCGTACAGTGAAGTGGCGGGCGTTGTGAACTCGTAATCCGTCGCCTTGTACACCCCGGCCACCGCTTGCAAACACACCTGGCCTGAGCGGATGCCGTGCAGCTCGCGCCCGCCCATTTGCTGGCCCAGATACTTGACCTTCGGCCCATTAGGGATCTGCACGAAAGCGTCGTTGCTGTCGCCCAGTACGAGCGTGTGCTTGCCGTCCTCGTGGGTGAAAAACCAGAAAATGCCTTCTTCTTCCAGCAGCCGCGAGACGAAGGCGAAATCGGTCTCGCCGTATTGCACGCAGTATTCGCGCGGGGTGTAGCTGCCGGTCAGCGACAGTTTGAAATCGCCGAAGCCGTGCGCGTTGAAGATCGTGGTCACGATGTCCGAGGTGGCGAGGTTTTGGAACACGCGGTTGTTGCTGGCCAGGGTCAGCCACCAGAGCCATGGCCTGAGTACAAGCTGATAGCGCTCGGCGGTGGCGTCGGCGGGGAGCTGGCGGATTTCAGCGACCAGCGCATCGAACGGACGCAGTTGCGCGTCGTTGTGCAGGGTAGTCGTGACGTGGCTGGCAACGGCGCTGGTCAGGGTGAGGGCGGTGCCGTCGTTGAGGCCGTTGAGGGTTTGCGAGCCGAGCACATTGAGCGCTTCATCGCCGGACAATGACTCAGGATAAAGCGCCGACAGCGAGGTAGCGGTGAGGGAGAGGGTGGTGTTGCTGTCGGTGGAGCGGGGCATCGACGATCCTCTTTGACAGTGCAGGGTGAACTCAACCGGTGACGTCAAACAGAATAGGTCGGTGGTCGGGGCCAGACATATCGAATACTTGCGCCAGCCCGGTGAGGTCAACAGGCGTCACAGTTACATCCGCCGACGCCAGCACCCAATCGAGAATTCCGCCCTTATTCTGTGTTTGCAGGCCTCCCCAACATTCATAGGCAAGTCCGGCGCTGTCGAGTTTGCCAACGTTCTTGTAGTCGAGGTTCAGGTCCCCCGTCGCCACCCACTTACCGCCCAGAGCGGTGCAGGACTTGAGCTGGCTCTTGGTCACCCCGCTTTGTCCGGATTTGAAGTGCGCCAGGAACACGTAACCGGTATAGCCCCCGACACCATGCACTTCCACGGCGATCAGATCCCTGTTGAGGGCAAACAGGCTGCCTTGGCTGATTACACGCAGTTCTTCAAAGCCTTTGACCATGACGATATAGCCGTTGGAATAGCCTCCCGTGAAAGAGTAAACGTTGTAGGAAGGGTATATGGCCGCAAGGTTCTGTCGGTAATTGTCGATTTGCGCCGAATGTATTTCGCACAGGAAAACAATGTCGGCGTTCCAGCAATTGCTTGAGCAACAGTTGTAGACAAAAACGTCGACCTGAGTCTGTTTGTCCAACGTTGAGGACTTGCCGTTTTTCTCGACATTGAAGCTTCCGATTCTCATGACTAGGACCTTCTTTGCTGCAAAGCGTTTGTCATCCGGCTGATTTTTTCAGGCGTGGTTGTTCAACGTTTTCAATGTCTCCTTGGTAGGCCGCAGCTGGTTCATTTCGTTGTTGATGGTGGGGCAACGGGTGAACGCCACATGTTTTTTCCGCCCGGCATGGCTGTCGATCGTAGATACCGAGAAGCGCAGGCCCGAGAGATCGGCTCCATATTCGGGAACCTGAAACTGGTTGTCGGTGATGTTGAACGACCATGTCGAGCCGTTGTAGTGACTGAGCCAGGATTTGGCATCGAACGGGAGCACTGTGGTGTTGAAACCGGGGGTGACCAGTGTTCTGAGGTGGGCGAAGATTTCATCGTTGAAATGCGCGTCAGTGAGTTTGAACTTCACCTTGTCGCCGTAACCGGCGCTTTTGATGTCCTTACAGCCATTTCGCTCGTTAGGTGCCCAGTAACTGGACAGTTCGAGTTTTGCCCCGATGGCCTGGAGCGCCGACCACCATGTGGCATTGCCGTTGAAAGGTCGGTTCTTTTCCATGGTCGATTCAGGATCGTCGTTGCGCTGCTTGCCCTCCATGCCTGGAAAACCGCCGAACACCGGGCTGGTGCATTCGACGAACAACTTGGAAATATTGGCGGAAACGGTTTCCGTGGCCAGTCGATCGGCCACCCCGTTGGATGTCCGCGTGAGACCATTGAGCAACCTCTGTGCCTCAACCATACCCAGCAGGCTTTTCACCAAGGTGATCTCGTTATTGCACTGGACGATGTCCTTGAACTTGGTATTGAGTGTCGTGCGGTTGGCTACATCGGGGGGACCACCGGTCAACTGGCTGTAGTTAAGGATCACCGCCGTCTGGTAATACCCGAGCAGGCTGCCAAGGCAATAAAAATATTTCCACGGCAGCACGTGGTGGAAGGTCCATTTATCACAATCCGGTGTTCCGCCACTGCGAGCGGCTGGCAACTTCACGGTGAATACATACTCGGCCACGTCACGCACTCCCTTGAAAGCCTATCTCTTAAAAAGGGGACGGATTTATTTGTCTGGCAAACGGCCAACACCCATCCGTCCCCGTGGATACGTCCCCTTTGATTCAGTCACTTCCCGGCATTTTTAGCCTCAGCGGCCTTGGCCTGCTGCCACATCGGGATCGCCTTGAACGCAGTGACCATGTCGTAATCCAGCGCCACCGGTTTTGCACCTGCTGAGGTGTCGGGGCCCATCGGGGTCTTGCCGTCGCGGCTCTGGAACCAGCTCATCCAGAGTTTCGATCCGGGTTCGGCCATGACCAGTGCCGCGTCAGGGTCGCTGCCCGAAAGTGGCGGATCGATGGTTTGTGGTGGCTGGCTGGAGGTGGGCAGCAAGAACGAGGTCATCGGATATTGGGCGCTGCTGTGGCATCCCAGGCATCCGGCACTGGCCAGACCGGCCGGGTAATAGTGCGAACCGGTCCAGGCCGGGGTCACGACGGCACCGTCGTTCGGGCCTGACAATCGGCCGTCCCATCCCAGGGTTGAGGCCGAATAAGCCGGCGACTGGGGATTGATCCAGTTTTCGCTGAGCTTCGGATTGACCGTGACGGGCGGCGTCAGCGCGGTTGGCGCCGTGTTGATGACGTCCGGGTTGCCGCCCCAGGTGGCGCCCAGCGGAATCATCTTGTCCCAGGCGTCTTTGCCCGGCGCGTTCTTGTCGTAGACCAGGGTCGAAAACACCCATCCGGTTTGCGGGGCCGCGACACTGTCCTTGACGATGATGTCGAACTGCATCAGCGACACCTTGGTCATCGCCGGTTGAGTGGTGGTGCCCTTGAAGTCTTTGCCGACGCATTGTGTTTTATTCAGCGCGCTGCCATTGCTGGTGTTCACCGGTGCGTAGATTTCCCATTGGGCGGCGCCTTCCATGGGGGCCCAATCGCTGCCACAGGCACTGACCATGGCAAATTTGATGATGACGCTGCCTTCGGCAAACTGCGTGGTGCTCGTTTCCAGCACCGGATTCATTGCGCGTTCAGGGGTTTTGCCCCAGATGTCGCCGAGGGTTTTCGCCGCACGGGTGTCGTACAGTGTCAGCACATAAGTGGTCACGGGCAGGGTCTGATCCGTCAACGTGCCGGCGGGAAAACCTGACCCGACATACACGCCACGAATGGGCTCACGCTCTATGCCCAGCCAGATCGAGTCGTACCAGCCGCTGCCCTTGTAGTTCCAGTTGGTGTAGTCGTAGACGATCTTGCGCATGTCAGGCGAGACGTAATCTTTCAGTGCCTGAACGTAGGCACCGGCGTTGGCCTGGGTGATCTTGCCGTTGCCGATGGTCTTGCTCCACGGGAAGGAAGTGCCGGTCGGTAATTGGGTCGGATAATCATGGCTGAGTGTGAACAGCGGCCCCTTGTAGTTCGGCGGCGGGGAAATGGGCGAGGTCAGAAAGGGGTCAATCTGCAAGTTCGCGCCATTAAGTTTTTCGACCGTAGAGGTCAGGAAGGACACCTTGCCCACCAACTCGTTTTCCAAATGTCGGGTGTCCGCTGGTGCGGACAACGGTATTGCGACACAGGCTCCCAGCAGACTCATCGGTAATTTCAGGCTTTTTTTCATGACATTATCCTTGTCAGTTTTGGAAGAGTACCTTCCTTTCATCACGGTTTTCGTACATCGGCGAAGGGCGATGGGGATTACTCCAACACCCACTCCGCCAACTTCCCCGTCACTTGCGTCATCAACACATTCTCGACATCACGCGCACCCGCCGCACTGCACTTGGCGAGCACGGCTTTGACAATCCCCGCATCAAACTCAAACTGTTTGCCGGTCGCCGCCTTATAGCGCCCGCGCAACTTCTCAAGTTTCGCCAGCACAATCCCTTCCAGTGTCGCCTCATCCAGTGGTCGATACGCGACCACGGTCATGCGCGCCAGAAATGCCGGGCGGAAGGCTTGTAGCAGGACTTTGTGCAGGGCTTCGTTGAAAGCTTCGCAGCCGAGTTGTGCCACGGGCGTGTCGAGCAGTAACTCGGCACCGACATTGCTGGTGGCGAGCATCACGGTATTTTTGAAGTCCACCACCAATCCGGTGCCGTCCTCCATCAAGCCTTTGTCGAAAACGTTGTAGAACGCCTCGAGCACATCCGGATGCGCCTTCTCGATCTCATCGAGCAACACCACGGAATAGGGTTTGCGCCGCACCGCTTCCGTCAACACGCCACCGCTGCCATAACCGACATAACCGGGCGGCGCGCCTTTGAGTTGGCTGACGGTGTGGGCTTCCTGGTACTCGGAAAGATTGATGCTGATCAGGTTGCGTTCGCCGCCGTACAACGCATCGGCCAGCGCGTAAGCGGTTTCGGTTTTGCCGACGCCGGTAGGGCCGACCAGCAGGAACACCCCGACCGGTTTTTGCGGGTCGGTGAGGCCGGCGCGATAGGCCTGCAAGCGTTGGGCGATAGTGTTGAGCGCGGTGCTTTGGCCCATGACGCGTTGGCCCATGCGGGTGCCAAGTGTGCGCACGGCATGGGCTTCGTCGGCGAGCATTTTGCCGACAGGAATGCCGGTCCATCCGGCGATCACGGCGGCGACGGTTTTGGTATCGACCTGCTCGGGCACCAGTGGATCGTCCTGGCGAATCGCATCGAGACCGGCTTCCAGACGCAGCAGTTCAGCGGCCAGATGATCGATGCGGCTATCAGTCGCTTCGTCGGGTTTGTCGCTGTCGGCGCGCTCGCTCAAGTCGAGCAACTCACGACGAGTGTCGAGCAGCTCGCGCACGGCTACACGCTCTTCACCCCAACGGGTTTCCAGTTCTCGGATGGCTTGAACGTTGCCGCCAGATTCGCTTTCCAGCAGGGTAATGCGCTCACGGTGATCCAGCCCCGTGGCCTGTTCGCGGCGCAAGCGCTCGACTTCATCCTTGAGGCTGTTTTGCCGGTGGCGCAGGCTTTCCAGTGGTGGGGGCACGTCGTGCTGGCCGAGGGCAACGCGGGCGCACGCGGTATCGAGCACGCTGATGGCTTTGTCCGGCAACTGACGGCCGGAGATGTAGCGGTGCGACAGTTTCACCGCTTCGTGGATCGCCGCATCGAGCACCTGCACGCCGTGGTGCTGTTCAAGTTTGGCGGCGACACCACGGAGCATTTCCACGGCGGTGATTTCGTCCGGTTCCTCCACTTGAACCAACTGAAAGCGGCGGGCGAGGGCCGGGTCTTTCTCGAAATATTTTTTGTACTCCATCCACGTGGTCGCGGCGAGGGTGCGTAACTCGCCTCGGGCCAATGCCGGTTTGAGCAGGTTGGCCGCATCACTGCCGCCCTCGGCACCGCCGGCGCCGATCAGGGTGTGAGCTTCGTCGATGAAAAGAATGATCGGTTTGTCGGCGCTGCGTACCGCGTCAATCACGCCTTTGAGCCGTTGTTCGAACTCGCCTTTGACCCCGGCGCCGGCCTGCAACAGACCGAGATCAAGCACGCGCAAACTGACTTCCTGCAACGACGGCGGCACGTCGCCGGCGGCGATGCGCAGGGCCAGGCCTTCGACCACGGCGGTTTTGCCCACGCCCGGTGCGCCGACCAGAATCGGGTTGTTCTGCCGGCGCCGCAAAAGAATGTCGATGCATTGGCGAATCTCACCATCGCGACCCACGATGGGATCGATGCGCCCGGCATGGGCGTCGGCGGTCAGGTCCTGGGTGTATTGATCCAGCACCGAATCCTGTCGTGGCGCAGGATGTCCAGAGGAAACCGCGGAACGTGGGCCGACGTGCTCACGGGAGTTTTCGGTCCACTCCAGCAAGTTCGCCCGCAGCGCTTCTTTGGGAATGCGCAGTAACGACGAGGCACTGTTGAGCAGCAGGCTGCGGCGCTCATCGCGGTCAATCAACGCCAATAGCAGCAGCCCCGAACGAATGCTGTCGAGTCCCAGCACACTGGCCTGCACCACCGCATCTTCGAGCAAGCCCAAGGTGTGCGACGACAGCGCTGGCGTGCGCGTGCTGCCAGCCTTGAACAGTTCCAGCGCCTTGTTGATTTCAGCGCTCAGCGCATCACGCTCCAGACCGAAGCGCGGCAGCAAAAAGGCAAAGTCGCCGCCCTCGATATCCAGCAACTCCAGCAGCAAATGCTCAATCTCGACAAAGTGATGCCCGCGTTGCAGGCACCGTTGCGCGGCGCGTTCGAGGGCGCGGCGGTTATCCGGGTTGAGGCGTCCGATCAGGCTGGCCAGTTCCATTTCAGGTGATCTCCAGCTGACGCAGGCGGGTTTCGATGCGTTGCACTGCAAGGCTGGCCTGACGTTGCAAACCACCGTTCCAACTCAACAGCGCCGGGGCCTGACGCCCCAGTTTCATCGGCCCGGCACCGCGCACCAGCAATACCAGCGTGACATCCAGGTCTGGCCCGAAGTACAACGCGGCGAGGCTCGCCAGCGCCGGGTGCGCCTCACCGTCCGGCAGGAAACGTCCGGCCTGCGCCGACAGCAACGGCCCCAGCGTCAGGCGAATGCCAGCGTGTTCATCCCAGACGCGAGTGCCGGCCACGGCCGTGCGCCCCAGTTGCAGATTGCGTCCACCGGGTTTGATCACGCTGCGGCTGGCGGGCGGAATCTCGCGCCAGGCACCCTCATAAGCGTTCAGTTCGACCGGCACTTCAAACTGCTCGCGGACAATCGCGGCGAACCCGGCCAGTGAGCGGCGGCCATCGGCAAACAACGCCGTACAGGCCAACACCGCACAGTCGGGAACCGCTTGGCGTTCCTGCAAGGATTTGGGCAGTAAACCGGTCAGTGCGCGCAGTTGCGCCTGTACCGGCGAAGCACCCGGCGTGACAAAACCGAGAGCGATCCGGTGTTTGCGCATCACCTTGTACAGCAGGCTGAGCAGGCGATGCTGAAACAGATCGAGGAATTCGGCCGGCGCATGATCCTTGGCCCGGGCGCGTTGTTGCAGCCATTCCTGATAGGCGTAGGGCAGCGGGCCGTCGGGGCCGCCGAGGCCGAAGATCGGCGTGTCGAGGGTCAGCGGTTCGCCGGGCTCTTCGCACAGATTTCCGATCTGGCTGGTGGGAAACAACGGCGTCAACGGTCCTCGCAGTTTCAAGGCCTCCGCTTGGGGCGAAGTGCCGCTGCCGAGGGTGTCGGCCTGTGGTTGTTCGCGCTCCAGCAAGAGCAGCGCCTGCAACCACTCGAACGCTTGCGGATCGCGGCGCAGTCGTTGGCTCAGGGTCAGAGCGACAGGGGCATGCCGGCTTGGGGTTGCCATGCCTTGACCTCCTTGTCGGCCTGCATCAACACCGTGCGCACAAAGCGATTGGCCGTGGCGTACACCGAGAAAAACTGCGCGAGCACTGCCGAAAACAGCACTGCGCTGCTGCCGACAAAATGCTGCGGATCAAGCTGCAGTTGCACCTCCAGACCATTGCGCCAACCGCGCCAGGCATCGACGCCGACATGGCCGATCACTCGCTCGCAACTCAGGCTCAATAACCCTTCGATCTGGCGCAAAGCGCTGGCTTCGTCACGCAGGTTGTGCAGATGCAGAATCTCTTTCAATGCGTCGAGTGCCTGCGGGCCTTCGACCAGCGACAAGTGATTGAGGGTCAGTTGCGACACCAGCCGCCAGCGCGAATCACCGTCCAGTCGCGGCGTGCTCTGCGGGCTTGGCGGATTGCGCAGGCGTGCCCACGCGACCGGGCCGGGGCGTTCGAAGCCCAGCGGTGTGCCGGCGGCCAGGCTCTGAGCCAAATGACGATTGGTACAGAGCAATTCGGCAGTGAGGCTGTAGTCGGGCAGATCCGTTTGCGGCTCGAAGCGGGTGTCGACCACGCACACCAGCAGGTCACTGCCGAGCCGGTTCGGGGTCATGCCGCTGACTCGCCGGGCATGCCAGTAACGCTGTTGATCACCGCCGCTGTGCTGACTGCCGTAATACGCCGGCAGGCGCTGCACGCCGGCACTGGAGCTGGCACGCATGCCGCGAATGCTGTGGATTTCGACGCTGTTCTCGCGGTGGCTGTCGGCGATCAAGCGGTATTCGCTGCGGGTGCCATCGGGGCGCAGCGGCTCGGAGGTGCGCGGGAACAGGTTGATGGCGGGGGCGCAACCGAGGGCGATGTCGCTGGCCTGCAAATGCAGGCGGCTGGTGGGCGCACGGTCGAAAACGATGTACAGATACAGCGTCTGACTGTCGCTGGAAACGCCACTGAGTGGCAGATCGAAGAAGTGGAATTTGTCCGGGAAGGCAAAGTACTCGGCCAGCAGACGCATGCCCGGATGAACGCCGTCTTCGTCGGGTAGCAGCACTTCGTCGTCGCTGAAACCGACGATCTTCGGCAAGCCTTCAACGGTCACCGGAACGCTGCCCGGCGACCCTGCCAGCACCTGCACGGCATGGGCGCCGAGCAAGTCATACAGCCCCGCGTTGATCACCGGCGAAGCCGCCAGATGAATACGCAACTGCTCAATGCCCAGTTCCGCCCATTGGCTGTCACCCAGGCAGCGCAGACTCAGGCGCAACGCTGAGCGAGACTGCGCCACACCCGTTAGGGCTTGGGCTTCATCGCTGCCAAGCAACAAGGCCTCTGTGACTTCAACCGGCCACAAATGCACCGCAGCACTGGTGCGAAAGTGGATGCTTTCACCTTTGCTGGTGGTGACGAACAACGGCGTGTCGCGGGGCAGGGGATAGCCTTCGTCGAGGTTGCCTTTGCTCGGATCCGGTTCGAATTGCACGATGGCGCAGGACGGCAACGGGCGCATGGCCAACGGGTAAAGTTGTTCGAGCAGCGCGTCGCTGAACTCGGCGTAGTCATCGTCCAGTCGTCGTTGCAGGCGCGCCGCCAGCAGCGCAAAACCTTCCAGTAATCGCTCGACATGCGGGTCCGGGCATTCGCCGGGGGACAGTTCCAAGCGCCGTGCGACTTTTGGATAGCGCTCGGCAAACTGGCTGCCGGCATGCCTGAGCCAGGTCAGTTCGCGTTGGTAGTAGTCGAGCAGTTGCGGGTCAATCGAGTCGCTCATGGCGCACCTCCAGCCCTTGGCCGCCAGGCTCGATGACAAACGCCACCGGCCAGTGCTGGTGGCCGCTGCGTAACTCGCCGAGCAGGCGAATGCTCATTTGCTGAGGGTGTTCGGGCAACGGATTGACCTGAACCTCGCCCAGACGCAGGCGCGGTTCAAAATGTGTGATGGCTTCGCGAATGTCTCGCGCCAGTCGACGTCGGTCGTCGCTGCGCTGCTGTTGCAGAGCGCTCCAGTCGGCGATGCCGTAGTCGATCACGCTCGGCGGTGTGGTCAGTGTGCGCGGGCCACGGCGGGTGTTGAACAGGCGCCCGAGCTCGGCGTGCACCGAGTCGAGCAAATCCTGGCGATCAAATTCCCGCGCGCCCTCAGCCTCGCTGGATGCGAGGCGTTCGAACAGCGGGGGAAGCATGCCGGTGCCTGCCATGGCCGGGGCGCCGGGTTAGCTGACGAGCTTGTTGGCGGCCATGTCCCACGTCGACGCGGCGGTGCCTTCCTTGGTGCCGTCGTCCTTCTGCGCGGTGAGTTCCCATTTGATCTTGGTGAAGTTCAGGGAAACGGTTTCCACCGGTTTGCCTCCGGTACCGCCGCTGACGCTGACGTTCGACAGCACCACGTTGGTCAGGGTGTAGATGATGAACGGCAAGAGTTGCCCGCTGCCTTCGGCGGCGTTGCGGCCGATGGTGATCTTGGCTTCTGGAATCGGCTTGCCGGCACAGCAGTATTCGTTGAGGGACGGCGTCGAAGTGTCGACGAATTTGGTCACGGTGAACTCGCCGACGTGAGGTTTACCGGAAGTGCGCTCCGAGTTACTGACGTCATTGGTGACTTGCATCGCGACGTTGTGGCTGTAGGACATGACTTCGATCTTGTCCGCGTAACCCTCGAGCAGGCTGTCGCCTTTGATGTCGCCGCCGAGGTCGAGAATGATTGCATCCATCGCTTGAAACTCCTGAAAGGTGTCGCGCTAGATAAAGGACAGCCCCCGCCGCACGGGCGGCGGGGGCCGCAGGTCAGGCAGCTACCGGTGGCGGCAGGGTGGCGACCAGGCGGATCGAGGCGGTCAACTCTTCGAGTTGAAAGTGCGGCCGCAGAAACACCGTGGCCCGATAGGCGCCCGGTTTGCCGGCGACTTCGGTGACGTCCACCCGTGCTTCACGCAACGGGTACTGCGCCTTGATTTCCTGCGGCGCGTTGTCGTTGATCAGCACGTAGTCGGCGATCCAATTGTTGAGGTAGGTCTGCACGTTATCGCGGGTCATGAAACTGCCGACCTTGTCGCGCATGATCACCTTCAGATAATGGGCGAAACGCGAGGCCGCGAGCACGTACGGCAACATCGCCGAGATGCGCGCGTTGGCGTTGGCCTCGTTGGTGTTGTAGAGCTTGGATTTGTTGGTGGTCTGGCCGCCGAAGAACACGGCGACGTCGCTGTTTTTCTTGTGGCACAGGGCAATGAAACCGAGATCGTTGAGCTCTTTTTCACGGCGGTCGGTGATCGCCACTTCAGTCGGGCATTTGAGCGACAGATCGCCCGAACTGGTGCGGAACGTGTGCGCCGGCAAGCCTTCTACTGCGCCGCCACCCTCGGCGCCACGAATCGCCGCGCACCAGCCGTATTTGGCGAACGCTTCGGTGATGCGTTGTGACAACGCCCACGCGGCATTGCCCCACAGGTATTTGCTGTGGTCGGTGCCGTTGACGTCCTCGACGTAGTTGATGCCTTCCACGGGCGAGGTATCCGGGCCATAAGGCAGGCGCAGGAGAAAGTGCGGCAGCACCAGCGAGACGTAGCGCGAATCTTCGCTCTCACGGAACGAGCGCCACTTGATCAGCTCCTGGCTCTCGAACACTTTCGACAGATCGCGCGGCACCGCCAGTTCGGTGAAGCTGTTCATGTCGAACAACCGGGGGCTGGCGGCGGCAATGAATGGCGCGTGCGCAGCGGCAGCGACGTTCGACAGTTTTTCCAGCAGGCCGATGTCCTGGGGGTGACGGCCGAAGGTGAAATCACCGACCAGCAGGCTGAACGGATGGCCACCGAAGGTGCCGTATTCCTCTTCGTAGATCTTTTTGAACAGGGCGCTCTGATCGAACTCGACGGCTTTTTCCAGGTCGTTCTGCAGCTCTTTCTGGGTCACGTTGAGCAGGCGCAGTTTCAGCCGGGTGCTGGTTTCGGTGTTCTGCACCAGCATGTGCAGGCCTCGCCACGAGGCTTCGAGTTTTTGCAGGTCGGGATGGTGCAGCACCTCGTTGAGCTGGGCGCTGATCAGCTCGTCGATCTGGCTGATGCGGTCGTTGATCATCGCCACGGTGTCCTTGTCGATGGCCATGCCTTCGTCGAGCACCTGGGTGGCGAATTCCGCGAGCATGTCGCGGGCGTAATCCTGCTGACTGTCATCGTGGGCCATACGGCCGTCGAGAATGATCTGGTCGAGCAGGGAAAGTGTCTCGGTTGTACTGTCGCTGGCTTGGTTCTTGGCGGCGGCGGGCATGGCGAATTCTCCCCTCGGTTAAGTGGACGATCAGGCTTGCGGTTCGGCCGGCGCCTCGGCATCAGTTGCCGGGGTAGCGGTGTCTGGGCGGGCCGATTTGATTTCCTGCAAGCCTTCGGTGTTGGCGATGACGTCGCGCAACAGCTTGTCCAGGTCATCGTTGCCGTCGAGTTTGGTCAACAGGTCACGCAGACGTTGGCGGGCCTCGAACAGGCGACGCAGCGGCGTGACTTGCTCCACTACCTTGACCGGGTCGAAGTCGTCGATGTGCTTGAAGTTGAGTTCGATGTTCAGCTTGCTGTCGTCGCCGCTGAGGGTGTTGTTGACCTGCAACGTGGCGCGCGGGGCGATCGAGGCGAGTACTTCGTTGAAGTTGTCGCGGTCGATTTCGGTAAAACGCCGCTCGGTCAGTTTCGCCAATGGCTCAAGGGGTTTGCCCGAGAGATCGGCGAGGATGCCGACCACCAATGGCAATTCCTTTTTCTCGATGGCGTTGCCGATTTCGACGTCGTAAGTGATTTGCACTCGGGGCGGGCGCACCCGGTCGAGCTTGTGCTGAGTACTTTCTGCCATGTCGGCGGACTCCGATGCGATGAGCGGGCGCAATGCATCGGGGTGGCCCGTTCATCGCTTTCCCTTGCTGGACCGTAGGTTAGAAAGGGTGGCAGATGAGCTGTCGTTCCTTTGACAAACCTTCTTGGATTCGGCTGTAGGAACCGAACTACCCAAGACGCTAGAACAGGTCTATAAAAATGCAAGCAAAAACATTTTTGGACACGGCCGAGAAAAGGAAAATTCATTTTGTGCGGACGATTTTTTGTAGCGTTTTTGTTGGTGCTTCTGGCGGGCTGTTCTTTCTTCGAGCCGACGGTGGACCTCGACAGCCTGACCCTCGACGTAGCCCCCAAGGCCAACGACGACACGCCGATTGCCGTGGATTTCATCGCCGTCAACGACCCTGATCTGCTCAAACAACTGTCCGGTATCAGCGCCAGTCAGTGGTTTGCCGAGCGCGAACAGTACCAGCGCGACTATCGTCAGTTGATGAGTGTGTGGGGGCTGGAGTTGGTGCCGGGGCAATTTATCGACCACCAACCCTTCCCGCTGGGGGGCAAGAAGGCGGCTGGACTTTTGGTCTTCGCCAGCTATAACACTCCCGGAGCGCACCGCTTGCGCCTTGATGATCAGCGTCAAGCGTGGCTGAAGTTCGACAGTCGCGAGATGAGCCTGGTCAGTCAGGAAAACTGAAACACACCGTCCGCCGCCGGATCGCGGCGAGGTCGAAGGGAGTCGTATGAGTTTGCTACCTGACGCGGTTTGCTGGCATGAAGGCATGCAATTGCTGCCGCAGCATTTTCAGTTGCAGGGGCTGCGGGCCGAAGCACTCGGCGCGCATCTGGCGCACGCATGTAACCCGTGGTTCTGGGGCGTCAGCCACATGGAATTTGACCCGTCGGCACTGAGCGCCGGCGTGGTGCGGGTGGTGTCGCTGCAAGGGACGATGCCCGACGGCTTGCCGGTGGATGTGCAGGCGGGTGTGGGCCCAGTGCTGGAGCTTGATGTCAGCGCGGCGATCAACGCCACTGACGACGCCACGGTCACTGTGTTCCTGGCGATCAGCCCGATGTGGCGCGCCGGACAATTGCTGCCGCTCAAGGGCCGTTTGCAATCGGTCGTCGGCGAGGCGCTGCCGGATCTCACCAGCGGCCAATTCCCTGAATCGATCACGGTGTGGCGACCCAATCCACGCCTGTGCACACAACTGAACAAAGCCGACTCGATCTGCCTGCCGCTGCTGAAAATCCGCAAGGAGGGCGGAGGCTTCCTGGCGCTGGGTTATACGCCGCCAACGCCGATCCTTTTGCCCGAATCTGTGCTCGGTCGACGCATCGCCGGGCTCTGCGCGCGGGCTCGGGAGAAGTGTCTGTTTCTGGGCGGGCGCTTGCGTCAGGCGCAACAGGCCGGCAATCAGGATGATGCGCTGGAAATCCGTCGGCAGTTGACCGCGCTATGGGCACGCTTGCCGGAAGTCGAAGGTTCGCTGAACAGCCGCATTGCCCAGCCGCAAAGGCTCTATGTGCAACTGCTCGGAATGGCCGGTGCATGGTCGGCGCTTGATCCGCTGGCGGGCGTGCCGGCGTTTGCGCCGCTGGATTTTCTCGAATTGCAGCGCGGTTACGACGCGCTGCTCCAGTGGCTGGAAAGCACCCTCGAACTGATCCGCGCCGGCTATCGCAGCCTGCCGTTCGAACGCAGCGAGCAGAGTTTTTCCATTCAGTTGCCCGATGAGCAGCCGAGCCAGCGTCTGGTCATCGGTTTGCGCATGCCAAACGGCGCCAGCGAGCAAGCTGCGATTGACTGGTTGCGCGGCGCGATCATCGCCTCGGCACCACACATCTCGCTGCTCAGTCGCCAGCGCATGAGCGGTCTGCCTCATCAAGTGATGAACCGCAGCGAGCAAGTGGCCTACAGCGTGGGCGAGGACACGCGGCTGTTTGTCATCACTGCCGAAGGCGCGTGGTTCGACGCGCAACTGCCGCTGGTGATCGCCGCCCCCGCCGCGAAGCTGACCAGCAGTCCGTGGCAAGTGGTGCTGTTTGTCGCCCAGAACAGCGAAAGTGCCTGATCACACAAGGAACGCCGTATGTCGCAAGGAAGTGCCGCAAGCCTGGGGTTGCAGGAAGCACCGTTGAGCAGCGCGTTCCGGCAGACGTGGCAGCAATGGCAACAGGATTGGGTGCAATTGCCCAAGGACAGCGACGACGAAGCGGCGCTGGTGGAGACGGTGGTCGAGCTGTCGACGCAGGCTTCGCAACGGCTCTGGCGCACGGCGTATTCGCGGGTCGGTGATTCGGCGACGGATCAGGTCAAGGCACTGGTTTACGCGTTCGTTGCACTGGTCGATGAAACCCTGTTGTTTACGCCCTGGCCGGGGCAAGCGGCGTGGCAGGACAAACCGCTGGAGTCGCGGTTGTACGCCAGCCGTCAGGCGGGCGAGCAAGTGCCGGCGGCCATTCAAACCCTTCTCGATGAACAACAACCGACCACCCGCGATCTGGCCAACGTGTACTTGCAGTGCCTGATTCTCGGCTTCCACGGACGCCTGCGCGGTGAGCACAGTCAGGCGCAACGGGAGAAATGGCGGCTGGCCCTGTTCAACTTTGCCTGGCAGGACGAAGCCACGTATGACGATGTCAGCCAGCGACTGGTGCAACCTTCGTTGGCTGCACCGTTGCAGTTGCCCGTGCGCACCGCGCTGCCGGACGGCTTTCGTTTGGCGCTGGGTATTCTCGCGATGGTGTTGTTGCTGACTGGACTTGGCCAGTTCCTCTGGCGTGACATTCGTTCCGAGCTCGATCCGGTGCTGCAAATGACCGATTCAGTGGCCGCACCGGAGCAAAACTCATGAGCACCCTGACGATTGTCGCGTGGGTCGTCGCGCTGCTGGTGTTGCTGGTCATTGTTGCCGTGGCCGTGTGGTGGCTACGGACCCAGAGCGGCGCGGCGATCCGCAGTTTCTATGCGTCCGTGCGCCATATGGAGCAGGAGCAGGGCAGTCACGATCGTTATCAGATGCCGTGGATGTTGATGCTCGGCGATGAAACTCAAGGCACGCAATTGGTCACCGAGTGGCGATTGCAGCCGACCGATAAACCGGCGTGGTTTGGCCGCTGGTGGTCGGACCCCGAAGGCGCTGTGCTGGTGGTGCCGCAGGCGTTGTTTCTGCCGGACGACGGCATGCATTTGCAGCGCGGTGGCTGGTGGCGACTGCTCGGGTTGATCCTGCGCATGCGCAGCAAGCGGCCGCTGGACGGCGTGATCTGGACAGTGCCGGTCAGCCACCTGAGCAATCTTGAGCAGGCTGCCAGCCTTGGTCT
Organism: Pseudomonas baetica; assembly: GCF_019733355.1. Classification (GTDB taxonomy): domain Bacteria; phylum Pseudomonadota; class Gammaproteobacteria; order Pseudomonadales; family Pseudomonadaceae; genus Aquipseudomonas; species Aquipseudomonas baetica_A. Next base: position 50,791 of record NZ_JAIHLQ010000026.1, on the reverse strand, counting down.
GGCCGCACGCCGACGCTTTATCGATCTGCTGCAACGCTTTGGTTTGAGCGTGCCGGTGTACGTGATCGTCACGGGACTGGAAGAGTTGCCGGGGTTTCAGGAACTGATCAGCGCCTTGCCCGAGGAGGCCCGTGAACGCACCTTGGGCTGGTCGTCGCCCTACGCGCGCGATGCCGTGTGGCAAGGGCAGTGGAGTGATCAGGCGCTGGATCGAATCCACCGCGCCGTGGCTGAAGCAGTGATTGAAATCGGCACGTTGTCCGGGCAGTTGAGCGCCGACCTGTACGCCTTGCCGGAGCGTCTGGAGACGCTGCGCCGTGGACTTCAGAGCGTGCTCGAACCGGTTTTTCAGGGCAACGCGCAGGGCGAAGCGCCGTGTTTTCGCGGTGTGTATTTCACCGCCAATGAAGCTTCAGAGGACGCCAAGGACGGCTTTTGCGCGGATGACAGCGGCTTGCAGCAGAGCGTGTTCGTGCGCCAGTTGTGGCGTCAGCGTCTGGTCGGCGAACACGGACTGGCCCAAGGCGTGCCGCGTCTGTTGCGTTTGCGTCAGCGTTGGCAGCGGCTGACAGCCGGGGTGGCGTTGGTGGTCGGAGTCGTCTGGGCGGTGGCGATGCTGTGGGTCTGGCACCAGTCGGTCAAGGATGCCCACGAACTGGCGCGGCTGATGCAGGGCGCGCAAAAGAGTTACGTGGCGGTCACCGATGAGGCGCATCGGATTGAACCGACCCGGCGCAATGTGCAGAGTTTCTGGCGGGTGCTGGAGCGAGCACCGCAATGGCGCTACGTTTCGCTGGCATTTCCGTCCTCTTGGTTTTCATCCCTGGACACCCTGCTTGAGCAGGAGCTGTTCCGCTCAGCCCAGGGTCATATGCTCGTGCCGCTGCATGAACTGCTGGTCGCTGAACTGGCGAAAATCAAAACGATCCGCGCCACTGATCGGCGCAGCAGCATTGAAAGTGAAGACCCGGCGCAGTGGAAAAACTATCAAAAGGCCACGGATCTGGTGGACCGGGCATTGCGTCTGGAGCAGCAGAACCAATTGTTTGGCGAAGTGCAGAACAATCAGCGGGCACCGCTCGACGATCTGGTGCAACTGAGCAACAGCGCTTTATCACTGAACCTCAATGCCGCGACATTGCCCCATGCCGCGTATTACAACCGGTTGTTGGCGGCGGGTGATGGCGGCAATTTGCAGGCGTTGGATTTGAGCGTCGAGCAGCCGCTGATACTGAGCAACTTCAACGGGTTGATGGAGCTCTGGCTCAATCAGTATTTCCTTGCCGACAACTTTGTCAGCAAGGCCGGTTACCTCAAATTGCACCTGGAACAACTGGAGGCCGGCAGCGGCAACAGCCTCGGTGAACTGGAAGAACTGCGCGCACTGATTGATGGCCTGCAAGGGGCGATTTCCATGACCAACGCGGCGTGGGGACGCGGCAAGGGCCAGGAACTGGTGCCCGGCTATCGCGCTTTTCTCGACAAGGTGCACAAGAGTTCATTGTTGGGGCCAACCGTGGAGCAACAACTGGAAAACCAGGCCAGCAAATTGCAGCAGAGTTTTCGTGACCAATGGATCGCCCGCGCAGGTTCACGGGACAACTTGCTGGTGCAGCAAGGGAGTGGACAACTGGCGCTGCAGGAACACGTGATCAAACTCGATAACGCCCTGCAGTCGCTATTCAAACGCGATTTCCTGGCCGTTGCCTTGCGCGCCAATCAAGACAATGTGGACATGCAAGGCCAGACCGTGGACGGCGATGACTTCAATCTATCGTTGAGCTATTTCGCCAGTTACAAAAGCTACGTGGCTGAAGAACTGCCTCGGATCCCACCGGCCTATCGCGGCGCGGTGTTGCAAGCCGCCGAAAACGCCGCCGCCCAGGCGATGTGGCTGGGCCTCAAGGATCACGACGACCGAACTCAATCGTACGCGGTGTTCAACGTGCGCGCCGAACAGGCCATGGCCCTGCAAAAAGCCTTTGTGGAACTGCGTCGCAGTGATCTGGCGGCACGTTTGCAAGGCGGGCTGAACCGCCGGGCGATGGCGCAGATCGTCAGTGGCCTGAATGAAATCAGCGACCAGCCACTGTTTGGCGGGCGCACTGAAGTCAGCCAGTGGGACGGCTCGAAAAACCTCGGTCTGCAACTGTACGGCGCCAGTGATGTGCAGGACTTGAAGCTGAGCCTCAAGCAGCAGTTCAACACCATGCTCGGCATCACCGAACGGCGCACCTCGGCGTTGCAATGGCTGATGACTCAACAGGGCAGTCTGTCGGCGCTGGATTACGAGCGGGTGACGCAGTTCAGCGCGCTCAACGACGACTTGCTCAAGTACAAGGATTCGAACCCGGCCAGCTCACCGGCGCAGATCGAGCAATTGGTCAGCCGCGACTTCATCGAGATGGATACCGCCTCGTGCGAACAAGTATTGCAGACCGCTAATGTTGCTCCCGGACGCAGCACGCTGGCGATGCGTGCCGTGGAACTGCAACAGTCCGCCATGCAGCGTTGCCAGTCCCTGCAACAGCAACAGGCCTCAGCGGCATGGAATGAACTGGCCAACTATTTCAATCAATACCTGGCCGATCGCTTTCCCTTCGCCAATGGCGTGCAAGCGCAGGATGCCGACCCGGCAAGGGTTCAGTATTTCCTCGACATTATCGACAAACGCTTGCCGGTGGCGCAGGCCGGACTCGTCCTGAGCCAGGCACCGGAACGGCTGGCGGCGGAAGATTTTCTCAATCGCCTGAAGCAGGCGAGCGTCTGGCTCAAGCCGCTGTTCGTGCGCGACAAGAGCGGCATCCTCGGCGTTGAACTGGATGTGCGTTGGCGTACCGATCGTGATGATGAAAAGGGCGCCGATAAGGTGATTGCCTGGAGCCTGCTCGCCGGCCGTCAGGAGATCAACTACCCGGCAGCCGAGGAGCCGAATCTGCGCTGGAGGGTCGGCCAGCCTATTCGCCTGACCCTGCGCTGGGCGCGTAACGGCAAGGAACGTCCGGTCAATGATCCGCTGCAACCGAACCTGGTGGTGCGCGATCTGGAGGCAGGCTGGGAGTACGGCGGGCCGTGGTCGCTGCTGCGCCTGATGCGTGCGCATTTCTCGGTTCAGCGCCAGCCGAGCATGGACTACACCGATTTCCCGCTGGCCCTGCGTTTGCCGGTGACCGGGGCGCCCGACAGCGTTACCAGTGAATTCGCACGGATGTACGTGCGCCTGTCGTTGATGAGTCAGGGCTCGAAACTGCCGCTGTCGATTGCACCGTTGCCCACGCGCGCACCGCACTCACCGTTTCAGTTCACCGGCACGACGACGGCCGCCATTGAATCGCAGAAGGAGGGATTGTGAATCTGCCATCGACCCCGTTGCCGGATCTGATTGATCAGTTGCTTGCGCCGATCAGCGCAGAAGCGCCGTGCGGCGTCGATCTGCGGTATGAACGCGAGTTCGACCAGTTGCGCGACCTGCGCCGCGAAGACGACGCCAGCCTGCCGACCGGCGTGTGGCAGTCGACGCTGAAACGGGCGAATTGGCCGCAAGTCGAAAAGCTTACGACCGCATTGTTGCTGGAGCGCAGCAAGGATCTGATGCTCAGCGCCTGGCTCGGCGAGGCGTGGCTGCACCTGCAGGCGCTGGATGGTTTGCCCAACAGCCTGGCGCTGATTGCCGGTTTGTGTGAGCGTTTTCCCGAGCAGTTGCACCCGCAAGCCGAGGACGGCGACCAGTCATGGCGGGTAATTCCGCTGGAATGGCTGGTGCGTCGATACAGCGAGGTGTTGCTCACCCGGGTGCCACTGTTCGGCAGTCGCAACAGCGACTTCGAGGCCTATACCCTTGAAGTCTGGCGGCGTTTGCAGGTTCAGCAGGTGCAGGCCAACGACAGCAAGGATGCCAAGACCTCGGTGCAAACCGCGCGCAATGAACAGAAGAAAATCAACGATCAGATCCGCGTTACGCCGCTGGCGTTCTGGCTACGCACCCAAGGCAATCTGCTGCTGAGCCTGCAACACCTGCAACGGCTCGACGCCTGGAGCGAGGCTTATCTGGGCGATCAAGGCCCGGGGTTACGCCCGTTGCAGGACATCATTGAAGCGCTGCTGACGCTGGTTCAGGAGTTTATGGCCATGCACCCACAACAACCGGCGTCGCCCGCGCCAATGCCCGACGTACCCGCCGCCGTGGCGCCATCCACTGAAGAAACGCCCGTGGCCCAGGTGTTTCGCGAACCGGCCAGCCGCGATGAGGCCTACCGCCAATTGCTGCTGATCGCCGAATACCTGGCGCGTACCGAGCCCCATAGCCCGGTGCCGTATCTCATCCGGCGCGCAGTGGAGTGGGGCAATAAACCGCTGAGCGAGTTGCTTGGCGAGTTGATCTCGGCAGATGCCGAGTCACGGCGTTTATGGACGTTGCTCGGGGTGCTTTAGTGCACGCGCAGATTGCTGGTTCTCGACGGCAGTTGAATCGGTGTGAGTACCGGTTGGCCTGAAAAGAACGCCATGAGGTTTTTGCCCACCAACTCGACGGTGCCTCGGGTGGCTTCCGGTGACAGACCGGCGACGTGTGGCGTGAGCAGCACATTGCTGAGGGCTTTCAGCGCCTCCGGCACCTGTGGTTCGTGGTCGAATACATCCAGCGCGGCACCGGCGATTCGGCGTTGTTCAAGGGCCGTGATCAGGTCCGCCGTGGCGATTACGCTCGCCCGCGCGATATTGACGATGAAACCTTTGGGCCCCAGCGCATCGAGCACCGGGCGGGTTACCAGATGCTGAGTGCCAATGCCGCCGGGTGTGGCGACGATGAGAAAGTCAGACGCACGAGCCAATTCGGTCGGCGTCGAGCAGAACGCGTAAGGCACGTCACTGCGCACCTGACGGCTGTGATAGCTGATCTGCATGTCGAAGCCCAGGCCTGCGCGTTTGGCAATCGCCATGCCCACAGATCCTAAGCCGAGAATCCCCAAATGTTTGCCGGCCAGCGACGGACGCATGATCTTCGGCCATTCACCCCGACGCACGGCAGCATCGCAACGTGGAATGTCGCGCACCAACGCCAGCAGCATGGCCATCGCGTGGTCAGCCACCGACGAGGCGTTGACCCCGGCGCCATTGGTCACAGTGATCCCGCGATCACTGGCGGCTTGCAAGTCGACGTGTTCGTAACCGGCACCAATCACCGTGATGATTTTCAGCGCGGGCAGGGCGGCGATTTCGTCGGCGGTCAGGCCCAAGGGGCCACGGGTGAGCACCGCGTCGATGCGGCCGCCATGGGTGGCGATTGCTTGAGCGCGTTCGGCGGGTGTCGGCGCCAGAATCAGGTGGAAGCCCTGATGTTCAAGAATCGGCAAATAGTCATTGATGGTTTCAACCAGTACCAGAACGGATGCGGGCATTGCGCGGCTCCTGTGATCGTCGGTGTCGAGGGCATCAAATGAGTTTCAGAGTGCTGATAGCAAGGCAGCATGGCAATGGTCGACATTCAAGCATGGGTGCTTTGATTCTGGACGGCTTCGCGCAAGAAGCAAGGGCCTCAGCACACCGGCTATCCAGTGCGCTCAAGGTTGGCGACTGATCGTGTTTGAGCGAGACGGTCAGCAGCCTCGTATCGACGCCGCAGTACGGCGCAGCGGCATCGATTCGCGAGGCGACCCGTCAGAATGTCACATCGGCACTGTTGATTAACCGTGCGAAGGCTGCACCGAGGGTTGCGTTGTGATGGTCGATGATGGCTTGGGCGGCCAACAGCGGAGTGTCCATGCAAGTGTGGGCATCGGCCACCAGCACGGGTTTGAGACCCAGATCGGCGGCGGCGCGACAGGTGCTGTCGATGCAGAACTGAGTCTTCATGCCTACGATGTAAAGCTCTCCGATTTTTTCGGTTTTGAGTTGTTGCGCCAGTTCAGTTCCGTGGAAGGCATTGGGGCGGGATTTGTCGAAGAGGATGTCGATTTCAGCGTCCAGTTCAAGCGCTGGCAGCAATTGCCAGAATGGGCTGCCCGCGGCAATCGGCGAACCTTGCGGGCCAGTGTGGCGCACGGCGAAGATCGGAACGTTTTGTTGACGCGCCTTTTTGATCAGGTGCTGGATGTTGGCGAGCACCCGTTCGCCGTCGTGGGGGGGTTCCGGACCCTGGAACAGACCGACCTGCATATCGATAATCAACAGTGCTGCGCACATGTGTTTCTCCTTGAGTGACAAAAGTTGCCGCACGGACGGGAGAAACAACAAGGCCCCGTCCATTGCTGGCGGGGCCTTGGGTTTGCTGCGCTGGGGTTACCTCAGGCACAAACACCACGACCCGCCGGTGGCGGTCGTGGTGGTACGGGTGAGGTGCAGCGCGCGAAGGTTCATGGGGCTGATCATGCTGGCCGTGTTGCCGGGCTGTCAATGACCGAATCAGGTGAAGTATTGAGCGACGCCGTTGCCGCATGCCCCGTTCTCTTTTTTGACTTCCGCCCGGTTGATGTACACGCCTTTGCGAGCAAGCCCGCGCACAGTTGTGCGCGATACACCCCACCATTAACTGATACTTTCAAACCTGAGTCGCACGTTGGTTACCTGCAATCTGTCAGATATTTCGTCAGCTTTTGTAGCTGATAAACGCAATTCTTGGCTTCCGTTTAAAGACATCCGTAGTTACGTGCCAATGCCCACAAATTCTTGCGTCGTTGCCTACGCGTGCGCCAGAATCCGCCGGCTTGTGCGCCTGGAGGGCGGTCGGTAACTTGGTTCGCATCACTGATTTCCAGTGATCGGGCTTAGCGGCCCGGTTTGTTCTCGGTTGCATAAGTCTTATCTAGACGGGCATATGCCTGCGCTTGATGGTGGCTGTGCGCATGGCACCTTCGGGTGCGCCGGGTTTCGAGAACTTACCGGTCCGCTAACTTGCGCATAGCCGCCACCCTTTTGCTTAGCGGCGAGAGGGGAGGCGGCATTACCGGAGGTAAGTTCTCAATGTTCAAGGTAACGCCAAACCCGCCGAATCCCGATCCGGCATCCCCCTACGAATCCCTTGGCTCCAAGAAATTCCACGAAGCCGCCGAGCGCGCCCTCGACCACTACCTGGATCCGCCAACCGCCAAAGTCATGGCCGCGCCCTACGCACCCAATCGCCTGTACATGGCCAACCCCGCCGCCGGCAACGAACCCCTGCTGGCCGATGCAAGCGAAACCCTAGGTTCGGCCAACGTCATGCTCAACAACTTCGCCGCCCTGCTGGAAGGCACCCATCGCCAGACCGCATTAGGCATCGCCCAGAACGTGATGCTGGCTGAACTGGCGGTCAATCAGGTGCTCGATAATCTGGTGCCGACGGAATAAGCCAAACGCTGCGGCGGGGTCATTCGCCTCGCCGCAGTCTCTGTCATGGCTTTGTATGAGGCGGCCTACTCGACTCCCGGATTTTGCCTACGAAACCATCGGATCCATCGGCTTTCCGGCAAGCGATGAGCGCGAAATCATGAGGACACAAAGCAGTCTGAGCAGCCACTGCCAACAGCCAAGGAAGGCCAGTTTTGCATTTCACTTGGATTCATATTGGGTCGATCGGTCTGATCAAGTTTTTTCGGTCACATGCGGCACTGGAACATGCCTAAAAACGACAGTTAACCTTTCCAGCGCCGACATATGTTTTGCCAAAAGCGACATCCCATAATCTGATCCGCACAACCATTGCTCAGCTAAGTCTTTGCTTCTGTTGATTTATCACGGAGAATCGCGCCCCTGTTTCGGCCGGAGCATGTTTGTCGGTTTTTTCCGACGCGTCCTGACCGAGTGGCAAGTGACCGGAATGCGGAGATCCGACCGGATGAATGAGCAGGCCAATAGCGTCAACGAACGCTATGAAGCAGCACCAGCCGAGCTGTCGAGCTGGAGTCGCCAGGACACCACCTGGATGTTGGGACTGTTTGGGACGGCGATTGGCGCCGGCACCCTGTTTTTGCCAATCAATGCAGGGCTGGGCGGCTTCTGGCCGCTGGTGATCCTCGCGCTGTTGGCTTTCCCGATGACGTTCTACGCACACCGTGGCCTGACCCGTTTTGTGCTCTCTGGTCGCGAAGGCGCCGACATCACTGAAGTGGTCGAGCAGCATTTCGGCATCAAGGCCGGGGCGCTGATCACATTGCTGTACTTTTTCGCCATCTTCCCGATTCTGCTGATCTACAGCGTCGGCCTGACCAACACGGTCGCCAGTTTCCTCGAACACCAACTGCACATTACGCCGCCACCGCGTGTGATCCTGTCGTTTGTGCTGATCCTCGGCCTGCTGGCGGTGGTACGTTGCGGCGAGCAGGCGATCGTCAAGGCGATGAGCCTGATGGTTTACCCTTTTATCGTCGCGCTGCTGTTTCTGGCGGTGTACCTGATCCCGCACTGGAATGGCGGCATCCTCGCCACCGCTTCGCACGTGCCGGCGCCATCCGCGTTGCTGCATACGCTGTGGCTGGCCATTCCGGTGATGGTGTTCTCGTTCAACCACTCGCCAATCATTTCCGCGTTTGCGGTCGATCAGAAGCGTCGTTACGGCGTTCACGCACAAGAGCGCAGTTCGCAGATCCTGTCCCGCGCTCATGCGTTGATGGTGCTGATGGTGCTGTTCTTCGTGTTCAGTTGCGTGCTGACGCTGTCGCCCGCACAACTGGCTGAAGCGAAGGCGCAGAACCTGTCGATCCTGTCGTACCTGGCCAACCACTTCAGCAACCCGACCATCGCCTTCGCGGCCCCGTTGATTGCATTTGTGGCGATTTCCAAGTCGTTCCTCGGTCATTACATCGGTGCCAGCGAAGGTCTGAAAGGTCTGATCGTCAAGAGCGGCAAGCGTCCGGGTGCGAAGGCGCTGGATCGCATTGTGGCGGCGTTCATGCTGGTCATCTGCTGGATCGTGGCGACGCTGAACCCGAGCATTCTGGGCATGATTGAAACCATCGGCGGCCCGGTGATTGCGGCCATTCTGTTCCTGATGCCGATGTACGCGATTCGTAAAGTGCCGGCGATGGCGCGCTATCGTGGGCAGGCGTCGAACGTGTTTGTCACGGCTGTGGGGCTGGTGGCGATTTCGGCGTTGATTTATTCGCTGACGGCTTAGGCCAAAGCGCCGGATACTCAGCTACAGTGGCCGCTGTGCGTGATGCGCACAGCGGCTTTTTTTCGTCTGGAGACAGTGGATTGTCGAGCGCCCCGCAACCTGTTGAACCCACCCACCGCTGGCAGGATGTACTCGCCGGCCTGTCGATTGCCGGGCTGCTGTTGCCTGAAGCCGTCGCGTATTCGACCATCGCCGCGCTGGCGCCGCAGGCCGGAGTCATCGCGCTGTTTGCCGGTTTGCTCTGTTACGGGTTGTTCGGCACCAGCCGCTTTGCGATTGTTTCGGCCACCTCGTCATCAGCGGCGGTGCTGGCAGCAGCGACGGCGACGCTGGCTGATGGTGATCCGCAATTACGCTCGACCTTGGCGGTCGGCTTGGTGCTGGTCACCGGGGCGCTGTTTTTGCTGGCGGGGATCTTTCGTTTCGGCAGCGTCACCGCGTTCATCGCCAAGCCGGTGTTGCGCGGATTTGCCTTTGGTCTGGCGCTGACGATCATTCTCAAACAGGTTGCCAGCGTCGTCGGCGTGCACCTGACCGACGCCAATCTGGTGCGCTTCGCCCCGCAACTGCTGGAGCAACTGCCGCAATGGAACTGGCCGGCGGCTGGCGTCGCTGTTGTGGCACTGGTGTTGCTGGGGCTGTTCTCACGCTTTCCACGGGTACCGGGTGGCTTGCTGGTGGTGGTGATCGGCATTGTGGCCGGGCAATGGCTGAACTTGCCGGCGTATGGCGTGAAGATGATCGGACTCATCGATCTGAGCCTGGAAGTACCGAATCTGCCAGTGCTGCCATTTGCTGATTGGCTGCGGTTGGGGGAGGTGGGGTTTGCGCTGGTGATGATTCTGTATGCGGAGTCTTACGGCTCGATCAGTTCGTTTGCGCTCAAGCATGGTGACCGGGTGACTTCCAATCGCGATTTGCTGGTGTTGGGGGCGTCGAACCTGTTGTCCGGGTTGTTTCATGGCATGCCGGCAGGGGCGGGGTATTCGGCGACGTCGGCGAATGAGGAGGCGGGTGCGACTTCACGGTGGGCCGGTGGGGTTGCGGCATTGGTGGTGTTGCTGATCGTGCTGACGGTGTTGCCGTGGATCGCCCTGACGCCGGAGCCGATTCTTGCCGCCATCGTCATGCATGCGCTGGGCAGAGGCTTGAGCTTGCAGCCGCTGGGGCGCTACTTCATTTGGCGCCGGGATCGGGTATTGGTGCTCTGCGCTGTGGGCGCGGTGCTGGTATTGGGCGTGCTGGACGGTTTGCTGGTGTCGGTGGCGATCAGTGTATTGCTGATGCTCAAGCAGATGTCGGCGGCGGATATTCAGGTACTCGGGCGGATTGACGGTGGGCATGACTTTGTCGACTTGCAGCGCCATCCGATTGCTCAGGCCGAGCCAGGGGTGCTGATCATTCGACCGAGCGAGGCGTTGTTCTTTGCCAATGTCGAACGGATTCTCGGGGCAGCGTTGCATTTGGTCCGCCATTCGCCGGTGCCGGTGCACACGGTGATCCTCAGTCTGGAGGAAACGCCCAACCTGGATGGCACCAGCATCGAGGCCATGCAGGAGTTTTTTCTGCGGGTGGATCAGGAGGGTAAACGACTGATACTGGCGCGGCTCAAGCATGAGGCCAAGAGTGCCTTGGCGAAGCTGCCAGAGGTCGCTGCCAATGGCGTGATCCTCAGCGGGCTAAGCGTCGATGGGGCTGTCCAGCAAGCCCAAATCCACAGGTAATTTGAGTTCAGTTGCTTTGGGCATAAAAAAACGCCGCTCATCTCACGATGGGCGGCGTTTTTCATTGCGTTGCAGCGTTAGGCTTGAACGACCGGGATGTTGGCGTTCGCAGCAGCTTCACGGAACTCGGCAATCTGGTCGAAGGACAGGTAGCGGTAGATATCGGCCGCCATGCTGTCGATCTTGCCAGCGTATTCCATGTACTCCTCGACGGTCGGCAGGCGACCCAGGATCGAAGCAACGGACGCCAGCTCGGCCGAAGCCAGGTAGACGTTCGCGCCGTCGCCCAGACGGTTCGGGAAGTTACGGGTCGAAGTCGACACCACGGTGCTGTTCGGCTCAACGCGTGCCTGGTTACCCATGCACAGCGAGCAGCCTGGCATTTCCATGCGAGCGCCAGCCTTGCCGTAGATGCCGTAGTAGCCTTCTTCGGTCAGTTGGTGAGCGTCCATTTTGGTCGGCGGCGACAGCCACAGACGGGTTGGCAGCTGACCCTTGACCTGATCCAGCAGTTTACCGGCAGCGCGGAAGTGACCGATGTTGGTCATGCACGAACCGATGAACACTTCGTCGATCTTCTCGCCAGCAACGCTGGACAGCAGACGGGCGTCGTCCGGATCGTTCGGCGCGCAGAGCACAGGCTCGTTGACGTCGGCCAGATCGATTTCGATGACTTCGGCGTATTCGGCGTCGGCATCGGCTTCCATCAGCTCAGGGTTGGCAACCCAGGCTTCCATTGCTTGTGCGCGACGTTCCAGGGTACGTGCATCGCCGTAGCCTTCGCCGATCATCCAGCGCAGCAGGGTGATGTTGGAGTTCAGGTACTCGGTGATCGACTCTTTCGACAGCTTGATGGTGCAACCGGCAGCCGAACGTTCAGCCGAGGCGTCGGACAGCTCGAAAGCCTGTTCCAGCGTCAGACCTTCCAGGCCTTCGATTTCCAGGATGCGGCCGGAGAAGGCGTTCTTCTTGCCTTTCTTCTCGACGGTCAGCAGACCGTTCTGAATGGCGAAGTAAGGAATGGCATGAACCAGGTCACGCAGGGTGATACCAGGTTTCATTTTGCCTTTGAAGCGCACCAGGATCGATTCCGGCATGTCCAGCGGCATGACGCCGGTGGCGGCGGCGAACGCGACCAGACCGGAACCGGCCGGGAACGAGATGCCCATCGGGAAACGGGTGTGCGAGTCACCACCGGTACCGACGGTGTCCGGCAGCAGCATGCGGTTCAGCCACGAGTGGATGATGCCGTCGCCCGGACGCAGGGAAACGCCGCCGCGGGTCATGATGAAGTCAGGCAGGGTGTGGTGGGTGGTCACGTCGATCGGCTTTGGATAAGCCGCGGTGTGGCAGAACGACTGCATCACCAGATCAGCGGAGAAGCCCAGGCACGCCAGGTCTTTCAGTTCGTCACGGGTCATTGGACCGGTGGTGTCCTGAGACCCTACGGTGGTCATCTTCGGTTCGCAGTAGGTGCCAGGACGAACGCCTTTGCCTTCTGCCAGACCGCAAGCCTTGCCGACCATTTTCTGCGCCAGGGTGAAACCCTTGGTGCTTTCAATGGGCGCGTCTGGCTTCTTGAACAGGTCGAACGGCGGCAGACCCAGTTCGGCGCGAGCCTTCTCGGTCAGGCCACGGCCGATGATCAGCGGGATACGGCCACCAGCGCGGACTTCGTCCAACAGCACCGGGGTCTTCATTTCGAAGGTGGTCAGGACTTCGTCGGTGCCGTGTTTGCAGACTTTGCCAGCATGCGGGTACAGGTCGATCACGTCGCCCATGTTCATGTTGGAAACGTCGAACTCGATTGGCAGTGCGCCGGCATCTTCCATGGTGTTGTAGAAGATCGGAGCGATTTTGCTGCCGAAGCAGAAACCGCCAGCGCGCTTGTTCGGCACGTAAGGAACGTCGTCACCGAAGAACCACAGCACCGAGTTGGTGGCCGATTTACGCGAAGAACCAGTACCGACCACGTCACCGACGTAGGCGATCGGGAAGCCTTGACCGCGCATTTCTTCGATCTGCTTCATCGGGCCGATGGCGCCCTGCTGATCAGGAACGATGCCGTCGCGAGCCATTTTCAGCATGGCCAGGGCGTGCAGCGGGATGTCTGGACGCGACCAGGCATCAGGCGCAGGGGACAGGTCGTCGGTGTTGGTTTCGCCGGTGACCTTGAACACGCGCAGGCTGATCTTGTCGGCCAGGGTCGGGCGGTTCTTGAACCACTCGCCGTCAGCCCAGGATTGCAGCACGGCTTGGGCGTGAGCGTTGCCGTTCTTGGCTTTTTCGGCCACGTCGTGGAACGCATCGAACATCAGCAGGGTGTGCTTGAGTTGCGCGGCAGCGACTGGCGCCAGTTCGGCGTCGTCCAGCAGGTCAACCAGGGTCACGATGTTGTAGCCGCCCTGCATGGTGCCGAGCAGTTCTACAGCGCGTTTTTTGTCCAGCAGAGGGGAGGAAACTTCGCCCTTGGCCAGTGCAGACAGGAAGCCGGCTTTAACGTAAGCCGCTTCGTCCACGCCGGGTGGAATGCGATTGGTGATCAGGTCAACGAGAAATTCTTCTTCGCCAGCCGGAGGGTTCTTCAGCAGCTCGACCAGGCCTGCTGTTTGTTCGGCGTTAAGCGGCTGGGGAACGATACCCAGGGCTGCACGCTCTTCGATATGTTTGCGGTAGGCTTCAAGCACAGTTATTACCCTCATCAGTGGTCCCAAATGGGTGTCCGGGACGCTCATCCCGAAATGGCCGTACTCATGCACCTCGCGACGTTGTGGGTCGCTTGGCCAGAATTACCGGCTATTCCTTACAGAAGCTGCTTTCAAAGTTTTACGCCTGCAGAACGGGGAGCTGATGAGGGTTGGCGTTGAGCTTTTCCCCGCTGGAAAAACCCTTCGCCAACACCGCTCTGAAGGAACGACTGTGCTCGTGACGCTTTGAAAACAGCTTCTAACGGACATTGGCGCCTTAAAAGGCTGGCTGATTCTACGGCAAAAAAAAATTAAAGGTAAGTTAGGCCCTCAAGTTTGAGGGGTGATCAATGTTAGACAAAGGGCTAACATGCCGACCTGTTCCGCGTTTCAGTGCCTTTGCCAACCTTATGCCCAATCAGACCATCAAGACCCCCTGCGTCGGCCTCTGCTCCACTGTTTACGGTGATCTGGTGTGCCGTGGCTGCAAGCGTTTCCATCACGAAGTGATCAACTGGAATGGTTACAACGAGGAGGAAAAACGTGCGGTGTGGCTGCGTCTGGAGCAATTGCTGTCACAAGTGATGGCGGCCAAGGTCGAGATCTTTGATTCGGCGCGTCTGCGTCAGCAACTGGAGCAGCGCAAGATCCGCTTTGTGCCGCATCAGTCCGAGTATTGCTGGGCGTATCAGCTGATTGCCCGGGGGGCGCGGGTGATCATTAATCTGGAAGCCTACGGGATGGTGCTGTTGCCGGAGTTTCGCGACTGGAACCTGCCGGAATTGCGCGATGCCATTGATCGGGAATTCTTCCTGCTATCGGAAGCGCACTATCAGCGCTACATCGCACCGGGCTTTCTCAAAGACGCCTTTGGCGCCTGAAGGTCAAAAGCTTCGCGAGCAAGCCCGCTCCCACAGGGGAATGCATTTCAATATTTGAAAACAAGACCACTCCCACAGAGGAATGCATTTCAAACTGTGGGAGCGGGCTTGCTCGCGAAGAGGCCCTGTCTGACGCCGCAAAACTTAATGCTTCACCGCCAATTCCAGCAAATGATCCTCAACCTCCTGCGGCTTGAGCACCAACACATCGCTTTCCAGCGTATCAAGCACCACTTCCGCCGTATTGCCGATCAACGCACCTGACAACCCAGTGCGCGCCACGGTGCCGATTACGGTCACTGCTGCTTGCAGTTTGTGCGCTATGAACGGAATCAACACATCCGCCGGGCCTTCCTCGATGTGCAGATGCTCGTCATCGACATCGAACTCCGCTTGGAACGCCCGGCATTGCTCGCGATACTTCGCCTCGATCGTTGATTTGAGCTGGAAGGTCGGGTCGGCCGCCGACAGCATCGGCGACGGATGGGCGCTGATCACATGCAGATGCCCTTTGGCCAGGCTGGCAATGTCAAAGCCATGATCGATGATCGTGGTATGCAGATGGCGGTGTTCACCGTCGGCATTGCCCACATCGACCGCCGCCAGAATAACTCTGTCTTTCCAGGGCGTAGAGGTTTTTACCAGCAGCACCGGAGTAGGGCAGTGGCGCAACAACTTCCAGTCCGCCGGGGTCAGCAGGGCTTTTTTCAACGAGCTGTCAGGGAAGTGCTGTTTGATCACCAGTCCGCAACCCTCGGCCTGCTGCACGTCGGTGATGGTTTCGTGCAGGCTCTCGTTCCAGGCCTGTTCGGTGGTGACACTGTAGCCGTCCGCCAGCAGCGCGGCTTTGAGCACGCCGAGCATACCGGCGTGGTCGTGCTTCTTGTCGCACACCAGCAGGTGCAGATGGGCCTGGGTCACACCCGCGATCAACTTGGCGCGCTTGAGCGCCAGGCTCTCCGAATGTTCGGGTTCGATGACCACCAGAATGCTGCGAATGGCTTGCATGAGCGGAGTCTCCAGCGAATAAAGGGCACGGCGTTGCACAACTATAGTTGTTGCGCCAACACCTGCGACTTGATGCATATCAACGCCAGCCGCTGGTGGTCTTCGGACAGGCCGGTATAATCGGCGCCCTTCGCTCGAACACCTTGACCGTGAGCCCCATGATCCTTCCCGAAATCCACGAATTCCTTGGCTGCCGCACACCCGATGCCTGGGTTCAGGCCGCACTGGCCGATCAGGAAACCCTGCTGATCGACCACAAGAACTGCGAGTTCAAGGCTGCCAGCACCGCGCTGAGCCTGATTGCCAAGTATCACTCCCACGTCGACCTGATCAACATGATGTCGCGTCTGGCCCGGGAAGAACTGGTGCACCACGAACAAGTCATGCGTCTGATGAAACGCCGCAAGATCGAATTGCGCCAACTGCATGCCGGCCGTTACGCCTCGGGTCTGCGCAAAGTGGTGCGCAGCCATGAACCGGTGAAACTGGTGGATACGCTGGTGGTTGGCGCGTTCATCGAAGCGCGCAGTTGTGAGCGGTTCGAAGCACTGGTGCCGCATTTGGACGAAGAACTCGGCAAGTTTTACTTCGGTCTGTTGAAAAGCGAGGCTCGGCATTTTCAGGGGTATCTGAAACTGGCTTATCAGTATGGTGACGCCAGGGATGTGGCTCAGGTGATCGATAAGGTGCGTGCGGCCGAACAGGAACTGATCGAATCGCCGGACGTGGAATTTCGTTTCCACAGCGGTGTGCCGGCAGTAGCCTGAAGCTCAAACTGTCGCAGCCTTCGGGGGCTCTCCGATTGCTAGGGGTGCGATTGAACCAAGAATATTCTGCATGATGCCTGCCGGTGTGATTCGACGCATGCCGCCAGCGTCTAGCCTCAGTGTCCCCGCAATCCCACGGGGCGAGACTTCGGAACCCGGCATGCAAGCGCTGTTGAACGAGATCCTTGATGCTGTCCGGCCCCTGATCGGGCAGGGCAAAGTGGCTGACTACATTCCTGCCCTCGGCACCGTGGCGCCCAACCAGTTGGGCATCGCTGTATACGGTAACGACGGCGAGATGTATTGCGCCGGCGACGCCGAGACGCTGTTCTCGGTGCAGAGTATTTCCAAGGTGTTCAGTCTGGTGCAGGCCATTGAACATTCCGGTGAGGCGATCTGGGAGCGTCTGGGCCATGAGCCGTCCGGTCAGCCGTTCAACTCGTTGGTGCAGCTGGAATTCGAGCGCGGTCGCCCGCGCAATCCGTTCATCAATGCCGGCGCACTGGTGATCTGCGACATCAACCAGTCGCGCTTTGCCGCACCGACCTTGTCGATGCGTGACTTCGTCCGGCGTCTGTCGGGCAATCCGCAGATCATGATCGACGGCAAAGTCGCCGACTCTGAATACCAGCACCGCGCACGCAACGCGGCAATGGCGTACCTGATGCAATCGTTCGGCAACTTCCACAACGATGTTGAAGCCGTGTTGCGCAGCTACTTCAGCCATTGCGCGCTGCGCATGAACTGCATCGATCTGGCCCGGGCCTTTTGCTTTCTGGCCAATGACGGCTACTGCAAGCACAGCGGCGAACAGATTCTGACGCGACGCCAGACCCAGCAGGTTAACTCGATCATGGCCACCAGTGGTTTGTATGACGAGGCGGGCAACTTCGCCTATCGCGTCGGCCTGCCGGGCAAGAGCGGCGTCGGCGGCGGGATTGTCGCGGTGGTGCCGGGGCAGTTCACGGTTTGCGTGTGGTCGCCGGAATTGAATGCTGCCGGTAATTCGCTGGCGGGCATGGCGGCGCTGGAGATGCTCAGTTCGCGGATTGGTTGGTCGGTGTTCTGACCGCGTGGTCTCCCGATATTTCGCACAATTGGAGGTTTGATCCGGCCAGGTTCATTCGTATCGTCCCGCGTTTTTGGCGCGCTGGCGTCGGGGGATTTGGCGATGAATTTCACATGGCGCAAAAAAACGCTCGCGGACAGCGGGGCTTCCACGGTCGTAGTGGAACCGGCCCCCGTGCCGATTGATGAAGCGCTGCTGGCGGCCCACACGGCCGAACGGCGCGATCGCGATTTTTTCCAGGGCCTGGCGCAGCACTTGTTGACGTGCGGCAACTCGTTGGCGCCGGTCAGCGAATCGTTCTCGATGCTCAACCAGCGCCTCAAACTGAACCATCAACGCGCCGAAGCCGTCGCCAGTTCGGCCATCGACAACCGCGCGCAAGTCGCTCATTTGCAGGAGCAATCGCGGGTCATGGCCGCGGGCCTGGGAGCACTCGAAGGCGTGATTACTCACTTGGTCAGCCGCGCTAGTGAAATCGACCGCATCGTCGATCTGATCAGTGACATCGCGCGCAAGACCAATCTCCTGGCGCTCAACGCCGCCATTGAGGCGGCCCGCGCAGGGGAGACGGGGCGCGGTTTTGCGGTCGTGGCGAGTGAGGTGCGTTTGCTGGCAGAAAAAACCGCTGAAGCCACTCGGGAAATCGTTAAGGAAACCTCGGCCATCCAGCACGAAATCGATCAGGCGAAGCAGTCTATTTCGCAGCAGAGCCAGGTCTCCGGTGCGTTCGCAGCGATCATCGACAAGACCGAAGAAGCCATGGCCGGTATGTACGGCCAGGCGCAGCAAATGCAGCGCGAAATCGACCAATCGCACCTTTTATCCGATATCGAACTGGCCAACCTGCAAGAGCTGACCCTGAAAGTCACGGTCTACGACCGATTGCTCAACCCCAAGCCTCACGCGCCATTGTCCCTGCCGGATGAAACCGAATGCTTGTTCGGCCAGTGGTATTACGGCGAACAGAATCAGGGTCAGCAACGTGACGCCGACTTCCGGCGTATGGAATTGCCTCATCGACTGGTGCACAGCAGCGGCCAGGCTGCGTTAGAGGCGCACGCTCGTGGCGAACTGGAAGAAGCACTCAAGCAGGTCGGCCAGATGGAGGAGGCCAACGCCGCCGTGATGCGTAATGTCAAAGGACTGGTGCACGCGCGCCTGCAATCTCTGGCTTGAGGCGTGACGCTCAAAGACTTTTGCTATACATTTTTCGCCCGCTCTCTGCATGGTGAATCCGCTTCATGTCTCTTGCGCTCGAACGTCTAGTCGCTGGCACGCCGATCCCTTTCGCTGGTAACCGCGTCACCGTGGTCAGCCCCGAACTGGCCGCGCGCTTTCAGCCCGGTGACCACCTGCTGGTGGAGCAGGTGAGTGGCGAGTTGTTGCTGATTCCGGTGGCCGATCAACACGCGGCCGCCGTGGCGATTGAGCGTGCGGCAGCGGCATTTACCGCGTTATCGGCGGTGTCAGATGAGGCGATCAGTCAGTTTTTCGATCTGTTCGCGCAGCGCCTGGAAACCCCCGATTGCTGGGTGCAGATCGAGGCCGCCAACCTCGCCGATATTGAACGGGCCAAGGTGCGTGGGCGTTCCACCACGCGGTTACTCGCTGATGAGCGCATGCGCCGCGACATGATTGCCGGCCTGCGCGCCTGGCGTGATGCCGCACCGACGCGCGGCAAAGTCATCAGCAGCGTCGAGCACGATGGCTGGAAGGTCGAGCAAGTGATCTCGCCGCTGGGCATCGTTGCATTTGTCTTCGAAGGTCGCCCGAATGTATTTGCCGATGCGGCGGGTGTCTTGCGCACCGGTAACACGGCGGTACTGCGCATTGGCAGCGATGCGTTGGGCACGGCGCAGGCCATTGTCGCTCACGCGTTGAACCCGGCGCTGGCTGCGGCCGGTCTGCCCGTGGGCGCGGTGTCGCTGGTGGAGAGTGTCAATCACGCCGCCGGTTGGGCGATGTTTGCTGATCGGCGTCTGTCGTTGGCGGTGGCTCGCGGGTCAGGACGTGCAGTCAGTCAATTGGGCAGCATTGCCCAGCAGGCGGGAACGGCGGTCAGTCTGCATGGCACCGGTGGTGCGTGGTTGATCGCCGATCGTGAGGCTGACGCCAAACGCTTTGCGGCGGTGGTGCGCAACTCGCTGGATCGCAAGGTCTGCAACACCCTGAATGTCTGCCTGATTCAGCGCGAATGCGCCGATGAACTGGTGCCGCTGTTCCTCGACGCGCTGCAACAGGCCGGTACCGCACGCGGCCAGGGCTGCAAATTGCACATCGTCGAGGGCAGCGAACGTTGTCTGCCTGCTGAATGGCAAGGCACGACGGTCGAGGTCTATCGCGCCGAGGGCTATCAGAGCGAAGCACTGGCCGAACCGTTGGCAGAGTTGGAGTTGGGTCGTGAGTGGGAATGGGAAGAAACCCCGGAAGTCAGTCTGATGATCGTTGACGATCTGGATCAGGCGATTGCGCTGTTCAATCGTTACAGCCCGCAATTTACCGTGTCGCTGATCAGCGAGGATGCGCAGGTTCAGGAGCGGTTTTATAACGCGGTCAACGCACCGTTCGTGGGTAATGGCATTACCCGCTGGGTCGATGGGCAGTACGCGCTGAACAAGCCGGAGCTGGGACTTTCGAACTGGGAGAGCGGGCGGTTGTTCGCGCGCAGTGCGATTCTTTCGGGCGATGGTGTGTTTACCGTTCGCAGCCGTATGACCCAGATTGATCTCGGTGTGAAGCGCTGAAAGAAGCTGTGGCGGGGGAGCAGGCTCCCTCGCCATAGGGGCGCAATGTAATTCAGGCTGCTGCGCTGGTGTTTGCCTGAACGGCGCAAGTTGCCGGTTGCTCGGCCAGCGGCACAAAGGTACGGCGGTCCGAGGACAGCGCATCGATCGAGCCGGTCTCGATGTCATACACCCAACCATGCAGATTCAGCAGGCCTTTCTCCTGTGCCAGGCGCACGCTCGGATGTGTCTGGATATTCGCCAGTTGCGCGATCACGTTTTCGCGCACCATCGAACTCAATTTTGCCGCGTCATTGGCATGCGGCCGCGCTTCATTCACCACTTTTGCCGACTCGGCATGTTGCAGCCAGCCGCTGACGGCAGGCAGGTGATTCATGCATTTGCATTTCGCAATCGCCGTCATCGCGCCGCAATCGGAATGGCCGCAGATGACAATGTCGGTCACGCCAAGCACCGCGACCGCATATTCCACTGTCGCCGAAACCCCGCCCGGATGCGGACTGTAGGACGGCACGATATTGCCGGCGTTGCGGATCACGAACAGTTCGCCGGGTTCTTGCTGGGTCAGCAGTTCCGGCACCACGCGGCTGTCGGAACAGGTGATAAACAATGTGCCGGGCTGCTGGGTGGTTGCCAGGTGTTTGAACAGTTCGGTGCGTTGCGGAAAGGCTTCGTTCTGGAATTTCAGGAAACCGTCGATCAGGGCTTTCATGTGCATGTCCTCGTTGAAGGGAGATCGGATGGCCCGCACGCAAAGTGCGGGCCGGGCACATCAGAACGGACGCAGGGGCAGGAACTTGCCGTCGAGGGTGACCACGGCGCGAGAGCCGCCTTCCGGGTCTTCGACTTTCTTGATGTCGAGTTTGAAGTTGATTGCGCTGATGATGCCGTCGCCGAACTGCTCGTGAACCAGTGCTTTGAGGGTGGTGCCGTAGATCTGGATCATTTCATGGAAGCGATAGATGGTTGGGTCGGTCGGCACGCCGCTAAGGCTGCCACGCAGCGGGATGATTTGCAGGGCCGCGACAGCGTCGGCGTCCAGTTCAAGCTTGTCGCCCACCACTTGGGCGGCGTTTGCCGACAGCGGATGTTGGCCGAGCAAGGCGGCGGTGACGTACGCCAGGCTGAGGCCGGTGCCGTCGGCGAGATCCTGCCACGACAGATTCTTGCGTGCCTTGATGTCCAGAATGCGGGTGGTCAGGGCCAGGCTGGCGTCGTTGTAGGCGTGGGACTGTTGCATGGTGTCACTCCTTTCAGGGGTTGGCTTGCTGTGTGGGATTGATCTTCTGCCGATTCATCCATAGCGTCCAAGACCGATATACAATGATTCGCATAAGCCTTGCCTATAGATGGTGCTCCCACATGCTGCTGCGACATTTGCGTTACCTGCTGGCCGTTGCCGATCACGGCGGCTTCACTCGCGCGGCCGAGGCGCTGCATGTGTCGCAGCCAACCTTGTCGCAACAGATTCGCCAACTGGAAGAAACACTAGGGGTGAGCCTGTTTGATCGAACTTCACGTACGGTCAAAGCCACCGATGCCGGCCAGGCATACATTGAATGTGCACGTCGGGTGCTGGTGGAGTTGGAGGCGGGCAAGCGCGCACTGCATGACGTGAAGGACCTGAGCCGCGGTACGTTGCGCCTGGCGATGACGCCAACGTTTATGGCGTATCTGGTCGGGCCGCTGGTACGCGACTACGCGGCGCGATATCCGGGGATTCATCTGGAAATCTTCGAGTTGTCGATGGACGGCATCGAGGCGGGTCTGGCGGATGACTCGCTGGACATTGCGATTGCGTTCACCCCCGTACGCAGCCCGGACATCGAGTGCATTCCGGCGTTTACCGAGACCCTGGGTGTCATGGTCGGGCGCGAGCATCCGTTGTATGAAAGTGATTCAGTGCTGACGCCTGACGATATCGCGCAGCTGGATTTCGCCTTGCTGGCGTCGGACTTCATCACGCGCTTGTCGGTCGATGAGTATTTTCGTCAGCACGGAATCACGCCGCAGGTGCGCATTGAGGTGAATTCGGTAAGTACGTTGCTGGAGGTAGTGCGGCATTCGCCGATGGCGACGATGTTGCCGGAGGCGATTGCGACTGAGGATCGGGCATTGCGCAGTCTGCGGGTCGAGTGCGAAGCGCCGCAGCGTGGCGCCGCGTTGTTGCGGCGGCGCAATAACTATCACAGTGCGGCGGCGGTGGCATTTATGAATCTAGTCCTGGAACTCTCGCTCTGATTGTAAGCACTCAATAAAAAAGGGCCTGCTTCTTAAAGAAGCAGGCCCTTTATAGTGTTGAAGCAGTCAATCAGCAGAACCGATCAATCACCCGAACTTCGTTCTTGTTCTGCATCGAGTCCCACGCCTGTTTCAGCGTTTGCAGAACATTACCGATGAAGTCCCTATCGGCTGCCGCTTTTTTGCCGACATAGCCGTGGCCGCGACGGTACATCTTCAGGCGGGCCAACAGGTTCTGGTTGTTCTGCTCGAACTCTTCTTCGCCAGCGTGGGGCGACAGGCAGTCGATATGCACCTGCCCCGACTTGCTGATCCACAGAATATGGCTGTCGTGGCTGTCTTTCTGCGCAGCGAACATACGAGCCAGTTCTTCGATATTAGGTTGATTGTTCAGATTCATGATGTTGCCCCTTGACCAGTTTGGTGATCTTTCAAAGTTGATTCGCTAATACAGGTAGCCCATCGGTTAGTTGATCCCTGGCACCGAAACCAGGACGTCAGCGCTCGCCCGTTTGATGTACGGGGTCGTGCATCTGTTGCATGTAGTCGTGTTGAATAACTGCTACGCAATAGCGTCACAACGAAGAGAAACAGCGAAAACCGGGAGGCTCCTTGCCGACGTTTTCAGGGTCGACCACAAGCGTCTTGAGAATTTTCGCCAGCGTTTCTCGTCCTTGTACTGGACGTTCAGGCCAGGTCAGCTTCTTCAATCTGCCTTGTGGGCAGCGTGTATCCGGAAAAAACAACTCGGCGGTCAGACGAGTTTGCTCAAGCGTGTTACCAAATGTTCCCGATCGGGGAACGTCTTCATCATGCAAAAGCAAAACGATGCCGTCAACGGTTTTGTAGTGATTATTTTTGGTCACTACATATTGTCGGACAAAGCAGTTTTGGAATGAGAAAGAATCCGTTCAGGCAACGGAAAAAGGTGAGTGCAGGGCGTAGAACGTGCACGGGTAACCGTCCATTTCACGCTGGTACAAGGTGAAAGCGCCGCCGGTCAATTCCGGGATCAGCTTGGCCCAGAAGCGCTGTGCCGGCAGGTTGGCGTCGATATGGAAAATTTGCCATTGACCGGGGATCCGGCTCAAGAGGGCAGAGACGACAAACTGCGCGACGCCTTGGCCACGAAAGCGCCGGGCGAGGAAGAAGTAGCCGATGTTGTGCTCCGCACCGTCGATATGCGTTTCGCTATCAACGGTCACGAAGCCGGCGAGTTCGTCGTCGACTCGTATCAGGAACGGTTGGGTTGCCGGGTGGCGCCAGTATTCGGCTTTCGATTGGATAGGGAAGAAGCCATGTGCAGCAAGTTTCAACGGCAGCCATTGGCTGAAGTCGTACATGTAGAACTGCATCAGGTTTTCGAGGGTTTCGAGTTCATCGCGTTGGGCGGGGTGCAGTTCTAGGGTGGGCATGCTTTGGGTTCCTGAAAGTGATGGACCTCTCGGAAACAGTAGCGCGTTTCACTTTTTAACTGCCGGTTTTGCCTTTCGTTTGGTCGCCACGGCGGTGTTGCTTCGGGTCGATTTGCGTTTTTTCTTCCAGGGTGTGGCAGCTTTGCCAGCAGGCGGTGGACCGCTGATGGTCAGGTTCAAATGGGAGCAGCGTGTCACTTGCTTGCTCATCCATGCCGCCTGCTTGGTGACGAACTCTTCCAGGCTCATCTCGCCGCTCTGCACCATGTCCAGCGCCTGCTCCCAAATCGCCGTAGTGCCAGGGTCGGCAATGGCACGGGGCACGGCGTCGATCAGGCTGAATGCGGCGGGTGTGGCGGCCAGCGCCTTGCCGTTTTTCACCAGATAACCGCGATCCAGCAGTCCCTGAATGATCGACGCACGGGTGGCTTCAGTGCCAATGCCGGTGGTGTCCTTGAGTTTCTGCTTGAGCAGTGGATCTTCCACCAGTTTGGCGACGTTCTTCATCGCCTTGATCAGGTCACCTTCGGTGTAGGGCTTGGGTGGTTGCGTCCACAAGTCTTTGAACTTCACCTCCACCACAGCGCACTCGACGCCTTGGGTCAGTGCCGGCAAGGTTTGCGGTGCGGGTGCTTCGCGCCCTTTGGCCGGTGCGAGTGCTTCGGGTAAAGCGCGTTTCCAGCCCGGTTCGATGATCTGTTTGCCGACGGCGCGCAACGCTTCACCGCCGCAATCGAAATCGGCCTGGGTTCGATCGTATTCATGATTGGGCAGGAACTGCGCCAGATAACGTGCGCGGATTAGCGTGTAGACCGCCCGGTGTTTGCCGCTCAGGCGCTCAAGATTTTTCGCCGCTGCAGTGGGAATGATGCCGTGGTGCGCGCTGACCTTGGCGTCGTTCCACGCTCGGGATTTTCGCTGAGGCTCAAGAAAGCCCCGCAGCGCTTCAAGGCTTGGGTCAGCCTGACGCAGCGCTGCGAGAATCCCCGGCGCCTCACTGTGCTGGCTTAGCGGCAGAAACCCGCAATCGCTGCGCGGGTAGGTGATGACCTTGTAGGTTTCGTACAGCGCCTGGGCGATGTCGAGGGTTTCCTGGGCGCCGAGGCCGAGCTTCTTCGAGCAGACTTCCTGCAAGGTGCCGAGGTCGAAGGGCAGGGGCGCCACTTCGCGTATACGCTCGGTTCGCAACTTCACCACCCGTGCACTGGCGGCGCTGCTGATCGCGGCGGCAGCTTGCTGCGCCAGTGCCAGGTTCAGGCAGCGATCCTGATCGTCACAAACATCCGACGGGGCGCGCCATTGCGCGGTAAACGGTGTGCCGTTGTGCAGCAGTTGCACATCGATCGCCCAAAACGGCACCGGCACGAAATCGGCGATGCTGCGATCACGATCCACCACCAGCCGCAATGTCGGCGTCTGGACTCGACCGACCGGCAACACACCTTGATAGCCCGACTGACGGCCTAGCAGGGTGAACAGGCGACTCATGTTCATGCCTATCAGCCAGTCTGCCCGCGAGCGACCCAGCGCCGAGTGATACAGGCTGAACGTTTCGGCCCCCGGTTTCAGCGCGGCCAAAGCTTTGCGGATCGATGCCTCATCCAGCGCTGACAGCCACAATCGCCGGATCGGCCCGCGATAGCGGCAATGCTCGACCAGTTCCCGGGCGATCATCTCGCCCTCACGGTCGGCGTCGGTGGCGATGATCAGCTCGCTGGCCTCGCCGAGCAGGCGTTTCACGGCTTTGTACTGGCTGGCGGTGCGTGGCTTGACGGTCATTTTCCACTTGTCCGGGATGATCGGCAGATCGGCCAGCACCCAGCGCTTGTAGCGGGCGTCGTAGGCATCCGGCGGGGCCGTTTCCAGCAAGTGGCCGATGCACCAGGTTACCGTGACGTCTGTTCCCAGCCAGCAGCCGTCGCCCCGGCGCTTTGCGCCGAGTACGGCCGCAATGTCTTTGGCCTGGGAAGGTTTTTCACAGAGGTACAGCTGCATATCCACCATCGTCGATCAATGTCCGAACAGGCGCACAGAATGGCCGGAGTTAGCGTCAGGGGCAACTTTTATCTGTATGGATATACAGATAAAAAGGATTGCCGAACGTGACGGTGATTGACCGGACACTCCGGCGCTATCGAGAAATTGATTAGCGCCGCTTGGGTGTCTGTGTCAGGTTTTTCGCGCCTTTAAGAAAAACGCGAGCGACAGGACGGTCTCGCCAGGAGATCGTCGTGGTCTGTCGGACACTGACTCTTTTGCAACAAGGACGTAAACCATGTCTCAAGCATCTTCCCAGACCAGCAGCGCCTACTCCGCCGTTGACACGTTCAGCCACCTGTATGACCGTGGTGTCGGGCTGGTCAACGGCAAACCCTCGTTCACTGCCGATCAGGCCGCCGACGAAATCCTGCGCAAGGGCCTGTCGTGGGGCGATAAAAACGCCGACGGCAAGATTTCCCTCAGCTACAGCTTTCTGACCGACAAACCGGCCAACTACAACCCTAAACTCGGCAACTTCAGCGAATTCAGCGCCCAGCAAAAAGCTCAAGCGGTGCTGGCCATGCAATCCTGGGCCGACGTCGCCAACGTCACTTTCACCGAGGGCAAGGGCGGCGACGGTCACATGACGTTCGGCAATTACGACGTCAGCACCGGCGGCGCAGCGTTCGCGTATTTGCCGAGCGGCGGCAGCTATGATGGCCAATCGTGGTACTTGATCAACGATCAATACCAGGTCAACAAGACCCCGGACACCAACAACTACGGGCGCCAGACCCTGACACATGAGATCGGTCACACCCTCGGCCTTTCGCACCCCGGCGCCTACAACGCCGGCAACGGCAGCCCCACTTACGCCGACGCCAAGTACGCCGAAGACACTCGTGGTTACAGTCTGATGAGCTACTGGAGTGAGGCCAATACCGATCAGAACTTCAGCAAGGACGGCAGCGGGGCTTACGCCTCGGCACCGTTATTGGACGATATTGTTGCCGTGCAGAAACTCTACGGTGCCAACTACGAGACCCGCGCCGAGGACACGTGGTACGGCTTCAATTCCAACACTGACCGCGATTATTACAGCGCGACTTCGGCGTCGTCCAAAGTGGTGTTTTCGGTGTGGGACGGTGGTGGTAATGACTGGCTGAACTTCTCCGGTTTTACCCAGAACCAGAAGATCAACCTCAACGAAGGTTCGTTCTCCGACGTCGGCGGTCTGGTCGGCAACGTCTCCATCGCCTATGGCGTGACCATGGAAAACGCCCTGGGCGGATCGGGCAATGACTTGCTGATCGGCAACGGGGCGGTCAATAACCTGTTTGGCGGGGCCGGCAACGACATCCTCTACGGCGGTGGCGGCGCAGATGTGCTGTGGGGCGGTGAGGGTGCGGATACCTTCGTGTTCGGCGCAGCCAGCGACTCGACCAATAACCAGCCGGACTGGATCATGGATTTCCAAAGCGGCCTGGACAAGATAGATCTGTCGGGCATTACCGCGTTTGCCACGGGTGCGGCGTCGCTGAATTTCGTCAGCAGTTTCACTGGTCATGCGGGCGATGCGATTCTGACTTACTACGCGCAGCACGGTCAGACCGGGCTGCTGGTCGACCTGACGGGGCAGGGGCAGGTTGACTTTGCGGTGGGTGTGGTAGGGCAGGCGGTGGCGAGTGACATTGTTGCTTGATCTGAGATAAACAGGGCCAACCTGAATCTTGTGGCGAGGCAGTTCGCTCCCGCTCGGCGGCGAAGCCGTCGCAAACTCGGAAATCGCGTTATACCTGATACACCGCGATTTCCGGATTTGGGGCTGCAGCGCATCCCAGCGGGAGCAAGCTCCCTCGCCACAGTCATTTTCATGACCAGGAGAAAACCCGATGAAAACCACCGGCCTCAACCCCGTCATCACCCTCGAAGAACTCCCCGGTTGCCTGGTGGTGAAATTCCACGGCATCCAGGTCGCCGCCTCTTCCCATGTGCTAGTTCTCAACGAAGCCAACTACGCGCCGGTCTATTACGTCCCTCGTGAAGACATCGACGAGAAATACTTCGCCCGCACCGATCACACCAGTTATTGCCCGTACAAGGGCGACGCCAGTTATTTCAGCCTGCAAGTACCGGGGCATGAGGAGGCGAATGCGGTGTGGAGTTATGAGAATCCGAAAGTGTCGGTGGCATCGATCCGCGACTATGTGGCGTTTTATCCGAATCTGGTGAAATTTGAGGTGATCAAGGCGGCGGATGCCTGAATCAAGCAGCGGTGGCGAGGCGATTAAATCCCTCGCCACCGTTTTATTTCAGTTCTTGTCGAGATCGATATTCTTCGTCTCACGCAAACAGATCATCCCCACCACCAGGCTGACCCCGGTAATCAACACCGGATACCACAGCCCATAAAAGATGTCTCCGGTGTACACCACCAGCGCAAACGACACGGTCGGTAGGAAACCGCCAAACCAGCCATTGCCAATGTGGTACGGCAGGGACATCGAGGTGTAGCGGATGCGGGTCGGGAACAGTTCGACCATCAGCGCGGCCAGCGGCCCGTAGCACATGGCCGAGATGATGATCAGAGCGACGATCAGGGCGACGATCATCGGTTTGTTGATTTGCTGCAGGTCGGCCTGTTGCGGATACCCGGCCAACGTCACGGCACCACGCAGGGCTGCTTCGTCGTAGCCGTCGATTTTCACGTCGCCGATGCTCACCTGCACGCCGCTACCGGTCGGTGCGGCGGCGCTGGAGTAGGGCAGGCCTTGTTTGACCAGGAAGGTTTTGACCTTGTCGCACGGGCTGTCGAATTTGGCCTTGCCCACCGGATCGAACTGGAAGGTGCAGGTCGCAGGGTCGGCCAGTACGGTGATCGGTGCCTGACGACTGGCCTGGTCAATCGCCGGGTTGGCGTAGTGGGCCAGGGATTTGAAGATCGGGAAGTACAGCACTGTGGCCAGTAACAGGCCGAGCATCAGCACTGGTTTGCGCCCGACCTTGTCCGACAGCCAGCCGAAAATAATGAAGAACGGCGCACCGATCACCACGCTGATGATCAGCAGCGTGTTGGCCACTGCCGGGTCCATCTTCAGGAACTGCGTGAGGAAGAACAGCACGTAAAATTGCGCCGCGTAGAACGTCACGGCTTGTCCGGCATTGATGCTGAACAGGGCAATCAGTACGACTTTGAGGTTTTCCCATTTGCCGAAGGATTCGCGGATAGGCGCCTTCGAGGTTTTGCCTTCCTCTTTCATTTTCAGATAGGCCGGCGATTCGTGCAGGCTCAGGCGAATCCAGGTGGAGATGCCCAGCAGCACAACCGACAGCAGGAACGGAATCCGCCAGCCCCAGACTTCGAACTGATCGCCCGTGAAGTAGCGGCAACCGAGTACCACCAGCAGTGATAGCAGCAAACCGAGGGTCGCGGTGGACTGAATCCAGCTGGTGTGGAAACCGCGTTTGCCGATGGGCGCGTGTTCTGCGACATACGTTGCAGCGCCGCCGTATTCACCGCCGAGCGCTAGGCCTTGAAGCATGCGCAACAACACCAGAATGATCGGTGCGGCGATACCGATGCTGGCGTAGGTAGGCAGCAAGCCAACGCAGAAGGTGGCGATACCCATCAGGATGATGGTCGCCAGAAACGTGTACTTGCGCCCGATCATGTCACCCAACCGACCGAACACCAGCGCCCCGAACGGCCGTACGACAAACCCCGCCGCAAATGCCATTAGCGCAAAGATGAACGCCGTAGTGTCATTGACTCCGGCAAAAAACTGCTTGCTGATCACCGCCGCGAGGGCGCCGTAGAGGAAGAAGTCATACCATTCGAACACCGTCCCCAGGGACGAGGCGAAGATGACTTTCTGCGTGGCATTGCTGGTGCTGGTGCCGCTCGCGGCGTCCAGCGGCTGAACGTGTTCTGACATATCGGTATCCCTCACAGTGATTGTTTTTGTTGTTCCACTGGTGTTGCGTGTCCGGGTGATGCGCGATGCCCATGAATCAAACGCCAATCTCCTTGTGGGAGCGGGCTTGCTCGCGATAGCGGTGCTTCAGCCAACTTCAATGTTGAATGTCATACCGTCATCGCGGGCAAGCCCGCTCCCACAGGGTGGGTGTTTAGTGTTGGTTTGAGGATCAGTTGTGCAGCCTTCTCGGCAATCATCAGCGTCGGCGAACAGGTGTTGCCCGAGGTGATGCGCGGCATGATCGAGGCGTCGGCAATGCGCAAACCCGGCACACCATGCACGCGCAACTGCGCATCGACCACCGCATCGCCGTCATTGCCCATTCGACAGGTGCCGACCGGATGGAAAATCGTCGTGCCGATTTTTGCCGCTGCTTCGTGCAACTGTTCTTCGCTCTGCAGGCTGTTGCCCGGCAGATACTCGACCGGTTTATACGCTTGCAGGGCAGGGGCGCTGACGATACGTCGGGTCAGGCGAATCGCATCCGCCGCCACGCGCAGGTCTTCAGGATGACTCAGGTAATTGGGCTGAATCAGCGGGGCGTCTTGTGGGTTGGCGGAGCGAATGTCGATGCGGCCACGGCTCTGCGGGCGCAGGTCGCACACCGAAGCGGTGAACGCCGGGAAACTGTGCAACGGCTCGCCAAAGCGCTCCAGCGACAACGGCTGTACGTGATATTGAAGGTTGGCTGACGTCTGTTCCGGCCCTGACCGCGCAAAGGCGCCCAACTGACTCGGCGCCATCGACAATGGCCCGCTGCGGTCATACAGATAACGCAGGCCCATGCCCATCTTGCCCCACACGCTGCCAGCGATCTGGTTCAGGGTACGGGCGTTTTCCAGTTTGTAGATCAGGCGCAATTGCAGGTGATCCTGCAGATTGCCGCCCACCCCGGGCAGTTCATGTAGCACGCCGATCCCCAGTCGCTCCAACAACCCACGCGGACCGATGCCCGAACGCTGGAGAATATTCGGCGACCCAACGGCGCCTGCACACAGCACGATTTCCTTGCGCGCCTTGAAGCATTTGACCTGACCCTCGTGACGCGCACTGACTGCCGTCGCGCGACCGTCCTTGAGCAATACCCGATCGACCTCAACCCCGGTCAGCACCGTCAGATTCACGCGATTGCGCAGCGGTTTGAGAAAGGCTTTGGCCGCGTTCCAGCGCACGCCGGCCTTCTGGTTGACCTGAAAGTAACCGCAGCCCTCGTTGTCGCCCTGATTGAAGTCATCGATGCTGGCAATACCGCTTTGTTCGGCAGCGCTGCGAAATGCATCCAGAATCGGCCATGACAGCCGCTGTTGCTCAACTCGCCATTCGCCCTTGTTGCCGTGAAACTCAGCCGCGCCGGCAAAGTGGTTTTCGCTTTGTTTGAACAGCGGCAGCACATCGTTCCAGGTCCAACCTGGATTGCCTTCGGCCGCCCAGCCATCGTAGTCGTTGGCCTGGCCGCGCATGTAGATCATGCCGTTGATGGAAGAACAGCCGCCCAGTACCTTGCCGCGCGGATAGCTCAGTGCGCGACCGTTGAGGCCCGGTTGTTCTTCGGTTTTGAAGCACCAGTCGGTGCGCGGGTTGCCGATGCAGAAGAGGTAACCCACAGGAATGTGAATCCACGCATAGTTGTCGCGCCCGCCGGCTTCGAGCAACAGCACGCGCTGCTGTGGATCAGCCGACAGTCGATTGGCCAGCAAACACCCGGCAGGGCCGGCGCCGACCACGATGTAGTCGTATTCATCGAGGGAAGTCTGCATTCCCTGACCTCGCTTTTTGTTTTTATTGTCGGACACTCTAGTTGTTAGCTTTCGTTAAAAGAATGTTAATTTTTGCGCAGCCGCTGTGCGTTTTTAAACAGCCTTGAATGACGATCGCTGACAAGGACACCCCATGTTCGACTGGAACGACCTGCGGTTTTTTCTTGAGTTGCAACGCAGCGGCCGGCTGCTCACCGCCGCCCGCCGGCTGAACACGACCCATGCCACCGTTGCCCGCCACATCGAAGCCATTGAAAAAAGCCTCGGCACCGCGCTGTTCGTCCAGCACGCCCAAGGTTACGAAATGACCCCGGCGGGGGAGGCGCTGCTCAAACACGCCGAAGCCATGGAAAACGTCGCGCTGCTGGCCCAGGAAGAGATCACCCAGTCCACGGCGCCGCTGGGCAAGATCCGCGTCGGCGTCACCGAAGGCCTGGGCATCAAATTCCTTGCCAGCCGCATGATCGGTCTGTTCGAACGCTACCCGGGGCTGGAAGTGGAACTGGTGGCTGTGCCGCGCTTCGTTAGCATCCTCAATCGTGAAGCGGAAATCAGCATTCACCTGGAGCGCCCGTCGGCCGACATGCTGGTCACGCGCAAACTCACCGATTACCGCCTCGCGCTCTATGCCAGCCAGCGCTATCTCGACAATGCGCCGCCGTTGCGCAGTCGCGAAGATCTTGGGCGGCACGCGTGGATTGGTTATGTCGATGATTTGTTGTTCAGTCAGGAGCTGATGTTTCTCAACAGTTTCTGTCGCAGCCCTCGGGTGGTGTTTCACAGCACCAGCGTCATCGCGCAGCAAGAGGCGGCGCGCTCGGGATTGGGGATTGCCGTGTTGCCGTGCTACATGGCCGCCGCCGATCCGGATCTGATCGCGTTGTTGCCCGATGAAAGCATCGAGCGCAGTTACTGGATCAGCACGCGGCGTGAGTTGCACAAATCGGTGAGGCTGCGGGTGGTTTGGGACTATGTGGTGGGGCTGTGTGAAGCCGAGCAGGGGCTATTACGCGGTTAACCCAGCTAACACCCATCTCCCACAGGGTCTTCGATGTGTTTGGATTCGAGGTTGATTAATATATGGATATCCGTATATTCGGTTTTCCGTATGTATGGTGCGTCCAGATGATCACCCCCCCTGAACTCTTCAAAAGCCTGGCCGACGAGACCCGCGTGCGCGCCACGTTGTTGATCGCCGACCAAGGCGAACTGTGCGTCTGCGAGCTGATGTGCGCTCTCGACGACAGCCAGCCGAAAATCAGCCGCCACCTCGCGCAACTGCGCAGTAACGGGCTGTTGCTCGATCGCCGTCAGGGCCAATGGGTCTATTACCGGCTCAACACGGATCTGCCCGAGTGGGTCCACGACATCCTGCAAGTGACTGCAAAGGCCAACGCCGATTGGCTCAAGGGCAACGCCGCCCGCCTGCGCAACATGGAAGGACGTCCCGTGCGCGATAGCGCGTGTTGCTGAATCCCCACACTTTTTAGGAGCACTCCATGCGAGTCCTGTTCATGTGCACGGCCAACAGTTGCCGCAGCATTTTGTCTGAAGCGATGTTCAATCACTTGGCCCCGGCGGCACACGAGGCGGTGAGTTCCGGCAGCTTCCCCAAAGGCCAGGTGCTGCCCCGCAGTTTGTCGACCTTGCAGCAGGCCGGCATCAGCATCGATGGCTTGTACAGCAAGGGCAACGACGCTTTCGAAGACAACCTTCCAGACATCGTCATTACCGTTTGCGATAAGGCCGCCGGCGAAAGCTGCCCGGTGTATTTCGGCCCGGCGCTGAAAGCTCATTGGGGTCTTGAAGATCCCTCCGACGTGGCCGGCGATGACGCGACGGTCGAGGCGGCGTTTCGCTCGACGTTGGGGCGCATCGAACGGCGTTGCCAAGCCTTTCTCGACCTTCCCTTTGACCGACTCAACCGCGATGAACTCAAGCGCGAGCTGGATCGGATCGGCACCCTTTAAGCAGGATCCCCCATGTCTGAACAACTGCCCAATCTTGACCTGAGCCTGTTCGAAAGCGAGCAGCATCCGAAGCCGCCAAGCACGCACAAGCCAAGGATTTTGTTGCTTTACGGATCGACCCGCGAGCGCTCCTTCAGCCGTCTGTTGGTCGAAGAGGCCGCGCGCCTGCTCGAGCACTTTGGCGCCGAGACGCGCATTTTCAATCCCTCAGAGCTGCCCCTGCCCGACGATGTCCCCGTCGAGCACCCCAAAGTGCAGGAACTGCGCGATCTGGTGCTGTGGTCGGAAGGTCAGGTCTGGTGCTCGCCGGAGCGCCACGGCGCGATGTCGGCAGTGTTCAAGGCGCAAATCGACTGGATCCCCCTGGCGCTCGGCGCCGTTCGTCCCACTCAGGGCAAAACGCTGGCGGTGATGCAGGTCTGCGGCGGTTCGCAGTCGTTCAATGTGGTCAATCAGTTGCGCGTGTTGGGTCGCTGGATGCGCATGTTCACCATCCCCAATCAATCCTCGATTCCCAAGGCGTTCATGGAATTCGACGAGGCGGGGCGGATGAAACCCTCGCCGTTCTATGATCGCGTCGTCGATGTGATGGAAGAATTGGTGAAGTTCACCGTGCTGCTGCGCGACAGTCAGGCCTATTTGGTCGATCGCTATTCAGAGCGCAAGGAGTCGGCCGAGCAACTGATGGCTCGGGTCAACCAGCGTTCGATCTGACGCCCTGGTTGCAAGTGCGCGACGTGGCGCTACAAATGCAGGCGATGGATGACCTGGCGGCTATCGTCAGGATCAGTATGGGTTTCAAAGCCCAAGGCTCTGGCCAGGTCGCGCATGGCCGTGTTGCTGGCCGAGTCCACCGAGTACAGGTGCGTGAAACCGTTTTTGCCGGCGGCTTTGATCAGATGCTCCATCAGTAAGGTGCCTAGGCCCAGATGCGCCCACTCATCGGCGACAGTCACGGCGCATTCACCTTCCTGCTCGCCCGTGGCGGCGTAGCGGCTGACACCGATTTCGATCAATTCGCCGTTTTCGTGAACCAGCGCAATGAAAGCGGCGCGTTGCTTTTGATCGATGTCCATCAACTGATCGAGCAGCGCCGTGCCCGGCTCGCTGATCTGCGCCAGAAAACGCATGTGGCGGGACTCGGGGGACAAGCGCTGGATAAACGTGTACTCGCGCTCGCGGTCGTTGTCTGCCAGAGGGCGGATCAATACATGTCGGCCATCCTTGAGCGATTCGATCCAGTATTCACCGGTGTGCGCGGCATAAGCGGCCGTCGCCCGGTCATTGTGGTCTTTGACAGTGAGCATGATATGAACCTCCAGCGAGGGAAAGAGCAACGTGCGGTTGTACTGCGCTCATTCCTTTCTACACTGTTAAAGACCTTGGCGTCTGATCTGAATCAAACCGACGCTAAACGTACCCCGTCGCTCGACTTCCAACCCTGTCAGGCCAACCGGAGGATGCAGCCGGACTTTGTTGTTTGTGAAAAACTCGCGCAGGTCAATTGAGTTGCAGATTAGCGCCACAGTGACCCACCACGTCTTGCGTTGAAAACGACCGGATCCCACGATCTACGCTCAACGACTACTATTGCTGCGGATGGTTGAGAGTCTGTTACACGTCGTAAAACAGGCCGTCGATCCGGTGAGGATTACCGAATGCGAGTGATGATTCTGGATGATGACCCTTGGATTTCAGATCTTTTAAAACAACTGGTGTTGAGTCTTCGCCCGGCGGCACAGGTCGATTGCTATATCGACGTCGCTAGCGCGTTGGCTGCCTGGCAGCCAGGTGCCTATCAACTGGTCATCGCGGACTGGAATCTGCCGGATGCGCCTGGCGTTGACCTGCTGCACAGCATTCGCCAAAAAGATCACGACATGCCGCTGATCATCATCACCGGGCGCGCCGATCGGGACAGCGTGCTGGCGGTGAAATCGCTGAGGATCAGCGCATTTTTTACCAAGCCCTTTCAGGTTTCACGCCTTGTCCAACGCTTGGAAGCACTGCTTCCGCCTGATGACCCGCTGCGCCCCCCCACTATCAATACTGAAGACTTACCCATCTATCTCGCTAGTTTGACTGCGGACGAACTGGACTTGCCTTTACTCGCCTCGGTAAAGGAAAAGCTTCAGCTTGGCTATGGCGGCGCCGTACTGGATCTGCGCGAACTCGCCAATGATTGGCAGTATGACCCGGCCTTGTGCGCCCATCTGATCGCTGCCGCCAACAGCGCCGCGTATCTCGGCCAGGGCCAGCCGTGCACGAACCTGAAAGCGGCACTCACCCGGTTAGGCGGGTTGACCAGCGTTAATCTGGCGATCAGCCAGGCGTTGCGACAGATCGCAACGCAACCCGGCGCGATGCTCATGCCCGGGGTTCAGGCTCTCCTGGATGATTCCGAGCGTTTGGCTGAACGGGTTGTGCTTCTGGCCCAGCAGTGCGCGCTTGATCCTGCGCCGATGCAAACGGCCGCCTTGTTGCATCGCATGGGCGAACTCTGTGTGTATTACCAGACCCAGAAATGGGAGAACCTGGGCAATAGCGTTAGCGAAGAGGCGCTCTCGCACGCTGTCCGCGATTTTGCAGCGCCTTTTGCCGTTCGATTGAAAGCAAGCTGGGGGCTGCCGATGGTTCTGCGTGAGCTGATTGGTGCTATTTATGTCTTGCCGACCCTGCAAGTGCGTCGTGCGCAGATCGTGATGCGTTTGGCCGCCGCCATGAGCAATGGCGAACCAGAAGCAGACGTTGAAAGGCTTCAGCGGTTGGCCGGTCTGGCCTGAGCGTGTCGGGTAGTGCGAGGGTGGAGCAGGGCGTTGACTCAGGGTTGTCGGGTATTCAATGCAAGGAATTTGCGAGGAGCAACGGAATGCGCAATAAGCCGTTTAGTCTCAAACCGGTCCTCCTGATCGTTGATGACCAGATCACCGCCTTGAGAACACTGAGCAGTGCCGTGTCTGACCTGGCTGAGGTCCATACGGCCCAAAGTGGTCGGGAAGCCCTCGAGATGGCTCGTCAGTTCAGGCCCGATGTGGTCTTGCTCGACATCGAAATGCCCGGCATGAACGGTTTCGAGGTGTGTCGGATACTCAAGTCTGACCCGGAACTGTTTAGCGTCGCGGTCATTTTTGTCAGCGCTCATACGCAAACAAACGCTGAATTACTGGCTATGGAGTGCGGCGGCGTGGACTTCATTCAAAAGCCGTTGAATATTCCGGTTGCCAGAGCCCATATCAAAGCTCACATCGCCTTGCGCGTTGAGGCCAAGAGGCTCGCCAATCACGATGCTCTGACGGGCCTGCCCAACCGGATCCTGTTGCAGGATCGCACCGAGCAGGCCTTGCAAAAGGCTCGTCGCAGGCAGGGTCGTGTGGCGATGCTCGTGATTGATCTGGACAACTTCAAGGTCATCAACGATTCGATGGGCCACTCGGTCGGTGATCTGGTGCTGCGGGAGGTTGCAGCGCGAATATCGGGTTCCCTGCGCATGGAGGACACTGTCAGCCGGCAAGGGGGAGACGAGTTCATCCTGCTCCTGCCGGAGGTGGTCGGGTTCGATGCCATGGGGGACTTCGCGCAAAGGTTGCTCGCGACCCTCTCCAGTCCTTTTTCAATTCAAGGTAACCGTTACGACCTTTCAGCGAGCATCGGCATCAGCGTCTTCCCTGAAGACAGCGACGACATGGAATCGCTGCACCGGCATGCTGATGCGGCCATGTACCAGGCGAAGCTCTCAGGCCGTAATCGCTACTGTTTTTTTTCCTCGCATATCGAGAGCAGCATGCGCGCCAGGCACCTGCTTGAACGCCACATGCGCAACGCTTTGGAAGAAGGCGTTTTTGAGGTTTTTTACCAGGCGAAGGTTGATGCCCGGCATAACCGCATCATTGGCATGGAGGCGCTGATCCGCTGGCGCAATCCTGAAGGGGGGCTGGTTTCTCCTGCTGATTTCATTCCACTGGCAGAAGAAACCGGGCTGATCATCCCTATTGGCAAGTACGTTTTGCTCCAGGCTTGCAAGGACACCAGGACACTTCGTGAGCTGGGTCACGACATCTCCATCAGCGTGAATATCTCCGTCGTGCAATTTCGCGAGGCGTCCTTTCTGACCATGGTCGAAGGCATCCTGCTTGAGTCTGGATTGGAGGGGCGATATCTGGAACTGGAGATCACCGAGGGTGTACTGGCGAAGGACATTGATAGCGCGCGAGAAACCCTCTTTCATCTCAAAACGCTCGGCGTGCGTATTTCGATCGACGATTTTGGCACCGGTTATTCAAGCCTGGCTTACCTGAAACGGTTTCCAATCGATGTTCTGAAAATAGATCAGAGTTTTGTGCGAGACATGCTCACCGATAAAAGCGATTCGGCCATCATCGAAGCAATCATCAAGTTAGGTCAGGCGCTAGGTCTGGAACTGGTGGCCGAAGGTGTTGAAACCCAGGAACAGGCCGATGCGCTTCTAAAACAAGGTTGTCAGATCATGCAAGGTTATCTGTATTGCCGTCCGATCAACTTTGCTCAAATAAAGTCGTTTTTATCCGCTGGGCTTGAGGTTACTGTTCCCACGCTGAGCTAAGTTGCAAATGCCTCCCTGACAGGGTCGAACTTTAAATTTGAAGGCTGAAGGTCTTCTGCAACAGGGCAAACCGGGTGAAGAAATTCAGATTTTTTGCATTTAACTGGGGCGTAGCGATTACTTTGGCTGTGGGCTTGGGGGCAAGCGTTCTGGGTAGCTGGGTGCTTGATCGTATCAACGAGCGCCACGCTCAAGAAGCGATCGTTGCAGCTACAGCGGATGCCGCAGAATTGGTTTTAAGTCGCCTCAATCTTTACCAGTACGGTTTGCGAGGTGCTCGGGGGGCTGTGGTGACAGCGGGGGAGCAGGGGATAAGTCGTGAACTGTTCAGTCGTTATCAAAAAACGCGTGACCTGGCGGTGGAGTTTCCCGGCGCAAGAGCTATTGGGTTTGTCAGGCGCGTAGCGCAGCGCGATGAAAGCGCGTTTATCAAGTCCGCTCGTGCCGATGGCGCCGCTGACTTCTCCATTCGTCAACTCTCGGCTCATCCTGGCGAGCGCTACGTTATCCAGTATGTCGAACCTGTTGAAGGTAATCAGCCCGCCATTGGCCTGGACATAGCGTCGGAACCTGCTCGGCGCGAAGCTGCTCACTCTGCAATACAGAGCGGCATGACGCGGATAACAGCGCCCATCACACTGGTACAGGCCATAGGCAAACCGCAGCAGTCGTTCTTGTTGTTGATGCCCATTTTTCGCAACGGCGTGACACCCGCAACGGCAGCCGAACGTGACGCCGCCGCGTTTGGCTGGAGCTATGCAGTCTTGCAGACCGAGCAGGTACTCACGGGGCTTCGCATAGAAGACAAGGCCGTGCACCTGAGATTGAGGGACATCACTGTCCCGGGGCAAGAGACGTTGTTTTATGAGAGCGCCGACAACTCGGCCAGCTCTGCAACGCTGATCACTCATCAAGTGGAGCGCGAGGTTTACGGCCGGCGGTGGCAAATCGAACTTGGCGCCAATTCGCTGTTCATCCAGCGTTTGCGTCAGGTCTCACCGAAGGTGGTGCTGTTGCTGGGCGGTGTTCTCACCCTTCTTTTGGCGACACTGGTGGGTGTCGGCAGTGTCAGTCGTCAACGTCGACGTCAGGTAATTGCCGAACAGGCAAGGCTGGCCGCCATTGTTGAAAGCTCGGCAGAGGCGATTATCGGTAAAACCCTTGATGGCATTGTCACCAACTGGAACAAAGGGGCTGAGCATCTTTTTGGGTTTACCTCGCAAGAAGCCGTGGGCCACACACTGGCCAATCTGATTGTTCCCTCGGAGCTGGCCAGTGAGGAGGTGCACATCCTTGAGCGTGTCAGGGCGGGCGATCGTATCGATAGTTTTGATACTCAGCGCCGTCACAAAGACGGACAACTGATCGACGTCTCCGCGAGCATCTCTCCGATTTATGGCGAGGGTGGCCGCGTCGTCGGTGCCTCCAAGACAATCAGGGACATTTCGGCCAAAAAGGCCGCAGAGGCCCGGATTCTCGAACTTAATTCAAGCCTGGAAGATCAGGTCGCACAGCGAACGTCAGAACTGCAGCGCCTCAACGTGTTGTTGGACAGCGTGCTGCGCTCGGCCACTGAGGTGTCGATCATTGCGACAGATCTTGAAGGCGTCATTCGTGTCTTCAATAACGGCGCCGAGCATTTGTTGGGTTATGACGCCGAAGAGGTGCTGGGCAAGCACACGCCGGCACTCTTCCATGTAGCCGATGAAGTCACTGCGCGGGGGCAGGAACTGAGCCAGGAGTATGGCCAGACCATTAATGGCATTGGTGTGTTTACCCATAAACCCGAGCATGAAAGCGCAGAAACTCGAGAGTGGACTTACGTACGCAAGGATGGCTCACGGTTTCCTGTCACGCTGGTCGTCACCTCCATGCGCGATGACGATGGGAAATTGACTGGCTACCTTGGCATCGCCGTCGATATCACCGAACGTAAAGCGGCAGAAAAGGAGCTGGCGGCAAGCCTGGAAACGACACAGCGACAGCGCAGCGAACTGATGGCGGTGCATCATCAATTGCTGATGGCCGCGGAAGTGGCGGAACTGGGGATCTGGTCCTGGACGTTGTCGGACAATGCCTTGCAATGGAATGACCGCATGTTCGAGTTTTACGGGCAGCCTTTGACGTTGCGTGGCAACGGCCTGAACTATATGCATTGGTACATCCGTGTTCACCCTGATGATGTCGAGGCTGCGGCTGCAAGGCTCAGTGCCGCCGTCGATGGGGTGGATGAGTACGACACGGTATTCCGGGTCACAGGCCCGGACAGCCAGATTCGCTTTATCCATGCCGCCGCGCAGATCGAGCGCACTCCATCCGGGGCAGCGCTGCGTGTGACCGGTATCAACCGGGACATCACCTCCCAGCGCGAGCTGGAATCGCGCCTGCTTTACGCCAAAGAGCAGGCCGATCTGGCGAGTGCGGCGAAGTCGGCCTTTCTCGCCAACATGAGCCATGAGATTCGCACGCCGATGAACGCTGTGCTGGGCATGTTGCAGTTGGTGCAAAACACTCCGCTTGATGGGCGCCAGCTCGATTACGTGAGCAAAGCGCAGGGCGCCGCGAAATCGCTGCTGGGCTTGCTCAATGACATTCTCGATTATTCCAAGATCGAGGCGGACAAGTTGCAACTCGATGTGCACCCGTTCGAACTTGAGTCGTTGATGCGCGATCTTGCCGTCGTGCTGGCAGGCAACCAGGGTGAGAAAGAGGTTGAGGTCATGTTCGACCTGGACGCCAACCTGCCCAACGGCCTGATCGGCGATAGCCTGCGACTGCAACAAGTGCTGATCAACCTGGCGGGTAATGCGCTCAAGTTCACCCCGCAAGGCCAGATAGTCGTCAGCGTTGAACAACGGATGCGCACGGAAAATGCCGTTGAATTACGCATCGCTGTCTCTGATACCGGCATCGGCATCAGCCCGGAGCAACTTCAGCGCATTTTCGAAGGTTTTACCCAAGCGGAAGCTTCAACCTCCAGGCGCTTTGGTGGCACCGGTCTGGGGCTGGTGATCTGCAAGCGGTTGGTCGGTTTGATGGGCGGAGAGTTGCAAGTGGAGAGCCAGTACGGCGTCGGAAGTCGCTTCTGGTTCGATATCACCCTGGATGTCGCTCAGAACGCGCTGCTGCGATCCGACTGCCCAGGCGTTGATGTGCCGATGCGCCTACTGGTCGTCGACGACAACGCAATGGCGGGCGAACTGTTGTTACGAACCGTTCATGCGCTGGGATGGACCGCAGACTATGTGAGTGAAGGCGCGCAAGCAGTGGAACGGGTCAACAGCGCCCAATCGCGCGGCGAGGCTTACGATGTCGTGCTGATGGATTGGCGGATGTCGGGGATGGATGGCTTGAACGCTGCGCAATTGATCAAGCAGCAGAGCCGTGACGCGCCACCACCACTGATCATCATGATCACCGCCTACGGCCGTGAAGTGCTGACAGATGCCTATCTTGAGGGCGATGCTCCCTTTGCCGGGTTTCTCACCAAACCTGTGACTCCCAAGCAGTTGGCCGACTCGGTTCAGCGAGCTTTCGAGGGCAAAGACCCTCTGCAATCTGCGCGGGTGCAACCAGCGGGTGCCAGGTCACAGCGCTTGGCGGGGCTGCGCTTGCTGGTGGTGGAAGACAATATGCTCAATCGGCAGATTGCCAATGAACTGCTGTCCAGTGAAGGTGCTCAGGTGACGCTGGCTGAGTGTGGGTTGGAGGGCGTCAGCAAGGTGATGAATGAGCGTGTGCCCTTCGACGCCGTATTGATGGATATCCAGATGCCGGATATCGATGGCCTGGAGGCAACCCGTCGCATTCGTGCCGACTCGCGTTTTGCGGCGTTACCGATTGTGGCAATGACGGCCAATGCCTCCAGTGCAGACCGAGAAGCCTGCCTTGCAGCGGGGATGAATGAGCACGTCGGTAAACCGGTAGACCTGGAACAACTGGTCGTGACGCTGCTCTGTCAAACCGGCCGCGAGGGCAGTCAAACATCGACAGGCCTTGTGCAAACCGACAGGGATGAGGCCCTCATTGAGGACCGGCAGTCGATCATCAATCGCTTTGGCGGTAACCTCGAGTTGATCCGCAATGTATTGATGAACTTTGGCCCCGAGCTGGAAAAACAACTGGTGCAGTTGCATGATCAGATCCAGCGACAAGAGGCGTCGGGGGCTGTTTTCGTTCTCCACGCCATTAAAGGCAGCAGCGGCACCATGGGGGCCAGGGCATTGTCACGGTTGGCCGGCGATCTGGAGCACAAGCTTAAACACGAGGATGCTGAATCCGCAGCAAGGCTCTTGGCTGACCCCTCCTGGTTTGAGGAGCTTGGCAGGCTGCTGCAACAAAGCCTTTTACAGATGAATGTCGAATTTTCTCAGAGCCCATCAACAGAAATCCTTACCGATAGGGAAGTCATGGAATCTGCGCAATGGAAAGAGTCCCTTGAAGTGATTTTGCTCTTGCTGGAAACCGGTAATCTTCAAGCCATTGAACTGACAACTGGACTGCTGTCAAAAACGCCCCCGGCACTGCGCCCGCAATTCAACGAACTCGTTGTTATGGTGCAGTCGTTGGACTTTAGTGCTGCGATGCCCATAGGGCGTGAACTGTTGAGATCTGCCTGATGGAGCAATTGAAAAAGACTTGGCTACTTCAGCCGCACAAACGCCCAAAACTGCTTATTGTCGACGATCAACCGACCAATATCCGGGTCCTGCATGAGCTGTTTCGTGAGGACTGCGACGTGTTCATGGCCACCAGCGGCGAACAGGCAATCACTGTATGCCAGGCGCAAATTCCCGATCTGGTGCTACTGGATGTGGTCATGGATGGCGTGGACGGTCATGAAGTCTGTCGTCGCCTCAAGGCGGACCCGACGACTCAAGACATTCCTGTCATCTTCGTTACGGCGAAACAGCAAGACTCTGATGAGGTGCTGGGCCTGGAACTGGGCGCGGTAGATTTCATCAGCAAACCCATCAACCCGATCGTGGTCAGGGCGCGGGTGCGAACACACCTGACTCTGAAACTGCAGAACGATCTGCTGCGCTCCATGGCGTTGCTGGATGGTCTGACGGGAGTGCCTAATCGGCGCAAATTCGATGAGGAGATATCAGCTGATTGGCGCCAGTGTTTTCGAGAGCAAAAACCCCTGTCGCTGATCCTGGCCGATGTCGACTTTTTCAAACGCTACAACGACCAGTATGGCCATCAGGCTGGAGACAGTTGCCTGAGGTCTGTTGCTCAGGCGTTATCTGAAACGGTCAGACGCCCCTACGACCTGGTCGCTCGATACGGCGGCGAAGAGTTTGCCTGCCTTTTGCCCACGACCAGTCATGCGGGAGCCGTCGAGATTGCAGAAAAAATGCAAGCGAATGTTCGAGCGTTGGCCATCGAACATTCGACCTCCGATGCCGATCATGTGGTGACCATCTCTCTGGGGGTGGCGACTGTGACCCCTACGGGCGTTCTTGCTTTCGAGGCCTTGATAGACGCGGCGGACATGCAGCTCTACGAAGCGAAGAACGCCGGTCGGGCTCGGGTAGCCTCCGTGGAGATGTAGGGTCGCGGCGTACTGCTGGCAAGTGACAGCGATTGTCAGTGAGATTCAACCTGATCCATCGACCGTCGCAGATCACTGCCTTGCGGGCATCGACAACGTCGCCCGCAATCCACCCTCAGCCCGGTTGACCAACGTAATCCGCCCACCCAGTCGCGTGGCGATGGTGTTGACGATGGTCAGCCCCAATCCCGCACCCTGCGCGTTACCACGGCTGTAGAACCGTTCGAACAAGCGCTCTCGATCTTCCTCATTAATGCCCGGCCCCTGATCTTCGACGCTCAAATGGCAGAAGCCGTCGGTTTGAGTCAGCGTCACGGTGATCACGCCGTGTTCCGGGGAGAAGTTGGCGGCATTGGTGATCAGGTTGTTCAGGGCAATGTCGATGGCGGCGGTGCTGGCCAGGACATGGAGCGTTTGGGCGCCGTCTTCAAAGGCCAGTTCCAGCTGTTTACTCAGCAACCACGGGGTCAGTTGCACCAGGCTGTTGCGCACGGTTTCGCTGAGGTCGATGCGTTGCAGGGGCGGCGGGTTGGGTTTGGGCTCCAGGCGGGCCATGGTCAGCAACTGATTGACCAGACGGCTGGTGCGATCGACACCCGAGATCAGAAATTGCAGCGAGTCGCGGCGCTCCTGTTCGGTGCCGGCCTCCAGCAGGTTTTGCGCATGCACCCTCAGCACCGCCAGCGGTGTGCGCATTTCGTGGGCGGCGTCGGCGATGAAGCGGCGTTCACGGCCGAGCACTTCCTGGATCTGCGCGAGCATGCGGTTGAGCGCTGCTTGCATCGGTTCCAGCTCGCTGGGCAAGGGTGTCAGTTGCAAGGGTTCCAGCGAGCCGCTGTGGCGGGCGCGCAGGGTCGCAGCCATGTCCGCCAGTGGCTTGAGGCCCCAGCCGATGGCGAGCCAGACCATGGCCGCGAGGATCAGGCTACCGAGCACGTTCGGCCACAGTGTGTGACGGACGATGCGGTCGACCAGATCGGCGCGCACATCATCGCGCTCACCGACCCAGATGCGCAGGCC
This sequence comes from Pseudomonas baetica, assembly GCF_019733355.1. GTDB lineage: Bacteria > Pseudomonadota > Gammaproteobacteria > Pseudomonadales > Pseudomonadaceae > Aquipseudomonas > Aquipseudomonas baetica_A. The sequence continues at coordinate 6,327 of NZ_JAIHLQ010000026.1, read as the reverse complement.
GTTCTGCTTGTCTTCCAGCATGAATGCGCGCCATTGGCGGTCTTTCAAATCCACCACATCGCTAAAACCAGGCTGGGTTGGCGGTGAAGTGAAGGAGGGGGCGCTGGCGGTGTGTACCAGCACTTCATTCTTGGGGTCCCACACTTGAAAGGCGATTTTGCCTTCGTAAGGATGCCCGTCGACGCGGGGCACTGCTTCTCCCAGCGCGGTGTTGAACGCCTGAAACAGATCGCTGTGCGACTGACCATTGATCGGCATACGCATCACGCCTTGCAGTAACCGGGCGTTTTGCGCCAGTTGCGCGTCGTAGACTTCGGCGATTTCGTGGTTGCTGTCGTGCAGGTTGAACACGCTCAGTACCGATAGACCGGCGAGCATCAGGCCGATGATCAGCGTCAGCGTACGGCGACGAATCGAACTCATCGGCGCTCCTCCACCAGATAACCCACGCCACGAATGGTGCGGATCAGGTCGGTGGAGAACTTTTTGCGCAGGTGGTGGATATGCACTTCCAGGGTGTTGCTCTCCGCTTCTTCGTTCCAGCCGTAAAGCAACTGAATCAGTTGGTCGCGGGTCATGACGCGGCCCGGTGGCGAGAGCAATTCATGCAATAACTGATATTCCTTGGGGGTCAGCGCCACGGGTTGGCCGTGATAGGTGACCTGCTGTGTGCCGGGATTGAGGCTGATGCCGGCGTGCTCGATCAGCGCTTGGGCGCGCCCGGCACTGCGTCGTAACAAGGCACGCAAACGCGCCTTGAGTTCGGCCAGATCGAACGGTTTGATCAGGTAATCGTCGGCGCCGGCATCGAGCCCGGCGATACGATCCTCGGTGGCATCGCGAGCGGTCAGGATCAGCACCGGCAGGTTCGAGCCGCTGTCGCGCAGACGACGCAGCACTTCGAGGCCGTCCATGCGCGGCAGACCCAGATCAAGCACCGCCAGGTCAAAGGTTTCACTGAGCAAGGCGTGAAGGGCGCTGCTGCCGTCCTTGAGCCAGTCGACGGTGTAGCCTTCGCGCCCCAACGCTTGATGAATGCCCTCGCCGAGGGCCTCATCGTCCTCGATCAGTAATAAACGCACACGGACTCCTGTCATTCGAGTTTCTTGTTCACGTCCACCAGCAACGCGGCGATTTCTTTACGGCGCCCGGCATCGGCGGTTTCCCGGCCTGGGCGTGGCGCCGCTTGCAGTGCTTTTTGCAACGCGGCTTTGGCTTCAGCGTAGCGCTTCTGACGGTAGAGGTGATCGCCCCAGAAGTACAGGCTGTCGATGCCCTCGGGGTTGAGTTGCAGCGCTTGCTTGAGCAGTTGCTCAGCCTTGTCGCTGTCGCCAAAACCGATTGGCCAGCCCGGCACGCGATCATACAGGGCGGCGAGGCTGGTGTAGGCCGAACCTTGCAGGGCTTTGGGGTCCAGGCTCAGGGATTTTTCCAGGTCAGCCTTGGCGTCTTTGGCTTTGCCCAACGCACCGAGCCCACCCTGGGCACCGGCCCAACTGCTGGTGACGATGCCTTTCCAGATCCACGCTTCGGCCACGGCCGGGCGCTGGCTGGTGAAACTTGTCGTTTGCGCTGACAGTTGCTCGAAAGCGGCGGCGCGCTGTTTCTCCGGTGTTTCGTATTGAATGTGCGCCCAGCTCTGCTGAATGCCGGCCAAGCGTTGCTGATCGGCGGTGTCCAGCGCCCAAACACTTTGGCTCAGCGCGCCGAGCAGTAGACATGCGTAGATTTTTTTCATGGTTTTGGCGGCTCGTTGTCGGGTTTTTCACTCAGGCGACGGATCAGTGGCAACTGCTTGCGCAGGCCTCGATCCACCAGATGCGGCAGCAGGCTGTTGAGGCGCACGAAGAAGCGCTCCGGCCAGCCCAGATACAAATCGCGACGGTCGCCGGCAATCGCGTGGATCACCGCCGAGGCCACGGCTTGCGGGTCATCGACGTTGGATTTCAGCGCATCATTCAAGGCTTGCGCCGCCGCGCTGTTCATCGACGTGCGCGTAGCGCGGGGTGCGACGTAGAGCACGCTGACCCGGGTGTCGGCCAGTTCCCGGCGCAAGGCTTCGGAAAAACCGCGCAGGGCAAATTTGGTCGCGCAATAACTGGCATAACCGGGGTAGCCGATCGAGCCGTACGTGGAGCCAACGTTGACCACCATCGCACTGTCGGCGTCCTTAAGCAGCGGCAGCAGCAGTTTGGTCAGGCAGATCGGGGCACTGATGTTCACCGCCAGCATCGCGTTGATGTCGCTGTCATCGAGTTGCTCAAGCATGGCGAAGTGATTGACCCCGGCCGCGTTGATCAGCAGGTTGATGCCACCGATGGCTTCGGCGGCAGCCAGCACTTTGCGCCGGTCGGCAAGGAAGGTCAGGTCAGCGGCCACCCAGCACAGGTTTTGCGGGTAGCGCTCGATCAGCGGCTGCAAGGCTTCCTGGTGGCGGGCCACAGCCAGCACCCGGGCGCCGGCGGCGCACAAGGCATTGGCGATGGCCATGCCGATGCCACCACTGGCGCCGGTCAATACCACACGCGCTTCACGCAGCTGCATGTTGAGCCTCCGCGTCACGCGGCAAGCCACGGAACATGTCGGTGTACAAGCGATATACGACTTTCGAGGCGTGGATCACCGCGGCCTGGTCTTCTGGATCTTCCAACTGATTCATCAGTCGGCGATAGGTCTGCATATGCTCAACGTCCAGCGAACCGTGGGAGCTCAGGTAGCTGAAGGCAGTCTCCGGCAGCGCCAGACGCTCGCGAATGCTGCCCGCTGCATGTGTCGCCAGGGCAATGCTGGTGCCTTCGAGCACGTTGACCATGCCGAACAGCCCCACCGGGTTGCCGCGAGCGATCAGGTCATAAAGGAAACTGACCATCAACTCGATCGACAGCGACGGCTGACCATCACGCACCGCATCGCGGTCACCGCCACACGCAGCGATATCGTTGAGCACCCATTGTTCATGGCCGTACTCGTCCTCGATGTACTCGCACACCGCTTTGCGCAGCCATTCCAGACGCGTCGGCAAACGAGCACCGCAAGCCATCATCAATGGCACGGTGTGGCGTACGTGGTAATAGGCCTGGGCGAGAAATGCGCGATAGCTTTCAAGGCTGACCTTGCCTTGCAGCGCATCAAGAATGATCGGCAGATTGAACAGCTCGTGACGTTCCTGTTGGGTGGCTTCTTGCAGGGTGTCGAAAAAATTCATGATGCGGATTCCTCGGAGACGGCGGATTCGGTCAGTTGTGTGTGGTACTGCGCGACGATGGCCTCGCGGCGCGGGCGGCCATTGGCGGTGAGCAAGCCATTGGCGGCGGTGAACGGTTGTGGCAGGCGCGTCCAGTTGTGTACCTGGGCGTAATCGGGCAGCGCCTCGTTGGCTTCGGCAATGGCAGCGGCCAGTTCCGCGTCGGTGCAATCCGGGCGATGTGGCCAGAGCAAGGCGTGGTTGTGCGGCATCGCCTCGCCGTAGACGAACGCCTGGGCGATGTGACGGCGCTGGGTCAGCTCGGACTCGACCCATTCCGGGTTGACGTTGCGCCCGAAACTGGTGACGAACTGATGCTTCTTGCGGCCCTTGAGGTAGAGAAACCCTTGCGAATCGAACTCGCCCAGATCGCCGCTTGGCCACCATTCTTCGGCGTACGGCGCATCCCCCAGATAACCCAACAGCGGCGAACCCTTGATCAGCACTTCGCCGTCCTCGGCCACGCGCACTTCAACGTGAGGCAGCGGCCTGCCGACGCTGCCCGGACGCCAGGCACCGGGGCGATTGAGGCAGACCACCGAGGCACACTCGGACAAGCCATAACCTTCATAAACCGGCAGGCCGACCCGTTGGGCGCGGTGCAGCAGATCCTCGGACACTCGCGCGCCACCCACCGCCGCAAAACGCAGAGTCTGGGGATCGAAGGCTTTCTGTTCGGCGGCGCCGACCAGCAATAGCAACAATTGCGGCACCAGAATCAGACTCTCCGGCGCACGGCTGGCCAGATAACCCAGCAGGCGCGGCACATCCACGCCACTGGCGCCCTGAATGCCGAGGGTTTTCTGGCCAGGCAGACTCAGCGTCGCACCCGCATACAGCGCCGCATAACAGCCAAGGTTTTCCAGCAGAATCGCCAACGGCAAAAGCGCCAGGTGATGCTGAGGAGCAGTCGGTTCGCTGGCCTGATGCAGCTCGCGTGCAACCCGCAACAAACTGTCGGCGCTCAGGCAAACGCCTTTGGGCGTGCCGGTGGTGCCGGACGTGAAGGTCAGTTTGGCCGTGCCGGCGGGCATGCGGCTCGGGCCACTGAAGGTACGGCACCAGAACTCGCCGCTTTTCACATAACCGCCCGCAAGCAATTCGGCCTCCAGTTCCGGCTCGGCGATCACCCGTTCGGCCTGACTCTGTTCCAGACAATGAGCACGTTGCGCCGAGCTGAAAAACGGCGGCAGCGTCACGCAGGTCAGGCCTTCGAACAGTACGGCCAAGTCCCAGAGCATCGCGTCGACGCCGTTGTCCAGCGCCAGTGCGATCACCTGCACGTTTTCATCGCGCAAGCGCTCCTGGCGATACAGCACCTCGGCGTACAACGTGGCGTAATCGAGCCTTAGGGTGTCGCCCCAAAGGGCAATCGTGTTGTCATTGCGCCCGGCATGGCTGCGCAGGGTTTCCTTGAAACGTTGCAGTTCAAGCGACATGACAAGCTCCTTCAATCGAGGTTGGCAGGCCCAAGCGCGTGAACAGGCCGATATTGCGCAGATGGATAAAACCGGCGCGGATGTTGCCCACATGAACCCACGGTTTGCTTTCGTAATAACTGCCCCAGCTGTGACGGTCGTCCCCCAGGCGTGCCGGGTCGGCGGCGCACAACGTCACCGGTTTCAGGCCCAGACGATGGAAGCTGTTGACCAGCCCGATGTTGCCGGTGAACGTCACCCACTCCAGACCGCCCATGGCCAGCAAGTAAGTGATAGCGATAATGCTCAAGCGCGCACTGCCGGTGTCGCTGGCAGCAAGGTTGCCCACCTCGACGATCCCGTCGCGATCCACCGGGCGATCCGCTGCCGCACTGATCAGCGGCTCGATCGGCTCATCCAGATAGCGCTCAAGAAACAACGGCTCCAGATGCGCGCGGCGCAGCCCGGCCACCGCACACAATTCACCGTCGCCGTTGTGCATACCGAACAGCTCGGGCATGAAGTGGCGGATGTCAGCGCCATGGGCCTTGCGAAAACGTTGCTGGATAAAGGCCTCGAACACCGGTCGCTGAACATCGTCCGGCAAGGCACTGGATAAGGTCATCTGCGGTGTTTCGGCTTGGCCGAAGTGCAGGGGCAGGGGGATGTTCCAGTGGAAATCGGGCATGGGCAGAACGCCTCCCTCAATGGTTTGAGCGAAGTATCCGAACCATTTCTTAACGAAGTCTGAAGGTAAAAAAGGGTAATCTACGGGCCGATCTTCAGACTGTCTTAAGACTGGGCGGGCAGGGTGATGCCGTCGGTTCGCCCGGCAACCGAATCGAGACCGTCGAATGAATCGACCGTCGCTAACGACAATCACGAGGCGCTTCTTATGACCCGCGACAACGCCGTAAACCGTTATGGAAAACTCTCAATCATGCTGCACTGGCTGATGCTGGCGCTGTTCGTCGGTGTTTATGCCTGCGTCGAGCTCAAAGGTTTCATGCCCAAGGGCAGCGAAGCGCGCGGCCTGCTGATGGGCTTTCACGGCCTGTTCGGCGCCAGCATCTTCGCCCTGGTGTGGATCCGCCTGCTGGGCCGCCTGACCCCACGCCCACCGATCACCCCCAAACCACCGGCCTGGCAGACCGGCATCTCGCACCTGATGCACCTGGCCCTCTACGGCCTGATGATCGCCACCCCGATCCTCGCCTGGTTGATGCTTGCCGCCGGCGACAAACCGTTTCCATACTTCGGCTTCCACGTACCGGCCCCGGTCGCCATCGACCCGGACTTCGCCAAACGCCTCAAGTACTGGCACGAACTGATCGGCAGCACCGGTTACTGGCTGATCGGCCTGCACGCCGCGGCGGGGTTGTTTCACCATTATTGGGTGCGGGATAACACCCTCGTACGCATGCTGCCGGGCCGTTCTGATACGCAATAAGCCCATTCACCTCAAACCCTGTGGGAGTGGGCTTGCTCGCCGCCGGCGACAAACCATTCCCCAACTTCGCGCACTGATCGGCCTGCACGCCGCGGCAGGCTTGTTCCACCACTACTGGGTGCGCGACAACACCCTCGTGCGCATGCTGCCGGGCCGTTCTGATACGCAATAAGCCCATTCACCTCAAACTCTGTGGGAGCGGGCTTGCTCGCGAA
>NZ_JAIHLQ010000025.1 GCF_019733355.1 Pseudomonas baetica | reverse complement strand
CCTGACCGACCACGCCAACCCGACGTGGAACGACCTGTGGCTGCTCACTGAAATCCTCCACGAAGGCAAGCAGCCGCAAGTGCTGGAAGAGTCGGTGACCAGCGACACCACGGACAACAAGGACGATTTCCACCAAGGCTATCGCAACCGCTTCAGCGCCATCCCGTGGGACGTACCCTACCGTCCGCCGCTCGATCACCCGAAACCGAAAGTCCTCGGCACCCAGAGCGCCGTGGTCTGCGGCCCGGAAGGCGAAGAGATCTACTGCGACCAGTACGGCCGGGTGAAGGTGCAGTTCTTCTGGGACCGCGAAGGCAAGCACGACGACATGACCAGTTGCTGGATGCGCGTCGCGTCGAGTTGGGCAGCGGAAACCTTTGGTTCGATCAACATTCCACGCGTTGGCATGGAAGTGCTGATCACCTTCCTCGAAGGCGATCCCGACCAGCCGCTGATCACCGGTTGCCTGTACCACGGCGCGAATCTGCCGCCGTATAAACTGCCGGATTTCAAGACCCTTGCCACGGTCAAGAGCAAGGAATACAAGGGCAGCCGCGCCAACGAACTGAGGATCGATGACACCACTAGCGAGATCAGCATCGCGTTGCGCAGTGATCACGGCGCGAGTGCGATCAACCTCGGCTACCTGACGCATCCGCGCCCAAGCGGTGGTCAGCCGCGCGGCGAAGGATTCGAATTGCGCACCGACCGCCACGGCGCCGTGCGTGCCGGGGCCGGTCTGCTGATCACCACCGAGCCACGTCCGAACGAATCGAAACACCACAAGGATCTGCCGGAAACCGCCGAACGCCTCGCCACCGCCAGCGATCAGCAAGACGGTTTTGCGGTGCAGGCCAAAGAGCTGCAAGCACAGGAAGCGGGCGATCAGGACGACGTGGCCAAAGCCTTGCACGCCCAGCATCAAGGCGTGCTCGGCAGTGGCCCGGCGAACATGACCGCCAATGAGTTCCCGGAATTCACTGAACCGCATCTGGTACTGGCCAGTCCCGCCGGCATTGCGTTAACCACGCCGCGCTCCAGCCACATCGCCACTGGCGAACACCTGGCATTGAGCAGCACCGGCCACACCAGTCTCTCCATCGGCAAACGCCTGCTGGCCAGTGCCAGTCGCGGCATGCGCCTGTTCGTGCAAAGCATGGGTTGGCGTCTGGTGGCCGCGTCCGGTGACATTGACGTGCGTGCGCTCAAGGACAGCATCAATTTGTTGGCCAAACTCAACATCACCGCCAATGCCGACCGCATCACCATCACCGCCAAGACCGAACTGGTGATCCAGGGCGGTGGCAGCGCCACGACCTACAACGCCGGCGGCATCACCCACGCCACCAGCGGGCCGTACACCGCGCACGCGGCGAACTTCGCCTACACCGGCGCGAAAAGTCTGGCCGGGGTGTTCCCGGAACCACCAAAACCCGGCAAGGGCAACCTCGAACTGTTCAACCAATACGCCGGGCGCCAAGGCATCAAGGAAGGTGATTACGAAGTCATTGATGCGCTGGGCAAAAGCATCAAGGGCAAGCTCGATGGCAAAGGTTTTGCCAGTGTCGCCGGCGCTGCGCCGGGACCGGCGCGCGTGCTGTTCGGTAAGGATCCGGCAGACACCTGGAGCGATGGCAGCTACATCGGCAAGCCGGAATGGCCGTTGAATCCGCCGGGCGCGGAAGACGTGCCGAGTCAGGTGCAAGCAATGGTCGCTCAAGTGTTGCCGAGCAAGAACTGGGACATGCTGGAGAAGGGTAAGGACATGGCACAAACAGGGATGAGTGCGATGCAGACCGCGCAGGGCGCAATGCAAACGGCGCAGCAGGTCAAAGGCGCCGTGCAGGGCGGAGTGGCCGGATTGCCGAAACTGGCGAGTGCCGCCATGCCGAGTGCGTCGAGCATCCTCGGCGCCGCGAGCAAGGGCGGACAGCTACCGACGCTTCCCGCGCCAACGCTTCCAAAACCTTCCTTGAAAACCCCAGGCCTGTTGGCGGGTGAGATGCTGTCATGACCACTGAAAATGCTGTTGTAAAACGTGAATCCGTAGCCACTGTTGTCCCGCTTAATGAGATTCAAGTCGCAGATGTCGGACGCGACGCCGCCAAATTTGATGCCTGGTTGCAGGAGGTCAGTGGTGGCTACGTAACCCTCGACCGAATCAAGAATGTCGCCGGGGCCTTACCGGTGGTTGGCAACATCATGGCATTGGTGGATGTCCTGAACGACATCGCCGTCCTATCAAAGAGCGAGACGCGTGATCCGCTCGACTGGGTGAGCCTGGGCATCGACCTGATTGGCGTGATTCCTTATCCGCCGAATATGGCTGCTGCTCGCATGAGTTTGCGTCCGACTCTCTATCTGGTACGGCAGGAAATGAAGGTCGCCGGCAAGACGTTGCTGGGCGATGCCTTGATCAACGTGATTGTCGGGCACCTGAATGCGACCATCGTGGGCGACATTGACGATTTTGTGAAAACGGCAAAAGCCACACTGCCCGATATTCTTGAAAAATCAGCACAAAAGGGCGAAGAGATTCTTAACGACATCGCCATGGGTTTGAACGCGGTGGTCGATGCTGATCTCAATGCGACGGAGAGTCTCAATCAGGCCGAGAAAAAAATAAGTGGACTCGGAGGGCAGTTGCTGCATGACCCGACGAAGGGGGTCAGCAATATCTATGGCGCCCTGTGTGATGTCTACAAGGCGGCCGGCAAGGGCGTGATCAACAGCGCCGCGAAATATTTGCTGCCTGAAGAAGCCAAGAAACTGGTTCATGAGCAGACAAGCAAACTGGTTGCAATGGGGCCGGAGCTGCGCACTCAACTGAAAAAACTAAGTGATCCCAGAGTACCCTTTTCCATCGGCGCCTTGTTGGCTGTATTGACCAAGGCAGTCGAGGCGTGGAATCTGCGCAACGGTCGTGGGATTGCCGGCCACGTCAAGTTTGGTGGAACCAGCCAGGCCAAGCATCGATTGGGGGAGGGCAGGACGGAAGTCAGAAAGACCGAAGAGCCTGCGAAAAAGAAACCTAATGCAGAAAAGAATGGTACCTGCCCAGGTACTTGCGACAGTATCAGCTTTGCAATGGGATCGGAGAGTGTCGCGCACACCGATTTCAGTCTGGCTGGCTCATTTCCAATTGAGTGGATTCGTACCTACAGTTCCGATATGAAGGCCTATGATCACGATGTGCTGGGCGCACGCTGGATCACTGCTTTCACTACTCGATTCGACCTCGTCGAAGACGCTTTGCTTTTCCACGACGCAGATGGTCGCAGCCATGACTATCCGTTGCCCAAAGTCGATCTGTTTCATTACGACGCCATTGAAAATCTCACTGTGGTACGGGTGAGTGACGACAAATTACTGCTCTGTCGTGGTTTTGAACGCAAGGAAACCTATGTACGTCGTGGCCAGCAGTTTTTGCTGGCCGGTGTGGAGTTGCGAAGCGGCGCTGGCATAATGCTGCATTACGAACACCGCCACGGTAATCAGTCGGTTCTGTCCGACCTGATTACCTATGAGGGGGATCTGAGCAAAGTACATCTGCATCTCGGGACAATGATTGATGAACAAGGACGTTTGACCGGTCTCTGGGAAATTCGTGACGGGGAGCCTCTGCGTCAGCTGTGTTCCTATGTCTACGATTCGGCGGGCGATCTGGTACAGGCACAAGATGAAAATGGCGCTGCTTGGAGTTATCAGTATCAACATCACCTGATCACCCGTTACACCGACCGCACTGGCCGAGGTATGAATTTGCAATGGCAAGGTTACGGTGCCGACGCCAAGGCTGTTCGCGAGTGGGCTGACGACGGCAGTTTCGATACGCGTCTGGAATGGGATGAAAACATTCGCTTGGTGTATGTCACTGACGCGCTCGGTCACGAAACTTGGCACTATTTTGACAGCCTTGGTTATACCTACCGCATCCGGCACGCAGATGATCGCTCCGATTGGCTCTTCCGTGATGACGCCAAGAACGTGATCCGTCACGTTCGGGCCGATGGTCGCTCGGATCGCTACAGCTATGACGAACGAAGCAACCTTCTCGAGCATATCCGTACCGATGACACGGTAGTGCACTTTGCCTACGACGATCACGATCAACTGATCAAGATCAGCGATGCCGAGGGGGGACAGTGGACAAGAGCCTATGACGACTCAGGCAATCTTGTTGAGAGCGTCGATCCACTGGGTAACAAGACTGAATACGCTTACAACCCGGCCGGGATGCCAACCGCAGTCAAAGATGCCAACGGCAATGAAAAGAAACTTTCCTATAACACTTCCGGGCAACTGGTGGAGTACGTCGACTGTTCAGGCAAGACCAGTGCCTGGGAGTACAACGATCGCGGGCAAATGGTTTGCTTCACAGATGCCGCCGGTCAGAGCACCGAGTACGAGTACAAAGCCGGGCAACTGATACTGATCAAGCATCCGGACAAGACCGAAGAGCGTTTTGAGCGCGATGCGGAAGGCCGTTTGCTGGCTCATGTCGATGGTCTAGATCGTTGCACGACATGGAAGTACAACGTGGCAGGATTGATTGCCGAACGGGTCGATGCTCTGGAGCATGCCGTTCGTTATCGCTGGGACAAACTCGGTCGTCTGGTTACGTTGGAAAACGAGAATGAGCGACGCGCCCACTTCAACTATGATCCGGTCGGCCGCTTGCTGGAAGAAACAGCCTTTGATGGGCGCTCAACGCGTTACTTGTATGAACCCGAAACCGGTCGACTTGCGAAAATCTACAACGGAGAGCATTGCGTCGAGGTTCGCTTTGACTCAATGAATCGTTTGGTTGAACGTCGAGCCATTTTGGGTGAACAGCAGCAGAGCGAAACTTTCAATTACGACGGCAATAGCAAGCTGATCATGGCTTGCAATGCCGACAGCCGCTTGCAGTGGTTTCATGATCCGGCGGGCAACATACTGCGCGAACACCAACATTATCTGGGCCTGGAAAGCCCGATGGTCGCCGTATGGCAGCACGAGTACGATGCACTCAATCAAAGGGTTGCCACTGTTCGCCCCGATGGACATCGTGTCAGCTGGCTGACTTACGGTAGCGGACACTTACTGGGCTTGCGTCTGGACGATCATGAGTTGGCCGGTTTCGAGCGCGATGACTTACATCGTGAAGTCGCCCGTCACCAGGGTAACCGCCTGCTGCAAACTCAGAAATGGGATCCCGCCGGACGACTGCAAGAGCAGATGCTGGTACATAGCGATGACAAGTCCGTGCTGCTCAAGCGCGACTACAAATACGATGCAGCCGGTCAACTGACGGATATCAATGATAGTCGTCGAGGCCCACTGTCCTATCGCTATGATCCTGTAGGTCGTTTAATCAGTGCTGTCACGCGGCTTGGAGTCGAAACCTTTGCTTTCGATCCAGCCGGCAACCTTCTGGACGCAAAAGCCTTTGATATCCGCAGGCCCCTGGATCAGGAGCCCGTGCGCAGCAAACTTCTCGATAACTTGTTACGTGAGTACGCAGGCACGCACTATGAGTACGACGAGCGCGGAAATCAGGTCAAGCGTTTGAGTAATGGCAGTGTGTGCGAGATGCGATGGGATCTGTTCGATCGCCTGGTGCATTTCGAAGATGACCGTCTGGCAGTTGATTATGCCTACGACCCACTAGGTCGTCGCCTGCACAAAAACTCCCGAGCGCACTATAAGCATCGTCCAGAGGCCGGATCTCTGTGGAATCGCAATGAACATGCACGCAAACAACGTGAGTATGGTTGCGGCTTCACGATGTTCGGTTGGGACGGTGACAATCTGGCGTGGGAGAGCAGTCCCGCTCAGCTGGATGGTGATACCGGACGCACTGTTCATTACGTTTTTGAGCCCGGTACATTCAATCCAGTGGTACAGGCGCTAAGTCACCAGCCTATTCGTTTAGTGCCTCAACCCATTTACGGTGATGTTTATACACCGGACGAGGATCCGCTGTGGAGTCACGCGCCTGTTCCTCAGCCGTTTGATGCGATTGCGTGGTATCAGTGCGATCACCTCGGCACGCCACAAGAACTTACCGACCAGCAGGGTGAAATGGTATGGAGCGCGCAATACAGGGTGTGGGGACAAGCAATTGAACAACGCTCATCCTCGGCCCAGCGACAAGGGTTGAATAACCCGATCCGCTTCCAAGGCCAGTATCACGATCATGAGACTGGGCTGCATTACAACCGCCATCGGTACTACGACCCTGGCGTCGGTCGCTTCGTGTCTCGCGATCCAATCGGATACGCTGGCGGTATCAACTTCTATCAGTATGCGATCAGCCCGACCCAGTGGGTCGATCCGAGTGGACTGTGCAGTAGCACGCTCAATCGGGCATTGGGCGGCACAGCCCATGACAAAATGCAGGCGCATCACCTCATCCCCGAGGAAGTATGGGGGCGGCAAGCCAGCTTCTTCTCGGATATCGGGATGGGCGGAGAACGGGATAAAAAGGAAAACGGCCTGTTGATGCCTGACAGTGCGGATCAGGCTAAGAAAACCAAGCGTGTTTTTTACCATTGCGGATCGCATGGTAAGGTCTATAGCCCGATGGTTAATAACATGGTGACGACCGTCAGGAGCAAATATGAGGCTGGTGTCATCGACGAAGCGCAGGCGCGAGTTCAGATCTCCGCGATACAGACAAGATTAAGAACAAGCCTTTCGGTGCCCGGCACAACCCAACGCCGACTTAGATAAGGATGGATAGTTTTTTATGGAATATTACGTGCTTTCTCAAAAGGAAGAACGGGGCTGCCCGGCTGGCTTCTTGCAGGCAGATCTTTACGATAAATTTTACTCAGACACCAAAAATGTCGAGTATGGATTTTTCTCATGGTATGCGGAGAAAATCCATTACAAAACGCACACTCCCTATCCAGAAGGTATGGTGTTAATTTCTAAAGATGATTTTTATGATTTTGATATAAGAAGCATCGCTCGATTCTACATAGTCAGTGATGATTTCATGTCTGTTTGCAGGGGGCTGAACGTAAACATTACTGATGCTGTGCCAATCCAGGTAGTTTCCAAAGGAGGGGAAAAAATTTCATCGAAAAGCTACAATGCCGTACTTTTTGAAGAACTGGATGCGCGCTCGGAGACCGATCCGGCTTCTACTTTCATAGAAGAGGATGGGTTGATTTTCAGGTTCAAGAAATTGGTTTTACCTCCCGACTTCAAGCGCGATCTGTTCAAATTCAAGGGTTTGATTTCAGGAAGTAATACGCTTATCTGCTCTCATGAATTCAAAGAGTTTGCAAAAGAAATTAAAGGAGTAAATTTCACGCCTTTGGAGAACGTGCTTTGGTCGGCCGTCAAGCCAATTTGAGTGTGAAGGCTCGGCTTTTTTTCAATCACCAGTGGATCCCAGTTGGTTTGCTTGCGATTGCGAGCCTACTGTGATTACGAAGCACTTCAACACTATTTCGGGATTTCTACTGCAGTGTTCATTCACAGCGGTGAATGTCTACTAGCACTGATTTTTAACAGCCGATTCAGGTTCATCCTCTGGGTGAAATGCTGCCGCCCTTATCAAGCATCTATGGCTGCCAACAAGCGCGAAGTTCATTATCGAGATCCAAGGGTGCGACTAAGAATGGATTGTCGAATAACTCGGTCAAAGGAGTGACAACATGAAGGACGCAATCCGCCTCGGCGACTCCACCACACACGGTGGCAAGGTGCTCGAAGCCTTCTCCCAGACCGACCTCAACGGCAAACCGATCGCTGGGGTTGGTCACAAGGTCAGTTGCCCGTTGTGCAAGGGGGTATTCCCGATTGCCGAGGGCAGTAGCACCTACACCGTCGATGGCGTGCCCATCGCGCTCGACGGCATGAAAACCGCTTGTGGTGCTGCGCTGATTGCCAGTGGCCCAAAAGGGGCGGTTGTCAGCTGAGTCCACATTTTGTGCATTGATTGCCTATCTCCATGGCGCGGGCTCCCGTCGTCCGTTCCATGGCTGAAGCGCGAATGAAGTCGTTCTTTCGGCATTGTCTGAATGTAGATGCTTACTACCCAATCATGAGCTTTATATGCTGAATTCGAATTATGTTTTTAAGCGCCTGTGGATTGCATGTGTCGCAGGTGTTTGCTTCTGTAGCACGAACGTAGCCCACGCGCAGCCAGTTGAGGCCTATCAGAAATTGGATACTGCTGTGCTTCAATACGCGTATTCAAAAGAACAGAAAGACCTGGATAGCGTAAACAAACTGCTTGCAAACGGCGCGAAGCCTGACGCGCTTATTCTATGGCATGCAGCTTATTACAGGAGCCCAGTGCTGGTAGATCGGCTTCTCGAGTTTCCTATCGATGTCAATCAACCAATCAGCGATAACGGTGAAACAATATTGTTATCCGTATTGGGGCATATGGGTGATCCAGAAGACATGAAGGACTCAATGCCCATTGTGCAGAGCCTGATCAAAGCGGGTGCCGACATCAATGTGATTGCTCAAGGCGGAACTAATACCCCGCTTATTGCGGCCGTGGGCATAGAAAATTCGTCGTCGGTCGAAGTGACTAGGTTACTTCTGCAGGCAGGTGCCGACGCCCGGATGCTGACGCCTCAGGGGTTTTCCCCATTGATCGGCAAAGGTGCGAACAATCTGGAATTGATCAAGCTATTGATCGCTGCCGGTACCGATCCCTATGGGGTCAGCAAGGTGGGTTCTACACCTTTGCATTACGTTTGCGTGCGAGCCTATGCTTTGAACGATCAACCTGATCCGCAAGCTGCACAGCGGATTGCCCTGCTGCACAAGGCTGGCACTTCCGTTGATGCCTTTGCACCTCAACAGCAGGCATGGCCTGTTGGCACTCCATTGCTGGAAAGTGCAATTCGTAGCAACCCGGATTGCACAAATGCTTTGCTGGCTGCCGGCGCCGATAAAGATGCACCGGCTTTCCCCCCGGAATATGTGGCACAAGACCCAAAGGTGAAAGGTCAGACTGTCCGTCAAAACATACTCAAATCAGTAAAAAAAGTACCGGATTTGTATTCCGAATCCATTATCAAGTTGTTCCAGTAAAAAAAATCAAGTCAAACAGAGCTCAATGCTCTCTGAAATTTAAAGGAATAAATATGAAGATCGCTTCTTTGATTCTCGCCATGGCAGCAGCTTTCGGCACCTGCAATATCGCTCACGCCGACGGAAAAGATGCTGCCACTCTGAAAGGGATATACGACACTAGCCGCAATATGTCAGGCCTGGTCAAAAATTGTGTCGACAAAGGGTTCCTGAAAGCAGACAGCGTTGAGAGCGCCAACAAGATGGTTGTCTTTGTTGACAATATGCCTGGTGATTTCGACAAACATGACGGCGACAAGAACGAACAGTCTGGTCGTAAGGGCGAAGTGTTGGCTAACGGGGAATACAAGAACCTGGAAAGCAACCTGCCGCCGAATCTGACTCTGAAGCAGTGGTGCGAGCAGGCGGATCAAGGCATGCGCCAAGGATTGAAGCGTGTCGGTCTGTAATCCCGGCTGAAATGATGCTAGGGACTCGAAGGACGCTCGCAGATCGCGAGCGTTTTTCATGTCATCGACCGTGCAGAGTGTCCCTGAAACTGCCTACGCGCATCACGCTAACAGCTCGGCAATCCATTGAGCCTGCTGCGTAACCTCTTGCACCTTCGCTTCGGGCAAAGCCTGCTGCGCACGTGCGAAGTGAGTCAGCGTCTTTTGCTTCTGACGCAGCTTGCGTTGCCACTTGATCAGGAACGCTGGGCTGCGTGCCTGCATCTGTAGAGGGCCGAAGTACAGCTCCTGATCGGTGTACGCCACTGTCTCGGCGCGTTCGGCAACGATGATTTCGTAGTCGAAGCGGTTCTCCTGCAGCACTTCCTCGCTCAGGATGCGGTAGCCATTGTTCATCAGCCACTGGCGCAGTGGCTGCTCGCCGCCGTTGGGTTGCAGGATCAGGCGTTCCGCGCCGCTTAAGCGTGACTTGCCGCTCTCGAGAATGTCGCGGATGGTTTCGCCACCCATGCCGCAGACAGTGATGGCGGTGATCGCGTCTTCCAGTTCGATCGCCGCCAGTCCATTGGCCAGGCGCACGGTGATGCGAGGGTGCAGGTCGTTTTCACGCACGGTACGTTCGGCCGATTGAAAAGGCGTCAACGCCACTTCGCCAGCGACCGCTTTTTCAATGATGCCTCGGCGCATCAGCGCCACCGGGAGATAGCCGTGATCCGAGCCAATATCGGCCAGCCTTGCGCCGGTTGGCACATGCGCGGCCACGCGCTCAGGCGCGCGGACAATGTCTGTTCGTTCAACGGTAACCCCTGTTCAGCACAAACCTGCGGTGTCTATGGCCGCAAAAGGGGTGCGACTCTGGCGAGCAATGCGTTACGTGTCAAATTCCGGCGACAAGGGTCACGCCGTGACCGCTCTGCGTTAGGCCGCACTGGCAATGGATCAGGCGCCTAGATCGGCGCATCCGGCGTCGGAAAGTTACAGGTGCCGATCATGCCGTCGCGGTAGTGCATCGCTGTGCAATGCTTGCCTGATTCATTGAGCCTTTGTGACGTTTGGCGGACAGACGCTTGCGGTGTTTACGGGTAATCTGCCGGTTCGCTGACTAAAACAAGATAAAAGCAGGAGTCATTGATGCAACCGATCCGTCTCGGCCTGGTGGGCTACGGCAAAATTGCGCAGGATCAACACGTTCCAGCGATCAACGCCCATCCTGGATTCCAGTTGGTGGCAGTCGCCACACAAGGCAAGCCTTGCCCCGGTGTAGAGAATTTTCAGTCCTTGAGCGAGTTGCTCGAAAACGGCCCGCCGGTTGATGCGATTGCGTTCTGTACGCCGCCGCAAGGGCGTTTTGCTCTAGTGCAACACGCATTGACTGCCGGCAAACATGTGCTGGTAGAGAAACCGCCCTGCGCCACGTTGGGTGAAGCGTTGGCGTTGGTGACTCTGGCCGAGCAGCAAGGCGTCAGCGCGTTGTTCGCCTGGCATTCGCGCTACGCGCCCGGCATTGCCGCGGCCCGCGACTGGCTCGCGACGCGCACCCTGCAAAGCGTGCAGATCGACTGGAAGGAAGACGTGCGCAAGTGGCACCCCGGTCAGACCTGGATCTGGCAGCCGGGCGGCCTGGGCGTCTTCGATCCGGGCATCAATGCCTTGTCGATCGTGACTCACCTGCTGGCTCTGCCGTTGTTTGTCGAATCCGCCGAACTGCGCGTGCCGAGCAACTGCCAGTCGCCGATTGCCGCGTCCATCAAAATGTCTGATGCGTGCCACCTCGATGTGCGCGCCGAGTTCGATTTCGACCATGGTCATGATGAGCTCTGGAGCATCGAAGTTCGCTGCGCCGAAGGTGTGCTGCGCCTGGATAACGGTGGCGCGCTGTTGAGCATTGACGGCGTGCGCCAAGCCGTGTCGGAGGAGGGTGAGTACGCAGCGGTGTATCGGCATTTTCAGCAGTTGATTGGCGACAAGGTCAGTGATCTGGATCTGCAGCCGTTGCGGTTGGTGGCGGACAGCTTTTTTGTCGGCAGTCGTGTGGCGGTTGCGCCATTCTTCGACGAGGGAGCGCCCCCGCACCCCTAGACGACATCGCCTCTGTCGCTGACGAAGGCTGCGATCTATTGATCTGCAAAGTCAAAAGATCGCAGCCTCGTCTCAGTCGACAGCCCGCATCAGAATCGCGACTGACTCTGCCGTTTCATGCTTGGCCCTCAGCCCGAGCGGCCTGCAAACCATCGACCGAAGCCTGCACCAACGCCCGCGCTGATTCGAGCATCTGCTTGCTTGCCCAGTGCAGCGAGGCGCTGTGTTCCGGGCGTGTGGCGGTGGGGGCTTGATGGGCGAGCGCTTCGGCGCAGTTGAGGTAAACCGTAGCGTGCTCGAGAGCGTCGAGCAGTGGGATGTCGGATTGGACGGCGAAGAGGTGGTGATCGACGTGGTCACAGCGGGAGAAGGGGGTGGATTTTGTAGTGGGATCGGTCATCGGTGTAGCCTCTTGGAAGTCAGAGAACTGCCACTTCATCGCCGTCAAACGAATAGGTGGCAACTGTGTGCAGGTTGACGGACCGGTCCAAGACACCCGGCGCACCCGAAGATGCCCCGCACACAGTCACCATTGAACTGTGCGTCGGGCACACGAGTGCACGCACACATTGGAGAGCAATGTGCGTCTTGGACTTTTCGAGCCGTCAAACCCGGTCACGAATGAGTCGTGACAGGCGCGAGGATAGGCAGTGAGGGCAGGGCCGTCAACCGCCATAAACCGGGCAGAACAGAGCCAAACCCCTGTGGGCGCTAGCCTGCTAGCGATAGGCGAAACCGATCGATATCACAGACTCGGGCCAAATCATCCAGGTCTGTGTTCATCGTTCGCGAAGACCCAACCACCGCCCGATTACGCATGCTCTACATCGACGCCCGTGCGCAGGGCCTGGGCATCGGCGGTCGTAGAGGCAACGTCTTGAACGTAAGCTCATCCATTAAGGATCCAGCAGTTCGCGATACCGCGATTTACTTTTACCGCCCGCATAATCTGTTGCTGCAGCGAGCTAACGCTGCTTGTATCCTTGCCAGCGCGAGGACAAACGGCGGCAGGCATCGCCATGGCCGATAGTGGCTGGAACGCAAAAAATGGACTTTCCATAAGGTAGTGACGTGAAGCGTGATACCCACCTGGTGGTGCTTTTACTGTTGGTGATTGGCTGTTCTCTGGCGTCGCTGACGGTCTGGAAAGTATTAGCTTCTCGAGAGCGTGCACTGGCAGAAGTGGACGTACATGGGTTGAACCTCACCCAGGCGCTCGCCACCTATTCCGAAGGCATTGTCCGGCAAAGCTCGTTGCTCTTGCTCGGGCTCGTCGAGCGCCTGGAAACGGAAGGCAGCGGCCCGGCACAGATCGAACGGCTCAGTGCCTTGATCAGCCGGCAGGAGCCCCTGATGCCACAGCTCAGTGGCATCACGGTCTACGATAATCAGGGCCGCTGGTTGATGTCCTCCAATGGGCCGATTCCCTTCGGGGCGAACAGCCGTGATCGGGCCTATTTCATTCATCACCGCGACGATCCATCCCCAGAAACCTTCATCGGCCCGCCCATCCAGAGCCGCTCTAATCAAGAGTGGGTGATCACCGTCAGCCGGCGCTTCAATGATGCGCATGGAGCGTTTGCCGGCGTGGTGGCGGTCACCTTGGGCATTGAAAACTTCCTTCGGTTGTTTGGAACGATCGATGTGGGGCAGGACGGTGCCATCGGCTTGTCCTATACCGATGGTACGTTGCTGGTTCGTTATCCCTTTCGCGAGCAGGACATGGGGCGCAACTTTTCCAAGTCGCCCATCTATGCCAAGTATCTCGTCGATCGTTCAGTCGGCACTGCCTCGTTTACTTCCAGTCTGGACGGTGTGGAGCGGCTCTACGCCTTCCGCAAAAGTGACCGGCTGCCCCTGATCACGACTATTGCGCTCGGTAAACACGAAGCCCTCGCCGCCTGGCGAACGGAGGCGTTGCTGTCAGGGGTGGTGGTGACGGGGCTGCTGGGACTTACCGGTCTGATCGGTTGGTTTTTGATCGTGGATATCCGCCGGCGAACCAAGGCCGAAGACCAGTTGCGCGAGACTCAACAGCAGTTGCTCTCATCGAATCGGCAACTTGAGTTGCTCGCAATGAAGGACGCCCTGACCGGGTTGGCAAATCGGCGCTGCTTTGATCAAAGCCTTGCCATGGAAGCACGGCGCGCTCGGCGTGAGCGCACGACGTTGGCATTGCTGATGATTGATATCGACTACTTCAAACTGTTCAACGATTCGTTCGGCCATGTCGCCGGCGATGTGTGCCTGCAGAGCGTCGGCAGAATTATCGAGGAGTGCGTAAGACGACCCTCGGATCTCGCTGCACGTTATGGTGGGGAGGAGGTGGGCGTCATTATGCCGACCACCGATGTAGAGGGCGCTGCGGTGGTCGCGCAACTCATTCTCGACCGCTTGACGCAGGAGAACATCCCGCACAGCGCCAGCCCGTTTGGACGCGTGAGTGTGAGCATCGGGATCGCCATGGCTAATGGCCCGGAACTGGATCACTTGCAGGGTTTGATCGAAGTGGCAGATAAGGCGCTGTATGACGCCAAGGCGCTGGGGCGTAATCAGTGGGTGGTCGGCGTTTAAAATCGGTCTTGCTGTTGATAGAGGCTCGAGGCATTTTTGTCCCGATGGGCTACCGGACACGAACGACTGATATCAAACAAATACCGATGTTTACACCTGTGTACGTAACCAAGAGCGATTCAGGCTCAAGAAACTCCGAATGACCATCCTCTTTAATAAAGCGGCCAGTAGCCACTAGACAGCTGATGCATAGCCTCGTACCTTCAGTCCAACGCCCCACGAAGCCTTTTTACGCCTCATTTGCTGTTCTGAGGCAGTCAACCTGAAAACCGGATTTATACCCGGACATTGAGGTAGCCGGTTCGATGCAAGGGACACACTCGCAAAACCCACCCAGGCACGACGCTCGGCCAGAATTTTGGCAGCTTTCCATGCGTTGCTGCCAGTTGGCAGGCAGCGTAGATGTTGCCTTTTTTTTCATTTTTCTGATTCTTGGCTCTCCCATTTTGGCCTGGATAAACGTGGTCAGCGTGGCCATGTATGTCTACGCCTATCGCGCGTTCAAGCAGCGACGAAATCGCTTGGCTGTTCTGCTCATACGCATTGAAGTGCTCGTGCACGCCGGGCTGGGGACGGTTCTAGTTGGCTGGGGAAGTGGTTTTCACTATTTCTTGCTGATGTTTATTCCGGCCCTGTTCGTTAGCATGCGGGCCCGTAGCGCCTGGATATACGCCGGTTGGTTGTGGGTTTACTACGTAAGCCTGGATGTACTGATGTGGTTCGTAAGCCCTCTGCAACCGATCTCCTCCAATGCCCTGTTGGGTGTGCATATTTTCAACCTGACAGTCGTGTTCTGCATGTTCAGTTATCTTGCGCTGTTCTATGTGGTCACGGTCACCCGTGCGCACAAGAGTCTTGGGCGTATGGCAACGACGGACTCATTAACCGGCCTGTTCAACCGTCGTCACATGATTGCGCTAACCGAGAAAATTTTGGCACGGCATCATAGACGACCTAGCAATCTCACCTTGATGTTGATGGATATAGATCACTTCAAGCAGGTCAATGATCTATACGGTCACGATACCGGTGATCGTGTACTCGAAGCAGTGAGCCAATTGTTCAAATGTTCAATGCGTGAGCAAGATTTTATCGGCCGCTGGGGAGGCGAAGAGTTTCTTTTCATATTGCCGGACACGGATTTTAGCCATGCAACTGATAGCGCGGAGCGCATACGCAAGGCGGTCCAGGCATTGGAGATTTACAGTAATGGCCAAAAGGTCAGCATTACTCTGTCCATCGGCATCACTCAATACCGCGCTGAGGAGGCGCTCAGCGACGCCATTGCACGGGCCGATTGCGCGCTCTATGAAGGCAAGTCAGCTGGACGCAACAGGGTAGAGGTTGCAGAGGCTTAGCTAACACACTCGAACACTGTTTTGAGTGAGCGACGAACGATAGAACCCGCTGTCCAGGTGCACAAACCGGCGGTTCCTGGCGTAGTCGGAGGTTACGGCGCTAGGTTTTGTAGCCTTGATGGCGTACGGGGAGAGTCTTTTTTAGCATCGGCGCCGTTAGTGTTAAACGGGGGCTTTCAGGGTGGGTTCTGCTGGACAGTTCACTAGCGGTAGCGTCACTACAAACTTGCTCCCCTTTCCATCCCCTTTGCTAAAGGCCGTTACGGTGCCACCGTGAACTTCGACTAACTCCCGTACCACCGTCAAGCCGATACCGAGACCGGCCCCGTTGAACCCGATGGCGTGAACGTCCTGAACAAAGGGTTCGAAGATAAAAGGCAGTGACTTGGCGCAAATGCCGATCCCTGTATCGCAGATACAAAGTCGCATTAGATTATCTTCGGCCGTGACTGAGAGTGTGACGTTGCCACCGGCTGGTGTGTACTTGGCAGCATTGCCTAGCAGGTTGCCGAGAATCTGAGAAAGCCGCGCCGGATCGCCATCGACCATCAACGCGTATTCAGGTAACTGCGCGCTGAAATGCAACTCGTTAGCGAGCATGACCGGGCGACAGATTTCAATGGCCTCATGGATGGTCTGAATCATATCGACACTGCAGCGATCAAGACGAAACTTCCCGGTACTAGCGCGTGAGACGTCGAGCAAGTCTTCTACCAATCGAGACATATGCTGCACCTGACCTTCGATCAGCGCCTGCATCCGCGGCAACTCCTCACTCGGCACCCTCACCAATCGACCGGCGATCATACTGATGGGGGTGAGCGGATTACGCAGTTCATGCGCCACCAGCGTGAGGGTGTTGCGTTGCTGGGCCAAGCTTTGTTCGGCCGAGGCTTGCAGGTGTTGCGCGCTGAGGACGGCGAGCACCAACTGTTCGTTGGCTTCGCGCATTTCCAGATAGCGCTGTTGTTCTTCGGCGGTGTGCTGGGGTTTTTCCGCATCCGACTGTGCCGTAAGAATGGCCAGAACCAATTGTTGATTGGCCTCGATCAGTTGCTCGATTTGCCGACTATCGGCACGCTGGGTATTGGCTTCGCTCAATTCTTTGTTCAGCGCCGCCAGCACTGCTCGTGCTTCGACGGTTTTCTGGCCGAGCAGGAACAGTTCGCGAGCCGCCGTGCCCAACGCTTGTTCGTTCTTGCCGTTGGCCTCGTACATGATAGTTCGCTCATCCCTCGTCTTTGCCAAGACGCTGACGGGTTGGCCGGCCTCCAAGCAGGCCTTCCTGATCTGGCAGCTTGGCGCCGATGTGCAAGCCGTTATCGTCGATCTGATACTGGCGCAGTTCATCGGAGTGTGCACTGGCCCTGACCTTGACCACGGCCATGATGCGCAGCAAGCGACTCTCAACTTCAATGTAGCGCTGGACGATGATCGCGTCGGTGAGAAATGCCGTGCCGTAAGGGCTGAAACGCAGGTCGGTGTAGCGGTCTTCCAGTTCTGAAGTCAGCAACACGCTGACCCCGACGCTGGTCAGCGCAGTGACCATGCGCGAGAGCGACTCGCGAAAGTCCTCGCGGAAGGTCGGTGCGAGTGCCAGTTCGAAACCCGACAGCGAGTCGATGACCACGCGGGACGCCTTCAGTCGACTGATCTCACTCAACAACAAGTGCACGATTTCGTCGATGGACAGGTCCGGGGCGCGGCTGTCCACCAGGCCGACTTTTCCATTGCGGATCAGGTCCACAAGAGTGGCGTTCTGGGAGTGGTTGGGCCGTTGTTCGAACACTGCGATCACGCCGGTTTCGCCATTACGCGCGCCTTCAGCGAGGAAAGTCCCGGCCAGAATGCTTTTGCCCGAGCCCGATGGCCCGGCGACCAGCAACGAGTAGCCACGGGGCAGGCCGCCACCTAACATCTCGTCGAGCGCCGGAACGCCCATTTTCAGGCGCTTGATCGGAAACTCCAGTGGCGCCTCAACCGGGTTGAGTGCCGCAGGTGCGAAGACCTTGATCCCCGACGTTGCGATGCGAAACGTGTGCAACCCGGGCAATGTCGGTTGGCCGCGCATCTTCATGATTTCCATCTTGCGCACCATGGAGTTGCGCTGAACGCTTTGGCGCAGCCAGATCAGCCCATCGGCTACGGTAAAAATCGGGTTGGTATCGGTTTCGGTGAAGTATTCGCCGATCAGGAAGGTCGTCGCCTGCCAGGTGGTCATCAACATGCCCAATTGCTGAACGAACTGCGGCAAGTTGTTGTTCGGGTTGTCCTGAGTCTGGCTGGCCAGCACCACGGAGCGAAACGAGTCGACGAACACCAGCGCCGGGGAGTGGGTTTGCACCTCGCTGACGATGCGCCGCAGCACTTCATCCAGATTGCCGGCCAGGGTGTCATCGGCCAGGTTGACGTAACGAATCGAGTGGTTAATCGCTTCGTTGTCAAAAAAATCGAATTGCTGCTGATAACGCAGCATTTTCAGCGGCGGTTCGCCGAGCACCGTAAAGAACAGCGCCGGGCGTTCGGGGGTCGCCAAGGCAAACATCATCTGGTGCGCCAGCGTGGTCTTGCCGCATCCCGGCGGGCCGGCGATCAGGTTGAACGAAAACTCCGGCAAACCTCCGCCCAGCACCTCGTCCAGTCCTGGCACACCGGTGGCCAGGCGGTTGATAGTCACTTTGGTGCTCATGGAGAATTTTCCTGCGAAGGGATGTCGCTCAAAGAAGGTTCCCACACGCCACGAAGCAATCGTGCGGTGAGCGAAGGCCCGATCAACGTGGTCAGCAGCGCGTGAAAGGTCGTCAGCAACACTTCACCAAAAAACAGTGCATCGGCTTGCGTTTGCTCGACAAGTACGGCCTTGAGGGCTGTCAGGTCCATGGTCTGCACACTGTCGTAGGTGCCGGCCAGACACGAATGGGTGGAGATACTCAGATGGAGGCTGCGGCGATAAAGCGCAATTACCCCTTGCTGGCCGATGATGGGCGTGAGGGCCGCGTCCATATCCCGCAAGGTCAATGTGATCGTATGGGCGATCTGTGCAATGTCAGCGTTGGGACCAACGCGGTGCGTCAGAGAAGCTACGATCTGACGGCTCTCTTCGCTAAGCGTGGACATGGATAACTGATATCTGATGAATAGATTCTGATAGTACACCCTAAAGCAGACAGCCGACGCTCTATCGAAACGGCATTCCAAACTGGCGCGAAGGTACGAAGGCTCTAGGAGGGTGTTTGCAAGCCATCCGGCTGTCCGCTTCCTGCCAATGAGAGAACCGCCAGCAGTGGCAAGCTGTAAACCCACAGGTCGGCGGCACCCCATTTGACGCCAGTGCCACCGGCTACCAGCCTGCATGCAGGATTTGTAAGCCATGAGTGAAGCGCTCGATATTGAACGGCTGCGAATTTTTCACGCGATTGTGCAATTTTCAACCGTTAAACGTCTCGCGCAGTGCATTGGAAACCAGCGCAAATGCCGGGGAGGGCCGGCGTCGGCTGGGGTAATACAAATAGTAGCCCGCGAAAGGGGTGCACCAGTCTTCCAGGACGCGCATGAGTCGGCCTTCCTGAAGATGGGGCTCAAATTCCTCCTCGGGCAGGTAGGCAATGCCAAGTCCCGCCAATGCTGCCTCTACGATGTGGACCGACGTATTGAACGTGAGCTGTCCGTTTACGCGCAGGTTCTCCGGTAGCTGCACCCAATCTGCATTCCCGACAGGAATGCAGCACATAAAATTAACGAATTTTTCTTAGTCGGGTTCAAGGCGTACCTTGCCCCAAAGACAAGGAGAATCGTCCGTTGAACCCATCAGCTCCCACCCCCACCGAGAAATTCGACACCTCTCGCGCCAACGAATACGCCAAGCAAAGTCGAATCGCGCTGGCCGGCTACGACGCCTGCCACGATTTGGCGGCATGCATGTTGGCAGCGAGTCTTGGTCATTCACACGCGGCAAACGTATTGGTCGTAGGCGCTGGCGGTACGGCGCAGGAAATCATTGCGATGGCTGCGCTGGAGCCGCACTGGCGTTTCATGGCGGTTGATCCTTCCGAACCAATGCTCGAAGCCGCGATGCAGCATTTGCAGGCCAACGATTTGCTGCACAGAACGCAAGTGCATCTCGGGCATGTCGATGACTTGCCGGCCGATCAGTTGTTCGACGCGGCGACGTTGATTGGCGTGCTTCATCATCTGAAGGGCGATGAGCCAAAGAGAGCAATCCTGCGATCAATTGAAGCTCGCTTGAAACCGGGCGCGCCACTGATCGTGGCGGGCAACTATTACGCCTACGCCAGCCAACCTCTATTACTGGCGGCATGGGAGCAGCGTTGGCGGCAGCAGGGTGCCAGCGCGGAGGAGGTGAGGGCCAAGCTTGGCAAGATTCTTCAGGGGGCAGACCCGCCGCATTCCGAGGCGGCGGTTCAGGCACTGCTGCATGAGACCGGGTTTGGCGAGGCTACGCGGTTTTTCAGCAGTCTGTTCTGGGGAGCGTGGTTGACGGGTAAAGCTGGCTGAACACAGGGTATCGATGGGTCGCTAAACGCTGTGATGATGGCGCCCATCTATTGAGGTGCCATCTCTCGTCGGGCAAACTCCGCTTGCCTCATTGGCCGATAAAAGGAGTTTACGGATGCCATTTCCACTGACGGAACATAATGCCTTGCTGGCCCTTAAGGGCGTGGGGCCGACCGTTATTGCTCGCCTTGAGCAGATGGGCATTGACTCGCTGGCGGCGCTCAGCAAAGCCAATGTTTGTGACATCGTCGCTCAGGCATCGGCAGCAACGGGATCGACTTGCTGGAAGAACAGCCCTCAAGCCCGGGCCGCCATCAAGGCAGCTATTGAGCTTGCGCAGGGTACTCAGTCGAGCACACCTGATGCGTAAAGCTGATCGCTTGTTTCAATGGGTCAATCTGATTCGTGTCCCTAGGTGCTTTGGACCTGGAGCCTGGGTCAACCCTCAGAGGAAATCAACGAGTCAGAACCCGCTTCAGTCTCCAGCTTCGCCCGGTCAGCCTTACTGATGTATTTCGGCTTTTTCGGGGCTAATTTGGCGCTGGCCTTTTTGGCCTTTTCCTTGAACAACTGCTTCAGTTTTTTCTGACGATTCATGTTTTTACTCGGGTTGTTAGTTCTGCAAGACAGTCGTCTGCCTACGATTCAGGTGTTTGCGTTCCATGACACATATGACATCGGCCCAGCGGATGCCCGCCGGGCCGATCGGTTTAGCTAGTCGCCGACGCAGTCGGGTAGGGTGACGGTTTGGATCATCCCAATGTCAGCGGTGCCATCAAGTATGCTCAACGCTTTTGCCGACCAGCAAGCCGAGGACGATCATTATGAGTCGGGCTTGCCTGCTCATACCAGCCGCATCCCCATCTCGACGGCGCGTTGCTCGAATCCGAACTCGGCGTACATACGCGCAGCGCGCTCATTGAACGGCCAAACCGTCAGTCGCAAATCCTGAGCGTCATGCTCAACGGCCCAGTCCTTGACGAGTTGCATCAGCGCACGACCAATCCCTTTGCCCGAAAACGGCTCGGCTACGCACACCGAGCCGATACGGACTACATTCTGTCGCTGCATCAGCGGCCCGGAGCTGGCCGACAGATTGGCCGTAATGAACGCCGCGGCCTGATCACCCACATGGGCGATGAAGGCTGCATGATCCGGTTTCTCGAAAACCCCTGACCAGTGCGGCAGGTCGCGGGAAAAATCGTCGGTGGCCGCCGCATATATGTCGGGGCGCCCAGCGTGGTGCACGGCGTTAAGCAATTGGCCCAACTCGCACAGGGTCAACGCATCGTCGGCAGTTGCGGTTCGATAGGTGATGGTTTCATCCATGATGGGTGAGGCTCCTGATCAAAATCGTTAGACAAATATCACTGGTCGGTCTTCAAACGCTGTGCCCACGCCTCAATTCTCAACTGAGGAGGTGGATTGATGCACCGACCAATGCGCCATCTCTTCGGCAATGAAGTGATTCACCAGATCGCTGTACATTTTCTCGATGGCGTCCGGATTCAGACCTTCGGTCTGCGCCCACTCTCGGCGCGTTGCGAGCATGGCTTTGAAGCGATCCGGCGCACGCACGGATGTTGCTGAAGTCTTGAATTTCGAGGCTGCCAGCACGTACTGGAAACGCTTGCCCAACAGCTTGATTACGGCGTGGTCCAGACTGTCGATCTCGCGTCGAATGTCCAGCATGTCGGCACATTCGATGGGTTGTAATTGATTGATGACTTCCATGTGGATGACTCCGTGTACTCAGCAATGGCTTCTTAGCAATAAGCGACCATGTTACTCGCGGCCACATCTCTTTTGCAGCTCACCCTCAACGCTCTCATACAGGTCTCATGGCACGACAAATGCGACGTGTTTGTATTGAAAACGTCAACGCGAAGAACTTTACGGGTTTATGCCGGCCGACCGGCCATCCACCGCATCAACTCGGTCTGGCCGATTAAAACTATAAAAGGTAAGTGCGATGAGCTGTCTTGTGTGTGCAGGCGCCGCCGAGCGGATTCACTGTCACGGCCCATGGGAAGAAAGAGATTGCCCCGAATGCGGGCGATATCGAGTGGCCGACGAGCTCTTGTTGGCGTTGATTGAACAGGGGCAGATTTTTGATGTGGTTAGAACCAGAGGCTGGCTCGATAGCCAGCGTGTACAGATAGCTGTCCCCGTCATCAATGTCCATGAAGCCTTGCTGGTGAGCTGAGTGGGTAATTGCACGGACTTGCCCAGCCATTTGCATTCGACCTGAGCAGCCACTCACAACCTTGGGCGCTTGTTGCGCCAGATTGTGAGGCAGAAGGTTGCGCTGCTTTTGCGTTCAGATGTTTGCGAGGTTTTTCCGAACCCAATGCTCGGCAGTCGTTACCTCAATCGACTGCTGCTCGTTGAAAGTGCCCGCTTTCGGCCAAGCCACACCTCTGCCTTGGGCAAACACAGCGCGGTACTTCTTGATGTGGTGAGTCGGATCTTTCTCCAATTCCCGGATCAGGTACGGAACAGTCCACACGTTACGTTTGAACGGGCGCCCCAGTACACGTTCAAGGAGGCTCGCAACCTCTGCGTACGTCACCGTGTCTCCCGATAGATACACGATCTGGTTGCGCAAGTGAGGTTCGAAGAAAACGATTGCCGCTGTCAGCGCACCAATGTCGTATGGCGTCGTGAGCGTCACGCTGTTCTCAAGACTGCCTAGCGCGTTCACGGTATCGTTTTCGAAGTCAACCACTTCGAATACAGGCTCAAAAAGGAAGCTGGTGAACATGCCTGTCGAGATGATTACCCATTCAGTTTTGTCCTGGGCGCGAAGCAATTCGCGTACATCAAGCTGAGCATCGAACAGATCCTGAGGACTGCCCCTACCGATTACCTCGAAGTCGACACCAAACTGCCATGGGAAGTAGCGTTTTACACCGGACTTGAGCGCTGCTGTAGCCAGCTTCATCGGGGTTTCCCGGCCCGCAACCATGCCTGCGCACCCTATGACGGTATCGAAGCGTGCGAACACTTCAGCCAGCTGATCGATCGAATCGTTCACCAAGTCTGCGGCCACCATCTGGATGCCGAGTCCCCGAAGTCCATCGATTTCGCCCTTTTTCTCGGGCGCCTGAGTGTTGATGGTCGAGCCCCTAAGCAGGACGCTAATTGTGGAACCGGGCGCGCGCTTTGCTACTCGCGCAAGATTGCGCAAAACCGGAAGCCCGAGCTCTCCGGCGCCTAGAACGAGAATGGATTGGGGGGGAAGACGAGTCATTTCGGTCATGATTTCTCCAGAAACCTGTTGCCTGTAAGATCGGCAAATGCTTGCACGATTCGGCAGCGCTCGTAAGAAGGCACACCTGTGATACCAGACAAAGAAATGACCGATCAGGAAGCTCTCAGCCAGGCAGAAGCAATCTGCCGAACGCTCAGAGAAGACGATGATGGGGTGAGGCGAGAAGTGCTTGCTCATGCAGGCAGCCGCTGGTCGTTGGGTATTCTTCATGCCCTGGGGGTATACGGCACGATGCGCCATGCCGAGATAAAAAGGCAGATGACTGGTGTAACTCAGCGGATGTTGACGAAGACGCTACGCTCCATGGAGCGCGATGGACTACTGGTTCGGCGGGAGTTCGGTGAAATTCCCCCACGCGTCGAGTACGAGCTGACGCCACTGGGGATGGGACTGCTGATCCGTATGTCCCCCATCTGGACGTGGGTCGTCGAGAACGTTGAGGACTTCCGCAAGGCGCGACGTATTTTCGACAGTCAGGACGGCAGAAAACCTTCATGGCAAATCCCGACGGCCATTCCAGTCGATTCAGAAGAGCCTCAATAATCGTCTGCAAGGATGATGCTAAAGGCTACATCACGTCATAGATGGACTTCAGAGCCAGGTTTAGCCGACGTTTCCGATCTCCTGATCGTGGAGGCCGCTTCTGACTGTTCTCTGCCGACCATGGTTTCAACGCGTGTTGGTCGAACCCGGTGCAATTGCTGGTCAGAGCGAATACAAACGGGTGGTCAAGTGGAGCGCATTTTCGCAGCTGAGCGTTAACGCTACTGACCCGCACAGTACCGATTGCCAGGCGCCCGAGAAACGCCTGGCGGAATTTGACGGTATCGGCCTGAAGACCGCGAAGTTTTTAAACGCGAAGCCGGCACAGTGCTTTTTAGCGACCGGGATGTGACGCGGTGTCCTGGCTGATATGTTTGGGGCCTGCGATCGCCCAGGCAATCAGCCCGAACAGCGGCACAAATACGATCAGCACAATCCATACCCCCTTGTTATTCGACTTCCCCTCGCTTTTGCGTACCCGGTTGATGGCCCAAAGCTCGATGAGCAGAAGAACTGCCGCCAGTACGATCCATACGATTTCATTTTGCATTGGCTACCTCCTGATGGTCTTTGTTAGGGGGCGTGTGGCGTGGGGGGTTCATTTAATTTGCGACCTCACCGCAGAGATCTGCTTGCTGACGGGCCAGCGCCCTGGATTTGTTGATTGGCCTGCTGACGCTCGGCGCTATATTCTTCCCGCCGTTAGATGAGCCTCCGTCAGTGGCTCAATACAACCTGTCAGTTAGGGAAGAATTGAATGCCGTTCAGGGTGATGGTGGTGGGGGGCTACGGCAACTTCGGTAGCATCGTTTGCAAGCATCTGGCGCTGATGCAGGGCGTCGAGCTGGTGCTTTCGGGGCGTGATCAGCACAAGTTGCAGCGCAAGGTCGATGAGTTGAACCGCCAGTCGGATAATGTCTGCGAAGGCTGGTGCGGCGATGCCATGGGCAGCGCGTTCAGTGCGGCGTTGCGCTCGATGAACATCCAGTTGGTCGTCCACACAGGAGGCCCGTTTCAAGGGCAACCCTATGCGGTCGCCGAGAGCTGTATTGCGGCTGGGGTGAGTTACTGCGACCTTGCGGACTGTCGGACTTTCGTCAATGGCGTGGGCGTCCTTGATGCGCGGGCGAAAGCGGCGGGCGTGGCTGTTCTTAGCGGCTGCAGTTCGGTGCCGACGTTGTCGTCGGCGATCATTGATCAGCAGCGCCATCACTTCTCACGCATCGACTCGATTGAACATGGCATCTCGTCGTCGGCGAAGATGCCGGGGCTGTCGACGATCGAAGGTGTGCTGGCCTACGCCGGCAAACCCATCAAGCAACTCAAGAACGGCAAGGTGCATGAGGTGCCGGGCTGGCAGGATCTGACCCTGCGTAAAATGCCGCCACTGGGCACTCGCTTACTGGCCAATGTCGATGTGCCGGACATGGATATTTTCGCCAGCCGCTATGGCGCGCACACCCTGAGTTTCAAGGCCGGCGCGGGGTTGAAGCTCGGCGGTATCGCCAACGGTCTGCTGGCGCAGGCGCTGAAGATCGGGCTGGTTCGCGACCACGTTCGCTGGGCTGCGCGCTTGCACCGTCTGGGCGTGCGATTCGAACGTTTCGGCGACGGCAAAAGCGCGATGTACATCGACGTTCACGGGCTCGATGTTGATGGCTTGCCGCTGGCGATGACCGCGCAACTGACTGCCCTGAATGACAAAGGCCCGCAAATCCCCAGCTGCGCAGCGGTGGCACTGGCCGTGAAAATGGCCCAAGGCTATGTACCGCGACCTGGTGCCCGGCCTTGCGTCGGCGAAATCAGCGTCGACGAATACATGGCGGCCATCAACGATCCGGGTAATCTGAGCCTGGCCGTGAACTTCTCCAAAGGGCCGCACTGAGCATGCTCTATCTGGGCCTGAAGTACCTGCACGTCATCGCGGCGATTTTCCTGTTCGGGTTCGGCATGGGTTCCTACCTGTATTTGATCGCTGCCAGCCGTACGGCCAACCCGTTGGTGATCGCACACGTCGCCCGCATGGTGGTGCGCTTCGACACCTGGATCACCACGCCGGCCGGTTTGGTGCAAATCATCACAGGCTTTTTTCTGATGAAACTCTCGGGCCTGCCCATGACCACGGAGTGGGTGGCGACTTCGTTGATCATCTTCTTTTGCGTCGGGGCGCTTTGGTTGCCGGTTTTGCTCTTGCAGAAAAGGCTTTGCGCGATGGCGTCGAGCGCGGGGGAGGCCGGGAAGGGGCTCGATGAAAACTACCGAGCCGTTTACAGAAAGTGGTTCTGGATGGGCGTTGCCGGTTTTGCCGGGATGTTCGTGATTGTGCTGATGATGGTGACGAAGCTGACACCGGTTCAACTGATCAGTTTTCTGGTTTAGCCGCAGGCGGCGTCGTCATTTTCACAAAACGTGCTTCGTGATCCGGGTTCGGCACAAGGCATGTATCGTATTTGCCAAACAACCGATAACGATTCAATGCAATGCGGTCGTAAACCCAGTCCCGCAGCCCGCGTGGGAAGACGTGCAGCAGTTTTAGCGGTTGCCAACGGGCGGGCAATTGGCCAATGACTTCGAAAAACGCATCGGAGCGCTCCCAGTAATGTCGGTCACGAATCACCGCCATGCTGTCGAACTGGTCCACCGGCAAACCTGCCCACGCGAGCAGCGCCTGCCCTTCGGGCGACTGCACGGCCGCCAGGCGCACACGGCGTTGATGATCATGCCGAATCAAGAACCGCGCCCAGCCATTGCACAACTTGCACACTCCGTCGAACAGCACCACCGTTTCGTCGGGTTTGAGCAGTGGTGCGGGGGAAGGGCGGGTTTGCGAGGTTGGCATAAACGTAGTTCCATCGGGGGTGGGAGGGGGCGCTACCGGGCGATTCGCATGCTGCGCCTCACCCAACGCCTCAAGAAATATCGATCTGGTACCTGAAGCCTTCCGCCGCCGCCCGGGAAATTCGGTATTCGAGTGGGCTGCGGTCATACCCCAATGCGGTGCGTTCGATGGTGACGACCGGGGAGCCTTCCTTGATCGAGAGGATTGTGGCCATGGCCGGGTCGGCTTCCCCCACCGTCAGCGTCTCGCTCGCCGAGGCGATGCATTGGCCGCACTGGGTTTCATACAAAGGGTAGAGCAGCTCGCCGAAACTTTCGGAATCCATGCTCAGCAATGCGCCAAAACGTGTGGCGGGTAGCCAGATGTCCTCGTGAAACAGTGTGCGGCCTTCGACCATCCGAAGGCGTTCCATGCTCACGACGTGCTCGCCGTCTTGCAGCTTTAGCGCATTGGCCACGGCTAGCGATGGTTTTTGCAGCGTTTTGGCAAGGATGCGACTGGTGGGTATTTCGCGTCCGCCGCTGGCATTCACCTGCCGAAAGAAGCGCGCCAGCGAGGCGTCGAAATTAGGTCGGCGCACGAAGGTGCCGCGGCCCTGGCTACGCAGGAGCAGGCCTTCATTGACCAGCGTTTCCACAGCCTTGCGCACCGTGCCGATCGCGACACCGTAGTGTTTGGTCAACTCTGCTTCGGTGGGAATGGGCGCCCCTGGCGTCCATTCGCCAGAGGCGATCTTGGCGAGCATTTCTTCTCGCAGGCGCTGATAAAGCGGCAAGCGCTCGTCGTATCCGAGTGTCGAGGCGTTCATTTTTGGGGCAGTCCATTCCGGCAGGCGCCGCTACTTTATCACCAACAAGTCGTTTGACAGATATCTAGCGCTGAATATATGGTGGTGTGGTCATATATATGAATAGATGTATTTATATGAATCTGCCGCCAACCGTCGCTTGGGCCTCATCGCCCGATCTCACGAACGCTGCAGATCGTTAGCCATAACAACAATCGCTCAGGGTTATCTGTTTATGACCAGTCTTCATACGCCTGCCCTCAGTGGTGTGGACACCCACGCCCACATCTTCCGCCAAGACCTGGCGATGGTTGCCAGCCGTCGCTACAGCCCGCATTACGATGCTTTGGTTGAGCAGTATCTGGACCATCTTGATCGCAATGGCTTGTCACACGGCGTGTTGATTCAGCCCAGCTTTTTGGGCACCGACAATCACTTCATGCTTGACGCGTTACGCCGCTATCCAAAACGCCTGCGTGCGGTGGCGGTCGTCGACGCTGATGTCAGCGAAAGTCGATTGGATGAATTGGCCGAGGCCGGTGTGGTGGGCATCCGTTTGAACCTGATTGGCAAGACACTGGCCGACTACAGCAGTCCCGCTTGGGTTGCGCTGTTCGTGCGTTTGGCACGGCGCGGCTGGCAGGTGGAGGTTCAGCGGGGCATCGATGATCTGGCACTGATCGTGCCCGTCATCAGGGCGTGCGGCGTGACGGTTGTGATTGACCACTTTGGCCTGCCGACAGGTGGCATCGATCTTGAGAATCCCGCTCATACGGCTTTTCTCGCACTGCTGGCAGACACGCACGTATGGCTCAAGTTGTCCGCTCCCTACCGTAGCCAATCCGATCTGGCCCAGGCAACGCAAGTGCTGGCACTGCTGCGCGAGGCGAGCGGTGGCATCCAGCGACTCCTCTGGGGCAGCGACTGGCCCAACACCCAGTTCGAAGATCAAACGAGCTATGACCAGCAGGTGGCCTTCATCGAAAGGTTGCTGCCGGATGCGGGCGAGCGCGCCCAAGTGTTGAAGGAAAATCCGGCAACGCTGTTCGGATTCAACGTTTCCCGCTAAACAATCAATAACAACAATAGGACTTCCATCATGATGAGCCTGCTCGTCGTCGCGGCAATCGTTGTCGCCGTCGCCCTTGGTTACAAAACCAAGATCAATATCGGTCTGTTCGCCATCGCGTTTGCCTACCTGATCGGCTGTTACGGCATGGGCCTCAGCCCGTCGGAAGTCATCGGCATGTGGCCGCTGAAGATTTTCTTCATTATCTTCTCGGTTTGCCTGTTCTACAGCTTCGCCACGGTCAACGGCACCCTTGAAAAACTCGCTGAGCATCTGATTTATCGCAGCCGGTCGATGCCGCAACTGTTGCCGTTTGCGGTCTTCTTCACCGCGACCGTCATTTCAGGGATGGGCGCGGGTTATTACACGGTGCTGGCATTCATGGCGCCGATCACGTTGCTGCTCTGCGAACGCACGGGCATGAGCCTGATCATTGGCGGCATGGCGGTAAACTACGGCGCGTTGAGCGGGGCCAATTTCGTCTCTAGCCAGAGCGGCATCATCTTCCGTGGATTGATGGTCAACGCGGGGATTCCGGAAAATGACGCTTTCATCAACTCAGCAGCGATTTTCGCCAGCACGTTGGTGATACCTCTTCTGGTGATTTCAGCTTTGGTGTTCCTCACGGGCCACGGCAAGGCGATGAAAGCCAGCGCTTATGTGGTGACCGAGCCTACGCCGTTGAATCGCGATCAGAAAACCACGCTTTGGCTGACGCTGGCGATGATGGCGATCGTACTGGCCGCGCCCATCGCGCATATCGTCTTCCCGGCCAACGCTACGGTGAGCTTTATCAATTCGAAGATGGACATCGGGCTGATCGCCAGTCTGTTCTCGGTGATTGCGCTGCTGCTCAAACTGGGCGACGAGCGCAAAGTCATGGCGACCGTACCTTGGGGTACGTTGATCATGATTTGCGGCGTGGGCATGCTGATTTCGGTTGCGATCAAGGCCGGGACCATCGACGTGCTGGCCTCGTGGATGGGCAGTAGCATCCCGCCGATCATGGTGCCGATCGTCTTCGGCATCGTGGCGGCTTTCATGTCGCTGTTCTCCAGCACGCTGGGGGTCGTGACGCCTGCGCTGTTCCCGATGGTGCCGCCGATTGCTTCGACGTTGGGGCTCGATCCGATGATCCTGTTTGTTGCCATTGTCGTGGGCGCCCAAGCCACCTCTATCTCACCGTTCTCCTCGGGTGGCAGCCTGATCCTCGGCTCGTGCCCTACGGAGCAGAGCCGCGCCTCGCTGTTTCAGCAACTCCTGTTTCGCGCGGCACCTCTGGGCTTTGTCGCGGCTTTGGTGTTCAACGCACTGATGACGTTTGTCTTTTAAAAACGCCACTGGCCCGACGCAAAGGCGTCGGGCCTCATTTGAGTCGATTGCGAACAACGATGACAGCGTGAGACTGGACCTCAGGCGCGCTTGGGCAGTTTCCAGTTCGGACGAATGAAGTGGCAGGTGTAGCCATTCGGGATGCGCTCCAGATAATCCTGGTGCTCCGGTTCCGCTTCCCAGAACGGTCCCGCCGGTTCGATTTCGGTCACCACTCGGCCAGGCCATAGCTGTGAGGCGTCGACGTCGGCAGCGGTGTCCTCGGCGATGTCGCGTTGCTCTTCGCTGAGGTAATAGATCGCTGAACGATAGCTGGGGCCGCGATCGTTGCCTTGACGGTTGGGCGTGCTGGGGTCGTGTATCTGAAAGAAAAACTCAAGGATCTGCCGGTAGCTGATCATCGCGGGATCGAAAACGATTTCGATGGCTTCGGCGTGATTGCCATGATTGCGATAAGTGGCGTTCGGCACATCGCCGCCGGTGTAGCCAACCCGCGTTTGCAACACACCCGGATAGCGCCGCAGCAAATCTTGCATGCCCCAGAAGCAGCCGCCGGCGAGGATGGCGGTTTCGGTTTGACTGGTCATGGTCTGTCCTTCCCTTTGGGGATGTTGGGTATAGCGACTGTTATGAGGGCGCGTTGGCCGATTCCAAGGTTGAACGGCGCGAATAACGCAGACGGTATTCGGCAATCAAGAAGGCGAGGTAAGCACAGTGCACGCATTAACTTGTCCCGTGATCCACCCACGGCTGTACGCCAGCACGCTGTTGGCAATCGCGGTCGGAAAGTGAATAAAACCATGGGGTGAAGAGGGCAGTTGGTACACCTCGACAGGTGCTGACGTCCTCCAGCGCTCGGCGATTTCGAGGGTATCGTCGCGCAGCGGGTCCAGTTCGCCGGCAAACATCAGCGCCGGCGGGAAGCCGCTGAAGTCGCCATACAACGGTGACAACGGCGGTTGCCGGCGTTGCTCATCATTCAGATCCGGCGTGAGCATGCGCAGCGCCGCCACCATGCCGGGGCCGTCCAGCACCAGCGTGTCCGGTGGTGCTGCGCGCACGCTCGGGGTGCCGGTCAGATCGTAGACGCCGTAATACAACAGCACGCCGCTGATCTTTGGCAGTAAACCCGGCGACTGTTTCAGCGCCAACAAGGTTGCCACCGCCAGATGAGCCCCGGCCGATTCGCCAACGACAATCACCGGCAGGCCGGCAAACTCGCGTTCACCCAATAACCAGCGAGTCGCGGCAACGCAGTCTTCCATGATGCCCTCAATCGGCGTCGAGACCGCCAGCCGATAGTCCACCGAGACCACTGTCACGTCGCACGCCTTGACGATGGCGATGTTGAAATTGTCATTCATCTGCGCGTTGCCGATCACCCAGCCGCCGCCATGAAAATCCAGTACGACGCCTTTGGCTCGGCCGCGTGGCCTGATGATCCGCACGGCCACCGGCACGCCGTCCGTCTCGATCACTTTTCTTTCAGCCTTGAGGCCGTGCTTGAGCACCTGGCTCGCGCCACCGATCTGACTGGCGCGCAGCAGTGCTTGAATCATCCGTGGCAGGACGCGATTGCGAATCTTAAAGCGCGGTAACCAGGCGAGCTTCTTGTTGAAGTCACGCACTTGCGCCAATTCCCGCTCGCTCTGTGGCCAAGGCGTCTTGCTGCGTGGGTTAGTCATCCGCGATTCTTGATCAAGATGGAAAAATTCAACGCAGCGGCGACACACAACCAAGCCAGATAGGGAAACAGGATCAGGCCGGTGACCAGATCAAGCTGCAACGCCATCACCACCATGGCCGCGACGACCAGCCAGAGCAGCGTCAGGATCACCATGGCGGCGAAAACGTTGTGGGCGCCAAAGAAGACCGGCGTCCACAGGGTATTGAGCGCGATCTGCGCCGCCCATAACGCCATCACCGTTTGGCTGCCGGGGATCAGGCTCAGTCGGTATCCGGCCCAGGCCAGCAACAGATAGATCACCGTCCAGGCCACCGGAAACGCCCAGTTGGGCGGTGTGAAGCCAGGTTTGGTCAGCGATGCATACCAGGGGCCCGGTTTGAAAATGACGCCTGTGCTCGCGGCAGCCGCGCAGGCCAGAAGAAAAATGAAGAAGGTCATCGCCAGTCCTTAGCTGTGCTCAGCTTTTGGGGGAGTGTAAGGAAAGGACGCCCGGCGCGGCGAAAAGTTTGGATTGAGCGCCAAGATTTATCTGTTTACCGCCAGTAAGTCGCAGTCGCCATGCCGTTGAACTAATAACTGACCGGTGCGTCAGGATAATCAGTGGCTTCTTCCTTCAAACGCGGGTGACACCATGCACAACTACCTTTTGCAATACCGTTTCAACGACGAGCCTCGTACTCATCTGTTCCAACTCAAACCGCCACAACTGGCCGAACACGAGGCTGCGATGCATCTGCTGGAACTGCATCTGGGCGATGCGGAAAATGGCCTGGTCATGCCCACGGCGGACTCGACACCCCAAGAGATAATTGCGCAGGCTGAACGGGTGGGGATTACGCGGATTGAGATCATCACGCCAATCGACAATTAACCACGGCTCACCTGTTGGAGCGGGCTTGCTCGCGAAAGCGGTGTGTCAACTGAGGTGATAGTGGCTGATACGACCCCTTCGCGAACATGCTGCTCAGGCTTTACGAAAGCCTGGGCTCAACGACGGTGGGACAACCGCCAAGCGTGCTGTGCAGCCAGTCCTTGGCCAGCCGGTGTCCGGGCACTCGATCTCGGCGTGCGCACGTTTCACCGTGATATCGGGCTGATACATCATTCTCGCCGAAGCTTTACCGAACCTGTGCGGATGCTGGCTGAACTGGTCAGTGATCAATTCAACAGTGGCTTGAGCTAACGGCGAGCGTCGATTTTTTTCACAGCCTGGGTCAAAAGGAGATATCCGACTGCGAGTACTTGTATATTCCCGAAAAGGAAAACCGCGACGACTGCGCAGAAACTGGAAAATACTGGCATGGACCGGAAAAAAGGCCAACCGAGCACCTCTGACTGGGTTATTCGCAGCACTCAACCCGGTAGCATCGAGCGTATCGAAGCCTGGTTCGGCAGCCACGGCTACGACCCACACCGTCACGACACCTACTCGATAGGTCGCACGCTGGCGGGCGTGCAAAGTTTTCACTACAAGGGTTCGCTACGCCACGGGGTGCAGGGCAACACGCTCGTGCTTCACCCCGATGAACTTCATGACGGCATGGCCGGCACGCAAGCAGGTTTTCATTACCGTATGGCTTACGTTGATCCAGCATTGATCCAGACAATCTTGGGGGGCGAACCTTTGCCCTTTATCGCCGGTGGGCTTTCGAACGATCCGCGCCTTTACCATGCCAGCGAAGCATTTGTGCAAGCGATGGATAACCCTATGGAGACGCTGGAGGAACAGGACGCCCTGTATGACCTGGCAATGGCGTTGCGTGCCGTCGCGGGTAAGTCGCGTGGCCGTAAGCGTCTGGATTATCTCTCTGCCGAACGCGCCAGAGCATTCATCCTGGAAAATATGCACTTGGGCATTACGTTGGAAATGCTCGAGCAGGCTAGCGGGAGAGAGCGCTGGAGCCTGTCACGCGACTTCAGAACGCTCTATGGCACCAGCCCCTACCGCTTTGTCACACTACGACGTCTTGACCGCTTTCGCCGTCTTGTCCTCGACCGTTTCACATTGGTGGACGCCGCCCTCGCCGCAGGCTTTCACGATCAGAGTCACATGACCCGACATTTCACACGCTGCTATGGCGTCCCACCCATGCGTTGGCTGGAACGCTTGCGGCCCGCACGCTGACTTGCAGGATCGTACAAGCGCGATGCATTCATTGTTCGATAGGCTGACGACCTCAACTACAGAGGATCTGTCATGCCTGAGTCCCATCACCCACAAACATCGCTCCCCATAAACCTGGCGCAAAAGGTTTCGCTGATCGATCAGCAATGGAGCCCTCGGGTCGTCGCTGAAATGAACGACTACCAGTTCAAGGTTGTGCGAATCGAAGGCGAATTCATCTGGCACTCACACCCTGAGACCGACGAAGCATTTATTGTGCTCGAAGGCACCTTGCGCATCGACCTGCCAGAGGGATGCGTCCATGTGAATCCTGGGGAGTTATATGTGGTGCCGCGCGGGGTAGTGCACAGGACGGCGGCGCAAAGTGAAGCGAAACTGATGATGATCGAACCACGAGGTATTTTGAACACGGGCCATGAACAGGGTGAGCGAACTGCCTTGAGTGACGTCTGGATATAGGTTCAGCGTCCAAACGGCCAAGCATGCGTAATTACAGTTCACTTGACCACCGGCTTGCCTTGCCACTGACCAGTCAATTGCATCCGAGCTGACTCTTACTGCCCGTCGCGAGAGGCAGAAAGCGATCCAAAGCAGCCTTTGGTTGAGGGCAGCTGTCGGCCAATTGCTGCCGTTCGCGACCGTCGGCTTTCGGCCAAAAGCGGTCATCCACGGGAGGCAGCTATCGACCCATAGCTGCCGGTCAGCACCGGCAGTAAACGGCCAGAAGCAGACAAAACCGTGGCAAATGGATGGCATGGGCCGCTATGCTGAGTCCTCGCAAAGTACTGAGCTTGCCGTCACCAATAAGAATGTCAGTAATCAGGATAGTCACATGCATCACATCATCGGTTTATACACCTCGAAAAAAACAGAGCAATTGTGGCGGCTAGAGTCTCAAGACCAAATTGTTTTCAGATCTGATTGCTTTCATTCCCTTGGTTATTTTTACCTGATAGCTCCTGCTTTTGAACAATATGCTCAAAGAGATGCAAGGGTAAGCATTACGTCAATGAACGTAAAATTTTGCCTCAGAAGTGACGATCTAAATAACGCGGTGGAAATTTTGAATAATTTCGAAATGGCGCTATATCAGCGACCCACAAGCTGGCGGGAATATCTAGGTGAAATTCAGTACCCCAGGCAACCACGGCGGCCAATTCAACCGCTGTTATTCAGGGAGCGACTATCTCGACTCGTCCACAAGCTGCGAGCGTTAGTGTTTAAAGCTCAAGCCTTGGATGCGGGCCTTGTGTATGGGAACGGGGTCTGTTACCGCTCTCTGCGCGGTATAAAATTGCCGCCCGGTACTGTTGTGTATTCTTAGATCCTGGTTAACGGTACAAACCTTTCTTTTTGCTCGGGACATGATAGAGCTCGCCCTTCAATCAAACCAGAATATTTACTACGAAAAATTGTATGAAAAAGCTAAGTAACGATTTCAGTGGGGCACTCCGAACATTTGCATACTTCATGGCAAGTGGAACCCACTACATGCTAAAAAACGTGGAGTACTTAGACGTTTATGGCTCAGAACCAAGTGCAATTGAGATGGTGTTCGCAATATTTGCGAACGTGATAGAAATGGACAGTGAAGGGAATGTGCTCAATTTCACCCACGCCCAAAAGAGAGCGACTGACTACCTAAGGTCCTACTGCGACTCATCTTTCAAAGTGACGCCACCTCTTGAAGACTGGGAAACCGAACTTTATGGGCCGCCCCCACTCGGACGCTAAGAGCGGGCTTTAATCTGTTGCGAAAAAAACACATATTGGAAATTTCTCCCTCTTTACTGAACGACCGCTTCTGGCCGATGTCTGCCCGTCGCGAAGGGCAGACATCGACCCAGGCTGTGTGAAAACGCATGCACCGTTGTGAAGTCTGCGTTGCTACGTAAAATCTGCCAACGTTTGGTTGGTCAGCAGACCTGAAATTTGTGTAGGAACGCGATTTTCGTTGCGGTTCTGACGTTCAAACTAGCTCTAAAACGTTTTCACACAGCCTGGACCCATAGCGGACGCTGACCAACGAGTAAACTAAGGGGGGGGCGGCGCGCCGTCCCAGCGAATGAAATGAGCGATTTCAGCGCCTTGTTAGGCATAGCTGATATACGGCTCACCGAATACATCCTTGAATCTGAAAATATCTTTACCCACTATAAATATCCGAAATCTTGGGTCGTTTTGTGCTTGGTATGCAGGTATGTCATTGCGCACAAATCGGATTCCAAGGTTAGAAAGCTTAGATTCCATGGCTTCTACCAAGTTGTTGTCCTTGTAAAAGCCTACGAGGTGCCAATGCTCCATTTTCATAACGTGGTCATAGAAAAATTTACAAGCTTCTTCTTCGGATATCGAGCTGAATATTGGAGGGTGATCTATCCCGCGCTCCGTATAAAAAACTGACCAAAAACCATTTGTATTGCATAGGCAATACACGTCACTTCCAATGCTGTTGATTGCGAAGTTTTGAGTGCTGCAGCCTTCGGCAATTAACTTTTCATTCGTTTCGAAGGTATTCATGGCTATGCCTGACTATAAGTAGACGACACAAGTGGCATAATATTTTCCGCTGTTTGCGTCTGATAACGTTCCTTGTCCATGTGTAACCCTTGTTCGGCTTGAGTGTCGCGCCAGAAACGCAACAGATGTGAGGTAACGCGACATGATTTGGGCACACATTACTGGCGCATTAGCAGCGTGTCCATGGTCTGCTTTTGGCCGACCTCTGCCGGTCAAGGCCACGAATCGTGCAGGTCAAATACGACGCAAGCAACAGATCAAGTCGAGTGCAAAAGTGTGGTCAAATCCATGCAATGACACAGAGCACTCTGTCGGCATTGAGCCGCTTTCGACCCAACGAGTCCAATGGACAAGAGCTTCACAGAGAGATAGCGTCGTCCCATTCGACTCAGGGGCTGCGCCATGGATGTTATTGCCAACTACTCAAACGAACACCATCGCCTCTGCGTCATGGCGCTATGGGAAGCCGTTTTCGGCTACGAAACCGCGCATAACACCCCCAGCCTTGCCATAGACAAAAAACTGGCCGTTACGGATGGGCTCTTTTT
Organism: Pseudomonas baetica; assembly: GCF_019733355.1. Classification (GTDB taxonomy): domain Bacteria; phylum Pseudomonadota; class Gammaproteobacteria; order Pseudomonadales; family Pseudomonadaceae; genus Aquipseudomonas; species Aquipseudomonas baetica_A. The sequence goes on along the minus strand of NZ_JAIHLQ010000025.1, from coordinate 68,811 downwards.
TGTGGCGTTGGCAGGGGATGAGGTTGTCGGTACCGTTCTTGCGGGGTACGACGGCCATCGTGGGTGGTTGTATGCGGTTGCGGTGCATCCGGTCCATCGTAGAAAAGGCTTGGGCGCAAAACTTGTACATCATGCTGAGAACGCCTTGATCCTGCGTGGCTGTATGAAAATCAATCTACAGATCGTCAGCACAAATGAACGCGTCAAAAGCTTCTACGAGTCTCTGGGCTACTCGACCGAACCGCGCATCAGTATGGGGAAGAAGATCGAGTCGAATATCACGATACCCAGGGAGTAAATTACGCTCTGCCAAAGCCGAAGAGCGAGGAACAGTGCGTAAAGACGGGACGCTTTAGTGTCTTTGGCGGTTCTCGGAAAGCAATGATCGCTGTGATCTGCATAATATATTGCTAGATGTTGCTGAGGCGGCTGATTGTTGTTAGATTGCGCGCCTTAAAAATTAACAGGGACACGTTATGTTTCTTATCTGGCAAGGCTGGGGCATCCTTTCTATTCTTTTTCCTTTGGTGGGCTTGATATCTTTCGCCGGGCTTCCCAATGGTCTTGGTGTCGGTATCGGTTTACTGGTTGCGGCCGCCGCCAATGCTTATATTGGCCACAAGCTGAATAATGCACCCGGCAAAACCTATATTGATCCAGCCACCGGTGGCGAAGTGGTTTTTCGCAAAAAGCACACGTTGTTTTTTGTGCCCATGCAGTACCTCTCGGTACTCATGGTAATCGTCGGACTGTTTGCATTGCTTAATCTGCACTAAACAAGGAGGCGCGTGGTTTCTCATGACTCGCACGCGCTCTTTTTTATCAAGGCCCGCTTAAGTTTTCCTGATTGCTTAATCACTTTGATTTTGCTTGAAAACTTATTTTTACAACGGCTGGTTGGGCAGTTTTTATTTCGAGCAAAGTGTGTATTACATTCTATGGATACCAAGCCTGAATGCGCTAAGGCTTACGGGATCTGAAATACGCTGCCAATTACCTTTAGCGCCTGTTTGCCGTCAGTATTGTAAAGCCGGTGCAAAAGCGTCTGATCGGTAATTCGATGCAAGCGGAAGTGGTTATAGAAAGCCTGGCCAAAACGCTGGCCCTCGCACTCGCCGAGATCCCAAAGACGGAGGAAGTTGTCATAGGCGGCGCGCTCGATGTCCAGTTTTGATTGGCGCTCCATCCGCACCTCACTCATCAGTCCGCTGATTGGCTTCAGAGCAAACTCCACGAAACCCCGACATAAACCCCCATCCCTTCACCCGGCGTCGACCGCGCAGCATCCAGCCCTTTGTCGTCAAACCCCGGCGTGACCGTCGCCGCATAGCGCTTGTTGGTCAGATTGCGCATATCCACCCAAGTCTGCCAGTCACCCTTCGGCGCGTTGTAACCCACAGTCGCGCCAAACAGCGCATACGGATCGGCGTAGTAGCTGTTGGCGTAATCCACCGCTACTTTTGACACCAGTTGCGTATTCACAGCAGCGAAGAACCCCTGCGGCCAGTCGTAACGCAACGCCCCTTGGTAGTAGTGCATCGGCAGCCCCGGCAAGCGGTTGTCGCCAAAACGATCATCATCGCGATAGTGGAAGTCGCTGAAGGTGTACGCCTGACGCAGGCTCAACTGTCGGCCATCGGCGGCTGACCAGAGTTTGCTGTCAAGGCTGGCTTCGACGCCTTGGTGGATGGTCGGGCTGGCATTGAGTTCGTAAGGCGTTACCGCGTTGGCGTCCGGCAGCACCGACAGCAATTCGTGGCGCACTTGCGCGTAGTACCAAGCCAGGCTCCATTCGCCGAGGACGCTGTCGCCGCGTCCGCCGAGTTCCAGGGTGGTGGCGGTCTGGTTTTGCAGTTTGATCGGGTCTTTCTGGGTGCCGGTGGCGGCGCCGTTACCCGCCGGGAAGCGCACGTTGGAGCTGTAGATCAGCGACCACGGGTGCGGCGCCTCGACTGAGCGACTGAGGTTGCCGAACACTTGCACCTCAGGCGTGATCTGGTAACGCAGCCCGAGGCGCGGGGCGTAGTCCCAGTCGTTCATGCTGGTTTTGCCACCCCCTTCGGGGTAGGTGACGGCACTTTCGCGACGGGTGTAGATGGCGGCGAGGCCGGTGGTCAGCCACAGGTCGTCGGCGATTTCCAGGTCGTTGCCAACATGCAGAACGGTGTCCGAACCCTGATAAGTGAAGTTGCGCATGCGCGTGCCGGGCACGTAGTGGGCCGTATTACCGGTGGGGATTCGTACAAATTCACTGGCGCCGTCGTTGGGCAGGTGTTTGGTCACGCGCAGGCCAACGTTGCTGCGGCTTTCCATGCCAAACAGGGTGTCGCGGCGCTTGTAGTCGAAGGTGCCGCTGACGTCGGTGTAGGCGACCTTCAGGCGGTTGGGGCCTTCGCGCAGGTCCATTGGGTAATCGTGGTAGACGAGACCGGTCTGGATGCTCGAATCGTCGTCGATGTAGAACGTGGTTTTGTTGCCGATGAAGGTGCTGCCCGGCTGCTTGCGGCTGTCGTCGCGGGACACGTAAGCCGGGTTGGCCGAGCGTGGATCGTGTTCGATGGCGTGCTTGGTCACGCGCCCGGCGAGGTCGTTGTCGGTCTCGCGGTAGCGGATGTAGAACCGCGTTTCCAGGTTCGGGTTGAAGCGATAACCGACGTTGGCGATCACGCCTTTGCTCTCGCTGGCGGTGTGATCCTGATAGCCGTCGGCGTTTGAGTCGGTCAGCGACAGGTAGTAATCGAAGTCGCCCAGCACTTGTCCGGAACTGACCTGACGCTGCTGATAGCCATGGCTACCGGTGGCGTAACGCACTTGCAGTGTCGGCGCGTCGTAGCCGGTGTGGCTGACGTAATCGATGGCACCGCCCAGCGCCAGCGAACCACGATCAAAACCGTTGGCCCCGCGCAGCACTTGCACATGGTCGACCCACAACGGTTCGAGCAATTCGTACGGTGTGCCGCCGGGGCCGGTGAGTGGCAGGCCGTCGAGCATCGTGTACAGCCCCGACGCATGGGCGCCCGGTGCGCGGTTAATGCCCGAGCCACGGATGGAAATTTTCACGCCTTCATTGCCCGCCGACTGCGCGTAAACCCCCGGCTGATAAGCCAGCACATCCTGATTGCTCGCCACACGACCTTGCAACGGTTGACGCATGTCGACCACGTTGGTGCCGCCGGGCACCTGCTCCAAGCGGGCCTTGGCGTCTTCAACAGAAGCGTGCGTAGCGCTGCGATCCTCTGCCGAAATCAGTACCTGTCCCAACTCGATGCCTTGAGTCTCGGCCATGGCCGGGCAGGCGAGGGCCAGGCTCAGCAGGGCAGTGGGCAGGGATTTAGGCGAGGGCATCGAGAGGACTCCAGCAAAGAGAAACGGGCAATGAACAGTGCGACGCAAGAAAGAACGAAGGAAACACATGGCGATTCGGTTTTTGCCCAGGCCGCCGCCCGTCGACTGCGCTGAACCGGCGGATGTCCCTTGTTTCTATCTAGGAAGTCCCAAACGAGATCACCCAATGTTCGAGCAGCGAAAGAAAGAATTACTGTCAGCATGGCGCGAACTGGCGACTCAGGCGAACTCGCAGATGGACCCGGAGCAGCAGTACGACGAGCTGCTCAAGGCCGCCGATAAGATGGAGGCACAAGGACTGATCAGCAGCACCGAGTGGCGGCAGTTGGTTCGGGATGCGGGCAGCGTATTCACCAAGGGCATAGGCCGGGCACAAGGCCAATAGACTGGGTGGCACCACCCAGCGGCCACTCCCGAAAGCACAAGACTTCCCGCTCAAAAACCGGATAATGGCCGCCATTCGTTTAGCCGTATTCTGGTAATCCCGCATGGAAATCAAGGTCAACTTTCTCGACAACCTTCGACTTGAAGCCAAGTTCGACGACTTCACGGTGATCGCCGATCAGCCCATTCGCTACAAGGGCGATGGCTCGGCACCGGGGCCGTTTGACTACTTCCTCGCGTCGTCGGCCCTGTGCGCGGCTTACTTTGTGAAGTTGTACTGCGACACCCGCAACATTCCTACCGATAACATTCGCCTGTCGCAGAACAACATCGTCGACCCCGAAAACCGCTACAACCAGATCTTCAAGATCCAGGTTGAATTGCCGGCGGACATCTCCGACAAGGATCGCCAGGGCATCCTGCGCTCGATCGACCGTTGCACGGTGAAGAAAGTCGTACAGACCGGTCCCGAGTTCATCATCGAAGAGGTCGAAAGCCTCGATGCCGATGCTCAGGCATTGCTGATGCCGATGTCGGATTCGCAGGCAGGCACTTACATTGCCGGCAAGGACCTGCCGCTGGAGCAGACCATCGCCAACATGTCGGGGATCCTCGCCGACCTGGGCATGAAGATTGAAATCGCTTCGTGGCGCAACATCGTTCCCAACGTCTGGTCGCTGCACATTCGCGATGCACAGTCACCGATGTGTTTCACCAATGGCAAGGGCGCGACCAAAGAAGGCGCACTGGCCTCGGCACTGGGCGAGTTCATCGAACGCCTGAACTGCAACTTCTTCTACAACGATCAGTTCTGGGGCGAAGAAATCGCCAATGCGCCATTTGTGCATTACCCGGACGAACGCTGGTTCAAGCCTGGCCCGAAAGACGAACTGCCGAGTGAAATCCTCGACCCCTACTGCCTCGAGATCTACAACCGCGATGGCGAGTTGCGTGGTTCGAACCTGATCGACACAAACTCCGGCAACACTCAGCGCGGCATATGCTCGCTGCCGTTTGTACGCCAGTCGGACAATGAAGTGGTGTACTTCCCGTCCAACCTGATTGAAAACCTGTTCCTCAGCAACGGCATGAGCGCCGGCAACACCTTGGCTGAAGCGCAAGTGCAGTGCCTGTCGGAAATCTTTGAGCGCGCCGTCAAGCGCGAAATCCTCGAAGGCGAAATGGCGCTGCCGGATGTACCGCAGGACGTGCTGGAGAAATACCCAAGCATTCTGGCCGGTATCAAGGCACTGGAAGAGCAGGGTTTCCCGGTGCTGGTCAAGGATGCGTCGCTGGGCGGTGAATTCCCGGTGATGTGCGTCACCCTGATGAACCCGCGCACCGGCGGCGTGTTCGCTTCGTTTGGCGCGCACCCGAGCCTTGAAATCGCGCTGGAGCGCAGCCTGACCGAATTGCTGCAAGGGCGCAGCTTCGAAGGCCTGAACGACCTGCCGCAGCCGACCTTCTCGGGTCAGGCCGTGACGGAGCCGAACAACTTCGTCGAGCATTTCATTGACTCAAGCGGTGTGGTGTCGTGGCGGTTTTTCAGCGCCAAACCGGACTTCGAATTCGTCGAGTGGGACTTCTGCGGCCAAGGTGAAGACTCCAATGGCGAAGAAGCCGCCACACTGTTCGGCATCCTCCAAGACATGGGCAAAGAAGCCTACATGGCGGTCTACGAGCACATTGGCGCCAAGGCCTGCCGCATCCTGGTGCCGGGCTACTCGGAAATCTATCCGGTCGAAGACCTGATCTGGGATAACACCAACAAAGCGCTGCAATTTCGCGCCGATATCCTCAACTTGCACAACCTGAGCAAAGTCGGTCTGCGAAACCTGGCGACGGGCCTGGAAAAAAGCGAGCTGGACGACTACACCGATATCACCACGCTGATCGGCATCGAGTTCGACGACAACACGCCGTGGGGCAAGCTGACGATTCTTGAACTGCGCCTGCTGATCTACCTCGCCTTGCAGAAGTTTGATCAGGCCAAAGATCTGGTCGAAGCCTTCCTGCAATACAACGACAACACCGTTGAGCGCGGCCTGTTTTATCAAGCCGTGAACGTGGTGCTGGAAATGGAACTCGACGAAGACCTGGAACTGGCCGATTACGAAGCCAACTTCCGCCGTATGTTCGGTAACGAGCGGATGGACGCGGCGATCGGTTCGGTAAACGGCAGCGTGCGCTTTTATGGTCTGACGCCAACCAGTATGAAACTGGAAGGCCTGGATCGGCATTTGCGCCTGATCGAGAGCTACAGGAAGCTGCATTCGGCGCGGGCAAATGTGAAGGGTTGATCCTGTAAATCGTGGCCGTGATGACCTGTGGCGAGGGAGCAAGCTTCCTTGCCACAGGTTGACGGTCTGATCAGGTCACTTTAATTCAAGGTCGCCACCGCCGATTGCGCGCAGGAAAAGGTTCACTTGCGCTTTCATACGCATCGGCACTTCTTTCAGCCGCCAATACTTAGCGACCATGTGCTGCGTCGGCCAGTTGCCCCGTATCAACCCGCACAAACACCGAGTCACCCACCGCTGTCAGCACCTCCCCCGCAAACACCTCGCAGATCACCCGGGTCTTGCGCCCGACTTCGCCTTCGACTTTTGCCCGTAAGGTCAGCGCGATGCCCATCGGCGTCGGTTTGATGAACTTGATGCCGAGATTGCCGGTCACGCAGTCAATGCGGGGCAGGGTGCCGGGCTCGCGGTTTTCCGCACGGTAGTGATAGGCCATTGCCGTCCAGTTGGAATGGCAGTCGACCAGCATCGCGATCAAACCGCCGTAGACCAGGTCCGGCCAACCACAGTATTTGGCGTCCGGTACATGCTCGGCGAGGACATGCACGCCGTCTTCATGCCAGTGGCTTTTGATGTGCAACCCGTGCGGATTGCGGCCGCCGCAGCCGTAGCAAACGCCTTCAGGCGCGGCGCTGTCTTGCAGGGAGGTGTCGAGGCTGGACATGGGGTTGGTCATCCTGGCGTGGTGAGTCCGGTCAGACGCAGGCATTTCTTGCAAGGCCTGTCAGATGGGCGATTGTAAGCGTTAGGGCCGTTTTCGCCGAACGCGTATTGATGTGCAGCGCATCGGCACCGGAGGTCATTGCTCGGGAGCGAGCCACGTATCGACAATCCGTCGATCCAGTTCTTCCCAATCCGCCATGCCCAATACCCGTGTGGTGTTCAGGCCGCGCAGGTAACCGCGCAACTGATGGGCGGTATCGCGGATGTACTGCTGATCGGAGATGGTTCTATCCAGCAATACGGTTTCGTACTGGACCAGGTATTCGGCCACTCGCTCGCGAAAGTCGTGTAGAACGGCGTCGCGGATCAGGTCAAACGTTCTCAAGGAGGACTCCTCATTCATGTTTTTCTATTTGTATTGAGTGTGTATCAGTCTGCAAGGTGCGCAACTATTGCTAGAAGTAATAGTGACCATCAAGAAACGCAAGTTCTGCTTTGTCGGCAATGCGCGGAAAATCGCCTCCATCGAACACGCAGCTCAAGGAATTTGCGCGATGAACACGTTGACCCGACTGGTACTGGCCGCCCTGCTGCTGAGCGCTGCCGCTGCACCGACCTACGCAGACGATGCCCGGTCGTGTCACTTTCAATCGATTACCGGCAGCAGTGCCACGTTGCAGCGCTCGCAAACCGTCGGTGTGCTGTACAGCGAAAACACTCGGGACAACCTGCAATACCTTGAGCGTTACCACGCCATGGCGGTCAACGGCGCGAAAGATGCGCTCGATTCGCGGATTCGCGAAGCTTTCGTCGAAAGCTCTGATCCGGAACTGGCCATCGACTGGTTGATGAGCTCGTTGCAACAACAGTTTCTGTCGGTAACCGTTTACGACAGCCTCGATGCCTTGGTACAGGCCCGTCCGGATGTCGTGGTCAAACTCGACACGTTCAACCGCTTGTTGACCCAACGCAACAGTCTGGTCGAAGCGCGTTTCACTGCACGTTTCTACGATGCCGACCTGCAATACATCGGCAAAGCTGAAGGCGCTGTGGAAAAACAGCTGCCCTCAGCCTGGGTACACAACCAGGCGCCGCCGCAAATTGCCGCGCAGATCGAGAAACAACGTGACTTGCAACTCAGCGCGTTGAAGCAGTTCGACAACTCGCTCAAGGCCTTGGTGTCCGCGAGCTGAGCACCTAAAACATCATTGGCAACGGCGACGCCGTCAAGCGGGACCGTTGCCGGTTGAACCGAACTTTTATTTTCAGGATGACACCGATGCGTTCTTTATTCGTGCCAGCCATGGCCTTCGCCTCCTTGCTGCTCGGTGGTTGCGTCAGCGCGCCGAACGACCCGACCCTGACCTTGCAGACCAGCAAGACGCCCGCACAGTACGCCGATTGCGTCGTACCGAAACTGAAGGGCAGTGCGTTGAACCCGACCGTCTCGCAGACCCAGCGCAGCTACCGGATCGTGGTGCCGAGCAAGGTGGCGGCCGATAACGTACTGGAAGCCTACAAGGCCGGCAGTGGCGGCAAGGTGTTTCTTTATGAGCGCCACTTGCTGGCCTCGAACTTCATGCCATCGACTTTTGAACGGGCCGCTCAGGACTGCATCTGATTTCGCCCGGTAGCCGTATGTAAAAGAGCTCCTTTGGTTGGCCGCAACCAACCAATTCTTTGCCCCGCACCTTCATTCGGTCGCGGGGCTTTTTTTGTTTGCGTTTTGTGCTGTCGATCAGGCGCCCGCTGAGGATGAATACAAACCGCAAGGTTTGAAGCGTTCGCGGGTGTCCATCCGGACGGCTCGCAGGCTCAAGGTTTGCAGATGCGACGCATACAACGACTCCGAACGGAAGCTGATCAGAACGCTACGCCGGCGTGCCCCGCTGAGGTTCAGGCTGCCTGCGTGCACCAGATCCGCATCAAACACCAGAATGTCACCGGCGTAGCCTGAAAGTTGCACAGAGCGCGATTCATCATTGAAGTCGAAGGGCGACGGCTCCGACTCAGGTCGGTGGCTGCCGGGGACGATACGCGTCGCGCCATTTTCGGGGCCGTAGTCGTCGAAAAAAGCCAGGGCGTTGACCATGTCGCCCGGCCGTTGCGCCGACAAGTCGCGATGCAAGGGTTGATACCCGCTACCCCCAAGCGGTTCGCGACCTTCCACTTGCGCGAGGAAAAATCGTTCTGCGATCAGCTCGCCTGCCACGGCCAGCAACGGCGGCAAGCGACACACAGCCTGAATCGTTGCATCAAGGTCTAAAAGTGAATGGCGCCACTGAGCGCCTCGCGGGGTTGGCCACTGATCTGAGGGCATCACGTTCGCATCGAACACGCTGCGAAGCTCATTCAGCCATTCGGTGGGGATGGCTTGTCGGAGCAGGGCATAGCCATCGCGATGGAGTTGTTCGCAGTCAGTCATGGTTTCCTCGGCAGGACGTAGCAGCACAGAAGGTATAGCCATTGACTGATTCGAGCGCCAGATCGCTCGGCGGCGGCGCTGTTGCCGCTGTTTATCGATCAGGGGGCTGCGATCCTGACGATGCGCCGGCAGACGACGTAAGCGCCTGGCGCCTGGTCAAGCCCATTTGAACTGAGCCGGGAATCTCGCCACAAAACGTGTTCCCGATTCAAGATCCGAGGTAACGCTCAAGGTGCCGTTGTGCGCCGACGCAATCTGCGATGCGATATAGAGCCCTAGACCCAAACCTTCGTAGCGCTGCCCGGCTTCGGATCGTGAAAAGGGCTCGAACAACAGCGGCATCAACTCATCGGGAATCGGCGTGCCCTGATTGGTCAGCGCAATGACAATGTCGTTGTTCTCTGAATAGGCGTTGAGGATGATCGGTGCAGTGGTTGAGCCATGAGTGACTGCATTGCCGAGCAGATTGGAGAGCAATTGACTGACGCGCAACGCGTCGCAATAAACCCCTGTCGGCACGTCCAGCGCATGAATGAGCGTTGCGTGCGGATGGGACGCCTGGACCTCTTCTAGCGTCAGCAGCAGTGTCTGCTGCAAGTCATCTACCACTTTTCGCTGGACGGGAATCCCGCCACCCAACCGCCCCCGGGCGAAATCGAGGATGTTTTCGATCAGTACGCCCATGCGAAGAGAGCTTTTGCGGATCGCCGAAAGCAATTTCAGTGAGCGCTTGTCTTCGGTTTTGGTTTCCAGCAGATCGGCGCTCATTCGAATGGCGCTCAGCGGTGTTCGCAGGTCGTGCCCCAATACGGCGATGAACTGCTCACGCAACCTGCCCAGCTCATTGGCAGTGTCCAAGGCGGTTTTGGTGGCTTGAAGGTGACGTTGGCTGTCGAGGTTCATGGCAATCAACTGGGCGAACAGCGTGAGCGTCTGGGCAATGGCCGGTTCCTCGACATTGGCCGCAAGTGAGTCGATGGCACACAGCGTCCCGAAAAAATCGCCATTGCTCTTAACGATCGGAATGGAAATGTAGCTCTCCAGTCCATAGGTTTTCGGTGTGTGATGCAGCGAAAACACCGGGTGCTCACTGGCCTTGCCGAAGATGACCGGCTGCTTGTGTTGTCGGATTTCATGGCAGATGGTCGATTCGAGTACCAGTTCGCCGCCAGGCTGCAGACCGAAATCAATCGAATCGTCGACAGCGCACGCCACCCAATGACTTTCAGTCACGCGAGCAACTGCCGCGAAGCGCATGCCGGTCAGGTGTTTGACCATGCGGAGGATCACGGGCACCGCGTCAATGCTGCGGATGGCTTCAATGTCGGGTGAAAACTCGGGATTGGTCATGGGGTGACGCTTCAAGGATGTGGGCCAAAGACTATCTTTTATTGCTGCTCATGGCGAATGGGCGCGTTGGCCGACTGAGTGTGAGGTTTTTGCAATTCAGCTCAGTGCCTTCGCTTCATATGGCGGTGGATGGGCCTGTTTGCCATGGCCCAAGGCTGGAGCGAACTTCATCGGTCGGTGCATGGAATCACGCGTTTGACCAGTTTGCCTATGGACATGCCCTGGACCAGGATCGAAAACACCACGACCGAATAGGTCAGCGATACCACGACATCACGAGCCTCTCCCGGCGGCAGTGTCAAAGCCAACGCCACCGAAATGCCGCCGCGCAGGCCGCCCCACGTCATCACGCTCCATGAGCCCTTTGGTAGCCGAAAACGTTCGCCCAGAACTGCAATCGGAACCCCAACCGTCATTAGCCGCGATAATAAAGTCAGCACGATCACCATCAGTCCCGTGGCAATCAGAGGATTGGAGAACTGGATCAGAACGACTTCCAGACCAATGAGTACAAACAGCACCGCGTTCAGAATTTCATCAATCAGCTCCCAGAACATATCCACGTTTTTTTCGGTTTTTTCAGACATCGCGTAGGTGCGTCCCTGGTTCCCCACAATCAATCCCATCACCACCATCGCCAATGGCCCCGAAACATGCAAAGACGTGGCGAGGGCATAGCCGCCGAGCACAGCAGCCAGCGTGATGAGAACCTCTTCCTGATAGCTGTCGATACTCTTGAGCATCCGGTATGTGACGTACCCGACCGTCGCCCCTAAAAGCGCGCCGCCGCCCGCTTCCCTCAGCAAAACCAGCGATGCACCGCTGACAGAGGGCGTTTCACCGCTCGCAATCATTGCCAGTATCAGCGAAAACAGCACAACGCTGACGCCATCGTTAAATAGCGACTCACCCGAAATCACCACCTCAACACTGCGGGGGGCACCTGCTGATTCCAGGATGCCCATGACCGCAATCGGGTCGGTTGGCGAAATCAGCGCGCCGAACACCAGGCAGTATGCAAGGGGTAACTCAAGGTTGGTCAGGGACAGCAGTTCCCAGAGCCCAAAACCGATGATCAGCGTCGATAGGGTTGTACCAACGACGGCCAGGCATGCAATTTGCCATTTGTAGGAGCGCAGCTCCGACAAGTTGACATGCAATGCACCTGCAAATAACAGCAAGGACAACATGCCTTGCATCAGCAACTCGGAAAAGTCGATGGACTCGATCAATGATTGTTCGATGGTGTGCAACGTGTGAAAGCCCAGCGCATCAGAGGCCATGTTCAATAGCGAGAGGCCCAAAGCAATGCCCATCACGCCGATAGCCGGGGGCAGCCCCACATAACGACGATTGAGGTAGGCGAGGGTCGCGGTGATGCAGAGAAATATTGCGATGATGTCCAGCATGGGTTTGATGTCTCCCAGGCGCACCGGTTGGGGGTTGGACACTCGCACCTTCTGCGTTCAGCGTGATGCCATATAGGCACCCGCAAATGCCACTCATGAAAGATGCGAATAAATGTTTGCTTGGGCGGCCGATCAAATGAGTTTTTGATCGGCCGCCATTAACGAGAGCAGTGTTACGCCGGTGGCTTAATTCAAATCGCCAGCCTGATGCCGCTCGGGCACCTGGCTCGCTTCATCGCCCCACGTCCGATTGACGCGCTGCCCACGAATGACCGCTGGCCGCTTGGCGATATCCTCTGCCCAGCGCTGCAAATGAGTGTATTCGTGAGCGGCCAGAAATTCCGCCGCCGAGTAGACATTGTTGCGCACCAGTTGCCCGTACCACGGCCAGACCGCGATGTCGGCGATGGTGTAGCTGTCGCCGGCCAGGTAAGGGCTTTGCGCAAGACGCCGATCCAGTACATCCAGTTGCCGCTTGGCTTCCATGGTAAAGCGGTTGATCGGGTACTCCATTTTCTCCGGCGCATAGGCGTAGAAATGCCCGAATCCGCCACCCAGATAAGGCGCTGCGCCCATCTGCCAGAACAGCCAGTTGAGCGTCTCGGTGCGTCCTGCCGGGTCTTTGGGCAGGAAGGCGCCGAATTTTTCTGCGAGGTAGAGCAGGATCGCGCCCGACTCGAACACCCTAATCGGCGGCTCGACACTGCGATCCAGCAGGGCAGGAATTTTCGAGTTCGGATTGATCTCGACAAAACCGCTGGAGAACTGATCGCCTTCGCCAATGCGGATCAGCCACGCATCGTATTCGGCAGCGGTATGCCCTAGCGCCAGTAACTCCTCTAGCAGAATCGTTACCTTCACGCCGTTGGGCGTGGCAAGCGAGTAGAGCTGCAACGGATGTTTGCCCACGGGCAACGTCTTCTCATGCGTCGGCCCGGCAATCGGGCGGTTGATGCTGGCGAACTGGCCGCCGGATGGCGCTTCGTTTTTCCAGACCTGGGGCGGAACGTAGGGCGTTTTACTCATGACATTGGCCTCGTCGATTGTTGGCTGAGAACAGAGGGACACCGTAGCGTGTTTGTCGCTTACGCCACAAAAAAATTCCGCATTTCTTGAGCTGATGCCTGCGTGAAAGAACGCTTCTGCCGGGCATCTGAACTCAATACCGCTATGACACTGATGCTTTGCGGCTGTATCGGGGGTATCAGTTTCAACACTGGAGTCGGGCTCGCGGGCCCAACAATAAGCGGACAGTGTCGAGACCTCGCGCGAATGTGGCGGTGTAACGCTTTGGGCCATAGTGGTGCCGAGCTGCTTTTCTCGAAATGTTCAACGGGTGTCCGTTCCCGAATGGCGGGCCAGTATGTTTCTGATGAGAGTTTCTTCACTAAATGAAATATTGGCGATTTCACACGCGTCAGGGACTTGTTGCCATTCGCTTGAGGCGTATCCGATCTGGCGCACAAGCCATTGCTGCGGGCCAGTCCAGGACAGCTCGAGGTAAGGGCCGGCCAGTTCTTTATTGGCGATCAGCAAGCCGACTTCATCCGCCGGTCCCGGGCACATGCCGCCGACCGCAAAAGGTACCCGCTCGAGGATGAGGGCGTTGAGTATGGCCAGCAACTCTGCATGCGAAGCGAAGGAAACGTGGCGCTGGCCGGCAACAGCGCCGGCAAAAACCAGGTCGCCGGTTTGTGAGTCTGCAGCGTTGATCGATGCCAGGTGCGCTGGCGCTTGGCCAGAGCCTTTGGCATAGCGTGGTTTAATCACGGTAATCACTCAACTCAACAGGTCGAAGACCCGCGATGCAGAAGGGCGAGCATGAGCGCACAGATCCCTGCGCTCATGCTCGGAGAGAGGCCAGGATGGTGAGGTAGATCCACCTGATACGGCGAAAAAATCAATTCCCGTCCGCTACCTTGCGTTCAATCTCATCGGTTTTGCGCTTTAACGCCTCCGCGTCCTGCTCTTTGACCCGGGTCGAGGTCGGTGTGATCACCTCATCCACGGCCCTGGTGTCACCGTCCTTGTCTTCAAGATCACGTTCGACCACATTCACCGGTTTCCCGGAAGCGTCGGTGGGCTGGGCATTCATGGTTTTGTCGTCATTGCTGTTCATATCGCAGACCTCCATGGGTGTAATCGTTGGAGGGGCGGTTTGAGGCTAGCGTTCGATATTTCTTTGATTGGCTGAACGAACGGTGGGGGAAGCCTGCGGTTGCCTAACGACTTAATCTGATAAAACCGGGTGATGACTACCAGCAGGACAGTCGCTGTGCAGCCGCAATCCCCTGTTACTGCGACCATGACTAGTGCCACCGTCGGCGGGAAACCGCCTAGCCAACCGTTGCCGATGTGATAGGGCAGCGACATCGAGAACACCGTGCCGAGCGAAAAGACGAAGATGACCTTGTGCTACTCCTCAGTGATGCATCGGTGTTTACGCCTTCACCCAGCGCTGGCGGCTCCACGCACTCAACCAGTCCACCGCAAACACCAGCACCAGCATCGCCAGAATCACCGTGCTGGCCTGCGCTTCCTGAAACAGGCTCAGGCTTACATACAGCATCTGCCCGAGCCCGCCAGCGCCGACAAAACCCAGCACGCTGGCCATGCGGATGTTGTTCTCCCAGCGATACAGGCAGTAGGCGAGCAGTTGCGGCGCGAGGTTAGGCAAGGTGCCGTAGCAGAAGGCGAGGATTGGGTTGCCGCCCTGCAAACGGATCGCTTCGGCGGGTTGCGGCGGGGTGTTTTCCAGGGCTTCGGCGAACAATCGGCCGAGCACGCCAGTGGTGTGCAGGGCAAGGGCGAGGGTGCCAGCGTTTGGGCCCAGGCCGGCGGCGAGCACCATCAGCGCGGCCCAGACCAGCTCGGGAATCGCCCGCAGGCCGTTGAGCAACAGGCGCGAAACGCTTTGCAGCGGCCAGCCGAAACGCCCGGCAGCGGGCAGGGCGAGGAGGATGCCGAACAACGCCGCGAGCAGGGTTCCAATAGCTGACATGGCCAACGTTTCCATCGAGCCTTTGAAAATGGCTTTCAGGTAATCCGCACTCAGATCCGGGCTGAAAAAGCGCTGCACATACGCCGCCATTTGTTTCAGGCTGGTGGCGCTGCCCAGTTCGCTGATGTCGAGGCTCAGGTAAGTGAAAGAAGCGATGACGGCCACACCGATACCCGCGATCAGCAACAGATTGATCAGGCGATTCATGCCAGTCTCCAGCGCAGCAAGCGGCTAAGTTGATCGGCCGCGAGCACCAGCAGCAGGAAGGTCAGCAGAATACTGGCGACCTCACCGCCAGCGAACATGCGGATCGACAGGTCGATTTGCTGGCCGAGCCCTCCGGCACCGACAAAGCCCATCACCACCGAAGCGCGGATCGCGCACTCCCATCGATACACCGTGTACGACAATAATTCCGCCGCCACATTGGGCAGAATACCGTAGGCAAAAGCAGCCAGTCGGCCACTGCCAGCCTGCAACAACGCGTGTGCCGGCCGCTGACTGGTGGACTCGAAAATCTCCGCGTAAACCTTGCCGAGCATGCCGCTGTAGGTGATGGCGATTGCCAGCACACCCGCCGCCGGTCCTAACCCGACGGCGCGCACGAACAGCAGCGCCCAGACGATTTCTGGCACGCTGCGCAAAAAGATCAGCAAGCCGCGAATCGGCCAGCGCAGCAAACGCCCCAGCCGACTTGGAACACCGCCCCTCGAGGCCGCGGACAGCGATAGGGCGCGACTGGCGATCAGGCTGGCCGGTATCGCCAATACCAGCGCCAGCGCCATGCCGGCTGTGGCGATGGCCAGAGTTTGTAAGGTGGCTTTGAGCAGTAACTGCACAAACGCTTCGTCGTGCGCCGGTGGCCAGAATTGCGCGACAAACCGGCCCATTTCATTCTGGCTGTCGGGTAGCAGCACGCCCAGATTCAGTTCACTGAGCTGGATCCCCGGCCACAACAAGGCAATCGCCAACACGGTCAACAGCAGCCGTGGCCATGCCGCGGGATCCCGTGAATCAGCGCTCAGCATCGTGGAATCTGCACAGTCAAAGGCGCCACCGCAGCCGTTGGCGATTGCATTTTTTCGTTGGCGTACAGTGCTTCGAGCATCTCGGGGCTGACTTGATCGCAAGGACTGTCGAACAGAATCTGCCCTTCTCGCAAACCGATGACGCGTGGAAAGTGCGAGAGCGCCAGATCCACCGCGTGCAGGCTCGCCACCAGCGTAACGTTGTGCTCGCGGGCATGCCGAGACAGGATCGACAGCGTGTGCCCGGCCATGACCGGGTCCATCGCCGAAACCGGCTCGTCGGCCAACAAAATCTCCGGCGCCTGATACAGCACCCGAGCGATGCCGACGCGCTGCAATTGGCCCCCCGACAATTGCTGGCAATGGGCGAACAGCTTATCGCCCAGATCCAGACGCGCCAACGCCGCGCGGGCGCCGGGCACGTCCAGCGGATGGAGTAGATTCAACAAACTTTTGCCCAGACTCCACTGCCCGAGTTTGCCGGCCAGCACCGCCGTGACCACCCGTTGACGCGGCGGCAGGGGCGGTGCCTGGTGCACCAGACCGATACGCGCGCGCAGGCGCTGCCGTTGGTGCGCAGACAAATGCCAGGCGCGCTCGCCTAGCACTTGGATCTCACCGCTGCTGGGCCGCAGAGCGGTGGCCAGCAGGTTGAGCAAACTCGATTTACCAGCGCCGGACGGGCCGATGATGGCGACCTGTTCGCCGACGCCAATCTGCAAGTCGATGCTGCGAAGCGCGTCGACTCCATTGGCGTGACGCAGGCTACCTTGGGTGAGGCGTAAGGTCATTTCAGCAGATCGGCAGCGCGGGCGGCTTCCTCGATGCCCTTGTAGTTCTCAGGCTTGGTATCGATGAAGCGGCTGGCCGCCTGCAGATCAAGAATCTTCTTCTGCTCAGGGTTGGCCGGGTCCAGATCAAGGAAAGCTTTTTTGATCTTCGCCGCCAGTGCCGGGTCGAGCGTGCCGCGCACGGTCCAGTTGTAATCGAAGTAGGGCGGGGTGGTGGCGAAGACTTTCACTTTTGTGGTGTCGACCTTGCCGGCATCCACCAGTTTCTGCCAGACACTGGCGTTCAACACACCCGCGTCGACCTTGCCGGCCTGCACCCAGGCCACGGTGGCGTCGTGGGCGCCGGAGTAGGCGACGCGGCTGAAATACGCTTCCGGCTTGATGCCGTCATTTTTCAGCATGAAGTAACGCGGCATCAGGCTGCCGGAAGTGGACGACACGGAACCGAAGGCGAAGGTCTTGCCTTTCAGGTCGGCCAGGCTCTTGACGTTCGGGTCAGCCGTGATGAATTTGCTGGTGAACTGCGCGTCCTGTTCGCGCTGCACCAATGGAATCACCGGAGTGGTGGCGTCGGTCTTCAAGCGCGCCTGAACAAAGGTGAAGCCGCCCAGCCAGGCCATGTCGAGACGGTCGGTGGCGAGTGCTTCTACTACCGCCGGGTAATCGGCCACCGGCACGAACTGCACCTTCATGCCCAGTTGTTGTTCCAGATAAGCGCCCAGTGGCTCGAATTTGCGCAGCAGCTCGGTCGGGGCCTCATCGGGAATGGCGCTGACCTTCAGCACATCGGCGGCGTGCGCCACCAGAGCGGAAAAGGACAGGGCCAGACCGGCCGTCAATGCCAGGGTTCGCTTGAGCATGGGAATCTCCGTTTCGTAAGCGTCAATGTCGGTGCGCCTGCAACTGGGCGCAAAGTCAGGTTAGACGAAACGGCGAGGTTATACGCATTCGACGATCCAAAGGCCAGTGCTGGCAGTTCGTTGTATCGCCGCAGGGGTGATTGACTCTGGCGCGGATCAGGCCAACTATCGGCGGATAACAACATCACCGATGGACCCGACCTTGATCGAACGACGCCAATTCAGCGGGGGAATGAAGGGGAAAAACCTCCGCTATCTTAATGAGCAATCTGCTGAAACTCGCATCACGCGCACCGGTTTTCTGCTGCTCGAACACTTTTCGCTGCCGGCCTTCACTCAGGCGTTGGACACGATCATCACCGCCAATCTGTTGCGTGCGGAGCTGTTTGCTTCTCGTACGTTTGGCTTGGGTGAAGGTGAGGTGATCAGTGACTTGGGCCTGGTCATTCGCCCGGATGCGCGGATTGATCTGGCGGCTCTTCAAGAGCTTGATCTGCTGGTGGTGTGCGGTGGTTATCGCACCGAGCTGAAGGCGGCCGATGAGTTGATCAGTCTGTTGCGTGCAGCAGCGGAGCGGGGTATCAGTCTGGCCGGGTTGTGGAATGGCGCGTGGTTTCTTGGCCGCGCCGGATTGCTCGACAGTTACCGCTGCGCGATCCACCCGGAGCATCGTCCGGCACTCACCGAAATTGCCAAGTCCACCCAAGTCAGCAGCGAGCCCTACGTGATCGATCGTGACCGGCTCACAGCGTCGAGCCCGTCCGGGGCTTTTCATATGGCGCTGGACTGGATCAAGGGTTTGCACGGTAAGGCGTTGGTCGAGGGCATCGAGGATATTCTGGCGTTCGAGGAGTCGCGTTATCGGCGGATCAAACCGGACGAGAATATCTGCGTCAGCGCGCCGTTGCGCGAAGTGGTGAAGCTGATGGATGCCAACCTCGAAGAGCCGCTGGAGCTGGAGCAACTGGCGGTTTACGCCGGTCGATCCCGTCGTCAGTTAGAGCGTCTGTTCAAAGAACAACTCGGCACCACACCGCAGCGCTATTACCTGGAGCTGCGCATCACCGAAGCGCGGCGCTTGCTGCAACACACTGAACTGTCGCAGGTAGAAGTGCTGGTGGCCTGTGGCTTCGTCTCGCCGAGCCATTTCAGCAAGTGCTACAGCGCGTATTTCGGTTATCGCCCGTCGAAGGAAAAGCGGCTGGTCAAATAGCGCTTGGTGGTGCGTCCACAGTCTGATAATTGACCGCCAAATGGACGTGACAGGGCCACGATTGTGGCCAAAATAATAAGTCGCTGTTTTAAAACAAAAAATAATTCATTTCGTACTTCACAAACGAAAGGAATGTTGGTAAATTGCGCCCCGTTCTCGCAGTGATCCTCACGGAGCCGCTGACAAGAGCTGTAGGGGCGTCGCCAAGCGGTAAGGCAGCAGGTTTTGATCCTGCCATGCGTTGGTTCGAATCCAGCCGCCCCTGCCATCTATTGAAAAACGCCAACTTCGCAAGAAGTTGGCGTTTTTTTATGCCTGCGATTTGGCCCGGCGGAGCGGGGCAGGCGTGCGCGGCGCCGAAGCACCGCGCACTCAGCCACTCAGTGCGGTGCGCGCGGGATGGTTTTCATCAGGTCTTCGGGGCTGATGTGGCCGACCACACTGCCCGGTTGTGGCAGGTTGAGGATGTGGCCCTTCATCTTGCCGATGATGTGCATCTCGCACGGTTTGCAATCGAACTTCAGCGTCAACACTTCATCGCCGTGGATCAACTGCATCGGTGCGACCTTGGTGCGCACGCCGGTCACGCCTTTGGCCTGTTTCGGGCACAGGTTGAAGGAGAAACGCAGGCAGTGCTTGGTGATCATCACCGGCACTTCGCCTGGCTCTTCGTGAGCCTCGTACGCGGCGTCAATCAGCTTCACGCCGTGACGGTGGTAGAAGTCACGCGCTTTCTGGTTGTAGACGTTGGCGAGGAACGTCAGGTGCGAGTCCGGGTACACCGGCGGCGGGCTGGTTTCGGCCTTGCGGCTGCCACGCGGGTGCGCGGCGACACGGGCGGCGGTCAGCGCTTCGATCACTTCACGACGCAGGGACTTGAGCTGCGAGTTCGGGATGAAGAACGCCTGTGGCGCATCCAGCTTGATGTCGGTGGCGTGGTACTGCGTGGTGCCGAGCTGGCCGAGCAGATCGCGCAATTGCTCCAGCGCTTGCTCAGGCTTGTTGGCAGCGCCGAACGGGCCGTTAAGCGTGACGCTGGCGCTGATGCCCTCTTCGCTGGTGGCGGTGATGTCAAGCTGCTCTTCACGCAGGCGTGCGAGCCAGCTCAGGGCCACGCGACGCTCCGAAGAAGTCTTCTGCAGCGCCTGTTGCCAGTTGTGATCGAGGTTGCGATTCAACGGGTGGTTCGGGCGCAGCTTGAACAGCCCTTCGGGCATTTCGTTCGGCTCGACGCGGTAGCGGTAGCGCTTCTCGCCGTCTTCTTCGAACTCGCCTTTGGCTTCGGCGATGTTGGCGCGGAAACCGACTACTTCGCGCTTCACCAGTACGTTCAAGCCATCACCGTTGGACAGCGGCTCGTGAGTCACGACCTGCATGTCACGCTTGGCAACTTTTTCGACGATGCCCACCGGCAGACCGGTGAAGGTCGGCGAGTCGAAAGCGCCGATGTCGATCTTGCGATCGGTGACGAAGTAGTCGGTGCTGCCACGGTGGAAGGTTTTTTCCGGGTCAGGCAGGAAAAAGTGCGCGGTGCGGCCGCTGGAGGCACGGGCCAGGTCCGGGCGATCTTCGAGTACGTCGTCGAGGCGCTGGCGGTAATAGGCGGTGATGTTCTTCACATAGCCCATGTCTTTGTAGCGACCTTCGATCTTGAACGAACGCACACCGGCCTCGACCAACGCGCGGATGTTGGCGCTCTGGTTGTTGTCTTTCATCGACAGCAGGTGTTTTTCGTAGGCAATCACGCCACCCTTTTCATCTTTGAGGGTGTACGGCAAGCGGCAGGCCTGGGAGCAGTCACCACGGTTGGCGCTGCGGCCTGTCTGCGCGTGGGAAATGTTGCATTGGCCGGAGAACGCCACGCACAGCGCACCATGAATGAAGAACTCGATCGCAGCGTCGGTTTCGTCGGCGATTGCGCGGATTTCTTGCAGGTTCAGTTCGCGGGCCAGTACCAGTTGCGAGAAGCCGGCCTGATCGAGGAACTTTGCCCGTTCCAGCGTGCGGATGTCGGTTTGGGTCGAGGCGTGCAGTTCGATCGGCGGAATGTCCAGCTCCATCACGCCCAGATCCTGAACGATCAGCGCATCGACGCCGGCGTCGTATAGCTGATGGATCAGCTTGCGTGCTGGTTCCAGTTCATTGTCGTGCAAGATCGTGTTGATGGTGGTGAAGATGCGCGCGTGATATTTGCGGGCGAATTCCACCAGTTCGGCGATCTCGCTGACTTCGTTGCAGGCGTTGTGGCGCGCGCCGAAGCTCGGGCCGCCGATGTACACGGCGTCGGCGCCGTGCAGGATCGCCTCACGAGCGATGGCCACATCGCGGGCAGGGCTGAGCAATTCCAGATGATGCTTTGGCAAGGACATAGTTTTTTTAGTCAGGCTGTCACGGTTAGGCGCGCATTCTACCCGTGAAACGACATGTCGGCACCTATGTACCGATGGTCTGCAAATCGCGCTAGCCACGTTTCGCGGATTCGCGCAACTGTCAGAGTTGTCAGTTGTTGTGCAGAAGGAAGTTCGAAATAGTAATGAAGTCATTCGCCAAACATTCATTACGAAAAGGACATGTTGTCATGAGCGATAAAGATTATTTTCGTTATTTAGGCATCAACAAAAATAATTTGAACCGAAAGACCCGCGCGCCAGAAACCTACTACAAAGCAGTGATTGTTCCCGTCCATCCGCAACTTGACGGGCCGATATTTCAGGCGACCGAAGAAGGCAGAGCTTTGTACTTCGGTTCCGCCGAGACCTTTAGTCTGATCGCGCACCATCGAAAAGAAGAAAGCAATATTTTCGAAATAATGTCGTTCGTTATTGATAACGAGTTGCCGGATGGAGAACACGACATAGGGGGGCGGGGTAGTAGTGTTCAAGGGCTTATCACGATCACCCCGCATATCATCTATGCCAAGGCAGGAAAAATTAACTTTCAGAGAAATGACGCGAACAGTTCGATAACCGCCAGTTTCCACTTCGACTTTGAGCTTGAGGTCGACGGCCAAGTAAAAAAATACAGCGTGAAGGAAGGAAAGTTATCGCTTGTCGCAACAGGACCACTCGAAGCCCGGAAACGATCCTGAAAAAGACGCGAGCCAGCCTTCAGAGGCTTGGCTCGGATTTTAAGCTTCTATGAGTCGGCGGCTGATGACCTGAAAGGAGCGGAGCTCAAGCCTGGGCCGCCATGGCAGTCACTTCTACGCGCATGCCCTCAACCGCCAGCGAGGCGACACCGACTGCGGCACGCACTGGCCACGGCTTGGCGAAAAAGCGCTGGTAAACCTCGTTGAACGCAGCGCGATCAGCCATGTCGGTGAGGTAGATGGTCAGGTGCATGACCCGATCCATTGAACTGCCGGCACGTTCCAGGGCAACTTTCAGCGCTTGCAGTGTGCATTCGCTTTGCTCGGTAATGCCACCCAGTTCCAGGCTGCCATCGGCGCGGGTCGGAATTTGGGTGGAGACCATGATCCCACCGAACGTCGCGACGTCGGAGGAAATGGAGTCGGCGTCCGGATCGGGAGTGAAGGTGATGTTTTGGTTGGCCATGGGGGTCCTTGTCTGAGCGAGTGAATATCGCGGCAGTTTACAGATTCCCTCCGGACATGGCCCCTTCAGAGAAAACGAACTGACAATCCGGATCACACAGGCAGCGTCGCCGCCTCTGCCGCGATGGCTGACAGGACACTGGGTCGTGCAGCGACACGGCGACTATAACTGGCGAGGGCCGGCCAGTTTTCTATGTCGATATTGAAGGTTGGTAGCCATGTGAGCACGGTGAACAGATAGGCATCGGCAACCGTGAACGTGCCCATCAGATAGTCCTGTTCCGAAAGGCTGCCGCTCAGGTAATCCAGACGTTTGACGAGCTTTTGCTTGAAAACGGTTTTGATCGCTTCCGGGAACTCAGCACTGAACAGCGGGGCGCTGCCACCATGGATTTCGGCGCTGATGAAGTTCAGATGTTCCTGCAACCGCGAGCGCTCCCAGGTGCCGTTGGCCGCAGCCATTGCGTGGTCCGGCGCCTGATCCGCCAGATATTGAAGAATTGCCGGCCCCTCCGTTAGTACCTCGCCGTTATCCAGTTCCAGCGCTGCAACGTACCCCTTGGGGTTGATCTTGCGAAAGTCGCGCCCGTCGGCGGTGCATTTGCTCTGGTTATTGACGCGAATCAGTTCGAACGGCAAGCCCAATTCCCGCAGCACAATGTGCGGGGAGAGAGAGCAGGTCATGGGCGCGAAATACAGTTTCATGGCGCTTCCTGGCTGAAAGAAGGCGTCAGGATCACTCCTCGTCTCAGGCTTCGCAAAGGTCATTTCGAGTGTTAGCGTATGACAAAATCTCATGGTCATTGAGCTTCATATGTTTGCCAGGCTTCCCTCTCTCAACGGCTTGAAAACCTTCGAATCCGCCGCTAGACACATGAGTTTCACTAAGGCAGCCGAAGAGCTTAACGTCACGCAAACCGCCATCAGTCATCAGATTCGCCGGCTCGAGGAGGCGTTGGGTGTGTCTTTGTTTCTGCGCCTCAAAGACGGTTTGGCACTCACTGAGCATGGCCAGGCTTATTTGCCCGGTATCCGCTCGGCATTCCAAGGGCTGCGCTATTCGACCGAACAATTACTGGCATCGCGCAACAACAGTGTGTTGACCATCAGTACCTTGGTATCGGTGGCGTCGAAGTGGTTATTGCCACGTCTGCCGTCGTTTCAGCAGGCGTATCCCCATATTGATGTGCGGGTCAGTGCCTCCACCGATCTGGTAGATTTTCGCAAGGGCGGCATTGACGCAGCGATTCGTTATGGTCGGGGCGACTGGAAGGGTTTGCGCGCCGACTTCTTGATGTCTGATGAAATATTCCCGGTATGCAGTCCCGCATTGCCTGGCGGGGCGAAGGCCTTGAGCACACCCGCCGATCTTGCGAACCACACGATGCTGCAAGTCAGTGGCATGACCGCCGGAGACTGGAACACCTGGCTCAGTGCCGCCGGTCAGCCAGCGCAACTGGCAGAAGGGCCAAGGTTGACGTTTGATCTGGCGATGATGGCGGTGCAGGCCGCTGTGGACGGGCAAGGCGTATGCATGGGGCGTTCGACCTATGTCGCCGATGATCTGCGAGCAGGGCGACTGGTGTCGCCATTTGCTCTGCGCTTGAAAGATGATCTGGGGTTCTATCTGGTGGCGCCTCATGAAACGGCTGATTCGGAGAAAATAGTGGCCCTCAGGACATGGCTACTGGCGTCGCTGGACAATAGCGTGAGCGGTTCAATGGAGTGTGACCACCCTGCGACTTTCTCCAATCCTGATTCTGTCGAGTGCCCTGTTTAGCGCATCAAGCGCGTCGAGAAGGGCTTTGGCCTCCGCTTCTCGACTGTCCCCCCAGAGGCGTTCCGCCATTTTGTTCAACGCCTGGATGGCGCGCTCGATGTCTGCGGCTGTTGCGGCCTCTTGAACGACCGGCTGTTTCTTCGGCATTGCGGCATCCTCGGCAAGTGCGTGCTATGGAAGCGAGATAAAAGGGTTCGATTGCTAAAGGGTATAACGTGTCGAGCACGAAGGCGTACGCTGATCATGTCATTGCTGCGCCAGGTGTTATGGGTGATGGCACCACAATCAATCCAGTAAAGCGCGAGTGCCTTGGCTGGCTCCTGCTCAAAGGGGTCGACATGCTGTCAAACCTTGAACTGCGCCACATCATCGAATCGGCTTTTTTGCCGCTTTCATGCAAATGTCAGATTGAGCCGCAGGGTTATCTTCAGGCGCAGATCTATGACCCTCTATCGGGGCGGATAGAGTTGATGGTCACAGGCATTTCCATCACGTGTCTGACAGGAAACCAGGCAATAACTGCACTCATCGATGAAGTTCGCGCAGAGCTCAGCCTTGCTCATGAAATGAGAGCGTGGCCGCGTGAAAGGGCGGCGAATTGAATGCTGTGGCTTCAGACTGACCAGTGCTCTAAACGAACCTAAACAGTTGACCCGACCATCAGGCGCGTCAATGCGTGGCGCTTCGCTGCCGATTCTTGCGCTGCAACAGGGGGTTCTCAAGCTGTTGCTGAGCCGTTTGGGAGGTGCGCACATCAAACGCGACGCCATGCAAGATAATTTCGGCATGGTCTCTCAAGCCTCGAGAGTCCATGGCAGGCATTGGCGTGTCGACTGAACGGGCAAATTCCTCCCACTCGGACGCCTGAACAGAGCTACAGCAAGGCGAAGGGCGTTACGTTGCAAGTGCAAGCAAGCGAGGAGGGCGCCAATCTGCTCGAGTCGCCGCGCGTACCGGCCGGCGTCTTCATCTCAGGCGTAAAACGGATAGTCGATGTAGCCGCGCTGATCGCCACCAAAAAAGCTGCTCGGGTCCGGGGTGTTGAGCGGTAAGCCCTCGTGAATCCGTCGCGGCAGGTCAGGGTTGGCCAGAAAAGGTCTACCGAACGCGATGATGTCGGCGCGACCTGAGATCAGTGCTCGCTCGGCGGACTCGGCGTCATACCCGCCGGCCAGAATCAGAACGCCTTTCCAGGCTTGGCGAAGCTGGGCGATGATCGCGTCCCAGCGCGGGTCGAAGTTTTCGTCCTTGACCGTCCCGACCATCGCAGGCTCCACCAGATGCAGGTAGGCCAGATTCCATTGGTTGAGCATCTCGACGAGATGACCGAACGTAGTCTCGGGTGTGTCATCGCCCATGCCCATGAATCGTCCCATCGGCGTCAGACGCACACCGACCCGTTCAGCACCTACTTCTTCAGCGACCGCCGCTACCACCTCCAGCAGAAAGCGTGCGCGATTCTCAACGCTGCCGCCGTAATCGTCTTCGCGCTGGTTACTGTTGCTGTTAAGGAATTGATCGAGCAGATAACCATTTCCGGCATGGATTTCCACGCCGTCCATGCCGGCATCCAGCGCGTTGCGCGCCGCCCGGCGATAGTCGGTGATGATGCCGGCGATTTCCGAGGTTTCCAGGGCGCGCGGCAGAGGCACGTCGCTCCAGATACCGTTACCCTTTTGATCGACGATAAAAGTTTTGCCGGGCACTGGTAAGGCGCTGGGCGCGACCGGCAGACCGGCGTCGGGTTGGAAGCTTGGGTGCGAAACCCGCCCGACGTGCCACAGTTGCATGAAGATCAAGCCGCTGGCGTCATGCACCGCCGTGCTGACTTCGCGCCAGGCCCGGACTTGATCATGGGTGTAGATGCCCGGTGTCCAGGCATAACCCTGACCTTGCCGCGAGATCTGCGTGGCTTCAGTGATGATGAGCGCGGCGCTCGCGCGTTGACGGTAATACTCGGCATTCATGGCGGTCGGGGCATCGCCCGGCTGGCCGGCGCGCGAACGCGTCAACGGTGCCATCGCTACACGATGCGCAAGCGTATAGGGGCCCAGTGCGACGGGTTGGAACAAGTGGCGGGCCATGGGAGGCTCCAGCTTCATTCATTGGATATAAGTGCGGCAGACGCGAGGTTCCGCACGCAGTGGAGCTAACTTAACCGGGCACGCCGGGGGTGATAATCCGTGTCGGGCGATACGCTGTTTTGCGTGCAACGCAACAGCCCCCGCGTCAATCGTGGATGCCCGCTGGAGAGACTCATGAAGGTTGTGCCGAACGGCTCAGCGGCAGATTCAGCCAGCGCCGGCCGGTTGCGCTTGCGACGGCATCGCTCATGCGCCGGTAATGCACGTAAGGGAACGCCGGATACAGAAAGTGACCATCGCGGGCAATGCCCTCACGCATCGCCCGTTCGAATGCCGGCAATGGCCATTGACCGATGCCTGTCTGCGCATCCGGGGTGATGTTGGTGCTGAACAAGGTACCGAATGGCGTCACCAACGGCAGCCCACCGGCCAGGTATTCACCGTACGGGCGGGTATGGCAGATCGCATAGTCGCCGGCCTCGACGACTCGCGCACCGCGCTGCAACTGCGCGGCATCGAACGTTTTGGGGCGTTCAATCGGGGCAATCGCCGGGCGCCACATCAGCATGTTGCGCCAAGAGCAACACCCGCGCCGTTGCGCACGACGCATCACTGCGTTGCCCGCAAGGCGGATTCTCAGAGTGTCAGCGTGACCGTAGCCTTGGCTCAACTTTCCCCAACTCAACGAGGTGTCATCATGCTCACGGGCAATCCCGCCGCAGCCGCCAAGGCCGAGCAGCCAGCTTCACTTTCCGGCCTGATGGTCGCGTTCCTGGCGTTCTGCTGTGGCGCGGTCGTGGCCAACCTTTATTACGCGCAGCCCATCGTCGAATTGATCGCGCCGCAAATCGGCCTGTCCAACGCCAATGCCAGTCTGATCGTTTCGCTTACGCAATTTGGTTATGCCTTGGGCCTGTTGTTGTTGGTGCCGCTGGCCGACTTGATGGAAAACCGGCGTCTGGTGGTGGGCTTCACACTGGCGGCGAGTGTCACGTTGTTGTGCGCCGGGCTGACCCATTCGCCCTCGATGTTCTTGGTGTTTTCCTTGCTGATCGGTCTCACCTCGGTCGCCGTGCAAATCCTCGTGCCACTGGCGGCGCACCTGGCGCCTGAGGCCACGCGGGGCCGTGTGGTCGGCAACATCATGAGCGGCCTGCTGCTGGGGATTCTGTTGTCGCGACCACTGTCGAGCCTGTTGGTTGAAGTGTGTGGCTGGCGTGGGGTGTTTTACAGCGCGGCGACACTGATGGCGATCATCGCCCTTATTACCGCCGTTGCCTTGCCACGTCGCGTACCCACCCACAAAGCGACTTATGTCGCGTTGATCGGTTCGGTGTTCGCGCTGGCTCGGCGTCATCCGGTGCTGCGTCAACGCTCGTTGTATCAAGGCTTGCTGTTCGCCAGTTTTAGCCTGTTCTGGACGCTGGCGCCGATTGAGTTGATGCGTCATCACGGCTTCACGCAAGTGCATGTGGCGATTTTTGCTCTGGTCGGGGCGGTCGGGGCAGTGGCGGCGCCAATTGCCGGACGCCTGGCCGATGCCGGACATGGCCGTCGCGCAACATTGGTGGCGCTGCTGCTGGCACCGGTTTCGCTGCTGATCGCCGCGCTGCCTAGTAGTGGATATGTCTGGTTGGTCGTGTGTGCGGTGCTACTGGATTTTGCCGTGCAACTGAACATGGTGTTGGGTCAGCGCGAAGTCTATGCCATCGATCCGCACAGTCGCGCACGCCTGAATGCGGTGTACATGACCAGCATTTTTGTCGGCGGGGCTTTGGGATCACTGGTTGCCAGCCCACTCTATGAGCATTTCGGCTGGAACCTGTCGGCCGTCGCAATGGCGATTCTTCCGGCATTGGCGCTGGCGCTGTTCCTGGGTCGAAAGGGCAATGGCTGAACAGGCGACGGGTGCCCAGAAGCACGGTGATACAAGACGATTGGCGAACGGTGATGCACAATCATCGCCGTTCCTTCTCGACCGGACCCCGCTTATGGACAAGTTGCTGGCACTGAAGATGTTTGTTGAAACGGTGCGCTGTGGAGGCTACTCCTCGGCAGCACGCAAACTCGGAGTGTCGACGTCTTCAGTGACACGGCAGGTGGCGGGGCTGGAAAACGAGCTAGGCGCAAGCCTGCTCAATCGCACCACGCGCAACACCAGCGTGACCATCGCCGGCCAAACCTATTTCGAAAAAGCCGTGGCGATTCTCGATGCTATCGAAGAGGCCGACGCGGTGGTCGCTGACCGTGGCAGCGAAGTGCAAGGACGACTGCGAATCAGCGTGCCGGTGGAGTTCGGCCGACGCCTCATCGCGCCGCACCTGAACCGCTTGCTCGAGCGGCATCCGGGGCTGGAAATCAGTCTGTCGCTGAGTGACAAAGTCAGCGATCTGCTGAGCGAGCAGATTGACGTGTCGGTGCGCTTGGGCTCATCGGTGGTCAGTGACGACATTGTCAGCAAGCGCGTGGGGCAGTTTCAGCGTTGGGTGGTGGCCAGTCCGGATTACCTGAGGCGTAGCGCAGCGCTGAGTCATCCGCGCGATTTGCTCGTGCACCAATGCCTGCGATTTGATTACGGCGGTACGCATCATCACTGGACGTTTCTGGGGGATGACGAAGCCATTCAACTCAGCGTCCACGGGCGTCTGCAGAGCAACAACGCCGACATCCTGCGCGAAGCCGCCATTGGCGCAGGCGGGGTGACGCTGCTGGCTGACTGGCTGGTGCGCGACGACGTGGCCGCCGGTCGGCTGACACGATTGCTGGAGCATTACGAGGTCAATCCAGGCAGTGCCAGCAGTTGCATCAACGCGTTGTATTTGCCCAATCATCGTGGATCGAGCCGCATCAATGTGTTTATCGACTTTCTCGTGGAAATCCTCAATCCTGACGCCCCGTCCATAACCAACGCTTGACCGGCTCTATGCGCGAGTGATTATTTTGTCTGGAGCTATTTTATTTGAGCGGGACGAGGTGGTGTTGGAGTGCAGGGCTGCGGAAATGACTGAATAGGTGCTCAAACGGTTCAGAAAGACCGGCTTGACAGTTGCGAATCCCAGAAACGGCAAAACCCTGAATAATCGGGGCTTTGTCGTATAAAGATGGCGGAGGCGAAGGGGTTCGAACGCATGGAACTGTTACCGTCGACGGTTTTCAAGTTCGAATATTAATAGATTAGAAGATATTTGTTTCTGTTTTGCGGTATTCGGTGATGTTCTGGAGGACCTCAGGAATCAACGGGCGGGCGTTCATTTGCGGAAGCGAATTTGGCCGATTTTTTTGGTGTTCTGGTGGGCTCTTGATGAACTAAATTTTATAGCTGCAACCGAGAGACTGCGCTTGATGGAACGCGACTTTCATCTGAAGTGGGATTTTTGGAGCCGAGCCGGTCGGTCGTGACAGGCAGAAAACGGCCAAAAGCGGACTGCCGTTAAGAGTAGCCACTTCTACGTAGACGACGTGATGGCTTTTCGCTTACCTTCGTGCCCATTCGCGTTCGATCAACAAGGACAAACGGACATGCTGTTGACATCTGTAAAGGTTGGCCCTTTCCGCTCAATCAATGAGCAGCAGACAACTGAGATCGACCCCCAGGTCACTGTCTTGGTGGGGATGAATGAAGCCGGAAAGACGGTCTTTCTCAGAGCTTTACATAAAGCCAAGGATGCGCTGGACAAAGAGAAATTCGACATCACCGAAGACTATCCACGCAAAGACCTGCTGACATATAAGCGACGCCACGAGGAGTCGCCTGAAGACCCCGTCATTCTAACCTACGTAATCGACGACGCTGAGGCATCTGAAATCAACGCCAAAATCGGTTGTGACATAAAGGCCGGATTCAGATTCACAGTGTCACGTAACTACAAAAATGCTAGTTCAATTGGGTTGAGCATTCCCGAAGCGCCAATACTAAAAAACTTGGCAACTACCGTAGGGCTGAGCGAAGGTGCAGTAGCCGTCCTCAGCAAAGCCACTTCGCTGAGAGAAGCACTATTAGGCCTGAAAGGCATCAGCCTGACGAACGAGGCTGACACAGAATTCGTCCAAGGGCTCGAAACCCGTGTGAGCGGTGCCCGTGCGGACTGGTCGTCAGTATGTACCTACGAAGCTTGGCAGTTGCTATCACCCCAGATTCCTAGCTTTCTTTATTTCAGCGACTACGACCTTCTGCCTGGAAAACTCAATCTTAAAGATCTTGCGAATCGCTTAGCCGCCGTAAGCAAAGATCCGGCTAATGCCCACAAGCAGATCGAGCCAAAGCATCAAGCAGTGATCGCCCTACTACGCATGGCGGGAGTTGAACTGGACGACTTCTCGAATGGCACCTCCTATGAAGAACTGAAGGCACAGATCGAATCGGTATCGATCAACCTAACTGATCAGATTCTGGAATTCTGGAAGCAGAACGAAGACCTCGAAGTCGAGATCGATATTCGGCCTGATGCGTCAGATGCCGCCCCATTTAACGACGGGCCTAACCTCTACCTGCGGATCAAAAACAAAAGACATCGTGGAGTTACCACCCCATTCGATCAGCGCAGCCGAGGCTTCATCTGGTTCTTTAGCTTTTTAGTGTGGTTTGACAGCGTCCAGCAGCAACTCAGCGTGGTCGGCAGTACAACCAGTAAAAATCTTGTGCTGCTTCTGGACGAGCCGGCCCTGGCTCTGCATGCCCTCGCTCAGTCTGATTTTTTGCGTTACATCGACGATCTTGCTGAGACCCACCAGGTCATCTACACGACTCACTCACCGTTCATGGTGAATTCAGATCGCCTGTACCAAGTGAGGGTAGTGGAAGACAAGCCACGCCAAGGGACAGTGATTTCTTCTAACCTTTGCGGGTCGGATTCCAAGACAATTTTCCCACTGCAGGCCGCCCTAGGTTGGAATATTGCTCAAAACCTATTCATCGCCGAGCGAAACTTGCTGGTCGAGGGCATTTCGGAACTCACTGTACTCCAAGCGATGTCTAGAGTCGTCGAAGAGACTGGAGGAGTAGGACTTGATCCCCAAATCACGATCGTCCCCGTGGGGGGCTTGAGCAACGTAGCGACCTTCGTTTCACTCCTGGGAGGTAATGGGTTAGCATTTGCTGTTCTGCATGACTACAGCGGCAAGAGTGATCAGAAGCTCGACGCCATGGTGCAGCAAAAATTGCTAAATCAAAAACAAGTCTTTAATTTCTCACAATTCAAAAACCTAGGAGCGGACGAAGCGGTCGCTGTTGCCACCGACCTCGAGGATCTCCTAGACCCCAAAGCGTATCTCGAACATTTCAACGAGGTCTATTCCAAAGCTCTTGCTGGAACAGTCTTAAAACTGGAGGATCTGCCGCAAGCAGATCGGATCGTACAAAGGATTGAGAAGCAGCTGATAAGCAGTCAGGTCAGCGTTCGACCAACTCCTGGATACAATCATTTTGCAGTGGCTGCTGCTTATGTGGCGGTACCGCCTAAGAAGATCAGTAAAGACGTAATTCAGCGATTCTCGAAGCTTTTCGAGACGATCAACCAAGCATTGCGCTGATTTTTTTGGTCGCCAACCTAAAGCATAAACCTTGCTGTTCCGGCCTCATGCCATGTGAGCTATCAGGCCATGGTCACTTGCAGTAGGTTGCCCAAAGCTCATTAACTCCGGTAGCGAAGCTTTGGCTCATCATAGTGATAAACGAGGGAAATCAGATGTCCGCTTTGGGTCGTTTTCTGCCGTCTCGCGAGGGGCAGTAATCGGCCAAAAACGGCCTGTCGATAACGCTTGATCAGAACGCCGTCTTCACAACCCTACGCTTTTAGACGGCGAGCAAGTGTACCGCCTTCAGTTTGTCATTGATGCTGCGTTTCACGTACAAACTCGATGAGCGCCTGTAGCGCCGGCGGTACGTGATGCCGGTTGGAATACTGGATAAAAAACCTGCTTGGCAGGGCTTTCCAGTCTTCAAGAATTTCCACCCGTTGCCCCTGCGCTATGAACTCCCTTGCCAACTCGTCATACACGTACGCGATCCCGGTACCGTCCTTCGCGGCCTGGATCATCATGGTGTCATCTTCCAGTATCAACGGCCCCGTCACGGCCAGGCGCATGGGCAGGCCTTCGGCAAGACATTCCCATTTGTACAGTTTGCCGCTGGGAAAGCGTCTGCCAATGCAAGCGTGTTCAAGCAGCCTCTGTGGCGTTTCCGGTGTCCCGCGCCCCACGAGATAACCGGAGGCAGCAACTGTGACAAATCACCTGGGGTGAGCCCACCGGAACAGCGACCATGTCACCAGCGAGGATTTCGCCGAAGTGCACGCCTGCATCGAACCCTTTGTCGATGATGTCGCTCAACCCATCGTCAGTCACCAGTTCCACATTGATGCGTGGGTATCGCCTCCCTTCAACCGCCGTATTCAGCCTTGATGCGCGATATCGAGGATCAAATCCTGCCTTATTGTGCAACGGCGCAGGTTGGAGTGATTGCCTACTCGACTTTACAATCTGGCCTACTGACCGCAAGCCTGACCCGTGAGCGGATTGCACAGTTGTCCGACGACGACTGGCGAAAATCGCGTAGCGCCGACTTCCAGGAACCACCTGGCAGCAACAAACAGTCGAGCCACGAAGATAGCCAGTTGATTCAATAGCTCGCGTCTAGCGGTCTGTAGTTGTTCACACATGACGCTTAAATCTACGTTGGGTACTTCTTCAAAAACCACAAGTACATCCTGAAGGTTGGCATCAATTAGACCTGTGGTCACCGGCTCAAAATACTCGCGAATTCAGAGTGGGCCGCAACTCCTGCGCGAGTTCAATTAACGCGCGCAGTCGCGCCGGCACGAAGCGATGGCCCGAGTAGTAGAGCCTCAACCCACCAAACGACGGGCACCATGGGATCAATACCGGCACCAGGGCGCCGCTTGCCAGTTCATCCTGGATGAACCACTCGGAAATGAAACCAATGCCAAGGCTCAATAACACGGCCTGTTTGATTGCCAGCATTTCGTTGGAGGCGAAGCACACTGGCAGATCCATCTGTACTTTCTGGCCATCGCGCTCCAATTCCCACTGGTAGAGGCCACCATGGGCCATGCGCATACCGATACTCCGGTGGGTGAGTAGATCTCGCGGGTGCTCGGGCACGCCGTGGCGTTCGAGGTACTCGGGCGTTGCTACCACGAGCATCCGGACGTCACCCGACAGTGCCACGGCAATCATGTCTTGCGGCACAGACTCTGCCAGGCGAATCCCGGCGTCGAAGCCACCGGCGATGATGTCGACCATGCTTGATTCGCTGACGATGTCGATGCGTACTTCGGGATAGCGCTGCGCGTACTGCTTCAATAACGGCTCCAGCAACAAGTAGGCCGCGCCATGCGGTGCATTGATGCGCAATGTGCCGCTGGGTTCATCGGGGCCGACGCTGGCCTCTTCGCCGGCACTTTTGATCTGTGCCAACGCAGGTGCGATGCGTGCCACATAGCGTTGGCCGATGTCCGTGAGGGCAACACTGCGCGTCGAGCGATTGAACAGACGTACCTTCAGGCGTGCTTCCAGACCAGCCACCGCGCTGCTCACGGCGGTAGTGGACATGCCCAATTCCTGTGCAGCGCCGCGAAAACTGCTGCGGCGCGAAACGGCCAGTACGACTTCCAGTTCGGTCATTCCTGATCTGTGCATGGATTGTCCTGAATATAAGGATGGTTCATATGCCAAAGGATGGCTTATCGGATTAATGAACCCTTCATAGACTTCATCACAATGGCTCGATTCAGGCGAGTCATTTTGAGCGAGGAGTCATCATGCAGCGCATTGAACACATCTACATCAACGGCGAGTTCGTCACGCCACACGGCCAGGAATGGTTCGACCTTCATAACCCGAGCACCGAGGAAGTCATTGGTCAGGTTCGGTTGGGCGATGCATTGGACGCACAGCGTGCCATCGCAGCAGCCAAGGCGGCGTTCCCGGCGTGGGCTCGTACAAGCCGGGAAGAACGCATTTCGGTATTGCAACGCATGCACCAGGCCGTGGCGGCAAAGGAGGAAGAACTGCTGGAAGCCATCCTCGTGGAATACGGCGCACCTGCGAATCGCGCGCGCTCGATGGCGACTTACCCGGCCGATGTGATCGCGCAAGCAATCGATGCACTGGAGGCGTTCGATTTTGAGGAGCAGGTCGGTATGGCCAGGGTCATTCTGACGCCCGTGGGCGTTGCCGGTCTGATCACGCCCTGGAACAGCAATGCGGGTTTCATCTGCAACAAGCTGGCCACCGCGCTGGCAGCAGGCTGCACGGCCGTCATCAAGCCAAGCGAGATGAGCGCGTTACAGACGCAGGTCGTGGTCAGTGCGTTGCACGAAGCGGGGCTGCCACCGGGTGTATTCAATATCGTCAACGGGCGAGGCGATGTAGTAGGTGAGGAAATCGCCTGTAATCCCGATGTTGCCAAGATCTCGTTCACGGGGTCGTCCGCTATCGGGCGACATCTGGTAAAAACCGGTGCTGACACCATGAAGCGTGTGACGCTCGAACTTGGCGGCAAGTCGCCCACCGTGGTGCTTGACGATGCGGATTTCCACGCAGTGATGCCGTTAGTAATGCAGGCCGGATTTCTCAACAGCGGCCAGGCTTGTATCGCGGGCACTCGCATCCTCGTGCCACGCAGCCGGTTGGCAGAGTTCGAGCGGATTGCGAAGGAGGGTGTCTCACAGATTCAATCGGCTGATCCGCGAAACGCCAACACCGACATAGGCCCGATGGTGAGCCTGAAACAATGGGAGCGGGTGCAGCGCTACATCCGCACTGGCCAGGAAGAAGGCGCGAGGTTGTTGGCAGGTGGCGAAGGTCGCCCGGAAGGCTTGCATGCCGGATGGTTCGTGAAGCCCACGATCTTCACTGATGCCAACAATCGGATGTGCATCGCACGTGAGGAAATCTTCGGCCCCGTGCTGACGATCATTCCCTACGAGGATGACGCTGATGCGATCAGCATCGCCAACGATTCGAACTATGGGCTGAGCGCCCTGGTGCTGGGAAAAAGCTCCGAACGTTGTATGAACGTCGCCCGTCAGATCGATTCGGGACGCGTGCTCATCAACACCCTGGCCCACGAACCGCGTGCCCCCTTCGGTGGATTCAAGCAATCAGGGCTTGGGCGCGAAATGGGCAGGTGGGGGATGAGCGCGTATCTGGAGCCCAAGACATTACTCAGGTACGACCCGTTGGAATGACTGGGCCAGCGGGGGCCGAAAGGCAGGGGTGCGCAAATGGCAGAAAAGATGCGGAAACGATCCGTGTAGGTCGAAGCAGAAGTCTCAAACCCCAGAAACGACAAAGCCCTGAATAATCAGGGCTTTGTCGTACTTAAGATGGCGGAGGCGATGGGATTCGAACTCATGGACCTGTTACAGTCGACGGTTTTCAAGACCGTTGCCTTAAACCACTCGGCCACACCTCCGTTGCGTTGCGGGCGCCATAATACCTGAATGAAACACACTGTCAAACTCTCTGCATGGCTTGTTACAGAGCGTCTGTTATGATCTTTGCGACTGAACGTTTCAAACCAACAGGAGTGTCGCCATGCGCGAACAGGATTACGCAGTTAATAACAGCGTGCAGGCTGAGCAGCTAGAGGTTAGCCGCGTCCTGCGCAACACTTATGGCCTACTGGCTCTCACCCTCGCATTCAGCGGTGTGATGGCTTTCGTTGCCCAGCAGATGCGCGTTGGCTACCCGAACATTTTCGTGGTGCTGATCGGCTTCTACGGGCTGTTCTTCCTCACCAACAAACTCCGTGATTCCGCTTGGGGCCTGGTGTCCGCGTTTGCGCTCACCGGTTTCATGGGTTTCCTGCTCGGCCCGATCCTCAACCGTTACTTGGGTATGCAGGGCGGCGCTGAAGTGGTCAGCTCGGCGTTCGCGATGACTGCACTGGTGTTCGGTGGTCTGTCGGCTTACGTGCTGATCACCCGCAAGGACATGAGCTTCCTCGGTGGTTTCATCACCGCTGGGTTCTTCGTGTTG
This sequence comes from Pseudomonas baetica, assembly GCF_019733355.1. Classification (GTDB taxonomy): domain Bacteria; phylum Pseudomonadota; class Gammaproteobacteria; order Pseudomonadales; family Pseudomonadaceae; genus Aquipseudomonas; species Aquipseudomonas baetica_A. The sequence continues at coordinate 32,623 of NZ_JAIHLQ010000025.1, read as the reverse complement.
CTGGGCGCAACGCTGGCCAGTTTTTTCTTCCAGATCAGCGGCCTGCAACTGGCGATCAGCGCAGGTTTCGTACTGTTCTCGTCTGTCTGCATCCTGTTCCAGACCAGCGCCATCATTCACGGCGGCGAGCGTAACTACATCATGGCAACCATCAGCCTGTATGTATCGATCTACAACCTGTTCATCAGCTTGTTGCAGATCTTCGGCATCATGAGCCGCGATGACTGATCGCAGCCCGCTTCAACAGAAAACCCGCTTCGGCGGGTTTTTTGTTGCCTGAGAAAAAGGATTGTGGCTATTGACTCTCGAAATGCCGGAAAAAGGCTGGCGTCTTCTGAAATGACCTACAGCTGTGAGCATGGAAGAACGGCTGCCAATACTCAGGCTCGCTTTCTGAAGCTCTGACACAAGCTGCGCCAGTGATACTAGAGGCTGTGGCAGCATTGCGGTTCGTTAGCGGCCAGACCTACGCCGTAGGTATCTACAGCGACATCGGCGCTTGCACCATCGGCCAAGTCTGGAAAGATCCCAGCAATTGCTCCCCATGCCTGCAACAACTGCTCGAATAAACCGCTAAAGCCTCCGGATGTCTTGGCGTCCGGAGGTTTCAATCAGTTGACCACGATGCTGCCGTCGGCCTGTTGTTTGTAAATCGTATAGGGCAACAGCAAAGTGTCGAGGATCCCCGAGGCGGCCGCATCGACTAACAGGCCGAACGAGGCGTTGTCGTAGTTGAACGCATCGACGTCTTCCGGCTTTTCTGCGTGCAGCATGCAGAAGTCGTAGGTCACGCCGCTGTAGATTCGGGGAACGGCGCCGCAGTAGGTTTTCTTGGTTTTGAGCTGCTCGGTAGAACTCTTATCGCTCAAAACAACGGTCTGTACCGTGCCACACCCGGTCAGCAACATCGCTGCCAGCATCAAGGCCTGAATTTTCATACCGCCAATCCTTGCCGGAAAAACCTCAATCTACCCCGATCTTGCGCCCAATGCACTCAAGCCATCGGTGGTAAACGACGCTTGACCGGGGTCTTCTTGACGATTGCCGTATTGGTTTCGGCCAGGGTATTGAGGCGATCGAGCAGGGTGTCGAGTTGCTCCATCGAGCGCACATGCAGGCGGGCGATAAAGCAGTCCTCGCCCGTCACCTTGTCGCACTCGGTGAATTCTGGAATCGACATGATCTGCCGCTCGACCTCTTGAAGCTGCCCCGGCAGCGGACGGACACGCACGATGGCCTGTAATTGATAACCGAAGCACTTCGGATCGATCTCCACGGTATAGCCCTTGAGCACGCCGCGCTCTTCCAGACGCCGCAAGCGCTCGGCCACGCTGGGCGAGGACAGGCCACTGATCTGCGCCAGCGCCTTGAGCGAGCGCCGCGAATCTTCCATCAGTGCGCTGATGAGTATCCGGTCGATATCGTCGGTCATGAATTCAACTCCAGTATTAGGCTGTTTGCGTAAATAACCCGCGATAAGAAAGGCAGAAATCGAGTTTAGCCTGTTTATTACGCTGGAGCGGCCGCGTGCCTGCTTGGCATACTTTTGCCACGCTTTCGTCCAACGCAAAGGAGATTTGATGATGGGCAACACACTTCGTCGCGGCTCAATCGAGATGACCGCTGCCATGCTGATATCCGGGACAATCGGCTGGTTCGTGCTGATGTCCGGGCAACCGGTGCTCGACGTGGTGTTCTGGCGCTGCCTGTTCGGTGCCGTCACCTTGCTGTTGATTTGCGCTGTGTTCGGCTTTCTGCGCCCAAGCATTCTGACCCGCACCACGTTCTTGCTGGCGGTACTCAGCGGCGTGGCGATTGTCGGTAACTGGGTGCTGTTGTTCGCCTCGTATTCTCGGGCTTCGATTGCCATCGCCACGGCGGTTTACAACGTGCAGCCGTTTATGTTGGTCGGATTGGCAGCATTGTTTCTCGGCGAGAAAATCACCTTGCAGAAGCTGTTCTGGCTGGGGATTTCATTTGTAGGGATGTTGGCGATTGTCAGTGCCCACGGTCAGCAAGGCGAGGGCGGTGATGACTATCTGATGGGCATTGCCTTGGCTTTGGGCGCGGCGTTTCTCTATGCCATCGCTGCGTTGGTCATCAAACGCCTGACTGGCACGCCGCCGCACCTGATCGCACTGATTCAGGTGTGCACCGGGGTACTGCTGCTCGCGCCGTTCGCGCATTTTTCCGCACTGGCGCAAGCGCCGGTTGCGTGGGCCAGTCTGTTGGCGCTGGGCATCGTCCACACCGGTCTGATGTACGTGCTGTTGTACGGCGCGATTCAGAAGTTGCCAACCGCACTGACCGGCGCACTGTCCTTCATCTACCCGATTGCCGCGATTTTCGTCGACTGGTTCGCCTTCGGCCATCGTCTGGAAATTCTCCAGTGGCTCGGTGTGGCGGCGATTCTGCTGGCGGCCGCCGGTATGCAGCGGGGCTGGGGTTTCAAGAGCGGGCAGTTGGCGACGCGGTAGTCTTCAGATGTTCCAGCGCAGTGCGGTTTTCGCCAAGCGCTGGCGCATCTCTGCGACGTTCGCGGCGAGTTGCCGGGTCAACAATCGATAGCCATCCAACGCACTATAGACCGGCGCGTCCAGGCTGGCATACGGCAACTCCAACGACCGATCCAGTCGCTGCGTTGCGCCGGTTTTCAGGGCGCGGGCCATGCCGATCAATTGCACGCGAATCTGCCGGTGCTCGGCCTGCAACGCTGATTGCAGATGCGCCATGGCGTCCGGGTCGTTGGCGTCCGGACGGGTGTTGCCGAGGATCTCCAGCGTGCTGATGCACATGCGCAGGTTGCGCTGAATCGCATCGAGCTCTGTCATCGAGACTTTCACTTCCTTGGACACCGACGGCATCAGTGAGCGCAGTTGCACCATTACACCGTTCAAGCGGCCCATCAGTTTCAAATGCTCATCAGCGCTGACCGCTTGGCCGCTGATGATCCGCCCATACACCGTGGCGCAGTCGCGCAAGGCGTCGGCCAGTGTGTAGCGCCAGGAATACACCGCGTACAGCGGCAGGGCGAAGGAGAACGCCAGGGCCAGCGCAATGCCGATCAGAATATCGACCCCACGCCACAACCCGTCAGTGATCGGATTGTCGCCGTGCCCGGCGACAATGAAAACGGTAATCGCCGAAAGCAGAGCGGTGTAGCCGCCCTTGCCGATGGCGTGATAGGAGAAGAACCCGCAGACCACCGCCATGGCGAAGTACGTCAGCCACGGCATCCCGAGCCACGCTTGTTGAGCCACCAGCAGCAAGCCCACGCCGGCACCGATCAAGGTGCCGGTGGCGCGTTCGGCGGCTTTCTTGCCGATGTTGCCGTGGTGCTGCAAACCGCCGATCACCACCAGCATGGTCACGGACGCCCACTCGCCGTGGGGCAGGTTGATGCCGGTGGTTAGCACAATGGTCGCCAACAACCCCAGTGCCACCCGCACCGCGTGGATCAGTCGGGCGTGTCGGTAGCGCCGATACGGGTCCAGTAACGGACGCAGGATTCGGCGCAACAGCGGTGGCAGTCGGTGGTTGCTGAACGTACTCAGTGCATGGCCCTCGTCAGAAGATGTAATCGGTGGTCAGGAAACTCGAATCGCGTCCGCGAATGATTTCGCTGATCAGATCCTTGTTGCTGTCCTGGTACTTGGTCGCCACCAGTGTGCGGATCGAAAACACCCGCAGTGCATCGTGTACCGACAACGTACCTTCGGCGGAGTTCTTGCGACCGTTGAACGGATAGGTGTCCGGGCCGCGCTGGCATTGGGCGTTGAGGTTAATCCGTCCGACCTGATTGGCGAAGGTGTCGACCAGTCGCCCGACCGCTACGGGGTTGGTGCCAAAGATACTCAGTTGCTGGCCGAAATCCGATTCCAGCACGTAATCGATCACGGTATCGAGATGGCGGTACGGCACGATCGGCACCACCGGGCCGAACTGCTCCTCCTGATAGATGCGCATCTGCGGATTCACCGGGTACAGCACCGCCGGGTAGAAGAACGACTCGCGGGATTCACCGCCATTGGGGTTGACCACCTCGGCGCCCTTGCTGCGCGCATCCGCCACCAGAGCATGCAGATAATCGACCTTGCCCGACTCTGGCAGTGGCGTCAGCGACACGCCGCTGTCCCACGGCATGCCGGGTTTGAGCGTAGCCAGTTTGGCGTTGAATTTCTCGATGAAGCTATCCACGACATCCTCATGGACAAACAGGATCTTCAGCGCCGTGCAGCGTTGGCCGTTGAACGACAGCGAGCCGGTGACGGCTTCGCTGACCGCGTTGTCCAGATCGACTTCCGGCAGGACGATACCGGGGTTCTTCGCATCCAGCCCCAACGCGGCACGCAAACGGTGAGGTTTGGGGTGCAGTTTTTTCAGATCGCTGGCGGCTTTGTTGGTGCCGATGAACGCGAAAATATCGATTTTGCCACTGGCCATCAGCGCACTGACGGTTTCACGGCCGCTGCCGTAGATCACGTTGATCACGCCCGTGGGGAAGCTGTCGCGAAACGCCTCGAGCAACGGACGAATCAGCAGGACGCCGAGCTTGGCCGGTTTGAACACCACGGTGTTGCCCATGATCAGTGCCGGGATCAGCGTGGTGAAGGTCTCGTTCAGCGGATAGTTGTAAGGCCCCATGCACAGGGCCACGCCAAGCGGCACGCGACGGATCTGGCCGAGTGTGTCCTGCTCCAGCTCGAAACGGCTGGAGCGGCGGTCGAGTTCTTTCAGGGCATTGATGGTGTCGACGATGTAGTCGCAGGTGCGGTCGAACTCTTTTTCCGAATCCTTGAGGTTCTTGCCGATCTCCCACATCAGCAGTTTGACCACGGCATCACGCTGCTGACGCATCCGGCCGAGGAAGGCTTCGACGTGCTGGATACGTTCGGCCACACGCAGGGTCGGCCACAAGCCCTGGCCCCGGTCATAAGCGCGAACGGCGGCGTCGAGGGCGGTGAGGGCGGTGTCGGCGTCGAGCAGTGGCGTGCTGCCGAGGATCACTTGTTCGTCGCCGTTCTCGCCGTGATTCAAGTACACCGGGCTGCGCACGGTGGCGAGTGGGCCATCCCAGCGACGCAGTTCGCCGTCGACCAGGTATTCGCGTTGCTCGACCTGACCGTCGAGGCGGTATTTTTCCGGGATGTCGCTGACAGAAGGGAACAGGTTGCCAAGGATATTTGCTGTGGTCATGTCGCTACCCCGTGTTGGATGTCCGTGTGCAATTGGAAAAGTCTGTACAGGTTATACGCCTGAATGCGCCGAAATTTAAACCTGCAAATGTCACCTGAATGTCACGCAGAGGCGCGGAACAGAGCTTTAAGGCTGATATGTGCTGGTGCTGTCGATGGCACCGAACGTTTGCGGCAATACCTCGCACTGGCGAAGGAATTGGGCACGCGGATGCGCATCAACATCGAACTCGACGTCGGCTTGCATCGAGGCCCCTCCCTGATTAAAAGTTTCCTCTGCTGTCTTCCCACCCAATCTCAACATTTGAAATGAAGCTTTTATGACAAAAGTTCGGTAGCACATCGCCAGTCCGGTCATGCCTATGTAACGCGCTTGAGGGGCCTTTCGGGGCGCATTTCACAAGCCGAGGCGGGACGCCGGGAGTGAGGCAATGGGGACTATGGAACGCTACTCGAAAGTGGGCATGCAGGAGCTCGATCAGCGCTTGTCGAAGATCGTCGAAGCCGCGCGCAAGAAGCCGGTTTCGGTGTATCGCTACGGCGCGCCGTGGGTCTGGATCGTCTCGCAGGATGACTGGCAGGGCGCCTTGAAAGAGGTGTCCAGTTACATTCCGCCGGGCCATTCGCTGGTCTTGCTGCGCCCACAGATCGATGACTTGCTCGACGCCCACCGCAACATCCTCCATGACCTCGACGCCGAACCCGGCATGTTGATCCCCGCGCAAACGGTCATGCACATCCTGCTGCTGCAGTTGCTGTACTCGGTACCCAGCGAGCAGCAACTCTATGAGCAGCTCAATTACAACCTGTTGTTCCGCTGGTTCGTCGGCCTGGGCCTGAACCAGAAAGTCTGGAGCTTCAACATCCTCAGTCGCGACATCGCCACGCTGCTCAACAACTCGCGTGCGGTGCAGCTCATTCAAAAAATCATCGGCGAAGTGTTCTGCGGTGCCTTGCTGCAAATGCCTGAGTTCTCCTTGAACTTCGCGCTTCTGCACACCTGGCTCGGCAAGCACGCCTGCGCCTCAACAGCCAGCAATTGACGCAACACAGAGGGCGCTGAGGCGCCAACAGGTCATCGCGAATTCAGGGGGTAGTGTGGAACAGATTTTCACGTCACGGCTGGCGCTGTGGGGCTCGCTGTTAGTGGCGGTTGGCGCGCAGTCGGCACTGGCCGAAGAAACCACCAAAAGTGCAGCGGCGCAGCGTCTGGTCGACGTCAACGAATACTTCGTGCGCGGTAACACGGTGCTTGATGCGCGGGCCATCGAAGAGGCGGTGTACCCGTTCCTCGGTCCGCAAAAAGCGCTGAGCGACATCGAAGGTGCGCGCGACGCGTTGCAGAAGGTCTATCAGGAACGCGGCTATCAATCGGTGTTCGTCGAATTGCCGGAGCAAGCGGTGGCGGACGGCATCGTTTATCTGCAAGTCAGCGAAACCAAGGTCGGCCGGGTGCGCGTGGTCGGCGCCAAGCACTATTCGCCGCTGGACATCCGTGACGAAGTGCCAGCGCTCAAGGAGGGTGAGGTACCGGACTTCGCCAAGGTTCAGGGTGAACTGGCGCAACTGAACAAGACGCCCGGCCGGCAGGTCATGCCGCTGGTTCGCGAGGGCCAGCGCCCCGGCACCATGGACGTCGATTTACAGGTTGAAGATCAGAACCCGTGGACGGCCAGCGTCGGTCTGAACAACGACTACAGCGCCGACACCGAAAAGCTGCGCACTGTCGCCAGCCTTGGCTACAACAACCTCTGGCAGCTCGGCCACAGCATTTCCCTGACCTACTTCACCGCGCCGCAAGACACCGACAACGCCAAGGTCTGGTCGGGCGCTTATACCGCCCCGCTGACCGATCGCTGGAGCGTGCAGTTGTCCGGTTACCAGTCCGACAGCAACGTCGCCACCATTGGCGGCAGCAACGTGCTGGGCAAGGGCCATTCCTACGGGGTGTCGGCGATCTACACGCTGCCATCCAGCGGCAGTTGGTCGAACTCGTTGTCGGCGGGCGTCGACTTCAAGGACTTCGAAGAACGCCTGACCCTCTCCGGCGAGAGCGACAAGGTGCCACTGAAATACGCACCGTTCACCTTCGCCTACAACGGCTATCGCTACACCGAAAAGAGTCAGCTCGGCCTCGGTTTGAGTCTGGTCGCGGCCACCCGCAGCCTTTTTGGCTATGGCAGTTCCGACGAAGACTTCGACTACAAACGCTACCGCGCCAAGCCGAGTTTCGCCGTGCTCAAGGGCGACACCAGTTACACCTGGACCTTCGACAGCGACTGGCAAAGCGCGAGCAAAGCCGCGTTTCAACTAGCTTCGGGGCCACTGGTTTCCAACGAACAATTTTCTGCCGGTGGCGCGACGTCGGTGCGCGGCTATCTGGCCGCCGAGCGCACGGGCGATGACGGTTATCTGCTGAGCCAGGAACTGCGCACGCCCTCGCTGGCCAAGTTCGCCGGCACCTGGATGCAGGACTGGCGTTTCTATGCCTTCGCCGAAGGCGCGCAACTGTACCTGCGCGACGAACTGCCTGATCAGGACGCCAATTACGCCCTGGCCAGTGTCGGCCTCGGCACCCGCGCCAGCCTGAGCAAATGGCTGTCGGGCAGCCTCGACTGGGGTTATCCGCTACTCGAAGGGCCGAACACCTCGAAACAGGAATCGCGCCTGCACTTCAACCTTCAAGCCACTTTCTAAAGGAGCACGTTCATGCAGCGCCTCTTTCTTTCGTTGTTGATCTGCCTGGGCTTCGTGCTCCCGGCCACGGCTCAGGCCTGGTGGCAGGACGACTGGCATTACCGCAAACAAATTGCCGTCGACACCACGCCGCAAGGGGCGGCGATCAATCAACCGCTCGGCCGCACCGCGCTACTGGTGCGCCTGCACACCGGCAACTTCACCTTCGACGGTGTGAAGGAGGACGGCTCGGACCTGCGCTTCGTCGCCGCCGATGACAAAACCGTACTCAACCATCAGATCGAAAGCTTCGACGCGCTGATGGGCATGGCGTTGATCTGGGTCGATGTGCCGAATGTCGAGGGCGGTCAGCGTCAGGACATCTGGATGTACTACGGCAATCAAAAGGCCCCGGCCACCGGCAACGGCCAACTGACCTTCGATCCGAATTACACCGCGCTGTATCACTTCGACGGCGCCACCGGCACCCCGGCCAAAGACACCACGGCCTACGGCAACACCGCGCAAAGTGCGACCGGCGCGGCGATTGACGGCGTCGTCGGGCGGGCCTTGCAGTTCAGCGGTCAGCCGTTGTTAATGCCGGCCAGCCCTTCGTTGCAGCACAACGCTGGCAGTGCGTTCACCTTCAGCGCTTGGCTGCGACTGGATCAGGCCGATGGCGAGCAACTGATTCTGGCCCGCCGAGAAGGTGCCAACAGTTTGCTGGTGGGGGTGAATCAGGGCGTGCCGTTCGTGGAAATCGACGGCCAGCGCGCCGTTGCCACGCAGCCGCTCAACCCCGGCCAATGGCAACACGTCGCGCTGACGGCCGAAGGTGCCAAAGTCACCCTGTACATCAACGGTCGTGAAGGTGCTGCACTGGCCCTGGCCATGCCAGCGTTCAATTCGGTCATGGCCATCGGCGCTGATCTGCAAGAAGGCCCTTATCTGCCGTTCGTAGGCGCCATCGACGAACTGCGCCTGTCGAAAGTCGCCCGCCCGGCGCCGTTGCTGCTCGCCGATGCCACCTCGCAGGGCGCCGAGTCGAAACTGGTCGCCTACGGGGTTGATGAAGAACAGTCGGGCTTCGGGTTCGGCAGCCTCGGTTTCCTGCTCAACGCAGTACCGGTGGACGCCTGGGTGATCATCGCCGTGCTGGTGCTGATGATGTTCCAGTCGTGGATCATCATGCTGCGCAAGAACCGCACGCTCGGCCGCGTGACGTCAGCCAACGAAGATTTCCGCGTGCAGTTCGCCAAGGTCGGCACGCGCCTGGAGATGTTTGCCGACGACACGCAACTTGCCCAGCGCCTGGAACATTCGTCGCTGTGGCGCCTGTATCTGGTGGCCGTGAAAGAAATTCGTACCCGCCGTGAGCAGGGCGCCGACACCTCCTCGGTTTCGGCGGCGACCATCGAAGCCATTCGTTGCTCGATGGACGGTGTGCGCACCCGCGAAAACCAACAGCTGAGTTCGAAGCTTTCGACCCTGTCCAACGCCATCGCCGGTGGCCCGTATATCGGCCTGCTCGGCACCGTGCTGGGGATCATGGTGGTGTTCCTCGGTACCGCCATGGCCGGCGACGTCAACATCAACGCCATCGCGCCCGGCATGGCCGCTGCCTTGCTGGCGACGGCGATGGGTCTGTTCGTCGCGATCCCGGCGCTGTTCGGCTACAACCGCCTGATCACGCGCAACAAGGAAGTCAGTGCCGACATGCGCGTGTTCGTCGACGAGTTCATCACACGTTTGGCGGAGATGCATGGCGAAAGCCAGTTCAGTGAGGCGTCGCACTCGCGCGGCCATCACGCCAACCACTCCGTACCGGCCTGAGGAGCACTGACATGGCGTCCGTAAATGCCTCCCACGACGATGACGAAGATTCAGCCGTCGACAGCATCAACATCACGCCGCTGGTGGACGTGCTGATGGTGGTGCTGGTGATGTTCATCCTCACCGCCACTGCGCAGGTGTCGGGAATCCAGATCAACCTGCCCAAGGCCAGCGCTTCGGTGTCGCTGTCCGAAGCCAAGACCAAGGCCATTTCGGTTAACGACGGCGGCCAGGTGTTCCTTGATGCCTACCCGGTGACCCTGGCCGAACTGGAAGAACGCCTGCGCATCGAGAAAGCGCAGAGCCCGGACTTCCCGGTGATCGTGCGCGGTGACGCGACGGTGCAATACCAGAAAGTCATTGAAGTGCTGGATCTGTTGCGCCGGCTCGAACTGTCCCAAGTCGGTCTCGTGACCGGCAAACCGACGCAGGGTTGAGTCATGACCGCACAACTCCCGATCGAGCCACTGCCGGTAAAGCAGTCGCCACTGCGCTTTGTGAAGTGGGGCGCCGGGCTGTTGGTCGGCGCACTGGCAGCGTGGTTTCTGTGGCAGTGGGCCAACGACATGAGCGGCATCCGCCGCGAAGCGCCAAAGGTGCCGACGATCATTCCACTGCCGCCACCACCACCTGCGCCGCCTGAAAAACCGCCGGAACCGGAGACATCAGTGGAAGAAAAAATCGTCGAGCCCGAGCCAACGCCAGAGCCGCAAGAGGTCAAGCCCGAAGAAGAGGCGCCGCCATCACCGGCGGACGATCTGGCCAACCCGATGCAAATGGATGGCGATGCGCAGTCCGGCAACGACGCCTTCAACATCGGCGCGGGCAAGGGCGGCGGGATGGCGGGCGCCGGAGGCGGGCAGTTGGGTAACGGCACTTACAGCCAGTTCCTCGCGTTCACGTTCCAGAAGCTGCTGCGCGAGAACCCTGAACTGCGCAACCTCGCGTTCACCTTGCAGGCCGATGTGTGGCTGAGCAGCGTCGGCGAGATCACCCGGGTCGAGCTGATCAAGTCCAGCGGCAACCCTGAAATCGATAAGCAGGTTTTGGCGGCGCTGCGCAATGCGCCGCACTTAAGCGAACGGCCACCGGCCTCCATGACTTTGCCCGTGCGCCTGTCCCTGCAAGGGCGGCGTCCGGGTTAACCGAATTCTTACAGTTTTGCCAAAAGGAGTTGTGTGCAGATGATTTCCAACGTGAATCGATTGTCCCTGGCGGTCGGCATGGTCATCGCGACCCTGGTCGGTCAGGCCGCAGCAGCGCCTGCGCCTTCGGAAAACGCCACGATCAATCTGATCCGCTTGCTGGTCGAGCAGGGCATTTTGAAGCAGGACAAGGCCGACGCGCTGATCGCTCAGGCGCAGAACGAGGCCGTCCAAGCCAAGCAGGCTGCTGCCTCCACCGCCGTGGTGGCAGGCCCCGTCGCCGCGCCTGGCGATGTGCGTGTGCAGTACGTGCCGGCGGCGGTGCGTGATCAGATCCGCGATCAGGTCAAAGCCGAAGTCATGGCCACCGCCAAGCAGGAAAACTGGGCCGCGCCCAACACTTTCCCGGACTGGGCATCGCGCATCAGCTTCGACGGCGACATTCGTTTGCGTGACGAATCGCGCTACTACTCGGACAGCAACAGCAACGAAATCGTCGACTTCGCCAAGCTCAACAACAACGGCCCGTATGACGTGAACCCCAACAGCAGCACCAGTCTGCCGCCGCTGCTCAATACCCGCGAAGATCGCACCAACCAGTTCCGCATTCGCGCACGTCTGGGCATGAAAGCGGTGATCTCGCCAGAGTGGACCGCCGGCATCCGCATCGGCACCGGCTCGGACAACAATCCGGTATCGACCACGCAAAGCCTCGGCGGTGGCTTCGCCAAAAAAGACATCTGGCTCGACCAGGGTTATCTGACCTGGAAACCGTCGGATGAGCTGACGCTCACCGGTGGCCGTTTTGCCAACCCGTTCATGTCCACCGACATGCTCTATTCCAACGACCTCAACTTCGACGGTGTGGCGGCGATTTTCGACCACAAACTCAATCGTGATTGGGGCGTGTTCGGTACCGTCGGCGCGTTCCCGGTGGACTACACAAACGACACCACCAGCAGCAACGGTTTCGACAAGGAAGAGAGCGACAACAAATGGCTGTACGGCGCGCAAATCGGCGCCAAATGGGCGGTCAACAGCAACAACCGCTTGAAGGGTGCGCTGGCTTATTACCGCTTCGACGACATCGAAGGCCAGCGCTCCAGCCCTTGCGAACCGTGGGCCGGCGCACCGGGTTGCGACAGCGACGGCAGCCGCGCAGCGTTCATGCAGAAGGGCAACAGCGTGTTCCTGCTGCGTGACATCACGCCGAACCCGCTCAACCCGACGACCACGCCGCAACCGCAATACGTCGGCCTCGCGTCCGAGTTCAACCTGCTCGATCTGAACCTGGTGTGGGACGCTGATCTGCCGCAAGACTTCAAGCTGCGCAGCCAGGGCAACTACATCCATAACCTCAGCTACGACGAAGGCGACATGCGCAAGCGTTCGGCCGGGCAAATCGTCAACAACCTCGACAGCAATGGCGATATCGAAAGCGGTGCCAATGCGTGGATGGTGCAATTCACCCTCGGCAACGCCCTGGACCTGAAGAAGCAGGGCGACTGGAATATGTTCGCCGGCTACAAGTACATCCAGCCGGACGCCTTGCCGGACGGCTTTAACGACTCGTCTTTCCACCTCGGTGGCACCAACGCCAAGGGTTATTTCATCGGCGGCAACTACGGTCTGGCGAAGAACGTTTTTGCGACCGGCCGCTGGTTGAGCACAGAAGCGGTATACGGCGCGCCGTTCGATATCGATGTCTTGCAGCTTGAGATCAACACGCGCTTCTAAGGCGCCGGGAGACGGTTATGAACACGCGATTGTTGTTGCTGGGCCTTGGAATGTTGGTTGCCACCGGCGCCAGTGCCGAGGGCATGGAGGAGCGCTTGCGTACGCAATTGCGTAGCACCACCCAGCAGTTGCAAGCCTTGCAAAGTCAGCAGGCTCAGGCCAGCGCTGCGCAACTGGCAGCGCAAAACGAGGCTAAGGCTGCGCAGGCGCAAATCAAGCAATTGACCGCTGAACTGGCCAAGGTCAAAGGCGTCGCCGAGCAACTGGCGGGGCAGCAACAGAGCCTGCACAGCCAGGCGCAGGCGCAAGTGGCGGCCAGCGTTGAGCAGACCGGCAAGTACAAGAAGGCCTATGACGAGTTATTGGTCATGGCCCGCGCCAAAGAAACCGAGCGTTCCAGGCTTCAAGCGCAATTGACTGAACGTGACACACAAGTGCAGCAATGTTCAGTCAAGAATCAGCAGATGTACGGCGTCGCCAAGCAGATCCTCAGCGCCTACGAAAACATCGATGTGGCCGAAGTGATGAAGATCCGCCAGCCCTTCGCGGGCAGCGCCCGGGTCAAGTTCGATGAACTGGCCCAGGGGTTCGGCGACGAGCTCTACAAGACTCAATTCGACGCGCCGCAAGCTGCGCTCTTGCACTGATTAAAAAGCCTGATAAACAAGGAAGAAGCAATGACTCAATTGATCAGCCACGTTTCCCCGCAATCGTTGACCGACGTCCTGCAAGCCGCCGGTTATCGCGTCAACCAGACCGAACAGAACGGCATCGTCCAATTGCTCAGTGCCAGTCAGGGCATTGGCTACGCCGTGCGTTTCGGCAACCCGGCGGTGGAGCAGGGCCGCTACGTCGACTTCACGTTCAGTTGTGCGCTTCGCGTGCAGGGTGAGTTGCCCCAGGGTGTGGCCGAGCAGTGGAACGCTTCGCGACGTTTTGCACGCTTGTCGTTGCAGGGCGAGTTCCTGGTGATGGAAATGGACGTGGTGCTCGCCGCCGGCGTCAGCAGCGATCACCTGCGCGGCAATCTGGAGCTGTGGGATCGCTTGCTGCAGGAATTCATTGTTTATCTGCGTGACTTCAGCCAGACAACTCAAGCCTCGACGGCAAAAGTTGCCGTTGCCGAGCAAGAGGAAGTCGCGCTGTGAAAAAGCCTGCCATGGTGATCGGCGCTGGAGCCGTGGTGCTGTTGGTGGTGGCCGTGGCGCTGGTGGTGCGGCCGGGCAGTGACCCGGTCGCCGCCCAGCAGTCGGCACCAGTGTCGACGGCGGTAACGGGGCCGGCGGTCGCGCGGTTGGGTAATCAGCAGGTTTCGCCTGATGAATTGCAGGCGCTGCTGGCGACAGTCCCGCCAGAGACCCGCGAACAACTGCGCGGTAATCGTGAAGCGCTGGAGCGCTGGATTCGCACGCGACTGGCCGAGAAAGCCGTGTTGGAGCAGGCCGAGGCGCAGGGTTGGGCGCAGCGCCCGGACGTCGCGCGACAGACTCGGGCAGCGACTGAGCAGATCGTCTTTCGCGATTACCTGCGTTCGGTCAGTGAGGTGCCGGCGGATTACCCGAGTGAGGCCGAGTTGCACAAAGCCTATGACGCCGGCAAGGCGAACTGGCAGACCCCGCCGTTGTACCGGGTCAGCCAGATTTTTCTTGAGGTGAATGAGCCGCAGACTCTTGAAACCGTGCGCAAGCAGGCGCTCGATCTGAGCAAAAAAGCGCAGGCGACCCCGGCGGAGTTTGCCGCGCTGGCGACTCAGTATTCGCAGGATCGCGTCACCGCTGAGCGTGGTGGTGATACCGGTTTGCAACCGTTGCAGCAACTCGTTCCTGAGGTGCGTGGCGCCGTGGCGCGGCTCAAGGTTGGCGCCGTTTCCGATCCTGTTCAGAGCGCCGCCGGGTTCCATGTGATCAAACTCACCGAACAACAACCGGCGCGCACCGCGACACTGGATGAACTGCGCGATCAACTGACCCAGGCCTTGCGTGCCCAGCGTCAGGAGCAGATTGCGCAGGCGTATCTGGACGGGATGCTCAACACGGCGACGCTGAGTATCGACGGGGCGCAACTCAATAAAGTCCTCGAGGAAAAACACTGATTTTTTATCCGATACAAAAACTGTGGGAGTTGGATTGAGAATTTTTCACAGTGCACAAAGCCAATAAAATACAAAGATCGACAGGGAGTCATCGATGTCATTCAACGAACCCGCAGGACGACAGGGCAGCGCCGATTACCGTTGGGCAGAGAATAAAAGCGAACCCTGGTTGTCACACGCCGCGACTATCGACGCCGACGTCGCGCAGTACTTTCTGGTCAGCGCCCGTTGCGGTTGCTTCATGCAAGCGGCGCGCAGCCTCAACGTGCGTTCGACCTTGCTGCGCAAACAACTGGCCCAGCTTGAGCAGGAGCTCCAACATACATTGTTCAGTTTTCAGGGCAGCGCACTGAGCCTGACCCGCGAAGGCCAGCAACTTCAGGCCAAACTGGTCGCCCTGGCCAACGAGCGCAAACTGCCGATGGTTGAACAGCCGCTGATTCGCCTGGCCGTCGCCGAGTCCATCCTGCACGACATCCTCGGTCGCGATCTCATCGCACTGCTGCGCCGCAATGCCAGCGTACGCTTGGAAATCATCGCGCTGGACAGCGAACTGTCGCTGCGGGCCGTCAGCGCTGATGTCGTCCTGTGGCTGGCCCATGGCGAAACCTCGAACCCCGGCCCGACCTTCGCCACCCACCCACCGCAGCGCCTGGCGAGCCTGGACTACCTTCCCCACATCGCCAAACGCTACTCCCGCGTCACCGCACGCCCGGCGAGTGTCGATGACCTTGCCGATTTCATGCTGGTGCAATGGCAGCACGACCGGCAGATCGACAGCTTTCGCCCATGGAATGATCTGGTCGAACAACGTCTGGCTGGTGTGGTGCAGATGCAGTCTTATGAATTGATGCTGGAGATGATTCGCTGCAGTGCCTGCATCGGTTTGTTGCCGGCTTACATGAGCCGGTTTGATCGCGGATTGGTGGCGTTGCCCGGATTGTTCGATGAGCCGATGCGATTGCAAGCGTGGCTGGCGGTGAATGCCGAATCACAAGACATCGCCGAAGTACAAACCCTGATCGAACTCATCCACAACACCTTCAACGAGCGCCACGAATGGTTCCAGACTTAACCCCAACCCCCTGTGGTAGCGGGCTTGCTCGCGAAAGCGGCCGAACAATCAACAATAGCTTTGAATGACACACCGCATTCGCGAGCCGGTCGAATCGTCGCCACGCCGCTCTCACCGTTTTGCACCTCGCCAAATTGATAACCGCCGGTTTAGAGTGATCGGCCACACATCGATCCAGGAAGGATCCGCCATGCCCGAGCACAGCCCCTCGATACATCTCGAACGCTTCAACGAGTCCCACGTTGAGAGCGTTACCGCGCTCTATAACGATCCAGCCGTTGCTCGCCAGGTGTTGCAGATGCCGTTTCAATCCGCCGAGATCTGGCGGCAACGACTGATGGCGGAAAACGAGCGAACGGTGAAACTGGTGGCGCTGCATCAGGGCGCGGTCATCGGCCATCTGGGGCTGGAAAACTACTCGCGGATTCGCCGCAGCCACGCCGGCAGTCTCGGCATGGGCGTAGCGCTAGCCTGGCAGGGCAAAGGCGTGGGTTCGAAACTGTTGGCAGCGGCGCTCGAGGTTGCCGACAACTGGATGAACCTGCACCGCGTCGAACTTTCGGTGTTCGCCGATAACGAGGCGGCTATTGGTCTCTACCGCAAGTTCGGTTTCGAGACCGAAGGCCTGTTTCGCGATTACGCGGTGCGCGACGGGCAATGGGTCGACACCCTGAGCATGGCCCGCCTGCGTAGCTCATCGAAGGTTTGAGTCAGTCGCCCAAGGCGAACGCCACCGCCGACTGCGCGTGGAGTTCGGTGGTGTCGAGCAAGGGCACGGCGCTGTGCTCGGCTTTGACCAGCAGGCCGATTTCCGTGCAGCCAAGGATGATTGCCTGAGCGCCGCGTGCGGTCAGCGATTCGATCACCCGTTGATAGATTTGCCGCGACTCGTCACTGATCACGCCGACACACAACTCGTCGTAGATAATCCGGTGCACCTCCTTGCGCTCAGCGTCGTCCGGCACCCATACCGTCAGGCCTTGGGCGATCAGGCGTTGCTTGAGAAAGTCCTGTTCCATGGTGAACGCTGTGCCGAGCAACCCGACGGTGCGCGCATCAATCGCCAAAGCCGCCTGCGCCGCCGGTTCGGCGATGTGCAGGAACGGAATGTTGATCGCCGCCTGAATGTGATCGGCCACCTTGTGCATGGTGTTGGTACACAGCACCACGCATTCAGCTCCACCCGCTTGGAGCCTGCGCGCCGCATCCACCAGAATCGCCGCCGCGTCATCCCAGCGCCCGGCATGCTGTGCCTGTTCGACCGGGCCGAAGTCGACGCTGTACATCAGCACTTGCGCCGACCGTAATGGACCAAGGCGATCACGCACCTGCTGATTGATGAGTCGATAATATTCGGCGCTGGACTCCCAGCTCATGCCGCCGATCAGGCCGATGGTGCGCATTGAATGTCCTCGGGCAATGGCCCGTAGCGAAGGTCGGGCCCCGGCAGAGTGTCCATTTGTTCAGAGGTGTATGCCAGTGCAAAGCAACTGTACCGCTGATCCATTTGCAAAGTGTCACGGTGGCGGCATTTGAGGTTAAACGTACGCCAGCGCTTCGATCTGTCACTATCGGCTATCGCAGGCTCTCTGCCGAGGAACGCACCGATGAACGATGTACAGCAACTGGGCGAGATGCTTCGTCACTACGCCGAAAGTGAAGCGCACAAGAAGCAACTGTTCACAACGCAGTCGGAGGCATGGGCGACGCGAATCACTGAATTGTTCGGCAATATTCAGCAATGGCTGCAACCGGTGCAGGCACCGAATCTGCTGGAGGTTAACCGCGAAGCCTATGTTGCCTTCGGACCGAGCACTCCGGTCGAGACCTCGACCTTCAAGACAGAGAAGCTGACGATCGTGATTGCTGGCAAACCAGTGGAGTTCGTGCCCGATGTGATGGGCAGCGCCGGGCAGATTTCACTGGCGGTGATGGGCTTGACGGCGGCGCGTTACGGCAGTATTTCGCTGGTGGGGTTGCCGGGCGGAGAGTGGCAATGGCGCAAGACCAATGGATTGAAGGATCCGGATACGTTTTTGTTTGATGCGGATTTTCTGGCGTTGCAACTGCAGAGCCTGATCCCGCGTGATCGCGCGTAGTTTCAAGGACTCACACCTTCCCCCTGTGGGAGCCGGCCAGCCCGCTCCCACAGGAAGTAAGGGGTAACTCTACATATCCAGATTGATCCAACCCGGTTTCGCCGTTTCCGGGGCCACCGCTTTCACGGTTTTGCCTGTTGCCAGCTCAACTCGCCGAGCCACCTGCGGATCATCAGCAAAAGGCACCATGCTCGCATCGTCCAGACTTTGCGCGGTCTCATGCCGCAAGCAGTACTCCACCGCCAGCCACAAAAACACCACCCCCAGCACATTCAAGAAAATATCGAACATCACAGGCTCCCTGCCTCAGGCGATCTGCGCTTCACTGCGCGCCAGCGCAACATCCGCTACTCGCACCGTGCGCCAGACGTTGTAGGCCATCAATAACATGCCGCTGAGGAAGAACACCCCACCGGCAAAGCGCACGATGAATCCCGGGTGACTGGCTTGCAGTGCCTCGACGAATGAATACGTCAGCGTGCCGTCTTCGTTGATCGCCCGCCACATCAGGCCTTGAGTAATGCCGTTGACCCACATCGAGGCGATGTACAACACCGTGCCGATGGTCGCCAGCCAAAAGTGCAAGTTGATCAGCGGCGTGCTGTACATCTGCTCGCGGCCGAATACTTTCGGCACCATGTGATACGTCGCGCCGAAGGTGATCATTGCCACCCAGCCCAGAGCGCCCGCGTGTACGTGGCCGATGGTCCAGTCGGTGTAGTGGGAGAGGGCGTTCACTGTCTTGATCGCCATCATCGGCCCTTCGAACGTCGACATGCCGTAGAACGCCAGCGACAGCACCAGGAAGCGCAAAATCGGGTCGGTGCGCAACTTATGCCAAGCGCCCGAGAGCGTCATCATGCCGTTGATCATCCCGCCCCAGCTCGGCGCCAGCAGGATCAGCGACATGGCCATGCCCAGCGACTGCGCCCAGTCCGGCAGCGCGGTGTAGTGCAAATGGTGCGGGCCGGCCCAGATGTAAAGGGTGATCAGCGCCCAGAAGTGCACGATCGACAATCGATACGAGTACACCGGCCGGTTGACCTGTTTCGGCACGAAGTAATACATCATCCCCAGGAACCCGGTGGTCAGGAAGAACCCCACTGCGTTGTGCCCGTACCACCACTGCACCATGGCGTCGGTGGCGCCGGAATACACCGGATAAGACTTGAACCAGTCCACCGGAATCGACAAGTGATTGACCACATGCAGCATGGCGATCACCAGAATGAACGCACCAAAAAACCAGTTGCCGACGTAGATGTGCTTGGTTTTGCGCTGCACCACGGTGGTGAAGAAGACCACGGCGTAGGCGACCCAGACCACGGCCATCCACACGGCGCCTGAGAATTCGATCTCGGCATATTCCTTGGTGGTGGTGTAGCCCATCGGCAGGGTGATCAGCATGATCACGATCACCGATTGCCAACCCCAGAAGGTGAACGCGGCGAGTTTGTCCGAATACAGCCGCACCTGGCAGGTACGCTGCACGGCGTAGTAACTGGCGGCGAACTGCGCGCTGCCGGCGAAACCGAAAATCACCAGGCTGGTGTGCAGCGGTCGCAAGCGGCCGAAGCTTGTCCACGGCAGGTCCAGATTCATCTCTGGCCAAACCAGTTGCGAGGCGATCCATACCCCCATCGCCATCCCGACGACACCCCAGAAAACCGTCGCGATAACGAATTGGCGGACGACCTTGTAGTTATATGCCTGTCCGATTGTTGCTGTGCTCATGGTCAGTTCATCCACGGTTGCAAAGTCTTGCCAGGCCACCCGGTCTGGCACGAGCTGCACTGTAGAAACCTCGTCAAAAACAAAACAGGCTCAGGAATCTTTCATTTATGCGGATCAGATTAGGCTGCTGCCTGCGGCGATCTGCCGCGCCCTGATACGGTTTTTATACGTTCAGGTGAATCTGTAACGTGCTGCGCTGTAACGGCATAGTGCCTATCTCTGGCAGATCTGCTGTGGGAGCGTGCCCGCTCCCACAGTTCTGATATTCGTTCAACCTGATGAGGTAGCCGCTGCATGTATCAATACGACGATTACGACCGCGCACTGGTGTTCGAGCGCGTTGCGCAATTTCGCGATCAGGTCGAACGGTTCATGGCGGGAGAATTGAGTGAAGAGGAGTTCCTGCCGCTGCGTCTGCAAAACGGCCTGTACATGCAAAAACACGCGTACATGCTGCGCGTGGCGATTCCTTACGGGACGCTGAGCGCGGAGCAGATGCGCACGTTGGCGAGCATTGCCAGTGATTACGACCGAGGTTACGGCCACTTCACCACGCGGCAGAACATGCAGTTCAACTGGATCGAACTGGCCCAGGTGCCGGACATCCTTGAACGTTTGGCGCAAGTGAACATGCATGCGATCCAGACCTCCGGCAACTGCGTGCGCAACATCACCACCGAAGCGTTCGCCGGGGTCGCAGCGGACGAGATGATCGACCCGCGACCCTTAGCGGAGATCCTGCGCCAATGGTCGACGATCAACCCGGAATTCCTGTTCTTGCCGCGCAAATTCAAGATCGCCATCTGCTCGGCGAAGCAAGATCGCGCGGCGATCATGATGCACGACATCGGTCTGTATCTTTATCCCGGCCGCGACGGGCAAATGCTGTTGCGAGTGATCGTCGGCGGCGGGTTAGGGCGCACGCCGATCCTTGGTTTGCAGATCCGCGAAGGTTTGCCGTGGCAGCATTTGTTGTCCTACGTCGAGGCGGTGCTGCGCGTCTACAACCGCCACGGGCGGCGCGACAACAAGTACAAGGCGCGGATCAAGATTCTGGTCAAGGCGCTGGGCATCGAGGCGTTCGCCAAAGAAGTCGAAGAGGAATGGCAGCACCTCAAGGACGGCCCGGCGCAGTTGACCGACGCCGAGTATCAACGGGTCGCCAGCGCTTTTGTACCACCGACCTATCGCACGCTGGCCGACACCGATCTGGACTTCGGCACGCGACTGGCCGAAAGCCCGGCGTTCGCCCGCTGGGTCGCGCGTAACGTGAAGCCGCACAAAGTGGCGGGTTACACCAGCGTCGTGCTGTCGACCAAACCGGGCCTGGCGGCGCCGCCGGGAGACGTGACCGGATTGCAGATGCTCGCGGTGGCCGATTGGTCGCAACGCTTCGGTTTTGGCGAGATTCGCATCGCCCATGAGCAGAACATCGTCCTGCCGGATGTGCCGAAAGCGGATTTGTACGCCCTGTGGCAACTGGCGTGTGAGCAACGTCTAGGCAGTGCCAACGTGGGCCTGCTGACCGACATCATCGCCTGCCCGGGCGGTGATTTCTGCGCGCTGGCCAACGCCAAGTCGATCCCGATTGCCCAGGCGATTCAGTCGCGTTTCGATAACCTCGATTACCTGCACGACCTGGGCGATATCAGCCTGAACATCTCCGGCTGCATCAACGCTTGCGGCCATCACCACATCGGCAATATCGGCATCCTCGGCGTCGATAAGAACGGCAGCGAGTGGTACCAGATCACCCTCGGTGGCGCCCAGGGCAAGAACAGCGCGTTGGGCAAAGTCATCGGCCCGTCGTTCAGCGCCGCCGAGGTGCCGCAAGTGATCGAACGGATTATCGGCACGTTTGTGCGCTATCGCGAAAGCGAGGAGTTGTTCGTCGATACGTTGGCGCGTATCGGGCTGGAGCCATTCAAGGAGCGTGTGTATCCGAAGGCGCTGGAAGTGTCGGCATGAACAATCTGTTGCGACTTGAGCAGGGAGTGGCGCGGATTGAGCTGAATGATCCGTGGAGGCTGGTGCGCGAGCCTTCGACACCAAGGCCCGCAGGGTTGTTGATTCTGCCGCTGGCCCATTGGCTGGAGTCACCGTCCACCCACGCGGTGTGGCTGGGGCCGGACGATGACGTCGAAAGCCTGGTCCCGTGGCTGGCGTCGCTGCCGCTAATCGCGTTGGACTTCCCAAGCTTTCGCGACGGCCGCGCCTACAGTCAGGCGTATCTGCTGCGCAGTCGTTTCGGCTGGGCAGGGGAGTTGCGCGCAATTGGCGATGTGCTGCGTGATCAACTCAGCCATATGCGCCAATGCGGGTTCGACAGTTTTGCCGTGCGCGAAGACAAATCGGCTGAAGATGCGCTCAAAGGGCTGGCGGGGATGAGCGTGTTGTATGGCCGTTCGGTGATTGAGCCGCGGCCGTTATTCCGCCGCCGCTAACCCTTTGCCGGTACAGGGGAAACCCTTAGAGCGCTGACGTTTCGGGCTTTTTTTCTTGGGTCGATGGTGGCCTTTTGGTAGAGTTGCCGTCGCCAGCGGGTTTTCGGCTGGCCGATGGGACCGAAGAAGGGAGTCTGTTCAGTGAGTCCGGGCAAGAAAATCCTGAGCCTCACCGCGTCGCTTTTGATGCTGACGCTGTGGGCCAGTTACTTTTATGTATTCAAGGAAAACCGCGACGGCCAACTCGGCGGTGCCGGTGAAAGTACCGCGTGGTGCGGCACACCGCCGACCAACGAGGCGGCGTTGCTGGGCAAGGACCAACTGACCTTGCGCGTCACCAACAACCTGCGCGGCGAATTCATGCTCAGCGGTTCTGTGGTGGTGTCCGAACGCACGTTCAACCGTTACGACCTGGGCCGCAACGAACTGCGCCTGCGTCTGGAACCTTTGCAGTGGTCCTACGGCGTCACGCCGATCTTCCTGGAGCAGGTCAAGGTTCAGCCACTGAGCCGCAATCTCTCGTCCTCCAACAAAAGTGCCTACGCTGAACTTGAGCCTCGCCCGATCGGCGTTCAGGGTCAGGTCACCGAGTTCCCGTTCGATACCTACCGTTACGGCTATAAACCGGTGCTCTATTACCTCAAGGGGAGCGAACGCATTGACTTGCGTTTCAAGAACATCACCACGCTGATGGCGATGTCCAACACCTTCACACCGATCCAGAAGTACAACCGCGTCGATTACATCAACGAGAAAAACTCGATGATCCGCGACGAAGACTACAAGGCCTACGGCCCGCATGAATGCGCGTTCAGCGTCGAACGCAAAGGCTCGTTCAAGGTCGTGGTGCTGTTGATGCTGCTGGTGCTGTGCCTGCCGTTGATGCTGGTGTTCTATCGCGATGAGCCGGGGATCGACTTCCTTGCCACGCTAGCAGGCATTGCGGTGGTGCGGGTGCTGCTGATCGGACCGGTGCAAGACTTCCAGCTGTACAACATCGACTTCCTGTTTGGCGCCGCGATTTTGTTGGTAGGTACGGTGTCGCTGATCAAGGCGATGCGCGCCAACAGTCGGCGTGAGATGGCGTTGAGAAGTGGCGAGACGTCGTCCTGGTGAATAGTCGCAGGGGGCAAAAGCCCCCTCATTCGGCGGCAGTGCAATTTTCCGGACTTTAGCTATACCTGTAATTCCCCCTGACGCAATACATTCAGGCCTTGTTGAAAGGAGTTACAGCATGAAGCCAGCCGTAATGATGGGCACCTTGTGCATTGCCACCCTCACAGTGCTCGGGTGCTCCAGCAAAACCGTTGCTCCCGATGAATACTCCGGGTTTCTCAAGGACTACAGCCTGCTCAAAGAGGCCAAGTCACCGTCCGGTGCCGAAGTGATGCGTTGGATCGACCCCAAAGCCGACATCAACAAGTTCACCAGCGTTTACATCGAACCAACCCAGCTCTATCCCCAACCCCAGCCAACCGCCAAGATCCCGCAACAGACGCTCAACGGTATCACCCGCTATTACGATCAGGCACTCAAACGCGAAATCGGCAAGTCCTTGCCATTGGCCACCGGTCCAGGCCCGGGCGTGATGGTGGTGCGAGCGGCGATCACCGCCGTCAGCAGCAAGACCGAAGGTCTCAAACCTTATGAAGTGATCCCAATTGCGCTGGTAGCCGCGGCTGTCAGCACGGCGAGCGGTATCCGTGATCAGGAAACCACCCTGGCCACCGAAGCGGTGTTCCTGGATGGCGCTAACAACAAAGTGGTTGCTCAGGTGGTACGCAAGGGCACCGGCAAGCCGCTGGCAAACGAATCGCAGGTCATGAAGGCTGATGACGTGAAAAGCGTAATCGATGGCTGGGCGTCGGATCTTAACCAGTCTTATCTCAAGCTCAAATCCAAATAAGCCGACGCTTTCAGGCATTGCCTCAGGCGTGATCTGAGGCAATGCCTAAGGGCTTGGGGGCCGAGTTCTCAAGTACCGACGCCACAGCTGACAAACGCAATCGCCGGCAAAAGAGCCGCCGCCAATAGCCATGCATGCCTTCTCATTTTCTTCGCCATGAATTCCGACTCTCTGATGAACACTGTCGATGCAGGCACGCCTGTGCCGCTAATTTAGTAATCCTGCTTTACCAAGCGTTCAGGACACCTGCGATTGAAGCTAGCAGGTAATCGCGGCTAGGCCAGCGGCGGGCGGGTGAGACTGTGGATATTTACACCCTGTCAGGTTTGACAGTTGTCGGAATGGAGATATGGGTTTTTGATGGTTGGGTGCCGCGCAAAATTATCGGCTTGCGCGTAAATGAAAGAAGGAAGGCAAATATGGCTACGGGAACGGTGAAGTTTTTTAACGAGGCGAAGGGTTTTGGCTATATCACGTCGGATGAGGACGGGAATGATCTTTTTGTGCATTTCTCTGAGGTTCAAAGTGCGGGTTTAAAATCGCTTCAAGAGGGTCAAAGAGTTTCGTTTGATGTAAAGGTAGACAAAAAAGGCAAACAAGCTTCAAACATACAGCCCATCTGAACAGCAACGATCTTGATATCTGCCGAAGACTGCGATTTTTTGATCTTGGTCTTTAGAAGCAAGATCAAAAGATCGCAGCCTCGTTTGACTCGACAGCTCCTAAAGTTAATCGAGCGCGAGGTGGCAGGGGCGGTCAGGGCTTCTTCGCCTGTTCGCGAATGCGCAATTCCTGCTCGCGCAGTTGCGGGGTGAATTCGGCGCCGAAATCCTCGGCGGAGAATATCTGGCGAATCTCGATATCTGAGTCGGTGCCCGGCATCGGGTTGGGGCAACGCTTGACCCATTCGATGGCTTCTGCTTTCGACTTCACGTCCCAGATCCAGTAGCCGGCTACCAGCTCTTTGGTTTCGTTGAAGGGGCCGTCAATGACCGTGCGTTTATCTCCCGAGAATTGCACCCGAATACCTTTGCTGCTCGGGTGCAGGCCATCGGCCGCTACCAGGATGCCGGCCTTGGCCAGTGCTTCGTTGAAATTGCCCATGGCGCTAAGCAGTTCTTCGCTGGGCATGATGCCGGCCTCGGAATCGGCGCTGGCTTTTACGAGGATCATGAATCGCATAGTGGTGACTCCGTGGAGTGTGGGGGATTCACGGCTTAGTCGAATGGGAACGCCGCGAATCGACACGCGGGATAAATAACGATGCAGCAACCGCCAGTGTAGGAGTTGCCGAGTTACTGGTTCTGGATATCTAACAACCAGTCCGGCGTCCCGCTCAATCCGCTGGGCAGGGTTTCAAAGGCGCGCTCAATGTAACCCTGCCGCTTTGCAGGCATCGACGAAGTTGACGCCTTTTTTATCCATCGCAGTTTTGACCTGTGCATTGGCCTTTTGCAGGGCTGGGCTGGGTTTGGCCCATTGTTCCGGGGGCAGGGGTTGCGACCAGGCTTGCACGTTTTCCGGCAGGGTCGGGCGGCCTTTGCGGTGGGCCCATTCGGCGATCAGGTAGGGCATTTTCCAGAAGGTCAGGATGCGGCGCACGTACCACCAGCGCAGGGGCCATCTCGTGGGTTGGGGATATCCATAGCGCTTGCGATAGTCATCATCCATGCCGTCATCGAGATCGCCCATAAATCGGGCGTCGAGCCGTTCGATTTCGAAGGTATGCAGCCCTTCATACGGTTTAAGTTCATCTTCGCTCAACGTGATGCTTAACGCGGCGAGCATGGGGCTTGGCGTATCCACCAATTCCCCTTCTTCCATGTAATTGCGAATCGACGTCCACATGCCCAGTGCATGCACATCGCTGGGTTGGGCCGACAGGATAAATTGCACGGTGTCGTGCTCTTCGTCCTCCAGCCCCATGCCGAAAGTGTAATCGCGCATGGCGCCGTAACTGGTGACGCCCTGACTGCGGGCGACCCAGGCCACCACGCTTTCCCACGGCACGATGAGTACGCGATGGGTGGTGTCGTCGATGTAGCAGACTTCGCGGCGTTGGCGGTTGAAGCGCACGGGGTAACTTTTGGAGAGGGTGCGGACGTTGGAGAGCATGCCGTAGATGAAGGCGCCAAGGGGGATCATGGATACAAGGCAAACCACGACGCCAACTTGAAAAAAAGTCAGTATTTCATGCAAAGGGTTCCTGAAGTTTTCTGGATAAAAGAGCACCCCATAGATGATGAGCAGGCTCGGTGCAATAAAGGCGATAAACAATACGAGCCAGATTTGAATCGCCAATCTCTTCCCTAGCTCAACCATCCCGAAGTTGCTACCGCCCAACTCAAGATAGGTTTCGTTCATTGCTGAAAAATTACGCCGAGATACTTGTGCCTGTCCGGTGTAAACCGGCAACGGCGCCAGAAATAAGGTCTCATTCAAACCCTTCACCCGTCGCTCCCCGGCACTTGGCCGTTGGCTGCGAATGTCCGGTGCCGAGTCTTTGGCTTCAGGCTTTTTTTTGCGCTTGAACAGTTTGCTAAACATCGACAGTCGCCATTTCGTCGCGGGTGAACAACCAGTACGGGGCCTTGCTCAATGCAACCCTGCCGCTTTACAGGCATCGACGAAGTTCGCGCCTTTTTTATCCATCGCAGTTTTGACCAGTGCGTTGGCTTTTTGCAGCGCAGGGCTGGGTTTGGCCCATTGCTCGGGGGGCAGGGGTTGCGACCAGGCTTGCACGTTTTCCGGCAGGGTCGGGCGGCCCTTGCGGTGCGCCCATTCGGCGATCAGGTAGGGCATTTTCCAGAACGTGAGTACACGGCGCACGTACCACCAGCGCAGGGGCCATGGCGAACGTTTGGAGTAACCCCAACGCTTTCGTTCTTCGGCAGTGAGGTGACCGCCACCATCGTCCAATCGACCCAGTGCTCTGGCGTCAAGGCGTTCGACTTCAAACGTGTGCAGCCCTTCATAGGGTTTGAGTTCGTCCTCACTCAAGGTGATACCCAATGCGGCGAGCATGGGGCTTGGCGTATCCACCAATTCCCCTTCTTCCATGTAATTGCGAATCGACGTCCACATACCCAGTGCATGCACATCGCTGGGTTGGGCCGACAGGATGAATTGCACGGTGTCGTGTTCTTCGTCCTCCAGCCCCATGCCGAAGGTGTAATCGCGCATGGCGCCGTAACTGGTCACGCCCTGACTGCCGGCGACCCAGGCCACCACGCTTTCCCACGGCACGATGAGTACGCGATGGGTGGTGTCGTCGATGTAGCAGACTTCGCGGCGTTGGCGGTTGAAGCGCACGGGGTAACTTTTGGAGAGGGTGCGGACGTTGGAGAGCATGCCGTAGACGTAGCCGCCAATTGGAATAATGGATAGAAGCGATCCCGTGGCGAATACGTACAATCCATCCCAAATAAGCTCTAAGAATTTCCGATTGAATTCTGACGGGCTAAAAAATACCAACCAGACTGAGATCAGCACTGGCATTAAAAAGGCGAGGAATAAAACCATCCATATTCCAGCAGCCAATATTTTCGCTTGCTCAACTGTGCCCCGGTTATTCCCCCCCAACTCTAGGTAGATCTCGTTCATCTCCGAAAAGTTACGCCGAGACACTTGTGCCTGCCCGGTGTAAACCGGTAATGGCGCCAGAAACAGCGTTTCGTTCAAGCCCCTGACCCGCAGTTCACCGGCACTAGGCCGCTGGCTTCGAATGTCCGGTGCCGAGTCTTTGGCTTCAGGCTTTTTTTTGCGCTTGAACAGTTTGCTAAACATCGACAGTCGCCATTTCATCGCGGGTGAATAACCAGTACGGGGCCTTGCTCAATCCAGTGGGCAAGGTTTCCACAGGGTCGAGTGTAAATCGGCCTTGGGCCGGCAACCGTACACCACGTTCACTTGCAATGCGCAGATCGCGCAGGACAAAACAGGTGCGATGGATCAAATCGCGTTCGGCTTCCAATTGGTAGCCAATGTTCAGGGCCAGGGCGAAATCGGATGTTTGCAGGACATCGGGGATCGGCAGGTCCAAGGTCAGTGCCTCGTCTTCCTGGCTGACGACTACGGCCACCGCGGCCCACGCGGCGCTGCATTCCTGCCAGCGCCGGGGCGGCAACTGGCTGTTGTAGGGGCCGGGGATCGGTACCGCGCGGGTTTGCTGATAGGCCAGCAGTTGCAGCCGGCGGCTGTCCATTTCCCGTGTGCGGACGCCGGGCAGTCTGAGCAGCAAATAGGTTCGTTTGCCCTCGCGGATCAGCTCGCAGGTCGGTTGTTGCACCACCGTTGCCAATGCGCTCCAGTCCTCTGGCAGGCTGCGTTGCAGGTTGGCGGTACCCCATGCGCTGGCCTGCAACCACTTTTGTAAGGCATCCAGATTGAAATAGTTGTGGAGGCCTTCGCCCAGCAGTTGCAGGGCTGTGCCGATCAGACCTACGAGGTTGGCTTGCGCAGCGATGCCCAGCAGCCGGGGACTGGCTTCGGCCCAGGCAATAGCTCGGAGTTCGGCGGGTTTTCTCAGAACCTGACTGATGATCGACGTCGTGTGTTTGGCGCCCCAAGTGTTGGTGCCTACGAGGGTAGCGTCGCCGGCGATTTGTATAGTCGTGGCGGCCAAGGCTTGGTGGTTGCCTTCGGTCATTGCTTTAGTCCACTGGACGGAGTGCTTGCCTGAGTCGGTTATCGCAGCCACGCCACCGAATATGAATGCTCCGAATCCTGATCCAGCCATCCAGCGTCCCAAACGGCTCATGGTATTGAGTTTTCCGGCGGCGCTGTCCATTTGCTCGATATGCGCTTGAAGGATCGTCACCGACAGACCTTGTACCGCTGCAAAACCCGCAGCCAACATTCCAATCGATGATTCAAAGAGTGTCCCCCAGTCAGATAAAGACGACTTTTCCTTTGAATCAAACGCACTCAACGCTTCCAAAAACTTCTGCCCCTGATAAACAAACAGCAACAACGCAATCCCGTCACCCTTGGATTTCAGCGCACTGACAATAGGTTTGCCAAACGTCCCCGTCGCGCGGAAATCACGTACGGTTCTATGCATCTCCTCTCGCAACGCCGGGGCCATGCCATCGATCACCGTGCCGATTTGCCCCGGCCCGCTTGAGCCGACGGTCAGGGCGCGGCTGAGATTATCCTCCAGCGGTAGCAACGCAGCCCTGAGCTGATTGATGCGCTGGTTATGCACCTGCTCGCTACCGGATGGGGCCAGGCCGTGGATCTGCCGCGACAACTCGCGGTGGCGCAATTTGTAGCTGTCCTTGAGTTGGCGGCGCAGGTCGAGCGCGGTATCGCGGGTCTTGTTGAAGGCCTGGAATTCGGACGCTGACGCGGCCCGCAGGGTCAGTCCACTTCGGGAAAACTCGCGCAGCAGTTGCAGGCAAGTTGAGATGCCGAGGCCACGGATGAAGCTATTTGGATCGACGGTTTGCCGTTGTTTGAATGCTTTATAAGCAGTGTCTAGCTCGTCCGAAATACTGAGTTGCCGCGCCGGGTTATACGCCCCATCCAACAAACTCTGCAGCCCACTAAACCGCGTATTCAAATCCGCAAAGTTCGGTAACCGCTCATTCATCAAACTTCTGAACTGATTGGTCAGCACGTCCACCGCATCAAGGCTTTCCTGCGCCGCCGCGACCTTGATCGAGAAGTTGCTCAGGTCCATGAGCTTTTTACTCACCTCCATCTGATCGGCCAAGGTCAACGTGTCCAGCCCCGGCACCACGGTCAGCAGGTTGCTGTCGAGGAAGGTCGCCAGTTTTTCGGTGGCTTCGCGGTTCCAGCACAGGGCGGCCACGCAAAGGAATTCGGTTTCCAGCCGATGGCGGATCTGCTCGTCGTTGCGCAAGTCGTAGTACCAAGCCGCCCGGTGAAAATGACCATCAACGATCATGTTCAAGCGATCTTCACGAATGGCCTGCAAGCGCTTGTGCCAATGGCTCAGCAGCGTCTGCTGCCGGCTGACGAACGCTTGCATGTCGCTACGGTTGATCAGGTGATCGATGCCGCGTTGGCCGATCTCTTTTCCGTGCAGCGCCTCCCAGGTTTGCAAGTGAAGTGCCGTGATCGTGCCTTGGTGTTTTTGCCAAAGCACTTCACCCAATGCGTCCTGCAAATTGACGGCGGCGCGTGCGTAAGGATTGCTCAGCGCCGCTTTTCGCCAATGAGCCTCGTCGCCAAAGATTGACGGTCCGGCGTTGTCACGTTTCGCCCGCAAGTAGTCGTCAACGGCCGCTTGTTGCTCGGCGTTGGTGTCGTCCTTCAGGGCTTTGACGGCGGGGTCGGTGCTGGCCAGTGCATCAAGGCGTGCCGGGGTCACTTCGTACAACGACTGAATGTAGGCGCCGGTCAGGTACTGGCGCTGGGCGGCATCATCGCGGCTCCATTGATCGAGCCAGTGCGCGACATTCAGTTGGGCGCTGGCCAGATCGCGCATCACGCCGAAGTCGTCGCGCAAGACCAGAAACAGGTAATCGTTCTGATAGGCCCCCAGCACTTGGCTGGTGAGGGTTTCAATCGACGTGTTCTTGAACAGTGACGTGTCTTCCCAGGCGTAAGACTGGCGCTCTTGCGGGTTGGCGCCCTCGGGCAGATCGATTGGCGCGGATTTTTCGGCGACCTCGGCCAGCCAGGTATTCGCCTGCCGTTGGCTCAACAAGTGCGCACCGCCCTTGTCCGGACAAGCACTCGCCGGTTCGATGCGTTGCATCAGACGTTCACGCTCTGTGGCGTCCTTGAGCACTTGCGAACATTTGTAGGCCGTCCACTGGATTTCCGAATAGCCAGCGAACAGCGTGTGCTGCCGGGTGAAGATCAGTTGCGGCTCACCGACCGATGCTGTGCGCGTGTCGCTGGCCACTTCCTGGCCTTTCCAGACCAGTTTGCTGATCTGGCCTTGCTCAATGCGGTATTCGTGCAAGTAACCGGTGCCGTTATCGATGATGTACAGGTAGCCGTCACGCAACAGCCGAATGCCCAGCGGTTGGCTGCTCAGGCTCAGCGGCATGCTCAATTCAGAAGAAGGATCAAGCTGTTCGACCAGGCCATAGCGCAGCGGTAACAGCTGCACTTTTTCGCTCATCAAGTGACACATTTCCAGAGGGGAACGGGTGTCCTGGGCGCTCTTGGCCATGGCGGCAATATTGGCGTCGGCTGTCATGGCAAGTCGCTCGGTGAATGGGTGGTGCGCTCATGCGCCAATTGGGCGGCGCGTCGCACGCGGCTCAAGGGAGATTGTTGGGAGGGCACTGTCAGCAGTTGTGCAATGTCCGGGTGGGCGCTCAGTGGTTGTTCGCCCAGATAGCCGAAAACGTTGGCGTAGAGGGTGATTTCCTGTTCCGAGGTAAAGCCTTGTTGATAGGCCTGCTGTGCTGTTTTCTCGGCAAATCGAAGTCGTTCCCAGGCTGAACAGGCCGCCATGAATCCGGGGAAATATCGCTGCAAGTGATTGTTGAGGCTGAGCACCGACTGATGAAACTGCGCTTCTCCCAGAGCGGTGAGTTCCTGTTCGGTCAACTGATAGATATCGGTGGTGTCGGGCGCAGCAGCGTCCGCACGTTGATGTTGTTGCCAGACGGCGTGTAGCCCATCGGGCAGGCACAGGTGCTGAACCGGGCCAAACCAGCGCGCGCTATTGGCTTGCTGTGCAAGGTTCAGCAATGGATGCATGACGGCTGGATCGGCGATGCGCAGCATGACCTCAATCGAACTCGGGTGCTTGACGGTGAGCAGGCGACGCCAGTGTTTGCAGAGCGTTGGCGCATCGGCCTTGCTGAACAGCAAGAAGCCCCATTCCTGCGTGGCGTTTTCCTGAAAGTACGTGAGCAGCGGATCGTCTGCGCCTTTGAGAGTGATCAGGTACGGCGAAATATCCGCCAGCTCCTGCCAGCGTGTGCCTTGGTAGAGGCAGTAAGCCAGATTGTCCCAGCGGCGCAGGCATTGCGGCAGGTTGGGGACACTTACACCATCCATCAGCAAATAGGCCTGCACGGACCATGGCAAGTCATCGGGTAAGGACGGTAATTCAAGCATCGGCTTCTCCACGCTGCTGTTTGGCGGCTTCGCAAACAGCGCAGATCGGCCTCTTGGCCATCAGGGTCAGACGCTGCGTTTGAATTAATACGGGGGCTTGAAGGGCGATCTCGGCTGATGGGATAGCAGATAACGCCGCCACTCCAACCACTGGCGCGCCGCCCTCGACGATGGCCACGCTGCTGAAGATCCCACCCGAATTGATCACGATGTGATGGCCGCCCGCCGTCAGCGTCAGGCTTGTCCCGGCATCAATCACCACTTGGCTCGCGGTAACCCGCGCATGCGGCCCGGCCTGAATCACCAGCGTTCCATCAGCCATGGTGCTGCTGTTGCCGCTGATGCTGAGCAGGTCGTCGCTGCCGATGACGGTGTTGCGCGTACCGTCGGTGGTGTGGCGTTCGTCAGCCTTGATCAGGCTGGTGCTGTGGTTGTCGACCTGTTCGAAACGGTCGCGGCGGGTCAGGCTATGGCTGTCGTTGAGGATCAGTTGTTCAAAGTCACGCTCGGCGCGCAGGTAGATTTTTTCCTGGCCGGCGCGGTCTTCGATCATCAGTTCGTTGTAGCCGCCGGTGTGCGGTGAACTGTGGCTGCGCAGCACGGTGCGGGTCTTGTGCTCGGGCAAGGCGTAGGGCGGG
>NZ_JAIHLQ010000024.1 GCF_019733355.1 Pseudomonas baetica | reverse complement strand
CCTTGCCTCTGGCTAACACTTCCCCTTGCCGGGTGTGTAGAGGACTTTCACCTCCAAGTCGTTCGGCTCACCACCACAGTGAGCTGAACAGCGCCAGTCACGGCGCTACGCGCCATGCCTGGCGCACCACAAAAAGCCCCCGCCGCCTTACGGTTGCGGGGGCTTCTTACATTTCAGCAAACACCAAAAATCCAATGTGGGTGCGGGCTTGCTCGCGAATACGGTGGATCAGCCAGCAGATTCGTAAACTGACAGACTGCTTTCGCGAGCAAGCCCGCGCCCACCGGGAATGATGTCTGACGTTTAGTTTCGTTTACGTCTGGTCTCGCAATATCGGATGACGCCGACAGACCTTGTAGGCAAACTCCGAATCGCGTGTTGCGGCGCCATGCCGCCCTGTCGTGCTGTTTTTTGACGGGATACTCTCCGGACGTCGCTGACCTATTCAGCGATCGGGTGTGGTAACCCGGCGAAACCAGCGCAACAGCGCGTCCATCACGTTATGGCAGCTGTGCGTGGGACGCCTGCGGGCGTACCGGTTTCCTTGGTTCCCGGTTTACCACCCTGCGTACAGCTGCCTCCCTTTCGCGTGGTAACGAAAGTCGTGGCACTTCGAACCAAGGAGCAACACGATGAGCGAAACTGACCCGAACGGACCAGCACACGTTAAAACCATCGGCTTCACCCCCTTCCTCTACAAATCGGATCAAGCGTTTTTCAACGTTCGCTCCGGCATCCCGATCATCGATGCCTTGTCCCAATCCTCCGACCTGCTGTACCTCGCCAAATCCTTCGCAAAAGACGCTGCCTGCACCAAAGACACCGACCGCCACGCCTGGGCCGCGCATTACCTGACGATGATGGGCAAGGCTCTGATTGACGACGTGATACAAGCGCTGATCCCACGACCTACGCGGACAAAGAGCGAGTCTGAAGAAGATTTACCTGAAAGCCTGTAAAGGCAAACCGAGACCAAAAAGCCCCCGCCAGCCTTGAAGCTGACGAGGGCTTTTTCGATGACGCGACGTTACATCTCCACCTGCGTCCCCAACTCAATCACCCGGTTCAGCGGCAAATTGAAGAACCTCAAGTTCCCGTTGGCGTTCTTCAACATGAACGCGAACAGCCCTTCGCGCCAACGCGCCATTCCTTCGAGTTTCGAAGCGATGACCGTTTCACGGCTGAGGAAGTAAGTGGTGCGCATCGGGCTGAAATCCAGCTCGTCCAGATGACACAACTTCAGCGCTTGCGGCACGTCCGGCTCGTCGGTGAAGCCGAAGTGCAGGATCACCCGGAAGAAGCCTTCTCCGTAGGCATCCACTTCGAAACGCCGTTGCGGCGGCACCCGCGGGATGTCTTCATAGACCACGGTCAACAACACCACTTGCTCGTGCAGCACCTGGTTGTGCAGCAGGTTGTGTAACAGCGCGTGAGGCACGGCGTCGGGGCGCGCGGTGAGGAACACGGCGGTGCCCTGGACTCGATGCGGCGGTTGCACGCGAATGCTGCTGATGAAGATGGGCAGGGGCAAGGCGCCTTCGTCGAGACGCTCGACCAGCAATTGCTTACCGCGCTTCCAGGTGGTCATCAGCACGAACAGCGCAATACCGGCAATCACCGGGAACGCACCGCCCTGGATGATCTTCGGCACGTTAGCGGCGAAATACAGACCGTCCACCAGCAAGAAGCCAATCAGTACCGGCACCGCGAGGATCGGTGGCCATTTCCACAGCAGCAGCATGACGGCCGACACCAGAATCGTGGTCATCAGCATGGTGCCTGTCACCGCCACGCCGTAAGCCGAGGCCAATGCGCCGGAGGATTCAAAGCCCAGCACCAGCAAGACCACGCCAACCATCAGCGACCAGTTCACGGCACCGATGTAAATTTGGCCCTGCTCGTCGCTGGAGGTGTGCTGGATGTACATGCGCGGGATGTAACCGAGCTGGATCGCCTGACGGGTCAGGGAGAACGCACCGGAAATCACCGCTTGCGAGGCGATCACAGTCGCCAAAGTCGACAGGCCGACCAACGGGATCAGCGCCCAGCTTGGTGCCAGCAGATAGAACGGGTTACGTGCCGCTTCCGGGTTTTCAAGCAGCAAGGCGCCCTGGCCAAAGTAATTGAGCACCAGCGCCGGTAGCACCAGCAGGAACCAGGCGCGGGCAATCGGCTTGCGGCCGAAGTGGCCCATGTCGGCATACAGCGCTTCAGCACCGGTCAGTGCCAGCACCACAGCGCCGAGAATCGCCACGCCCATACCGGCATGCACCATGAAGAAACGCACGGCCCAGGCCGGGTTCAGCGCATGCAGCACCTCCGGCGTGTGGCTGATGCCGTAGACGCCAAGGGCGCCGAGCACCAGGAACCAGGTGACCATGATCGGCCCGAACAGAATGCCGATCCGCGCCGTGCCGTGACGCTGGATCAGGAACAACCCGACCAGCACCACCAGCGACAGCGGCACCACCCAATGGTCGATGCCTTCAAACGCCAGACCGACGCCTTCAATGGCCGACAGCACGGAAATCGCCGGCGTGATCATGCTGTCGCCGTAAAACAACGCCGCACCGATCAGCCCGCAAACCACCAGCAATGAACGCAACTTCTTGCGCTCACCCGCCGCACGCCGTGCCAGTGCGGTGAGCGCCATGATCCCGCCCTCCCCCTGGTTGTCGGCGCGCAGGACGAACATCATGTATTTGATCGACACGACCCAGATCAGTGACCAGAAGATCAACGACAGAATGCCCAGCACCCCGTCGTGGTTGACAGGCACACCGTAACCGCCGGAAAACACTTCTTTGAGGGTGTACAACGGGCTCGTGCCGATGTCGCCGTAAACCACCCCGACCGCCGCGACCAGCATGCCGATCGGCTTTGCCGTCGAATGCTCGGCGCCCGCCGCCTGACTACTTGCCTGCCCCATCCAACACTCCTGATTCCCAGACCGGCTTCTTCGAATGAAGCACTATGCTTTGTCGTGCAGCATGCGCTGTTTTACTTGCTGTTACAGACGATTTGTTGACTGTAAAAATTTGGCAAGGCCCAACGGCGCGAAGCATAGCGCAGCACTCGTCGTATTTCCCGGCATAAAGCTGGTCAAGTGCGTTGCACGCCGCTAGAATTGCGCACTTTTTGATCAGAGGCGCCATTCAAGCGCCCGTCTCTCGATTCCTGCGTCAGGCAATCGATGTCACAAAATACCGAGGTTAGACATGTCCACCACTCCTGCGCCGGCCAATCCAAAGGTTGGCTTTGTATCTCTGGGTTGCCCGAAAGCACTGGTCGACTCCGAGCGCATCCTGACCCAGCTGCGCATGGAAGGCTATGACGTGGTGTCCACCTATCAGGACGCCGACGTCGTGGTCGTCAACACCTGCGGTTTCATCGATTCGGCCAAGGCTGAATCTTTGGAAGTGATCGGCGAAGCGATCAAGGAAAACGGCAAGGTCATCGTCACCGGCTGCATGGGCGTGGAGGAAGGCAACATCCGCGACGTACACCCGAGCGTGCTGGCCGTGACCGGCCCGCAGCAGTACGAGCAAGTGGTCAACGCGGTGCACGAAGTCGTGCCGCCGCGTAAGGATCACAACCCGCTGATCGATCTGGTGCCGCCGCAAGGCATCAAACTGACGCCGCGTCACTACGCCTATCTGAAGATTTCCGAAGGCTGCAACCACAGCTGCAGCTTCTGCATCATCCCCTCGATGCGCGGCAAACTGGTCAGTCGTCCGGTCGGTGATGTGCTGGACGAAGCCCAGCGCCTGGTCAAATCCGGCGTCAAAGAGCTGCTGGTGATCTCGCAAGACACCAGCGCCTACGGCGTCGACGTGAAATACCGCACCGGGTTCTGGAACGGCGCGCCGGTAAAAACCCGCATGACCGAACTCTGCGAAGCCCTAAGCACACTCGGCGTCTGGGTCCGTCTGCACTACGTCTACCCGTACCCGCACGTTGACGAGCTGATCCCGTTGATGGCCGCTGGCAAGATCCTGCCGTACCTGGACATCCCGTTCCAGCACGCCAGCCCGAAAGTGCTGAAGTCGATGAAACGCCCGGCGTTCGAAGACAAGACCCTGGCACGCATCAAGAACTGGCGCGAAATCTGCCCGGACTTGATCATCCGTTCGACCTTCATCGTCGGCTTCCCGGGCGAAACCGAAGAAGACTTCCAGTACCTGCTGAACTGGCTGACCGAAGCCCAGCTCGACCGCGTCGGCTGCTTCCAGTACTCGCCGGTTGACGGCGCTCCGGCCAATGATCTGGATCTGGACGTGGTGCCTGACGACGTCAAACAAGACCGTTGGGAGCGCTTCATGGCGCATCAGCAAGCGATCAGCTCGGCGCGCCTGCAAATGCGCATCGGCCGTGAAATCGAAGTGCTGGTGGACGAAGTCGACGAACAAGGCGCCGTCGGCCGCTGCTTCTTTGACGCCCCGGAAATCGACGGCAACGTATTCATCGACAACGGCAGTAACCTCAAGCCGGGCGACAAGGTCTGGTGCAAAGTGACTGACGCTGACGAATACGATCTGTGGGCTGAACAGATCTAAACACCACGCAGTGCAAGTGGGAACGAGCCTGCTCGCTCCCACAAAGGCAATAGTGTTGTATTGAAAAGCCCCGCTCTTTTTACGAGATGCGGGGCTTTTTTAGGTCTATCGTTTGTGGGGGAAGGACTCCCATCACACCTGACAAGAGGCTACCGGGCATGCGTCACCATTCGGTCATCCACACGCCGAAACTCAGCGACTATCAGGAACTGACCCGGGTCTGGGAGGCCTCGGTTCGCGCGACCCATGATTTTCTGCCGGACAGCTATATCGAACGGCTGCGCAATCTGGTGCTGACCCGCTACCTCGACGCGGTGATGCTGATCTGCACCAAGGATCGCGAGCAACGCATCACCGGTTTCGCCGGCGTGGCGGCGGGCAAGATCGAAATGCTGTTCATTGATCCCGACCATCGCGGCCAGGGTCTGGGCAAAAAACTGCTGAATTACGCCATGCAGCATTTGAACGCCGATGAACTCGACGTTAACGAACAGAACCCACAGGCGCTGGGGTTTTACTTCAAGCAAGGTTTTGAAGTCATCGGCCGCTCGGAAGTCGATGGCATGGGCCAGCCGTATCCTTTGCTGCATATGCGCTTGCGGCAGAACCCGCAGCGCTCGCAACACGGCTGATGCAACACAGAACAACCTGTGGGAACGGGCTTGCTCGCCAAAGCGGTGGATCAGCAGCCTTGGCGTGAACTGATACTGCGCACTCGTGAGCAAGCCCGCTCCCACCCTGAATTAACCGCCTGCAAATGGAACCGGGCTTAACCGGCGCCACACAGGTACAATGCCCACCCCTTTTTTGTTACGGCCCTGTCATGACTGACCCGATTCGCCTCTCCAAACGCCTCATCGAACTGGTGGGTTGCTCCCGCCGCGAGGCCGAGCTGTTCATTGAGGGCGGCTGGGTCACCGTGGACGGCGAAGTGATCGACGAGCCGCAATTCAAGGTCGGCGACCAGAAGGTCGAACTCGACAAGGACGCCAAGGCCACCGCGCCGGAGCCGGTGACCATCCTGCTCAACGTGCCGGCGGGCATGGATGCGGACAGCGCGATGCAGACACTGAGTGCTGAAACCCTCAGCGAAGAGCACCGCTTCAGCAAACGCCCGTTGCGTGGCCATTTCCTGCGTCTGACCGCCAGCACCGACCTGCAAGCCAAGGCCAGCGGCCTGCTGGTGTTCACCCAGGACTGGAAGATTCTGCGCAAGCTCACTGCCGACTCGGCCAAGATCGAGCAGGAATACATCGTTGAAGTCGAAGGTGACATGGTCGCTCACGGCCTTAACCGCTTGCAGCACGGCCTCACCCACAAGGGCAAGGAACTGCCGCCGGTCAAGGCCAGTTGGCAGAACGAAAACCGCCTGCGCTTCGCCATGAAAAACCCGCAGCCGGGGATCATCGCCCAGTTCTGCGAAGCGGTTGGCCTCAAGGTTGTCGGCATCCGTCGCATCCGCATCGGCGGCGTCTCGATTGGCAAGGTTCCGGTCGGTCAATGGCGCTACTTGTCCGGCAAAGAGAAGTTCTAAAGCTTCGATTGCCGCCACACATTCCGGCATTGCGCCCGCGCGATGCCCACAACGCTTATCAGGATTACCCACATGATTCATAACGACGTTTTGCGCAGCGTGCGCTACATGCTCGACATCAGCGACAAAAAAGTCGTCGAAATCATCAAACTCGGCGGCATGGACGTGGACCTCGCTGACGTAATCACCTGGCTCGACAAGAAAGAAGAAGACGAAGAAGGTTTCGTGCGCTGCCCGGACGAAGTCATCGCGCACTTCCTCGCCGGTCTGGTGATCTTCAAGCGTGGCAAGGACGAAAGCCGTCCGCCGCAGCCGATCGAAGTGCCGGTGACCAACAACATCATCCTGAAAAAGCTGCGCGTGGCCTTCGAACTGAAAGAAGACGACATGCATGCCATCCTCAAGGCTGCCGAGTTCCCGGTGTCCAAGCCCGAGCTGAGCGCGCTGTTCCGCAAGGTCGGCCACACCAACTACCGCCCGTGCGGCGACCAGTTGCTGCGCAACTTCCTCAAGGGCCTGACCCTGCGCGTTCGCGCCTGATCGCTCTTCAGCGGCGGCGATATCCAATCGCCGCCGCTGCGCATGACCGTTCATTCCTTGCAAAAATAGTGGCTCCGCTTTTCGCGGTTGACGACTAGGGTGTACTCATCCCTAGCCCTCAGGACTTGCCATGCACACGTACTTTTCCCTGAAAGGCCGCACCGCTCTGGTGACCGGCGGCACCCGTGGTATCGGCAAAATGATCGCCAAGGCGTTTGTCGAGGCCGGCGCCCATGTGTACGTCTGCTCCCGGGATGCAGAAGCCTGTCATCAAACCGCCGAAGAACTCAGCGCCCTGGGCATCTGCCATGGCGTGGAGGCGAATCTGGCGATTGAACAAGGCGTCCAAGAACTGGCCGCGCGACTGGGCGAGCAGATCACCCATCTGGATATTCTGGTGAACAATGCCGGCACGACCTGGGGCGCCCCGCTGGAGAGTTACCCGGTCAAGGGCTGGGAGAAAGTCATGCAGCTCAACGTGACGTCGGTGTTCACCTGTATCCAGCAGTTTCTGCCACTGCTGCGCAAAGCGGGGTCGGCGGCCAATCCGGCGCGGATCATCAATATCGGCTCGGTGGCCGGAATTTCTTCTTTTGGTGAGCAGGCGTATGCCTATGGGCCGAGTAAAGCGGCTTTGCATCAACTGTCGCGGATTCTAGCGCGCGAACTGGTGAGCCAGCACATCAACGTCAACGTGATTGCACCAGGTCGGTTTCCGAGCAAGATGACCCAGCATATTGGCAATGATCAGCAGGCGTTGGCCGAGGATACGGCGCTGATTCCGATGAAGCGCTGGGGGCGTGAGGAAGAGATGGCGGCCTTGGCTATCAGTCTGGCGAGCACGGCTGGGGCTTATATGACGGGGAATATCATTCCGCTGGATGGAGGGTTCAGCCTCTGATATCGGCGGCGCGGCCTTCGCGAGCAAGCTCGCGCCCTCATTTGCAATGCGTTCTCTGTGGGAGCGAGCTTGCTCGCGAAGAGGTCAGCCCTGCCAGCACCCGTCTTGAGGACTGCCGGGGTATCATGCCCGCCCTGATCCCGCTTCTGACTTTAAACCATGACTTACAGCGTCTCCCCCATCGGCTTCGTGCGCTCCTGTTTCAAGGAGAAGTTCGCCATCCCTCGTCAGCCACAACTGGCCCCCGCCGCCCGTGGTGTGCTGGAACTGGTGGCGCCGTTCGATCAGGGTGATGCGGTGCAGGGCCTGGAGCAGGTCAGCCACGTCTGGTTACTGTTCCTCTTCCATCAAGCGCTGGAAGAAAAACCGCGCCTGAAGGTCCGCCCGCCTCGCCTGGGCGGCAACAAGTCGATGGGCGTGTTCGCCACACGCGCCACCCATCGCCCGAATGGTATCGGCCAATCCGTGGTGAAACTGGACAAGGTTGAAGCTCATCGCCTGTTCATCTCCGGCATCGATTTGCTCGATGGCACACCGATCCTCGACATCAAGCCCTACGTGCCTTACGCCGACATCATCGACAGCGCCTCCAACAGCATCGCCAGCGCCGCGCCGCAACTGATCGACGTGCAGTGGACGGACAGCGCTCTGCAACAGGCGCATGCCCACGCGCAACGCCTTGCCGAGCCACTGGTCGAGTTGATCGAGCAATGTCTGGCTCAGGACCCACGCCCGGCTTATCAAACCCCGGCGCCGGAACGCGAATACGGCGCGCAATTCTGGGATCTGGATGTGCGCTGGCATTACCCGACACCTGCGCAGATTCGCGTCCTCGAGGTCATCCCCGCCGAAGCATAAACCCCGAAAACGAAAAAACCCGCGTGACCTTCTCAGGCAACGCGGGTTTTTTACTGTCACACCACAAACCCAATGTGGGAACGGGCTTGCTCGCGAAGGTGGCGTGTCAGTCAACACAACGGCTGAATGTTCCGCCCTCTTCAGGAGCTCGCTCCCACGGGTTTTGACGGTGCTTACTTCTCGACGAACGCACGCTCGATCAGGTAGTCGCCCGGCTCGCGCATACGCGGCGACACGGTCAGGCCGAAGCTGTTGAGCACTTCGCTGGTCTCGTCGAGCATGCTTGGGCTGCCGCACAACATGGCGCGGTCGTCCTGCGGGTTGATCGGCGGCAGGCCGATGTCGCTGAACAGTTTGCCGCTGCGCATCAGGTCGGTCAGACGACCTTCGTTCTCGAACGGCTCGCGAGTGACGGTCGGGTAGTAAATCAGCTTGTCACGCAGCGCTTCACCGAAGAACTCGTTCTGCGGCAGATGCTCGGTGATGAATTCGCGGTAAGCGACTTCGTTCACGTAGCGCACGCCGTGGCACAGGATGACTTTTTCGAAGCGCTCGTAGGTTTCCGGATCCTGGATCACGCTCATGAACGGCGCCAGACCGGTACCGGTGCTGAGCAGGTAAAGGTGTTTGCCAGGCTTCAAATCGTCCAGCACCAGCGTGCCCGTAGGCTTTTTGCTGATGATGATCTCGTCGCCTTCCTTCAGATGCTGCAACTGAGAGGTCAGCGGGCCATCAGGCACCTTGATGCTGAAGAATTCCAGATGCTCTTCCCAGTTCGGGCTGGCGATCGAGTAAGCGCGCATAAGCGGGCGGCCATTGGGCTGTTGCAGGCCGATCATCACGAACTGACCGTTCTCGAAGCGCAGGCCCGGATCACGGGTGCACTTGAAGCTGAACAGGGTATCGTTCCAGTGATGAACACTGAGGACACGCTCGTGGTTCATGTTGCTCATGTACGTTTGACTCCTGGATATTGGGTCTGCGCTTGCTCTGGGCTTGATAAATGCCGATGGTGCGCAATTGCATCGCATTCTAATAGCGCCGACAATATCTGTTAACTGGATTATTAAGATAAGGGTTATCGGTTATATCGATATGCGATTTACTCTCCGTCAACTTCAAGTCTTCGTCGCCGTCGCCCAGCAGGAAAGCGTGTCCCGTGCTGCGGGTCTGCTCAACCTCTCGCAATCGGCCGCCAGCACCTCCATCACCGAACTGGAGCGCCAATCCAGCTGCCAACTGTTTGACCGCGCCGGTAAACGGCTGAGCCTTAACGCTCTGGGCAAACAGTTGCTGCCGCAAGCGGTGGCGTTGCTTGATCAGGCCAAGGAAATCGAAGACCTGCTCAACGGCAAATCCGGTTTCGGCTCGCTTTCTGTAGGCGCGACGCTGACCATCGGCAATTACCTGGCGACCCTGCTGATCGGCGGCTTCATGCAGCGCCATCCGGAAAGCCAGGTAAAGCTGCACGTACAGAACACGGCCAATATCGTGCACCAAGTGGCCCACTATGAAATTGATCTGGGTCTAATCGAAGGTGATTGCAACCATCCGGACATCGAAGTGCAGAGCTGGGTCGAGGATGAACTGGTGGTGTTCTGCGCCCCGCAGCATCCGCTGGCCAAACGCGGCAGCGCGACCATGGAAGAGTTGACCCATGAAGCATGGATTCTGCGTGAACAAGGCTCCGGCACGCGACTGACCTTCGATCAGGCCATGCGTCACCATCGCAGTGCGTTGAACATCCGGCTAGAGCTGGAGCACACCGAAGCGATCAAACGCGCAGTGGAATCAGGATTGGGGATTGGCTGCATCTCGCGGCTGGCGCTGCGCGATGCCTTCCGCCGCGGCAGTCTGGTGGCGGTGGAAACGCCAGATCTGGATCTGGCGCGGCAGTTCTACTTTATCTGGCATAAACAGAAATACCAGACTTCGGCCATGCGCGAGTTTCTCGAA
The DNA here is from genome assembly GCF_019733355.1 of Pseudomonas baetica. Taxonomy (GTDB): domain Bacteria; phylum Pseudomonadota; class Gammaproteobacteria; order Pseudomonadales; family Pseudomonadaceae; genus Aquipseudomonas; species Aquipseudomonas baetica_A. The sequence continues at coordinate 99,530 of NZ_JAIHLQ010000024.1, read as the reverse complement.
CTGTGCCGCGCTTTCACCGCCGGGGTGCAGCGCAGCGACGAGATCGTCTTGCCAACCATCGCTTAAAGCAGAATCACGGCCCACACCAGGGCGATCATGCTCAGCGCGACGAATTGCGCCGCGCTGCCCATGTCCTTGGCGTTTTTGGACAGTGGGTGCAATTCCAGCGAGATGCGGTCAATGGCCGCTTCCACCGCCGAGTTCAGCAACTCGACGATCAGCGCCAACAGGCACACGGCGATCAATAGCGCCCGCTCAACCCGGCTGACATTGAGGAAGAACGCCAACGGAATCAGCACCACATTGAGCAGCACCAATTGACGGAACGCCGCTTCGCCCGTGAAGGCCGCGCGCAGGCCATCGAGCGAGTAACCGGAAGCGTTGAGGATGCGTTTCAGGCCAGTCTGGCCCTTGAAAGGTGACATAAAGTAGAAACCAACCAAAAAGGAGTGAGAAAGCTAGATCAACAACAGTCAAAAAAGCGTGAAGACGCCAGCCATTATTGGCTCGCAATTGACTCAAGTTGTTGCAGAAGCAAAGCAGCCTGCGTGCGAGTGCGCACATTCAACTTGCGAAAGATCGCCGTGACATGGGCCTTGATGGTCGCTTCCGACACGCTCAACTCGTAGGCAATCTGCTTGTTCAGCAACCCTTCGCAGACCATCGTCAATACGCGAAATTGCTGCGGCGTCAGGCTGGCAAGGCCATCGCTGGCAGCCTTGGCCTCAGCCGAAACGCTGACCGCCTCGAACGCTTGCGGTGGCCAGAACACGTCGCCATCAAGCACTTTGCGCACGGCCTCCTGAATCACGCTCAGGCCACTGGACTTGGGAATAAAGCCACTGGCGCCAAACTCGCGGGACTTAACCATCACAGAAGCTTCTTCCTGCGCCGAAACCATCACCACCGGAATCTGCGGGTATTGGCCGCGCAACATCACCAACCCGGAAAATCCGAAAGCGCCGGGCATGTTCAGGTCCAGCAGGACCAGATCCCAGTCAGACTTTTCAGTCAGACGCGTTTCCAGTTCGGCGATGCTCGCCACTTCCACCAGGCGCACATCCGGGCCAAGGCCCAGCGTAACCGCTTGATGCAGTGCGCTACGAAAGAGGGGGTGATCATCGGCAATCAGGATGTCGTATGTGGCCATTTTTCAAATGATCCTGTTTTTGATGGCCGGCCCGGTGCATTCGGGTCTGGCCAAAGCAACTCGAGATGCCGCTTTGTAGCGGTATCCACAGGGGCACGTTCAACGCCAATCACTTGCAAACACGGCGTTTCAAACCTTGGCCGCACCCTAATCGGCGCCAAGCATGCCCAGCGAAGACAGGGCGGTCAAGCAGCACGGCCAGCGCGCTGTACAGTATGGGCCACTATTGGGCCAACGCTGCTTGCGGCTTTCGTATAAAGGGTTGCAACTCGGCGTGGGCCGGGGTCGATTCGTTCATGTCCAATTGCTGTTTGGCACCGAGGTAATGCTGGCTGAACACGTCGAAATAGGCGTCCAGCGCCGAGGCGGCGTCCGTATCGCCCGCCAGCTCAAGGCACAACGCTGCCACTTCGGCGGTGCACAGGTGCTCGCTTCGGGTTGAACGGCGCAAGCGGTAGCGCGACAGTTTGTCGGGCAGCAGACTGAGAATCGGCAGGCGATCGAAGTACGGACTCTTGCGGAAGATTTTCCGCGCCTCGGTCCAGGTCGCGTCTAGCAGAATGAACAACGGCCGCTTGCTGCCATCAACCGCGACGGTATTGGTCACTCGCGACGGCTCGACGTATTCGCCGGGAAACACCAGATACGGCTGCCATTGCGGATCGTTGAGCAGCGCCAACATCTGCGGGTCCGGCTCGGTGCGCGACCAGATGAACGCATGGTTATCGCTGACCACATCGGCAATCAGCCAACCGGTGTTGCTCGGTTTGAACACTTCCTTGCCGGTCATGATCAGACACACGCCGGAACGGGTTTCGACGCTTGGCCGCCAAGCGCACAGGCAATGACTGATGATCACCCGGCAGTCACGGCACCGCTCGGAGCGAAAACCTCTCGCCTGAATCGGCTTGATGCCCGCATCCTCGCGCTCATCGCGCAGGCGGGCTACAGCGTTGGGGGCATGATTCATCGCGGGCACGACCGGCAGACAGGAAAACTCGACACGAACAACACTCGGCAGGGCAATAAAGGCCGGCAGTTTACCAGAGCGGCGGGCACAAGCCTGTACCGTCCAGACCGGCTCCCCTATAATTCGCCGCCACTGAACGCACAGCCCCGTGGCTGGTCGAACCACCAGCCACCGAATCAGGAGAGTTTCATGCTGCGCCTTATCGTTCCCACCGCTGCCATTGTGCTGGCGTCGTCCTTCACCGCTCAGGCTGCGTCCTTGAGTGAGCAGAATCTGAACAGAGAGCTGCGCAACGTCGCCGCCCAAAGCAGCGTCGGCACGCCACGGGCCATCAATGAAGACATTCTTGATCAGGGCTACACCGTTGAAGGCACGCAGTTGATCAATCACCTGAGCGTGCAAAAGAGCCACGCCGAGAAAATGCGCGCTGATCCCAAAGCCGTATATTTCCAGCTGGGCGCCTCGGTTTGCAACAACCCGTCGTACCGCAAGCTGATGGCCAAGGGCGCGATCATGCGTTACGACTTCACCGAAGTGAAAACCAACAAAGCGATCGGCTCCGCCAGCTACCAGGAATCGGATTGCCCGAAAGCCGCACCGGCGAAGAAGAAGTAATCATCGCGAATTGGCGCGCCGCTGTTCATCCTCGGCGCGCAGTTCGGCCAGCAAGGCCTGTAAATAGTGTGAGCGGCGCTCTCCTCCCGCCAACCGCCGGCAACATTCATCTTCGAGACTGACTTGATGGGTCTCGGCCGATGCTTTCAACATCCGATACAGCTGCGTATCGATTTCCAGAACCACTCTGGGCATATGTCCCGCCTCCTTGCCAACCGCAAATCCTTCAATAGCGTGCACCTTGCGTACTGTCGTTGACGCAACGTTGTCGTACGGTGCCTGTAAATCAGTTAATCAGAGGGTTTGCCGCTCGGCGCACGTTCGGACGAGCGGTGCTGTCATCGCGTAAAAATCAATAAGCGATTGCCAGTCTGGACGTGCGGCGCAATGATCGAGTCGGCGCAATCGCGCACAAGGGTCTAGATTCAGAGTATTCCCGATCACTTGTTAACGGCAGAAAATGAACTGCCGACTGTGTGTTTTTGCAGCGCGGCACTGACGCCGCTCGTCAGGGCCACAAGCTCTGTGCAGCAGGAGACGTTGAATGCCTTACCAACCGAATGACCTCTTAAGCCGTCATTTTCAGGAAAGCGGCCCCGACCTCATCATCAAGGTCGAAGAACAACTCAACCGCGTTTCACCCAATAGCCCCAATATCCCTATCTATCGCGACATGATCCTGACCGTGCTGCGTATGGCTCAGGAAGATCACAATCGATGGAATGCCAAGATCACCCTGCAAGCCCTGCGCGAGTTGGAGGAGGCGTTTCGGGTGCTGGAGCAATTCAAGGGCCGACGCAAAGTCACCGTCTTCGGCTCGGCGCGCACGCCGGTCGAACATCCGCTGTACGCCATGGCCCGGGAACTCGGTGCAGCGCTGGTGCGCTCGGAAATGATGGTCATCACCGGGGCAGGTGGCGGCATCATGGCCGCCGCGCATGAGGGGGCAGGTCGCGATCACAGCCTGGGCTTCAACATCAACCTGCCCTTCGAGCAGCATGCCAATCCCACCGTGGGCGGCACCGGCAATCTGTTGCCCTTCCACTTCTTTTTCACCCGAAAGCTGTTCTTCGTCAAGGAAGCCGATGCACTGGTGCTGTGCCCTGGCGGCTTCGGCACACTGGATGAAGCACTGGAAGTGCTGACGCTGATACAGACAGGCAAAAGCCCACTGGTGCCGGTGGTCTTGCTGGATACACCGGGTGGCACCTTCTGGCAGGGTGCGATTGATTTCATCCACCAGCAACTGGCAGACAACCACTACATCCTGTCGACAGACATGAAGCTGATGCGGCTCGTCTACTCCGTCGAGGAGGCAGTAGAAGAGATCAACCAGTTCTACAGTAACTTCCACTCCAGCCGCTGGCTCAAACGTCAATTTGTGATCCGCATGAACCACAAGCTCAGCGACCAGGCGCTGGCGCATCTGCAGGAAGCCTTTGCCGATTTGTGTTTGAGCGACCAGTTCCATCAACACACTTACAATGGTGAGGAACACGACGAGGCACAGTTCAGCCACCTGACGCGATTGGCCTTCGCCTTCAATGCCCGCAATCACGGACGCTTAAGGGAGCTGGTGGACTACATCAACTTGCCGGAAAACTGGGCCCATTCCAAACCGCAAACCGCGCAACGCAACCGAGAGCCTTCGAAGGTAATTTGAAGGCAAAAAAAAACGGCCCGCTATTTTCATAGCGGGCCGTTTTTGTTTAACCGTTTTAATCGTCCATCCCTCTGCCGCTGAACAAGCGGTTGATCATCTCCATCGAGAAGCCCCGATACGCCAGGAACCGACCTTGTTTGGCCCGCTCTTTGGCATCAATCGGCAGATGCCCGGAGAACTTTCGCTGCCACGTTTCCTGAAGTTGCTCCTGCCACCTGATACCACTTTCGCGTAAGGCGAGTTCGATATCGGCACGTTGCAAACCGCGCTGGCTCAACTCCTCACGGATTCGCAGAGGGCCATAACCGGAACGGGCGCGGTAGGAAACAAAGCTTTCAAGGTAACGAGACTCCGAAAGCAGCCCTTCTTCCGTCAAGCGGTCCAGGGCTGTTTCGATCATCTCCGCCGGAGCGCCGCGCTGTCGCAGTTTACGCGTCAACTCGACTCGACCGTGCTCACGACGTGCGAGCAGGTCCATGGCGGTTCGCCGCACCGCGACGAGGGTATCGAGTACAAGTGTCATTCAACGACTTCAAACGTCGACATCGGCCATATCGTCAACTTTATCCTTGGCCAGCGAAGCCTTGACGTCTGCTGCGGGAGCCAGCAGCTTGTCACGCAGTTGTTTCTCGAGCTTGGTGGCGATTTCAGGATTGTCCGCGAGGAACTTGGCCGAGTTGGCCTTGCCCTGACCGATCTTGGTGCCTTCATAGGCATACCAGGCGCCGGACTTCTCGACGAAACCGTGCAGCACACCCAGGTCGATCATCTCGCCATTGAGGTAGATGCCCTTGCCGTAAAGAATCTGGAACTCGGCCTGACGGAACGGCGAAGCCACCTTGTTCTTCACAACCTTGACGCGGGTTTCACTACCCACCACTTCGTCGCCTTCTTTCACTGCACCAGTACGGCGGATGTCGAGACGAACCGATGCGTAGAACTTCAACGCATTACCACCGGTGGTGGTTTCCGGGCTACCAAACATCACGCCGATCTTCATACGGATCTGGTTGATGAAGATGACCAGGCAGTTGGCGTTCTTGATGTTACCGGTGATTTTACGCAGCGCCTGTGACATCAAACGGGCTTGCAGGCCGACGTGCATGTCGCCCATTTCGCCTTCGATTTCAGCCTTAGGCACCAATGCCGCCACGGAGTCGACGATGATCACGTCAACAGCGTTGGAGCGCACCAGCATGTCGGTGATTTCCAGGGCCTGTTCGCCGGTGTCCGGCTGGGAAACCAGCAGGTCGTCGACGTTTACACCCAGTTTGCCGGCATACTCAGGATCGAGGGCGTGTTCGGCGTCGACGAATGCGCAGGTCGCGCCGGCTTTTTGAGCCTGGGCGATCACGGACAGCGTCAGTGTGGTTTTACCGGAAGATTCAGGACCGTAGATTTCAACGATACGGCCTTTTGGCAGGCCGCCAATGCCGAGTGCAATGTCCAGACCCAGAGAGCCAGTGGAGATGGATGGGATCGCCTGACGGTCCTGATCGCCCATACGCATTACGGCACCCTTGCCGAATTGACGTTCGATCTGACCCAGGGCCGCAGCCAAGGCTTTCTTCTTGTTGTCGTCCATTAAAGTCCTCACGTAATCAATAAGGCCTGACGGCCAACACCTGTATAAGTAGACAGTATTATTCCACAGCGTTCGTGGATCGCCTACCCCTGATTTTCGATTTCTCTTGCCGCTAGTCGCAGGAGCCCCTCTAGCGCGGCCTTCACCGTTTGTCGGCGGACTTCATCGCGGTTACCGGCAAAGTGCTGAACCTCGCTGCAAACCGCGTCGCCGACGCCCCACGCCAGCCACACCGTGCCCACAGGCTTGTTCGGTGTACCGCCGTCGGGGCCGGCCACGCCGCTGACGGCCACGGCGAACCGCGCCAGGCTTTTGTCCTGGGCGCCGCACACCATGGCCTCAACCACTTCACGACTAACCGCACCCACCGTTTCGAACAACTCGGCCGGCACATTCAGTTGCTGGGTTTTCTGGCGGTTGGAGTAGGTCACATAGCCGGCCTCGAACCACGCCGAGCTGCCCGGTATCCGTGTGATGGCTTCGGCAATGCCGCCGCCGGTGCAGGATTCGGCCGTGGTGACGTGGGCATTGAGCACTTGCAGACGTCGGCCCAGCTCGGCGGCCAATTGAGTGATCTCTTTCAAGGTGCTCTCCGGATCGTGTGGAATGCGTACCACCGTACACGAGCCGGATGCGCTTTCAATACACAGACTCATTCAAAATGTTCAGGCGCCAATGCTCTGACATAGGCCTGACAGGCCTGCAAGGCAATCAGTCCGCGATCGCCGGTGTCGGTGATGGCGACAATTCGTTGAGCATGCGCCGGGTCAAGTCGGGCGCGTACGGTTGCATGATCCACGCCGCCGGTACCGGCGGTGGCTGGCACCCGGCAGCCTTGGGCAACGTCGCCGGTGTCGAGAAGGACTGACAGGCGCACATCAGCAGTGGCAAGACGATCGCGCAGGCGATCCTGATCACGTTGGGCATCGCTCATCGCTCGATAGTGGGTTTGTTCACTGGCCGCAAGGCGTTGCTCCAGCGCCAGACGTTTATCCTGTTCGGCCTGTTGTGCGGTGGCGGCGGCCGTGGTCTGTTGATTGAGCGTTTCGGCGTTTAACCGAGCCTGCTCGGCCAACTGCCGACCGTAACGCCAGTCCTGAAACTGCCAGGCCAGCGCCGCCGCCCCCAAGGCCAGCAGCAAGACGCCAATCACTCGCCAGGGGATTGGCATAGCACTGCCCTCGCCCGCGCCCAAATGTCCAAGCGGTCCTGCAAACCGTTCAACCCGCCGTTGATGCGGCGGGTGATGGTGTTGAACTGTTCGCGGTCGGCCAGTTCGTTCAAGCCGTTCTTTTCCCAAAACCATGCCGCAGACTCGGCCGCCCATTGCGGTTTTTCCAGCAGCTCAGGCAAGGACAACAGGCGTTCATCACCGAACAGGCCAAGGCTGCACTGACGATAGTTGGCGCGCCCGGTGATCTGGATCAGCCCACGGCCACGGTATTTTTGCCCATCGCCGTCAGCCTCTGGCGTGTTGCCTAAACGTAACGCCAGGGTCCCGGTGTCGTATTTGCTCAGGTACTGGTTGTTGCCCAATTCGCGCACGAACTGCAACTGCCCCGACTCGTGGCCGATCTGCGCGAGGAATGCAGCGATACGCTTGGGCGTGTCGATGCGATGCCTGGCCATGGCGTTATTGAGCGCAGAAACAAAAACGCCCGCTTGGGAGCGGGCGTTGGGCATGATGTTGATAAGGTTGTTTTCAGTTATTTGCATAATGCGTAATCCTCCCTGGATGCTCCGATTGAATCATGGTTGGGGGTTAATGCCTGCCAGCCATTGTTTGCCGGAGTTTTCGGGAACCGGTATTGACCTTGATGCCTGCAGATTTAAAGCGCTCCTTCCAACCAGCGCGGCGCTGCCGGACGATGCTCGCTGAACGGGAAGAAGGAACCCTGAGGCCAGTCGCGTAATTCACGGCGATAGGTTTGCAATTCGGCGTATTGCTCGGTGGTCAGTGTGGTACCGCCACCGTCTTCCAATTCATCGCGGTCACGCGCCACTAAGCCGTCGGTGGCGGCTAATTGCGCAGTACGCCAGCGGCGCTCAATGTCGGTTGCTTCTTCTGCCGACGGAGGCGGTGGATCGACAAGAATGGGGTAGCCGTTATCCGCGCGCACTCCAATCACTTTTGCAGTGACGGCCAGTTGTTGCAGCAGCGAAATCCAATAAGTCTGAGGAATCTCGATGACATCAGCGGGAATGTCTGTGGAGTTGATACCCGGTACATAAACGCCCCGGGTGCTGGCGCTGAACAAAACGTTATGCAAATTCATTCAATAGCCCTTCGCGAAATAATTGATTCCCCAGCCCGCTGCAAGGTTACCGCCGAAATCACGAACCTTGAGCTTGCAGCCTTGTTGCTTTCCTGAGCCCGCGAGCAGGATGACCATTGCCCCGTCGCCGCCCGCATGGGTGGCCACTAGTGAAGAAAACGAAGTAGGGAAGGAAATTGGAAATGTGATGTCGACTTCGCCCTTGGCATCCGTTGTGCCGACGCCCCATTGGTCTATGTTGCCGCTGGCAAACCGTTGATAGCCGACGTTGCCGTTAATGCCGGAATGGGCGGTGGCGAACCGATCGCTGACCGACCCTCCGTACAGCCGCCATTGGTTGGCAAGTTTGATCAGACACGCGGAATCACCGAGACCGAGCTTCAACGAACCGATCGTACCGTTACAGGTTTCAATTTGTTCGTTAGCGGCGGGATTGATGGTCAGCACACCGTTGCCCGCATTAATTACGTGAAGTGTGCTGGCATGGGTGATGCCATTAATGGAGGGCAGCGTTGCCGTGATCGGCGTTGCACTGGAAAAACTCGCCACGCCCCCAACGTTGGCCATGGTCAGGGCAGTGCTCGTCGCGTATGAAATGAATCCGGAAAACTGCAATCCCGCGCGGACCACGAACTCGGTAGTAGCGACCGTTCTCCCTTTATCAAACTGCGGGGCAGTCACGAAGAGGTTGTTACTGCGCAGCGCACTGAGTAGTTGATTATTGGAGGCCTCCGTCGGGGTCAGGCCCGCGCCTTGGATGACCGTCAACAATTCCTGCGTAACACCATTGCCCCAACTGGCCGGAATCAATGATCCCGGTTTGCCCGTCAACAAATCCTCATCTACGAACTTGCCATCCACCAACCCGGCGCTGGGAACACTCTTGGGATAATCCATGACTCATCTCCTGATCTAAAAATACATTCGCGCGGGGCTTTATCCCGCATCGGCCTACAACCATTGCGGCACTCTCGGTCGAGACACCGCTGCCGGGAAGGCGCCGGATTCGGGCCAGTCACGCAACGCTTGCCGGTACTCAAGCAGCTCCAGATATTGCTGGGCCTTGAGCGTCGTGCCCCGGCCGAGTTCCTGTTCATCGCGATGGCGAGTCACCCACCATTCGGTGGAGGAAAGACTGGACTGACGCCAAGTGCGCGCCGCTGTCAAGGGCTCTTGTTCTTCGACTGCGGCCTTCGGGATAACCACAGGATTTTCTGTTACGAGCGACGGCTCATTGCCAGGAAGAAGTTCGCCGACCGGCGCACCGATTTCGACCTTCATGCCTTCCGGAACCGGCACCATCGACTCGACGAAGGCTGGAGCGAACAGTTGGGTGATCAGGTAGTCACCGGTATCGATCAGTTCGACCGCAACACCGTTTTCCACTCGTGCATAACGGGCCATTATTCGTACTCCCAGATTTCACAAAAGGCGTTGCCGCCAGCGCCGCTGAGCACTGACGCGGAAGCATTGGTCGAGCAAGAACCGCTACCACCCGAGCCACGACCGCCAGAACCACCTGCTCCATTTACGCCCACGCGGGTGGCACCACCATCAAACGGGCTGGCGCCCCCCGCCCCGGCAAGCACTCCCCAATTGGCGTTGTACATCCCGTAATCACCGCCAATGCCTCGAGCATTGGAAAGACTGCCACCGGTCACGGCCTGCCCTCCAGCGCCACCCCGAACAAAACCGACGGCCGTTGCCGTTACAGCACAGGTAAGAATTTGCCCACCTGCTCCACCCGCCGCGCTCATGTAAGTACCAAAGGATGCGCCTCCACCCGTCTGCCCCATCGCGTTACGCGCTGCGCCACCTGCACCCAGCGAAACTGGCACACCGGCCAACATTTCCGGGGTCACGTCATACAGGCTTTCCGCATAGGCTCCCGAACCACCGCCGCCGCCGATACTTTGATAATTCGCAGCGACAGGTGCACAACCGCCGCCGGATCCACCCGCCCCCACCAAGCGAACGCGAATGCGTTTGGCTTTGGGATTGGGCTTGTAAACCGTAATCCCGACCGTCTCGAATTGCCTGACCGCCAGTAGCCGCCCCACCGCGTCGGTGATGCCGTAGCCACTCAAGCTCGTCGGGGTGTTTTTCAGTTTGGTGAAATCGACCAGGGCCCCGATCGCCGTCGCCAATTGATCGGTTTTGGCTTCATCCGGCGTCAGTCCGGCCGCTTTGATCGCATTGAGAATTTCCTGTGTCACGCTGTTGCCCCAGGCAGCTGGGATCAACGAGCCCGGAGTTCCGGCCACGGGGTTTTCATCAACGAAACCGCCGTTGACCAGGCCCACACCGGGGATGGTTTTTGGATAGTCCACGTACGAACCTTCTAAGTTTTACAGGCAGCCGAATGCCGGCGACTCAAGCGCGCCGGCATAATTTTTATAGGGTGAATCAGACGGTAGGCGAAGCAACCAAAGGGGCTGGCGCCGTCGGCCAATCGATAAGCGAAGGATAATTTGGCTGCTGCTCAATCCGAGCCAATGCCAGCGCGTAGCGTTTCCACGCTTGCAGTGTCGTCAACTGATCACTGCTCGCCTCCCCCAACTCATAGGCGTATTGCAGAGAGGCAATTCGAATGACCACTTCACGCAATCGGTTGTCACGATCGATCTCTGCCTTCGCGACAAGCCCTGTACGCTCGGCTTCGGCATCCAGTGCCCAACCATCATTTTTCCAGAAGTGGTAGGCATCAGGACGGGCCTTGGCCGTCAGTTCGTCGGACAGTGAGCCCAACTGTGTCCAGTACTGAGAGTTGCCATTGTCTTTGCGATAAACCGTGCGGTTACGCAAATCGACCAATTGCAAAGCTTGCCCATCGCGCCATGCCCAGACATAACCGGGCTTGGCGATGGACAGTACTTCCGGCAGCTCGATGGCATTGCCCGGTACGACTTTCCCCATGCCTGGATAAACCGGCAGTTCGACAGGTCCGGTCAGTTCCTGGGTAAATTCGTTAACGTAGTAATAAGCCATAAAGACCTCAAATCAGTTTAAGGCGACCTGGATAGGCGATGTTGCGGGGTCGAGCCATTCCCCAATACGGTTGGGTAAAGTTCTCAATGCCCGTAGCGCCAACGTAGTAAGTAAGGCCGGTGAATGCGGTCGGATCCGCTCCGATCGTTGCCAGGTTGCCAATTCCGTGAACCGCCGGGGCGAACCCGTTATCACCGGCGATGTTGGTGCCCGTCTGCCAGGAGCCGGCCACTCGACCCGCATCGATATTGCGTTGCTCATCCAGCATCCGCAGGAACTCGCCGCGAACCTCCGGCCCGCGAAAGGTCTTGATACCGTCACCGCTGCTCCAGCCACCCGCGCGGTCAGCTTCCGCGCGCAACATCCCCGATTGAACAGCGTGATCCCAGAGCCACGGCCATTCGGCACGCAGAAACTCACGACCGTTGAGTGCGCCATATCCACCTGGGCTTAGCGCGGTCGAAGTCTCAACAACAATCCGTCCCAGAGCGCTGTTATCAAAACGCCCGACCGGCCACCAGCTACCAGAACCGTCGCTGCGCAGGTGCCACCAGTCGCCCGCCCCCATCAACACCAGAAAGGGATAACCGTTTGGCGACAGATGAGTATGAAATCTGATTCGATCATTACCGGCGGCTTGCACGACCAGTCGGTTGGCGCTGTTATCAGAACGACGAACGACGACATCTCGCACACCTGAAAGCGAACTCACCGACGGTAACGTGATCGTTGCGTCAGCCGAACTGGCACTGATCAGGACAAGTCCCAGCTCATCGGCGATCAATGTCTTCGATCCAGAAACCTCCAGCACCTGCGATGCCATGGGGCTGGCAAGGCTGAGAAGTTTCTTCAATGCTGCTAACAGTTGGTTGGTAGCGCCTTCAGCTGGCTCGATCCCGGCCGCTTTGATAACCGTCAACAATTCTTCGGTGACGTTGTTGCCCCACACCGCGGGAATCAATGAGCCCGGCGTGCCCGCCACCGGGTTTTCATCGACAAAGCGGCCATCGACCAAGCCGACGCTGGGGACGCTTTTTGGATAATCCATATTTAACTTTCCTTTTCCTGGGACATTGATGGGCGATGCCGACAACGCGGCATCCGTTCACTCGGCAGTCATCCAGGCAGGCTTTTTCGGTCGAGAGCGCTTGGAGGGAAACTTTTTAGCTTGAGGCCATTTGCGCAACGCCTGCAGATAGGTCAGCAGCGTCTGGTATTCAGCGTCGGACAGAGTGGTGGTTTTCATCAGTTCAACTTCATCCCGATGGCGATCACGCAACCAGACAAAGCGATCAAATTCCTTGTCGCGCCACGCCTTGGCTTCGGTCGAGGTTTGCTCATCTGACAGGGGGGGCCGCTCGACCAATACCGGCAGACCTTGATCATCATGGGACCGCTCAGTGCCAGCGGCGGGATTGGCAATCACCGACTCATAGCGCTCGTCGTCAATCTCAACGGCATCTACTGGAAGGTTCGTGTGATAACCCGACAAGTAAGTATTGCCAGTGGTACGGCTATAGAAACGTTTCATGTCAGTTCCCCACACTAAGGACACTGACAAAACCTGATCCTCCGGAGTTGCTCAATACTTGAACTTGGCCAGGATCAAAATACGACACCAAAGGGGGAGTGACGATATCGAAAAATGGTGCGTTCCCACTATGGGAATAGCTCGCCCATGCGCCGCGACACTGGTTTCGAAAAGCCATCGGCCATGGTTTTGATACATAAGTTTTGTCTGTAGCAATCGTGATCAGAACCCACTGGATCATGAAGCCCCCCAGCCAATTCGGAAACGCGATGTACCCGTTCTCCCCAAAGCTGTAGGAGACGCCTAATCCGAGTTTCTTCGGTGTGACAATCGAAGTGTCATCCGCCGCTGCATTGACCTGTGCTTGAGTCGCAACTCGCGCCCAACCAAAGACGGTTTCAGTCGCCTGGATTACTTTCTTTTCGATGGCCTGAAACACCCGCAACGGGGTCATCAGTCGGCTGTTGCTGGTGCCCGACTCGGCCTCCTCCTTACTGGCGAAAGAATCGCTTTTATTCTTTTCGACAATGGCCGAAATGGCCGCTTTGAGCTGAGTACTGTTGTTCTCATCCGGCACCAGACCGGCGGCAGTAATTACGTTGAGGATTTCATCCGTGACGTTGTTACCCCACCGCGCCGGAATCAACGACCCGGGCGTCCCCATCAACGGGTTCTCATCAACAAACTTCCCATTCACCAAACCGGCGCTGGGCACACTCTTCGGATAATCCATCCCGTCATTCCTTCCTAGTCATAGTTGATGTGCACTTTGGTATGCGCCGGTGCGCTGCGGTGGATCAGGCATTCCAATGCCGAGCCTGGGTTCACGCCGAAGCGCTCGCCCCAGTAACTCGCGCCGAATCGCCGGCCGAGCAGCAGGCGGCCGCCGGTATTGAGCGTCCACATGAACTGCGCTTCCCACGTGCCCCAATGCGCGGCACCGAAGCGCGCGCGGCCCATGCGTGGGGCTTCGTGTTCGGTGATGGTGGCGTTGGGGTAGCCTTGGCTTTTGGCGATTTCGAGGTAGTAGCCGACGGCCTGGCTGCCGACCGCGAGCAAGCGGCGGCGTACGGCGAGGCGGCGGTCGTCGAACAATGGCGTGGCGCCCAGACATGGGTCGGGCAGGTCCATCACCCGCTCCCAGTCCGGCACCAACTCGCTGACGCCGGCCGGGTCCATTTCGTTGAGCAGGTCGGCGGCGCGGGCGTCGAGGCGGGCCAGTTCGACGGCGACGCCTTGCAGCACTTCTTCGAGTTCCGGCACATGCTCCGGGTCCCATGCCGGGCCGCTCGGCAGCAGGGCGCGCAGTTGCGCCTGATATTGCGCGGCGGTTCTTATGCCCCCCATACGCAACCTCCAAAGGTCAGCAATTCGCTTTGACCGGCCGGTACATCAGCGGCCGGTGCGGTCAACGTGTGATCGTATTCACCGCCGGCACTGCTGATGGCTTCGCGGATATGGCTGATCAGCAGCGGCACGCCCAAGTCGGCTTCACGGTTGTGCAGGTCGCGCAGTTGCGCTTCGACGGCGGCGCGCACAGCGGTGGTGTCCGGGTTGACGCTTTTGAAGCGATAGACCACCGGCACCTGGATCGGTCGCTGCACATGGACCTCGGCGGTCACCGGGCGCAGCGGTTCGATGTAGTCCTGAACCTCGGCCAGTTGCTCGTCGTTGGGCACCGGTTGCGGATCTTCATCACGCATGATGAACACCGTTACCGTGCCCGGCCCGAGCAAACCACCCCGGCACCATGCGCGCGTCACGCCCGGCACTTCCAGCGCCCAGGTCTCGTAGTCGCTGGCCGAGCCGCCATGCGGGATAACGCGATAGGAACGGATCACCCGCGAGCGCAGCGATTCCAGGCTTTCCCGCGCCACCCCACCGCTGAGACCCGGCGCCAGCACCAAGAAACTGTTGCCGACGACACCGGCAATCGGTTGCACCGGCGTCAGTGCCAGACCCGCATCAGCATTGCCCAGGCTGCCGGCGTCGAGTGCGGCGATGGTGGTGCTGTTGCTGCCATTCACCGTGGTGCGCGAAGCGGTGACTTTGTAGGTGCGACCATCGCTTGATTGCAGCAGTGTGTCGGCGTCCAGAACAGCGCCGGCCGTCGCGGTAAAACTGACGCTGCCGGTGGCCACTTGCGCGGGTTTGCGCGGCTGATTCAGGCGCAATGCGGCGATGCGTTCCAGGGTCGATTCATCGGCTTTGTCCGGCAAAATCTGCTCGGCAATCCAGTCGAGGTAACCGTACAGACCATAAGCGGCGCCGCCGAGGGCACGGGCCAGCACTTGCGCATCGGACTGGCGCAGCGAATCGCCGGCCAGGTCGCTTTGGGTGCGCTTGATCAGCACCGGCAGCGAAGGGGTTTCAAACGGCATAGATCACCTGCCAACTGTTATCGGGGTTGATGTCCAGACGTTCGCCGTCGGCCAGGGTCAGGACCGTGCGCAGGTTCAGACGCTGGGCGTCGAGGCGTTCGCTGATGATGTCGATGGCGCTGCAATGGCCGTCGTCAATCAGCCATTGCAGGGCTTCGCGGGCATAGAATTCGGCGTCCATCTGGGTCTGGCGGGTCAGCTTGACCCGGCGCAACAGCCACAATCGCGAACCGATGCGGTCGTCGGCGACGGTGGGAAATGTGTCGCCCCACCAGCCGTAGCGTTCGTCGTCGTCGAGGGCGTCGTCATCGGCGGCACGGCGCCAGGTGAACAGGCTGATAAGCACGGCGCGGGTCAGCGCAGCGTGGAGGTTCTGGCTGATCAACATCATTGGCCTCCTGCCGGTGCACCGGTCTGGCCGTTGCCGGCCTGTACACCGACGTGCACATGTTTGATCTGGCTGATGCCGCCAGCCAGTTGGTCGCCGCTGGAAACGATCTTGCCGGTCTGGTTGATCACCGGCGTATCGAAATTCACAGCGGTCGTGGCGCGGATGTTCAGGGTGGCGGTTTCGATATCGATGATCCGGCCACGCTTGAAGTGAATCTTGTCGCCTTCGTCGGTGTAGATCGCCACTTCACCGGAGGCCAGCGATTGCAGGCGATAACGGCGGTCGGCGATCACCAGGGCGATGGCGTGTGAACGGTCACCGCCGATAAACGTGACAACACCTTCAGCGCCGGCCAGTGGGTTACTGGTAAAGCCGTAAGGTTCGAAGTGCTCCATGTCATCGTTCACTTCGCCAGCGGTGAGGCGCATTTGCAGCGATTGCAGCTTGGATGCCGAATGGGCGAGCACGACAGTGCCGCGCGCCAGCAGGCGTGTCAGTAGGCTCATGAATTGTCCTCAAAGAGCAGCCCCGACACGAAAAAACGTGGGGGCGGGTGTCAGGCTCAGGTTTTTTTCGGGGGGATTGGATCGGGATCGAAGGTATGCGGCGGAGCCACTTGCAGGGTCGTCACCGAGCCCTGCGCCGACAGCGAATACGTCACTTTGGAGATCAGCATGTCGCCATCGAAATCGAGCACCGGATCCTTGACCTTCACCAGCGTGTTATGACGCCACAGATCACCGTTGGACTGGCGCCATCCCTGCACTTGATAAGTGGTGGACTGCGCCCGGCCCATGCGGGTGGCGCTCTCCCATTGGGCCCGTTGCTGGGCCAGCTCGAAAGTCAGCGCCGTGCCCTCGTTAATAATCGTGGTACGCCGCCGCTTGAAGGTCAGGTCGGCCGCCGTGGATTCAACTTCGCTGACCGCCGCCCCGCTCTTCTTGTCCGAGCCTTTCTGCTGGCCGATCACTCGGTATTCGGAGAACACCTGGCTTTGATCCATCGCTGCATTGGCCGACAAAATATTCTTGCCCAACTCCAGCGCATCGCTAGCGCGCCCGCCACTGCCAGGCTTGGCCAACACCAACCGGCCCTGCTCGTCATCGGTGGAAAACACCCGCAACAGCGAGAGCAAACGGTCGATCGACTGAAAGACTGTTTCTCCCGGCACGATCGTGTGTTTGGTCAACCGTGCGGTCTCGGGGATTTCGTTGACGACCATCAGCGAATACTCCATCGCCAGTGCCTGCACGATGCTCAGTAGCGGTTGCTCCTGCCATTGATTGGGTCGGTTGGTGGCGGCGCAATCGACCAGGTCCTGAGTCTTGGAGCTGCCCTCGATACTCAGGCTGATCTGCCGGCCGTCATAACGAATCGGCGCCTTGAACACGTAACCGGTGAGCACCAGATCCTGGCCGATTCTCACTTCGCACGGGTCGCCCGGTTTGATCCGCTGATCCACCGTCTGCCCTGGCCATTGCCAGGTGATGTCGAGTTTGAAAGTACGGAACTGGCGCTCCAGATCAGCGCTGATTTCCACGCTTTTCCAGCCGCCGTATTCCATGTTATTGACCGTCAGCGTGACGCGGTTATCCATCTCGCTCATGGCTTACTCCCTGGACACGTTCACGTCGTTAGGTGAAAAGCCCGGATGGTTCATCGCATTGCTCTGAGTCACTTGAGTCACCCGTGTAGCATCGGCAAATTGCTTGTAGGCCACGACCAGCGCCGGCAGGCTTTCCTGGAACGATTTACTGATCTGTCGCACACCGGATGACGCCACAGCCTTGAGATGCGCGATCAGCGCTTCCTTTACATCATTGATTGCCTGGTGATGCTTGGGATCGGCCTTGTCCAGCATCGGATCAATGGCCGCCCCGATAGCCTTCTGCAGAGCTTTCATCTCATCGGTCACCGGTACTTCCTGACGGGTCACCGGTTGATCCGCCTGCTGAGCCACCGACGGTGTCGATGACAATTTCACCGCAGGGGTCGCTATCGGCATCGACGCCACCCATTGCGCCACTTTCACCAGCAGCGTGTCCTGCACCAGATCGGCCATGGCTTGCGCCGCCGCGTTGGTGTCCTTACCGGTGGTGATCTTCGGCGCATCAGCCTTGCGGATGGCTTCGAGTTGTTGGGACACGTCGGCAATCACGCCACGGTAGCCTTCCTTCGCGAATTCCTTGAGTTCTTTGATATCACCAAGCAAGCCCTTGAACTCGGCCGCCACTTCCTTGGGCAATTCCTTGACCGCTTTGACCAGTTCGGTGATTTGCCTGTACTGCTCGATCAGCGGTTTGAGCTGTTCCTTGATCACCTCGTACACCCCGGTAAGGCTGTTGCGCAGATTGGCAATGCCGATTCGCGCAGCCTTGATCAGAGTCATCGCCTGTTCGAAACGCGCCACTGCCGAACCCAACAGTGTGTCGGCTTTGGCCAGCAGCACTTTCTGGGTGCTGACGGTGGCGGTCGGAAAAGGCAGCGGTTTATCGGGGTAAAACTTCAACGCAAAAGTCACCAACCCGCCGTCCTGGCGGGTGTGGGTCATGTCGCATTCGCCGACCTTGACTTGCAGGCGGCCGAGCCATGGGTGCACCAGCTCACCGCTGCCCGCCTCCAGTGCCTTGAGCAGCTTGTCGCGCTGCTCCAGACAGTCGGCACCGATGATGAACGCCGTCAGATCATGGGTCTTGGCCTGCTGGCCAAGGTCCTCGAAAAACGGCAGATCGCGTTGCGGATACTCATGCAACTGACCTTTGCGACCGACCGGGGTTTTCGCCTGATCGATCCAGAACCCGACACCGCGAAACGATGCCGGCAACAAACGGTCACGCCAGTTCATTGGAACCTCCTGCCGACAGCGAGCGATAGCCAATGCGCGAAGACAGCGCCAGGCCCGGTTGATTGGTTTGCGGTTGATCGGTGCGCAGCCCCGCCGGCGCATTTTCGAAGCGCACGGTCAGGCCGCCTTCGAGTTGCGTACGGTTGTTGGCGGCGCTTTGCTGGATCAGGGCGCTGGAGGTTTGTGGCAGCGAACCGCCCTGCAACACACCGTTGGACGATGTTTGAGGGCTTGCGCCAAAGAACGCCGGCGCCAGTTCCCCCTTGCCTTCTGCATTGGTCTGCTGTTGCGCCTGAGTCAAGGTTTCGACCTTGCCGGTGACCTTGGCGATCAACCCGGCGAAACCACAGTCGAACAACTCCTTGATCGGCGCAATGACGGTTTGCAGCTTTTGCCACAACTCGCCGAACCACTCGGTGATCGGCCCCCAGTTCTTGATGATCTGCCCCAACGGCGTCCATTCGAACATGTTGTGCAGAAACTCCAGTACCGGCGCAGCCAGCGCCTGCACCACACCCCACAGCGCCGAAAATACTTCGCTGATCGGCTGCCAGTACGTCGCAATCTGTTCCAGCGGCGACCACTCGAACAGGCTCTGGAAGAAGCTTTTGATTTGCTGAGCCGAAGTTTGCAATGCGGCCCAGACCGGTTCGAAGAAGGCCACGATACTGCCCCAGTTGTTGACGATCATCCCCAGAGGGGAATAGTCGAACAACGTGCCGAAGAAGTCCTTGATGGCTTGTGCCGCCGGTTGCAGCGCCGTCCAGATCGAGGCAAAGAACCCGGTGATCGCCCCCCAGTTGTTGATGATCATCCCCAACGGTGTCCAGTCGAACAGCCCCTTGAGGAACGACATCACCGGCACACTCAAGGCCTTGAGCAATTCCCAGATCGCCGAAAACAGACCGGTCAGCGGCGCCCAGTTTTCCAGGATCATGCCGGCGGGCGACCACGAGAAAACACTTTTGAAGAAGTCAAAGACCGGTGCGGTAACCGCTTTGACCTTGTCCCAAATGCCCGAGAAAAATCCCGTGACCGGGCCCCACAGCGCCGCCAGTGCGTCCAGTGGTCGCCAGTCGAGCACAGAGCGCAACGTCGCCATCGCACTTGCGCCGGCGTTTTTCACGCCCTCCCACATGCCCTTGAAAAAAGCGCTGATCGGCGTCCAGTTGGCATAAATCAAACCGGCCGCCAACGCGATGCCCATCGCGATCAACATGATCGGATTGGTCTTGAGCACCATGCTCATGACGTCCATGACCTGGGTCATACCGGTGACGGCGGTTTGCATGGCAGAGAAGGCAATCGCCCCCGCCGCCAGGCCTTCGACCAGTTTCGGGTTGTCGGCGAGCAGGCTGCTGACCTGGTTCAGCATCGGTTCCAGCCCGACCACCAACGCGCCGACTGCCGGCACCAACGCCGCATCCACGGCAGCCGAGACCTTCTCCATCGCCGCACTGAACACGTTCATGTTCTGCGCAGCCACTTTCGGTGCGGCAGGCAGGTCGACGGTTTTCGCCGCCTCGCTGACTTCGGTCAATTTGCCCTGAAATGCCGCCGCCGACTTGATGCCGTCCACGAACGGCGTGATCACGCTGCCGCCCTTGAACAGCCCGCTGATATCCAGTTTGCCGAGGCCGGTCTGTTCGAGGTTTTTCTTGAAGCTATCGACTTTCACTCGCAGGGCGCCGAGTTTGGGCGACAACTCATCGATGCCGGTAATCAGCACCGATGTTTTGGGGTTGCTATCTGTGTCTGCCATCACTGCACCTGCTGCATCGCGTTGATCCGTTGCGCGTGCTCCAGCGATTCGCGGAGCACATCCAGTGGCCTGGCCATCATCTGTTCGGGGTCAACCTTCCAGAACCAGGCCAGGTCATAGGCGACGGCGATCAGGTCGGTGATGGCGCCGACGCCGCACTCATGAAAAAACTCGCAACGGCCCAGCTCAGCGCGTTGAGGTCAGCCAGATCCAACTGGTTGACCGACGACGGCGGAATGCCGGCGCACACCGCGATGTATTTGGCCGCGACGTCCATGTCGAGGCTGACCTCTTCGCTCTTGTCGATCTTGTACGGCAGCGCCTTGATCGCTCGCACTTCCTGCACCGTCGGACGGCGCAGGACGAGTTCGGTCAGGGGCTCGCCGTGAGCTTCGATCGCAACTTGAAGCTTCACGGCGCCGCTCATTGCCAGGTCCCCTTGATGCCTTCGAATTTCAGTTCGATGGTGGCGTCATCGCCTTTGGAAACGGGTTCTTCGACCAGGTACGCACCGGCCAGCACGTAGACTTTGCCGTTGCTGAATTCGCAGGTGACGGTGATGTCCGTGCCTTCGATCAGCTTCTTCAGCGGGAAGTCGGCGGTGTGCAGCGCGGTCACTTTGAACGACGGCGCGATATCGGTTTCCTTGTAGAAGCCGGGTACGACGGTTTCGCGTTTGACCGCCATCAGCGGGGCTTCGCAGCCGCCATTGATAGTCAGTTGCGCGCCGTCGACTTTGACGTAGCAGGTGCCTGCAATCAGTTGACCCATGGTGTTACTCCCTTCAATAAAAAAGCCCACGCGAGGTGGGCTGAATGCTTGACGCTAAACGCGGTTATCAAGCCGCGTCGTCGTACTGCAGACGGAATTGGTTGAGCAGTGCGAACACGCGCAGACCGTTGATGTAATCCGGCGGGAACAGCACGTTCACGCGGCTCGGGTCCTGCACATCGCGCTCGACGATCAGGTGCTCGGCGAACAGTTCGGCGTTCTCGACGTGGCCTTCCAGTTCGAGCTTGGCGTACTGGGCAATCAGCTCACCGCGAATGGTGCTCGGGGTAACGATTGGCTGGCCGGCGCCGAAGCGGGTGCCGTCGGAGGCCAGTTTGTGGCGACCGTATTTGCTGGTGATCACGCTTTGCAGACGACGCACGATGAACGCCGACTGGTGCATGGTTTCGCTGTCCAGGTAGGAGTTGTCGGCCTGGCCGTAAGCGTTCTTCTGGTAAGTGGTGATCGAACGCTGGATGCGCACGTAACCGCCTTCGTAGTAAGCCGTGGCGATGCCGTAGTTGAGCAGCGACTGACGCTCGGTCAGGGTGAAACGCTCGCTCGCCGGCGCCGGGTCGACACCCGGCAGGCTGCCGCTCTGGGTCGGACGGCTGGCGTCGGCGGAGATGAACACCGACGTGCGTGCGGCCAGTGCAGCGGCTTGAACCCAAACCGGTTGCGGTACGCCCGGCTCCAGCGCCTGAATGGTCATGTGCTGGTCGTTGCGGGCCTGGCCAGCGGCGACCAGAGTGCCGACAGTGCCGCGCTTGGCGCTGTAGACGTGACCGAACAGTTGCTTGGCCCAAGACCAGCGACCGGTGCTGTCATCCATGACCGCTTGCCAGGTGTTGAGGGTCGACAGATCCGACCATGGCAGCGCGATGAATTCGAACGGCTCATCGCCCAGCGCCGCGACCGCAGCGACCTGATCCGGTACACCGACGCCGCCGGTCATGGCGGTAATCGCGGTGGTCAGGCCAGCCGGGGTTTCTTCGCCGTTGCTCTTGCCCAGGCGATTGAATTGCAGGCTGATGTCGTTGCCGCTGTCGCCAGTCCATTTCGCGGACAGGGTCACTACACCTTCAGCAGCCGCAGCGCTGACCGGCAGATCGGCGGTGGCGTTGATTTTCTGCGCCAGCGCAGTGGCCGCTTGTGCCGCCGTGGCACCGTTGACCACGGTGGCTTGCACACGCACACCACCAACATACAGGTTGAGCACGCCAGCCTGAGTCGCGGTGCCGGTCAGGGTCAACACGCCTTTGGCGATAGCGCCTTCAACGTTGTGCAGCGGCAGGCACCAGATCTCGCCGATCGGGTCAGCCTTGCGGAAGGTCTCGTACATCGAGGCGAGCATCGAACCTTGGCCGCCGATGCTTTTCGCCAGCGCGACGCTGGAGACCAAAACCAGTTTGCCTACTTCGGTCGGCGCGATGTTGTCGTTGACCTGGGCCACGATCAAACGGCGCATGGCCGAGGTCGCGCTATTGGCGGCCGAGTTGTCCATTTCGGCATAGAACAGCGGTACACGAATGTCCGCGGGGATGTTGCTGAATCCGATCGCCATTATTTGGCTCCCTGTGGTTTAGCCGCTTTTGCGGTTTTGAGTGTGATATCGCCGTCGGTCAGACGTCGGCGCCACCAGGCGCTGTCCAGCACTTCACGGCCTTCAAGAGGCAGCAGATCGCCCGCCTCCGGGTCTGGCACGGCACGACCAGCGGCCGGCACTACGGTGATGCGATTGCTCATGGGGTTACGTCTCCAGAGAAAGTCAGTTCCACGCGCCCATCGGGGCCCGGGCGTTTCAGGTTGGGGTCAGCGGGGTCGATCGCATCGACCCGCACGGTGGCCCCGGTAAAGGACGACAAACCGTCCAGTTCACGTTCGTGCCAACTTTCCGCAGGCTGACTCGGCAGATTGCGGCCAAGCTGGAACTCGGCAAAAAAGCGCAGCCGGTAAAAGACGCGGCTGCTGTTGATCGACACCATCTCGCCGCCGTCATAAACGATGGCGCTGTAGTCGGCATCGGCTTTGAAACCCACCAGCGCACGCCACAGTTCGGCGCGCAGGTCGTGCAACAAATCCAGCGCTTTTGTAGCGTCGCTGGCGTCAAGCACCAGAACGATGTCGAAGCGGTCGCGGATCGGTTGGGTGGTGAGGTTTTGGGCGGTGCTGTTACTGGCGAGATCGGCCAGCGGTGTGACGTGGGCCGAAGGTGTCGGCAGATCGGCGTTGCCTTGCAGCAACGCCAGATCGACACCGACGGCAATGTGATTGGCAAGGCCAGGGCATTGCGCACGCAACTGCGTGAGGATCGGGGTGATCTTCATGGTGGTGTTCCAGAATGATGGGAATTACCGCAGGCCCCCATGTGGGAGCGGGCTTGCTCGCGAAGGGGACGGCGCATTCAACATCGATGGCGACTGACACAACGCTTTCGCGAGCAAGCCCGCTCCCACATTGAGTTTGTGCAGGGGTCAGGTCTTGGAGTCGAGGCCGGTTGCCTCGATCAAGCAGCGATAGCTTTCCTCGCGCTTGCCGCTGGCGGTGACCTTTTTGATCGACCAGCGACCGCGCATGAAGTCCGGCCAGGTGTCATCGAGCACCAACAGGCCTTCGGCGGCCAGCAGCGGATCGCCTGGGCAGGTGACCTTCAGCTTGTATTTCTCGCGCAGCATCTTGCGCACTTCGGCTTCGCCGATGGCTTTGGCTTCTTCTTCACTGGCCTGTTTCTGGCGAATGACCTTGTAGGGCTCGGAACCGGTTATCACCTCGCGCAGTTTGCCGGCGGCGATGTCCCAGAAGCAGGTCTTGCATCCCTGGTTCTGGGTACGAGCCGTCTCTTCCAGTGTGGCGCTGATGAAGGCGTGATCACCCGGGCGATTGTTGCTGGTCACCGACAGCCTGACGTTCGGTATCACCTGGCCCGAAAGGTTTTTGAGCTGCGCAGGTTTCGCCAATACGTAGAGGTCGTTGAACGGTTTGGCCACCGCGTCGTACTTGAGCGCCAGCCGCGTGATGAAGCTCATGTCGGTTTCGTTCGACTGATCAACATGAGCAATCCGGATCAGCGCCAGCTCGGGATCGACGCGCGGCGAAAAACCGTGCGGCGAGACCAGTTCGCGAAACAGTGCGCCAAGGGTGGTGGGGCCATGACTGGCCGTGCGCCGTTCCTTGAATCGGGTCTCATCCTTGCCGCTGAAAGGCGCTGCAGTAGCGACCAGCGTCAGGCGCAACGGGAACAGCGTCGGGGTCAGTCGAGTCACCTTGAACTGGCCCTTTTCGACCAGCCCGGACTCCAGATAGCCAACCCGCAGGCCGATTTTTCCGCCCAGGGTCGGCAAGCCTTCAAGGCCTTCCAGGTCGATCACCAGTGTCAGCTGATCGGACTCCATCCCGGCGGCATCAATGTGTTCCCAACTGATCAGGCGCTGGTTCAGCAGGGCATGGTTGGCCCCGTAGATTTCGATCGCCGGTGTAAATCCCTGTGCCATGCAACCTCCTTAATCCCACGCCAAAACCGGCTTGATCGCGGCGGGTCTGCTGTCGAGTTCCGGCAATGTCACCCAGATGCCCGCAGGCAGGATCGGGCCGTGCTCGGCCAGGGTTGAATTGAGTTTCCACAACGCTTCTTCGGCCTGATCGTCTGACCGGCCCGACTCGCGGTACAGCAGTAGATTGACCGAATCGCCGGCCATGCTTCGGACCTTACGCATTGTTGAACTCCGCCAGTTCAAGGGTCCAGTCGACCACCATCGCCGTACCATCATCGATGATGCAGGTCTGGGTTTCCTGAACCATGGTGATTCGCCACAGGCCCCAATTACGGCCGATGCCATCAATCAGCGGTAGCGGCACACGAAGGGCTTGCAGCGCCCGCAGCTCATCCAGCCGATCCATGGCCACGTCGTACATTGATTTACCGGTGATGGTCAGGGTTTCGGGTTTCTGGCCAATTTGATGGGACTTGGGTTTGCTGGTGAGAATCTGCAGTTCCGTCCAGCCGCCGTCGGACTTGCGCAGAAAACTGCTGTAGGCAAAGCCGCGTGACAGGCCAAAGATGAAACTGCCCAGGGCCATTTGTTGTTTCATGTGGCGACTCCATCGGTCAGGGCTGCGTCACGACGTGTGGCGAGGGGATTGGTCGGCATGATCTGGCCCAACTGCCCCATGGTTGTTTGCACCACCAGATTGGCCAGTGCCTGGGCGCTGGTCTGGTCCTGACCATTGATGTTAATGGTTGAGTTGAACGTGACCGGCTGGCTGGCGGCTGTGGTGGCAGGTGCCCCGGGGATCGTGGAGGTCGCCGAGGTCGCGATGAGGTCTTTACTGACCTGTGCAGGTGAGCCGAGACGATCGACTTGTGTCCCTAGCTTGTCGCCCAGGGAATCACCGATCGCGCCCCCTGCCATGCTTCCGAGCCACCCGCCAATTGCCGTGCCCACACCGGGCAAAATCAACGTGCCAAGTGCTGCACCGACGGCGGCCCCAGCAGAAGACCCGGCCAACGAGGCCCCGGACGACACGACGGCACGCTTATCGCCCTTCATGACGCCGGTGACCATTTCATATCCGGCACTGAGCAACCGCAGCGGCGGTGCCCGTTTGGCAAGCAGTCTGCCTGCCCTGGCGTAAGAACCGGACAGTGAAGCGGCCGGTGCAGGACTGACGGCTGATGACCCAGCAAATGCCGTCATGCTTGCCGGCCAGGACGTGCCGGACATGCGGGGCAGAACGGGTCGTGCGGGCGACGCCGGCGGTGCACTGATCCGTGGTGGCCGAGGGGTCACCGTGCGGGGGCTTTTCCCGCCTCGACCGGTTTGTTCACGTCTGACTCGAGGCTTGATGCTTGACCGGCGAGGCTTGAGTTTGTCGCCCGTCCCACCACCCAGCGGTTTACAGCAGCAGTCATGGCCCGCGCCATTTCCGGCAGACGTTTTCTTGGCTTTCGGGTCTTCAATATCGGCAATCAAACCGCCAAGACCGAGCGGCAATTTTGAAGCGACGCCCTTGAGCAGTTTGTCGGTGAAATTGCCGAATGCCTTGGCCATCACCGCCACCACGATGGCCGACAGTCCAACGCCCGCAAGGGCCAACGCCGTCGAGGTCTTGGGATGGGCTTCAGCCATATCGGCCACGCCATTAGTCATATTCGTCAGCGAGTCCAGCGTGCCGGTCGCATCCGGCGCCAACGCCGTGATCAGACGATTGAGACTGGCATCGAACGCGTTCCAGCTTCGCTGAGGGTCTTTGCCCGCAGGCTCGGCACTGCGTTCAATCGCGCCGCTGTAAGCCGGTGTCAGTGGATCATTAGGCTCGAGCAATGAAAGCGGCGCCTTTGCCTCCCCGGGCTTGCCCATCCACTGGCGCACGCCCCCCTCACCCTTGAATGGCGATGCGAGGCTGCTCTGGGTCGCTTGCGAGGGCACAAGCGTCGACGTTCCTTCCAGTTTGGCCGGAGCGACCAGCGAAAACGCTTTTTGCAGGTCTTCGGGTTTCGCCAGCAGTTTGCGTACACCGTCGTCGCCACTGAAAAGTGTCTTGATCAGCTCCGTTTGCTGCTCTGCCGGTTGTTGCTTCAATGCCGCCAACGCTTTGACAAGGTTGTCCGGTACGTTTTCGGTCAACTTGCCAGGATCAAGGCCCAACGCCTTCCACGCCGACTGCTCGGCCGCCGAGCCTTGGATGCCTTTGCCCAGGGCTGCGCTGATACTTTTCACCGCCGCGCCGGCATCGGCTTTGTCGACATCAGCGTTGAGCAACGCGGCTGACAGCGCCGCCAACTGCTCGGGCAGGATCGCCACTGCAACGGCCGACTCGCCGGATTGCTGCACGACCGAGCCGATGTCGGCAGCCGTCGCATTCAGTCCGCTGTTGCCCAGATGCTGAGTCGCATCGGCCAGCAGCTGACCTTGAGTGCGATCCAGTTTCATCGACACTTGCCAGGCCGACAGCATTTCACCGGCCGACTTCAGGCTGATGCCGAACGCCGACGCATTGACCGCTGCATCCTGGGCAAAGTCCAGCAGCACCTGTTCCTTGTCGGCGCCCTTGAGACCCGCGCCAATCCCGGATCGGCCAGCCGCGACTTCGACCTGCACCAGATCCACGACCGTCGCCCCACTGCCGGCAACTCGTTTGTCGGTGGCCAGTTTAAGGTTGGCTTTCGACAGCGTGTCGAGGTCGCCACTCAGGCCTTGAACCTGCTTGATCTGGGCCATGGCGGCTTCCAGGGCCATGTCCGATTGCAGGTAGGCCGGAGGCGAGCGTTGTTCAATCTCAGCCTTGAGCTTTGACTTGCTCTCACCGCCAGCCGCCGGCGCGGCAGTTACCATTGGCACCTTGAACGATGCCAAGGCTGTGTTCAGCCCCAGGACAACGGCGCCGAGTTTGATCTGTTCACGCACCAGACTGCGGATGTCCAGGCTGGCCGTGATCAGCGCCTCTTTCAGTTCGGACAGTGGTTTGATCAGGCTGTCTGTGGCCGATCCCCCTGCCGACAAACCGGAACCCGCGCCGCCGGTTTGCGCGGCGTACATCAGCGAAAACGATGTGTCTGCCATGCCGCTCTACTCCTGTTTCACGCCAAGGCGAGTGATCGCTATGTCGTAGCGGCGCAACGCCTTTTCGGCGTCCCATTCCAGAATCTCCGCCTCACTTACCGAGTAAATGAGCGGGACGATATCGAGGATTACTTCGATGTCGCGTTCCGAAAGTAGGCCGCCGGCTGGTTTAAAAAATCGTCTATGCGCACCTGCAACTGGGTCCAGTCCGGGACGGTCAAGTGAGCCAGATCGGGGATCATCAGGCCGGCGCAGTGGGCGGTGATGAACTCGGCGCGTTCCTTGGCCGTTTTCAGTTTCTTCATCACTTTGGTGGCGCGCAGTGCGGGCATTTCCAGGCTCAGCGAGGTCACGGTGCGGCCGGTCACAGCGAGCGGTTGCAGCAGTGGCACCTGATCGGGGTCGTCGGACTTTTGCGCGTCTTCGACTTGTTCCAGAAAGTAAGACGCCGGACGGGTCGACATCTCGTGCACGTATTGGGCAATGCTCACATAGTCCGGGCGTTTGAGCTGATCGAGCTCCTTGACCGACAGGCCAGTGGCGAGCAGCGCCAGTTCGAAGAACTGATCGTCTTCGTCATCGCCGGCGCGTTCCAATGCTTCTTTTTGCGCGGCGTAAAACAGTGGCTTGAGCTGGACCGTTTCGATCTGCGCACCGTCGTCACCGGTGATCGGCGACAACAGGTCATGCTGGGGTGGCATCCACGACATGAATGAATTCCTTGGTGATTCTTGAGGAGGGTGTTGCTAAACATCGGCCAGTCACACTGGCCCAATGTGGGAGCGGGCTTGCTCGCGAAGGCGGCCTGTCAGATGAATGAGTGTCGACTGTCACACCGCATTCGCGAGCAAGCCCGCTCCCACAGGGTCAGGTGCCGGGCTGGCTTACAGCGTTACGGCATCAGCACAGCACGACGTGCATCACCGAGGATGTCGACGCCGTTGAGTACGAACTTCTGGGTGCGTACGTCGATGTCGATCACCGGAATGCCGTTTTCCAGGCGGTTGTAGGTACGGCAGGAGAAGTCCAGCGTCGTCAGGGCTTTGCCACCCATTTTGATGGCGTCCTCACCCATGGTTTTGAGCTTGCCGCCGATGGTGTGGTAGGTGAACCAGGTATTGCCGTCCTGATCCTGACCGGCTTCACGCACGTTCAGCAGGATGTCGTCACCCAGTTTCACGCCCATGGCGAGCAACACTTCTGCGCCCGTGCCTTGCAGCTTGATCTGAGCATTGAGCGCCTTGGCACTCTTGGCCATTTCCTCAATGATGAAACGGCCACCGGTCATGTTCTCCATCTCGAAATCAATCTTCGGCGGAGTAAATTCTTCTACGGTCGCCGACAGCGGCAGGCCTTGCAGGGTGGCCGCGATGGCCTGTCTTACGCGGTTGGTAAACATTAGAGAACGTCCTCCAGGAACTGCTCGATGATTTCATCGCGGGCGTTGAGTTGATAAACCATGTGTTCGTTCGGCGCGTAACGGCCGTAGTCGATGACCACGTACCAAGTGCCGTTCTTGTACTTCTCGACGCTGTTGAGTTCCGGGTGCAGATACACGCTGCCGCCCGGAATGGTTTCGTCGGCGACCAGGGTTTGCAGCCAGTCGTTGATGCGCTTGACCTCTTGATCCATGAACGACTTGGTGAGGTTCTTGGCCATGGCTTTCTGGCCGGCCTTGACCAGCTTGCGGCTGATCGCATCTTCGAGGCCGACGTAGCTGATAAACTTGCCGGTGATCGAGCGGTTACCCAGCAGCGAGAAGCCGCCGAGCACGGTGCGGGCGTAGTAGCTCACGCCGTAACGGTTGAGCAGATCGCCTTCGGTGGAGGTGTCGAGGATGTTGTATTCCACAACGCGGGACACGTCTTCGGCGTAGGTCACCTGGTTGCCCGGGCTCTCCCACTGCTTGACCTTGGCCAGCGCGGCAATCGCCAGGCTGGACGGCGCGAGGAAGACGTTTTTCTTCGCCGCTTTCGAGTACACGGCCGGCATGTTGTGCACCACCAGGCAACGGTCGAAACCGAGATCGGCGCCGCCCAGTTCCTGGCTGTACAGCACTTGATCAGCAACCGAGGCGTCCTTGCCGTCCAGCACCACACGGGCCTTGATGCGCTTGCCGAACGAGGCGAACTCGCTGGCCACCGCTTTAGTGCCGGTGAAGCCCGGCGCGCCGATGATGGTCAGGTCTTCCGGGACGCTGCCCAGTGCGGCCAGACCGAGCTTGCGGCCAGTCGCCGGCTCAACGCCGCCGATCACTGCGTTGACGGTGTCGGCCGGGGTCGCGCCCGCCTCGACGATCACCACGTACACCGGCACCTTGACCACTTTGAGGATCTGGTAAACCGCGTGGTACAGCGTGCCCTCTTCCGAACCGGTCGGATCGAGCAGTGCATGGGTGGTAAAGCTATTGATGCGGAACGGGGCGTTACGCGGAATCAGCGGATCGGCCTTCGGCGCGGTGCCGACCAGACCGATGACGTTGTCACCCAGGCCACCCATGGCCTCGGGGGATTCGGTGGCATTGACGGTAATGCCGTTGTGCTCGAAGTTCAAAACCTCAGCCATGTTCAGTCAGCCTTCTTGGCAGCGGCCTTTTTGGCCTGGGTGGTAGGTGTTTTCAGTTCCAGTCGACCGGCGCTGTGCAGCGCACTGGCCTCGACGTCGAGCAGATCAAGGTCTTGACCGACGCTCGACCAGTGCCCACCGCCGGTGGGGAATGGGACGAGCACGGTGTAGGTTTGGCGGGTTGCCATTTTTCGTTTCTCCATAAACGGGAAAGCCCCTCGTGGGGAGGGGCTTGGCGGGTGTTGAGTGTTTTTGGGCGGATAAGAAAACGCCCCGGGGTTCGGGGCGTTCAATCCATGAGTTGTGCTTTGGAAGTCACCCACGGGAACTCTTGCTGGATTTCATTGAATCTTTGGATGCCCGCAGTACGAACGCTCTCCCAACCGGTTTCGCCCATAACCTCCATGCGCTGGGCCTCAGCGAATAGTCGGTCCGATCCGGTAATGGGGTCGGCGTACGCACGACGCCTCAAAGCTTCAATTTCCTCAGGGGAATATTCGACAG
The DNA here is from genome assembly GCF_019733355.1 of Pseudomonas baetica. Classification (GTDB taxonomy): domain Bacteria; phylum Pseudomonadota; class Gammaproteobacteria; order Pseudomonadales; family Pseudomonadaceae; genus Aquipseudomonas; species Aquipseudomonas baetica_A. The sequence continues at coordinate 68,973 of NZ_JAIHLQ010000024.1, read as the reverse complement.
GGTGCAATTCGGGGAGCGCATGCTTGAAAATGGACCCGTCATCAGTCAGTTTCCATACGCCATCAAGTTCCTGAGTTATGCGCATCCATAGGCCCTCATCAACCTCGACAGCACCTTTTGGAATATCGCTTACACCGCGAATAAGGCGGGACTCAAGAATGCCTTGAGAATCAAAAGTTACGTATTTCATATGTCCACCATCAATGACCAATCGAGAGCCAATAAAAATTGGTCGCTGTTTGCACAGGAGCCCCTGAAGTCCCCGAACTTACCCCGACAGCCGTAAATCCGTTTTTGCCAGGTACCGAAGTCAACTCAGCAACATCAGCTGCACCCGAGACGTTAAACGGTGAGGTTTGAACGCAGAAACACGCATTTGGGTAACTCAAGGAAAATGGAACCGTCGTCGACACTGCCGGAATCGACGAGTAGCCCCATTGGATAATGAGGCCTCCCAGCCACGATGGAAAAACCACATAGCCGTTCGCAGCTTTGAGAATCTGAAATCCTAAACGCAATTTTTTCGGCGTGACGATAGTAGCGTCATCTGTGCCTGACTCAGTGAGTGCCTGCGTGGCAACTTTTGCCGTACCTTGATTCATCTCAGTGGCTTGCTGTGCCAGAACAGACACGGCCGCAATATCGATGCTTCCCTGGTTGACCGGGGCGTTCCAGGCTTTGATGCACCACATGACGGCGAGGTTGCGCGGGCGGGTTTCGGCGCCCACGTTTCCCGTTATTGGGACATCCGAGTTGGCGCCAGTTCCAGCACCGCTGATTACAACGGCCAGGCCGGAACCGGATCCTGTTGCAGTAGTGACTGTATGACGGAGAGCATGCAAGTGAGACTGGAGCTGGTGGTTCTGCCAACTGCCAACGGTTCGATCAGCATCCACGCCGCGCCCATGATCCCAGCCACGCAGAAATTCACCACGCGCGTCCGGCAAACGGAAATTACCCGCCCCTTCATCGCCTTTGTTGTAGGTGGTGCCGAGATAAGCCGCCAGATCCGGATAAGTCGCAATGCTCTGCACACTGCCATCCAGCTCCAGATAACCGGGTGCAACGATCCCTGTCGGGAATGCCAGAACAGCGCCCACCGGAACAGCAGACTTGAGGCGTTCGACTTCCTTGGCCAGTGCGGCTACATCGATGGTTCCCTGATTGACCGGGGCGTTCCAGGCTTTGATGCACCACATGACGGCGATGTTGCGGGGGCGGGTTTCAGTAGCCGCACCAAAGTTGTAGGTCCTGACGCGACCAATAGTCAGCTCGGCGTTGTCACCTTCCGTACGTAGAATCCAGTCCGCGGCCGTATCCTTCAACACTACAGTTGGTGTCTCCCCATTTGGATCAACAGCCTGCCCACCTCCCGACCCGGTCGGAATGGAATGGTAGTGCGCCTTTAGACTGTCAGATTGAAAGCTACCGGCAGCACGCCCGGCATCCACACCACGCCCATGATCCCAGCCGCGCAAAAACTCCCCACGCGCCTCAGGCAGCCGGAAATTCCCGACGCCCTCATCACCCTTGTTGAACTTGCCGCCCAAATAGGCGCTCAAGTCCGGGTAAGTCGCACTGCTCCTTACGCTGTTATCCAGTTCCAGAAAACCCGGCGGCGGTGCATCAACAGGGAACGCGACAATCGAGCCCACTGGCAGCGCCGACGCCTTGGCAATCAACGCTTCAACTTCAGCCTTGGTGTACGAATCCTTGATGCCAAACCCGGCCAGCGTCTCAGGGTTCGCACCCGCCGTCGCCCGGCCATATTCATCAACGGTCAGACTCTTGTAAGTCCCGGCAGCAATCCCTGTGCGCCCCGCCAACATCTTGAACGTCAGTGCAGTAGCACCGAGGGTGATCGGCGCATTGGTGGTCAGGTGCCACAGCGAATCGCCGTTCGCCGTGCCCTCCTCGACCATCACCGTCAGCCCCGGAGTGACCTTGGCGCTGCTGTTGGCATCGCTCGCCCGGACCCAGTCACCGTTGGCGACAATCCACAGGCCGTTATCCTTGGCCAGGGTTTGATTGGCCAGCAAAACACGGTCGCCGGCAATCACGGCCACACCATCAATCTGCTGCGCACCGTTCAACACGACATTGCCGGTTGCCGCAACGCGCACCGACTGTTTGCCATCCAATTTGCCAAGTTCTTCGGCGAGGTAACTCATGACCCATGCACGGGTCGCCTTGACCACCGTGTCATCAATCAACAACGTCACCAGCGATGCATTGCTGGTCTCGAATATCGAGCGAATGTAGAACTCTTTACCCGAACCCGACGTCGCCAGAACCGGTTTGAACGACTCTGGATATTTGACGATGGCGTAGAGAATTCCGGTATCAGTCCACAGCCCCGCCTCTCGCACATACCAACCGCCAACATCCGGCGGAATGGTCACTTCAGCAAGCAGCCAGCTCGGATTCTTCTCGTCCTGGAACAGCGCGTTGAGCGGCCCGCGCCAGACTTCGCGTTTCAGCGCCGTGGCCGTCGCGGCCGGGTTGTAGACCGCGCCGCCGCCGTCGCCGACGGAAATCTGCGTCAACTTGATCGGCACGCCCGCGGCTTTGCATGCCGTTTCGTAGGCAATCCCTGCGTTGGTGAGCAGGGTGTAATAGTCAGCCATTCAGGCCCCCTGAGGATAAATTGTGGATGTTTCGACGGTGTACATACCAGCGGCCATGAACGCCTCTCCCGAGGTTTCGAGCCCTTCGATGAACACCGGATAAACCGTGGTCAGCTCGCCGCAAAAGGTCGCGGCGCCGATGTAATGGCTGCCGAATGCGCTCAACCCGACCGAGACCGACAGCACATCCCGTTCACTTTTGGCATCGGCCAGGCGTCGGTCGAGACGGGCGTCGATTTCTTCGCTGTAGGGTTGTTCGCTGAAGGCGCGTACGGAGAAGCTGTAAGGCGCGCCGGGCGGCGTCTGTTCGTACCAGGCGCGGATTTCCGGACGCAGTTGCAAACCCTTGGCGGCGTTTTCCAGTGCCTTGCGAGTGCCGGCCTGGCGCGCGGTGGGCCAGGCGAGTTCGACGGTCAGGCGTTTTTCCGTTTCAGGCGCGGCGGTGCTCCATTCGGCGACGCCGCGATCCGCTGCGAGATACGGCAGAAATGCGACCGGCGTTTCGCTCGGATTCATCAGTTCGGGAAACGGCGGCGCGATGCGATCAAGCAATGCGCCGAAGCCCAAATCCAATCCTCGCTCCAGCGCCGAACTGTTGGCCGGCAGCAGCGTCGGGCGTTGCGTTGGCTCACTCATAGCGTCAGCACCTCGACCTCGACTGCCGTGCAGTACGGCGCCTGAAACGCAGTCGTCACGATCGGCGCCAGCGGCTCCAGAATCTGCAATTGCACGGCACCGGCGCTGTGCAGCGTGTAGTCGATCCAGCTCGGATCGACCCGTCCTTCGAGGCGATGACAACTGTCGGCGTAAGCCTGCAATTGTTGCTGCGCAGCGACTTGGGTCAGGCCCGAATCGGGACCGGAATTGATCTTGGCGACGACGCGTATTTTGTAGTGCTGGATCTCGGCAGCCTTGACGGTAACCAGATCGGTTTCAGGTCGCACATCGGGACGGGCGAAATGTTGGCGGACGCCTTCAAGCAATGCCTCGGATGGCGTGCCGTCACCGTCCCGCGCAAGCACGGTGACCTGTACTTCGCCCGGCGCGGTGCGGCGTCCATTGCCGTCCTTGACCTGCGCGGCGAGGCCATCCGGGTTGAAGGTGTAAGTGACATTCACCACACCGGCATCGGTGGATTCGACTTTCACCGTCGGCCGTTCGCCCAGGGTGAACACCTCGCGACGATACTGCATCCGCGAACCCGCCGCCGGTGCGTGCGGCGCCAGGTAATAACGCAACCGGGCGTCGTCGTCGCTTTCGTAAATCGCCGGCACTGGCGGGAATGCGGCCGGATCACCCGGATCGAGCAACTGCCGCTCCAGGCCCATGTCCGCCAGCCGTGCGTCGAGGTTGCTGCCGGTCGCCCACCACGCCAGCATCTGCTTGATGCGGGCGTTGTATTTACGCTCGTGGGTTTGCAGCCGAACGCAGAAGGCTTCCAGCGCCAGGGTCAGCAGTTCGCTTTCGTTTTCCAGGCTGGTCTTGAGTTTCGCTGCGCTGTCCGGCGAGCGGGCGCCGACGTATTCGATGACGAAGCTTTTGAACTCGGCGAGCAGGTCTTCGAAGGCGTCGACGGCGATCAGCGCGGGTTCGGCCAATTGGTTCTGGCCGGGGATCAACATGCTCATGTCACGACCTCGAAGGTTTGTTGACGGTTTTTCCAGGTGCCGGCGAAACGCAGCAGCAGACCGGCGCCCTGACGGCTGGCGACAATCACTTGCGGCTGAAAATCATCGATGCCGTTTTGCTTGTTGTAGAACGCTTGCGCTGCGTGGCTCTGAGCCAGAAGCAAAACGTCGTCGCCGAGGTTCTGCCCGAGCAGCGAGGGGATCAGCGAGCCATACAGGGGCCGTTTTTGCCGGGTGCCCAGCGGCGTGGTCAGAGCCCGGGTCGCGCGCTGCACAAACTGCAGCCAATCGTCGACCGTGGCCCCGCTGTCTCTATCGATTCCGATCATGGGAAGCTCTTGAATCAGGGGCTGATGACGCGGCCCTGGTGATCGACCAGCGGGCCGCTGAAGTGAACGCCCGAAGCGTCGATGGTCAGGCCGACGGCGCCCACTTGCAGGTTGATGGCCTGCGGGGTCAGCACCAGTCGCGCCGGGCCGATGCTCAGCTCAAGCGATTCGCGAGAACCGCTGAACGCTGCCGGACCGTTCTGCCAGTGAAGGGTGTGCGAGGCGTCGTCGTAACCGCTTTCACTGCCGTCCTGATGCACGCGGCGCGTCAGCGTCGGTACGGTCGAAGTCGGCGGAAAGCGATCACTGTTCAAACCGAACAACGCCACCGATTGCGCACCGCTTTCACCGCTGCCGTAGTTGAACAGCAGACACTGCTCACCCACGGTCGGGATCCGCGATTCGCTCTGCGCTCCGGCGCTCGGATTGAAGAACTTGATGGCCGGCGTGAGCAGGCCACCGTGGCTGACCGTGCAGGTGTTGCTCGCCGCGTCGACTGTCTGGCAGACGCCGATGCGGCAGTAGCTCTCGGCACGCCGATGCAGGTCTTCGATTTCCGCTTCCATCTCGGCCAGGCGCTCGATGATCGGGCCCAGTTGCATACGCAGTAATGCGTCGAACATCGGTCAGGCCTCCAGCGCGGTGTATTGGTCGGGGTCGTCGATATTGCTGACTTCCCAGGTACGGGCGAATTTCGGCGTGCCGAGTGGATCGTCGAGCAGCGTCGGGCCAAGGTAGAGGGTCTGGTTGAACGTCAATGTCCAGGCCTTGTATTGCTGATCGGCGCGGATGAGTAGTGATGGCAAGCCATCAATATTCATCGGCAAATCGCATTGATCGCCAGGCAGATTCCAGCGGTTGTCGGTGATCAGGTTTTTCAGCACGGCGATCAGATCGCAGGCGACAAATGCCGTGGCGGAAAGCGCCGGGATGACTTGCAGCGACAACGTCATGACATGAGCAATTCGCCCATCGGCGGAGCGAACTCCCGACGAATTTCGGTCGAAGTCGATCAGCACCCAGGCCTGATCGCCGGGAGCATTGAAATCATCTTGATTGCCGACACTGAGGGTGAGTCCTGCGGTGTTGCGCAACGTCGTCGCAATGGCTGTGAACAGTTGCGACGGCTGCTGGATCGGTGTGGGCATACATGACCTCCTTTTCAATCGTCCACGCGAAGCCCTGCCGCCAAAATGGCGGCACGGAAAACAGTCAGGGTTAAGGCTGGTCGCGCGGCGGGACTTCGCAGACGCCAATGCGCTTGGCGGCCCAGCGCTCGTAAAGACCGATAGCGACGTCGGCGCCAGCCATTGCGGTCAGGCAACCAAAGGCGCCGGCGGCCCAGATCGACAATCCTGCGGCATACAGCAGCATGATTGCCGAGACGCCGCAGATCATGCAGGCGCCGGAGCGTAGGGCCAGGCGCCGCAGCAATGACCAGCCGCGGGCGCCTTCCTTGTCGGCGCGCCACATTTCGCCGGACACCCCGCCCACTACGGCGAGTAGGATGACCAGCCAGATCGGCATGTCCGCCAACGCTTGTTGCTCGCTTGTCATGTCACGCCTCCTGGGGGTGATTGATGAATGGTGTGTGTTGGGTTCAATCGTTTTCTCTTGAGGTAGGCATTCCAAAAAGCCCGGCATTGGGGCCGGGCTTTTCAGTAATGCGCTCTCGCTTTTGCACTGCAGTTTTTGCACTGCCGCTCATGACGAAATCAGAAGGGGATCACTGGCCAGTTGATCGAGGCAGGGTAGCCGGGTTGATTGTTCACTTCGCCAAGAGCCACGAAGTACTGCTTGTAAGCGAGCAACTTTGCCTCTTCTTCAGACGTAGCAATACCCAGATCGTGCTTGTAATGCAGAGGGTGGAAATTCAGCCATTCGACGGCGTCATCCAGCTCCTTGCGAAGGCGGGCACGTGCGATCACGAGGTGGTCTTCCTCGGTCAGCTCAACAAAAACAAATACGCTGGTGCCATTCGGTTGCCAGGACTGAAAAGCCTTCCAGCCGACTTGAACTGCTGTATTGCTAGTTGCATCAACCCATATGCCCGATACTCCCTCGATCGGCGCAGTCGGCATGCCCTCCTCCGTATCCAGAATCTGGATAACCAGCGCAAAGTTGGTGGCGTAGGCACTGCCAATGTAGACATAACGATTCACTTTCAACTCCTTATAAAGTTCAGGCACTGCATTGTTTTGTGCAAACCTGTCGTTCAGCTCAAGGATCCACGGCGCGATGAGAGCTCCAAGCAGGCATTCCAAAAAGCCCGGCAATTGACCGGGCTTTTCAATAATTAATTAACTCTCGCGACTTACGGCAACTCTGGCCAAACGATGGTCACCGGAAAATCAGGCTGTTTATTGACCTGAGTGAAAGCCACGCAGTACTCCTTGAACGCGCTCAGATACAGCTGCTCCGCAGTAGTGGCAATGCCCAGATCAACTTTGTATTGCAGCCCGGCAGACACGACACGGGTGATTAAATTGTCGAACCGACGCGTTTTTTCATTGCGCAGTTGTTCACCCAACACAGATTGGCCCCAAGGGAACTCGGGGGCGAAAGACCAGACGCCGTCGGTGTTGACCGCGTTGTGGCCGTAGTCAACCTGGCCAGCGGCGGTAGCGGTAACGTCGACCCACACTTGGTCGCTGGGAAACTCTTCGGTGATCAGATTGACCGTTTCGAAGATGTTGTCGACTTTGCCATTCACTACGCGTGCATATTTTTTCAAACTCATTGCTAACATCCTTATTTGATCGCCGGTTTCGCGGCATAGATTTATCTGTCTGCATCGGGGCAGGCATTCCAAAAAGCCCGGCAGTCCGCCGGGCTTTTCAGTAATGCGCTCCTTCGCCTTCCTTCAAATCCTATGCCCATGAAGGAAGCTGACTTTTCGGCGCTACTGGCGCGGTACGAGTCCGTTCAAATTGTTTTTCCGACCGCGGTCCCTGCCCGCCGGATAACTGCTTCTGGTGCTTTACGCTGCACACCCGGGTCAGTTGCCAACCCTCTGAACCGTTGAGGCCGGTTCATCGCTGCCTGTTCTTGTGGAACTAAAGAGCTTTCGTTTCCAGCCGCTTTGTCGAGCGGCTTGGTGGCAATAATATGCACGAACGCATACCCAGTCAATGCGTAAATGCATTTATTTATGCGCTAGAAATGCGTTGATGCATGAGCGGCCCGTCTGCAAAGGCTTTGGGGGAGTTCTGCAGGCGAAAAAAAACCGCCGAGGAGGCGGGCTTCATGTGAAGGCGATCAGATCAACGGGCGTATCGAGCATGAGGTTTTCCCTTTGGCAGATACGATGCCACGCTCAGGTCTAACGTCCTCCAGACATATACGGTCTGAGACCCATATCGATAAATGAACCGCATCCCTGTATGATCGCGCATCCCTGCGCGTCGCACGATTGAAAGCGCTCCGTAAACTACAAAATTAAACAAGGATGCAACCATGTCCGATTCAACCAAAGGTCGAATCGTTTTTCTCGATTACATGCGCGTATTTGCTTTCATAAGTGTGCTTGTAGGTCATAAGCTTTTTGGCATCCTTGTAGATACGGCCAATGACGGAACCCTGCATTTAACTATACGAGTCATTGCAGAAGCTCTTATGCCTCTCTGCCTGGGTGGGGCTGCAGGGGTCGTCGTTTTCTTTTTGACCTCCGGGTATATCATCACCCACGTACTGCAAAAAGAAGTTGCGACTGAATTTCTAATAAAACGCATATTTAGAATATATCCACTGTATGTGACTGCGATTCTCCTAGAGGTAGTACTACGGCATTACGTCCACGGCGGAGACATACCAGCCATCAGTCTTCTGATCAAGCGTGCACTTCTTATTGGCGATTTCTATAATATGGACCCAGCGCTGGCCGGCGTAGAATGGACCTTGCGCATTGAAATCATGTTCTATCTTTTCATGTACGTGATGAAGGCAACCAGGATTTTAAGCATTCCAAAGCTGCTCCCGCCCATTTTTGTTTTGGCGGTATACGCACTTTACAAATCTCCGGCTTTCCCAAGCTGGGGAGTGTTTTCATTTGGCTATGTAAATGCTTATGCTCCATTTTTGTTCATCGGCTCGCTTCTTTATCTAGCAGAGCGGCGATTAGCTTCCAGAGCAATATGTACACTGGCAAGCGGGGCGATGTTCTATATGTCCATGAGTTCGATAGCTTCTAGCCACCCATATTGGGGAGCTAGCCATTATGCAACGTACGCACTGCTGATTTTCTTGAGCGCCTTGCTCTTCCGCGCACACTTGCAGGATAGCAAAGTACTTCGATTAATGTCTGATCTAACGTATTCGGTTTATCTGTTCCACAATTGGATCTGGGATTACTTCGCGATGATGTTAAAGGCTATCGGACTTCCAGAGACATGGGAGAAATTTGCAATTACAGTTATGCTGTTCTTGTCCTGTTACGTCATGCACAAAACTATCGAAATATGGGGAATCAAGTTGGCACGCCCCGTTATAAATCAGGTTCGACGCGTCGATCTATCTAACCTGACTCGCCAACGCCGTACACCAGCGTCACATTAATAACGTTGTAATTGGTTGCCGTAGATCTTCAAGATTCTACGGCGACTCTTGTTGAATTTGGCTTTTTTAGCAGACGATAGCTGAAGAGGACGGGGCTGATTTCCGACCGCAGATCACTTCATAAAAAACGCTCTTCCCATCAGCCGCTTTTGCAAGCAGCAGATTGTCTGAGGCTGGATTTACCCGGGAGAAAGCCAGCCACTAAGGCTCAGCTGAGTTGATGCACCTGTCATAAATAAGGTCGAGGATTTCTAAACATAAAAAACCGCCAAAAGGGCGGTTTTTTTATTTCATTGGTCTGCTTAGCGGGCGTACATGCCCCACCAGAAGACGTGACCGAGGATGACGATCTGCTCTTCCTGGATTTCCTGGAAGGTGTAGTCCTCGTCCGGATGTTCGTCGCGATTGAAGCTGCGCAGGCGGATACCGGTAGGCAGCCGATAGAGTTGCTTCACCCGCAACTGGCCGTTGTGGTTGATTGCATAGAGATCGCCATCGATGATGTCGCCAATACCGCACTTGCCCGCGTTCACGCCGACCGTGGCGCCGTCACGCAGCACCGGTAACATGCTGTTGCCACGCACCGTCACGCACTTGGCCTGATCGAATTGCACGCCGTTATGGCGCAGGCTGCGCTTGCCGAAGCGCAGGCTAGAGCGCTCGCTCTCTTCGATGACGAATCTTCCTGATCCTGCTGCCAATTCAACCTCACGAAGGAAGGGCACCGACACCTCGTCATCATCGACAGGGGTGTCGTCGTCCCACAGCATTATGTCCTTGAGTTCCGCATGCACGTCACCACGCGCGACACCGGCCGACGGCGCAACATCCGCGCGCCCGCGCAACTGATCGGTGCTTACATTGAAGTACTCGGCGATCTTCGAGATGTGTTTATCCGAAGGATCGACGATCTTCCCGCTGAGAATCCGCGAGAGAGTGGATTGAGGCACGCCGGTGCGACGGTGGAGCTCCGTAGGGGAGATCCCGTGCTGGTCGAGCAGTGCTCTTAAGACGGAGGATACGTTGCGTTTTTGCATAACGCGCATAGTGCTTGAAGTTTTTCGTGAAGACAAATGCTGTTTTGCATAATTCATGCATAAACCACGCATGGATTAGAAAAGTGCCAGCGAGCCGTCATGCCTGCGTCGGGCAGACTGCCCATGGTAACCTTGCGCCCATCGCGCAAAAGCCCGGCGGATGCCTCGCTTTTGCCCTACACCTTTGAACGAGTTGCCTGACAATCCGATGAATAAAGCCGTCTCCGACCTGTCCTCCCACACCCCGATGATGCAGCAATACTGGCGCCTGAAGAACCAGCACCCGGATCAGTTGATGTTCTATCGCATGGGCGACTTCTACGAGATCTTCTACGAAGACGCGAAGAAGGCCGCCAAGTTGCTGGACATCACCCTGACCGCGCGCGGGCAGTCGGCCGGACAGGCTATTCCGATGTGCGGGATTCCTTATCACGCGGCGGAAGGTTATCTGGCGAAACTGGTCAAGCTCGGCGAGTCAGTGGTGATCTGCGAGCAGGTTGGCGACCCGGCCACCAGTAAAGGCCCGGTAGAACGTCAGGTGGTGCGGATCATCACCCCGGGCACGGTCAGCGACGAGGCGCTGCTCGATGAGCGCCGCGACAACCTGATTGCGGCGGTATTGGGTGACGAGCGTTTGTTCGGCCTGGCCGTGCTGGACATCACCAGTGGCAACTTCACCGTGCTGGAGATCAAAGGCTGGGAGAACCTGCTGGCGGAACTGGAGCGGGTCAACCCGGTTGAGCTGTTGATCCCGGACGATTGGCCGAAAGATCTGCCGGCGGAAAAACGCCGTGGCGTGCGTCGCCGTGCGCCGTGGGATTTCGAGCGAGACTCGGCGCTGAAAAGTCTCTGCCAGCAATTCTCCACCCAGGACCTGAAAGGCTTCGGCTGCGAAAACCTGACCCTGGCCATCGGTGCTGCCGGTTGCCTGCTGGCCTACGCCAAGGAAACCCAACGCACCGCCCTGCCCCACTTGCGCAGCCTGCGCCACGAACGTCTCGACGACACCGTGGTACTGGACGGCGCGAGCCGGCGCAACCTGGAACTCGACACCAACCTGGCCGGTGGACGCGACAACACTCTGCAATCGGTGGTCGATCGCTGCCAGACCGCCATGGGCAGCCGCCTGCTGACCCGTTGGTTGAACCGTCCGCTGCGCGATCTGACTGTATTGCTGGCGCGCCAGACCTCGATCACCTGCCTGCTCGACGGTTACCGCTTCGAAAAGCTGCAACCGCAGCTCAAGGAAATCGGCGACATCGAGCGCATTCTTGCGCGGATCGGTCTGCGCAATGCCCGTCCACGTGACCTCGCGCGGCTGCGTGATGCCCTCGGCGCACTGCCGCAACTGCAAGTGGCAATGACCGATCTGGAAGCGCCGCACTTGCAACGTCTGGCCACCACCACCAGCACCTACCCGGAACTGGCGGCGCTGCTGGAAAAAGCCATTATCGACAACCCGCCTGCGGTGATCCGTGACGGCGGCGTATTGAAAACCGGTTACGACAACGAACTCGACGAACTGCAGTCGTTGAGTGAAAACGCCGGCCAGTTCCTGATCGATCTGGAAGCGCGGGAGAAAGCCCGCACCGGTCTTTCCCACCTGAAAGTCGGCTACAACCGCATTCACGGCTACTTCATCGAGTTGCCGAGCAAACAGGCAGAATCGGCCCCGGCGGACTACATTCGCCGCCAGACACTCAAGGGCGCCGAACGCTTCATCACGCCGGAACTGAAAGAGTTCGAAGACAAGGCGCTGTCGGCCAAGAGCCGTGCCCTGGCCCGCGAAAAGATGCTCTACGAAGCGCTGCTGGAAGATCTGATCAGCCAGTTGCCCCCGTTGCAGGACACCGCCGGTGCGCTAGCCGAACTGGACGTGCTGAGCAACCTCGCCGAACGTGCGCTGAACCTTGACCTGAACTGCCCGCGTTTCGTCAGCGAGCCATGCATGCGCATCACTCAGGGTCGTCACCCGGTGGTCGAGCAAGTGCTGACCACGCCGTTCGTGGCCAACGATCTGAGCCTGGATGACAACACGCGCATGCTGGTGATCACTGGCCCGAACATGGGCGGTAAATCCACCTACATGCGCCAAACCGCATTGATCGTGCTGCTGGCGCATATCGGCAGCTTCGTACCGGCAGCCAGCTGCGAATTGTCACTGGTCGACCGGATCTTCACCCGGATCGGTTCGAGTGATGACCTGGCCGGTGGCCGTTCGACCTTCATGGTGGAAATGAGCGAAACCGCCAACATCTTGCATAACGCCACCGAGCGCAGCCTGGTGCTGATGGACGAAGTCGGTCGCGGCACCAGCACCTTCGACGGTCTGTCGCTGGCGTGGGCGGCGGCCGAGCGTTTGGCGCATCTACGCGCCTATACGTTGTTCGCTACGCACTATTTCGAACTGACCGTTTTACCTGAAGCTGAGCCACTGGTAGCGAATGTGCATCTCAACGCCACCGAGCACAACGAACGCATCGTGTTCCTGCACCACGTCCTGCCTGGACCTGCCAGCCAGAGCTATGGCTTGGCGGTTGCACAACTGGCCGGCGTGCCAAGCGAAGTGATCGTACGTGCCCGTGAACATTTGAGCCGCCTGGAAGACACGGCTTTGCCACATGAAGCGCCGAAACCTGCGGCCAAGGGCAAACCGGCGACGCCACAGCAAAGTGACATGTTCGCCAGCCTGCCGCATCCGGTACTGGATGAGTTGGCTAAACTGGATCTGGATGACCTGACCCCGCGTCGGGCGCTCGAAATGTTATATGCACTGAAGAACCGGATCTAAGCACTAAAGAAGCGGATATAACGCAAACGGCTTCAAGCTGGTAGAATCTCGCGCGGTTTGGGATGCTGCTGGCTAATAGCCTGGCTGGCAGACATCGCTCCCGAACCTGGCGCCCCCTACCGTGAAGGGGCAACGCTGCCGCCGCCTGAGGAGAAAATTAGAAATGACCTTCGTCGTCACCGACAACTGCATCAAGTGCAAGTACACCGACTGCGTAGAAGTGTGTCCGGTGGACTGCTTTTACGAAGGCCCGAACTTCCTGGTGATTCACCCGGACGAGTGCATCGACTGCGCTCTGTGCGAACCAGAATGCCCGGCCGTGGCCATTTTCTCCGAGGACGAAGTTCCGGAAGAGATGCAGGAGTTCATTCAACTGAACGTTGACTTGGCTGAAATCTGGCCGAACATCACCGAGAAGAAAGAATCGATGCCGGATGCCGAAGAGTGGGATGGCGTCAAAGGCAAGATCAAAGACCTCGAACGCTGATCTGTCACGCGCTCGATAAAAAGGCCCCTTGCGGGCCTTTTTGCTTTTCCGGGGTTTGCCTTTTTACAGGCAAAAAAAAGGGGCGGTTTGACCCGCCCACATTTTTTCCCTATTCCCTGTGTTCCTTTTCATCGTCCTGATGAATCGCTTCCTGCGATGTCCGTTCCCCTCATCCTTGAAGGGCGTGTCTGTCCGTCGACACAACCCAGATACTAAAGAGTTCCCTGCCAAGAGCAATTGCCTCTGGACGCTGAAACGGGCTGTCACAAGCACTTCATACTAGAAAATAACCTTATTAATCATGAAGTTAAAAAACACAGGCTCGCTCAATCGACTTCTTCTGCCGTGTAAAAATAGCGAACACTTACGAAACAGTAAGAAATGACTTACAACAGGAGACTACATCGAGCCGAGTAGCCCCGTGTTAATCCACAAAACAAAAAGCCCCGAACCAGTCGGGGCTTTTCGCGGGCGGTCTATTGAGTGGCTTACTGGAACAGCGATTCGCTCGACAGACCATTCTTTTCAAGGATTTCGCGAAGGCGTTTGAGGCCTTCCACCTGAATTTGCCTGACACGCTCCCGGGTCAGGCCGATCTCCAGGCCTACATCTTCCAGCGTGCTGCTTTCGTGGCCGCGCAGGCCGAAGCGGCGAATGACCACCTCACGCTGCTTGTCGGTCAACTCAGACAGCCACTGATCGATGCTCTGTGACAGGTCGTCATCCTGCAGCAGTTCGCATGGATCGGTTGGACGATCATCAGTGAGGGTGTCGAGCAGGGTTTTATCCGAATCCGGACCCAGCGAGACGTCGACCGAAGAAACCCGTTCATTCAGGCCCAGCATACGCTTGACCTCACCTACCGGTTTTTCCAGCAGGTTGGCGATTTCTTCGGGTGAGGGTTCGTGATCGAGTTTTTGCGTCAGCTCCCGTGCAGCCCGCAGGTACACATTGAGCTCCTTGACCACGTGAATCGGTAACCGGATGGTCCGGGTCTGATTCATGATTGCGCGCTCGATGGTCTGACGAATCCACCAGGTCGCGTAGGTCGAGAAGCGGAAGCCGCGCTCGGGATCGAACTTTTCCACCGCCCGGATGAGCCCGAGGTTGCCCTCTTCGATCAGATCCAGCAGTGACAGCCCCCGATTGACGTAACGCCGGGCGATTTTGACCACCAGCCGCAGGTTACTTTCAATCATGCGCTTACGCCCGGCCGGATCGCCACTCTGCGACAAGCGCGCAAAATGAACTTCTTCCTCCGGGGAGAGCAATGGGGAAAAGCCGATTTCGTTGAGATACAACTGCGTGGCATCGAGTGCCCGCGTGTAGTCGATGTACTTGTGTTGTTTAAGTGAAGCGGAGTGTTTGGATTTGGAACGAACGGAAGGTGGAGCAGCCCCTTCATCATTCGACATCGAATCCGAATCAATGACGGTTTCCATAAGGAGAACCTCATCGTCGATGTCAAACTCCGGCACTTCTTTACTGAGAGCCATTGTTATAGTCCTTTGGTGAGTTCGACCCCAAGCTCAAGCGACGCCTTTATCCTTGGCAGCGCTGGAGCCTGTCCCCTCTACGCGACGGAACAGGCTGGCTTACAAATCAACGTCTTGGCAGGAACTGCAGCGGATCTACAGGTTTACCTTGTCGGCGAATCTCAAAATGCAGTTTCACCCGGTCTGTACCCGTTGACCCCATTTCGGCAATTGTCTGTCCGACCTTGACCTGCTGTCCCTCCCGAACCAACAGCCGACGGTTGTGACCGTAAGCACTTACGTAGGTTTCGCTGTGTTTGATGATGACTAATTCGCCGTAGCCCCTTAAGCCACTCCCGGCGTATACAACCGTCCCATCAGACGCAGCTAAAACAGGCTGTCCCAAATCCCCGGCGATATCAATTCCTTTATTCAAACTACCGTTTGAAGAGAATTTTCCAATCAAGATGCCATTAGATGGCCACCCCCAGCCGGTAGGGGCCGGACCCGCTGGAGGCAGTGGAGCGGGCGCTGACTTACTGGCGACGGACGGTACAGCGCCCGTAGAACCGGTGGTTGTAGTGGTTGTCGTGCCATTTGCCTGGCGCCGGATTACCGTGGTTTTACTCGACGATGAAGGCGAAGAACTGGAGCTGCTCACCACCGCCGTGGACGTTGAACCGGTGCGGCCATCAAAGCGAATTGTCTGACCTGGGTGGATCGTGTACGGCGTAGGAATATTGTTCCGAGCCGCGAGGGCTTTGTAGTCCCAGCCGTAGCGAAACGCGATGGAGAACAAGGTGTCCCCCTTTCGGACTACATACTGCCCAGTCGTCACTGTAGGACGCTGAGCGACCGCGTTGCGATCAACGACTCGAACATTGCTCGATTTGGTGCTGGAGCAACCCACTAGCAAGGTGCTCAAGACAAGGCCAGTCACCAGGCGCTGAAAGCTCGTGTTACCCATACGCTGCGCAATGACTGTGAGACTCACCCGCCGCTCCCTTTGTGGTGGCTGAAAAATTTGAAATGCCAGCTTTCGGCATGAAGTGTTGCCAGTATAACGGGCCGAATCAGCTTTACCTTTAATGTAGCGAAACGGCTTCGCGCACACGTTTGCAAGCTGACAACCTGCTGCGTTTAAACCCTTGCCGCCGAAGTAAGACCAAAGCGAACGAAAGGAATTCAGCGCCTTTGAATATATGCTCAGGCCAGCGGCCCATTGAGCAAAGGCACGAATCGCACAGCACCCAAAACGTGTCGGGAAAAGCCGTGCTCTTCTCGCACGATCAGCATCAGCTGCTGCACTTCGCCCGAGCCCACCGGGATCACCAGGCGTCCGCCCGGAGCCAACTGATCGAGCAACGCTTGCGGCACGTCGGTGGCCACGGCGGTGACGATGATGCCGTTGTACGGCGCCAGTGCCGGCCAGCCTTCCCAACCATCGCCCCAACGGAACACCACGTTGCGCAAGTTCAGTTCAACCAGACGTTCCTTGGCGCGATCCTGCAAAACCTTGATTCGCTCAACCGAGAACACCCGCTCCACCAGTTGCGACAACACGGCCGTCTGGTAACCGGAGCCGGTGCCAATCTCCAACACCTTGTCCAGCGGCCCGGCCTCCAGCAGCAGCTCGCTCATGCGCGCCACCATGTAAGGCTGGGAGATGGTCTGGTTGTGGCCGATCGGCAGCGCGGTGTCTTCATAAGCGCGGTGCGCCAACGCTTCGTCCACGAACAGATGACGCGGCGTGCGCCGGATCACTTCCAGCACCTTAGCGTTGGACACACCCTCTTCGTACAAGCGTTGAATCAGACGCTCGCGCGTACGCTGGGAAGTCATGCCGATGCCGCTACGCATTCTGTCTTCGTGTTCACGAGCCATCAGCGCAGTCCCTCCAGCCAGCCGTCGAGCCCTCTGAAGGCATCGTTGAAGGTGCGATCAAGCTGCAACGGAGTAATCGAGACATAGCCCTGCATCACTGCATGGAAATCAGTCCCGGGGCCGCCGTCTTCAGCATCGCCGGCGGCGGCAATCCAGTAACCGGACTTGCCGCGCGGATCGACCACTTTCATTGGCGCCGCCGCCCGGGCGCGATGGCCGAGTCGGGTCAACTGAATGCCGCGAATATGATCAATCGGCAGATTGGGAATGTTCACGTTGAGCACCGTGCGCGGCGGCAGATCGAGCCCGGCATGGGCCTCGACCAGCTTGCGCGCAAAGTAGGCCGCCGTAGGAAGATTATCCACCTGACGTGAGACCAGCGAAAAGGCGAACGAAGGGCGCTCGAGGAACCTGCCTTCAAGGGCTGCCGCCACTGTCCCGGAATACAACACGTCATCGCCGAGATTGGCGCCGAGGTTGATACCGGAAACCACCATATCCGGTTCGCGCTCCAGCAAACCATTGAGGCCCAGGTGCACGCAGTCGGTCGGTGTGCCATTGAGGCTGATGAAGCCATTGGCCAGGTATTGCGGATGCAATGGACGGTCGAGCGTCAGCGAACTGCTGGCGCCGCTTTTGTCCTGCTCCGGGGCGATAACCACGCATTCGGTGTAATCCGCCAGCGCAGCATAAAGCGCGGCGAGACCGGGTGCGGTTACCCCATCGTCGTTAGAAATCAGAATACGCATGGGCTGTCCGTCTGCCCCACCGGCACCAGATCAACGAGTTCGCGCACCAATACGGTGGCGAAGCATCCGGCCGGGAGGACGAATTCCAGTTGCAGAATGTCAGACTGGGGATAATGCCACGTCAACCCGCCAATGGGCAGTCGCAGGATGCGACGTTCGTGGCTCATGCCGGCGTGAATCAACCAATCACGCAGTTCTGCTTCACGGGCGGTAATCCCCTGTTCCAGATCATGGACAGCGCCAGCGGTCGGAGCGTCACCTTCGCCCCACTGCGGGCCGGTCGGATGCAGATCGAGAATCGCCAGACGCGGATCGCTGCACTCGGCTTCACCGGCCGGGAAAAAGCTGCGGCTATCGGTGAACGCCAACAGATCGCCGACCAGCGCGCGCTGCCAGGTGCCATCAGCGACCCGCGCCGCCAGCACCTGATTGAACAGAAAACTGCGCGCCGTCGACAGCAGGCGCGAACGCACATTTCGCTGCTCTGGCAAAGCCTTGCGCGCCGCCCATGCACGCGCATCGACGACGTTGCCACCGTCATGGCCGAAACGCTGGGCGCCGAAATAATTGGGGATACCCTGTTGGGCGATCAGTTGCAGGCGCTCTTCAATGGCCGCCTTGTCGCCAGCGAACTGGGTCAGACGCAGCGTGAAACCATTGGCCGAATGCGCACCACGTTGCAGCTTGCGCTTATGGCGGGTGCTCTTGAGGATCTTCAGCGTGTCGTTTTCCGCCGCCGACAGATCCGGGTCAGCCTTGCCCGGCAGTTGCACGCTGAACCACTGACGGGTCAGCGCCTGGCGATCCTTGAGCCCGGCGTAACTGACGGTGCGCAACGGGACGCCGGCAGCCTTGGCGATACGCCGTGCGGCCTCTTCAGTGTTCAGACCACGTTTTTCGACCCAGATCCACAGGTGTTCGCCATCGCCGCTGAACGGGATGTCGAGCACCTCATCGACCTGGAAGTCTTCCGCGATGGCTTTCAGTACCGCAGTGCCGAGGGGTTCGCCATAGGCCCGCGGGCCGAGCAATTGCAGTTCATTCATGCGCGCAGCAACAAGGCAACGGAGTGTACGGCGATGCCTTCTTCGCGACCGACAAAGCCAAGCTTTTCGGTGGTGGTAGCTTTCACGTTCACTTGATCCAACTCAACTTGAAGATCCGCAGCGATCAGCGCGCGCATCGATTCGATATGCGGGGCCATTTTCGGCGCCTGGGCGACGATGGTGTTGTCGACATTGCCGACTTTCCAGCCTTTGGCGTGGATCAGCCCGACCACATGACGCAGCAATGCGCGACTGTCGGCGCCCTTGAACTGCGGGTCGGTGTCCGGAAAGTGTTTGCCGATATCACCCAGCGCAGCTGCGCCGAGCAAGGCATCGCTCAAGGCGTGCAGCAGGACGTCACCGTCGGAATGAGCGAGCAGCCCGAAGCCGTGTGCAATCTGCACGCCGCCCAGAGTAATGAAATCGCCTTCAGCGAAACGGTGCACATCATAGCCGTGGCCAATACGCATAAAAAAACGCCCCGATTTTTGTCAGGGCGTGATTCTACCTGCATTAACCGCGCAGAGCGCGTGCGTGATGCTGCAAGTGGTCGTCTATGAAGCTTGAGATGAAGAAATAACTGTGGTCGTAGCCCGGTTGCAGGCGCAACGTCAGCGGATGGTTCGCTTGTTTTGCCGTTTGTTGCAGGGCTTCGGGTTTAAGCTGGGTGGCAAGGAAGTCATCCCGATCACCTTGATCAACCAGCAGCGGCAGCTTTTCGTTGGCTTCGGCGATCAGTGCGCAGGCATCCCATTCTTTCCACTTCGAACGGTCTTCACCCAAATAGCGCGAAAACGCCTTCTGCCCCCACGGGCAATCCATTGGGTTGTTGATCGGCGAGAACGCCGACACCGATTGATAACGCCCTGGATTGCGCAACGCACATACGAGCGCGCCGTGGCCTCCCATGGAGTGACCGCTGATGCTGCGCTTATCGGACGCCGGAAAATGCGCTTCAACCAGTGAAGGCAATTCCTGCACGACATAGTCATGCATCCGATAGTGCCGCGACCACGGTTCCTGCGTGGCATTGAGATAAAACCCGGCACCGAGGCCGAAGTCCCACGCCCCCTCAGGATCGCCCGGCACATCAGGGCCACGCGGACTGGTGTCTGGCGCCACGATGATCAAACCGAGCTCGGCAGCCATGCGCATGGCGCCGGCCTTGTGCATGAAGTTTTCATCGGTGCAGGTCAGGCCCGACAACCAGTACAGCACCGGCAGCTTGCCGCCCTGCTCGGCCTGCGGCGGCAGATACACGGCAAACACCATCTCACAGCCCAGTACGTCGGAGCGGTGGCGATAGCGCTTGTGCCAGCCACCGAAGCTTTTCTGACAGGAAATGTTTTCCAGACTCATGGGATTCTCCCAGCTGCAAGCGGCAAGCTCCGAGCCTTAAGAAAAGGCAAAAGCCCCCTTTACTTGCGGCTTGAAGCTTGTCGCTTGGGGCTGCTTTTAGAAATGAATGACGGTACGAATGCTCTTGCCTTCATGCATCAGGTCGAATGCCTTGTTGATATCTTCCAGGCCCATGGTGTGGGTGATGAACGTATCCAGCGGAATTTCACCGCTTTGGGCCATGTCAACGTAGCTTGGCAGCTCGGTGCGACCACGCACGCCACCGAACGCCGAACCGCGCCAGACGCGCCCGGTCACCAATTGGAATGGACGAGTGGAGATTTCCTGGCCAGCACCGGCCACGCCGATGATCACCGATTCCCCCCAACCCTTGTGGCAGCATTCAAGCGCTGCGCGCATCAATTGCACGTTGCCGATACATTCGAAAGAGAAATCCACGCCACCGTCGGTCATGTCGACGATCACTTCCTGGATCGGACGATCGAAGTCTCTCGGGTTAACGCAATCGGTGGCGCCCAACTGCTTGGCGATCTCGAACTTGGCCGGGTTGATGTCGATGGCGATGATGCGTGCTGCCTTGGCTTTCACAGCACCGATGACCGCCGACAGCCCAATGCCGCCGAGACCGAAGATCGCTACGGTGTCACCCGGCTTGACCTTGGCGGTGTTGATCACGGCGCCGATACCGGTGGTGACGCCACAGCCCAGCAGGCAAACCTTCTCCAATGGCGCGTCCTTAGCGATCTTGGCCACGGAGATTTCCGGCAGCACGGTGTATTCGGAAAAGGTCGAAGTCCCCATGTAGTGGAAAATCGTTTCGCCTTTGTAGGAAAAGCGCGAAGTGCCGTCCGGCATCAAACCTTTGCCCTGGGTGGCACGAATCGCCTGACACAGGTTGGTCTTGCCCGACTTGCAGAATTTGCACTGGCCGCATTCCGGGGTGTACAGCGGGATCACATGATCGCCAACGGCAACGGAGGTCACACCTTCGCCGATCGCTTCAACGATCGCGCCGCCTTCGTGACCGAGGATCGATGGAAAGATGCCTTCCGGATCGGCACCGGACAGGGTGTAAGCGTCAGTGTGGCAAACACCGGAAGCCACCACGCGCAGCAACACTTCACCCGCCTTGGGCATGGCGACATCGACTTCTACGATTTCCAGCGGCTTCTTGGCCTCGAAGGCAACGGCGGCGCGCGACTTGATCATGCTGACTCTCCAGTGAATAAAAACGAGACACGCAGTGTAGTTCAGCGCCAACTGATGAATAATCCGGACAAAAGCAAAACATTATTGCCACACAGGGATAATCCCGATGACCGATAACCGCTGGGAAGGCATCGATGAATTCGTCGCCGTTGCCGAATGCAGCCAATTCACCGCCGCTGCCGAACGCCTTGGCGTTTCTTCCTCGCACATCAGTCGACAAATCGTACGACTGGAAGAGCGTTTACAGACACGTTTGCTTTACCGCAGCACTCGTCGAGTGGCACTGACCGAGGCTGGCCAAACCTTTCTGCAACACTGCCAACGCTTGCAGGACGGGCGAGAAGAAGCTTTGCGCGCGGTCGGCGATCTGACCAGTGAACCCAAAGGCATGCTGCGCATGACCTGTGCTGTGGCGTACGGCGAACGCTTTATCGTGCCGCTGGTGACGAGATTCATGGGGCATTACCCACAACTGCGCGTCGACATCGAACTGAGCAATCGCCAACTCGATCTGGTGCATGAGGGCTTGGATCTGGCGATTCGTCTGGGCCGGTTGCAGGACTCGCGACTGGTCGCTGCTCGCTTGGCGCCACGGCGCATGTATCTGTGTGCGTCGCCGTCCTACCTGGAAAGGTATGGCCGCCCACACAGTTTGTCGGAACTGAGCCGGCACAATTGCCTGATCGGCAGCTCGGATATCTGGCAACTGGAACAGAACGGTCGGGAATTTTCCCAACGGGTACAGGGAAACTGGCGCTGCAACAGCGGGCAAGCGGTGCTGGATGCGGCGCTGCAAGGGGTCGGTCTGTGTCAATTACCGGACTATTACGTGCTGGAGCATCTGCACAGCGGGGCTTTGATTTCATTGCTGGAGGCCCATCAACCGCCGAATACCGCGGTGTGGGCGCTGTATCCGCAGCAGCGGCACCTATCGCCGAAAGTGCGCAAACTGGTGGATTTCTTGAAGGAGGGGCTGGCCGAGCGGCCTGAGTATCGCAGCTGAGGGACGGGTTGTTTATACGGCCGCCTTCGCGAGCAGCCAGGCTCCACAGGATTCAGCGGCGATTGGCCCAACGCTGACGCAGCCATTCCAGATCTTCCGGCCGGGTAACTTTGAGGTTATCCGCACGCCCCTCGATCAGACGCGGCGCCAGACCAGCCCACTCCATCGCCGAGGCCTCATCGGTAATCACGGCATCAGCGACCAGACTGTCCGCCAACGCCCGGTGCAGCGCACCAAGCCGAAACATCTGTGGCGTATAGGCCTGCCAGATCACACTGCGATCAACGGTTTCGACAACACGACCATGCTTGTCGACCCGTTTGAGCGTGTCGCGCGCAGGCACCGCCAGCAAACCACCCACCGGGTCAGCGGCCAGTTCGGCAAGCAACTTGTCGAGGTCATCACGGCTCAGGTTAGGCCGTGCCGCATCGTGCACCAGCACCCAATCGTCATCGTCGGCACCCTGCGCATTCAGATGCAGCAAGGCATTGAGCACTGAGCCCGAACGCTCGGCCCCGCCGTCTACCCGCTGAATACGCGGATCGTTGACGCAAGCAAGGTTCGGCCAATAAGGATCATCAACAGCAAGACTGACCACCAACCCCATGAGGCTCGGGTGATCAAGGAAACAGCCGAGGCTGTGTTCGAGAATTGTGCGCCCGTCCAGTTGCAGGTATTGCTTGGGACGGTCCGCGGCCATTCGGGCACCCACGCCCGCGGCAGGAATCACGGCCCAGAAGGCCGGCAGGGAATCGCTCATTGGGCCAACTGATAAAGGGTTTCGCCGTCCTTGACCATGCCCAGTTCATGGCGAGCTCGTTCCTCAACGGTCTCCATGCCTTTTTTCAGCTCACTGACCTCAGCGTCCATCACCCGGTTGCGCTCCAGCAGGCCTTCGTTCTCGGCGTGCTGATCAGCAATCTGCTGATTCAGTTCGGCGACCTGCGCCAGACTGCCATCGCCCACCCACAGACGGTACTGCAGACCGGCCAGTAGCAAGAGCAACACTAGAAACAACCAGTAGGGACTGCGCATCGAATATCAGGTATCCAGTGAAAAAAGACAGCCATGCAAAATTTGAAACGTCTGATAGCACGAAGCCTGGAAGAACCAGGCTTGTGCTTTCAAGGCATCAGATTAGTGGCAAATCCATCGCTGTCACGACTTTTCCGACACAATCCGGTGTCCTTCTATCAGTTTTCGCTTAACCGCGGAATTCGCTACGACCGTTGTACTTGGCTTTGCCATTCAACTGCTCTTCGATACGCAGCAGTTGGTTGTACTTGGAAACCCGGTCGGAACGGCACAGCGAACCGGTCTTGATCTGGCCAGCCGAGGTGCCCACAGCCAGGTCGGCAATGGTCGAATCTTCGGTTTCGCCCGAGCGGTGCGAGATCACGGCGGTGTAACCGGCAGCCTTGGCCATCTGGATGGCTTCCAGGGTTTCGGTCAGCGTGCCGATCTGGTTGAACTTGATCAGGATCGAGTTGGCGATCTTTTTATCGATGCCTTCTTTCAGGATCTTGGTATTGGTCACAAACAGGTCGTCGCCAACCAGTTGAACCTTCTCGCCGATCTTGTCGGTGAGGATCTTCCAGCCAGCCCAGTCGGACTCGTCCAGACCGTCTTCGATCGAGATGATCGGGTAACGTTCGCTCAGACCTTTGAGGTAGTCGGCGAAACCTTCCGCGGTGAACACCTGACCTTCGCCGGACAGGTTGTACTTGCCGTCTTCGTAGAACTCGCTGGCCGCGCAGTCCAGTGCCAGGGTCACGTCGGTGCCCAGCTTGTAACCGGCGTTGGCCACT
The DNA here is from genome assembly GCF_019733355.1 of Pseudomonas baetica. Lineage (GTDB taxonomy): Bacteria > Pseudomonadota > Gammaproteobacteria > Pseudomonadales > Pseudomonadaceae > Aquipseudomonas > Aquipseudomonas baetica_A. The sequence continues at coordinate 44,987 of NZ_JAIHLQ010000024.1, read as the reverse complement.
GCTTCGGAGATCACTTTCAAAGCGTCTTCGTTGGAAGCCAGGTTCGGAGCGAAACCGCCTTCGTCGCCAACGGCAGTGCTCAGGCCACGGGCCTTCAGCACAGCTTTGAGGTGATGGAAAATCTCGGTGCCCATGCGCAGGCCTTCCGAGAAAGACTTGGCGCCAACCGGCTGTACCATGAATTCCTGGATGTCGACGTTGTTATCGGCGTGTTCGCCACCGTTGATGATGTTCATCATCGGCACTGGCATCGAGTAAACACCCGGGGTGCCGTTCAGGTTGGCGATGTGCGCGTACAGCGGCAGGTCCTGATCCTGTGCAGCAGCCTTGGCCGCAGCCAGGGACACAGCGAGGATGGCGTTGGCGCCCAGGGTCGCTTTGTTTTCGGTACCGTCAAGCTTGATCATCGCGTGATCCAGGGCTTTCTGGTCGCTTGGGTCGGTGCCCAGCAGCAGATCGCGGATCGGACCGTTGATGTTGGCTACCGCTTTGAGCACGCCCTTGCCCAGGTAACGGCTCTTGTCGCCATCACGCAGCTCGAGTGCTTCACGCGAGCCAGTGGATGCACCGGACGGCGCGCAAGCGCTGCCGATGATGCCGTTGTCGAGAAGCACGTCCGCTTCCACGGTGGGATTGCCACGGGAGTCGAGAACTTCACGACCTTTGATGTCGACGATTTTTGCCATTGTTGTAAACACTCCAAAGTTGACGAAAACGACGCAGCTAGAGGAAATCTTTTTACCGTCGGCAAGGGGTGTGCAGCGGGCAGACTTGCAGACGATAACGCTCATGCCCGAGGGCATGAGCGACAAATCGTGCGGTACTTTACCGGAGAATTGAGCTTTACGCGGTTTCTACCGTCGGAAAACTCTTCACCAGTTCGTCCAGGGCTTTGAGCTGGGCCAGAAATGGCTCCAGTTTGTCCAGACGCAAGGCGCAAGGGCCATCGCACTTGGCGTTGTCAGGATCCGGGTGGGCTTCGAGGAACAATCCCGCCAAACCCTGGCTCATGCCAGCCTTGGCCAGATCGAGAACCTGTGCGCGGCGACCGCCGGCGGAGTCGGAACGACCGCCTGGCATTTGCAGCGAGTGGGTCACATCGAAGAATACCGGGTATTCGAACTGCTTCATGATGCCGAAGCCGAGCATGTCGACCACGAGGTTGTTGTAGCCGAAGCTCGAACCACGTTCGCAGAGGATCAATTGATCGTTACCCGCTTCCACACACTTGTTCAGGATGTGTTTCATTTCCTGAGGCGCGAGGAACTGGGCTTTCTTGATGTTGATCACCGCGTTGGTCTTGGCCATCGCGACAACCAGATCGGTCTGGCGCGACAGGAAAGCTGGCAGCTGGATGATGTCGCAGACCTCAGCAACGACCGCGGCCTGTTCAGGCTCGTGGACGTCGGTGATGATCGGCACACCAAAGGCTTGTTTGATGTCCTGGAAGATGCGCATGCCCTCTTCCAGGCCAGGGCCGCGATACGAGGCCACAGAAGAACGGTTGGCTTTATCGAAGCTGGCCTTGAACACGTAAGGGATACCGAGTTTCTCGGTGATCTTTACGTACTCTTCGCAAACCTGCATAGCCATGTCACGGCTTTCCAGCACGTTCATGCCGCCGAACAGCACCATGGGTTTGTCGTTGGCAATCTCGATGTCGCCGACGCGGATGATCTTCTGTGCCATCGGGGTTACGCCTTCTTCTGGTGTTGAGCCAACGCTGCTTTGACAAAACCGCTGAACAGCGGATGGCCATCACGAGGTGTCGAGGTGAACTCAGGGTGGAACTGGCAAGCGACGAACCATGGATGATCCGGTGCTTCGACCACTTCAACCAGTGCAGCATCAGCGGAACGACCGGAGATTTTCAGGCCGGCTTCGATGATTTGCGGCAGCAGGTTGTTGTTCACTTCGTAACGGTGACGGTGACGCTCGACAATCACGTCCTTGCCGTAGCAATCGTGTACTTTGGAGCCGGCTTCGAGCAGGCAGTCCTGAGCGCCGAGGCGCATGGTGCCGCCCAGATCGGAAGCTTCGGTACGCACTTCAACGGCACCGGTCGCATCTTCCCACTCGGTGATCAGACCCACGACCGGGTGACCGCTGGCGCGATCGAACTCAGTGGAGTTGGCGTCTTTCCAGCCCATTACGTTACGGGCGAACTCGATGACCGCCACTTGCATACCCAGGCAGATACCCAGGTACGGAACCTTGTTTTCGCGAGCGTACTGAACAGCGGTGATCTTGCCTTCCACACCACGCAGACCGAAGCCGCCCGGCACCAGAATCGCGTCAACACCTTCGAGCAGCGCAGTGCCCTGGTTTTCGATGTCTTCGGAGTCGATGTAGCGCAGGTTAACCTTGGTGCGGTTGCTGATGCCGGCGTGACTCATCGCTTCGATCAGCGACTTGTAGGCGTCCAGCAGCTCCATGTACTTGCCGACCATCGCGATGGTGACTTCGTGTTCCGGGTTCAGCTTGGCATCAACCACTGCTTCCCACTCGGACAGATCAGCGCTGCCGCATTGCAGGCCAAAACGCTCGACAACGAAATCATCCAGGCCCTGGGAGTGCAGGATGCCCGGGATCTTGTAGATGGTGTCGGCGTCTTCCAGAGCGATCACCGCACGTTCTTCAACGTTGGTGAATTGCGCGATCTTGCGGCGCGAGGACACATCGATCGGGTGATCGGAACGGCACACCAGCACGTCTGGCTGCAGGCCGATCGAGCGCAGTTCCTTGACCGAGTGCTGGGTTGGCTTGGTTTTGGTTTCGCCGGCCGTGGCGATGTACGGCACCAAGGTCAGGTGCATCAGCATCGCGCGCTTGGCGCCGACTTCGAAACGCAATTGACGGATGGCTTCGAGGAACGGTTGCGACTCGATGTCACCCACGGTGCCACCGATCTCGACCATGGCCACGTCAGCGTCGCCGGCACCTTTGATGATGCGGCGCTTGATTTCGTCGGTGATGTGCGGGATCACCTGGATGGTTGCACCCAGGTAGTCACCGCGGCGCTCTTTGCGCAGAACGTGCTCGTAGACACGGCCGGTGGTGAAGTTGTTGTTCTGGGTCATGGTCGTGCGGATGAACCGCTCGTAATGGCCCAGGTCCAGGTCGGTCTCGGCGCCGTCATGGGTGACGAACACTTCACCGTGCTGGAACGGGCTCATCGTGCCCGGGTCAACGTTGATGTACGGATCCAGCTTAAGCATGGTGACCTTAAGCCCCCGCGCCTCCAGGATAGCCGCCAATGAAGCCGAGGCAATGCCTTTCCCCAATGAAGAAACAACACCGCCCGTGACGAATATGTAGCGCGTCATGAAAAACCCTAGAAGTCTGCGTTAAAGCGGTACGAGCCGCCGGGGAAAGCGAAGGAAGGCCGAAGCCCCCGATCACCTGCATTAATCACAGTGCACCTTTCAAAAAAACCGCTGCGTTGGGACAGACCGGCAGATGAAACACCGGTACGTTGTTCGCTACACATTTTTTGGAATCGCCCAGCAAAGACTGCTTGGTAATCGGCAACTCCTGCAATTCAGGCGAATCCACAGAAGTTGTATCAAGAAGGGAGCGTAGTCTACCGGAATGCCCCTTTCATCTCAAACCTTGATCTTCGTCTGTTGGCTGCCAATTCATTTTCCAGCCGTCCTGCTCGTGGCCGTCAAGTCCCGGCAGGTTCGCCACCGCGAGCAATTCGTCACCGCGAAAAAGCAGCGGCAATCTGCCACGCACGAAACCCGGCACCGCACGCTCATTGAGCAAACGCTTGAGATCGCGATGGCCGCGATCCGCCAGAGGCATCACTTCGCCGCCCTGCCGATAGGCAATGCGCAACGGCCCGCTGGGAGCCTGACCGCTGAACATGACACACCCGTTATGGGGCAAGCTTAGCGGCGACGCCGGCGCCTGCCACTCGCTGCCGATCACCGGAGCGCGCAGCCAGTTGCCACTGAGCCACCACAGGCGACCGGCACTGCGATGCAACTCGCCATCGGCCAGACGCCAGACCGGCGAAGCATCGTGACCGGCATTGCACAGATCCGCCCAACCCGACCAATGGTCGGTGTCAGGCAAACGCGTCAGCGGTTCGAGCCAATGACTCAGCGCATTTCGCTGCCGGGGGGCGGAGAGCGCGCAAAGTGGCGCCAACGCCAGAGACGGCAAGCGCAGCCATTGGAATCCATGAGGCGTTGCAGCCTGTGCCAGATCGATTTGCGCCAATTCATCGAGCAAACCCTGCGCCTCACGCAGATGCGTAGCGCTGCGCGCCATGCTTGCTTGCGCTTGCGGCCAGCGACTGCTCAGCAGCGGCATGACCTGATGGCGCAGGTAATTGCGCGAGAACTGACGATCCTGATTCGAAGGGTCTTCGATCCAGTGCAATTGATGAGCTTGTGCATAGGCCTCCAGTTCAGCCCGAGTGACATCAAGCAAAGGTCGAATCAGAACACCCTGCCCCAGCTCTCGCTGGCTCGGCATGCCCGATAATCCTCTGACGCCTGCGCCACGCAACAGACGAAACAGTAAGGTTTCCGCCTGATCATCCCGATGCTGGCCGGTCAGCAGCACATCATTGGCCTGCGTCAGCGCACTGAACACCGCATAACGCGCATCCCGCGCAGCCCGCTCCAGACTCGCACCCGGTTGCACCGTGACCCGCTCTACTTGCAATGGAACACCGAGCGCATCGCAGACAGACTGGCAATGCGCCGGCCACGCATCGGCCGCAGACTGAAGACCATGATGGATGTGGATCGCGCTTAGCGCCGGAAGGGATTGGTCTTTTGCGAGATTGGCGAGCAGATGTAGCAGGACGGTCGAGTCGAGACCACCGGAGAAAGCGACGCGCCAGTTCCTGGCATTGCGCCAGGCTGCAAGATTAAGCAAAAGCCGGGAAGGCAAATCAATCATGGACTGCCCCATATCGCTCTCTTTGCCTCAACCAAATGTGGGAGCGAGCCTGCTCGCGAAGACGGTTTAACATTCAACACATTCGTCGACTGTCATACCGCTTTCGCGAGCAGGCTCGCTCCCACATCAGGTATCGCGTTTCGACTTAGAGACCGTAGCTCATCAGTCGATCGTAACGGCGCTTGAGCAGCGCTTCGTTATCGAACTTCTTCAGCATCGCCAGTTGCGAGCTGAGCTCGGCGCGGATCGACGCCGCAGCGGCGGCCGGATCACGGTGAGCGCCGCCCAATGGCTCGCCGATCACCTTGTCGACAATACCCAGGCCTTTCAGACGCTCGGCAGTAATGCCCATCGCCTCGGCGGCATCCGGTGCTTTTTCCGCGGTTTTCCACAAAATCGAAGCACAACCTTCCGGCGAGATCACCGCGTAGGTCGAGTACTGCAGCATGTTCAACTGATCGCAAACACCGATGGCCAGAGCACCGCCAGAACCACCCTCACCGATAACGGTGGCGATGATCGGGGTCTTCAGGCGCGACATCACACGCAGGTTCCAGGCGATGGCTTCGCTCTGGTTACGCTCTTCGGCGTCGATACCTGGATAGGCGCCCGGGGTGTCGATGAAGGTCAGGATCGGCATTTTGAAACGCTCGGCCATTTCCATCAGACGGCAAGCCTTGCGGTAGCCTTCCGGACGCGGCATACCGAAGTTGCGGCGTACTTTTTCACGGACTTCGCGGCCCTTCTGGTGACCGATGATCATCACTGGCTGGTCTTCCAGACGAGCAATGCCACCCACGATCGCAGCGTCGTCGGAGAAGTGACGGTCGCCGTGCAGTTCATCGAACTCGGTGAAGATGTGTTCGATGTAGTCCAGGGTATACGGGCGTTTCGGGTGACGCGCCAGGCGTGCGATCTGCCAGCTGGTCAGCTTGCCGAAGATGTCCTCGGTCAGCGTTTTGCTCTTGTCCTGCAGGCGGGAGATCTCATCGCCGATATTCAGCGAATTGTCATTACCGACCAAGCGCAACTCTTCGATCTTGGCTTGCAGGTCGGCGATCGGCTGTTCGAAATCTAGAAAATTCGGGTTCATAGGCGTCCGTCTTGGGTCGTATCCCAAATGAGCTTGGGTCGGCCGGTTGTCTATTCGCGCCCTACCTTAAGGGAGAGGCGCGCTAAGGTCGAGATTAAAAATTCAGGTTTCGGGCAAGCGCAATGATGGCACCTGCCGGTCAACGGTATTGGAGGAAGACGTTGTCTCGCCCGAACTGGTCACGCAGGGCTTGAATCAACGCATCCGCCGGGTCAATCCGCCAGGTCTCGCCAAACTGCAGCAAGGTCTTCGCATCGGGGCTGGTGTACTCCATGGTGATCGGACACGCCCCGCGATGACGCTTGAGCAAATCACCCAACCAGCGTAGCTGATCGCCTTTCAGGTCCTGAGTTTGCAGCTTCAGGCGCAGGCTTTCGGCAAGGTTGGTGCGCGCATCTTCCATGCTCATCACGCGCTTGACCCGCAGGCGCAGGCCGCCGGAGAAGTCATCGTTGCTGACCTCGCCTTCAACCACCACCATCGCATCGGTCTGCAACAGCGACTGCGCGGAATGGAACGCTTCGGCAAACAGCGACGCTTCGATCCGCCCGGAGCGGTCGTCGAGGGTGATGAAGCCCATCTTGTCGCCCTTTTTGTTCTTCATTACCCGCAGGGCAATGATCATCCCGGCCACGGTTTGCGTATCGCGCGCCGGTTTCAGATCGATGATGCGCTGACGGGCGAAACGGCGGATCTCACCTTCGTATTCGTCAATCGGGTGACCGGTCAGGTACAGGCCCAGGGTGTCTTTTTCACCCTTGAGGCGTTCCTTGAGGGTCAGCTCCTTGGCTTTGCGATGACTGGCATAAACGTCGGCATCTTCCTCGACGAACAGCCCGCCAAACAGGTCGGCGTGGCCACTGTCGTGGGTGCGCGCGGTTTGCTCGGCAGCCTTGATCGCCTCTTCCATCGCGGCCAGCAACACAGCGCGGTTACGGTCGATATTGGCCTGATAAGCCTTTTGTTCGTCGTGAAAATAAGGCCCCAGACGATCCAGCGCACCGCTGCGAATCAAACCGTCGAGCGTGCGCTTGTTGATGCGCTTGAGGTCGACACGGGCGCAGAAATCGAACAGATCCTTGAACGGGCCTTCCTGACGCGCCTCAGTGATTGCTTCTACCGGGCCTTCACCGACACCTTTGATCGCGCCGAGGCCATACACAATGCGGCCATCGTCGTTCACCGTGAACTTGAATTCCGAATTATTCACGTCCGGCGCGTCGAGACGCAGCTTCATCGTGCGAATTTCTTCGATCAAGGTCACGACCTTGTCGGTGTTGTGCATATCCGCCGACAGTACCGCCGCCATGAACGGCGCCGGGTAATGGGTTTTCAGCCAGGCAGTCTGATACGAAACCAGACCGTAAGCGGCGGAGTGAGACTTGTTGAAGCCGTAACCGGCGAATTTTTCCACCAGGTCGAAAATGTTACCGGCGAGGTCGGCGTCGATATTGTTGGTCTTGCAACCTTCAATGAAACCGCCGCGCTGTTTGGCCATCTCTTCGGGTTTTTTCTTACCCATCGCCCGACGCAGCATGTCCGCACCGCCGAGGGTGTAACCGGCCATGACCTGGGCAATCTGCATCACCTGTTCCTGATACAGGATGATGCCGTAAGTCGGTGCCAATACTGGCTTGAGGCCCTCGTACTGGTAGTCCGAGTGCGGGTACGCCAGTTCGGCGCGACCGTGCTTACGGTTGATGAAGTCATCCACCATGCCGGACTGCAGCGGGCCCGGACGGAACAACGCCACCAGTGCGATCAAGTCTTCCAGGCAGTCGGGCTTGAGCTTTTTGATCAGCTCTTTCATGCCTCGGGATTCAAGCTGGAACACCGCTGTGGTTTCAGCTTTTTGCAGCAACTGGTAGGTCGGTTTGTCGTCCAGCGGGATGAACGCGATATCCAGCGGCGGCTCGTCGACCTTGGCGCGGTCACGGTTGATGGTCTTTAGCGCCCAGTCAATAACCGTCAACGTCCGCAGACCAAGGAAGTCGAACTTCACCAGACCGGCCGCCTCAACATCGTCCTTGTCGAACTGGGTTACCAGACCGTCACCGGCCTCGTCACAATAGATCGGCGAGAAATCGGTCAGTTTGGTCGGCGCGATAACCACACCACCAGCGTGCTTGCCGACGTTACGCACAACGCCTTCGAGCTTGCGCGCCATCTCCCAGATTTCTGCGGCCTCTTCATCGACCTTGATGAAGTCGCGCAGGATTTCTTCCTGCTCGTAGGCTTTTTCCAGCGTCATGCCGACTTCAAACGGAATCATCTTCGACAGACGATCCGCCAGGCCGTAGGACTTGCCCTGCACCCGCGCCACGTCACGCACCACAGCTTTTGCCGCCATGGAACCGAAGGTGATGATCTGGCTTACCGCGTTGCGCCCGTATTTCTCGGCCACGTAGTCGATGACCCGATCACGACCGTCCATGCAGAAGTCGACGTCGAAGTCGGGCATCGATACCCGTTCCGGGTTAAGGAAACGTTCGAACAGCAGGTCGTATTCCAGCGGGTCGAGGTCGGTGATTTTCTGCACATAGGCCACCAGCGATCCGGCACCCGACCCACGGCCAGGCCCTACCGGTACGCCGTTGCTCTTGGCCCACTGGATAAAGTCCATCACGATCAGGAAGTAACCGGGGAAGCCCATCTGGATGATGATATCCAGTTCGAAATTCAAGCGGTCGACGTACACCTGACGCTTGGCTTCGTAGTCTTCGGTGGTGTCTTTGGGCAGCAGAACCGACAGCCGCTCCTCCAGACCGTCGAAGGACACCTTGCGGAAATACTCATCGATGGTCATGCCATCGGGAATCGGGAAGTTGGGCAGGAAGTGCGTGCCCAGTTTCACATCGATGTTGCAGCGCTTGGCGATCTCGACGGTGTTTTCGATGGCATCGGGAATGTCACTGAACAGCTCGGCCATTTCCTCCGCACTTTTGAGATATTGCTGATCGCTGTAATTCTTCGAACGCCGCGGATCGTCGAGGGCGCGGCCCTCACCGATGCAAACGCGGGTTTCGTGGGCGGCGAAGTCTTCCTGCTTGATGAAACGCACATCGTTGCTCGCCACCAGTGGCGCGCCCAGCTTGTCGGCCAAGGCCACAGCACCATGCAGTTGTTCTTCATCGTTGGGACGGTTGGTCCGCTGGATTTCCAGATAGAAACGATCCGGAAACACCGCCATCCATTCACGCGTCAGAACCTCAGCTTCAGCCGGGTTACCGCCGATGAGGGCCATGCCGATCTCGCCTTCTTTGGCGGCAGACAGCATGATCAGGCCTTCGTTGGCCTCGGCGACCCACTCGCGCTCGACGATGATCATGCCATTGCGCTGCCCCTCGATGAAGCCACGGGAAATCAGCTCGGTGAGATTGCGATAGCCCTTGGCGTTCATGACCAACAGGCTGATCCGGCTCAGCGGCGCATCAGGATCCTTGTTCGACAGCCACAGATCAGCGCCGCAGATCGGCTTGATCCCTGCGCCCATGGTGTTTTTATAGAATTTGACCAAGGAACACATGTTGTTCTGATCGGTGACCGCGACGGCCGGCATGTTCATGCCAGTCAGGGCCTTGACCAGTGGCTTGATCCGCACCAGCCCATCGACCAGGGAGTACTCAGTGTGCAGGCGTAGGTGAACGAATGAAGCCGGCATAGTGATCCTGTCCAGTTACATAGAGACAACAAGGCGCGGATTGTACCGGGCCTCGAACAAAACATCAGCCTTGCGACTAAACCTGCTTCAGACCTTCCAGTGCCTCATAAGCCTGGCGCACCGGGGCGAACGAGCGCCGGTGAATCGGGGTCGGCCCGAGCCGGGCCAACGCTTCCAGATGAACGGGCGTCGGATAGCCTTTGTGGCCGCCAATGCCATAACCCGGGTAAATCAGTTCGAACGCAGCCATTTCGCGGTCACGACTGACCTTGGCCAGAATCGATGCCGCAGCAATGGCAGGCACCTTGCTATCGCCCTTCACAACCGCTTCGGAGCGCATCGGCAGTTTCGGGCAGCGGTTGCCATCAATCATCGCCAGTTTCGGCTGGATGTGCAGCCCGGACACGGCGCGCTGCATGGCCAGCATGGTCGCGTGCAAAATATTCAATTCGTCGATTTCTTCGACCTCGGCGCGAGCGATGCACCAGCTCAGCGACTTTTCGATGATCTCGTCGTAAAGCTTTTCGCGCTTGGCTTCGGTGAGTTTCTTCGAGTCGTTGAGCCCGACGATAGGGCGGTTCGGATCGAGAATCACCGCCGCCGTCACCACTGCACCGCACAACGGGCCGCGACCGACTTCATCGACGCCGGCGACCAGCGCTTCAACTTCGGCGACCAAAGTGAAATCCAGGCCCATTTGCATGCTTGTCTTGCTCATCGTGATTGACCGATCAGGTTAAGGACGGCATGCGCCGCCTGATTGGATGCATCCAGACGCAGCGTGCGGTGAATCTCGTCGAAGCCGCGAGTCTGCTCTTCACCGCCCTCGATCAGGGGCGACAGGGTCTGGGCAAGCGCCTCGACAGTTGCATCATCCTGCAACAACTCCGGAACCAGCAGACGCTGGGCCAACAGATTTGGCAGCGATACATACGGGCTCTTGACCATGCGTTTCAGAATCCAGAACGTCAGCGGCGCCAGACGATAGGCGACCACCATCGGCCTCTTGTACAGCAACGCTTCGAGGGTTGCCGTACCGGAGGCGATCAATACGGCGTTACAGGCAGCCAAGGCCAGATGAGACTTGCCATCGAGCAAGGTCACCGGCAAATCGCGGCCGGCGAGCAGTTCTTCAAGCTGCGAACGGCGCTCCGGGCTGGCGCACGGCATGACAAAGCGCACACCCGGACGCATCGCGCGCAGGCGCTGGGCGGTATCGAAGAACAGTGCGCCGAGGCGACCGACCTCACCGCCACGACTACCAGGCATCAGCGCGATCAGCGGCCCATCAGGCAATCCCAACTCGGCACGCGCAACCGCACGATCAGCCTCCAGCGGAATGGCATCGGCCAGCGAGTGACCGACGAAGCGCACCGGCACGCCTTTCTCTTCGTAGAATCTGGCTTCGAACGGGAAAAGCGTGAGCATCAAATCGCAACCTTCGCGAATCTTCAGCACGCGCTTCTGCCGCCACGCCCAGACCGACGGACTGACGTAATGCACGGTTTTGATCCCGGCCTGACGCAGCTTGAGTTCGATATTGAGGTTGAAGTCGGGCGCGTCGATACCGATGAACGCGTCCGGTTTTTCGGCAATCAGCGTGGCAATCAGCGCTTTGCGACGCTTGAGCAACTCGCGCAAACGACCGAGGACCTCAACCAGCCCCATGACCGACAACCGCTCCATGGGGAAGTATGAAGTCAGGCCTTCCGCTTGCATCAACGGACCGCCGACGCCGATGAACTCGACCGACGGATGCTGTGCCTTGAGGGCACGCATGAGGCCGGCGCCCAAAATATCACCGGAAGCCTCACCCGCCACCAGCGCAATACGCAAATTGGCCATGATCAGCGGGTGATGCCGCGTGTCGACGACTGGATGGAATCGCGAAACACCGCGACTTCCGGGAACTGGGCAGCAGGCTCGGCCAGTTGAGCCAGTGCCTGCTCGACTGTCAGCCCTTGGCGATAAACGGTCTTATAGGCGCGACGCAATGCGTGGATAGCGTCTTCGCTGAAACCTCGACGGCGCATGCCTTCGAAGTTCATGCTGCGCGCCTCGGCCGGGTTGCCAAACACGGTGACAAACGCCGGAACGTCTTTACCGATCGCAGTACCCATGCCTGAAAAGCTGTGGGCGCCAATGTGGCAATACTGGTGAACCAGGGTGAACCCGGAGAGGATCGCCCAGTCGTCAACATGCACATGGCCGGCCAATGCCGTGTTGTTGACCAGGATGCAGTTATTGCCGATGACACTGTCGTGACCGATGTGGGCATAGGCCATGATCAGGTTATGATCGCCCAGCGTGGTTTCCGAACGGTCCTGCACGGTGCCACGGTGAATCGTCACGCCTTCGCGGATGACGTTGTGGTCACCTATCACCAGCCGGGTCTCTTCACCTTTGTACTTCAGATCGGGCGTGTCTTCGCCTACCGAGGAAAACTGGTAGATGCGATTGTGCTTGCCGATGCGTGTCGGGCCTTTGAGGATCACATGCGGCCCGATCACGGTACCCTCGCCGATTTCCACACCTGCGCCGATGACCGACCAAGGGCCGACCTCGACGCCGTCTGCCAGAACGGCCGACGGATCGATGATTGCGCGAGGGTCAATCAAACTCATACCTTTTGTTCCGCGCAGATGATCTCGGCCGAGCAGACCGGCTTGCCATCGACCGAAGCCTGGCATTCAAACTTCCAGATCTTGCGTTTACAGCTAATGAACGTGGCTTCAAGGATCAACTGGTCGCCAGGCTTGACCGGCTGGCGGAAACGCAGCTTGTCGGAACCAACGAAGTAATAAAGGGTACCGTCCGCCGGTTTGACGTCGAGCATTTTGAAACCGAGGATCCCGGCAGCCTGAGCCATCGCTTCGATGATCAGCACGCCTGGCATGATTGGATGCGCCGGGAAGTGACCATTGAAGAAAGGTTCATTGATGCTGACATTCTTGTAGGCGCGAATGCGCTTGCCTTCAGTGTCCAGATCCACCACCCGGTCCACCAGCAGGAACGGGTAACGGTGAGGCAGGTATTCGCGAATCTCGTTGATGTCCATCATTTCGGGGGGAAGCCTATGTAAAGATTGGGAGCGCGACTGACGCGCACTCCTCTAGCAAATCAAGGAGGCAGTCTAGAGGCTGTGCACACTTGATATGGAAATGGTATCAGCCATCTGATGAAGCATTGCCGTCAGGGGTCACTTCCCCTACGCGCTTTTCCAGCTGTTTAAAACGTCGCGCGATGTCATCGAGCTGACGGATGCGTGCCGCACTTTTGCGCCATTCTGCAGCCGGTTGCATGGCTGTGCCGGAAGAATAGGCGCCTGGCTCGGTAATCGAGTGCGTCACCATGGTCATCCCGGTCAGGAAAACGTTGTCACAAATATCAATGTGGCCGACCAGACCGACACCCCCGGCCAGCATGCAGTGCTTGCCGATTTTGGTGCTGCCGGAGATCCCGACGCACGCGGCCATGGCAGTGTGATCACCGACCTGGACGTTGTGGGCAATCTGGATCTGGTTGTCGAGTTTCACGCCATTGCCGATCACGGTATCGGCCAACGCGCCGCGGTCGATGGCGGTATTCACCCCGATCTCCACATCGTCGCCGATGGTCACACCACCGATCTGGGCAATTTTCTGCCAGATACCTTTCTCATTGGCGAAGCCGAAGCCTTCACCACCGAGCACGGCACCGGACTGGATAACCACACGCTTGCCGATGTGCACATCGTGATACAGCGTGACACGCGGAGCGAGCCAACCGCCCTCGCCGATTTCACTGCGGGCACCGACGACGCAATGGGCGCCCAGCGTGACTCGCGAACCAATCCGTGCACCCGCCTCAATCACCACGAAGGGACCGATGCTGGCGGTTGGATCAACCACAGCGTCGTCAGCGATGACTGCCGAGGGATGGATACCCGCGGTAGCTTTCGGTTTGGGATCGAACAAGTGAGAGATACGTGCATAAGCCAGATAAGGATCTGGCACCACCACTGCATTACCGGCAAAACCTTCTGCGTCGGCTTCTTTGAGCAACAAGGCTGCTGCCTGAGAACCCGCCAGGTATTTTCGATATTGAGGATTTGCCAGAAAGCTCAACTGAGCTGGGCCAGCCTCTTGTAAAGTGGCTAGCCCAGTAATTTGCTTCTCCGGATCGCCACGCAGAGTGGCGCCGAGGAACTCGGCCAACTGGCCGAGCTTGATAGTCACGGTCATGGGTTACTTCAGCTGATTCATGCGCTCGATAACCTGGCGCGTGATGTCGTACTGAGGCTTGACATCGATCACTGCGCCACGCTCGAACACCAGGTCAAAACCACCTTTCTTGATGACGCCTTCCACTGCGCTATCCAGTTTCGGCTTCAGTTGCTTGAGCATTTCGCGGTCAGCAACAGCTTTGGCTTCGTTCAGTTCCTTGGACTGGAACTGGAAATCACGGGCCTTTTGCTTGAATTCCAGCTCCAGACGCTCACGCTCGCCCTGCTGCATCTTGTCGCCACCGGCCATCAGACGATCCTGAATGCCCTTGGCGCTGCTTTCCAGAGTTTTCAGCTTGGTCAGTTGAGGACCGAACTTCTTCTCCGCATCGACAGCGTATTTCTTGGCCGCGTCCGATTCCAGCAAGGCCATCTGATAGTTCAGAACGGCAATTTTCATGTCGGCGAATGCCGGGCCTGCCACCAGTACGGAGGCCAGGAGAACCAATTGAGTCAACTTACGCACGATGCACTCCTACAAAATCCATTGTCGTTATCTTGGGTCAGACGCTTAGAACGTCTGGCCGAGGGAGAATTGGAACACTTGAGTTTCAGCGTTATCCGGTTTTTTGACCGGCATGGCCAGAGCAAAACTCAGAGGACCCAGCGCGGTAACCCAGGTCACGCCAACACCGACGGAACTGGCCATGTTGCTCAGACTGATGTCGTTGCACTTGGTGTTAGACGAAGTGCCGTTTGCGTTGGTGGTGTCCTTGCACTGCGAATCGAAAACGTTACCCACGTCCCAGAATACCGAAGTACGCAGGGAACGCTGATCCTTGACGAATGGCAGCGGGAACAGAACCTCCACACCACCCTGGATCAAGACATTGCCACCGAACGGCAGCGGGTCTTGGTCCGGATCTTTCGCAGTACCCGGGTTGTTACCCGAACTTGGTGTACTACGCGGGCCGAGGGTGCTGTCCTTGAAGCCACGAACTGAGTTGAAACCACCAGCATAGTAGTTTTCATAGAACGGCAAGCCATCTGTGGAACCATAACCGTCGCCATAACCCAGTTCGGTGTGCAGACGCAAAGTGTAGTTTTCGCTGATCGGCTGGAACAGCTGACCACGGTAGTCAAGCTTGTAGAATGCAAGGTCGCTGCCCGGAATGGTGGTTTCCAGGGTGAGGCTCTGGGAACGGCCACGGGTTGGCAGTACACCTTTGTTCAGGGTCGACTCGGACCAGCCGGCCGACGCCTTGAAGTTCAGGTAGTTGTCGCCTTCCTTGTTAACGAAGTCGAAAATTTCGTCAACGGTGTATTTGCCGGTCTTGATCTTGTCTTGCTGGGCAGACAGACCGAAGGTCAGTCGCGAAGTCTCGCTGATCGGGTAACCAACGTTAACACCCGCACCCAGGCTGTCTACGGAATAGCTAGAAATATCGGCATCGAGTTCAGCGTAGTCGGTTGTGCGATAGAACGCGTTGTAACCCAGGCTCACGCCATCGGCGGTCCAGTAGGGGTCAACGTAGCCGAAGTTGTAGCGGCTCTGGTATTCGCTTCGAGTCAGACCGACGCTGACGCGGTTACCGGTACCGAGGAAGTTGTTCTGGGTAATCGAACCACCGAGGATCAAACCGGCGCTCTGGGCGAAACCGACGCTGGCGGTAATCGAACCGGAAGCCTGCTCTTCAACGCTGTAGTTCACGTCAACCTGGTCGTCGACACCCGGAACAGCCGGAGTTTCGACGTTGACTTCCTTGAAGAAGCCCAGACGCTCAAGACGGGTCTTGGATTGGTCGATCAGGTAGGTCGAAGCCCAGCCACCTTCCATTTGACGCATTTCGCGACGCAGCACTTCATCTTCGGACTTGGTGTTGCCACGGAAGTTGATGCGGTTGACGTAGGCACGCTTGCCCGGATCGACAGCAAACAGGATGTCTACGGTGTGATCATCGTCGTGCGGCTGAGGCACGCCGTTGACGTTGGCGAAGGTATAACCCTCGTTACCCAGACGACGCGTGATCAGTTCAGAAGTAGTGGTCATCAGCTTGCGCGAGAACACCTGGCCCTTCTGCACCAGCAACAAGGACTTGATCTGATCTTCAGGTACTTTGAGATCACCGCTGAGTTTGACGTCACGAACGGTGTATTTCTCGCCTTCAGTCACGTTGACCGTGATGTAGACATGCTTCTTGTCCGGAGTGATGGACACCTGGGTCGAAGCAATATCCATATTGATATAGCCGCGATCCAGGTAGTAGGAACGCAGACGCTCCAGGTCACCAGACAGCTTTTCACGGGCATACTTGTCATCGTTCTTGAAGAACGACAGCCAGTTGGTGGTTTTCAGCTCGAACAGGTCGGTCAGGTCTTCCTCGGGGAAAACCGTGTTGCCTACCACGTTGATGTGCTGAATGGCAGCAACGGTGCCTTCGTTGATGTTCACCTTCAGGCCGACACGGTTACGCGGCTGCGATACCACTTCGGTATCGACGGTAGCCGAGTAACGGCCTTGCGCGACGTACTGGCGTTGCAGTTCGTTACGGACACCTTCGAGGGTGGCACGCTGGAAGATCTCGCCTTCGGCCAGACCGGATTGCTTGAGGCCTTTCATCAAGTCTTCAGTAGAGATCGCTTTGTTACCTTCGATCTCGATACTGGCGACAGATGGACGCTCAACAACCGTGATTACCAGAACGTTGCCTTCGCGGCCCAGCTGGATATCTTGAAAGAAACCGGTTTTGAACAACGCACGAGTGGATTCCACCAGGCGACGATCATCCGCCTGCTCGCCGACGTTCAACGGCAAGGCACCAAAGACGCTACCCGCGGAGACCCGCTGGAGGCCATTGACGCGAATATCAGAGATAGTGAAGGACTCGGCGTGAACTTCGGCGATCATCAATACGGTGAGAACCGCAGTTAGCAGCAGACGT
The DNA here is from genome assembly GCF_019733355.1 of Pseudomonas baetica. Taxonomy (GTDB): domain Bacteria; phylum Pseudomonadota; class Gammaproteobacteria; order Pseudomonadales; family Pseudomonadaceae; genus Aquipseudomonas; species Aquipseudomonas baetica_A. Next base: position 28,170 of record NZ_JAIHLQ010000024.1, on the reverse strand, counting down.
TTCATGAAGTCCTTTCTTATTCCAACTGGCAATAAACAAACTGCCGCAAAATGCGGCAGATTCGCAATTCAGCGAAGCGTTACAGTCGACCCAGATCGTTGACCAGAGCAAGCAACATCACCCCGACCACCAAACTGATACCGATCTGTATCCCCCAACCTTGCACCCGATCCGACAAGGGACGACCACGCGCCCACTCGATCAGATAAAACAACAAATGCCCCCCATCCAGTACAGGGATGGGCAGCAAATTCAGAACTCCCAGGCTAATACTCAGATAAGCAAGGAAATTCAGGAAATCAGCGACGCCCGACTGGGCAGAAGCGCCCGCCACTTTAGCAATGGTTATCGGTCCACTCAAGTTTTTTACCGAGAGCTCGCCGAACAGCATTTTCTTGAGTGAGTCCAGCGTCAGAATGCTCATGGTCCAAGTACGATGGGCGCCCTCGCCAATCGCGGCCAGCGGCCCATAACTGACTTCACGGATCATTTCCGGTGGCCAGTCGACTGCTTTCACACCCGCCCCCAGATAACCGCTTGGCGACTTGCTTTCACCGCGCGCCGCCAAGGTGACCGGGACGTCGATTTGAGCACCATCGCGCTCGATACGCAGCATGATTTTGGTATCAGGACGCGTACGAACGGTATCAACCACTTGCTGCCAGTCATTAAGCGCCTGACCATCCAGAGACAGAAGGCGATCACCGGTTTTCAGGCCAGCCGCCTGAGCAGGACCTTTTGGATCAAGCTCGGCAAGCACAGGCGCCAAGGCCGGACGCCACGGACGAATACCCAACGAGCGAATCGGATCCGGCTCATCAGCACCCTGCAGCCAGTGATCCAGCATCAACTCGCGTGGAGAGTCCGCGGTAGAGCCCTGCTCACGCACCAGCAACTGCAACGAACCGCTTTCACCCAGCCGACGCACCAACTGCAAGTTGACGGCTGCCCAACCGGTGGTCGGCTCACCATCAATGGCGACGATCTCCTGACCCGCACCCAGACCAGCCTTGGCGGCGATGCTGCCGGACTCGACCGCACCGATGACTGGGCGTACCTGCTCGCTACCGAGCATGGCCAACACCCAGAAAAACACCAGGGCCAAAAGGAAGTTGGCGATAGGGCCGGCGGCAACAATGGCGATACGCTGACGAACCGATTTGCGGTTAAACGAGTGATCCAGTTGATCAACCGGCACTTCGCCCTCACGCTCGTCGAGCATCTTGACGTAGCCACCCAGTGGAATCGCGGCGATGACGAACTCAGTACCCTGCTTGTCGTGCCAGCGCAGCAGAGGCATGCCGAAGCCTACGGAAAAGCGCAGAACCTTGACGCCACAGCGACGCGCGACCCAGAAGTGGCCGAATTCGTGAAAGGTGACCAGCACACCCAAGGCGATCAGGGTGCCGGCAATCATATAGAGCGCGCTCATCTATTTTCTCCGCAATCCTGTTCAGTGCCGCGTGACGCCATTGTGTTTCAAATTCTATCGATCGTGACGCTTCAACCACTGCTCAGTCAGAACTCGCGCCCTGGCGTCTGCCGTAAACACGGCGTCGAGATCATCCAGTGCTACGACCGGTTCGAGGTTCAACACCTGTTCGATGATACTCGCGATTTCCAGGTAACGGATTCGTCCGTCGAGAAACGCCGCCACCGCCACTTCGTTGGCCGCATTGAGCATCGCCGGTGCGCTGTCGCCTGCTTCGGCCGCTTGACGCGCCAGACGCAGACAAGGGAAGCGCTGCTCATCCGGCGCCTCGAAGTCCAGGCGCGCAACTGCAAACAGATCCAGCGGCGCCACACCGGAGTCAATGCGTTCCGGCCAGGCCAGAGCATTGGCGATCGGTGTGCGCATGTCGGGGTTACCCAATTGCGCCAGTACCGAGCCATCAACATAGTCGACCAGCGAGTGAATCACGCTCTGCGGGTGGATCACCACCTCGACTTGCGACGGCTTTGCATCAAACAGCCAGCAAGCCTCGATCAGCTCAAGGCCTTTATTCATCATGCTGGCCGAGTCTACTGAGATCTTGCGCCCCATGGACCAGTTCGGGTGGGCACACGCTTGCTCAGGTGAAACGTGCGCCAATTCACTCATCGGCGTCTGTCGGAACGGACCACCAGAGGCTGTAAGCAAAATCCGGCGAACACCGACAGAGCTCAATCCGCGAGCAAAATCCTGTGGCATACACTGGAAAATCGCGTTGTGCTCGCTGTCGATCGGCAGCAGCACAGAACCGCTTTGGCGTACCGCCTGCATAAACAGGGCGCCGGACATTACCAGCGCCTCTTTATTGGCCAAAAGGATCTTCTTGCCGGCTTCGACTGCCGCCAGAGTCGGACGCAGGCCCGCCGCGCCAACGATCGCCGCCATCACCGCGTCGACTTCCGGAGCAGAAGCGACCTGACACAAGCCCTCCTCCCCCACAAGCACACGCGTCGACAAACCGGCTGCGCGCAAATCGTCCTGCAAACCGCGCGCAGCCGCGACTTCCGGCACCACGGCAAATTGCGGCACATGCCGTATGCACAAGGCCAGCAACTCACTCAGGCGAGTAAAACCGCTCAATGCGAAAACCTGATAGCGCTCAGGGTGACGCGCAATAACATCAAGGGTGCTCAGACCAATCGAGCCGGTCGCCCCCAAAACAGTGATCTGTTGCGGGCGGCTCACGGCGCAGCCATCCACAGCAACACCGCGAAGACTGGAATGGCCGCGGTCAGACTGTCGATGCGATCGAGCACGCCACCATGGCCTGGCAGCAGATTACTGCTGTCCTTGATGCCGGACTGACGCTTGAACATGCTTTCGGTGAGGTCGCCCACAACCGAGATGAAGACGATCAGCGCAGCACCAATCAGCCCCTTGAGCAACTCGGCAACCGTCCAATCACGCACCAGGCCAACAATAGCGGTGATAACCAGACTGAGGACGAGACCGCCGTAGACGCCTTCCCAGCTTTTACCCGGACTGACTTGAGGGGCCAACTTACGCTTGCCGAATGCACGACCGGAGAAGTACGCGCCGATATCTGCACCCCAGACAAGCACCATCACTGCCATGATCAACCAGTTACCCAGTGGGTATTGCTTGATCTGCACCAGGCCTTGCCAGGCCGGCAGCAAAATCAACAGGCCAATCACTAGCTTGCTGGCAGCACTGGACCAATGTTCGCTGGAACGCGGGTAGGTCAGCACCAGATACGTCGCAACCGCCCACCAAAGCACCGAAGCACCCAACACCCAAGGTGCGAGGCTGGGCACCACGTACATGACGAACAGCATCAATGCGACGACGGCAGCAAAGCCAACGCGAAACGATTGTGCGGTGAAGCCCGCCAGACGCGCCCATTCCCAGGCGCCGAGGCTCACGACCAGACCGATGAACAGCGCAAAACCGGAACCTTCGAGCAGGAAAAACCCGCACAAGGCGATCGGCAGCAGGATCAGTGCAGTGATGATTCGTTGTTTAAGCATTAAACCCGGGCTCCAGCTTCGACCTGTTCGCTCGTTTTACCGAAACGACGCTGGCGCGAAGCGAAATCAGCCAGCGCATTGCGCATGGCATCGTGTTTGAAGTCCGGCCAGAACAGGTCGGAGAAGTACAACTCGGCGTAAGCCAGTTGCCACAGCAGGAAGTTGCTGATGCGGTGCTCGCCGCCAGTGCGAATGCACAAGTCCGGCAACGGCAGATCGCCGGTCGCCAGACAGGTTTGCAGCAAATCAGGGGTGATGTCTTCCGGACGCAGATGCCCGGCCTGAACTTCACGCGCCAAACGCTGCGCGGCTTGCGCGATATCCCACTGACCGCCGTAGTTGGCGGCGATCTGCAGGATAAAACGGTTGGAGCCCGCGGTCATGGCCTCGGCTTCGCGCATCGCGGCTTGAAGCTCCGGATGGAAGCGCGAGCGATCACCAATGATGCGCAGGCTAATGTTGTTTTCGTTGAGGCGCTTGGCCTCACGACGCAATGCCTTGAAGAACAGATCCATCAAGGCACTGACCTCATCGGCCGGGCGCTGCCAGTTTTCACTGGAGAAGGCGAACAGGGTCAGCACTTCCACCTTGGCCTCAGCGCACACCTCGATCACGGCCCGAACAGCATCCACACCCGCTTTATGCCCGGCAACACCCGGCATAAAGCGTTTTTTCGCCCAGCGATTGTTGCCATCCATGATGATCGCGACATGGCGCGGCACCGCGGACGGCGCAGTCTGCTTGGTCTTGTCCATTTAAAACTCGACCCTTATACGGCCATCAGGTCCGCTTCTTTCTGCTTGGTGGCCGCATCGATATCAGCCTCAGCCTTGTCAGTCAGCTTCTGAATGTCCGCAGCAGCACGACGCTCTTCGTCTTCGCTGATTTCCTTGTCCTTGACCAGCTTCTTCAGCTCACCCAAGGCATCACGACGAATGTTACGCACGGCAACACGCGCGTCTTCCGCAGCGCTACGCGCCTGCTTGGTGAAACCCTTGCGGGTTTCTTCGGTCAGGGCTGGCATGGAGATCAACAGCAACTCGCCCAGATTGGTCGGGTTGAGGTTAAGGCCGGCACTCTGGATCGCCTTGTCGACGGCCGCGAGCATGTTGCGCTCAAACGCCACGACCTGCAGGGTGCGCGAGTCTTTTACAGTGATGTTGGCCACTTGGGTGATAGAAGTGTCTGCGCCGTAGTACGGCACCATCACGCTACCCAGAATGCTTGGGTGTGCCTTGCCGGTACGAATCTGACCGAATGCATGGGACAGGGAGTCCAGAGACTTCTGCATACGCTCTTGAGCGTCTTTCTTGATTTCGTTGATCATTGTTGACCTTCCTCGATCAGGGTTCCTTCAGCGCCGCCATGTACGATGTTCAGCAGGGCGCCGGGCTTGTTCATGTTGAATACGCGCAGCGGCATCTTATGGTCGCGGCACAGGCAAATAGCCGTCAGGTCCATCACACCCAGCTTGCGATCCAGCACTTCATCATAAGTCAGATGATCGAACTTCTCGGCATGCGGGTCTTTGAACGGATCTGCGGTGTAGACGCCATCAACCTTGGTCGCCTTCAGCACGACGTCGGCATCGATTTCGATTGCACGCAGGCAGGCAGCCGAGTCCGTGGTGAAGAACGGATTGCCGGTACCAGCCGCGAAAATCACGACGTCTTTGGAGTTCAGGTGGCGCATGGCTTTGCGGCGATCATAGTGATCGGTTACGCCAACCATGGAAATGGCCGACATCACGATGGCCGAGATATTGGCACGCTCCAGCGCGTCGCGCATGGCCAGGGCATTCATCACAGTGGCCAGCATGCCCATGTGGTCGCCTGTCACCCGATCCATGCCGGCTTTGCTCAGAGCTTCGCCGCGGAACAGGTTACCACCACCGATCACAAGGCCGACCTGTACGCCGATACCGACCAGTTGACCGACTTCCAGCGCCATCCGATCCAGCACTTTTGGATCGATCCCGAACTCTTCCGAGCCCATCAGGGCCTCGCCGCTAAGCTTGAGTAGAATGCGTTTATAGCGAGCCTGATAACCACTGCCCTGCTGAGCCATTGCGAATCTCTCCTGCGGCGTATTTAAAATTCTTTGCGAGCTGTTTACAGCTGGCGTTCACTCTAGCTTGGCGCTGCTTCAGCGCCATCGGAACATGGCTTTGTAAGTCAGTTCCAAGTGGAAACCAATAAAAAATTGGTTGCCCCATCTGAAAAGAGGCTGCGCGCGTGAGCGGGCAGCCTCTTTCGGGCGACAGTTGAAAAACCGTCTTATTGCTTGGCGGCAGCCAGCTGGGCAGCAACTTCTTCAGCGAAGTTGTCGACCGGCTTCTCGATGCCTTCGCCTACTTTGTAGTAAGTGAAGGAAACGATTTCTGCGCCAGCTTTCTTAGCCAGCTCGCCAACCTTGATTTCAGGGTTCTTGACGAACGCCTGCTCAACCAGGCTCGCTTCAGCCAGGAACTTGCTGATACGGCCTTTGATCATGTTTTCAACGATGTTTTCCGGCTTGCCAGCGATCTTGTCAGCATTGAGGCTCAGGAACACGGCTTTTTCGCGCTCGATAGCTTCAGCAGACACTTCCGACGGCAGCAGGAATTCCGGGTTGCTGGCCGCTACGTGCATAGCGATGTCTTTAGCCAGCTCAACGTCGCCGCCTTTCAGAACAACAGCTACGCCGATTTTGTTGCCGTGCAGGTAACCACCAACAACATCACCTTCTACACGAGTCAGGCGACGGATGTTGACGTTTTCGCCAACCTTGCCGACCAGTACCAGGCGATCAGCTTCTTGAGCTTCGATCAACGGTTCAACGGTAGCCAGCTTCTCGTCGAATGCTTTCTTGACGCTAGAAGCAACGAACGCCTTGAAGTCGTCCTGCAGAGCCAGGAAGTCGGTCTGCGAGTTCACTTCCAGCAGAACGGCAGCCTTACCGTCTTCAACCAGAGCGATTGCGCCTTCAGCGGCAACGTTGCCAGCTTTTTTCGCAGCTTTGATCGCGCCCGAAGCACGCATGTCATCAATGGCTTTTTCGATGTCGCCGCCAGCCTTTTCCAGGGCTTTCTTGCAATCCATCATGCCTTCGCCGGTACGCTCGCGCAGTTCTTTAACCAACGCTGCAGTAATTGCTGCCATTTTCAAATTCCTCTTGGATAGGTTTTCAACCATTCCACCCGATCGAACGGGCGTTCAATTCTTCCCGAACCACCTTTGTATCCGCTGCACGTTACAGATGCAGGGGGAGCGTGCCACACGTGGGCGCCGACAAATGGTTTTCGAGGTGGCAAAAAGGGGGCCAAGCCCCCTTTTTGCTTACTGAGTCAACGCCAGGGCGTCAATTACTCAGCTGCAGCCTGAGTTTCTTCAGCTGCGAATTCTACAGTGCCGCCGCCAACATTGTTGCGACCACGGATAACTGCGTCAGCCATCGAACCCATGTACAGCTGGATAGCGCGGATTGCGTCATCGTTGCCTGGGATGATGTAGTCAACGCCTTCCGGGCTGCTGTTGGTATCGACAACGCCGATGACCGGAATGCCCAGCTTGTTGGCTTCGGTGATCGCGATGCGCTCGTGGTCAACGTCGATCACGAACAGTGCGTCTGGCAGACCGCCCATGTCCTTGATGCCGCCCAGGGAGCGATCCAGCTTCTCAAGATCACGAGTGCGCATCAGCGCTTCTTTCTTGGTCAGCTTGGCGAAGGTACCGTCTTCGGCTTGAACTTCAAGGTCACGCAGACGCTTGATGGAAGCACGAATGGTTTTGAAGTTGGTCAGCATGCCGCCCAACCAGCGGTGATCGACGTACGGCGAACCGCAACGTGCTGCTTCTTCAGCAACGATCTTGCCAGCGGAACGCTTGGTGCCGACGAACAGAATCTTGTTTTTGCCCTGGGCCAGACGCTCTACGAAAGTCAGAGCTTCGTTGAACATTGGCAGGGTTTTTTCAAGGTTGATAATGTGAATCTTGTTACGCGCGCCGAAAATGTACTTACCCATTTTCGGATTCCAGTAACGGGTTTGGTGACCGAAGTGCACACCGGCCTTCAGCATATCGCGCATGTTGACTTGGGACATGATAGTTCCTTAATAAGTCGGGTTTGGCCTCCACGTATCCCAATGACCAACCAGTGGCATAAAGCCAAAAGCACCCAGGTCATCGTGTCGACACGTGTGTGGATTTAAGCTTTTCGGGGCATCCCCGGAAAGCGGCGCATTTTATACCACAGGGTGTGCAGAAACGGAACCTGAAATCTGTAATCACACCAAGGACATGGGCGCAGCCCCCTTGGAATCGGCCCGGCACCCAGCATTGTATAGAGAGAAGCGATACACGCCGGCGCGGAATTGCTCCTTTCGTCTGTTAGAATCGCGTTTTTCAGGGTCGCAAAATCAACAGTTGCCACCCTATCCGTATCAGCAAGCGCCGCCGAGCGCAGAGAGAGCCTGTATGACCGTCAACCTCAAAACCCCCGAGGACATCGCTGGTATGCGTGTCGCCGGCAAACTGGCCGCCGATGTGCTGGAAATGATTGCCGAACATGTAAAACCGGGCATTACCACTGATCAGTTGAACCAGATCTGCCACGACTACATCGTCAATGTGCAGCAAGCCATCCCTGCCCCGCTCAACTACAAGGGCTATCCGAAGTCGATCTGCACCTCGATCAACCATGTGGTCTGCCACGGCATCCCGAACGACAAACCGCTGAAAAACGGCGACACCCTGAACATCGACGTTACCGTGATCAAGGACGGTTACCACGGCGACACCAGCCGCATGTTCCATGTTGGCGAAGTGCCGGTCTGGGCAGAACGCCTGTCGCAGATCACCCAGGAATGCATGTACAAGGCCATCGAGATCGTCAAACCTGGCTGCCGCTTGGGTGACATCGGTGAAGTCATCCAGAAGCATGCGGAAAAGAACGGTTTCTCGGTGGTTCGTGAATTCTGTGGGCACGGCATCGGCAAGGTATTTCACGAAGAGCCACAGATCCTCCACTACGGCCGCGCGGGTACCGGCATGGAACTGAAGGCCGGCATGACCTTCACCATCGAGCCGATGATCAATCAGGGCAAGGCCGACACTAAAGTATTGGGCGACGGCTGGACGGCGATCACCAAGGACCGCAAGCTCTCGGCACAGTGGGAACACACCCTGCTGGTAACCGACACTGGCTACGAGATCTTCACTCTGCGCGCCGACGACACCATCCCGCGCATTTCGGCCTGATCCCCAGCACGTTCCCAGCCTTTTACAGAAGGAAAGCCAATCGATGCCGCAGGTGGATCCCGAACTCTTCGACCGCGGCCAGTTCCAGGCTGAACTGGCCCTGAAAGCGAGCCCTATAGCGGCGTTCAAGAAGGCCATCCGCCAGGCCCGCGACGTGCTCGACGCACGCTTTCGCGGTGGCCGCGACATCCGCCGGCTGATCGAAGACCGCGCCTGGTTCGTCGACAACATCCTGCAAAAGGCCTGGGAGCAGTTCAACTGGAGTGAAGACGCCGATATCGCGCTGGTAGCGGTCGGCGGCTACGGCCGTGGTGAGTTGCACCCCTACTCCGATATCGATCTGCTGATCCTGCTGGACAGCGCCGATCACGAAGTTTTCCGCGATTCCATCGAGCGTTTTCTGACTTTGCTGTGGGACATCGGCCTCGAAGTCGGTCAGAGCGTTCGCTCGGTCGATGAATGCGCCGAAGAAGCCCGCGCCGACCTGACGGTGGTCACCAACCTGATGGAAAGCCGCACCATCTGCGGCCCCGAGCGTTTGCGCCAGCGCATGCTGGACGTCACCAGTACCGCGCACATGTGGCCGGCCAAAGAATTCTTTTTGGCCAAGCGCGCCGAACAGAAGACTCGCCACCACAAGTACAACGACACCGAATACAACCTGGAACCCAACGTCAAAGGCTCGCCCGGCGGACTGCGGGACATTCAGACGATTCTTTGGGTTGCCCGTCGTCAATACGGCACCCTCAACCTGCGCGCACTGGCCGGTGAAGGCTTCCTGGTCGAGAGCGAAAACGCCTTGCTCGCCTCTTCGCAGGAGTTTTTGTGGAAGGTGCGTTACGCCCTGCACATGCTGGCCGGACGTTCTGAAGACCGTCTGCTGTTCGATTATCAACGCACCATTGCCGGGTTACTGGGTTTTGAAGGTGACGACGCCAAGCAGGCCGTCGAAAACTTCATGCAACAGTACTTTCGCGTAGTGATGAGCATCGCCCAGCTCAGCGACTTGATCATCCAGCACTTCGAAGAGGTCATTCTCGCACCGGAGGACGAAGCACCGCCGCAACCGATCAACTCGCGCTTCCAACTGCACGACGGTTATATCGAGGCGCGCAGTGACAACGTGTTCCGCCGCACGCCGTTCGCCATGCTCGAAATTTTCGTGTTAATGGCTCAGCAGCCTGAAATCAAAGGCGTGCGTGCCGACACCATTCGCCTGCTGCGCGAGTACCGTCACCTGATCGACGACAACTTCCGCAACGATATCCGCAATACCAGCCTATTCATCGAGCTGTTCAAGTGCAAGGTCGGCATCCACCGCAACCTGCGGCGGATGAACCGTTACGGCATTCTCGGGCGCTACCTGCCGGAGTTCGGCTTTATCGTCGGGCAGATGCAACACGACCTGTTCCACATCTATACGGTCGACGCACACACCCTGAACCTGATCAAACACCTGCGTAAGTTGCAGTACACCCAGGTGTCGGAAAAATTCCCGCTGGCCAGCAAGCTCATGGGCAAGTTGCCCAAACCGGAGCTGATCTACCTCGCCGGCCTGTACCACGACATCGGCAAGGGCCGGCATGGCGATCACTCGGAAATCGGCGCGGTCGATGCCGAGGCGTTCTGCCAGCGTCATCAGTTACCGGTATGGGACAGCCGCCTGATCGTCTGGCTGGTGCAAAACCATCTGGTGATGTCGACCACGGCCCAACGCAAGGACTTGTCCGACCCACAGGTGATCCACGACTTCGCTCAAGCCGTCGGCGACGAAACCCGCCTCGACTACCTATATGTGCTGACGGTCGCCGATATCAACGCGACCAACCCGACGCTTTGGAATTCCTGGCGCGCCAGCCTGTTGCGCCAGCTCTATACCGAGACCAAACGCGCCCTGCGCCGTGGCCTCGAGAACCCAGTGGATCGCGAAGAGCAGATCCGCCAGACCCAGAGCGCTGCCCTGGACATCCTGGTGCGCGGCGGTACCGATCCGGACGATGTCGAGCAATTGTGGGCGCAGTTGGGCGATGACTACTTCCTGCGTCACACAGCAGGCGATGTGGCCTGGCACAGCGATGCAATTCTCCAGCAGCCCGCCGATGGTGGCCCACTGGTGCTGGTCAAGGAAACCACCCAGCGCGAGTTCGAGGGCGGAACGCAGATTTTCATTTACGCGCCCGATCAGCACGATTTCTTCGCCGTGACCGTGGCCGCAATGGACCAGCTCAACCTGAACATTCATGATGCCCGGGTCATCACCTCGAGCAGCCAGTTCACCCTCGACACCTACATCGTGCTCGACACCGATGGCGACTCGATCGGCGACAACCCGGCACGGGTCAAGCAGATCCGCGAAGGCCTGACCGAAGCCTTGCGCAACCCGGACGACTACCCGACGATCATCCAGCGTCGGGTACCACGCCAGCTCAAGCACTTTGCCTTTGCGCCGCAGGTGACGATCCACAACGACGCCCAGCGACCGGTGACGGTGCTGGAACTCACCGCGCCCGACCGGCCAGGATTGCTGGCGCGCGTTGGCGGGATATTCCTCGAGTTCGACCTGTCACTTCAGAACGCCAAGATCGCCACGCTGGGCGAACGGGTGGAAGACGTGTTCTTCATCACCGACGCGCACAATCAGCCGTTATCCGATCCGCTGCTGTGCAGCCGTTTGCAGGATGCGATCGTCGAACATCTGAGCGTCAATCAGGAACCCGATTTCAAACTGTCGCGCATCAGCATCTGACTGCGCACCCGGATTAATCTGCTTTGCATTGAGACCCTGCACGAATGAACAACGCTCTGAACCAGCTCCAGCCCTACCCTTTCGAAAAGCTGCGCGCCCTGCTCGGCACCGTCACGCCGAATCCGGACAAGCGCCCGATCGCGCTGTCCATCGGTGAGCCGAAGCATCGCTCGCCAAGCTTCGTCGCCGAGGCGTTGGCCAACAATCTGGATCAGATGGCGGTGTACCCGACCACGCTCGGCATTGCGGCGCTGCGCGAAGCCATTGCTGGCTGGTGCGAGCGCCGCTTCGGCGTGCCAACCGGCTGGATCGACCCGGCGCGCAACGTGCTGCCGGTCAACGGAACCCGTGAGGCGCTGTTCGCCTTCACACAAACCGTGGTCAACCGTGGTGATGACGCACTGGTGGTCAGCCCGAACCCGTTCTATCAGATCTACGAAGGCGCCGCCTTCCTCGCCGGTGCCAAGCCGCATTACCTGCCGTGCCTCGACGAGAACGGTTTCAACCCGGACTTCGATGCCGTCTCGCCGGACATCTGGAAGCGCTGCCAGATTCTGTTCCTGTGCTCGCCGGGCAACCCGACCGGCGCGTTGATCCCGGTCGAGACCCTGAAAAAACTCATCGCCCTGGCCGACGAATATGATTTCGTGATTGCCGCCGACGAGTGCTACAGCGAACTGTACTTCGACGAACAGACGCCGCCGCCCGGCCTGCTCACTGCCTGCGTCGAACTGGGCCGCAAGGATTTCAAACGCTGCGTGGTGTTCCACAGCCTGTCCAAGCGCTCCAATCTGCCGGGCCTGCGTTCCGGGTTTGTGGCCGGCGACGCCGACATTCTCAAAGGCTTCCTGCTGTATCGCACCTACCATGGCTGCGCAATGCCGGTTCAAACCCAACTGGCCAGCGTCGCCGCGTGGAACGACGAAGTGCATGTGCGCGCCAACCGTGCGCTGTATCGCGAGAAGTTTGATGCGGTGCTGGAAGTCCTCAGCCCGGTGATGGATGTGCAACGTCCCGATGGCAGCTTCTACCTGTGGCCAAGTGTGCAAGGTGACGATGCTGCGTTTTGCCGTGATCTGTTTGCCGAAGAACACGTGACCGTGGTGCCGGGCTCCTATCTCTCCCGGGAAGTGGATGGCGTCAACCCTGGGGCTGGCCGCGTGCGCATGGCGCTGGTAGCACCCTTGGCGGAATGCGTTGAAGCGGCTGAGCGGATTCGCGCTTTTATTACTCGCAAGCAGTAACTTCCGAAGTCTTGCGCCAGGCAACCTGGCGCAACGGCCTGATTAAAAGTTACACATTCATCCCATCAACAGTCTCCTGTCCGGCCGCCCTGAGTTATCCCTGTGCGCCAATACTCCAACCCCTAAAAACAAATGCAACAACGGGACATTGCTCCAGCATAAAGTTACAACATCTGCACCCAAAGAATGCCCAACCAGATTATCTTCGCATCCGCTTTAACAGGTTTGTCCAATGGATCAGGACAGACATTCACAACCCACACGGATGTTGATCATGCAACTATTCCACTATGTAGAACTGAAGCTGCAGAATAAAAGCAACTGCACTGACTCGATCAATGAAGAACATACCGAAGACCGAGTACAACCGTTATCTCAAGGACGTCACAAGCGCTCAGTCGCTTATGCCGACTATTTATGGGAAAACGCCAGCACCCTTAAAATATCCTTCACCCACGATGTTCCTTTGGACCTGAGAGACCGAATTGAACGGATCATTCGCCAATGGGAGCCTTACGTCAGTCTGGCCTTCGAAATCGTAGCGGATGACAAAGGTGAAATTCGCATCGCTGTGGGCGGCAAGGATAGCTACTCGACCATGGGGACAGAAGCACTCACCATCGACGCTGACCTTGCGACCCTGTGCATCGGGGTAGAACCGGACAACTTCGATTTTGAGCGCACACTGCTTCATGAGTTTGGTCATGCCTTGGGTTTCCATCATGCGCACCTGCACCCCCAAGCCAATATTCCATGGAACAAACCGGTAGTTTATAACTTCTTCAAAACCAACTTCGGATGGACCAAAGCACAAGTCAACCTTAATCTTTTTGATGTTGATCCGACCCAAACACTGTCTTTTGGCAAGTACGATAAAGACTCCGTCATGCACTACCACGTACCAGCCTTCATGACCTTGTCGAACTGGCAGACGAAAATAAATACAACGCTCAGCGAGGGGGACAAGTTGTTTGCAAGTCAGACCTATCCCCCCATCAACTATCGCGAACTGCCTATTTGATCTTTCCCAGATTCGCCTCGCTCAAGTCCAGGTCAGCCAGCACTTCCCTGAGCACGTCATCGCCGATCTGGTGATGGCGACTCAGGCTATAGAGTTCAAGGCGCTGCGCCCGCAGTGCCTTCACACGCAAATGACGTTCCAGCAGATCCATCTGGAACGCCAGCGCCTGCGCTTCGGCGGAATCATTGAACACGTCCAATTGATGGCGATACTCGGACATGATCCGGGCCTTGAGCTCGGCCGCCAACGCCGCTTGCGCAGCGTCCTGCGGGGGGAACTCTTCGGTTTCAAGCGCATGAATGGCCGCTTCAGCGGTTTGGCGCCAGGCATCGCGGACTTCCTGACGGCGTTTGTCGTCTGGACTCTTCTGGATTCCATGCAGCAACAGCGGCAGCACAATGCATGCCGATATCAACGACAGCAGGATCACGCCGGCAGCGATGAAGATCAGCAGATCACGTTCGGGAAATGCGTCCGCCCCTATCAACATCGGTACCGACATCACGCCCGCCAGTGTGACCGCCCCGCGCACACCGCCGACGGTCAACAACCAGCAGGAACGGGCGGTGGGCACTTGTGTCAGCTCACCTTTGCCACGCAAACGCCGCAGCAGCACGGACAACCGCCAGATGCTTTGTACCCAGATAAACCGCAGCAACACCAACGCCAGGAAAATCGCCACCACATCGAGGCAGCGATAAAGCAACGTTGGCCACAGCGTTGGCTCATGGCTGACCACAGCCTTGATAATGTCCGGCAACTGCAAGCCCAATAGCAGAAAGATCAGGCCGTTGAAGGCAAACTCCAGCAGCGACCAGACGCTGCGATTGAGCAGTCGGGTGCTGGTCTGGCGCGGCAGCAGGTCGAGCCAGCTCTGCATCATCCCCGCCGCCACCGCCGAAAGAATGCCCGACACACCCAGGCGCTCAGCCAAAACGTACGCGGCGAACGGCAGCAACAACATAAACACCACATGGGTGGCCGGATCATCCCAACCACGGGCGATCATCCAAGCGCGCCCGCGCCCGACCAACCAGCTCAATGCCACCCCAACGGCCAGCCCGCCGATTGCCACCACAACAAAGTCCAGGCTCGCATTGGTCAGCGAAAACACCCCGGTGACGGCTGCCGCCAAGGCGAACTTGAACGTCACCAGGCCCGACGCATCATTCATCAGCGCCTCGCCTTGCAATATGTGCATCAGCGGCGTCGGCAGGCGATTTTGCGAAATAGCCGAGACGGCCACGGCGTCGGTTGGTGACAAAACGGCTGCCAAAGCAAAAGCCACGGGCAACGCAATCGTCGGCAACAGCCAATGAATGAAGTACCCGGCGCCGACCACGGTGAACAGCACAAGCCCCACCGCCAGCGTCAGGATGGGCCCCCGCAGATGCCAGAGCTCGCGTTTGGGCATGCGCCAACCGTCGGAGAACAGCAGCGGCGGCAGAAACAGAAACAGGAACAATTCAGGGTCGAGCGCCACATGCAGACCGAGCGTAGGCCAGGCCAGCAAGGCACCGGCGGCGATTTGCACCAGAGGCAATGGCAACGGGATGACCCGTCCGACCAAACGCGAGACGCTGACCAGCATCAGCAGGATCAGAACGGTGTAGGCAGTTTGCATAAAGCGCAAATCTCAGGAGATCGACAGCGTTGAACTGCCATATTAGCCGCTTAGGATGCGCGTGACCGTTGCACCTACGTCGCAGCCTCGCAAACTCGCGCCCACAGGTTTTGCGCTTTACCCGAAGGGGCATGGCATAATCCCAGACCATTTTTTTCCAGCACCTGTAAAGGGGGCAATTCCTTGACCGTTTCAAGTAAAACGTTGCACCTTTTCGGCATCAAAGCCTGCGACACCATGAAAAAGGCGCGCACCTGGCTCGATGAACACGCTGTCAGCTACGACTTCCATGATTACAAAACCGCCGGTATCGACCGTGAACACCTGACCCAATGGTGTGACGAGCACGGCTGGCAAACGGTGTTGAACCGCGCAGGCACGACCTTTCGCAAACTCGACGACGAACGCAAAGCCGATCTCGACCAATCGAAAGCCATCGAACTGATGCTCGCTCAACCCTCGATGATCAAGCGCCCGGTGCTCGATCTCGGTGACAGAACCCTGATTGGCTTCAAGCCAGACATCTACGCGGCCGCGCTCAAGTAAGCAGCCCGTCACTTTTTGCAGAGGTATTCACATGTCCAATTCCCTGTTCAGCATCGCCTTCGGCGTCGGCACACAAAACCGTCAAGGCGCATGGCTGGAAGTGTTCTATGCACAGCCACTGCTCAACCCGTCGGCTGAACTGGTCGCTGCTGTTGCGCCGATCCTCGGTTACACCCAAGGCAACCAGGCCATCACCTTCACCACCGCGCAGGCTGCGCAACTGGCTGAAGCGGTGAAAGGCATCGACGCCGTTCAAGGCAAACTGCTGACCCGTCTGGCCGAGAGCCACAAGCCGCTGGTCGCCACCGTACTGGCCGAAGATACACAACTGACGTCGACGCCAGAGGCTTACCTCAAGCTGCACCTGCTGTCCCACCGCTTGGTCAAGCCGCACGGTGTGAGCCTGGCCGGGATCTTCCCGCTGCTGCCAAACGTTGCCTGGACCAGCCAGGGCGCGATCGACCAGAGCGAACTGGCCGAAATGCAACTCGAAGCCCGTCTGCGTGGCGAACTGCTGGAAGTGTTCTCGGTAGACAAGTTCCCGAAAATGACCGACTACGTGGTGCCGGCCGGCGTGCGTATCGCTGATGCCGCGCGTCTGCGTCTGGGTGCTTACGTCGGTGAAGGCACCACCGTGATGCACGAAGGCTTCATCAACTTCAATGCCGGCACCGAAGGCCCAGGCATGATCGAAGGCCGTGTATCCGCTGGCGTCTTTGTTGGCAAGGGTTCGGACCTGGGCGGCGGTTGCTCGACCATGGGCACCCTGTCGGGCGGCGGCAACATCGTGATCAAGGTCGGCGAAGGCTGCCTGATCGGCGCCAACGCCGGTATCGGTATTCCATTGGGCGACCGCAACACCGTAGAGTCGGGCCTGTACGTGACCGCGGGTACCAAGGTTGCGCTGCTGGATGAAAACAACAACTTGGTCAAAGTCGTGAAAGCGCGTGAACTGGCGGGCCAGACCGACCTGCTGTTCCGCCGCAATTCGCAAACCGGTGCCGTGGAGTGCAAAACCCACAAGTCGGCCATCGAGCTGAACGAAGCGCTGCACGCTCACAACTAAGCAGCCACACGATCCCCTGTGGGAGTGGGCTTGCTCGCGAAAGCATCCTGTCAGTCAACGACTTTGCTGAATGACACAACGCCTTCGCCAGCAAGCCTGCTCCCACAGGGTCTGGCGTAAACCCCGCCCAAGTTCACAGGGCTTAACAGATGATGATTCCCTCTCCCTGGCGCGCCGACTTCCCGGCCATCGCCGCTCTGCAACGGCAAGACCAGACCTATCTGGATAACGCCGCCACCACGCAAAAACCCCAGGCCCTGCTCGACGCATTGGCGCATTACTACGCCAACGGTGCGGCGAATGTGCATCGTGCGCAGCACTTGCCCGGCGCCCATGCCACGCAAGCGTTCGAAGACAGTCGCCTCAAGGTTGCCCAGTGGCTCAATGCCGGTGACAGCGGGCAGATCATCTTCACCCACGGCGCCACCAGTGCGCTGAATCTCCTGGCTTATGGCCTGGAACATCTTTTCCATCCGGGCGATGAAATTGTCATCAGCGCCCTGGAGCATCACGCCAACCTGCTGCCGTGGCAGCAACTGGCGCAACGTCGTGACTTGAAACTGGTGATCCTGCCACTGGATGACGACGGCTTGATCGACCTCGCGGCGGCGGTGCGTTTGATCACCCCGCGCACCCGATTGCTGGCGGTCAGTCAGTTGTCCAACGTGCTCGGCGCCTGGCAACCACTGCCCGCGTTGCTGGCCATGGCCAAGGCGCAAAACGCCCTGACCGTGGTCGATGGCGCCCAGGGCGTGGTACATGGTCGGCATGACGTGCAGGCCCTCGGTTGCGACTTCTATGTGTTTTCCAGCCATAAGCTGTACGGCCCTGATGGCCTCGGCGTGTTGTTCGGGCGCAACAAGGCGCTTGAACACCTGAAGCCGTGGCAGTTCGGCGGCGAAATGGTGCTGGAAGCCAATTATCACGACGCGCGCTTCCGCCCTGCTCCGCTGGGCTTCGAGGCTGGCACGCCGCCGATTGCCAGTGTGATCGGCCTCGGGGCGACCCTCGATTATCTGGCAGGGCTGGATCAGGACGCGGTGTCTGCTCACGAAGCGGCGCTGCATGATTATCTGCTGTGCGGCCTCGCCGCTCGCAACGGCATTCGCGTGCTGGGCTCGCCGCAACTGGCGCTGGCCAGTTTTGTCGTCGAAGGCGTGCACAACGCCGATCTGGCGCACTTGCTCACCGAGCAAGGCATTGCCGTGCGCGCCGGGCATCACTGCGCCATGCCACTGCTCAAAAGCTTCGAGCTCGCTGGGGCGATTCGCGTATCGCTGGCGCTGTACAACGACTCCGAGGATCTGGAGCGCTTTTTTGAAGCGCTGGATCAGGCACTGGAGTTGTTGCGATGAGCCTGCCGATCGCCGCCGCGCAAGCGCTGCAAACCTTTCAGAATGCTGCCGGCTGGGAACAACGAGCGCGTTTGCTGATGCAGTTCGGTGATTGTCTGCCGCCGCTGGGCGATGCGGATAAAAACGACGCCAACCGGGTGCATGGTTGTGAAAGCCAAGTGTGGCTGGTGGGCAAATTGCAGGACGGTCACTGGCAATTCAGCGCCAGCAGTGATGCGCGGATGATTCGTGGGTTGGTGGCGTTGCTGCTGGCGAGGGTCAACGGGTTGACCGCTGATGAGTTGCAGCAGGTGGATTTGCCGGACTGGTTCAATCAGTTGGGGCTTTCGCGCCAGCTTTCACCGTCGCGCAGTAACGGCTTGAATGCCGTGCTCAAGCGGATGAATGAGTTGGCTGTTTGATCGCCTTCGCGAGCAAGTTCGCCCCCACAGGGGAACGCACTCCAATGCGGGCTAGCTCGCGAAGGGCCATCAGCCCCAGCATCAAACCTGAGGTTTGACTCGGTCAGCCGGGCGCCGAACACCCGCCACAATCTTGTCCACAGCCTTGGTCGCCGCGACCATGCCAAACGTCGCCGTCACCATCATCACCGCGCCAAATCCACCGGCACAGTCCAATTTGACGCCGTCGCCGACAAAGCTCTTCTGCAAACAAATGCTGCCGTCAGGCTTCGGATAGCGCAGTTGTTCGGTGGAGAACACACACGGCACACTGTAGTGACGGGTCACGGTGCGCGAAAAACCGTAATCGCGGCGCAACGTAGAGCGCACTTTCGAGGCCAACGGATCATTGAACGTGCGGTTCAGGTCGCAGACCTGAATCAGCGTCGGGTCAATCTGCCCGCCCGCGCCGCCCGTGGTGATGATCTGGATCTTGCGGCGTTTGCACCAGGCGATCAGCGCAGCCTTGGCGTTGACCGCGTCGATGCAGTCAATCACGCAGTCGATGTTTGGCGTGATGTATTCGGCCATCGTGTCACGGGTGACGAAATCCGCCACCGCGTGCACGGTGCAGTCGGGATTGATCCCGCGCAGGCGCTCGGCCATGACCTCGACTTTGGGTTTGCCGACGGTGCTGTCCAGCGCATGCAACTGCCGGTTGGCGTTGCTGACGCAGACGTCGTCCAGGTCGAACAGCGAGATTTCACCCACGCCGCAACGGGCCATGGCTTCCGCCGCCCAGGAACCGACGCCACCGACGCCGACGATCGCCACATGGGCGGCGCGCAGACGCTCCAGGCCTTCGATGCCATACAAACGGGCGATGCCTGCAAACCGTGGATCTTCTGTACTCATGACCATTACCCCAAAAACCGGCGCGCATTATAGGGCTACGCAGCGACAAGTTTTAAGCTTCAAGCTAAAAGTGTAAGAACTTAAGTCAACGTGGATTGCCCAACGTAAGTCATTTCCCTGTCCGATGTACGACTGGCGAACTGCCGGTGTAGGATGCGCGCCCCTCTGGCGTACAGCCGACCGATCCTCCGTTCCACAGCCTTTGGAACCCGAAACAGCTATGTCATCGCGTAAATTTGGACTCAACCTGGTGGTGGTTCTGGCAATCGCCGCCCTGTTCACCGGTTTCTGGGCGCTGATCAATCGCCCGGTTTCCGCACCGAACTGGCCGGAGCAGATCGCCGGTTTCTCCTATTCACCGTTCCAGCAGGGACAATACCCACAGAAGGATCAGTATCCGTCTGATGAGGAGATGCGCCGCGACCTGGAGATCATGAGCAAGCTGACGGACAACATCCGCATCTACTCGGTCGACGGCTCCCTGCAAGACATCCCCAAACTGGCTGAAGAATTCGGTTTACGCGTGACCCTCGGGATCTGGATAAGCCCCGACCAGGAACGTAACGAGCGGGAGATCACTCGCGCTATCGAACTGGCCAATACCTCGCGCAGCGTGGTTCGGGTGGTGGTCGGTAACGAGGCGATTTTCCGTAAGGAAATCACTGCCGAGCAACTGAGCGTCTTGCTTGATCGCGTACGCGCAGCCGTGAAAGTGCCGGTGACCACCTCCGAGCAATGGCACGTTTGGGAAGAACACCCGGAACTGGCCAAGCACGTTGATCTGATCGCCGCGCACGTTCTGCCGTACTGGGAATTCATTCCCGTCGACAAGGCCGGACAGTTCGTTTTCGACCGTGCCCGCGACCTGAAAAAGATGTTCCCGAAAAAACCGCTGCTGCTGTCCGAAGTGGGCTGGCCGAGCAACGGTCGTATGCGCGGTGGCGCAGACGCGTCGCCGGCGGATCAGGCGATCTACCTGCGCACGCTGGTCAACAAACTCAACCGCCAGGGCTTCAACTACTTCGTGATCGAAGCCTTCGATCAGCCGTGGAAAGCCAGTGACGAAGGTTCGGTCGGCGCGTACTGGGGCGTGTTCAACGCGGCGCGTCAGCAAAAATTCAACTTTGAAGGCCCAGTGGTGGCGATTCCGCAATGGCGCGTGCTGGCCATCGGTTCGGTGGTGCTGGCGCTGCTCTCGCTGACTCTGCTGATGATCGACGGCTCGGCCCTGCGCCAGCGTGGCCGTACCTTCCTGACCTTTATCGCGTTCCTTTGCGGTTCGGTATTGGTGTGGATCGGTTACGACTACAGCCAGCAATACAGCACCTGGTTCAGCCTGACGGTGGGCTTGCTGTTGGCGCTCGGTGCGCTCGGGGTGTTCATCGTATTGCTGACCGAGGCCCATGAACTGGCCGAAGCGGTGTGGATTCACAAGCGTCGACGAGAATTTCTGCCGGTTGAGGGCGATTCCAGCTACCGGCCAAAAGTGTCGATCCACGTGCCTTGCTACAACGAGCCACCGGAGATGGTCAAACAGACCCTCGACGCCCTGGCCGCTCTCGATTACCCGGACTACGAAGTCCTGATCATCGACAACAACACCAAGGACCCAGCCGTTTGGGAACCGGTGCGCGACTATTGCGAAACCCTCGGCCCGCGCTTCAAGTTCTTCCACGTTGCGCCATTGGCAGGCTTCAAGGGCGGCGCGTTGAACTACCTGATTCCGCACACCGCCAAAGACGCCGAAGTGATTGCGGTGATCGACTCCGATTACTGCGTACACCCGAACTGGCTCAAGCACATGGTGCCGCACTTCGCCGATCCGAAAATCGCCGTGGTGCAGTCGCCGCAGGATTATCGCGACCAAAACGAAAGCACCTTCAAGAAGCTCTGCTACGCCGAGTACAAAGGTTTCTTCCACATCGGCATGGTCACCCGTAATGACCGTGACGCGATCATCCAGCACGGCACCATGACCATGACCCGTCGCTCGGTTCTCGAGGAACTGGGCTGGGCTGACTGGTGCATCTGTGAAGACGCCGAACTGGGTCTGCGCGTGTTCGAAAAAGGCCTGTCGGCGGCGTATTACCACGACAGCTATGGCAAAGGTCTGATGCCGGACACCTTCATCGACTTCAAGAAGCAGCGTTTTCGCTGGGCCTACGGCGCCATCCAGATCATCAAGCGCCATACCCGCAGCCTGCTGCGCGGCCAGGACACCGAACTGACTCGCGGCCAGCGCTACCACTTCCTCGCGGGTTGGTTGCCGTGGGTCGCGGACGGGATGAACATTTTCTTCACCATCGGCGCATTGTTGTGGTCGGCGGCGATGATCATCGTCCCGCAACGGGTCGACCCGCCGCTGCTGATTTTCGCAATACCGCCGCTGGCGCTGTTCGTGTTCAAGGTCGGCAAGATCATCTTCCTGTATCGCCGCGCGGTGGGCGTGAACCTGAAGGATGCGTTCTGCGCG
This sequence comes from Pseudomonas baetica, assembly GCF_019733355.1. Lineage (GTDB taxonomy): Bacteria > Pseudomonadota > Gammaproteobacteria > Pseudomonadales > Pseudomonadaceae > Aquipseudomonas > Aquipseudomonas baetica_A. Next base: position 6,083 of record NZ_JAIHLQ010000024.1, on the reverse strand, counting down.
GCATTGGCCGGGTTGGCGTTGTCGCACACCATCGCCAAAGCAGTGCTGTACGGCTTCTTCACCAGCAGCATTCCGTTCTTCCGCACACCGAAAAACGCCGACAACCACGGCTTCTGGGTGGCGATTTCCGAGGCACGGGAAGAATTGTTCATCATGCTGCTGTTGTGGGGCGCGGCGCTGGGGATCTTCCTGGTGCAAGGCATTCCGAGCAACGACATGCGCTTCTGGGTGGCGATGCTGCTGGTGCAGTCGCTGCCGTATCTGGCGGCGCTGATCATGGCGTTCCTGTCGTCACTGCCAAAACCTGCCGCGACGCCTGAGCCGGCACCGGTCGTCTAAATACTCATCGATGCACTAAACGGCGGCCAATGGTCGCCGTTTTGCTTTAAGATAACCGCCATTTTGCGGGGCTTGGCGTGATACGCGGTCTGACTGACCGGACTGTATCCCTGTGGGAGCGGGCTTGCTCGCGAATGCGGTGTGTCATTAAAAGTTGATGTTGACTGGCACAATGCATTCGCGAGCAAGCCCGCTCCCACATTTAGTCCGCGCCCACATTCATGATCTCCGGAGTTCTCCATGACGGCCCACGCCGACCTTTCGCCGACCCTCCAACTCGCCATCGACCTGATCCGCCGTCCGTCCGTGACGCCGGTCGACGCCGATTGCCAGAAGCAGATGATGCAGCGCCTGGGCGATGCCGGTTTCGCTCTGGAGCCAATGCGTATCGAAGATGTGGATAACTTCTGGGCCACCCACGGCCAGAATGACGGCCCGGTGCTGTGCTTTGCCGGTCACACCGACGTGGTGCCGACCGGCCCGGTCACCGCGTGGCAGATCGATCCGTTCAATGCGGTGATCGATGAACACGGCATGCTCTGCGGCCGGGGCGCGGCAGACATGAAAGGCAGCCTCGCGTCGATGACCGTGGCCGCTGAGCGTTTCGTTGCCGATTACCCGAATCACAAGGGCAAGGTCGCGTTTCTGATCACCAGCGACGAAGAAGGCCCGGCGCACCACGGCACCAAGGCTGTGATTGAGCGTCTGGCGGCGCGCAAAGAGCGTCTGGACTGGTGCATCGTCGGCGAACCGTCGAGCACCAGTTTGGTCGGTGACGTGGTGAAAAACGGTCGCCGTGGCTCGCTAGGCGCCAAGCTCACCGTTCGCGGTATTCAGGGCCACGTGGCCTATCCGCATCTGGCGAAAAACCCGATCCACCTCGCGGCGCCGGCCCTGGCTGAACTGGCCGCCGAGCACTGGGACCACGGTAACGATTTCTTCCCGCCGACCAGTTTCCAGATTTCCAACGTCAACTCCGGCACCGGCGCGACCAACGTGATCCCGGGCGACCTGGTGGCGGTGTTCAACTTCCGCTTCTCCACCGAATCGACCGTTGAAGGCCTGCAGAAACGCGTGGCCGACATCCTCGACAAACACGGGCTGGACTGGCACATCGACTGGGCGCTGTCCGGCCTGCCGTTCCTCACCGAGCCGGGCGCACTGCTCGACGCGGTGTCGTCGAGCATCAAGGACATCACCGGCCGCGAGACCAAGGCGTCGACCAGCGGCGGCACGTCCGATGGCCGTTTCATTGCGACCATGGGCACGCAAGTGGTTGAACTGGGCCCGGTCAACGCGACCATTCACCAGGTCAACGAGCGCGTACTGGCCGCCGATCTCGACGTGCTGACCGAGATCTACTACCAGACCCTGATCAAGTTGCTCGCCTGATGCTGGCGTGCCCGATCTGCAGTGAGCCGCTGAACGCGGTGGATAACGGCGTGGTTTGCCCCGCCGGGCATCGCTTCGACCGTGCGCGCCAGGGTTACTTGAACCTGTTGCCGGTGCAGCACAAAAACAGCCGCGATCCCGGTGACAACCAGGCGATGGTCGAGGCCCGCCGGGACTTCCTCAATGCCGGCCACTACGCACCGGTGGCCAAACGTCTGGCTGAGCTGGCGGCGAGTTACGCGCCGGCGCGCTGGGTCGATATCGGTTGCGGCGAGGGTTACTACACCGCGCAAATCGCTGCCGCCCTGCCGGATGCCGATGGCTATGCGCTGGATATCTCCCGCGAAGCCGTCAAGCGCGCCTGCAAGCGCAATCCGCAACTGACGTGGTTGATCGCCAGCATGGCCCGGGTGCCACTGGCGGCGGGCAGTTGCCAGTTTCTCGCCAGTGTTTTCAGTCCTTTGGATTGGGAAGAAGCCAAACGCCTGCTCAGCGTCGGTGGTGGCCTGATGAAAGTCGGCCCGACCAGCGGCCATCTGATGGAACTGCGCGAACGTCTCTACGACGAGGTTCGCGAATACACCGACGACAAGCATCTGGCTCTGGTGCCGTCAGGCATGGCGCTGGCACACAGTGAGACTTTGGAGTTCAAGCTGACGCTGGAAAAACCCGAGGATCGCGCCAACCTCCTGGCGATGACACCCCACGGCTGGCGCGCCAGTGCCGAACGCCGCACGGCTGTGATCGAACAGCCCGAGCCGTTCGTGACCACCGTGTCGATGCGCTACGATTATTTCGTTCTTCAATAACTTTTGGTCTCGGGCAAATGCCCGGGGCCGGCTAAATCCGCGAATGGATTTTTCAGACCCGCAGTGAGGACATCCATGCGCCAACCGGATATCGAGATTTACCTGAAAGACGCCGACGTCGACCACAAAGCCATTTCCGCCTGGCTCGGTGAAGCGTTGGGCCCGTGCAGCGACTGGGTACAGAAAGGTCAGACCTACAAGTGCAAGGCCGGCAACGTGCCGGTGACCTGGCTGCCGAAAGCCGTGGGCAAGTGGAACAGCCTGTACCTGGAAAGCGATGCGACGCCATGGGACGACGACATCGCCTGCGCCCGCGCCGCGTTTGCTGCGCTGAACGTCGAAGTGCGTTGTGCGCCGGGGACGTGGGTCGAGGAAGAAGGCGAGGAAACGGCGGATCGCTGGATTCGCATCAGCACCGATGGTGAAGAAGAGATCACCTGGAAAACCGCGTAACACCAGCAATACAGCCCCCAATGTGGGAGCGGGCTTGCTCGCTCCCACAATGGTTTTAGCGTTCTGAAGGTTTGCGTTACAGACCCACAACATCCTCAGCCTGCAACCCCTTCTCGCCGGTGATCACCGCATACTCGACCTGCTGGCCTTCGGTCAGCGACCGATGCCCTTCGCCGCGAATCGCGCGGTAGTGCACGAACACGTCCACCCCGTCTTCGCGCTGAATGAAGCCGTAGCCCTTGGCGTCGTTGAACCACTTCACGTTTCCGGTTTCACGTGTTGCCATCTGTTCATACTCCTTTTTTATTATTGAACAGGCTTTTCGCAGGAAAGCCTTTGAGGAACGTCAGCCTGCATCCGACGTCCATAAAAGGGCCCCGGCGACAGACCGCCGAGTATATGACAGGTGCGAAAAGTCTCAACCGGAGATTACTTCGCCGCTTTTTTGCCGATTTTCAGCGAATCCGGCACACTAGCCACCGCCCGAGCAAACGCTCGGTTTTATTCACTCACGCAGAAGCCGTATGACCCGCTCCCCGTTCCGCCGTCTTGTGTTTGGCACCTTGCGCCGACTGTTGTACCTCTGGGTTCGCTCCGAGACGATCAATCAGTCGTCGTTCACCCTCAACCTCGACCGCAGTCGTCCGGTGTTCTACGTCCTGCAAAACCCATCGCTCACCGACTTGGCAGTGGTCGATACCGAGTGCACCAAGGCCGGCCTGCCTCGCCCGGTGCTGCCGGTGTCGATCGGTTCGTTGATCGAACCGGCGGCGTTCTTTTACCTGACGCCAGACCCGGACTGGCTCGGCCGTCAGGACAAACGCGGCGCGCCGCCGACCCTGACCCGCTTGGTCAGCGCCCTCACCCAGAACGCCGCCGAAGATGCGCAAATCATCCCGGTCAGCGTGTTCTGGGGGCAGTCGCCGGACAGCGAGTCGAGCCCGTGGAAGTTGTTGTTCGCCGACAGTTGGGCGGTCACCGGACGTCTGCGCCGGCTGCTGAGCATCATCGTGCTGGGGCGTAAAACCCGTGTGCAATTCTCTGCGCCGATCCACTTGCGCGAGCTGATCGAACACAACAAGGGCCACGAGCGCACCGTACGCATGGCCCAGCGCATCCTGCGCGTGCACTTTCGCAACCTCAAAGCGGCGGTGATCGGCCCGGACATTTCCCACCGCCGCAACCTCGTCAAAGGCCTGCTCAATCAGCCGCTGGTCAAGCAAGCGATCCTTGATGAGGCCGAGCGCGAAAACATCTCTCCGGAAAAAGCCAAGGCCCAGGCCTTGCGCTACGGCAACGAGATCGCCTCGGACTACACCTACACCGCGATCCGCTTCCTCGAAGTGGTGCTGAGCTGGTTCTGGAACAAGATCTACGACGGCATCAAGGTCAACCACATCGAAGGCGTGCAGAAGGTCGCCCAGGGTCACGAAGTGATCTACGTGCCGTGCCACCGCAGTCACATCGACTACCTGCTGCTCTCGTACTTGCTGTTCCGCAACGGCCTGACCCCACCGCACATCGCCGCCGGGATCAACCTGAACATGCCGGTGATCGGTAGCCTGCTGCGCCGTGGCGGCGCGTTCTTCATGCGCCGCACGTTCAAGGGCAATCCGCTGTACACCTCGGTGTTCAACGAATACCTGCACACCCTGTTCACCAAAGGTTTCCCGGTCGAGTACTTCGTCGAAGGCGGCCGCTCGCGCACCGGGCGCATGCTGCAACCGAAAACCGGGATGCTCGCGATTACGATGCGCAGCTTCCTGCGCTCCTCGCGCATGCCGATCGTGTTTGTGCCGGTGTACATCGGTTATGAACGCGTGCTGGAGGGTCGCACCTACCTGGGCGAACTGCGGGGTGCGAGCAAGAAGAAAGAGTCGATCTTCGACATCTTCAAAGTCATCGGCGCGCTCAAGCAACGTTTCGGTCAGGTCGCCGTCAACTTCGGCGAACCGATCAAACTGGCGCAATTCCTCGATGCCGAGCAACCGGGCTGGCGCCAACAGGAACTTGGCCCGCAGTACAAACCCGAGTGGCTCAACGCGACCACCCATCGTCTCGGTGAGAAAGTCGCACAGCACCTGAATGAAGCGGCGGCGATCAACCCGGTCAACCTGGTGGCACTGGCGCTTCTGTCGACCAGCCGCCTGGCACTGGACGATCGGGCCATGGCGCGCGTGCTGGATCTGTATCTGGCCCTGCTGCGCAAAGTCCCGTACTCGCCACACACCACCCTGCCGGAAGGTGATGGCCGTGCGCTGATCGAGCATGTGAAGGACATGGATCTGCTGTCCGAGCAAAGCGATGCACTGGGCAAGATTCTTTATCTGGACGAGCAAAACGCCGTCCTGATGACCTACTACCGCAACAACGTGCTGCACATTTTTGCCCTGCCGGCGTTACTGGCGAGCTTCTTCCAGAGCACCTCGCGCATGAGCCGCGAACAGATCCTGCGCTACACCCGCGCGCTGTATCCGTACCTGCAGTCGGAACTGTTTATCCGTTGGACGCTGGACGAACTCGATGCAGTGGTCGATCAGTGGCTGGAAGCATTTGTCGAGCAGGGTCTGCTGCGTTTCGAGAAAGACGTCTACCTGCGTCCGGCGCCAAGCTCGCGGCATTTCGTGCTGCTGACCTTGCTGTCCAAAAGCATCGCCCAGACGTTGCAACGTTTCTACATGACCGTCTCGCTGCTGCTCAACGCCGGCCAGAACACCGTCAGCGCCGAAGAGCTGGAAGACCTCTGCACGGTCATGGCTCAGCGCCTGTCGATCCTGCATGGCCTCAACGCCCCGGAGTTCTTCGACAAGAGCCTGTTCCGCCACTTCATCCAGACCCTGCTCGACCTCGACGTGCTGCGCCGCGACGAAGCGGGCAAGTTGAGCTACCACGAACTGCTCGGCGAACTGGCCGAAGGCGCGGCCAAACGCGTGTTGCCGGCGGACATTCGTTTGTCGATCCGTCAGGTGGCGCTGCATCGCAGTGAAGATGCCGCTGAGCAAGTCGCCACACCGCCCGAGACCTGATGAAAACCCTGTGGGAGCGGGCTTGCTCGCGAAGGCGGTGTGACACCCAACAGCGATGTTGAAT
>NZ_JAIHLQ010000023.1 GCF_019733355.1 Pseudomonas baetica | reverse complement strand
CTCCCACATTGGCATGCGTTCCCCCTGTGGGAGCGGGCTTGCTCGCGAAGGCGACAGGCCAGGCAATACAGAACAAGCCCCTGAACCCAAATCCCCGAATACCACTATCAGCCGTTTTTGCCTCACTGCCACATGACGGACGCATTACAACTCTAGGATTGGCCTCATCTGCTTGATGAGGTCTGTCCCATGAATCCTGCCATCGCAACCACCCTGACTCACCCCGGCGCACCGATGAAAGTGCGCGGCGTGCAGAAGCGCTTCGGCGCGTTCACCGCGCTGGATAACGTCTCTCTCGACGTCGCCGCCGGTGAACTGGTCTGCCTGCTCGGCCCGTCCGGTTGCGGCAAAACTACGTTGCTGCGTTGCATCGCCGGTCTGGAAAAGCAGGACAGTGGCGAGTTGTACCTCGGTGACCGCGATGTCTCGAATCTCGCCCCGCAGGCCCGGGACTACGGGATTCTGTTTCAGTCCTACGCACTGTTCCCCAATCTGACGGTGGAGGCGAACATTGCCTACGGCCTCGCCGGCAGCGGTCGCGATGAAGTGCGCCGCCGCGTCGGTGAGATGCTGGAACTGGTCGGCCTCACCGGCAGTGAGAAAAAGTACCCCGGCCAATTGTCCGGCGGCCAACAGCAACGGGTTGCGCTGGCCCGCGCTCTGGCCCCGGCACCGTCGCTGCTGCTGCTCGACGAACCGATGTCGGCCCTTGACGCCCGGGTGCGTGAGCATTTGTGTACCGAACTGCGCCAACTGCAACGCAACCTCGGCATCACCACTCTGATGGTCACGCACAATCAGGACGAAGCCATGCTGATGGCCGACCGCATCGCCGTGATGAATAACGGCCGGGTCGAGCAGTACGCCACCCCGCAGGACATCTACAACCGCCCGGCCACACCGTTTGTGGCCGAGTTTGTCGGCCAAGGTAACTGGCTGCCGTTCCAGCGCAGCAGCGACAGTCACGCCCGGGTGGGCGGGATGGATGTGCGTCTGGCGGATGGCAGCGTGAGCGGCGCCTCGGGCCGGCTGTTCTGCCGCCCCGAAGCGATCAACGTCAACCCGCTGGTACACGAAGAAAACCTGTTCCCGGCCAAAGTGCGCGAGATCACCTTCCTCGGCAACCGCTGCCGCATGAGCTTCGAACTCGATCAACTGCCGGGCCATGCACTGCTCGCCGAACTGGCGCCGGAGGCCATGCCGCGCCTCGGCGCCCAGCAGATCATGGTCGCCTTGCCGCCGCGCAGCCTGCAGGTGTTTGCCTGATGAGCAGCCCCCTCGCGCTGCCGCTCCCGCATAAACAGGTGCGTCAGACTTCTCGTGCCGAGATCGGCGACCGCATCTTCGTCGTCGGCGGCAAACTCCTGCTGCTGGTATTGCTTGGCGTTGCGGTGCTGTTGCCGTTACTGGCGATCTTCTGGCGCGGCTTCAGCAGCGAAGCCGGGCAGGGCGGTGGCTGGCTCGCCGCGAAAGAACTGGCGACCAGCGAGAATTTCCACTGGCTGCTCGGCAACAGCCTGAAAGTTTCCCTCAGCGTCGCGGCCATCGTCGTACCGCTGGCCTACCTGTTTGCCTACGCCCTGCAACGTACGTTGATTCCGGCCAAAGGCATCTGGCGCGGGATTTCCCTGCTGCCGCTGATGGCGCCGTCGATGCTGCCGGGGATTGCGCTGGTCTATCTGTTCGGCAATCAAGGCCTGTTGCGCGGGCTGCTCTCGGACAACATCTACGGGTTCTGGGGGATTGTGCTGGGTGAGGTGATCTACACCTTTCCCCATGCGCTGATGATTCTGCTGTCGGCGCTGTCGCTGGCCGATGCGCGGCTGTTCGATGCGGCGTCGAGCATGGGCGCCAGTCCGGCCAAGGCGTTTCGCAGCATCACTTGGCCGGCGACCCGACAGGCTGTGTTCGCCGCGTTCTGTCTGGTGTTCACCCTGACCATCACCGATTTCGGCGTGCCGGTGGTGGTCGGTGGCGACTATCAGGTGCTGGCGCTGGAAGCCTACAAAGCCGTGGTCGGCCAGCAGCAGTTCGGTCGCGGGGCTTTGATCGGCATGGTGCTGTTGTTGCCGGCGCTGTTCAGCTTCGGCGTCGACGCCTGGCTGCGTCGTCGTCATGGCGATTCCATGAGCGGCCGCGCCCAAGTGTTCAAACCGACGCCGTCGAAAGTGCGTGATGGCTGCTATCTGGTCATCGTCCTGCTGATCTGCGCGGCGTTGCTGCTGGTGTTCGGCATGGCGGTGTTTTCGTCACTGGTGAAGTTCTGGCCTTACAACCTGTCGCTGTCGCTCAACCACTACCAGTTCAATGAAACCGCTGGCGGTGGCTGGCTGGCCTACAGCAACAGCTTGAAGATGGCGCTGGGCACGGCGCTGATCGGCAGCGTGCTGATCTTCACTGGCGCGTATCTGATGGAGAAGACCCGCACACAACGCGGCCTCAACCTGACTCTGCGCATGCTCAGTTTCATCCCGATGGCGGTGCCTGGGCTGGTGCTCGGTCTGGGTTACGTCTTCTTCTTCAACCTCACCGGCAACCCGCTGCATGTGCTCTACGGGACGATGACCCTGCTGATCGTCTGCACCATTGCTCACTATTTGACCACCGCACAAATGACCGCGACCACCGCGCTGCGCCAACTCGACGCCGAGTTCGAAGCCGCCGCGCTGTCGCTCAAGGCGCCGCTGTACCGGCATTACCTGCGCGTGACCGTGCCGATCTGCCTGCCGGCGTTGCTGGACATCGTGCGCTACCTGTTCGTCTCGGCGATGACCACGGTTTCCGCAGCGATCTTCCTTTACAGCCCCGACACCATCCTCGCGGCGGTGGCGGTGCTGAACATGGATGACGCCGGCAACGTCGGCGGCGCGGCGGCGATGTCGACCCTGATTCTGTTCACCTCGGCGGGCGTGTCCTTGCTGCTGGCGTGGGCTTCGCGCGGCTTGCTGCGCCGTTCCCAGGCCTGGCGGCAAACCGCGCCCGGTCACTGATTTTTCCCGTAACCCTCAACTCAAAAAGACAGGAAAACGATCATGTTCAAGCCTATGGCCCTGGCCGCTGCTGTGCTCGCCACTTTCAGCCTGAATGCCTTCGCGGCGAAAACCGAGTTGACGGTGTACACCGCCCTCGAAGCCGAGCAACTGAAGTCCTACAAGGACGCCTTCGAAAAGGCCAACCCAGACGTCGAGATCAAATGGGTGCGCGATTCCACCGGGATCATCACCGCCAAACTGCTGGCCGAAAAGGCCCGTCCGCAGGCTGACGCCGTGTGGGGCCTGGCCGCCTCGAGCCTGGCGATCCTCGACCAGCAAGGCATGCTGCAAAGTTACGCGCCGAAGGATTTGGGCAAGATCGGCGCGAACTACCGCGACGCCGCCAACCCGCCTGCCTGGGTCGGCATGGACGTCTGGGCCGCGACCATTTGCTTCAACACCGTCGAAGCCGAGAAGCAGGGCCTGAGCAAACCGGTGAGCTGGCAGGACCTGACCAAGCCTGAGTACAAGGGCAAGATTGTCATGCCCAACCCGGCGTCGTCCGGCACCGGTTTCCTCGACGTCAGCGCCTGGCTGCAAACCTTCGGCGAGAAGCAGGGCTGGGCGTACATGGACGGCCTGCACCAGAACATCGGCCAGTACGTTCACTCCGGCTCCAAGCCTTGCAAACTGGCGGCGGCGGGCGAGTTCCCGATTGGTATTTCCTTCGAATACCCGGCCGTTCAGTTGAAGCGCCAGGGCGCGCCGCTGGACATCATCCTGCCGAAGGAAGGCCTGGGCTGGGAGATCGAAGCCACGGCCGTGATCAAAGGCACGCCGCATGAAGACGCCGCGAAGAAACTCGCCGACTTCTCCGCCAGCGCCGAGGCGATGGATCTGTACAAGGAGAACTTCGCCGTACTCGCGCAGCCGGGGATTGCCAAGCCGCAGACCGAATTGCCGGCTGATTACGAGCAGCGTTTGATCAAGAACGACTTCGCCTGGGCCTCGAAGCATCGCGACGAGATCCTCACCGAATGGCGCAAGCGTTATGACGGCAAGTCCGAGAAAGTCGTCGCCAAGTAAGCTCTTTATCGACTGACAGGGCCCCTTCGCGAGCAAGCCCGCTCCCACATTGGATCTTCAGTGAACGCATATTCTGTGGGCACCCAAAATCACCTGTGGGAGCGGGCTTGCTCGCGAAGGCGGTCTCCCATTCAGGGAAAATTTCCATGACACAACACAACGACCTGCTCATCGTCGGCGCCGGCATTCTCGGCTTGTCCCACGCCTACGCCGCCGCCAAACGCGGCCTCAAGGTCGCCGTTTTCGAACGCACGGCCACGCCCCTCGGCGCCTCGGTGCGCAACTTCGGCCAGGCACTGGTCACCGGCCAGCCACCCGGGCCGATGCTGGAGTTGGCCAAGGCCAGCCGCGAGATCTGGGGCGACTGGGCGCAGCTCGCCGGCCTGCAAATCAAGCGCAACGGCTCGTACCTGTTTGCCCGCACTGAAGCTGAAGAACACCTGCTCGAAGCCTTTTGCGCCGGTCGCGCCGTGGAACACGGTTACAACGTCGACTTCTTGCGCGGCGCCGCGTTGCGCGATCTCTACCACGGCCAGTTCAGCCATCACCGTGCGGCACTTCACGGCATCGACGATCAACAGCTGTATTCGCGTGAAGCGATTCCGGCATTGATCGAGTACATGCGCCGCGACCTCGGCGTCGAGTTTCACTTCTCGACGCTGGTACGCGACGTCGAACCGGGGCGCCTGCACAGCACGGCCGGCATCTTCACCGCTGAACAGATCATCGTCTGCTCCGGCCATGATTATCAGACCCTGCTGGCCGAGCCGATTGCCGCGCTCGACCCGCAAATCTGCCGCCTGCAAATGCTCCGCGCCAAACCGCAAGTCGAGCTGAACCTGCAACACGCCTTGCTCACGGGGTTGAGCGGCGTGCACTACGGCGCCTTCGCCGACTTGCCGGAAGCGGCGGCGGTGCAGGCGCAGATCCTGCGCGAACAACCGCACCTGCATGAAAACGGCATTCATCTGCTGATCAGTCCGACACCGTATGGCGAGTTGATCATCGGCGATTCGCACCACTACGGCAGCGATCCGTCGCCGTTCAACGCCGAGCAAGTCGACACCTGGATGCTCGAACTGGCCGAACACACTCTCGGCTGCAAGGTGCAAGTGATCGAGCGCTGGCAGGGTGTCTATGGCGCCCGTGGGCCTGGGCCGTTTTCGTTCCTGCGCCCGGCGCCGGGGCTGAGTGTGGCGCTGATGCACACCGGTGTCGGCATGAGCGTCGGCCCGGCGATGGCTGAGCGCAATGTGGCGCAGTTGCTGGGGGACATTTGATGGCAGGTCACAAGGCCTTCATTCGCGAGCAAGCCCGGGGGAATGCGTTTTCCTGCGGGAGCGGGCTTGCTCGCGAAGAGGCTGGTTCAGGCGCTACAAATCCTCAGCCAAAGACTCAATCTGCTCCTGCCGCTCGGCCTGATTCAACTTCGCCTGTGGATTCAGCGACGACCACTGCGGATGCGCCCGCGCCTTGCTCAGCGCCTCCGGCAACTTGCCTTCGCGCCAGGTTTTGTCCTGCGGTGTTGCAACCTGGACCGCGTCCAGCGCTGCATGCCCACGCTGATCGAGCGCCAATAGCAATTGCCGCTGGCGCAATGCCAACAGCCGCAACACTGCGTCATCAACCGTCAACTCGCGCTGGCCTTTGATCTTGCTCAGCAAGCGACTGCCATAACTGCGCGCCGTTTGCAGCGCACCACCGGCAATCGCACCGGCCAGTGCGGCGGCGCCGAGGGTGATGCCGCCCACCAGCAAATCCACGCCAGCCCCGGCGGCCGCTCCGGCAGCGATCCCGCCGCCCACGCGCACACCGAGTTGCTTCAAGGTTTCCGGGTTGAACAGGTCATCGCCCCAGCGCCCATCGAGCAGCGGCAAATCACTGGCCGCCGCATCTTGCGGGCGAAACGCATACAGCTTGAGCAGCGCTTCGACGCACTTCTGTTCGCGCTGACGCACAGCCTTGCGCAATTCGCTGATGGCTTGCTGTTCCTGCTCCGCCTCGCTGACCACGCTGCGGCGGCACGCGGCGCAGTCGATCAGCAATTCGGCAATCAACCGCGCTGCACTGTGCTGCCGGGCGAGTCGCTGTGCCTGCTGATCAGCAATCAAGCGTTCCAGTTGCGGCCGGGCGTTTTCCAGCAACAAGGCGAGGCTTTCATACAGCCGTCGCTCACCATCCTCGGGCGGCGCCACGCTGTCGAAACGCACTAGCGCATGCAGACCAAGACGCGCCAACGCGTCACGCCAATCCGGTTCGCGGTGGTGGGCGCTGCTGACGAAATTGAGCACCGGCAGCAGCGGTTTGCCGCAACTGGCCAACACTTCCAGTTCATCGCGGTACTTGGCCAGCACCGGCTCGCGGGCGTCGATCACATACAAACCGGCGTCGGAGGCGAGCAGTTGCCGCAACACTTTGGCTTCCTGTTCGAAACGCTGGCGCGCCTCGCTGCCGTCGAGAAACCGCGTCAGCCGCGCCGGGCCGTCGAGGCGCTCGCCGGGGCGCTCCAGGCGTTCGAGAAAATCCAGCAGGGCGATGGCGTCTTCCAGCCCCGGCGTGTCATAAAGGTCGAGCAACGGCTCGCCGTCCACCGACAGCCGCGCGCCCTCGACATGCCGGGTGGTACTCGGCCGATGCGAGACTTCGCCGAAACCGACATCGCGAGTCAGGGTACGCAACAGCGAAGTCTTGCCAACGTTGGTGTGGCCGACCACGGCGAGTTTCAGCGGCGCTTTGAAGGCATCAGTCATGACCGTTCTCCAGCCAGTTCAACGGCGCGCAATCGGCGAAGGGCAGATCCAGTTGTTGCAGTGCGATGTGCCAGTCGCCGAGGCGTTCGGCGTCCAGCGCTTCACCGGGCGGCGCTTGCAGCAGCCAGACGCGGGTGGCGCTGGCGTTGCGCGCCAGTTCGGCGATCAGCGCGAGGCTGCCGCGATCCGGCGAGCGTCGTGGGTCGCAGGCAATCGCCAGCCGCGCCGGGGGAAAGCGACTGAGTTGTTCGAGCAGTTTGTTGCGTGATTCGCGGCTGTCGAGGACGCCGGCGTTGCTGACGTTTTTCGGCAGCGCCGGCGGCCATGGGCGTTGCTCGTCGAGTTCGATCGCCACCAGCAATGCGCCTTCGCTGGCGTGTTCGCTGACGCTGCTTTCGACGCGGTGCAATTGCTCAGGCGCGGCGTCGGTGACGCCGAGGCGTTCGCTGGTCGGCATCAGGCGTTCGCGCAGTTGGGCGTAGCCGGGCAGGTTCAGGTCCAGATGCAGCGCCGCTTTGCCGCTGTTCCAACGCCAGAAGCACAACAGCGTCAGCAGCAAGCGCGGCAGCACGCCGTAAACCACCAGCACGCCCACCAGCCACGTCGCCCAGGCCTGACGCGCGCTTTCGATATCCAGCGCAGCGTCACCGCTGGCGCGGATCATTTCCACCGTCGGCACATTGAAACCGAGCAGCGCCGGCAGCGAACCGAGGGCCTGGGTCATGTTGATGAACGTGTCGGCGCTGAGAATCGTGGTTTCCCAGACGAAGCCGTAGCGCCGCGTCGCCATCAGGGTCAGCAGCAACAGCAACGCGCTGAGCATCGCCAGCAGCCACAGGCCGTTGACCATTGCGCCGAGGGCCCAGCGATTGAGTTTCTTGCGTTGCAGCATCAGCAGCAGGGCCGGCGCCAGTTGCGAGGCTTTGGCATCGCGGGCGAGTTTTTCGCTGAGCCATAACCACAGGCGCCCGAGGGTGGCGCCGTGTTCGCCGGCAAAGATCAGCCCCAGCGCCCAGCTCAGCAGCAGAATCAGATTCAGCCCGAGCAGGCTGCCCAAGGCCCAGAACACATTGACCGGGGTTTGCCCAAGCGCGGCGAAGGCCAGTCCGGCGCCGCTCAAGACGGCGAAAACCATCAGCAGCACCAGCGCCAGACGCGCGCCTTGCAGCCAGTGTTTGAGAGCGCTCGTCAGCCCGTCACGCTCAGCCAGCCACAGCGCACGGCGTTGAATACGGCTCGGCAAATCACCGCCGGCCGCGCGGGCCAAACGATTGGCTTCCAGGTCATCCAGCGGCCCGGCATGTTCTTCGCGCAGGCGCACGGTTTCGGTCAACCAGAGGTTTTGCAGTGGAGTCAGTGCTGTCACGCGGCATCCCGTCGCTCAATTGAGCCGTGAGCATAACCGCTGTGGCGCTTATCGGGTCAAGCGAGGCTCTGGTATCCTCGCCGGCATGACTAAAACACTCCCCCTCAGCCTGATCGCAGCCCTCGGTGAAAACCGCGTGATCGGCGTCGACAACAGCATGCCCTGGCACCTGCCGGGGGACTTCAAATACTTCAAGGCCACGACCTTGGGCAAGCCGATCATCATGGGTCGCAAGACCTGGGACTCGCTCGGTCGTCCGCTGCCCGGGCGCTTGAACATCGTGGTCAGCCGCCAGGCCGATCTGGTGCTCGAAGGTGCGCAGGTTTATCCGTCGCTGGAGGCAGCTGTGGCTCGCGCTGAAGAATGGGCAAAGGCGCAGGGCGTCGATGAGCTGATGCTGATTGGCGGCGCGCAGTTGTATGCGCAAGGGCTGGCGCAGGCGGATCGTCTGTACCTGACCCGTGTGGCGCTGAGCCCGGAGGGCGATGCGTGGTTTCCGGAGTTTGATTTGAACCAGTGGAAACTGGTGTCGAATGTGCCGAATCCGGCTGAAGGTGATAAGCCCGCCTACACCTTCGAGGTCTGGGAAAAAGCTTAAGAGCTTCGTCGGAACGCCGCCCGGAGCAAGCCCGCTCCCACAGGGGATTTGTGTCGATCACAGATCCAATGTGGGAGCGAGCCTGCTCGCGAAGAGGGCAGGTCAGGCAAAGAACAACTTAAGCCTGTGCCAACTCCGGATGCTCATCGGCATCCAGCAGTGCTTTATCGGTCTGCTGCATCACCTGACTGGTAATCGCCCCGGCGGTGATCGCTCCACTCACGTTCAACGCTGTACGCCCCATGTCGATCAGCGGCTCAACCGAAATCAGCAACGCCACCAGTGACACCGGCAAGCCCATCGCCGGCAGCACGATCAGCGCGGCAAACGTCGCACCGCCGCCCACGCCCGCCACACCGGCCGAACTCAGCGTGACAATCGCCACCAGCGTCGCGATCCACAGCGGGTCCAGCGGGTTGATGCCCACGGTCGGCGCTACCATCACCGCCAACATCGCCGGGTACAGGCCTGCGCAGCCGTTCTGGCCGATGGTCGCACCGAACGATGCAGCAAAGCTTGCAACGGATGGTGGAATGCCCAGACGGCGGGTCTGCGCTTCGATGCTCAGCGGAATGCTCGCCGCGCTGGAACGGCTGGTGAACGCAAACGTCAGCACCGGCCAGATCTTGCGGAAGAAACGCAGCGGGTTGATCCCGGCCGCCGACACCAGCACGCCGTGCACCACAAACATCAGGCCCAGACCGAGGTACGACACCACGACGAAACTGCCGAGTTTGATGATGTCCTGCAGGTTGGAACCAGCAACTACTTTGGTCATCAGCGCCAGCACGCCGTACGGGGTCAGCTTCATCACCAGGCGCACCAGGCGCATCACCCAGGCTTGCAGGGTGTCGATGGCGTTGATCACTTTCTGACCTTTCTCGACGTCATCCTTGAGCAGTTGCAGCGCAGCGACCCCAAGGAACGCCGCGAAAATCACCACGCTGATGATCGAGGTCGGCTTGGCCCGCGCCAGGTCAGCGAACGGGTTCTGCGGGATGAACGACAGCAGCAGTTGCGGCACATTCAGGTCGGCGACCTTGCCGGCGTAGTCGGTCTGAATGGTTTGCAGGCGGGCCATTTCCTGGGTGCCGGCCACCAGACCTTCAGCGCTGAGGCCGAACAGGTTGGTCAGGCCGATACCGACCAACGCCGCAATCGCGGTGGTGAACAGCAGCGTGCCGATGGTCAGGAAACTGATTTTGCCCAGCGACGAGGCGTTGTGCAGGCGAGCCACCGCGCTGAGGATCGAAGCGAACACCAGCGGGATGACGATCATTTGCAGCAACTGCACGTAACCGTTGCCGACCAGATCGAACCAGCCAATCGAGGCTTTCAGCACTGGATTGCCCGCCCCGTAAACGGCGTGCAGAGCTATACCGAACGTGACACCGAGGGTCAGCGCGAGCAGGACTTTTTTCGCCAGGCTCCATTGGGTGCGGCGGGTTTGTGCCAGACCCAAGAGCAGGGCGAGGAACACCAGCAGGTTGAGAATCAACGGTAGATTCATGAGAACTCCAGGAAAGACTTTGCCAGCAGCCTTGCGGGGCTGCTGCGAACCGGCAAGCCTAACAGTTTGATTTTCAATGAATTAATACCGAAAACGTATGGTGATAGTCGCTTTTGGAATAAGTGGGCGTCGCTCTGGGGAATGCATCTGGCGTGATGGAGACGTGGACGGTCGCTGACAGATGAAAACGGTCACACTTATTTGTTACCGTCGGTCTCTTTGATCAGGGAGAAGGGCTTATGAAGTTTGCACCGAAATTTCTGGCTGTCGCACTGACTGTGGGTTTAGGTCTGGCCGGTCAGGCGTTCGCCACCGATTTGAAACACTGGCCAGCCGATCAGGCCAAGGCGCTGGACGCGATGATTGCCGCCAACGCCAACAAAGGTAACTACGCGGTGTTCGACATGGACAACACCAGTTACCGCTATGACCTGGAAGAGTCCTTGTTGCCGTTCATGGAAAACAAGGGCCTGATCACCCGCGACAAACTCGACCCCTCCCTGAAACTGATTCCGTTCAAGGACACCGCCGACCACAAGGAAAGCCTGTTCAGTTACTACTATCGCCTCTGCGAAGTCGACGACATGGTCTGCTACCCGTGGGTCGCGCAGGTGTTCTCCGGCTTCACCCTCAAGGAACTCAAAGGCTACGTCGATGAACTGATGGCTTCGGGCAAACCGGTGCCGGCGACTTATTACGACGGCGATGTGGTCAAGACGCTCGACGTCAATCCGCCGAAAATCTTCACCGGGCAGCAAGAGCTCTACAACAAGCTGATGGAGAACGGCATCGAGGTCTATGTGATGACCGCCGCGTCTGAAGAACTGGTGCGCATGGTCGCCGCCGATCCGAAGTACGGCTACAACGTCAAACCACAGAACGTGATTGGCGTGACGACGCTGCTGAAGAACCGCGAGACCAACGAACTGACCACCGCGCGCAAGCAGATCACTGCCGGCAAATATGACGAGAAGGCCAACCTGGGTCTGGAGATGACGCCATACCTGTGGACCCCGGCAACCTGGATGGCCGGCAAGCACGCCGCCATCCTGACCTACATCGACGAGTGGAAAAAACCGGTACTGGTCGGTGGCGACACCCCAACCAGCGACGGTTACATGCTGTTCCACGATGTCGACGTGGCCAAGGGCGGCATTCACTTGTGGATCAACCGCAAAGACAAATACATGACGCAGTTGAACGGCATGATGGCCAAGCACGCTGCGGCGCAGGCCAAGGAAGGGTTGCCGGTGACGGCAGACAAGAACTGGGTGATCGTCAAGCCTGAAGAAATCCAGTAAGCCCCGATCCTCTGTGGGAGCTCAGATTCCGGGTGCACTGACAGTCCCTGTGGGAGCGGGCTTGCTCGCGAAGAGGGAGTGTCAGGCGAGAGATTTTTTGACAGGTAGACCGCTTTCGCCAGCAAGCCCGCTCCCACCGTTTTGATCTTCAGTGTCTGGAGAATCTGGCCAGACAAAAAAATGCCTCGCACTTGGCGAGGCATTTTTGTTCCTGCGATTGACGCTTACAGCCCGTCAAGCATCGCCTTGTTACGCACAGCACCTTTGTCGGCACTGGTCGCCAGCAGGGCGTAAGCCTTCAGCGCGGTGGTCACTTTGCGTGGACGCACTTCCACAGGTTTCCAGCCTTTCTTGTCCTGCTCGACCCGGCGTGCCGCCAGTTCTTCGTCGCTGACCAACAGATTGATCGAGCGGTTCGGAATGTCGATCAGCACTTTGTCGCCATCCTGCACCAGACCGATCGCACCGCCGGCCGCAGCCTCTGGAGAAGCGTGGCCGATGGACAGGCCCGAAGTACCGCCGGAGAAACGGCCGTCGGTGAGCAAGGCACAGGCTTTGCCCAGGCCTTTGGATTTCAGGTACGAGGTCGGGTAGAGCATTTCCTGCATGCCCGGGCCGCCTTTCGGACCTTCGTAGCGAATGATGACGATGTCGCCTTCTTTCACTTCGTCGGCGAGGATGCCGCGCACGGCGCTGTCCTGACTTTCGAAGATCTTCGCGTTGCCTTCGAACACATGGATCGACTCGTCGACACCGGCGGTTTTCACCACGCAGCCGTCCTGCGCGATGTTGCCGTACAGCACGGCCAGGCCACCTTCTTTCGAGTAGGCGTGTTCGAAACTGCGGATGCAGCCGTTTTCACGGTCGTCATCCAGGGTTTCCCAACGAGTCGACTGACTGAACGCAGTCTGGGTCGGAATGCCCGCCGGGCCTGCCTTGAAGAAGTGGTGCACGGCTTCGTCGGTGGTCTGGGTGATGTCCCACTTGGCGATGGCTTCTTCCATGCTGCGGCTGTGTACGGTCGGCAGGTCGGTGTGCAACAGGCCGCCACGGGCCAGAGAACCAAGGATGCTGAAGATACCGCCAGCACGGTGTACGTCTTCCATGTGGTACTTCTGGATGTTCGGCGCGACTTTGCACAGTTGTGGAACGCTGCGCGAAAGACGATCGATGTCGCGCAGGTCGAAATCGATCTCGGCTTCCTGAGCGGCCGCCAGCAAGTGCAGGATGGTGTTGGTCGAACCGCCCATGGCGATGTCGAGCATCATCGCGTTCTCGAACGCCTTGAAGTTGGCGATGTTGCGCGGCAATACCGACTCATCGTTGTCGCCGTAGTAACGCTTGCACAACTCGACGATGGTGCGGCCGGCCTGCAAGAACAGTTGTTCGCGATCGCTGTGGGTGGCCAGGGTCGAACCGTTGCCCGGCAATGCCAGGCCCAGGGCTTCAACCAGGCAGTTCATCGAGTTGGCGGTGAACATGCCGGAGCAGGAACCGCAGGTCGGGCAGGCGCTGCGCTCGTACTCGGCAACCTTCTCGTCAGAAGCGCTGGAGTCGGCGGCAATCACCATGGCGTCGACGAGGTCGAGGCCGTGGGACGCGAGTTTGGTCTTGCCGGCTTCCATCGGGCCGCCGGAAACGAAGATCACCGGAATGTTCAGGCGCAGGGCGGCCATCAGCATGCCCGGGGTGATCTTGTCGCAGTTGGAAATGCAGACGATGGCGTCGGCGCAGTGGGCGTTGACCATGTATTCGACGGAGTCGGCGATGATCTCGCGGCTCGGCAGCGAATAGAGCATGCCGTCGTGGCCCATGGCGATGCCGTCATCCACGGCGATGGTGTTGAATTCTTTCGCGACGCCACCGGCGCGTTCGATTTCGCGAGCGACCAGTTGGCCCAGGTCTTTCAAGTGCACGTGGCCCGGCACGAACTGGGTAAACGAGTTGGAAATGGCGATGATCGGCTTTTTGAAGTCGTCATCTTTCATCCCGGTGGCGCGCCACAGTGCGCGGGCGCCGGCCATGTTGCGGCCGTGGGTGGATGTTTTCGAACGGTAATCAGGCATTGAAGCACTCCGGGCGGCTAATCAGGTATCAAAGGGGAAGTGAGCTTCTATTGACGTCTGGAACACCCGGTAATGGCCGTGTGTCTGGAAGTGGCCGATGACGTTGCGGGATCGCCGCTGGTCTCAGCCTGAGCTCATAAACCCGCCGGGGGATGAATGGCGATGAATCTGGCGATTCTACACCGCTGGCGTCTGGAGGGAATGGCGCAAAGTGTTGTTGCAGTGCCAGCGGTGGTTGCGGGATGACGACTGGCAGGATTAATCCCCGTCCGGTTGCGCGGTGGCGTTGATCTTGAGCATGTTGGCGCGGCGGCTGATCCCCCTGTTCAACGCCAGAGCCACGCAACTGAGCAACACGAAGCAGTAACCCAGCGTGGATTGCAGGTTGGCCGGGCTCAGGCTGATCAATGCACTGATCATTGCGCCGCAAATGAAGATGATCGTGCTGCCAGCCGAAGCGGACGTGCCGGCGTTTTCGGGAAACAGGCCCATGGCCCGCGAGGTGGCTGCCGGTCGTGCGATGGTGGTGCCAGCCGTGCAGATCAGCATCGGGATCAAAACCGTGGCTGGGGCCAGTGCATGGTTGGCCGCCAGATAGAGCATCACCAATCCTGACAGCAGGATCAGACTCAGCCCGGTGATGATCTGCCGGCCCGGCGTGATGCGTCGGTTCAGTACGGTGGCGATGATGCCGCCGACGACATACGCGGCGCCGTACACCAGCAGGATCAGCGAAAAATCATAGGCCGACAGTTGCAGTTGATCCATGAAGATCAGTGGGGAAATCACGATAAAGGAAAAATGACAGGCGAATGCGAAGGCTGAAATCAGCCAGTAGCCGACGAAGTCGAAATCTCCCAGCACCCGCCGATAGGCCTTGAGAAAACCCGGGTGCGTGCCGCTGACGACAGGGCGAGTGTTCTCCAGAAACAGCCAGGCCTTGATCAGCACCGTGGCGGCCAGCGCGATGAATACCCCGAAACTGCCGCGCCAGCCAAGGGTAGCTTGCAGAAAGGTGCCGGCCAGCGGCGACACTGAGATAAAAATCCCGGTGGCCGTGACCATCAGAATACGCAAGCGATCACGCTCCTCGACTTCGAACAGGTCCTGCACCAGTGCCTGGGACAGCACAAAACAGCCACAACCCAAGGCCTGCACCACCCTGAACATCAGGAACAGCGTGTAGTCGCCGGTCATCACGCAACCGAAGGCGCCGAGCATCGATACGCTCATGCCTGCGAGCAACAAGCCCTTGCGTCCGATCACGTCGGACAGCGGGCCGATCAACAACTGGGCAAATGCGATGCCCACGGCGAACAGACTGATTGAAAGCGCGATGTCCGCCGGTGTGCTGCGGAAATGCGCCGCCAGTGCCGGAAATGATGGAAGCAGGACATCCAGTGGAAACACGCCGAGTAGCACCATTGCCAGTAACAGGCCGACAGCCCCGCGACGCTGGCGTGTGGTTACCGCGTACTTTCCGTTATCCATCGATCAGTCCTGCCTTGGCAAAAAGTGTCTGGTTATGGGGCGTTGCGAAAAACCCGGCCTTGCGCAGTGCATCCAGCGTAGCGATGGAGCCTGAACGTGCGCGTGCGCGGTTGGCCTGCACCGTTGCCATGCTGGCGACAATGTCCATCACGTCGCTGTCGGCAATGCCTGCACCGCGCAGGCTTTGCTGCAGCCAGCGTTCGTCGACCTCGAAGAAAAGCCCGATGATCTCCAGCAACGTTCTGCTTGCAAACGTGCGCTGGCGACTGTTCATCGAAAGCCAGAAGTAATGGAACACTTCGGCAAAGTAGCGGCTGTGGCGGGCTTCGTCGGCCAGATGATCGCGCAGCATGTCGTTCACGCTGGACACCAGACTGTCGCGACAGACGTCCAGCAGCTCCCGGGCGATGATGGTCTCCGAGACGAAGCCAAGCAGAAGCCATGCCAGTGCACGGTGCTTCTCCGGGGTGCGGGCGATCAGTGCGTTCATGCGAGTGATCCGCTTCGGAATCGCCGGACGCGCGCTCATCCCGTAGAACCTAGCGATCTGTTCCGCGAGACGATTGGAGAACAGCGCGTGGTAGCCCTCGTCGGTATAGAGTTGCAGCGCCGCGTGTTTCATTGGCATAGGCACATAGATAGGCAGTTCCCGATGAACGATGACCTCAACCGCGCGATTGACGATGCGATGTTCGAGCAGGGTGGTGTAATCGAGAAAGTGCACCAGATGGTTGGCCGTCAGTCGGTGTTGCACCTCGCGTCCGGCGGCCTCGATGGCCGGGTGGGCCAGATAAGGCAAAAAGGCCGGTGGAAACCAGTAGCGGGTTTGCAGTTGCTGCAGCACGTCGTCCGGCAATTGATAGTCGTGGGTACTGCTGCGTACCGAGGCGCGGCTGTCCCAATCCCCCAGGGTGAATTTAAGCGCCCATGACACCGGTACTTCGTTCGAATCCGGGATAAGGAGGGTCATGCTTGTACCTCGCGCAAGAGATCACGCATTTCCTGGCACATCACCTGTCCGTCACTTTCTCCGCAGCCAACAAAGAACAAAGGTTGTTCAGCGCTTCCCTCGATTTTGAGGAGTGTTTCGACCTGCTTGTCGGCAAATGCACCGGTCAACCAGGTGTTGAGACCCAGTGCTGTGGCGATCAGTTGAAAGGTCTGCGACAGATGACCCGCCTCAACGAATGCCATGCGATAGGCCCGTGAGTGCTCGTACTTCCACCAGAGCCGGTCGAATCGAGCGGTGATGAACAATCCCAGCGGCAGGTTGTTGATGAAGTGCTGGCCGCCCAGCAAGTCGCCCAGCGCTGGTTGAGGCAGGGGATTGACCCGGCTGATGGTGTGTTCGGCAGGGTGATAGGCGTAGATGCCGGGCTCCAGGTTGTCGACGTTGCGCACCAGCAGAAACCCTTCGCACGCATTCAGGCCACCACCGGACGGACTGCTGCGACGTGCGCCAAGGTCTTGGGCAATGCTGTCGTCGCGATTGAGGTCGCGCTCATGGAGGTAACCGAGTGATAGGTAAAGCAGGGTGCCGACGTCGTCGAGCGTCATCGCTGCGCCGGTGTAGGAGCGGCAGGTTTTGCGCTGGAGCAGCGCATTGCCCAGGCTGTCGTTGTTCAATCCTCGCGGGAGGGGCAAAGCGATGCGCTGTTCGGCCGCATGCATGGGCCGCTCTGTTGCGGGGGCCGAGGTGGCCAATACTTCGTTGCAGTGCGCCAGATACAGCCTGGACCACTCATGAATATTCTGCGGGCTGTGTTCGCAGGGAATGTTTTGAGTGCCGATGTGATAGATCTTCGACAGTTCATCCCAGCCCCATGGCGGGTTGTCTATTTTTGAAACGGTTAGAATGCCCGCGCTTAATAGTTGCGTGTCTATTATGTTGTGTGGGTCGAAGAGGTCGGGGTTGCTTATTAGTTGGGCGAGGCGGGTTGAATAGTTCAGGTCAAGTTCATGTTGGGTGTGGTCTTTGTAGTTCCATACTATTAGTCCGGGCGAGCGCGGCAATATAAATAGATAAGGGTATATGTGCATGGTATTCATTCACTCTGGATGAAGTCGAAAGGACGCCGCGTTGCCGGCACTCCACGGCGTCCTGACTCACTTAGCGGGCTTTAGGTGCAACCAGAAAAGCCAGGTTTGCGATTTTGTTGGTTTCCAGAGAAATGCTTTTCATGATGTGAACTCCTTGTTCGTTGATAGTTGAAGTCACCTCGTGGTGACAACTTCATAATAGTTTGTAATGGAATATTGGCAAGTGGATATTAAGTAGGAATGTTCCAGTAATTTTGTCGGAACTATCTTTGGTTGGCGGTGGACTTTGTAGGGTGTTTTCCAATAATTAAAAGGCGTAAGGAAATATCCTTCACTCTAGTAGGAAAGTCCGTGTAGGAAGTCGTGATTATTGACGTAGAGGTGGCGCAGAGTTCGCCAGGGGCGGGCGGAAAGCAAACGGGGAGCCTGCTGGCTCCCCGTCATCCGCATTGATCAGCTGTTAGGCAGCAGGCGGCAGGTGATGCTCTTGATGTAGCGGGTTTCGTTGATCGCCGGGTGTACCGGGTGATCCGGGCCTTGGCCACCGCGCTCCAGCAACTGGATGTTGCGATCCAGGTGACGGGCGCTGGTCAGCAGGATGTTCTGCAGGTCATCTTCCGGCAGGTGCATCGAGCACGAAGCGCTGACCAGGATGCCGTCCTTGTTGAGCAGGCGCATGGCTTGTTCGTTCAGGCGACGGTAGGCGCCTTCACCGTTTTTCATGTCTTTCTTGCGTTTGATGAACGCCGGCGGGTCAGCCACGATCACGTCGAAGCGTTCTTCGCTGGCCTTGAGTTCCTTCAGGGCTTCGAAAACGTCACCTTCGATGCAGGTCATTTTGTCGGCGAAGCCGTTCAGCGCTGCGTTGCGCTCGACACCGTCAAGGGCAAAGGCCGAGGCATCGACGCAGAACACTTCGCTGGCGCCGAACGCTGCAGCCTGCACGCCCCAGCCACCGATGTAGCTATAGAGGTCGAGTACGCGTTTGCCTTTGGCGTAAGGCGCCAAGCGTGCGCGGTTCATGCGGTGATCGTAGAACCAGCCGGTTTTCTGGCCTTGAATGACCGGGGCTTCGAACTTCACGCCGTTCTCTTCCAGTGCCACCCACTCCGGTACCAGGCCGAATACCGTTTCGACGTAGCGGTTGAGGCCTTCGGCGTCACGGGCGGCGGAGTCGTTCTTGAACAGAATGCCGCTTGGCTTGAGCACTTGAGTCAGTGCGGCGATCACGTCCTCTTTATGCGCTTCCATGGTCGCCGAGGCGATCTGCACGACCAGGATGTCGCCGAAACGGTCGACCACCAGGCCTGGGAGCAGGTCGGAATCGCCGTAGACCAACCGATAGAACGGCTTGTCGAACAGACGCTCGCGCAGGGACAGAGCCACGTTCAGGCGGTGCACCAGCAGCGATTTGTCCAGCGACACCTTGATGTCGCGCGACAGCAGGCGGGCGCAGATCAGGTTGTTCGGGCTCATTGCCACGATGCCCAGCGGCTTGCCGCCGGCCGCTTCGAGGATGGCCTGGTCGCCGGCATTGAAGCCATGCAGTGGCGTGGCGGTCACGTCGATTTCGTTGCTGTAGACCCACAAGTGACCGGCGCGCAGGCGACGGTCGGCGTTGGCTTTGAGGCGCAAGCTAGGCAGGGACATGACGTCGCTCCGGAAAAAAGAGCGGGAGTATACCGTGTTGCGAGTTATGTCGGGTTTGATGAGCGATGAAACGCCGATGCGCCTTCGCGAGCCGCGAATTTGCCACCGAGCGGGTTTCGATTATCCGGTCGGTATCAAAAACTCCGAAGCCAGGGCTTGAATGAAAGTTCCTGACAAATGCCCACTGAGGTGTCGTCTTGCGGTTTTTAAGCGTTAGAATCGCCGCCTGTCCCAGAGTGTGTACTTATGTCCCAAGAGCTGACCACCGAACAGATTCAACAATCCCTGCAAGGCATCAGCGTGCCCGCGCAGCCGCAGATCATGGTGGATCTGCAAATGGAGCAGTACATGCCCGATCCGGACCTGGAGGTGATCGCCAGACTGATCTCCCAGGATCCCGGCCTGTCCGGCTCGCTGCTGAAAATTGTCAACTCGCCGTATTACGGCTTGAGCAACAAGATCACATCGATCCAGCGCGCGGTGAATCTGCTGGGCAGCCGTTCGATCGTCAACCTGATCAACGCGCAGTCGATCAAGGGCGAGTTGAACGACGACACCATTGTCACGCTCAATCGTTTCTGGGATACCGCCCAGGATGTGGCGATGACTTGCCTGACGCTGGCCAAGCGCATCGGCATTCAGGCCAGTGACGAAGCCTATGCCTTGGGCCTGTTTCACGATTGCGGTGTGCCGTTGATGCTGCAGCGCTTCCCCCATTACATGTCGGTACTGGAAAAGGCTTACGCCAATGCCAATGCCGAATGTCGGGTGGTGGACACCGAAAACAGCGAGTTCAACACCAATCATGCTGTAGTCGGTTATTACACCGCCAAATCCTGGCGTCTGCCGGAGCATGTCAGCGCGTCAATCGCCAATCACCACAATGCCTTGGCGATCTTCAGGGATGAGTCGTCGCACGACAATCAGATGAAAAACCTGCTGGCGATCCTCAAGATGGCCGAGCACATCTGCGCTTCGTACCGGGTGCTGGGCAACCAGACAGAAGACTACGAGTGGGAAAGCATCGGTCCGATGATTCTCGATTACATGGGGCTGTCGGACTACGACTTCGAAACGCTCAAACAAACGATCCGCGACCTCGGCGCGCGTTGATTCGAGGACACCATGCCTGAACTGCCCGAAGTCGAAACCACCCGCCGGGGCATTGCCCCGCACCTGGAGGGCCAGCGCGTCAGCCGGGTGATCGTGCGTGACCGCCGGCTGCGCTGGCCGATTCCCGAAGACCTCGATGTGCGCCTGTCCGGGCAGCGCATCGTGTTGGTCGAGCGGCGTGCCAAGTATCTGCTGATCAATGCCGAAGTCGGTACGTTGATCAGCCATTTGGGCATGTCAGGTAATTTGCGCCTGGTCGAGGTCGGTTTGCCGGCGCTCAAGCACGAGCATGTCGATATCGAGCTGGAGTCGGGCCTGGCCCTGCGCTACACCGATCCACGGCGTTTCGGCGCGATGTTGTGGAGCAACGATCCGCTCAATCACGAGTTGCTGATTCGTCTCGGGCCTGAGCCCTTGACCGATCTGTTCGATGGCGAGCGGCTGTTCCAGTTGTCACGCGGGCGTACGATGGCGGTCAAGCCGTTCATCATGGACAACGCGGTGGTGGTCGGGGTCGGCAATATTTACGCGACCGAAGCGCTGTTTGCCGCAGGGATCGACCCGCGCCGCGAGGCCGGTGGCATTTCCCGTGGACGTTATCTGAAACTGGCGATCGAGATCAAACGCATCCTCGCCGCCGCCATCGAACGCGGCGGTACCACGTTGCGCGATTTCATCGGGGGTGACGGGCAGCCGGGGTATTTCCAGCAGGAACTGTTTGTTTATGGTCGCGGCGGTGAACACTGCAAGGTCTGCGGCACCGGGCTACGTGAAGTGAAGCTTGGCCAGCGTGCCAGTGTTTTCTGTCCGCGCTGCCAGACCTGAAGCAGGAAGCTGAAAAAATCCCACGGTCTATAGTGAGTTGTCTCACTGTTCAGCCCGAAGGATCGTGCCATGAAGTCCTCGCAAGTGCTCCTTGTCGCATTGCTGCTGTGTTCCAGCCTGGCTGTTCAAGCCACGGAAAACGGCAGCGGTGATCCGCGCTACACCCTCCAGAACCCACCGGCCTACGCCATGATCGGCGACCTGCTGATTGCCCGACCTTTGTTGGTCGTGGCGACGGTCATCGGGGCGGGCGTGTTTGTCGTGTCGTTGCCGTTTACCGCGCTGGGTGGCGGGATAGGCGACGCGGGGCAGGCGTTGGTGGTTGATCCGGCAAAAGCGGCGTTTGTGCGGTGTCTGGGGTGCACGGGGGAGGGCTTTGAGCAGCGCGAGTGAGCGGGTCTGAAGTCCGCGCGGTTGCTGATCCTTTCGCGAGCAAGCCCGCTCTCATATTTGGAATGCATTCCAGTGGGGGAGCGGGCTTGCTCGCGAGGAGGCCCGAAGAAACGCTACAAAGCGGTCAGATCAGGCCTTGCCGGTAATCTTGTTGTACTTCTCCATCAACTGCTCTTGAGTCTCAGGATGGGCTTCGTCCAGTGGAATGCAATCTACCGGGCAAACCTGCTGGCACTGCGGTTCGTCGTAGTGGCCGACGCACTGGGTGCACAGGTTCGGGTCGATCACGTAGATCTCCTCGCCTTGGGAAATGGCGGCGTTTGGGCACTCGGGTTCGCAGACGTCGCAGTTGATGCAATCGTCGGTGATGATCAGGGACATGCTCACTCCAGCCGGGGCGGCAGGCCCGGGCGCTATAAATCAATGCGCGCAATTGTGCCGCATTGGCGCCCGCAGTGCACGCGGGCGCCGTTTGAACGGTCGTTACTTCTTGAAGCGCAGGGTCAGGGCGTCTGCCACGGCTGGGTGGACGAACTTGCTGATATCGCCGCCCAACGCGGCGATTTCGCGCACCAGCGTCGAAGAAATGAATGAATAACGCTCGGACGGGGTGAGAAACAGGCTCTCCACATCCGGGGCCAGTTGGCGGTTCATGTTGGCCAGCTGGAATTCGTACTCGAAGTCCGACACCGCACGCAAACCACGCAGGAACACATTGGCGTTCTTCTCTTTGGCGAAATGCGCCAGCAACGTCGAGAAGCCGACCACTTCTACGTTCGGCAGGTGTTTGGTGACCTCGCGAGCCAGTTCGACCCGTTGTTCCAGCGGGAACAGCGGGTTCTTCTTCGGGCTGGCAGCGACAGCAATGATCACATGGTCGAACAGGCGCGAGGCGCGTTCGACCAGATCGCCATGGCCCTTGGTAATAGGGTCGAAGGTACCTGGGTACAACACTCGGTTCATCGCGTCGTCCTGGCGGGAGTCCGTTGGGGAGTCGGATGGTATCGCAGCCGTCCCGGTCGGCCAAGTCGCCTGTTGGGTAACAAAGCACTATAGACGATGGGAATGATCCGGTTTTTCATGGGTTTTTCAGTCGATCGGCGAGGGACGTCGCCAATTGTGCCGTCAGCCCGTACACCGACAACTGCGGGTTAGCGCCGATGCTGGTGGGGAACAGCGAGCCGTCGTGAATCGACAGATTGGTTAGCTGATGATGACGGCCAAGGCTATCGGCGACGGCAGTTTTCGGCTCTTCGCCCATCGCACAGCCGCCCATGACGTGGGCGCTGCCCAGCCGCGTGCGATACAGCTCAAGGCGCAAACCATCGATCAACGTACGGGCCTCGGCCAGGGTCTTCACATAACGCGCGTCGGCGTGCATTGGCATCACTGCTTTGGCGCCGCCCGCGAACTGGATCTCGGCCATGCTGTGGAATGCCCGGCGCAACCCCTCCCAGGCATAGGGCGAGACTTGATAGTCGAGCACTGGCGAGCCGTCGCCCCGCAGCTCTACGTTGCCGCCGCTGCTGTCAGGGTGAAACCCATCGCGAAGCAGCGCCAGCATGACGTGGGTATGCGGCAGATCGGCCATGCGCTGCGCGTTGTCCTGACCAAAACCGCCGAGCAGGGTGGCCGCGAGCGCCGGTTGCAGCGGCGGCACTTCGAGTTTGTAGCCCATGGGGCCGGTGACGCCGTCCTTCCACTGGAAATGGTCGGAATAAATCGACTGCGGCGCGCCGTAGAACGGGTTGATGACGTCGTCGAAGTGCCCGGCGGACATGTTCACCAAATGCAGGAATGTGCGTTTGCCCAAGGTTTTGTGTGGGTCTGGCGCGTCCGAACGCAGCAGCAGCGCCGGACTGTTGATACCGCCGCCGGCCAGTACGTAATGCCGTGCCTTGACGGTGATGGAACGCCCGGTCGGTTCGACGCAACGCTCGTCCATGGCGACGCATTGCAGGGCGAAAACCTTGTCGCCGGTGATCAACAGCTTTTGCACGCGGGCCAGATAAAGCAGCTCTCCGCCCTTTTCCAGGGTGGCCGGAATGGTCGTGACCATCATCGATTGCTTGGCGTTGGTCGGGCAGCCCATGCCGCAGTAACCGAGGTTCCAGCAGCCGCGCACGTTGCGTGGAATAACGTGCCAGCTATAGCCGAGCTGTTCACAGCCTTTACGGATCACGTCGTTGTTGGCGTTGGGCGGAACCAGCCATGGAGCGACGCCGAGACGCTGTTCCATTTTTTCGAACCATGGCGCCATTTCGACCGGACTGTGACCTTTGACGCTGTGTTCTTTGGCCCAATGTTCGAGGGTCGGTTCTGGCGTGCGAAAGCTCGATGTCCAGTTGATCAGCGTGGTACCGCCGACCGCCCGGCCTTGCAAGATAGTGATCGCGCCGTCCTTGCTCATGCGGCCGATGCCTTCCTGATAGAGGCTGCTGTAGGCCTTGTCTTCAAGCATTTTGAAATCGGAACTGGTTTTCAGCGGGCCTTCTTCGATCAGCAGCACCTTATAGCCGGCGGCGCTGAGGATTTCTGCCGTGGTACCACCGCCAGCGCCGCTGCCGATGATCGCGACATCGGTTTCAAGGGTCAGGTCGTCCGTGAGTTGTGCGCCGTTGTAGGTTTTCCAGCCACGGGCGAGGCCTTCGCGGAACGGGTCGGGTACTGGCATGTTCAGGCTCTCTTGTTTTTGTTGTTCTAGCGGGCCCCTTCGCGAGCGGGCTCGCTCCCACAGGGGAATGCATTTCAAATGTGGGAGCGGGCTTGCTCGCGAAGGGCGCGCCTCGGTTTCAGACAGTGGGCGGGCCGGGGTAGCCGCAGTGCGCCCAGGACTCGGCGCGGGTGTACCAGGCCATCATCACCATTTGCGTCAGAGAGCTGTGGCCCATGCGCAGGAGACTCAATGAACTGTTTTCCCAGCGATCGAGGAAATGGCGCAGCGCCTCGGGCGTGGCGTTTTCCCAACTGCCCCAGATTCCGGTCAGCGGCCCACGGGTCACGGCCATGCCCAATACATCAAACAATTGCCGGGTGAGTTTGAGCATTTCCGGCGACAGGTGATCGAGGCTGTAGTCCAGCGACTGGAGAGTGCCGTCGACTGCGCTTGGCAATTTCTCGACGGCCACGGCGCCGTCGAGCATTACCGGAATCAATGCGCGCAGAAACAATAGATCGCCATCGCGCAAAACAGTGAAACCATGGGCCGAGACGCTCGCCGAGCAACCACTGAGGCTGGCGCCAAGCCCGGCGGTGGCAAGAAACGCCGTGGCGCCGAGGCTGAATTTCAGCACGCCACGGCGTGACAGTGCAGGTGTATCGGTCAGGCTTGGGTGCATTGTTTTTATTACCCGGCGGCGATGACGAGGTTTAGCGAATGAACAGCTTCTGGATCAGTTTCTGAATCGACTTTCCGTAAGGCGGATAAATCAGTCTGGCCGCATTGAAGCGCTGTTTGATCAGTACGCCTTTGGCTTTGCTGAACGTCAGAAAGCCTTCGTGGCCGTGGTAGTGGCCCATGCCCGAAGCGCCGATGCCGCCGAATGGCATGTCATCCTGAGCCACATGCAGCAGGGTGTCGTTCAGGCACACACCACCCGAGTGGGTTTCGTGCAGCACGCGGTTCTGTTCGCGTTTGTCGTAGCCAAAGTAGTAAAGAGCCAGAGGTCGTGGCCGCTGATTAATGTAAGCAAATGCCTGCTCCAGATCCTGGTACGGCACGATTGGCAGCAACGGCCCGAAGATTTCGTCCTGCATCACGGTCATCTCGTCGCTGACATTGAGCAGCACGCTGTGTGGCATGCGGCGGCCCTGGCCTTGATCGAACAACGGAATCAGCAGTGCGCCCTTGCTGGTGGCGTCGCTGACGTAACCGTTGAGCCGCGCCAATTGGCGGTCGTTGATGATCGCGGTGTAGTCCGGGTTGTCGGTGAGGGTCGGATAAAAACCCTGCACTGCCTGGCGATAGGCTTCGACGAACGCGCCGACGCGGTCTTGCGGCACCAGCACGTAATCCGGGGCCACGCAGGTCTGGCCGGCGTTGAGGGTTTTGCCGAAGGCAATGCGTTCGGCCGCATCCTTCAACGGCACGTCCCGGGAGACGATGGCCGGGGACTTGCCGCCCAGTTCCAGGGTGACAGGGGTGAGGTTTTGCGCCGCAGCACGCATCACATGCTTGCCGATGCTGGTGGCACCGGTAAACAGCAGATGATCAAAGCGCAAACGGGAAAACGCCACGCCGATGTCCGCTTCGCCGAGCACCACGCACACCAGATCTTCGGGGAAGATTCGCGCCAGCAATGCCTTGAGCAAAAGCCCAGTGGCTGGCGTCGATTCGCTGAGTTTGAGCATCACCCGGTTGCCCGCCGCCAGTGCGCCGACCAACGGGCCGATGGCCAGATACAGCGGGTAATTCCACGGAACGATGACGCCAACCACGCCCAGCGGCTGATACACGACTTTCGCCGAGGCGGGCTGGAAGGCCATGCCGACCTTGCGCCGCGAGGCTTTCATCCAGCCCTTGAGGTGGCGGCTGGCGTAGTGAATGCCGTGCAGGCTGGGCATCAATTCGGCCAGCAGGGTCTCGTCGGCGCTGCGATGGCTGAAGTCGGCACTGATCGCCTCAATCAAGGCCTGACGTTCATCGCTCAGCACATCCCGCAAAGCCTTGAGCCATTGCTGGCGCTGGGCCGCAGGCGGCATCGGGTTGGCGGCATACGCGGCCCGTTGCGCGTTGAACTGCCGATCAAGCGCTTCCAGCGGTTGTTGCAGCGTTTGCAGGTAGGCTATATCGGCAGTCATAGTGGGCTCCGGAATTATTTTAATGGGGTGATTTTTAGAGTCTGTACTCTAGAAAGTCAAATGGCTTCCTTGTGCAGCTTTGTTTTATCCATTTCCGGATAGGTCGTAAGATGCCCGTCACCGCACTCTGAATTAAAGCTCAAGCCATGGCCCCACGAATAAAAACCAGCGAGCGTATCGTGCTGAACAGCCTCGAACTGTTCAATCAACAGGGCGAGCGCAGCATCAGCACCAATCATATTGCTGCTCACATGGAGATTTCTCCGGGCAACCTGTACTACCACTTCCCCAACAAGCAGGCGATCATCGCCGTGTTGTTCAGTGAGTACGAAAGCCTTGTGGACAGCTTCCTGCGCCCACCTCAGGGGCGCGCCGCGACGGTCGAAGACAAGCGCTTCTATCTCAAGGAGCTGCTGTCGGCGATGTGGCGTTACCGTTTTCTGCACCGCGATCTTGAGCATCTGCTCGACAGCGATCCGGAACTGGCGGCCCGTTATCGACGCTTTTCCCAGCGCTGCGTGATTCAAGGCGCGGCGATCTACGAGGGTTTCGTGGCCGCCGGGATCCTCGACATGGACCGTGTGCAGATTGAATCGCTGACCCTCAATGCCTGGATCATCCTGACGTCCTGGGTACGCTTTCTGTGCACCACCCGTGAGAACTCCAACCACCTCAGCGAGCAAGCCATCAAACGTGGCGTGTATCAGGTGTTGGTGCTGGAAGCCGGGTTTGTCACCGAGCAGGCGCGCGATCAGGTCAATGCGCTGTTCGAAGAATTCTACGTACCGCTGGCCCAGGCCCTTGAGGACGTGAAGTAAACCGTTCTGTCGAATTCCACAGGAGCCCGTTATGTCGATTGCGCAACTGATCAGCCCTACAGCACTGGATGTCCGCAAGGAGCAGCCGGGGCTGGTGATTCTCGATTGTCGTTTTGCCCTCGATGACCCGGACTACGGTCAGCGTAGCTACGCCGAGGGGCACATTGCCGGAGCGAGTTTCGCCGATCTTGAGCGTGACCTCAGCGGCAAAGTGGTCAAGGGTGTGACGGGCCGGCATCCGTTGCCTGATCCTGCGGCGCTGGTCGAGCGCCTGCAAGCCTGGGGTATCAACGCTGACAGCGATGTGGTTTTGTACGACGACGGCCCAGGAGCCTATGCGGCTCGAGCGTGGTGGTTGCTGGCGTGGCTGGGCAAGCGTGATGGCGTGTTCATTCTCGATGGCGGGCTCAAGGCCTGGCACGCGGCGGGTCTGCCGCTGAGCCTGGATGCACCGACCCTTGTCCGTGGCAGTTTCAACAGCCAGCCGGACATGACTCTGATGCTCAGCGCCGAGCAATTGCAGCAGCGGCTCGGTCAACCGACGCTGACCCTTCTCGACGCCCGGGCCTTGCCGCGCTTCAAGGGTGAAGTCGAGCCTATCGACCCGATTGCCGGGCACATTCCCGGTGCGCAGTGTGCAGCGTTTACCGACAACCTTGGTAGTGACGGCCGGTTCCTGCCGGCCGATCAACTCAAGCAGCGCTTTGCCGCCAGGCTTGGCGAGCGTTCGCCGTCGGCACTGGTCGCGTATTGCGGCTCGGGCGTGACGGCGTGTCACAACCTGTTTGCGCTGTGCCTGGCGGGTTATCCGTTGGGGGCGTTGTATGCCGGTTCGTGGAGCGAGTGGATCAACGAGCCTTCGCGTGGCATAGCCACTGGCGAGTAATTACCACGCCCTTCCTTGTGGGAGCGAGCCTGATCAATCATGACGTCAGGCCCGCCAGCCACTGCGGGATGCGCCTTTCCAGATAATAGCCGGGCTGGCGTAACGAGCCATCGACGAATCCGACGTGACCGCCGCGAGCCTGCAATTGGAATTCAGTCGTCGCCGACAGTTCACTGGCTTGCGGCAGGCTGTGCGGGAACACGAACGGATCGTCCGCCGCTTGAATGATCAAGGTCGGTGTGCGGATTTCGCCGAGAAAGTAACGGCTTGACGCGCGGCGATAGTAATCCTCGGCATCGGTGAACCCGTGCAGTGGCGCGGTCACCCGGCCATCGAAATCCCAGAACGTGCGCATGTTTTCCAGCGAGCCGAGCGCCGCCAGTGCGGCCATACCGTCCTCGCGTCCGTCGTGCTGGAATTGCCTTTGCTTGTTCTTGATGTAGGCGACCATCTCGCGCATGAAGTGCGCCTGATAGACCCTGGAAAAACCCTGGCCGATACGATCGGCGCATTGGTCGAGGCGAAACGGCACCGACACGGCCACCGCACCACACACACCGCTGGTGCTGCCGGTTTCCCCGAGGTGCTTGAGCAACACATTGGCGCCCAGGGAATAACCGACCGCATACAGCGGCGCCAGTGGTCGTTTGGCGCGCAGGTGCCGAATGGTTTCGGCGAGGTCCTCGCTGGCACCGGAGTGGTAACTGCGCGGCAGCAGATTCGGTTCGCCTGAGCAGCCGCGCCAGTTCAGGGCGACACTGGCCCAGCCTTGCGCGGCGAGCGCCGCTTGAAGGCCTGCAACGTAAGGCGAGTTCGAGGAGCCTGTCAGCCCATGCAGCACTAATACCAACGGTGCTTTGGCACTGTGAGGACCGTGCCAGTCGAGGTCGAGGAAATCGCCATCTTCAAGCCACAGGCGTTCACGTTGGCGATCAAGATGGACGGTTTTACGCCACAGCGGACCCCACAGGGTTTGCAGGTGTGGATTGCCCAGGCCAAAGGCCGGGCTGAAACGAAGGGCGGGGGAAGGTGAACGTGGTTGCACGGCAAATCTCGACTAGGTCTTGCGCAAAGCAGCAGACGCCGGTCGTCTGCTGCTTTTCAATTTAAAACCTAACTTGCCACAAAGCCTGCTACGGCGCGACACATGCACTGGAAGATGTGCCGGGCGGTGTGGCCGGCGGTGCAGGCAACGGCTGCTGATTGACGGTTGCCCCGATTGTCACCACGCGCCACTGATCGGCAGCCAAGTGTCGGTTTAGCGCCTCTTTGATTTGCTTGAGCGTCAGGCGTTGCACCTGCTGGGCGATGTAATCGATGTCGATTGGCAGATCATGGCGATTGATGTCCACCAATTGCTTGAGTATTTGTTTGTTGCTGGCGCTGTCCAGGGCGACCATGTTGGTCACTCTAAGCTTGATTTGGTCGAGCTCTTGTTGCGTCGGGCCGTCGCGCAGATAGTCGCTGAACATTGATCGGGTCAACGTCAGAATGCCTGCGCTCAATGACGGGCTCACTTGCAGGGAAATAGTCATCAAGCCAGCGCTGGCCCAGTGACTGTTCTGCGAATGTACGTCGTATACCAGCCCGCGCCTTTCCCGTAGTTCGTTCATCAGTCGGCTGTTTGCCGTGCCACCAAAAATCAGGTTGGCCGCGTACAGCGCGGCATAGTCCGGATGCTGACGCGACACACCAAGCTGGCCCAGTATCAACGAGGTCTGGGTCAGTGGCTGTTCCTCATGGAAGGTCCGTTTGGTGCCCCGCGGTTTTAGCGCAGGCATCGGCGTAGCCCCCGTGCCCACTGGCATGACCGGTAATGCGTTGCTGACTTTCAGGCTGATGGCTTTTGCCTGGTCCAGCGTCAGGTCGCCGACCACCGTGATCTGCGCATGACTGGCGCTGTAGAAACGTTGGTGGAAGTCTTTGACTGCCTGGCGGCTCAGCGACTGCAGGCCCTGATTCGTGCCATAGAACGGCAGCGAATAGGGGCTGCCCGGGGCAAGCAATGCCTTGACTGACTGCTCGGACGAATTGCCTGCCTGCTCCGACCTGAACAGGAGGTGGTCACGCAGTTCGTTTTTTACCCTCTGTAAAGCCTCGTCGGTCAGCAACGGTTCGCCGAGTATCTGAGTAAACAGGTGCAGTGCCGGGGCGCTTTTTTGAGCATCGCTCAAGCTGCGCAACACCAGGTTGGCACGTTCGTGATCGATCGTCATTTCGAGCTGCGCACCCAGGCCGTCGAAGGTTTCGACGATGGCAGGCAAGTCTTTGCCTGGCACGCCTTCGTTAAGCATGCCAAACGTGGTGGCGGCTAGCCCCGGCGTGCCGCCGTCCCGCGCGCTGCCCGCCGCGAAGCTGACATGCAGATCGAACATCGGTAATTCTGTGGTGCGGATGAACAACACCTTGGTGCCGGTCAGGGTCTTCCAGCCCTTGATGGACAGCCCCCGTGGCGTGGCCGGATCAGAAACCGGCACCCGGAGGGACTCCAGGCGTGGCGCGGGGAAGTTTGCCGGCGCAACAATTGAAGTGTCTGCAAACGTTCGGGCGCCGCACAGACAGGCGATCAGGCCGAGACCTGACAATGCGACCCAGGTAGGCCAACGGTAATCGTTCATGGACGGGTCTCCTTGAACACATGCGCAACACTCAGGCGTTCTCGGGTCAAAAAGGTCATGGCGGCCTGCTGTATATCAGTGGGTGTCACCTGTGCCAGCTCGTCCGCATCCTGATCCAGCAACTGCCAGGGTTGGCCGATGCTCTGCAACGCGGCCAACCCCTGGGCCTGCTGAACGATGGAGTCTTGCGCGTAGATCTGCCGGGCAATCAAATGAGTGCGGGCACGTTCCAGCTCATCGGCGGCTGGCGGGTTGGTTCGCAATTCTTCGATCAGTTGCCAGACTCGCTTTTCGGCAGCGTCAAGATCGTCAGGGTGGGCGCTGGCAAGATTGGCGGTCAGCAACATCAGGCTGTCACCGCGTGTGAGGGCGTCGTAAGAGGTAGCCACCTCGCTGAACAACTGCTCGGTAAATTGCAGGCGCTTTTGCAGGCGTGCGCTGCTGGCACCGCCCAGCAATGTGTCGATCAGGCGCAGAGCGTGCACGGATCGCCGATTTTTGGCGGTGGCCAACCCTGGCACATTAAAGGTCATGATCAGTTGGGGGGTGGGGACGGGCAGATGCAGGGTCAGTCTGCGCTCGCCTGGCTGTTTCAGCTCTGTGGGCCGTAATGCACCCGGAACGGTTCGTGCTTGCAGATGGCCAAAATAGCGCTGCGTCAGCCGCCTGACCTGATCGAGTGTCACATCGCCGACAACGACCAGCGTGGCATTGCCGGGCGCATAGCGGGTTTCATACCAATGGCGCAGATCGCTGGCATTGAGTTGGTCCAGGTCATGCATCCAGCCAATAGTCGGCGTGCGATAGCTGCTGGCCAAATGCGTCACGGCGGTGAGACGCTCAAGTGCCAGGCCGCTGGGGTCGTCTTCGGTTCGCGAACGCCGTTCTTCGCGAATCACCGCCAGTTCCGGGGTCAGGTCTTCGTCGCGCAGGTGTGCGGTTGACATCAGATCGGCCATCAGCTCGAACGCAACACCCAGGTACCTGGGGGCAAGGGTTTGGTGATAGGCCGTGACATCTTTGCTGGTGAAAGCGTTTTCCCGGGCGCCGAGCGATTGCAGAATCGCCGTGGCCTCGCCGGCGCAAGTCTTGCTGCTGCCTTTGTAGAGCATGTGTTCGAGCGTGTGGGAGAGCCCGCTCTGGCCCGGTGCTTCGTCGGCGGAACCGACTTTGAACCAGAGTTGTGAGGTCACCAGCGGCGCGCGATGATCTTCGCGCACGAGCACCTTCAGGCCATTGTCCAGACTGAAGTGGTGAGTCGGTGGGGGCGGGGCGGCCAGGGACATCAGGGGCGCCAGGCAAAGAAAGAGCAGCATCCGGCTGCAAAATGTGTCCATACGTGAATCGTCCTCAGTGGTTAACGCAGATTGCGGCAACCACTGTGGCGAGATTCGGAGGGGGCAGTGCGGTAACTATTTATCGCTGATCAGCTAACGCATGATGCTTGTGATCAGGCGCTGCGTTGCCACAGCGCGTAATAAACACGGCCGGATTTCTGCTCGCGGTGCAGACGCCAGTTGGCCGGCAGGCCGAGGGTCGACGGCGCCGTTTCGCTTTCGGTGTACACCCAGGCGTCGTCGGCCAGCCACTGACGCTCTTCCAGCAGCGTGCAGACGGCGGGCAGCAGGTTCTGATTGAACGGCGGGTCGAGGAATACCAGGTCGAAAGCGCTGGCGGTCTGGGTTTCCAGATAACGCAGGGCGTCGGCCGTCTGCACCTGTCCGTTGGTGCAGCGCAGGGTGCCGAGGTGTTCTTTGAGGCTGGATACCGCGATATTGCTCGCATCCAGCGCCTGACCCATGGCGGCGCCACGGGACAGGGCTTCGAGAAACAGCGCGCCACTGCCGGCGAACGGGTCGAGGACCTTGGCCCCCTCCACATAGGGCGCCAGCCAGTTGAACAACGTTTCACGCACGCGATCCGGCGTCGGGCGCAGGCCTGGCGCGTCGGGAAAGCTCAGCTTGCGGCTGCGCCACTGGCCGCCAATGATGCGTAGCTGGTTCACACCGTTGTGGACGTTGTGGGCGGGTTTTTTAGGTGCTCGAGTCGCCATTAATGCTCCGGAACCCCGAGCGGTTGCTCGGCAGGTTTATCAGAAGGGGCCGGTAACGGCTTTTGCGGCACGGTCGGGCCAGCGGTAACGATGACCATTTTATCCGTGCTCAGGTGTTTGTTCAGGGCGTCGCGCACTTGCTCCACCGTCAGGCTCTGCGACTGACGCATGAAGTCGTCGAGATAGCTCAGCGGCAGATTATAGAAGCCCATCGCGCCAAGTTGGCCGACGATATCGGCGTTGCTTGCGGTAGACAGCGGGAAGCTGCCGGCCAGTTCGCGTTTGGCGTCGTCGAGCTCTTTTTGGGTCGGGCCGGTTTTCAGATAGTCGGCGAGTACGTCCTGCACCAGTTTCAGGGTGCCTTCGCTCATTTCTGCGCGGGTCTGCAGGTTGATCATGAACGGGCCACGGGCCTGCATCGGGCTGAAACCCGAGTAAACGCCATAAGTCAGGCCACGTTTCTCGCGGACTTCACTCATCAATCGAGTACCGAAACCACCCCCGCCGAGGATCTGATTGCCCATCGACAGCGCCGCGTAGTCCGGGTCGTCACGGTCGATGCCCAGTTGCGCGAGCATCAGGTTGGTTTGTTTGGACGGGAACTCGATGTGGCTGATGCTGGCCTTCGGTTCCTGCGGCTGAGCGATTTTCGCCAGCGCCGGGCCTTTGGGCAGGGCGGCGCTAACCTGATTGGCAATGGCCTCGGCGTCAGCGCGGGACAAGTCCCCGACCAGCGCGATCACCACGTTGCCAGCGGCGTAGGCCTTGGCATGGAATTCACGCAATTGCGCGAGGGTGATCTGCGGGACGCTCTGCGCATTGCCGTCGCTCGAATGAGCGTACGGGTGATCGCCGTATAGACGCTTCATCAGTTCCAGGCTGGCGAGTTTGCCGGGGTTTTGTTTCTGGTACTCGAAACCGGCGAGCATCTGGTTTTTGATGCGCGCGAACGAATCGGCAGGGAAGGTCGGCTTGCCCACTACTTGCGAGAACAGCTTCAGGGCCGGCTCGCGCTTGTCGGCAGCACTCAGGCTGCGCAACGAGGCCAGCGCCATGTCCTTGAAGGCGCCGTTGCCGAAATCAGCCCCCAGGCCTTCAAAGCCTTGCGCAATGGCGCCGACGTCTTTGCCGGCGACACCTTCATTGAGCATTGCGTTGGTCAGCACCGCCAAACCTGGTGCGTTGCCGTCCTGGCTGCTGCCAGCGGCGAAGATCAGGCGCATGTCGAACATCGGCAGTTCATGCGCCTCGACGAACAGCACCTTGGCGCCTTCGACGGTGTTCCAGGTCTGCACGTCGAGTTTGCGGCTGGCCGGGGCCTTGCCGTCGAGTTCGGCCAGCGATTGCAGTTTCTGGCTGGACTTGGCGCTGTCCAGCGCCTCGCTGGCGTTGGTTTTGGCGCCTGGCGCCAGATAAAGCACAGCAGCGCCGATGACTGTCACGGCGATCAGACCGAGCAGTAGGCGGGGGGATTTGCGCTCACTCATGAGTCGTCTCCAGAGGCAGGACGTGGGCGACGCTGAGACGTTCGCGGGTGAAATACATTTTGGCGGCGTTCTGGATGTCTTGCGGGGTCACGCTCTCCAGGTCGGCGAGTTCAGTGTCCATCAGTTTCCACGACAGACCGACCGTCTCAAGCTGGCCGATAGCGGTGGCCTGGCTGGTGATCGAATCACGCTCGTAGACCAGACCGGCAATCACCTGCGCACGCACGCGTTCCAGTTCTTCGGCGGTCGGCGCGGTGGTTTTCAGTTGTTCCAGCAATTTCCAGAGACCGGCCTCGGCTTGGGCGATGGTTTTTTTCTTCTGGGTGTTCGGCGTGGCCGACAGGGTGAACAGGCTATCGCCGCGGGTGTAGGCGTCGTAGCTCGACGACCCGCCGGACACCAACTCTTCACCGCGCTCCAGTTGCGTTGGAATGCGCCCACTGTAACCGCCGTCAAGCAGCGCCGAGATCAGGCGCAGGGCATTGACCGAGCGTTTGTCTTCGGCGGTGGCAATGCTCGGCACGTTGAAACCGAGCATCAGGCTAGGCAGTTGGGTCTGCACATGCAGGGTGATCTGGCGTTCGCCGGGTTCTGCCAGTTCCAGCGGTTTTTTCGCCGGTGGCACGTCGCGCTTGGCGATTGGCCCGAAGTAGCGCTGAGCGAGGGTTTTCACTTCGTCAGGGGTGACGTCACCGACCACCACCAGCGTGGCGTTGTTCGGCACGTACCAGGATTGGTACCAGTGACGCAGCTCTTCGACCTTCATCCGGTCCAGATCAGCCATCCAGCCGATGGTCGGCGTGTGATAACCGCTGGCCGGGTAAGCCATCGCCTTGTAGCGCTCGTAAGCCTTGGACATCGGCTTGTCATCGGTGCGCAGGCGGCGCTCTTCCTTGATGACTTCGATTTCCTTGGCGAACTCGTCGGCCGGCAGGCGCAAGTTGGCCATGCGGTCGGCTTCCAGCTCAAAGGCGACGCCCAGACGATCGCGGGCCAACACTTGGTAATAAGCGGTGAAGTCGTCGCTGGTGAACGCGTTCTCTTCGGCGCCGAGGTCGCGCAGGATCAGCGAAGCTTCGCCGGGGCCGACTTTCTCACTGCCCTTGAACATCATGTGCTCAAGGGCGTGGGACAGGCCGGTCTGGCCCGGGGTTTCGTAGCTGGAACCCACCTTGTACCAGACCTGCGACACCACTACCGGCGCGCGATGGTCTTCGCGAACGACGACCTTGAGGCCGTTGTCGAGGGTGAATTCGTGGGTCGGTTGCGGGTCGGCCGCCAGGGCCGAAAGAGGCAGGCAGACTGTGCTGAGCAGCAGGCCAGCAGCGCGGCGGGCTAGAGCATTCATTCGTTTTTTAACCTGTTGGGCTGCCCGCTTGGTCTTAGCCTAGGCGGGCGAGGAGGTGCTAGGATACTGATCCGTTTTACTGGCGACCACGCCTATCAGGTTTTCAGGCCTGATCCGGCTGTATGGGTTTGCGGCAGAAAGCTGCGGTGTATCGACTAAACTACGCTTTTTCGCCGATTTTGCCGGTTTAGTCCTTCGTTAATACGATTCTTTGAGGTGCCGCTGGTGCCTCGACAAAATGTTGCGCGTGAACAAGCTGGGTGAAACACAGTCTGTTCTGCATCGAATATTTATTTGCCGGGGCGCCCTTATGGCGCGTCGCTACTGTGAGATAGCCGTCCTCCATGTTTGGTTCCAACGACGACAAGAAGACCCCAGCTGCGGCTGGCGAGAAGAAAAGCCTGTTCGGATGGCTGCGTAAAAAACCGCAGGAACCCGTCGTCGAACAGCCGCCCGCGATTCCTGAACCGGTCCCCGCACCCGCTCCTGTAATAGAAGAAGAGCCGGCGCCGACCATTCTGCCGATTGCCGAGCCAGTGTTACAACCGGCGGCCGAGCCAGAGCCAGCGCCAGCGCCGGAGGTGGTTGCCGAGTTGCCGCTGACCCCGGTTGCAGAGCCGTGGCTCACCTTGCCAGTGGCCGAAGAGCCGGTGGCGCTGGTGGAAGAAGCCGCCCCCCACGTCACGCCGCCAATTCCTGCGCCGGCCGCGTTCGTTGCCGAGGTGGCTCCTGCGCCTGTGGTTGAACCGGTTATCGAGCCTGCGCCGGTTGTTCCTGAGCCTGTTGCACCCGTGGTTGTTGAGTCAGTGGCTCCAGTCGTCCAGCCACCAGAGCCGGAACCCGCGCCAGTTGTTGCCGCGCCAATCGTTGCGGCGGACGCTGCGCCCGCGCCAGTGTCCGCCGAAGCCCCGCGCACCGAAGAAACCAAAGCCGGCTTCTTCGCCCGTCTCAAACAAGGCTTGTCGAAGACCAGCGCCAGCATCGGCGAGGGCATGGCCAGCCTGTTTCTCGGCAGGAAGACCATCGATGACGAGCTGCTCGATGACCTCGAAACCCGTCTGCTGACGGCCGACGTTGGTGTCGAAGCCACTACGGCGATCATTCAACGCCTGACCCAGAAGGTCGCGCGCAAAGAGTTGGCCGATGCCGACGCGTTGTACAAGTCTTTGCAGGCTGAGCTGGCTGCGATGCTCAAACCGGTCGAGCAGCCGCTGAAGATCGTTTCGCAAAACAAGCCGTTCGTGATTCTGGTGGTCGGCGTCAACGGCGCTGGCAAGACCACGACCATCGGCAAACTGGCGAAGAAGCTGCAACTGGAAGGCAAGAAAGTCATGCTCGCCGCCGGTGACACCTTCCGCGCCGCCGCTGTGGAACAATTGCAGGTTTGGGGCGAGCGCAACAAGATCCCGGTGATCGCTCAGCACACCGGCGCCGACTCGGCTTCGGTGATCTTCGACGCCGTGCAAGCCGCCAAGGCCCGTGGCATCGACGTGCTGATCGCTGACACCGCCGGGCGTTTGCACACCAAAGACAACTTGATGGAAGAGCTGAAAAAGGTTCGCCGGGTTATCGGCAAGCTCGACGCCGACGCCCCGCACGAAGTGCTGCTGGTGCTTGACGCCGGTACCGGCCAGAACGCCATCAACCAGGCCAAGCAATTCAACCAGACCGTCACACTGACTGGCCTGGCGCTGACCAAACTCGACGGCACCGCCAAGGGCGGGGTGATTTTTGCCTTGGCCAAGCAGTTTGGTCTGCCGATCCGCTACATCGGCGTCGGTGAAGGCATCGACGACTTGCGTACCTTTGAAGCCGAACCCTTTGTCCAGGCATTGTTTGCCGAGCGGGAGCGTTCATGATTCGTTTCGAACAGGTCGGTAAACGCTACCCGAACGGTCACGTCGGCTTGCATGAGCTGAGCTTTCGAGTCCGTCGTGGCGAGTTCTTGTTTGTCACCGGCCATTCCGGCGCAGGCAAATCCACCTTGTTGCGCTTGTTGCTGGCGATGGAGCGTCCAACCAGCGGCAAGTTGCTGCTGGCCGGGCAAGACCTGAGCACCATCAGCAACGCGCAGATTCCGTTCCTGCGCCGGCAGATCGGTGTGGTGTTCCAGAATCACCAGTTGCTGTTTGACCGCACCGTTTTCAACAATGTCGCGTTGCCGCTGCAGATTCTCGGCTTGTCCAAGGCCGAAATCGCCAAGCGGGTCGACTCGGCGCTGGAGCGCGTGGCGCTGTCGGATAAAACCGATCTGTACCCGGGCGACCTGTCCACCGGTCAGCAGCAGCGCGTCGGCATCGCCCGCGCCATCGTTCACCGCCCAGCGTTACTGCTGGCGGACGAACCGACCGGTAACCTCGACCCGCGACTGGCGGCCGAGATCATGGGCGTGTTCGAAGATATCAATCGTCTGGGCACCAGCGTGCTGATCGCCAGTCACGACCTGGCGCTGATCGCGCGCATGCGTCACCGCATGTTGACCCTGCAACGTGGCCGATTGATCGGCGACGGGGAGGCCGGCGTATGAGTGCGACTCGCAGTCCGAAGGTTTCCGAGCGCGTGGCCCCGAAAGCCGCCGATCCGCAACCGCCAAAAAAGAAAAAGCACGACGATGATGACGGACCGGACTTCGCCACGTTGTTTCGCGCCTGGGTCGAAAGCCACCGTGCCAGTCTGCTCGACAGTTTGCGTCGTCTGGGCAAGCAGCCGATCGGCAGTTTCTTCACCTGCATGGTGATGGCCGTGGCGCTGAGCCTGCCGATGGGCCTGTCGTTGTTGCTTAATAACGTTGAGCGTCTTGGCGGTTCGTGGCAGCGTGCGGCGCAGATCTCGCTGTATCTGCAACTCGATGCCAGCCCAGAGCAGGGCGAGTCGCTGCGCGAGCAGATCAAAGCCATGCCCGGTGTAGCTGATGCTGAATATGTCGGCCGTGATCAGGCGCTGGAAGAGTTCCAGCAGCAGTCGGGATTGGGCGAAGCCCTGCGTGAGCTGCCCGAAAACCCACTCCCGGGCGTAGTGCTGGTGACACCGGACGAGGTCGATAAAGCGACGCTGGAAGCATTAAGACAAAAACT
Source organism: Pseudomonas baetica (assembly GCF_019733355.1). Classification (GTDB taxonomy): domain Bacteria; phylum Pseudomonadota; class Gammaproteobacteria; order Pseudomonadales; family Pseudomonadaceae; genus Aquipseudomonas; species Aquipseudomonas baetica_A. The sequence goes on along the minus strand of NZ_JAIHLQ010000023.1, from coordinate 73,782 downwards.
TTCCGAACTGCCCAAGGTACAACAGGCGCAACTTGATCTAGTCTGGGTCGAGCGTCTGGCCGCCATCCTCAAGCTCGGCGATCGTTTTGTCTTCGGCCTGACGGTGCTTTTGGTGTCTGCATTACTTTTGGTGATAGGCAATACCATTCGTCTTCATATTGAAAACCGCCGCACCGAGATAGAAGTGATTAAACTCGTCGGCGGCACTGACAGCTATGTTCGCCGTCCTTTCCTTTATATGGGCGCGCTGTATGGCTTCGGTGCGGGGCTGTTGTCCTGGGGAGTATTGGCGTTCGGCCTGAACTGGCTGAACGATGCGGTGGTTGGACTGGCCGGCTTGTACGGCAGTGATTTCGCACTGGCCGGAGTGCCAGTTGCCGACGGTCTGTCGCTCTTGCTTGGCGCGGTGCTGTTGGGTTATATCGGTGCATGGATTGCAGTAGCACGCCATCTCAGGGAGCTGGCGCCGAAGTAGAATCTTTTTGCGCGTGATTGGCCTTACGGTTTTTTTGGGAACTTGTACTTGAGTTCCCGGTCAATTTTTCGCAGTGCTGAAAGGCACGAGTATGTAAGTCGGAGGTTTTTTCGTATGACCAATTCTTTGCAACCTGCGTACGCGTTGGTTCCAGGTGCGAACCTGGAAGCCTATGTGCACACCGTCAACAGCATTCCATTGCTGACGCCGGAGCAGGAGCGTGAACTGGCCGAGAGTCTCTACTATGAGCAGGATTTGGGGGCGGCTCGGCAGATGGTGCTCGCCCACCTGCGTTTTGTCGTACACATTGCCCGTAGCTATTCCGGCTACGGTCTGGCTCAGGCTGACCTGATCCAGGAAGGTAACGTCGGCCTGATGAAGGCCGTAAAACGTTTCAACCCGGAAATGGGTGTGCGCCTGGTGTCGTTCGCTGTGCACTGGATCAAGGCGGAAATTCACGAGTTCATCCTGCGCAACTGGCGCATTGTGAAAGTCGCGACCACCAAGGCCCAGCGCAAGCTGTTCTTCAACCTGCGCAGCCAGAAGAAACGTCTGGCGTGGCTGAACAACGAGGAAGTCCACCGTGTGGCGGAAAGCCTCGGCGTCGAGCCGCGGGAAGTGCGAGAGATGGAAAGTCGCCTGACCGGCCATGACATGGCTTTCGACCCGGCTGCCGAAGCCGACGATGACAGCGCTTTCCAGTCGCCTGCCAATTATCTGGAAGACCACCGGTACGACCCGGCGCGTCAACTGGAAGATGCTGACTGGAGCGACAACTCCAACCACAACCTGCACGAAGCGCTGGAAGTGCTGGACGAACGTAGCCGTGACATCCTTTACCAGCGTTGGCTGGCAGAAGAAAAAGCCACGCTGCACGACCTGGCGCAGAAGTACAACGTGTCGGCCGAGCGTATCCGTCAGCTTGAAAAAAGCGCGATGAACAAGCTCAAGTTGTCGATTGCCGCGTAACCGGCATCCAGGCCATAAAAAACGCCCCGATCAGTAATGGTCGGGGCGTTTTTTATGGTTCAGTGCAAACCCAAATGTGGGAGCGGGGCTTGCTCGCGAAAGCGTTAGATCATTGAACATTGATGTTGTCTGACTCGACGCCTTCGCGGGCAAGCCCGGCACCCACAGGAGGCTTCAGGGCTGTAAGACGGCGTTTCGTTATTCGGACCAAGGCGCCCGACGTGAATCATTGAGCCCGAGCAGATAGCCCGTCCCGCCCAACTGCCTCATCTGCTGGCGAATCCATCCCGCTCGCCGCGAGACATACGCGGTCGGATGGCTTGCGCTCCAAACCCGTGGGTTCGGCAATACCGCTGCCAGATAACTTGCCTGCTGGCGGGACAGCGACTTGGCGCTCACACCAAAGTGATGACGGGCCGCTGCTTCGGCACCAAACACACCGTCATCCCACTCGACGCTGTTCAGATACACCTCAAGAATCCGCTGCTTGGGCCAGAACACCTCGATCAGCGCGGTAAACCACGCTTCCAGGCCTTTACGCAGATAGCTGCGGCCGGACCACAGAAACAGATTTTTCGAGACTTGCTGGCTCAAAGTGCTTGCGCCACGGATCGAGCCGCCGAGTTCGTTATGGGCCAGTGCTGCCTGAATGGCGCCAAAGTCAAAACCCCAGTGCTCGGGAAACTTCTGATCCTCACCGGCCATGACCGCCACTTTGAGATCGTCGGAAATCTCGTTCCACGGCTTCCAGGTGCGTTGCAGGTCGATGGGTTCGCCGTCGACCCAGGATTGGATCTTGCGCTCGACCATCAGCGCCGTTCCCGGCGGCGGCACGAAGCGAAAAACCAGCACCAGCAAGATGCTGCCACCCGCGAACCAGAGCAGGGCTTTCGTGAGTCGACGGAAAATAGAACGCAGCATAGAGATGGCTTGGCCGAACCGGTGGAGCGGGCCATTATACAGACCCTGTCGATCGAGTCTGAATGGAGTTCCCAATGTTGCGTGGCTTTCTGATGCTGGCCGCTTTCTTTGGTTTTACTGGCGTTGCTTTGGGGGCGTTCGCCGCTCATGGCCTGAAAAGTCGCCTGACGCCCGAGTACCTTGCGATTTTCCACACAGGTGTCACCTATCAACTGGTGCATACCTTGGCGCTGTTTGGTGTTGCGCTGCTGGCCACGCAGATTCAGGGGCGACTGGTGACCTGGGCTGGCGTTTCGTTCGCTGTCGGTATTGTGTTGTTCTCCGGCAGTCTCTACGTGCTGACTACCGCCGGCATCAGCAAGCTCGGCATCATCACCCCGTTCGGCGGCCTCGCGTTTCTGGTCGGTTGGTTATGTCTGGGGCTCGCCGCCTGGCGCTTGCAGCTAACCGCTTGACGCTTGGTGCTGACCTTTAGGTCATGATCGGGCTAGAATGCCAGCCCCTAAAAATGATGGCGGCGTTACGCATGCGCATTCAGTTGAACGGCGAATCCCTTGAACTGCCCGACGGTGAAACCGTTGCGGCCCTGCTGATCCGTCTGGATCTGACCGGACGCCGGGTAGCAGTCGAACTCAATCTGGATATCGTCCCGCGCAGCCAGCATGCCGACACCACGCTCAACGACGGCGATAACGTCGAAGTTGTGCACGCTATCGGCGGCGGCTAATCGTCCGGTTCGCAAGGCCACAGAATTCTGCAAGACCCTCACCCCTAAAGAGGATTCCCAATGAGCATCGTTCGCAGCGACAAGCCTTTTGTTCTGGCCGGTCGTACTTACCAGTCGCGCTTGCTGGTGGGTACCGGCAAGTACCGTGACATGGACGAAACCCGCCAGGCCATCGAAGCCTCGGGTGCCGAGATCGTCACCTTCGCTGTGCGCCGTACCAACCTCGGGCAGATCGAAGGCGAGCCGAACCTGCTCGACGTGCTGTCGCCGGATCGCTACACCTTTCTGCCGAACACCGCCGGTTGCTACGACGCGATAGAAGCCGTGCGTACTTGCCGCTTGGCGCGCGAGCTGCTCGATGGCCACAATCTGGTGAAGCTGGAAGTGCTGGCTGACCAGAAGACGCTGTTCCCCAACGTGATCGAAACCCTCAAGGCCGCCGAAACGCTGGTCAAGGAAGGTTTCGACGTGATGGTTTACACCAGTGATGACCCGATCATCGCCCGGCAACTGGCAGAAATCGGTTGCATCGCGGTCATGCCGCTGGCCGGCCTGATCGGTTCCGGTCTGGGCATCTGCAACCCTTACAACCTGCAGATCATCCTCGAAGAAGCGAAAATCCCTGTGTTGGTCGATGCCGGTGTCGGCACTGCTTCCGACGCCACCATCGCCATGGAACTGGGCTGCGATGCCGTGCTGATGAACTCGGCCATCGCCCATGCCGGGCAACCAGTAATGATGGCGCAAGCCATGCAACACGCGATCGTCGCGGGCCGTCTGGCCTACCTCGCCGGCCGCATGCCGAAAAAACTCTATGCCAGCGCCTCCTCGCCGCTGGATGGTCTGATCAAGTAAGAGCCATTGATGACTGAATCGAACGACATGCCTATCCAGACGGAAGAAGGCGACGAGCGCCAACACCGCCGCATCAAGAGCTTCGTGATGCGCGCCGGGCGCATGACCGAAGGCCAGCAACGCGGTCTGGATCAGGGCGCGCCGCTGTACGTGCTGCCGCTGGCCGACGCGCCGGTGGATTACGATCAAGTGTTCGGCCGTTCGGCACCGCGCTCGCTGGAGATCGGTTTCGGCATGGGCCACTCGCTGCTGGAAATGGCGGCGGCTGCACCGGAGCAGGATTTCATCGGCGTTGAAGTTCACCGTCCGGGTGTCGGCGCACTGCTCAATGGTGTGCTGACCCAGGGCCTGACCAACCTGCGCGTCTACGATTGCGACGCGATTGAAGTGCTCAACCGCTGCATCGCCGACAACAGCCTTGATCGCCTGATGCTGTTTTTCCCGGACCCGTGGCACAAGAGCCGTCACCACAAGCGTCGTATCGTTCAGGCGTCGTTCGCTGAACTGGTGCGCAGCAAGTTGAAGGTCGGCGGCATTCTGCACATGGCCACCGACTGGGAACCGTATGCCGAGTACATGCTGGAAGTGATGAACGTCGCCCCGGGCTACCGCAACCTTGCCGAAGACGGCCAATGCGTGCCGCGTCCGGCCGAACGCCCGATCACCAAGTTCGAGCGCCGCGGCGAACGTCTTGGCCATGGCGTTTGGGATCTGAAGTTCGAAAAAATCGCTTAACCATCACGCAAAACCCAATGTGGGAGCGGGCTTGCTCGCGAAGGCGTCGTATCAGTCGATATCAATGTCGATTGATCTAACGTCTTCGCGAGCAAGCCCGCTCCCACAGTTGTTTTGTGTGTGTTGAAAATCAGCGGCGGTCGGCGACTACGCCGATCAGCACCAGCACCACCAACAGTACCGGCGCCAGACTGTAGTTGTTGAACTGGCTCAAGCCCTTGATCACCCAAGGCGTGGCGTAGATCAGTGCGGCGCCACTGCCGATCATGCACAGCAGGGCCATCAGCGGTACGCGCAAGGCGCCGGCGATGCTGCCCAGGCGTTGTTCGACCCAACCTTTGAAGTCGGCGCCGAACAGCACCAGCAGGCAACCCACCAGCGCCAGGGCGATTTCCGAGAGGTTGCTGCGGCTCCAGCGGGAGACGGTGGCCAGCAGGTCGAGTATCAAATCCATGCGTTTTCCCTTGGGACAGAAGTTGAGGGTTGGGCTCAGTTCAGAAATTGTTGCAGCAAGTCGTTGAGGAACAACTGTCCCCGCTCGGTGGCTGCCAGGCGTGACGGTTCGACCTGTAACAGGCCGCTTTGTTCTGCCTCTTGCCGGTGTTCGGCGAGACTCTCCAGGGGCAGCCCGGTGCGCTCTGGATACAGGCGCGACTCCACGCCTGCGGTCAGGCGCAGAGCGTTCATCAGAAATTCGAACGGCATCTCATCATTGGTCAGTGCCTTTTCGCCAGCCCGAAAATTTTTCGCCGGGTTGAGGTAGTCCTTCGGCAGGCGCGTCTTCCAGGTGCGCACGATACGTCCGTCCGGGTGACTGAGTTTGCCGTGGGCGCCGGCGCCGATGCCGATGAAATCGCCAAAACTCCAGTAATTAAGGTTATGCCGCGCCGGGCGACCGGGCAGGGCATAGGCCGAGACTTCGTATTGCGCGTAACCGTGCTCGGCCAGCAGCGCTTGCCCGGCTTCTTGAATGTCCCACAGCGTGTCGTCTTCCGGCAGCACAGGCGGCTGGTTCCAGAACACCGTGTTCGGTTCCAGCGTCAGTTGATACCAGGAAATGTGCGTGGGCTTGAGTTCAATGGCCTGGCGCAGATCGCTCAAGGCATCGTCCAGCGACTGGTCCGGCAAACCGTGCATCAAGTCGAGGTTGAAGTTGTCGAACCCGGCCTGCCGCGCCATGCCTGCCGCGCGCACGGCTTCATCGCCGTTGTGGATGCGGCCCAAGGCTTTGAGTTTTTCCTGCTGGAAGCTCTGAATGCCGATCGACAGGCGATTGATCCCCAGCTTGCGATACGCAACGAACTTCTCTTGCTCGAACGTCCCGGGATTGGCTTCCAGAGTGATTTCGATGTCGGCGGCGAACGGAATGCGCTGTTCGACGCCTTCCAGCAAACGCCCGAGGGCGTCGGCACTGAACAGGCTTGGTGTGCCGCCACCGAAGAAAATCGAACTCAGCTCACGACCATAGACGGCGTGCAGATCCTGATCGAGATCGGCCAGCAACGCGTCGACGTATTCCTGCTCCGGCAACACTGGGCTGGCGGTGTGTGAGTTGAAATCGCAATACGGGCATTTGCGCACACACCACGGGATGTGGATGTACAACGCCAGGGGCGGCAGCGTGGGTAGCGGTGCCCGAGGCGAAGAGGCGGCGCCGCCGATGATCAGCGACGACGCAGAGGGGGTGTCGGTCATTTCAGGCCCAGACGCTGGCGCAGCAGATCCATTGCACGGGCGCGGTGGCTGATCTGGTTCTTGTCGGCAGGTGTCAGTTCGGCGCTTGAGCAATCGCGCTCCGGCACCCAGAACAGCGGGTCGTAGCCGAAACCGTGCTCGCCGCTGGCGGAGGTCAGCATGCGCCCGTGCCACAGGCCTTCGCAGAGGATCGGCAACGGATCATCGGCGTGACGCACCAGCGCCAGGACGCAGACGAATTGCGCGCCGCGTTCGGCTTCAGGTACGTCGTTGAGGGCGTCGAGCAATTTGGCGTTGTTCGCCGCATCGCCCTTGCCGTCGGCATAGCGCGCCGAGTAGATGCCCGGCGCACCGCCGAGGAAATCCACCGCCAGACCGGAATCGTCGGCCAGCGCCGGCAGCCCGGAAATGCGTGCAGCATTGCGTGCCTTGAGAATCGCGTTCTCGACGAACGACAGGCCGGTTTCCTCCGGCTCAACCGTGCTCCACTCGCCGATCGAGCGCAGTTGCACCGATTCGCCGAGCATGGCCTGGAGTTCCTTGAGTTTGCCGGCGTTATGGCTGGCCAGTACGAGTTGCTTGAGGTTCATCATTCGCCGGGAAAAAGTTCTTGGTTGAAATTGATGGTGTCGATCTTGTCACCGGTCTGCACCTTGATTTCAAAGGTACGGGTTTCTTGCTGAGGTACCGGGTATTGGGCGATGTAGTAGATCGCGCCCTGTTCGGTGACTTGCTTGAAATTCAGCGGCACGCTCTGGCTGGTCAGGTCTTTGACCGTGCCGGTGACGCTGGCGCTCAGAGGTTTGCCGTCCTTGATCACCGAGACATTGATCACGCCTTGGTTCTTGCTGCGGATCAGTTCGGCAGCCTTGGCGATGTCTGGCGTCAGGAAGGTGGAGTTGAAGGTGTTGTAATGCACGGTGACATCACCGAACACTTCCTTGCGCTCACTCTTGATGGCATCGGCGGCCATCGCAGTGGCGCTCAGGCAGGCAGTGAATAACAACAGCGCTAAACGGCCCATGATCGTTCTCCTCGGATTGTCGTGGCTCAGACCGCGACCTTGTGGTCAGCCAGCACGGGGCTGCTGACGCGGTAGATACCAATTTCACCTAACAGATTAGGCCATAGCTTACTGGCCCACCCGTGGCGGTGCTGTTGATCTACGGCAAGCCGATCAATGACCTTCGCGTCACGTTCGCGACAAAGTTCTTCAAAGTCTTCGAAGGTGCAGAAGTGGATGTTCGGCGTGTTGTACCAGGTATATGGCAGAAACTCGGAAACCGGCATGCGGCCCTTGCTCGCCAGGTACCAGCGGCAGCGCCAGTGGCCGAAGTTGGGGAAGGTAATGATGCACTGCCGGCCAACGCGCAGCATTTCGTCGAGGATCTTGTCCGGGTAATGCACCGCCTGCAGAGCCTGGGTCATCACCACGATGTCGAAGCTGTTGCTGGCGAAGTTGCCCAGCCCCTTGTCCAGGTCCTGCTCGATGACGTTGACGCCCTTGGCCACGCACTCGGCGATGTTGCTGGCGTCGTTTTCCAGGCCATAACCGGTGACCTGTTTGTGGTCGCGCAGCCAGCTCAGCAACTCGCCGTTACCGCACCCGAGGTCGAGGACGCGGCTGCCGGCGGGGATCCATTCCTGGATGATTTCCAGATCAGCTCTCATGGCTTTCTCACAGCGTGATTCGGTTCATGTAATTGCCGAACGCCTGCAAGTAGCGGGGGATCGGAATCAGGAAGGCGTCGTGGCCCTGTGGCGCGTCGATTTCCAGGTAGCTGACGTCTTTGCGCGCCGCCATCAGTGCATCCACCAGTTCCCGCGAACGGGCCGGGGAGAAGCGCCAGTCAGTGGTGAACGACATCACGCAGAACTTGGCCGTGGCGTTCTCGAAGGTTTTCGCCAGGTTATCGTCGAAGTTCGCCGCCGGATCGAAGTAGTCCAGCGCCTTGGTCATCAACAGATAGGTGTTGGCGTCGAAGCGTCCGGAGAACTCTTCGCCCTGATAGCGCAGATAGCTTTCGACCTGGAACTCGACACTGTGGAAGTCGTAGTTGAGCTTCTCGCTCTTCAGGCCGCGGCCGAATTTCTCGCCCATGGAGTCGTCGGACAGGTAGGTGATGTGCCCGACCATCCGCGCCAGCATCAGCCCGCGCTTGGGGATCACGCCCGCTTCCTGGAACGAACCGCCGTGGAATTCCGGGTCGGTGAGGATCGCCTGGCGCGCCACTTCGTTGAAGGCGATGTTCTGCGCCGACAGCTTGGGGGCCGAAGCGATGGCCAGGCAGTGGCGTACGCGATCCGGGTAAGTAATGGTCCATTGCAGCGCCTGCATGCCGCCGAGGCTGCCGCCGATGACAGCCGCCCACTGGCCGATGCCCAGCAGGTCGGCCAGGCGCGCCTGGCTGTGCACCCAGTCTTCGACGGTCAGCACCGGGAAATCGGCGCCAAATGGCTTGCCGGTTTCCGGGTTGAGGCTGCTCGGACCGGTGGAGCCGTTGCAGCCGCCGAGGTTGTTCAGGCTGACCACGAAGAACTTGTTGGTGTCGATCGGTTTGCCGGGGCCGATGCAGCTATCCCACCAGCCGGGCTTGCGGTCGTCGGGGCTGTGATAGCCGGCAGCATGATGATGGCCGGACAAGGCATGGCAGATCAGTACAGCGTTGCTCGCCTGCGCGTTCAGCGTGCCGTAGGTTTCGTAGATCAGGTCATAGGCCGCCAGCGAACGGCCACAGGCCAAAGCCAGAGGTTCGCTGAAGTGCGCCGTGTGCGGCGTCACCAGACCAACAGAATCGGGGGGAAAGGCAGTTGGCATCGACCCTGCTCTCGTTGAAATGAGGCGTAAGTCTAAAGACCGGTGGGGTTAGCGGCAAGCAACGATCGGGCCTGATGTGTTCGCTCCTGACCGAGTTGCGGTCATTCGCGAGCAAGCCCGCTCCCACAGGGGATCGCATTCCAATGTGGGAGCGGGCTTGCTCGCGAATAGGGCGACTCGGTGCTTCAGTTTGGGCGCACTAGGTCAGGCAAATCCGGCAGCTTGTTCGGCGAGCAGATCTTCACCCGCTTCTGCCGGTTCAACTCGCCACTGAGCAAGCTGACCTGGCTTTTGGAAACCCCAAACGCCTTGGCCAGAAAACCCATCAGGTAGGCATTGGCCTTGCCCTCGACCGGTGGCGCGGTGAGACGGATCTTCAAACGATCACCGTGCAGCCCGCAGAAATCATCGCTACGGGCCGCCGGTTGCAGATGACATTCGAGGATCAGGTCGTCCCCGTCCCAGCGAAACCAGCTCACATCAGCAGGCGCAGGATTTCCGGCATCATCGTCATCGCCGCGAGGTTGTTGATCACCAGCATGTCGATCAGTTTCAGCGCCAGGAACGCGAAGATCGGCGACAGATCGAGACCGCCCAGGTTCGGCAGGAAGCGACGGAACGGCGCCAGGGCCGGTTCGCAAATCTGATTGACCAGTTCGGCCCCCGGATTGTGGCTGCCCGGAGCGACCCACGACAGGATCACACTGATGATCAGGGCGAAGAAGAAGATCTTCAGGAACAGCGCGGTCACGCCAATGATCGACCAGATAAACAGTTGCAGCGGGTTACCGGTGGTGCCGTAAGTCAGCAGCAGGGTCAGCGCCATCAGCGCCAGTTGCACGAGGATCGCCAGCACCAGCGACGACATGTCGAGGCCGAACAGGCTCGGGATGATCCGACGCAGTGGCTTGAGCAGCGGCTGAGTCGCTTTGACGATGAACTGGCAGAGAGGGTTGTAGAAGTTCGCCCGCACCAGTTGCAGGACGAAGCGCAGCAGTACGATCAGCAGGTACAGGCTGCCGAGGGTTTGCAGCACGTAAACCGCTGCGGTGTTCAATCCAATCATGTAAGGCTCCTTATTTGCCCAGTTGTTCGGCCATTTCGGCCGAGCGGTGCGCGGCGGCGCCGAGTGCTTTTTCAACCAGGGCTTCGAAACCACCGGCCTGGAACGATTTGATTGCAGCTTCAGTAGTGCCGGCCGGCGACGTCACGCGGCGGCGCAGTTCGGCGGCATCAACGTCGCTGGAAGCGGCCATGTGCGCGGCGCCGAGGGCGGTTTTCAGGGTCAGTTGTTCAGCGGTTTCTTTTGGCAGGCCGAGTTTGACGCCTGCGGCGGTCATCGCTTCGATCAGCAGGAAGAAATACGCCGGGCCGGAACCGGACACCGCAGTGACCGCATCCAGTTGCTGTTCTTCGTTCAGCCACAGCGCGATGCCGACGGCGGACAGCAGCTCTTCGGCTTGCTGGCGCTGCTCGGCGGTCACTTCGTGGGTGGCGTACAAACCGCTGACGCCCTGACGCAACAGCGCCGGAGTGTTCGGCATGCAGCGCACGATCGGCTGCTCGCCGAGCCAAGCGGTCATGCTCGCGCAAGTGATGCCGGCAGCAATCGAAACCACCAGCTGATTGGGTTTCAGGCTCGGGCGGATGGCTTCGCACACCGCTTTCATTGCCTGTGGCTTGACCGCGAGAACGATGACGTCGACGCCGTCGATGGCTTGAGCGTTATCGGCAAACGTTTCGATGCCATGCGCGGCGCTGACCTTGGCGCGGGTTTCTTCACCCGGATCGCTGGCGCGGATGTGCGCGGCTTCCAGACCCTTGGCCCGCAGGCCGCCGATGAGGCTGGCGGCCATGTTGCCGGCACCGATAAAGGCAATGCGTGTGTTGCTCATGTCAGGTCCTTATCTGGAAATGTTCAGGATTGGGAATAGTCTCGGGCGCCAAACAGGGCCGTACCGATACGAACCCAGGTGGCGCCTTGGGCGATAGCCGACTCGAGGTCGTGGCTCATGCCCATCGAAAGTGTGTCGAGCGGCAGATTCAGGCTTTCCTGCAAACGTTGCACAGCCGCAAAAGCGGCGTCCTGTTCGGCGCGATCTTCGGTCGGCTCGGGAATGGCCATCAGTCCGCGCAGTTTCAGGCGCGGCAAGGCGCTGATGGCATTGGCCAGCGCCGGCAGATCGGCCGGGGTGCAGCCTGACTTGCTGGCTTCACCGCTGACGTTGACCTGAATGCAGATGTTCAGCGGCGGCAGGTCGGCCGGGCGCTGCTCGGACAGGCGTTGGGCGATTTTCAGGCGATCCACGGAGTGCACCCAGTCGAAATGCTCGGCGATGGCGCGAGTCTTGTTCGATTGAATGGGGCCGATGAAGTGCCAGATCAAGGGCAGGTCGGCCAGTTCGAGCTGTTTGCCCAAGGCTTCCTGCAGGTAGTTCTCGCCAAAGTCACGCAGGCCGGCGGCATGCGCTTCGCGCAGGGCTTGGGCGGGTTTGGTTTTGCTTACCGCCAGCAGTTGGACGCTGTTTTCATCGCGCTTTGCAGCTTTTACCGCTGCCTGGATGCGCGAACCAACCAGTTGGATGTTGTCTGCTATCGTGGACATCAAGAGGCGCCAGCGGTCTGAAGGTTCGCGGCATTCTACTGGAATTGAGGAGCGCTATGGATATCACTGAACTGCTGGCCTTCAGCGCCAAACAGGGCGCGTCCGACCTGCACCTGTCGGCCGGTCTGCCGCCGATGATTCGCGTCGATGGCGATGTGCGACGGATCAATCTGCCCGCGCTGGATCACAAGCAAGTGCATGAGTTGATCTACGACATCATGAACGACACCCAGCGGGTCGACTTCGAGAAACACCTGGAAACGGATTTCTCCTTCGAGGTCCCCGGCGTTGCGCGTTTTCGGGTCAATGCCTTCAACCAGAATCGTGGTGCGGGCGCCGTGTTCCGGACTATTCCGTCGAAGGTTCTGACCATGGAAGACCTGGCCATGGGCGATGTCTTTCGCAAGATCACCGATGCGCCACGCGGGCTGGTGCTGGTCACCGGGCCGACCGGTTCCGGCAAGTCGACCACGCTGGCGGCGATGATCGATTACCTCAACACCCATCGCCATCACCACATCCTGACCATCGAAGATCCCATCGAATTCGTTCACGAATCGCGCAAATGTCTGATCAATCAGCGTGAAGTCCACCGCGATACCCGCAGTTTCGCCACCGCGTTGCGTTCAGCGTTGCGAGAAGACCCGGATGTGATTCTGGTGGGCGAGATGCGCGACCTGGAAACCATTCGCCTGGCGCTGACCGCGGCTGAAACCGGGCATCTGGTATTCGGCACGCTGCACACCACCTCGGCGGCCAAGACCATCGACCGGGTGGTGGACGTGTTTCCCGGTGACGAGAAATCGATGGTGCGCTCGATGCTGTCGGAGTCGTTGCTGGCGGTGGTCTCGCAGACGCTGATCAAAAAGGTCGGCGGCGGGCGGGTGGCGGCGCACGAAATCATGCTGGGCACGTCGGCGATCCGGAACCTGATCCGTGAGGACAAGGTGGCGCAGATGTATTCGGCGATTCAGACCGGAGGGTCGTTGGGGATGCAGACACTGGACATGTGCCTGAGGGATCTGGTGACCAAAGGCTTGATCAGTCGCGAGCATGCGCGGGAGAAGGCGCGGACGCCGGATAGTGTCTGAGCGGGAGCTTGTGGCGCTTCCATTGTCCCCTTCGCGAGCAAGCCCGCTGCCACCTTTGATTTGTGAACGACACAGATCCAATGTGGCAGCGGGCTTGCTCGCGAAGGGGCCAGTACTGCTTGAGCAGATTCTGGATCAGTCAGCTCAGCGCTGAACCACGCGCATCTGCTTCGACTCGTTGGGCAATACACGTTTGGCAACGACGTAGTGCTTTTGCCAGTACGGTTTGTTCAGTGTGTCGATGCTCACCGCTTTGCCACGACGTGGTGCGTGGATGAAGCGGTCGTTGCCCAGGTAGATCGCAACGTGATTGACCCGACGGCTCTTGATGTTGAAGAAAATCAGATCGCCCGGCTTCAGATCCTTGCGCTCGACTTTCACGCCGTGGCCGCTGGCCATGGCATTGGAGGTGCGTGGCAGGTCGAACGTAGCGTCGTTGAACGCGTATTTCACCAGGCCGCTGCAATCGAAGCCTTTACTTGGGCTGCTGCCGCCCCAACGGTAAGGCGTACCGAGGACGTTCACCGCACGGCTGAGGACGTTGCTGCTGGTTTTGTTAGCCATCTGCGGAAGCAGCTTGCTGTGGCCATTGCTGCTCAGTGTGGTGTGTTTGACCTGTTTGCTTTTGCTCGATGGAGCAGAAGCATGGGATTTAGGGGTAAAGCCGTTAACGTTAGGAAGACGTTGCTCACGATTGGTGGCGTGGGCGGCCAGTGGCATTAATAGGCAAATAGTTAGCCATGTCTTGAAAAATGGTCGCATTAGGCGTGGCTCTTAGGTGATAGCGCGCAACTTTATAACAGCTTTTTTGTCCCTACCGAGGCCGTTGGTCGATTCAATTGGGAGGCAACGGAACCAAATAAGCTGCAAATTGACGCGATTGTCTGACAGAAGTCCGGTGTTATAAGGGTTTGACGGACGTCACCTTAACATTTGCCATACGTCGGCCACCTGTAAAAAAGTCACAAAGAATTTAAGAATATTTATCTATCGTGTGCAACGAGGTCTTCATGAACAGCTATCGGTTACCCCGTGTTAAGGAAAAAGACACCCACAGCAAAGTGATCGGCTACCTGCTGTGGATTTTCGGTTTTACCGGCGCTCACCGCTTTTACTACGGCAAACCGGTGACCGGGACGATCTGGTTTTTCACCTTCGGTTTGTTAGGCATCGGCTGGCTGATCGACGTGTTTCTGATCCCGGCGATGGACCGCGAGGCGGATCTGCGTTTTGCCGAAGGGCCGATCGAATACAACGTGGCGTGGATTCTGCTGACGTTCCTTGGTGTGCTCGGTGTGCACCGGATGTACCAAGGCAAATGGATCAGTGGTGTGCTGTACCTGCTGACCGGTGGGTTGTTCTTTGTGGGTGTGCTGTATGACTTCTGGACGCTGAATGATCAGGTGTCGCTGCGTAACGCCGAAAATCGCGGTGCCTTCCAGTAAGCCTTCGTGAGCAAGCCCGCTCCCACACTGGATCTGTGATCGACACAAATCCCTTGTGGGAGCCAGCCCGGTATCAAGCCTGGTGGCTGATCCGCCCATCCACCAGGGTATAGCGAACCACACCCGGCAAGCTGTGACCGAGGAATGGGCAGTTCTCGCCCTTCGACAGCCAGCCTTCACCGGCCACGGTCGAGGCTTTCGGATCGAACAGCACGATATCCGCCGCACCGCCCACCGCCAGTTTGCCCGCTGGCAGGCGCAGCGCCTGCGCTGGGCCTGCGCTCAGGCGTGCCAGCAGGGTCGGCAGATCGAGCAAGCCATCCTCAACCAGCGTCATCGCCAGTGGTAGCAGCAATTCAACACTGCTGATGCCTGGCTCGGTCTCGCCGAACGGTGCCAGTTTGGCGTCACGCTCGTGGGGTTGGTGATGGCTGGAGATCGCCGACACCACACCCGACTTCACGGCCTCACGCAGGCCATCGCGGTCGGCGCGGGTGCGCAGCGGCGGCTGGACGTGATAGAGGCTGCTGAAGTCGATCAGCGCTTCGTCGGTCAGAATCAGCTGATACAACGCCACGTCTGCCGTCACTTTCAAACCACGGGCCTGCGCCTGAGCGATCAGCGCAACGCCGCGAGCGCTGGTCAACTGGCTGAAGTGCGCGCGCACCCCGGTTTGCTCGACCAGCAGCAGGTCCCGGGCCAAGGCCACGGTTTCAGCGGTTTCCGGAATGCCCGGCAGGCCAAGGAAACTGGCGGTTGGGCCTTCGTGGGCCAGCCCCCCGTCGGCCAGATCGTGATCCTGCGAGTTGAAGATCACGGTCAGGTCGAAGGTGGCTGCGTAATCCAGCGCCCGGCACAGGGTGCGGGTGTTGCGGAAACTCTCCAGACCATTGCCGAATGCGACGCAACCGGCGTCACGCAGCGCGATCAGTTCGGCCAGTTGTTCGCCGTCCAGGCCTTTGCTCAGCGCGCCAATCGGGAACACCTTGGTGTTACCGGCCTCGCGGGCGCGGTCGAGGATCAACTCAGCCACGGCGGAGGTGTCGAGCACCGGTTTGGTTTTCGGCGGGCAGCACAGGCTGGTCACGCCACCGGCCGCCGCCGCGCGTGTTTCGCTGGCGATGGTGCCCTTACGGCTGTAACCCGGCTCGCGCAGGGCGACGTTCAAGTCGACCAGGCCCGGAGCGGCCACAAGGCCTGTGGCGTCGATGGTTTCTACAGCGTTGAAACCGGCCGGCGCTGCGCCAAGGGCGACGATCTTGCAGGCTTCAACGTGAATGTCGGTGATTTGATCCAGGCCGCTGCTTGGATCGATGACGCGGGCGCCGAGAATGCTGAGCTTCACTGGGCGTTCTCCTGCTCGAATTGACGTTGCGCAGTTTGTCCGCTCATGGCCATCGACAGCACAGCCATACGCACCGCGATGCCGTAGGTCACCTGGTTGAGGATCACCGAGTGCGGGCCGTCGGCCACTGCGGACTCGATCTCCACCCCGCGGTTGATCGGCCCCGGGTGCATGACGATGCAATCGGGTTTGGCCCCGGCCAGACGTGCAGTGGTCAGGCCGAACAAGCGATAGAACTCGCCTTCGCTCGGCAGCAGGCCGCCGGTCATGCGTTCACGCTGCAGGCGCAGCATGATCACCACGTCAACGTCCTTCAGGCCTTCAGTCATGTCGGTGTAAACCTTGACGCCGTACTGCTCGATGCCGATCGGCAGCAGGGTTTTCGGCGCGATTACGCGGATATCCGGGCAGCCGAGGGTTTTCAGCGCGAGCATGTTCGAACGCGCCACCCGCGAGTGCAGGATGTCGCCGACGATGGCCACCGAGAGGTTTTCGAAGCCGCCCTTGTGCCGACGAATGGTGAGCATGTCGAGCATGCCCTGGGTCGGGTGCGCGTGACGGCCGTCGCCGCCATTGATGATCGCCACTTGCGGGCAAACATGCTCGGCGATGAAGTGCGCGGCGCCGGAGTCACCGTGGCGTACGACGAACATGTCGGCGGCCATGGCTTCGAGGTTGCGCAGGGTGTCGAGCAGGGTTTCACCTTTACTGGCCGACGACGTCGACACGTTCAGGGTGATCACGTCCGCCGACAGCCGCTGGGCTGCCATTTCGAAGGTGGTGCGGGTGCGGGTGGAGTTTTCGAAGAACACGTTGCACACGGTCTTGCCGCGCAGCAACGGGACTTTCTTCACCGCGCGGGCACCGACTTCAAGGAACGAGTCGGCGGTGTCGAGGATTTCCGTCAACAACTCGCGGCGCAGGCCGTCGAGCGAGAGGAAGTGGCGCAGCTGGCCCTGATCATTGAGCTGCAGCGGGCGCTTGGTATCTAGAGGCGTCATCGCGAGGGGGACTCTCAATAGGGCGGATTAAGGATTCAGGTCTTGCAGTTCGAGCGTCAACGGCTCGGGGCCGGACAGCTTCACGCGCTCGTGGGCGGCCAGCGACAGCGTTGCGCCGACCACGTTCGGGCGGATCGGCAGCTCGCCAGCGTCCAGATCGAGCAGGCAGACCAGGGTCACACTGGCCGGGCGGCCATAGTCGAACAGTTCATTCAGGGCGGCGCGGATGGTGCGTCCGCTCATCAGTACGTCGTCGATCAATACCAGATGCTGGCCTTCGATTTCGAAGGGCAGGGCGGACGGACGCACTTGCGGGTGCAGGCCGTTCTGGCTGAAGTCGTCGCGGTAGAAGGAGACATCCAGCGTGCCCAGTGGTGCGTCGCTGCCCAGTTCCTTGAGCAGAGCCTGCGCGACCCAGATGCCGCCGGTGCGGATGCCGATGTAACGCGGTTCGCTGATATCACGCTGTGCAAGGTGCGCCTTGAGGCGGGTCGCCATCTGACTGATCAGATCGGCGGGGTTGGGCAGGCTCATGGTTGCTCCTTCTTCGACCCGAGCCGTGTCCTGCCGGACGTGGCTGGGGGTTTAGCCAAAAGAAAAGCGCCGTAGCGCTTTCCAGAATTAAATGCAGTCAGGATTCAAACAATGCAGTGTTTTCATCGAGCCAGCCCTGCAACAGCAGCGCGGCGGCGATGGCGTCCACCGGGTTGTCGCGGTAACTGCCCTTCTGGCCGCCGCGCACCAGTCGCTCGCCCTTGGCCTCGAACGTGGTCAGGCGTTCGTCGTGGGTATAGAAGGGCACGTTGAAGCGGCCGTTGAGGCGGCGGGCGAATTTCTCGGCGCGCAGGCACATCTCGCTCGGCGTACCGTCCATGTTCAGCGGCAAGCCGACCACCACGGCGTCGGGTTTCCATTCCTTTATAAGGGCCTCGACCTGGTTCCAGTCGGGCACGCCGTTCTGCGCTTTCAAGGTGCAGAGTTCGCGGGCTTGGCCGGTGATCACCTGGCCGACGGCAACGCCGATCTGTTTGGTGCCGTAGTCGAAGCCAAGAATCAAGCGCAGGGCCATCAGGCGTGACCTGCCTGGCTGGTCAGCAGATTGAGGTTGATTCCCAAGTGCCTGGCCGCCGCTTCAAGGCGTAATTCGCTGCTGGTGTTGAACAGGATGTCGGCGTCGTACGGGCAGGTCAGCCAGGCGTTGTCGGCCATTTCGGCCTCCAGTTGCCCGGCTTCCCAACCGGCGTAGCCGAGGGCGATCAGGCTTTTCGCCGGGCCCACGCCGTCAGCAATGGCGAACAGCACGTCCTGCGAGGTGGACAGGGCCAGATCGCCGTCGAGCTGGGCGGTGGCCTGGAAGGTCTTGCCCGCCGGGTGCAGGACAAAGCCGCGATCGGTTTGTACCGGGCCGCCGATGAAAATCGGCACATGCTGGCAGAGCGCAGGCGGGTCGATTTCCGGGCGCAATTGCTCAAGGATGTCAGCCAGATTCAGCTCTTGCGGCCTGTTGACCACAATGCCCATGGCGCCATTGGCCGTGTGCTCGACGATGTAGGTCAAGGTGTGGGCAAAGTTCGGGTCGGCCATGTGGGGCATGGCGATCAGGAATTGGTGCTTGAGGTAGCTGGGGCTGACGTTTTTCATGTGCGCTAGTGTGGCGTTCAAGGGGCGAACTGACAAGCTGGGGATGTAAGCAACACACCGATCAAATGTAGGAGTGAGCCTGCTCGCGACGAGGTCGGCAGACTCAAAATTGCACTGTCAGGCAGATTGCTATCGCGAGCAGGCTCGCTCCCACAGGGGGCTGCGGTGTATTCAGTTGCTGGACAACCGGTCACCCCGGGCGAATTTCCAGGTGCGGATGATTTCCAGTCGGTCGATATCTGACAGATCGCCGGTAAACGGTGCAAACGGCGCCGCCAGTCGGACGATGCGCTGTGCCGCCTGATCCAGCAGCGGATGGCCGGACGATTCCAGCACCAGCACTTCATACAGAGAACCGTCGCGGTTGATCGAGACCAACAGCCGCAAATTGCCGTAGATCTGTTTGCGCCGCGCTTCGTCGGGGTAATTGAGGTTGCCGATGCGCTCGACCTTCTTGCGCCAATCGTCTTTGTACCAGGCGCCCTTGTCACGCATGGTCGACGCGGCGCTCAAACGGTGGATGCGTGGGCGTTTGGCGTACAGCTGTTGTTCCTTGGCCAGTTCTGCTTCGAGGCTGGCGATGTCGCTGGACAGTTGCGAGCTGTCGAACTGCGGCGCGTCGACGGTCGGTTTGACTGCGGTCTTGGGTTCTTCTTTCTTGGTTGGCGCTTTTTTCGGCTTTGGCGCGACCGTGGTCACGGCAGCCTTGGGCGCGGCTTCCTGCACTGGCGGTTTGGCGGCCGGTGGCGGGGTGACCTTTTTGACCTGATTGTCCTGGAACGGCGCGACTTCGGTGGTCTTGGGGATCGCCTTCTTGTCGAGGGTGCCGCTGCCTTCCTGATGTTCCTGCGCCAGAAAGTCAGCTTTCTGGGGCTTCTTTTCGCTCTTGAAGGTGGCGAGGGTGATTTCCAGGGTTTTGCTGATCTGCTTGGGCTCGACCATCGAGAAGCCGACGCCAAGCAGCAGCGCCAAATGAATCAGCACCGCGAGAAACAGGGTAAATCCGAGGCGATCGGCCGGGCGCACGCCGCGATGGGCGAGTTCAGTGGGCAGATCGGACGGGAGGGTCATGACAAGGAAACCAACATCGCGTTTTTCAGAGGCGGGGCATGATAACGCAATGTTGGTCGCATCTTGGTTGTTCTATCTCAACGAGCTTGAAGCTTCTGATCGATGGCATCCATCAACAGGCCACCAATGTCGGTGCCAAACGCGTTATCGATTTCACGGATGCAGGTCGGGCTGGTGACGTTGATCTCGGTCAGGTGCTCGCCAATCACGTCCAGGCCGACGAACAACAGGCCTTTCTCGCGCAAGGTCGGGCCGACCTGAGCGGCGATCCAGCGATCCTTGTCGGTCAGCGGCCGCGCTTCACCACGGCCACCGGCCGCGAGGTTGCCACGGGTTTCGCCCTGCGCCGGAATCCGCGCCAGGCAGTAATCCACCGGCTCGCCGTCGATCATCAGAATGCGCTTGTCGCCGTCCTTGATGGCTGGCAGGTAAGCCTGACCCATGATCTGCTGGCCGCCGAGGGCGGTCAGGGTTTCCAGAATCACCGAGAGGTTCGGATCGCCTGCACGGTGGCGGAAGATCGACGTGCCGCCCATGCCGTCCAGCGGCTTGAGGATCACGTCGCCGTGTTTGGCGGCGAATTCACGCAACACATCCGCGCGGCGGCTGACCACGGTCGGTGGCGTGCACTGCGGGAACAGCGTGGCGAACAGCTTTTCATTGCAGTCGCGCAGGCTCTGCGGCTTGTTGACCACCAGCACGCCCGCGGTTTCGGCTTGTTCGAGCAGATAAGTGGAGTAGACGAACTCCATGTCGAACGGTGGATCCTTGCGCATCAGGATCACGTCCAGATCGCTCAGCAGGTTGTCCTGCTCGGCGTCCAGCTCAAACCATTTTTCCGGGTTGGCGAAGACTTTCAGCGGCTTCATGCGCGCCCGGGCCTGACCTTCGCCCTGATACAGGTCGCGCTGCTCCATATAGAACAGCTCCCAGCCACGCTTTTGCGCAGCCAGCAGCATGGCCAGCGAGCTATCCTTTTTATAGGAGATGCTGGCGATAGGGTCCATGACAATCCCGACGCGAACGCTCATTGGGTTTTCCTCGAAAATTGGCTACCGGATCGGTATGAAAAAAGTGCCGCCAGAGTGGCGCCGGGCGGGTTTGCGGTCAAGGAAAAACCCGTCGATAGATTGCATCTGGAGACTGTGCTAAAAAGGCTGCCATGCCGTGCTGGCCCTTGAACATCAAGGGTTTCCGGCCATCAGTCATCACAAAACGGACAATTTGATTCGCAAAGGCGACGGTAGAGCCCCCTTATGGAACAGCAGTCCAGCGCCTTGAAGGTCATGGTGATCGACGACTCCAAAACGATTCGTCGCACCGCCGAAACATTGTTGAAAAATGTCGGCTGCGAAGTGATCACGGCGATTGACGGTTTCGACGCGTTGGCGAAGATCGCCGACAACCATCCCGGAATCATTTTTGTCGACATCATGATGCCGCGTCTGGATGGTTATCAGACCTGCGCTTTAATCAAGAACAACAGCGCGTTCAAGGAAACGCCGGTGATCATGCTGTCGTCCAGGGACGGGTTGTTCGACAAGGCCAAGGGCCGGATTGTCGGTTCTGATCAATTTTTGACCAAGCCTTTCAGCAAGGAAGAACTGCTCAACGCGATTCAGGCCCATGTTCCGGGCTTCGCCGCTGTTTTGCCGCAGTAAGACACGCACAGTGACGCTCGGCCAGCGGGCCGGATGTCGACAAGAAAAATGGGGAAGACCATGGCACGTATCCTGATCGTCGATGATTCGCCGACTGAAATGTACAAACTGACCGGCATGCTGGAAAAGCACGGCCACGAAGTGCTGAAAGCCGAAAACGGCGCCGACGGTGTCGCGCTGGCCCGTCAGGAAAAACCTGACGCGGTACTGATGGACATCGTCATGCCCGGCCTCAACGGCTTTCAGGCGACCCGTCAGTTGACCAAGGACGCCGATACCAGCCACATCCCGGTGATCATCATCACCACCAAGGATCAGGAAACCGACAAGGTCTGGGGCACTCGTCAGGGCGCCAGGGACTACCTGACCAAACCCGTCGACGAAGAGACCCTGATCAAAACCCTGAACAACGTCCTCAAAGGCTGATCGCGCAACCATGAGCGAATCGCTGACCGCGTTCGAACTGCTCTGGCAGATCGACCAGCGCTGCCGCTTGCTGGCGGCGGACCTGCCGTCGCAACCGGCGCGCCAGGATCGCTGGAGCGGCATCGGCTTTCGCCTCGGCGAGCACTGGTATGTGGCGCCGATGGGCGAAGTCAGCGAAGTGCTGCATGAACCGCGTTTCACTCAGTTGCCCGGGGTCAAGCCGTGGGTCAAAGGGGTCGCTAATCTGCGGGGGCGCTTGTTGCCGGTCATGGACCTGTGCGGTTTCTTCGGACATGAACTGTCGCCACTGCGTAAACAGCGGCGGGTATTGGTGGTCGAGCATGGCGAGGTGTTTGCCGGGCTGATGGTCGATGAGGTCTTCGGTTTGCAGCACTTCGATCAGGACAGCTTCGAGCCCATTTCGATCAGTAAACGGCAGGGCTCCAAGGCTGAGTTCGTCAAAGGGTATTTCCGACGCGAGCAGAACTGGCGGGTGTTCAGCCTGTTTTCGCTGGCAAAATCCCCGGTGTTCATGAGCGTCGCAATTTAGTCGAAACACCACAAATCCCATGTGGGAGCGGGCTTGCTCGCGAATACGGTCTGACATTCAATTCGATGCTGGCTGACCCACCGCATTCGCGAGCAAGCCCGCTGCCACATTGAATGCGGCAGGTTTCATAGGCGAGGACCGATGACAAAAGCAAACACAGGCAAGTCGGCGGAAGGATCGCGCAGTCGCTCGCAGATCGTCGTGCTGTTCATCGCACTGATCGTGTTCATCATGCTGCTGTTCGCCAACTTCGCCTACCTCAACACCCAGGCGAACCACGACAAACAGTACATCGGCCACGCCGGTGAGCTGCGCGTGCTCTCGCAGCGTATCGCCAAGAACGCCACCGAAGCCGCTGCCGGCAAAGCGGCTGCGTTCAAGTTGCTCAGTGATGCGCGCAATGATTTTGCCCAGCGTTGGGGTTATTTGAAAAAGGGTGACCCGGCCACCGGCCTGCCACCCGCGCCGTCTGCCGTGCGCCCGGAAATGCGCGCCGTGCAACTGGACTGGGAGCGACTGCTGAAAAACACCGACGCCATTCTCTCCAGCGAACAGACCGTACTGTCCCTGCATCAAGTCGCCGCGACCCTGGCCGAAACCGTGCCGCAGTTGCAGATCGAATACGAAAAAGTCGTCGAGATCCTCCTCCAGCGCGGCGCTCCGGCCGCCCAAGTGGCGATGGCTCAGCGCCAATCGCTGTTGGCCGAACGCATCCTCGGCGCGGTCAACACGGTGCTTGCCGGTGATGAGAACTCCCAACAAGCTGCTGATGCCTTTGGCCGCGACGCCACCCGTTTCGGCCAGGTACTCAACGGCATGCTTCAGGGCAACCCGACGCTGAAAATCAGCCAGGTCGAAGACCGCGACGCCCGTGCACGCTTGAGTGAAATTTCCGAACTGTTCCAGTTCGTCTCCGGCTCCGTGGATGAAATCCTCGAAACCTCGCCGGAACTGTTCAAGGTTCGCGAGTCGGCCAGCAACATCTTCAACCTGTCGCAAACCCTGCTCGACGAAGCTTCGCACCTGGCCAACGGTTTCGAAAACCTGGCGGGCGGGCGCAACACCGACACCATCGGTGGCTATGTGCTGGGGTTGCTGGCGCTGGCCTCGATCATCCTTATCGGCCTGGTGATGGTGCGTGAAACCAATCGCCAACTGCGCGAGACCGCCGAGAAAAACGAGCGCAACCAGAACGCGATCATGCGACTGCTCGACGAAATCGAAGACCTCGCCGACGGCGACCTGACCGTGACCGCCTCGGTAACCGAAGACTTCACCGGCACCATCGCCGACTCGATCAACTATTCCGTCGACCAACTGCGCGATCTGGTCGCAACCATCAACCTCACCGCCGGCCAGGTCGCCGCAGCGGTGCAGGAAACCCAGGCCACCGCCATGCACCTGGCCCAGGCTTCGGAACACCAGGCCCAGCAGATTTCCGAAGCCTCGACCGCGATCAGCGACATGGCCCAGTCCATCGATCAGGTCTCGGCCAACGCCGCCGAATCGTCGGCGGTGGCCGAGCGCTCGGTAGAGATCGCCAACAAGGGCAACGAGGTGGTGCACAACACCATCCACGGCATGGACAACATTCGCGAGCAGATTCAAGACACCGCTAAACGCATCAAGCGCTTGGGCGAGTCTTCGCAGGAGATCGGCGATATCGTCAGCCTGATCGACGACATTGCCGATCAGACCAACATTCTGGCCCTCAACGCCGCGATTCAGGCGTCGATGGCCGGTGATGCCGGACGCGGTTTTGCCGTGGTGGCCGACGAAGTGCAGCGGCTGGCCGAGCGCTCGTCCGCCGCCACCCGGCAGATCGAAACCCTGGTGCGGGCGATCCAGACGGACACCAACGAAGCGGTGATCTCGATGGAGCAGACCACCACCGAAGTGGTGCGCGGCGCACGGCTGGCGCAGGATGCCGGTGTGGCCCTGGAAGAAATCGAAGGCGTGTCCAAGACGCTCGCGGCGCTGATTCAGAGCATCTCCAATGCGGCGCAGCAGCAGACGTCATCGGCTGGGCAAATTTCGCTGACGATGAACGTGATCCAGCAGATCACTTCGCAGACCTCGTCCGGCTCCACGGCCACCGCCGAGAGCATCGGCAACCTGGCAAAAATGGCCAGTCAGTTGCGCCGCTCGGTGTCCGGCTTCACCTTGCCGGCGGCCTCCGCGTCGGCGACGGATAAAGTGTGATTGGAGCTGCTATGGGTGATCGCCACGACTATGTGGCCCTCGAGTGGGTCAAAGGCGAAATAGCCGAAACGCTGAAACAGGCGCATCAGGCCATTGAAACCGTGCTCGATGATCCGCAGGCGACGCCTGGGCTGGACGAGTGCCTGGATTACATCCATCAGGTCCACGGCAGCCTGCAGATGGTCGAGTTCTATGGCGCGGCACTGCTGGCCGAAGAAATGGAGCAACTGGTCGAAGCCCTGCAACACGAGCGTGTCAGCCATCGCGACGAAGCCCTGCACCTGTTGCTGCAAGCCCTTGGGCAATTGCCGATCTACCTTGATCGCGTGCAGAACGCTCGGCGCGATCTGCCGTTGGTGGTGCTGCCGCTGCTCAACGATTTGCGCAGTGCCCGGGGCGAAAGCCTGCTTTCGGAAACCAGCCTGTTCAGCCCACAACTGCCCGAACTGCCGCCCCTGAGCGCAGAAGCGCTGGCATTGCTGGCGCCGGCAGAACTGCCAAACATGCTGCGTAAATGGCGCCAGATGCTGCAAATGGCCTTGGTCGGTTTGCTGCGCGAGCAGGACGATCAGACGCACCTCGATTATCTGGCGAAGGTCTTCACCCGCCTCGAAGCCTTGAGCGGCAATGCGCCGTTGAGCCCCTTGTGGCAGGTGGCATCAGCCTTGGTCGAAGGCATGCGCCAAGGCGAGATCGCCAACAGCCCGGCGCTGCGCAGCCTGCTCAAGGATGCTGACAAGGAACTCAAACGTCTGCTCGAACAGGGCATGGCCGGCCTCAACCAGCCGCCACCGCCGGAGCTGCTCAAAAGCCTGTTGTTCTATATTGCCAAAGCCGAACATCCCACCGGGCAGATGCTGACCATGAAAGATCACTACTCTCTGGACGACGCGTTGCCCGACAGCGCGATGGTCGACGAAGAGCGCACGCGCCTGGCCGGCCCCGACCGCGACGCGATGCGCTCGGTGCTGGCGGCGTTGTGTGAAGAACTGGTGCGGGTCAAGGAGCGCCTGGACCTGTTCGTGCGCAGCGACCGTCAGCACATCTCGGATCTGGAGACGCTTCTGGCGCCGCTGCGGCAGATCGCCGACACCCTCGCGGTGCTCGGTTTCGGCCAGCCGCGCAAAGTCATCATCGATCAACTGGCGGTGGTGCTCAGCCTCGCTCAAGGCCAGCGCGAGCCGAACGACGCCATCCTGATGGACGTCGCCGGGGCGCTGCTGTATGTCGAAGCAACGCTGGCCGGCATGGTCGGAACCGTCGAGCCGCAAAGCCCGGAAGATTCGCGCCTGCCGACCACCGACCTGACGCAGATC
Organism: Pseudomonas baetica; assembly: GCF_019733355.1. GTDB lineage: Bacteria > Pseudomonadota > Gammaproteobacteria > Pseudomonadales > Pseudomonadaceae > Aquipseudomonas > Aquipseudomonas baetica_A. The sequence goes on along the minus strand of NZ_JAIHLQ010000023.1, from coordinate 48,233 downwards.
CACCAGATCGTGATCAAGGAAGCGCGCATTTGCCTGCAACAGGCCAAGGACATGATCGTCGACTACATCGACGCCGACTGGGATCGCCAGCATCTGCTGCCGCTGCCGGCGCTGCTGACCCAGGTGCGCGGTGCGCTGGCGGTGATTGCGCTCAGTCGCGCGGCCAATCTGGTTGAGGCCTGCAATGGTTTTATCCGCGAACACCTGCTACTCGATCCGCACGAACCGGGCTGGCAGCAACTGGACAACCTCGCCGACGTCATTACCAGTCTTGAGTATTACCTTGAGCGTTTGAGCGATGACCCACTGGCGCCGAGCGAGCAACTGTTGGACGTCGCGCAAAAGTCCCTCGCCAGCCTCGGTTTCTTTCCCGACGAGCAGCCCAACGAACAGCATGTGCCGGTGCTCGACGATGTGCTCAGCCCCAGCGAAGCGCTGGTGATGCAAGACATGCAGGCGCTCGACGACCCGCACATCGTCCAGTCGCTGGCGGATGTGCTGGCCAGCCCGGTGTCGGCGGTCAACCCACCGGCACTGATCACCCCCGGCAGCCTGATGCCGCCGCCGGCGGATGAAGAACCGGTCGACGATGAACTGCGCGAAGTGTTCCTCGAAGAGACCGACGAAGTCCTCGAAGTCCTCCACGAATACCTGCCGCGCTGGACGGCCAATCCGCAGGATCGTGCCGCGCTGAGCGAACTGCGCCGCGCCTTCCATACCCTCAAGGGCAGCGGACGCATGGTGCGTGCGTTGATCCTCGGGGAGCTGGCGTGGGCGATGGAAAACCTGCTCAATCGCGTGCTGGAACAGAGCGTCGAGCCCGGCTCGATCGTGCAGCAACTGCTTGGCGACACCGTGCTATTGCTGCCGGAGCTGATCAGCGAGTTCGCCACCCAACGTCAACGCCAGCGCAGCGATGTCGATCAACTCGCCGCCCGCGCCCACGCCCTGGCCAAGGGTGACGAGCCGCTGGCCGCCGAAGACGTCGATGACGTCGCGGCGCTCGACCCCTTGTTGCTGGAGATCTTTCGCAACGAGGCCGAAAACCATCTCGTCAGCCTCAATCGTTTCCTCGATCAAGCCGCCGAACATGTGCCGCTGCAAGCCAGCGACGAGTTGCAGCGCGCGTTGCACACCCTCAAGGGCAGTGCATCGATGGCCGGTGTTTCGCCGATTGCCGAACTGGCCGCCCCGCTCGATAAACTCGCTCGCGAATTCAAGGCCCATCAACTGGCGCTGGACCTTGATGAGGTGGAATTGCTGCTTGAAGCCGAAGGCCTGTTTCGGGTCGGCCTGCGTCAGCTAAAGCACGATCCGCTGGCACCGATTGTCGGTGCTCAGTCGCTGATCAAACGCACGGAAACACTGCTTGCCGAACGTCTGGAATCGATCCTCAATGCGCTGAACACCGGCCTGCGCGTCAAGCGCGACCCGCAACTGATCAACAATTTCCTCGCCCAGGGCATGGACATCCTGCTCGACGCCGAAAGCCTCTTGCAGCGCTGGCAGCAGCACCCCGGCGAACGTCAGGAACTCAGCGCGTTGCTGGACGAACTGACCACCCTCGGCGAAGGTGCGCACCTGGCGGATCTGCTGCCGGTCGACGTGTTGTGCGAAGCCTTGCTCGACCTTTATGGGGCCGTCGAAGAAAGCAGCCTGGCGGTCAGTGACAGGTTTTTTCAGGAAGCGCAGAACGCCCACGAAGCGCTGATCAACATGCTCGACGAACTGGCTGCCGGTCAGGAAGTCACGCCGCAGCCTGAGCGGATTCGTGCCTTGCATGACCTGCTCGATGAGAGTCTCGACCCGTCGTCCATGGGCTTGATCCGCAGCGATGGCAGCCGCAGCCTGAGCATCCGCGAACTGGGTGCGGCGACGGCCGAACTGTCACAAACCGCTGCGTCTGCTGCGCCGGATGACGAGATTGTCGAGATCTTCCTCGAAGAGGCGGTGGACATTCTCGACAGTTCCGGCCAGGCCTTGCAGCGCTGGTTGAAAGACCCTGACAACACCGCGCCGCTGTCGTCCTTGCAACGCGACCTGCACACCCTAAAGGGCGGCGCGCGGATGGCTGAGGTCGAGGCCATCGGCGATCTGGCTCAGGAACTGGAAAGCCTTTATGAAGGGCTGCTCGATCGGCGCTACAGCCATAACGAAGCCTTGGACCGCTTGCTGCACAAGAGCCATGACCGGTTGGCTCAGTTGCTTGATCAGTTGCAAAACCATCAGTCGCTGACCCCGGCGCAGGAGCTGATTGAAACCATTCGACAGCTGCGCCAGGGGCAGTCGCTGAGCGAGACACACCAGCCGACGACGGATCACGACAGCGCCGGGCACGATCCGGAACTGCTGGAAATCTTCCTCGAAGAAGGTTTCGACATCATCGAAAACTCCGGCGCCGCGCTGCTGCGCTGGCAAGCCGAGCCGGGCAATCGTCAGGAAGTCGAGACCCTGCTGCGCGATCTGCACACCCTCAAGGGCGGCGCGCGGATGGTCGAGATCGGTCCCATCGGCGACCTCGCTCATGAGCTGGAATACCTTTACGAAAGCGTCTCGGCGGCCACGCTGCAAACCTCGGGCGAGCTGTTCGCCCTGGTGCAGCGCGGCCATGACCGATTGGCGCAAATGCTCGATGCTGTGCGCGCCGGGCAACCGTGCCCGCCGGCGGATCGCCTGATCAATGCGATTCAGAATTTCAGTCACCCGGCGAGCCTCGACACGCCGCCGCTGTTGCCTCTGGCGGTTAAAACCGAAACCACGGCGCCCGCCCCGGACGCGGGTGCGGACATGGTCAAGGTCTCCGCCGAACTGCTCGACGATCTGGTTAACCTGGCCGGGGAAACCTCGATTTTCCGGGGCCGCATCGAACAGCAAGTCAACGACGCGCAAGTGGCGCTCAACGAGATGGAAACCACCATCGAGCGCATGCGCGATCAGTTGCGCCGCCTCGACACCGAAACCCAGGGACGCATCCTTAGCCGTCAGCAAGTGGACGCCGAGCGCCTCGGTTACGAAGAATTCGATCCGCTGGAAATGGACCGTCACTCGCAGTTGCAGCAACTTTCGCGGGCCCTGTTCGAATCCGCCTCCGACCTGCTCGATCTCAAGGAAACGCTGGATCGACGCAATCAGGACGCGGAAAACCTGCTGCAGCAGCAAGGGCGGATCAACACCGAATTACAGGAAGGCCTGATGCGCTCGCGCATGGTGCCGTTCGAGCGGATGTTGCCGCGCCTCAAACGCATCGTCCGCCAGGTCGCCGAAGAGCTGAACAAAGATGTCGCGTTCGTCGTTGGCAACGCCGAAGGCGAGATGGATCGCAACGTGCTTGAGCGCATGGCCGCACCGCTGGAACACATGCTGCGCAACGCCGTTGACCACGGGCTGGAAACCGCCGAAGTGCGGTTGGCGGCGGGCAAACCTGCGCAAGGGCAGATCCGCCTCGACCTGTCCCGCGAGGGCGGCGACATCATTTTCGACATCCGCGACGACGGCGCCGGGGTGCCGCTGGACGCCGTGCGCCGCAAAGCGATCAAGCGCGGCATGCTCGCCGCGCAGGCCGAGATCAGCGACCGCGACGTGTTGCAATTCATCCTCCAGCCGGGGTTTTCCACCGCCGAAAAAATCACCCAGATTTCCGGGCGCGGCGTCGGCATGGACGTGGTTCACGAAGAAGTCCGGCAACTGGGCGGCAGCATGAGCATCGACTCGGTGCCTGGGCAGGGCGTGCATTTCCGCATTCGCCTGCCGTTCACTGTGTCGGTCAACCGTGCGCTGATGGTGCAGTGCTTTGAAGACCAGTACGCGATACCGCTGAACACCATCGAGGGCATTGTTCGCGTATTGCCGAATGATCTGGAGGGGCATTTGCGCCACGATCCGCCGAGCTATCAATACGCCGGGCAACGCTATGAATTGTGCTATTTGGGCGAGCTGCTCAAAACCGCGCCGCGCCCCAAACTGATCGGTCAGAGCTTGCCGTTGCCGGTGCTGCTGGTGCAGTGCAACGACCGCCGCGTCGCCGTGCTGGTCGACGCCATGGCCGGTACCCGCGAGATTGTGGTCAAGAGCCTCGGCCCGCAGTTTGCGGCGGTGCAGGGCGTGTCCGGCGCGACGATTCTCGGCGATGGCCGGGTGGTGCTGATTCTTGATTTGCTGGCGCCGATCCGGGCGATGCAGGCGCGCGTTGCGCGACATCCGGCGCTGCCGGACATCGACAGCGAACCGCACAAACCGCTGCTGGTGATGGTGGTCGACGACTCGGTCACCGTGCGCAAGGTCACCAGCCGTTTGCTCGAACGTCACGGCATGAATGTGCTGACCGCCAAGGACGGGGTCGATGCCATGTTGCTGCTGGAAGAACACATGCCCGACCTGATGTTGCTCGACATCGAAATGCCGCGCATGGACGGCTTCGAAGTCGCCACCCAAGTGCGCCACGACGAACGCCTGCAACACCTGCCGATCATCATGATCACCTCACGCACGGGGCAGAAACACCGCGACCGCGCCATGGCCATCGGCGTCAACGACTACCTCGGCAAGCCGTATCAGGAATCGGTGCTGCTCGAGAGCATTGCCCACTGGAGCAAGAAACATGCATGAGCGCCGGTACAATGCGCGTAACAGCCAACTCACCGGCCTGCTGCTGCCGCTGGCCGATCGCAACCTGATTCTGCCCAACGTCGCGGTGGCCGAGTTGATCGACTACCAGGCCAGCGCGTTCGATCTGGACACGCCGCCGTGGTATCTGGGGCGGGTGAGTTGGCGTGAACGGCAGATTCCGTTGCTCAGTTTCGAGTCGGCGTGCGGGCAGAAAATCGTCATCGGCGAACGGGCACGGATCGTCATTCTCAATGCCCTCGGCGGGTTGCCGGAGCTGAAGTTCATTGCGCTTCTGGTGCAGGGGATTCCTCGGTCTTACAAACTCGATAGCCAGTTGAGCTATGTCGATGTGCCGTTGTGTGCGTTGGAGCAGGCAGCGGTGCAGGTTGGCGAACAAGTGGCAAAGGTCCCGGATTTGTTGGGGCTGGAGCAGTTGTTGGTGGGGGCTGGCCTCGCTCACTGATCGAGCATTTTGGGGCTCTGACTGACCTCTTCGCGAGCAAGCCCGCTCCCACAGGTGCCTGCATTTCATCTGAAGAAACGCGCTCAGCTGTGGGAGCGGGCTTGCTCGCGAAGGCGTCGGTGAACGTTACGCTAACCGTAATGATTCACCGCTGCGCTTGATTGATGCTCCCCATCCCACACGCCTAACTTAGCTCCACGACAGCGAACCCGTGGAGTGAGCATGACAACAACAATAAACCCCGACTCGCGCTGGACGCGGCGGCGCGATGAAAAGCGGCGTCGTCTCGACAAGGTGCGCGGGATGGCCGATGGTGCGGTGTTGCCCACCGACAAAATCGTCGCCGCGCTCCAAGCGCTGATTCATCCCGGCGACCGCGTGGTGCTGGAGGGCAATAACCAGAAGCAGGCGGATTTCCTCTCTCGATCCTTGGCCAAGGCTGATCCGCAAAAGCTCCACGACCTGCACATGATCATGCCCAGCGTCGGCCGCTCCGAGCACCTCGACCTGTTCGAACGCGGCATCGCCCGCAAGCTCGATTTCTCCTTCGCCGGCACCCAGAGCCTGCGCATCAGCCAGCTACTTGAAGACGGCCTGCTGGAAATCGGCGCCATTCACACCTACATCGAACTCTATGCACGGCTGGTGGTGGACCTGATCCCCAATGTCGTGCTCTCGGCCGGGTTCATGGCCGACCGCGCCGGCAACATCTACACCGGCCCCAGCACCGAAGACACTCCAGCGTTGATCGAACCCGCCGCGTTCAGCGACGGCATCGTCATCGTCCAGGTCAACCAATTGGTCGACGACGTCAGCGAACTCCCGCGTGTGGACATCCCCGCCTCATGGGTCGATTTCGTCGTGGTGGCCGACAAGCCGTTCTACATCGAACCACTGTTCACCCGCGACCCACGGCACATCAAGCCTGTGCATGTGTTGATGGCGATGATGGCTATCCGTGGGATCTACGAAAAACACAACGTGCAGTCGCTCAACCACGGCATCGGTTTCAACACCGCCGCCATCGAATTGATCCTGCCGACCTACGGCGAATCCCTCGGCCTCAAAGGCAAGATCTGCCGTAACTGGACGCTTAACCCGCACCCGACGCTGATCCCGGCGATCGAAAGCGGCTGGGTCGAAAGCGTGCATTGCTTCGGCACCGAACTGGGCATGGAAAACTACATCGCCGCGCGACCAGACGTGTTTTTCACCGGCCGCGACGGCTCGCTGCGTTCCAACCGGATGTTCTGCCAACTGGCCGGGCAGTACGCGGTGGATCTGTTTATCGGCGCGACATTGCAGGTCGATGGCGATGGTCATTCTTCGACAGTGACCCGTGGTCGCCTCGCCGGTTTCGGCGGTGCGCCGAACATGGGCCACGACCCGCGTGGTCGCCGTCACGGCACCCCAGCGTGGCTGGACATGCGTCACGACGATTCGCAGCAACCGATGCTCGAACGCGGCAAAAAACTTGTGGTGCAAATGGTCGAGACCTTCCAGGAGGGCGGCAAACCGACCTTCGTCGAAACCCTCGACGCGGTGGAAGTGGCGAAGAAAAGCGGCATGCCGCTGGCGCCGATCATGATCTACGGCGACGACGTCACCCACTTGCTGACGGAGGAAGGCATCGCCTACCTGTACAAGGCGCGTTCGCTGGAAGAACGCCAAGCAATGATCGCCGCCGTCGCCGGCGTCACCGCCATCGGTCTGCGCCACAACCCGAAAGACACCGAACGCATGCGCCGCGAAGGCCTGATCGCCTTGCCCGAAGACCTCGGCATCCGCCGCACTGACGCCACCCGCGAATTGCTCGCGGCGAAAAGTGTGGCCGATCTGGTCGAGTGGTCCGGCGGCCTCTACAACCCGCCCGCCAAGTTCAGGAGCTGGTAATGCACGCACTCAACCTGCAAGCGAAACCGCTTTCTCTGGCCGAGCACCTGGCGGATCTGGCGGTGGATGCGCTGATCGACGAAGCCGATCTGTCGCCGAAACCGGCGCTGGTCGATCGTCGTGGCAATGGCGCACACACCGATCTTCACTTGGGCCTGATGCACGCGTCGGCACTGTCGTTGTGGCCGGCGTTCAAGGAGATGGCTGAGGTCGCCATTGAAATCGGCGAGATCAATCCGACGTTGCGTGAAAGCATTGGCCGCATCGGCCGTGAAGGCGAGCAAGCCATGCTCGCCACCACCGACGGCGTGAACACCCATCGCGGCGCGATCTGGGCCTTGGGCCTGTTGGTCACGGCCGCCGCGCTGGAAGCGAAATCCACGGGCGCCGGCGCCGTTACTTTGCGTGCGGCGCGCCTGGCATTGCTCGAAGATCGTTACGCACCGCGCCCTCTGAGCCACGGTGCCCAAGTCGCCCTGCGCTATGGCGCCCGCGGTGCCCGCGAGGAAGCGCAACTCGGCTTCCCGTCCGTGCTGCAACGTGGCCTGCCGCAACTGAAAAAAAGCCGCGCCAATGGCCACGGCGAACAGAACGCCCGACTCGACGCCTTGCTCGCGATCATGACGGACCTGGCCGACACCTGCGTGCTCTATCGCGCCGGAGAACAAGGCCTGCAAACCATGCAACAGGGTGCGCAAGCGGTGCTCGACGCCGGAGGCAGCGCTAGCCTCAACGGTCGCCGTTGCCTGCACGAACTGGATCAACAACTCATCGCATTGAATGCCTCGCCCGGTGGCGCCGCCGACTTGCTCGCCGCCACGCTGTTGCTCGACCGTATCGAGCACGACGGCATCTTTCAGGGAGCGTTTTGATGGAAACCCTATCGTTTGAATTCCCCGCCGGGCAGCCGCCACGCGGGCGTGCGCTGGTCGGTTGTGTCGGCTCGGGTGATCTGGAAGTGCTGATCGAACCGGGGTTGGCCGGCAAGCTGACGATCAATGTGCAGACGTCGGTCAACGGCGCACAGCTGCGCTGGCAGCACCTGTTTGCGCGCATGTTCGACGGCACCACGCCGCCAGCCATGGCCATCGATATCCACGATTTCGGCGCAACACCGGGTGTGGTGCGCTTGCGTCTGGAACAAGGTTTCGAGGAGATCGGCCATGACTGACAGCGCAGCGCTTCTCAACAAACACAGCTTCGTCGAACTCGGCGCGCGGCAACGGGCGAAAGCCTTGCTCGACGCCGGCACCTTTCGCGAATTGCTCGACCCGTTTCAACGCGTCATGTCGCCGTGGCTCGAACGCCAAGGTGTCGTGCCGCAGGCCGACGACGGCGTGGTGATCGCCAAGGGCAACCTCGACGGTTTGCCGGTGGTGATTGCCGCCATCGAAGGCGCTTTCCAGGGCGGCAGCCTTGGCGAAGTCGGCGGGGCAAAGATCGCTGGCGCGCTGGAAATGGCCGCCGAAGACAACCGCAAAGGCCTCCCGACTCGCGCCATCCTGCTGCTGGAAACCGGCGGCGTGCGCTTGCAGGAAGCCAATCTCGGCTTGGCGGCGATTGCCGACATCCATGCGGCGATTGTCGATTTGCAGCAATACCAACCGGTGGTGGGTGTGGTGGCGGGCAGCGTTGGTTGCTTTGGCGGCATGTCGATTGCCGCTGCGTTGTGCAGCTATTTGCTGGTGACTCAGGAAGCGCGCCTTGGTTTGAACGGCCCGCAAGTGATCGAACAGGAAGCCGGGATCGAAGAATACGATTCCCGCGACCGGCCGTTTATCTGGAGCCTGACCGGGGGCGAGCAACGCTTTGCCAGTGGTCTGGTGGATCGCTACGTCGGCGATGATGTGGCGCAGATTCGTCAGCAGGTCGGCGAGTTGTTGCAGCAAGGCTTGCCGACGCAACCGCGCAGCCAAAGGGCCGAGTGGTTCCTGCAACGTCTGGCCAGCCTGGACACTGACACGCAAATCGAGCCTTCGGTGGTTCGCGATCTGTATCAAGGAGAGCGCTCATGAGTGGTTATTCATTGCGCGGTTTGAACTGGTTCAACGCCTTGTGCGCCGGGGCGAAAACCGTTGAAGGTTTGCCGGCGTCACTGCGGGTGGCGGACACGGCGCTCGGTCGCTTGCTGGCCGTGGTCGCTGACCCGGACAACCGCTTCCCTCGCGCTCGCGATGGCGAAGTCGGCTTGCTGGAAGGCTGGGGTCTGGCCAAGGCTGTCGATGACGCGATCACCGCCGACCGTGAGCAAACGCACAAGCGTGCGTTGATCGCCATCGTCGATGTACCAAGCCAGGCCTATGGCCGTCGCGAGGAAGCCCTCGGCATTCATCAAGCGTTGGCCGGTGCAGCAGACAGCTATGCCCGCGCACGTTTGGCCGGGCACCCGGTGATTGCACTGCTGGTGGGCAAAGCCATGTCCGGTGCGTTTCTCGCCCATGGTTATCAGGCCAACCGTTTGATCGCCCTGCGTGATCCCGGGGTGATGGTGCATGCAATGGGCAAAGCCTCGGCGGCGCGAGTGACCTTGCGCAGCGTCGAAGAACTCGAAGCATTGGCCGCCAGTGTGCCGCCGATGGCCTATGACATCGACAGCTACGCCAGCCTCGGATTGCTCTGGGAAACCCTGTCGGTGCAACAGATCGAACAGCCGACAGCGCAGGATCTGGCGCGGGTCACTGAGTGCCTGACCCAAGCCATCAGCGATATCTCCAACACGGGTCTGAGCTCTCGCCTCGGCGCGAAGAACCGCGCAGCGTCCAGCCGCGTGCGGGAACTGTTGAGGGCGCAGTGGTGAACACGCCTCTGGCCCACGATCTGCTCTGGGGCATGACCCCGGCGCAATTGCCGGCGGATGCGCCGGATTGGGCTATCGAGTCGCTCAGCGCCGGGCAACCGGTGGTGGTGCGCCGGGCCTTGAGCGTAGAGGGTTTTGTCGCCGTGGGTGTGCGCGGTGTATCGCGTGAACAGCGCTTGGCGGCGTTCATGGCGGTCGATTCAATGGCCTGTCGGGTCAGCCCCGAGGCGCTGAGTCATGTCGACAGTGAGCGTGATCTGCCCGTCATGCGCGCCCTCAAGCAATTGCGCCCGATGCTCGACGATTGCGGTTGGGTCTGGGGTGTCAGCGGCAGTGCCGGGTTTGAACTGGCCAGCGGCTTTGCCGCGATGCACGAGGGCAGCGATCTCGATTTGATCCTGCGTACGCCGCAACTGATTACCCGTAATCAGGCACGCAAACTGGTGGCGCTTTTCGATCAATCCTCATGCCGGGTCGATATGCAATTGCAGACGCCGTTCGGCGCTGTGGCCCTGCGTGAGTGGGCGGGCGCTTCGGCTCATGTGCTGCTGAAAAACGCGCATCAGGCCTGCCTGGTTTCTGATCCATGGAATCTGCAGGAGCAGGCAGCGTGAGCAGTCTGCTGGTGTTCCCCGGCCAGGGCGCGCAACAACCGGGCATGCTCCAGCGTTTGCCTGGGGAGACGCTGGCCGAGGCCAGCGATGTACTCGGTGAGGATGTGTTGTTGCTCGATTCTGCCGACGCGTTGCGCAGCACAAGGGCGGTTCAACTGTGCCTGCTGGTCGCCGGGGTCGCGGCGTCGCGGCAGTTGTTGCGCGAAGGCCTCACGGCCGATTACGTCGCCGGTCTGTCCATCGGTGCTTACCCGGCAGCCGTGGTGGCCGGGGCTTTGAGCTTCAGCGATGCCCTGCATCTGGTCAGCCTGCGCGGTGAGTTGATGCAGCAAGCTTATCCACAGGGCTTTGGCATGACCGCGATCATCGGTCTGCAATTATCCACAGTCGAAACGTTGCTGGCGCAGGTTCACGGCGAGGAGTCGCCGGTTTATCTGGCCAACATCAATGCCGATAACCAGGTGGTCATTGCCGGCAGTGATGAGGCGATGCACGCGGTCGCTGAATTGGCGCGCAGCCGTGGCGCAGGACTGGCGAAACGGTTGGCGGTGAGCGTGCCGTCGCACTGTCCGTTGCTGGATACGCCTGCGCAAACCCTCGCCGAAGCTTTCGCCAAGGTAGAGATGCACACCCCGAAGATCGCCTACCTGAGCGGCAGTCGTGCTCGGCCGGTGATCAAGATCCAAGCCTTGCGTGACGACCTCGCGTTCAACATGTGCCGCGTGGTGGATTGGCGTGGCACCGTGCAAAGCGCTTATGAGCGCGGCGTGCGTTTACAGATCGAACTGCCGCCCGCTGCGGTGTTGACCGGGCTGGCGCGCCGGGTGTTTGAGCAGGGCACCGTCACGGCGTTTGACAGTGCTCGCCTGGACACCTTGCAGGCGCTGTTGCGTGAGGAGGGAAGCCGCCAACTCTAAGACCGCCGACTCAAGCTTCGAACAACAAAAACAACATTCGACGATGCAATTTGAGGACTACAACAATGATTATTTACGGTGTGGCGTTTCTGGCCTTTTGTACCCTGGCGGGTATCTGGATCGGTGAAATGCTTGGCAAGTTGATCGGCGTGCCGGCCAACGTCGGCGGCGTCGGTATTGCGATGCTGCTGTTGATCGGTCTGGGCAGTTATCTCAACAAATCCGGTTGGTTCAAGGGCAAGACCGAGCAGGGCGTGGAGTTCTGGAGCGCGATCTACATTCCGATCGTGGTTGCGATGGCGGCGCAGCAAAATGTTTATGGCGCGCTGAAGGGCGGGCCGATGGCGATTCTGGCGGGGACGCTGGCCGTGGTGATTGCCTTTGCGATGGTGCCCGTGCTGGTACGCCTTGGTAACAAGGAACCGGCCGCCGTCATTCCACCTAAGACTGTGGGGTAAGCGCCATGTACGAATCATTGATGAAAGTCATCACCGGTTACGGTCTGATCAGCGGGTTCTTGATTGTTGGCCTGACCATGTGGGTGTCCTACTGGATGTCCAACACCTTCACCAAGGGCCGCTTGCACGGTTCGGCCATCGCCATTTTGCTCGGGCTCTTGCTGTCGTATATCGGCGGTGCGGTGACCGGGGGCCAGAAAGGCGTGGTGGATATTCCGATGCTCTCGGGCATCGGCTTGCTCGGCGGGGCGATGCTGCGTGATTTCGCAATCGTCGCCACAGCGTTCGGCGTGAGTGTCGATGAACTCAAACGTGCCGGATTTGTTGGGGTGCTGGCGCTGTTTGTCGGCGTTGGCACGTCCTTCATCGCAGGCGTCGGTGTGGCGATGGCGTTCGGTTACACCGATGCCGTGAGCCTGACCACCATTGGCGCAGGGGCGGTGACTTACATCGTCGGTCCGGTGACTGGTGCCGCCATTGGCGCTACTTCCGAAGTCATGGCGCTGTCGATTGCGGCGGGGCTGATCAAGGCGATTCTGGTGATGGTGATGACGCCGTTCGTGGCGCCGATGATCGGCCTGAACAATCCGCGCAGTGCGGTGATCTTCGGCGGGTTGATGGGCACGTCCAGCGGTGTGGCCGGCGGCTTGGCGGCGACGGATCCGAAGCTGGTGCCTTATGGCTGCCTCACCGCCGCGTTCTATACCGCGCTGGGGTGTTTGCTTGGGCCTTCGGTGTTGTTCCTGGCGATGCGTGGGTTGATGGGTTAAGTCACCTGCTGTCGGGCCTGACGCCTTCGCGAGCAAGCCCGCTCCCACATGTGGAATGCGTTTTCCTGTGGGAGCGGGCTTGCTCGCGAAGGACGCGACTCGGTTTCAGACCTGCCGATTGGCATACATTCGACACTCCGCCAACAACGCCAGCAGATTCGGATCGCGCTCCTTGGCCTTCAAAAACACCACGCCAATGTGCTGCTGCAACCGGTACTTCTCCTGCAACGGAATCAGCTTCACCCGGTTCTCATACACCGCCGCAATCCTTCCTGGCAGCAACGCATAACCCACCCCGGAACTGACCATGCTTAGCAGGGTGAAGATGTCGTTCACCTGCATCGCCACCTTCGGCTCGAAGCCTGCCTGTTTGAACACCCGATTGCCGTCCTGATGCGTGGCAAAACCCTGGGTCAAGGTGATGAAGGTTTCATCACGCACCTCGGCCAGATCCACTTCGCTGCGCTGGGCGAACCTTGAATCGGCTGGCGTGGCGAGGAAAATGTCATCGCAGAACAGCGCAATCTGCTCGCAGTCCGGGTCGTTGATGCTGTCGTCCAGTGACACCAGAATCGCGTCGACTTCCATGTTTTTCAGCTTGTAGAGCAGGTCAATGTTCGAACCCAGAATCAAATCGATGTTGAGTTCGCTGCGGCGGATCTTCAGGCCCATGATCAGTTGCGGCACGGTCTTGACCGTCAGCGAATACAGCGAGCCGAGCTTGAAGCGTTCAGCGGAGAACCCGGCCGCCTCGCGGGTCAGGCGCACGCTTTCGACCACGTCCTGGATCAGCTTCTGCGCGCGCTCTTCCAGCACATAGGCGCTTTCCAGCGGCGTCAGGTTGCGTCCTTCGTGTTTGAACAGCGGGCAGCGCAGGGCGCTTTCCAGTGAATGAATGGCGCGATGCACGCTGACGTTACTGGTCTGCAACTCGGCAGCGGCGCGGGCCAGATTGCCGGTGCGCATGAAAGCGAGGAACACCTCGAGTTTTTTCAGGGTCAACTCTTCGTCGATCAGCATGGCGCGGACTCTTTTTGGTATCGGCCGATTGTGCCCAATTACCACGACCTGCGCAGGCTCGTGTTTAACAGAAACATTGCGCTTTTACGCTCAAGGCCCGAGCCTTGCGCGCTGCGGCAATGAATTTGAGGTGAGCGATACATGTATCACGGGGAACGATTGAACGCCTGGACCCATCTGGTCGGGGCGGTGGCGGCTTTTATCGGCGGGGTCTGGATGCTGGTGATCGCCAGCCTCGACGGCAGTCCTTGGAAGATTGTCAGTGTGGCGATTTACGCCTTTACCTTGCTGGTGCTTTACAGCGCTTCGACCGTGTACCACAGCGTGCGCGGGCGCAAGAAAGCGATCATGAAGAAGGTCGATCACTTTTCGATCTACCTGCTGATCGCGGGCAGCTACACGCCGTTCTGTCTGGTGACGCTGCGTGGGCCGTGGGGCTGGACGCTGTTCGGGATTGTCTGGGGGCTGGCCCTGATCGGCATTCTGCAGGAGATCAAGCCGCGCTCCGAAGCGCGGATTCTGTCGATCGTGATTTACGCGGTCATGGGCTGGATTGTGCTGGTGGCGGTCAAGCCGTTGCTGGCGGCGCTGGGTACTACCGGCTTCGCCTGGCTGGCAACCGGTGGGGTTTTGTACACCGTGGGGATTATCTTCTTTGCCCTGGATCACCGGTTACGGCATGCCCACGGGATCTGGCATCTGTTCGTGATCGCCGGGAGTTTGCTGCACTTCGTGGCGATTCTGTTTTACGTCCTGTGAAGGCGGTTCCTGTGGGAGGGGCTTGCTCCCGAAGGCGCCAGGTCAGCCAACATCATTGTTAAATGACGTACCGCATTCGGGAGCAAGCCCCCTCCCACAGTGGATTTCCAGTGAACACAAATTCTTTGTACACCCAAGATCTACTGTGGGAGCGGGCTTGCTCGCGAAGAGGCCCTAGAAATCACCCCACAACTGTTGGGCCACCGCCAACGCCACAACCGGTGCCGTCTCGGTGCGCAGCACTCGCGGGCCGAGGCGTGCAGCGTGAAAACCATTGCCCTTGGCCAACTCGACCTCGGCATCGGACAAGCCACCCTCAGGGCCAATCAGGAACGCCAGCGTCGAAGGTTTTGCATGGCTCACCAGCGGCTCGGCCACCGGATGCAAAACCAGTTTCAGGTCTGCCTGCGTCTGCTTCAGCCAATCGGCCAGCAACACTGGCGGATGAATCACCGGCACCCGCGAACGACCACACTGTTCACACGCACTGATTGCGACCTGACGCCAGTGCAGCAGGCGTTTGTCAGCGCGTTCGTCCTTGAGCCGCACTTCACAGCGCTCGCTGAAGATCGGGGTGATTTCACTGACACCCAGTTCGGTGGCCTTCTGAATCGCCCAGTCCATCCGCTCGCCCCGGGACAGGCCCTGGCCGAGGTGAATCTGTAACGGCGATTCAATCTGGCCGGGCAACTGCTCGTCTATCTGCACGACGACGCGTTTCTTGCCGACTTCCAGCAGCGATCCGCGAAACTCATGGCCGGAGCCGTCGAACATCTGCACCGCATCGCCCTCGGCCATGCGCAGCACGCGGCTGATGTAATGCGCCTGGGCTTCCGGCAGTTCGTGTTCGCCAGTGCTCAGCGGGGCGTCGATAAAGAAGCGGGACAGTCTCATGTTGGATCTCTGGAAAAATGTGAATCAGGTGGATCGGTGTCGACTTCATTCGCGAGCAAGCCCGCTCCCACAGGGAAATGCATTCCAAAATGTGGGAGCTGGCTTGCTCGCGAAAGCGGCAGTCCAAACACCGCAAATCTAAAGTAAACCGAATCAGCCCGGATCACGGAAGCCCGGATGGAAATCCTTCGGCACCGCCACGCTGACGCTGTCACGCGTCGCGATGTCGATGCCTTCGCTGGCGACCTCGGCGAGGAAGTCGATCTGCTCCGGAGTAATCACATACGGCGGCAGGAAATACACCACGCTGCCCAGCGGACGCAGCAATGCGCCACGCTCCAGCGCATGCTGGAACACCTTCAAGCCGCGCCGTTCCTGCCAAGGGTAGGCCTCTTTGGTGGCTCTATCCTTGACCATCTCGATGGCCAGCACCATGCCGGTCTGGCGCACTTCGGACACGTTCGGGTGATCGACCAGATGCGCTGTGGCCGAAGCCATGCGCTGAGCGAGGGCCTTGTTGTTCTCGATCACGTTGTCCTGCTCGAAGATATCCAGCGTCGCCAGCGCCGCCGCACAGGCCAGCGGGTTGCCGGTGTAGCTGTGCGAATGCAGGAAGGCGCGCAGGGTTGGATAGTCGTCGTAGAAGGCGCTGTAGACGTCGTCGGTGGTCACGCACGCCGCCAGCGGCAGGTAGCCGCCGGTCAGGGCTTTGGACAGGCAGAGGAAATCCGGACGGATGCCGGCCTGCTCACAGGCGAACATCGTCCCGGTGCGGCCGAAGCCGACGGCGATTTCGTCAAGGATCAGGTGTACGCCGTAGCGGTCGCAGGCTTCGCGCAGCAGCTTGAGGTATATCGGGTGATACATGCGCATGCCGCCAGCGCCCTGAATCAACGGTTCAACGATCACTGCCGCGACACTGTCATGGTTCTCGGCCAGCGTCTGTTCCATCGCCGCGAACATGTTGCGCGAGTGTTCTTCCCAGCTCATGCCTTGCGGGCGCAGGTAGCAGTCCGGGCTTGGCACCTTGATGGTGTCCAACAACAGGGCTTTGTAGGTTTCAGTGAACAGCGGCACGTCGCCGACCGACATCGCGGCCATGGTTTCGCCGTGGTAGCTGTTGGTCAGGGTGACGAAGCGCTTCTTGGCAGGCGTGCCGCGATTGAGCCAGTAATGAAAGCTCATTTTCAACGCGACTTCGATGCAGGACGAACCGTTATCGGCGTAGAACACCCGGCTCAGGCCTTCGGGCGTCATCTTCACCAGACGCTCGGACAACTCGATCACCGGTTGATGGCTGAAACCGGCCAGAATCACATGTTCAAGCTGATCGACCTGATCCTTGATGCGTTGGTTGATGCGCGGGTTGGCGTGGCCGAACACGTTGACCCACCAGGAGCTGACGGCATCGAGGTAGCGCTTGCCTTCGAAGTCTTCGAGCCAGACGCCTTCACCGCGTTTGATCGGGATCAGCGGCAGCTGTTCGTGGTCTTTCATCTGGGTGCAGGGATGCCACAACACCGCGAGATCGCGTTGCATCCACTGGTTATTCAGGCCCATTTACAGTCTCCTCGAGGCGGCTCGCGTCAGGCGCGGGCAAACAATCGCGCAAGCCTATGCAATGCATCGCGCGGGAACAACCCATTGTGTCGATTGAGCTACTTTGTATGAGCCGATAGACGTCGCTGGCGGCGCTTTGATGGCTAACGTATTCTTCGCGGTTCTTTGGGTCGTCTGACCCGCAAAACTGCTTTTTCCTACGTGTATTTCCGGAGTTCGCTGAATGTCTGTCGGTTGGCTGCGCGCCTGTGCGCTGGTGATGTTGGGGCTGTTCAGCGTTACAGCGCTGGCCAAGGATAAAACTGCAATCGTGATCGGCGGCGGCCTGTCGGGTCTGACGGCCGCCTACGAGCTGCAAAACAAGGGCTGGCAGGTGACGTTGCTGGAAGCCAAGCCAAGCCTGGGCGGTCGTTCGGGCATGGCCACCAGCGAGTGGATCGGCAACGACAAGACTCAGCCGGTGCTGAACAAGTACGTCTCGACGTTCAAGTTGAGCACCACGCCGGCGCCGGAATTCGTGCGCACGCCGGGTTATCTGATCGACGGTGAGTATTTCTCCGCCGCTGATCTGGCGACCAAGCAACCGGCCACTGCCGATGCGATGAAACGCTATCAGAAAACCCTCGACGATCTGGCGCGCTCGATCGACGATCCGCAGAACCCGGCGGCGACCAACACGCTGCACGCACTGGATCAAATCAACGTGTCGAGCTGGCTCGACAAGCAGAACCTGCCAGCCACCGCGCGCCAGTTGATCAATCAGGACATCCGCACCCACTACGACGAACCCTCGCGTCTGTCGCTGCTGTACTTCGCCCAGCAGAACCGCGTGTATCGCGGTGTCTCCGACCGTGACTTGCGCGCTGCGCGTCTGGTCGGCGGCAGCCAGGTGCTGGCCCAGGCCTTCGTCAAACAGATCAAGGTCATCAAGACCAACTCGCCGGTGTCGGCCATCAGCCAGGACAAGGACGGTGTGACCGTCAAAGTCGGCGCTGTGGGTTATCAGGCTGATTACGTGGTGCTGGCCGTGCCGCTGCGCGCCTTGAACAAGATTCAGATGACGCCGGCACTCGACGCTCAGCATCTGGCGGCGATCAAGGGCACCAACTACGGCTGGCGCGACCAGATCATGCTCAAGTTCAAGACGCCCGTGTGGGAAAGCAAGGCGCGCATGTCCGGCGAGATCTATAGCAACACAGGTCTGGGCATGTTGTGGATCGAGCCAGCGTTGAAGGGCGGTGCCAACGTGGTGATCAACCTGTCCGGCGACAATGCTCGTGTGATGCAAGCGTTCGGCGACAAGCAGGTGGTCGATCAGGTGCTGATTCGTCTGCACGCGTTTTATCCACAGGCCCGCGGCTCGTTCACCGGTTATGAGATCCGCCGCTACAGCATCGACCCGTCGATGGGCGGCGCCTACCTGGCCTTCGGTCCAGGCCAGATCAGCAAGTTCTGGCGCCTGTGGGAACGCCCGCTGCAACGCGTAGCGTTTGCTGGCGAACACACCGACACCTTGTACCCGGGCACGTTGGAAGGCGCACTGCGCACCGGTCAGCGAGCGGCCAGCCAGGTTGAAGATCTGGCGGCAGGCAAGTCGTTTGAACCAGCCAAAGTGGTTCCGGCTGCAGCAGCGGCAGGCGCAGCGGGTGCTGTGGCGGCGAAGAAGGGCAACTTCTTCAGCAACCTGTTTGGCGGCTCCGATGACGAGAAGAAGCCAGCGCCAGCCAAGGCCCCGGAACCGGCTCCAGCCCCCGTGGCTCCAGCGCCAACCCCAGCACCTGCGCCAGCTCCGGTGGAAGCGCCGAAGCCTGCTGCTGCGGTAAAAGCTGAGCCAGCGAAGAAAGCGGCGACCAAGCCGGCTGCGAAGAAGCCTGCGGCCAAAACCCAAGCCAAAAAACCTGCGGCCAAGCCAGCAGCGAAAAAGACTGAGCCGGCGAAGAAGCCAGCGGCAAAACCTGCCGCCAAGCCTGCTGCAACGAGCGAAACCAAGGCGCAGTAAGGCCTTTCGGTAAAAAAAGCGCGGCTCTGATGCCGCGTTTTTTTTTGCCTGTAAGGGCCTCATCGCGGGCAAGCCGGCTCCCACATGGGGCGGTGCTGTTCACAAATATTGCGGTCACTGCAAAAACTGTGGGAACGGGCCTGTTCAGGCCGTACACGTTCGAGATCGATGGCCAACAATCGACAACACTTTCGCCTTTAATCTTTTCTTAACACGCTACTTTCAGACTCTTGATCGTATTTCTCGATATTTCAAAGCGAAATTTTCCGCTTTAATTCGATAGATAACTCGCTAGTCTTGGTTCGCAGTTCTCACAGGATTTGGGCAATGCAGCTACGTAACTCTTCTTCGCGCTATGGTTGGGTCAGCATCTTCATGCACTGGGGCGTGGCGCTGGTGGTCTTTGGACTGTTCGCGCTGGGCTTGTGGATGGTGGGGCTGGATTACTACAGCACTTGGCGCAAAGACGCGCCGGACCTGCATAAAAGCATCGGTCTGGTGCTGCTGGGTGTGATGGTGTTGCGGGTGTTGTGGCGCTTTATCAGCCCACCGCCGCCGACGCTGCAAAGCTACAGCCGCATGACCCGTATCGGCGCCAGGTTCGGCCACGGGTTTCTGTACCTCGGTCTGTTCGCTGTGATGATTGCCGGTTACCTGATTTCCACCGCAGACGGTGTCGGGATCCCGGTGTTTGGCCTGTTTGAAGTTCCTGCACTGCTCTCCGGGCTACCGGATCAGGCAGATACCGCTGGGGTGATTCATCTCTGGCTGGCGTGGGTGGTGGTAATTTTTTCCGGCCTCCATGCGTTGGCAGCACTGAAGCACCACTTTATCGATCGTGATGCGACCCTCGCTCGAATGCTCGGTCGCAAAGCCTGAAGCTCAACCTTGACTCAAAGGAAAAGAAAGCATGTTGAAAAAGACTCTGGCCGCTCTGGCAATCGGTTCTGCCGTGCTGTCCGCCAACGTAATGGCCGCTGACTACACCGTCGACAAGGAAGGCCAACACGCCTTCGTTGACTTCAAGATCAGCCACCTGGGTTACAGCTACATCACCGGTACGTTCAAGGACATCGACGGCAAGTTCAGCTTTGATGCTGCCAAGCCTGAAGACAGCAAAATCGTATTCAACGTGCGCACCGCCAGCGTGTTCACCAACCATGCCGAACGCGACAAGCACATCTCCAGCAAAGACTTTCTGGACGTGGGCAAATTCGCTGACGCCAAGTTCGTCTCCACCAGCGTCAAGTCCACCGGCAAAAACGCTGCGGGCAAAGACACGGCTGACGTGACCGGCGACCTGACTCTGCACGGCGTGACCAAGCCAATCGTGGTCAAGGCTGTGTTCCTGGGTGAAGGCAAGGATCCGTGGGGCGGCTACCGTGCCGGCTTCGAAGGCACCACCAGCATCAAGCGTTCTGATTTCGGCAAGATGATGGATCTGGGCCCACAGTCCGACAACGTCGACCTGTACATCTCGTTTGAAGGTGTGAAAGCGAAGTAACTTTCGCCCGCCACACAAAAACGCCCCCGGTCGTAAGACCGGGGGCGTTTTTGATTGCCCGCCCCCTTCCTTGTGGGAGCGAGCCTGCTCGCGAAGGCGTCAGGTCAGTCAGTATTGATGTTGGCTGAATGACCGCTTTCGCGAGCAGGCTCGCTCCCACAGTGAATGTGCAGTGATTTAGTGATATCTGCAGGCTCATAAAAAATGCCCCGGCTCTTTCGAACCGGGGCATTTTTCATGGCAGCGTCAACTCAGCGATTGCGTGTCAGCAACGCTGGTTTTTCGCCACGCGGGCGGCTTGGCAGTTGATCGAGTTGCTCAGGCGTCGGGAAGCGGTCGGCTTTCGATTCCTTGTGCATGATCTTCGGGCCATTGCTGCGCGGGTTCTGCACAGCCGGTTCGGTGCGTGGCTGATCGTCACGGGCCGGACGGCGGTTGCGCGACGAGGACGACGAGGATTCGTCACGACGACCCTGACCATCACGCGGAGCACCGTTGCGAGGGCCGCTGCGTTTGCCCGGCGGAGTGCCGGTGCTCGAACCATTGTTGTTGCGCGGACCGTTCTGACGACCTTGTGGCTGACCGCCGCGTGGAGCGCCTGAACCTGCGCCTGCGCCCTGAGCCGGTGCGCCTGGACGGCGACCACGGCCGCCGGCAGGGGCTGGCTTGGGTACGTAATCAACGCGGTTACCGAAGTTATCGACATCGTCGTCAAGAAACTCGTCCGGTGCACGGTCAGCGGCCGCACGTGCCGGTTGGCTCGGACGTTGTTCGCGGGACGGAGTGCCTTCGCGTGGTTTCTGTTGACGGGCAGGACGCTCGCCACGTTCGCCGGCGGGCTTGTCTTTGCCCTTGTCTTTGCCTTTGTCTTTACGACCGCCGCCACCGCCGCCGCCATTCGGGCCGTCACCGCGTGGGCCGCGAGGGTTGCGCGGATTGCGCACGTCCGGACGTTCACGGACTTCAGGCTTCTCGGCTTCAATGGTGCTCGAATCGAAGCCCATCAAGTTGCCATCGGCGATTTTCTGCTTGGTCATGCGTTCGATGCTTTTCAGCAGCTTTTCTTCGTCCGGAGCAACCAGCGAGATCGCCTCGCCCGAACGGCCGGCACGGCCAGTACGGCCAATACGGTGAACATAATCTTCATCAACGTTCGGCAGTTCGAAGTTGACGACGTGTGGCAACTGGTCGATGTCCAGACCGCGAGCGGCGATGTCGGTGGCCACCAGGATGCGCACTTCGCCAGCCTTGAAGTCGGCCAGGGCTTTGGTGCGGGCGTTCTGGCTCTTGTTACCGTGGATTGCCACGGCCGGCAGGCCATGCTTGTCCAGGTATTCGGCCAAACGGTTGGCGCCGTGCTTGGTGCGGGTGAACACCAGCACCTGTTCCCAGGCGCCTGCGGTGATCAGGTGCGCCAACAACGCACGCTTGTGACTGGCCGGCAGGCGGAACACGCGTTGTTCGATGCGCTCGACCGTGGTGTTCGGCGGTGTCACTTCGATGCGTTCCGGGTTGTGCAGCAGTTTGCCGGCAAGGTCGGTGATGTCTTTGGAGAACGTCGCCGAGAACAGCAGGTTCTGACGCTTGGCCGGCAGACGCGCGAGCACTTTCTTCACGTCGTGGACAAAGCCCATGTCGAGCATGCGGTCGGCTTCGTCGAGGACGAGGATTTCAACGTGGGACAGATCGACGCTGCCTTGGCCGGCGAGGTCGAGCAAGCGACCCGGGCAAGCGACGAGCACGTCAACGCCACGGGACATGGCCTGAACCTGCGGGTTCATGCCGACGCCACCAAAGATGCAGGCGCTGACGAATTTCAGGTCACGGGCGTAGATCTTGAAGCTCTCGTGAACCTGGGCCGCGAGTTCGCGGGTCGGGGTCAGAACCAATACACGCGGTTGGCGCGGGCCGTGACGCTGGGATTTGTCCGGGTGACCGTTGGGGAACAGGCGCTCCAGGATCGGCAGGGCGAAGCCGCCGGTTTTACCAGTACCTGTCTGTGCCGCAACCATCAGGTCGCGACCTTGCAACACGGCGGGAATGGCCCGCTGTTGCACCGGAGTAGGCTCGGTATAGCCCGCATCGTTGATGGCGCGGACTAAAGCCTCGGAGAGACCGAGGGAAGCAAAGGACATGAGTAATCCTGTTTTAGTTAGGGCTTGGCCCAATGGGAGTCTTGCCTGGCGCGAATCACGTTTAAGAGGACGCAATCCCGTCCGGTCCTGCTGCGGTTCCGAAGGCACGTCTGGAGCGCTCGCGCGGGCTGGAAAGCTGCGCTGTAGCGGGTCGAGAGGCCTGTTACGGTTCCGGGCGTCCGGGCGTGAGCCTGGCGGGAACGCCGGAGTATAACAGAGCAATCACTGCGCGCTGCTTTCCTGCTGCTCAACGGTTTTGCGGCTGGCCGAGGCAGAGCCCAACGGCGGGTCCTCGACAGGCGCCGCGCCATAGCGTGCGCTGAGTACGGCATAGGCCGGTTCTCGCTTGAAACGTTTGAGTTCTGCGCCGAAGCGTTGCACCAGCAAATCCATCCCGGCATTGCGCCGAACCGCGAGAAATTGGCTCTGGCGGCTAATAACGGTAGGGTTTTCGCTGATCTGATCGCGCAGATTCAGCTCATCGAGCAAATGCTGGCCGACGCGGCGATCAGTGATCAACAAGTCGATACGACCGCGTAACAGCTTGCCGAAGTTCGCTTCGTGGGTGGGGGCCGGTTCACGGGTAAACAATGTTGATTCGCTGAAGTCGGGACTGTAGAGATAACCCGGCGAGGTGCCGATGGTCAGGCCCTTGAGTTGTTCGAGTTGGCTGAAAGGGTGCGGCCGGTCGTTGGCATAGAACATCACGAACTCGACGTCCGACAGCGGTTCGCTGGGATAGAGCAGGGTGGCGTCGCGCTCGTCGCTGTGAAAGATGTCCAGTGCGCCGTCGGCCTGGCCGGTTTCCAGCATCGACAGGCAACGCTTCCAGGGCAGGAATTGCCATTCGACTTCAATGCCCAGGCGCTTGAACACGATGGCCGTGGTTTCGAAGTCCAGCCCGAGTTTCTTGCCGTTCTCCTCGTACACGTACGGCGCCCATGGCTCGGTGACAATACGCAACTTCTCGCCTCGAGCGGCGAAGCTCAGGCAAGCAAAAACCAGCACTGCGAATAACTGCGTGATCAAAGGCATGGCCTGAGATTACGACGAGAAACACGAAAGAGCCAGAAAGTGCCTGCACAAGCTCTGTTTCGGGCCTTTAAAAGCAAAAGATCGCAGCCTTCGACAGCTCTTGAGAGCTGTCGAAGGCTGCGATCTTTTGATCTTGCTTTGCTGCTTTTAGCGTGAAGCTTGCAACTGCTTCAACGCGGCAACTTCAGGTTATTCCAGATCGCCAGGCTAGGTTCGGCCTGGTTCATGGAATAGAAGTGCAGCCCCGGTGCGCCGCCCTGTAACAGGCGTTCGCACATCTCGCTGACGACGTGTTCGCCGAAGCGCTGAATGCTCTGGCTGTCATCGCCGTAGGCTTCCAGTTGCTTGCGGATCCAGCGCGGAATTTCCGCACCGCAGGCATCGGAGAAGCGCGCCAGTTTGCTGTAGTTGGTGATCGGCATGATCCCTGGAACCACCGGAATATCCACGCCCAGCGCCTGCAAACGGTCGAC
Organism: Pseudomonas baetica; assembly: GCF_019733355.1. GTDB lineage: Bacteria > Pseudomonadota > Gammaproteobacteria > Pseudomonadales > Pseudomonadaceae > Aquipseudomonas > Aquipseudomonas baetica_A. The sequence continues at coordinate 24,337 of NZ_JAIHLQ010000023.1, read as the reverse complement.
GAAGTAGAAGTAGCTGTCGGCGTTGAAGAAGTACTGGGTGATCGCGCTGTCGGCACCGGCGCGGGCCTTGCGCACGAAATTGGCGAGATCGTCTTCGTAGTTGCGCGCTTGCGGATGCATCTCCGGGTAAGCAGCCACTTCGATGTGGAAATGATCACCGGTTTCTTCACGAATGAATTCAACCAGCTCATTGGCGTGACGCAGCTCACCGCTGGTCATGCCCATGCCGGACGGCAGGTCACCACGCAGGGCAACGATGCGCTTGATGCCGGCAGCCTTGTACTCGTTCAGCAGGCCGCGCAGGTCGTCCTTGCTGTCGCCGACGCACGACAGGTGCGGTGCGGCCGGTACTTTGACTTCGCTTTCCAGTTGCAGAACGGTGTTGAGGGTGCGATCACGGGTCGAACCACCAGCGCCATAGGTGCAGGAGAAGAAATCGGGATTGTACGTTGCCAACTGACGGGCAACGTTGAGCAGCTTTTCATGCCCAGCATCGGTCTTGGTCGGGAAGAACTCGAAGCTGTAGCGACGGTCTTGGGACATGGGAAATACCCTTGGAAACACGAAGCCTGTGAGGCTTGCGCCGCCCATGTGGGAGCGGTCTTGCTCGCGAAAACAGTGGGTCAGGCAACATCTATGTTGAATGATGTACCGCTTTCGCGAGCAAGCCCGCTCCCACAGGGAGAGCAGGCCGCCGCGTCAATCAGTAGCGGTAAGCGTGCGGCTTGAACGGGCCTTCGACGGTCACGCCGATGTAGTCAGCCTGTTGCTTGGTCAGTTGAGTGACCACACCACCGAAGCCGCGCACCATTTCCAGGGCCACTTCTTCGTCGAGTTTCTTCGGCAGGACTTCAACGGTCAGGCGCTCGGCTTTCTGGGCTGGCGACAGGTCGGCGTACTTCTGGCCGAACAGGAAGATCTGTGCCAGAACCTGGTTGGCGAACGAACCGTCCATGATACGGCTTGGGTGACCGGTGGCGTTGCCCAGGTTCACCAGACGGCCTTCGGCCAGCAGGATCAGGTAGTCGTCGTTCTGTGCGTCGAAAGCGCCCGAACCGGTACGGTGGATCTTGTGTACCTGTGGCTTCACTTCTTCCCATGCCCAGTTCTTGCGCATGAAAGCAGTGTCGATTTCGTTGTCGAAGTGACCGATGTTGCAGACAACAGCGCGCTTTTTCAGAGCTTTGAGCATGTTAGCGTCGCAAACGTTGACGTTACCGGTGGTGGTCACGATCAGGTCGATCTTGCCCAGCAGCGCTTTGTCGATGCTGGCTTCGGTGCCGTCGTTGATGCCGTCGATGAACGGCGAAACCAGCTCGAAACCGTCCATGCAGGCTTGCATGGCGCAGATCGGGTCAACTTCGGAGACCTTGACGATCATGCCTTCCTGACGCAGGGACTGGGCCGAGCCCTTGCCCACGTCACCGTAACCGATGACCAGCGCTTGCTTGCCGGACAGCAGGTGGTCGGTACCGCGCTTGATCGCGTCGTTCAGGCTGTGACGGCAGCCGTACTTGTTGTCGTTCTTGGACTTGGTCACCGAGTCGTTGACGTTGATGGCCGGGATTTTCAGCTCGCCCTTGGCCAGCATGTCCAGCAGACGGTGTACGCCGGTGGTGGTTTCTTCGGTCACGCCGTGAACGCGATCCAGAACCTGTGGGTACTTGTCGTGCAGCAGTTGAGTCAGGTCGCCGCCGTCGTCGAGGATCATGTTGGCGTCCCATGGCTGGCCATCCTTCAGGATGGTCTGTTCCAGGCACCACTCGTACTCTTCTTCAGTTTCGCCTTTCCAGGCGAAAACCGGGATGCCGGCAGCAGCGATAGCGGCAGCAGCCTGATCCTGAGTCGAGAAAATGTTGCACGACGACCAGCGTACTTCGGCACCCAGGGCAACCAGGGTTTCGATCAGCACGGCAGTCTGAATGGTCATGTGGATGCAGCCGAGGATCTTGGCACCTTTCAACGGCTGTTCGCCGGAGTACTTGCGACGCAGACCCATCAGGGCTGGCATTTCCGATTCGGCGATGATGGTTTCGCGACGGCCCCAGGCAGCCAGGGACATGTCGGCCACTTTGTAATCGTTAAAATCTGCAGGCGTGATAACAGCGCTCATGAAGAGCCTCCATTCGTAATGTATGCGAATGGGCGCCGTTGTGCGTTTAGTGTCCGGCCCAGGCCAGTCAACGCCCCATCCGAGCCTGACAGGTTGAACCTGCTGCAGCGCCCCTCGGACAGGTGGCGGGAAAACGGTAGCAAGTGAACGTTACCGTTTTGAAACGGGGGCGATTATAGCTGTCTAGACTGATCTTCCAAAGGCTTTCTGTCGGCCAAATGAAGATCGCCAATGGCGACCATAGTCGAAGGCTCATGGAGCATGACCGATCAGTCTGCCAAGATGGCGCCCATCTTTCGGCAAACGCTCAGGAGTGAACATGAATTTCCACACCCGCAAATGGGTAAAACCCGAAGACCTCAACCCCAACGGCACCCTGTTCGGCGGCAGCCTGTTGCGCTGGATCGACGAAGAAGCAGCGATTTACGCCATCGTCCAGTTGGGCAATCAGCGCGTGGTGACCAAGTACATCTCCGAAATCAACTTCGTCAGCGCCTCGCGTCAGGGCGACATCATCGAGTTGGGCATCACTGCCACCGAGTTCGGCCGCACCTCGATCACACTGACCTGCGAAGTGCGCAACAAGATCAGCCGCAAGAGCATTCTCACCGTCGAGAAAATGGTCTTTGTGAACCTGGGGGAAGACGGCTTGCCGGCCCCGCATGGGCGGACCGAGATCAAGTACGTCAAAGACCAGTTCAAGGACGATGAACGGGTCACTCCGTAACATCGGCAGCGAGCAAGTCACTCTCCCACAGTTTCAGCGCAGCCCCTGTGGGAGCGGGCTTGCCCGCGAGGGCGGTGTGGCAGGCGGCGAAGATTTTCCCGCCTACTGAACAGCCATGAACGCCGGAGGTCGTAGCTAAAAGCCCCCACCGGTTCCGACGCTATGACAACCCCTACAGACGGCAAGACCCCTGACCTCTCGGCCAAAGAGCAAGACGATGTCAAGGAAAGCCAACCGCCCCGTGCGGCGGTGCTGCACGAAATCATTCGCTCCCAAGGTGATCATGAACTGGAGCGCAGCATCGCTGCGTTGTGGTGGTCGGCGCTGGCCGCCGGGCTGACCATGGGGTTGTCGCTCATGGCCATGGGCTTGCTCAACTCTCGCTTGCCCGCAGGTGAAGAGTTCAAGGTGATTGCCAGCTTCGGCTACTGCGCCGGCTTCCTTGCGGTCATTCTCGCCCGCCAGCAACTGTTCACCGAAAACACCCTGACTGCCGTGTTGCCGGTGATGAGCAAACCCACCCTGGCCAACTTTGCTCGTCTGCTCCGCCTGTGGACAGTGGTGTTGGTCGGCAACTTGTGCGGCACCATTCTGGTGGCTTACGGGATGCTGGAACTGCCGATTTTCGATAACAATACGGACTTGGCCTTTCTCGAAATCGGTCGCAAGGTCATGGAAAACCAGCCGAGCCAGATGTTTGCCAAAGGCATCGTTTCAGGCTGGATGATCGCCACCATGGTCTGGATGATTCCTTCCATGGAGAGCGCGAAGATCTGGATCATCATCCTCATCACTTACCTCATGGCGCTCGGCGATTTCACCCATATCGTGGTGGGTTCGGCAGAAGTGTCGTATCTGGTGTTTGCCGGCGAGTTGCCGTGGAGTGATTTCTGGAAGGTGTTCGCAGGGCCGACGCTGGCCGGGAACATCATTGGCGGTAGCTTCATCTTCGCGCTGATCAGTCATGCGCAAATCCGTAGCGAAAGCCGGCCAGTGGAATCCGCCGGCCCTGACGACGCTTATGGCAAATCGAAGAAGGATTGAGCGCGGTCAGGCTACGCTGTTGAAAGTGCCTTGCACAAAGCGCTCATCATGTTCGGCCGGTCAGTCTGAACATGGCTGATCAGTGCGATCTCTCGGTCATACCGATCATTGCCAACCCGGCTCACGGCACATTTATGGCCCCATTGTTCAAAGCCGGACCAATAAGGCACGAGGCTCACGCCAAGACCGCCAGTCACGAGCATGGCGATGGTCTCCAATGCATCCAGATCTACCAACGGCGTCGGTATCAATCCATGGTCCGCCAAATAATGTTCGGCATGCCGCCCACCCCACGAATCAGGGTCGTAGCGGATGTACGGTTGGGTCATCAGTTGGGTCGGGATGCTATCGGCGCTCTCTTCCTTCGACAGAAACACCAGAGGTTCCTTGCGTAGCGATACCGCCTGCAGGGCTTTAGGCAACTCAAACGGCGGAACGACGAGGATCGCAGCGTCCACTTCTCCCGAAAGAAGCGCTTGATACAACGACCGCGATGTTCCTGGCACGATGACCGGCGTGAGCCCCGGCGCCAACTCGGTCAGTGCTCGCAATGCCCCCGGTAGAAGCCCCGTGAGAACAGTAGAAACAGCGCCTATTCTCAACTGCCCGGTAAGCCCCCGCACGTCAGCATCTGCGGCCAGTAATTCGATTTCGCGAACGATGCGTTTAGCTCTGGGCAATAAACCAAGGCAGGCTTGACTCGGCTTGGCTGCGTGCCCGACGCGAGATAGCAGCTCAAAACCGAGTTGCCGTTCGAGCGCGAGCACTCGCTGGCTGATCGCTGCTGCCGTCAACCCTTCGATGCGTGCGGCATGTGCTATGGAACCTGACTCCACGACGGTGATGAGGCTCTTCAAGTAACGCGTATCCATAAGAAATACTTTCGATAGCGAAAAAATTACATGCTATCTCTTTTGATATAAATCGCACAGTCTTCAACTCGCCAGTAATTTCCGTCTTCCGGCGATCTTCAGGAGCTACCTATGCAGTCTATTTTTCATATTGCTATTCACGTCAGCGATCTGGAACTTTCCCGCCAGTTCTATGGTGAGTTGCTGGGATGTGAGGAAGGTCGTAGCACCGATACCTGGGTCGATTTCAATTTTTTCGGGCATCAATTGTCGTTGCATTTGGGAGAACCCTTTAGGGTCAGTAACACCGGGAAAGTAGGTGAGCACGACGTACCGATGCCCCATTTTGGCGTGATACTCCAGATGTCGGACTGGATTGTTTTAAAAGACCGTTTGATCAAAGGCCGGGTGAAATTTGTCCTGCCCCCCAGCATTCGTTTTCCAGGAGAGCCTGGTGAGCAAGCAACCATGTTTTTTCTGGATCCCGCCGCAAATCCTATCGAGATAAAGGGCTTCACTGATTTGCAGTCAGTTTATGCCGCTTGAAGTTTTCATGTAGTGCACTCCCATCAAGTGCTTTTCGAAGGGAAGCCCAAGGAGCGGTATGCAAACTATTAATAACGCAGACGCCACAGCCATTTCGCAAATGGTGCGTTCTGGTGTCGTGAGCGCAGAGACAGTCGCCGAGCACTTTCTTGAATGTGTCGAATCGCAAGAGCGAAACATAAATGCGTTTGTTTCCTTCGACCCGGACAGGGTGCGCAGTCAAGCTTGCCAATTAAAAAACAGCGATGCGAAAGGCCTCCTGGCGGGTGTGCCCGTGGGGGTCAAAGACATCTTTGACACCATGGATCATCCCACCCGTTTTTACTCCCCCATCTATGAGGACAACCGGCCTTCGCGTGACGCCCATGTCGTCGCGCTTCTGCGCCAGGCCGGAGCCGTCATCATGGGCAAGACCCATACCACCGAATTCGCTTACATGCATACCGGTCCAACCCGCAACCCACATGATCTTGACAGAACTCCAGGAAGCTCAAGTGCCGGTTCGGCAGCGGGAATGGCGGCAGGCTTTTTTCCGATCGCGTTGGGCTCACAGACAGCCGGATCATTGATTAAGCCAGCATCCTATTGCGCACTGTATGCGTTCAAACCTTCGTATGGGTTGATTTCTCTAGAGGGGGTCAAACCCTTGGCGCCGAGCTTCGATACGGTGGGTTGGTATGGCCGCTCCGTGCGTGATCTGGAACTGATGGCTCAAGTCTTGATCCCGGGTTTGGCGAAGCGTGTTCATGACCGTCGTTTATGTACGTTCGGCTTCTGTCGTACGGCCCGTTGGGATCAGGTTGACGAGGATGTGGCGAAATCACTGGACGCTGCTGTTGAAGATCTGCGAATGGCGGGACATCAAGTGAGCGAGGTGTTGCTGCCTGAGGAGTTTGCAGCGGTATTTGATGACCATCTGCTGATAAACGATTGCGAGGGCGCTCGTTCATTGGCCAAAGAACTGCAAGCGCATCCTGACAAACTAAGTGAAGAATTATTGGCCATGATCGAGCGCGCCAGTCTGACGACGTGGGAGCAAGAGTCAGCGGCAAAGAAGCGTTTGGCAACGTTGGCCACGGTGTTGGAACCGATATTCGAGCCTTTCGATGCCGTCCTGGGCGCAAGTTGTGGCATCGTCGCTCCGATGGGCCTCGGCGCCACCGGACCTTCCGATTTCAGCAAGTTCTGGATGGCGTTTGGCTTGCCCCAAATTAACCTCCCTCTCGTTCGCGCTACCGGGGCGTTGCCGGCAGGACTTCAAATGATTGGAAGTTTTAGGGGCGACAGTGTTCTTTTACACGCCGCGGAGCAGGTTGATGCGGTGCTGAGAGCTGCTGGTTAATACGTAGGCGCTGTGGCATCTGCTCTGGATGCTGAGCAGGCCGTCGCAAAGCGAGTGCTCTGCGACGGTGCCTGATTGAGCTGTCAGTGTGCTGAGTCGGCAGCGCTGACGTTCTGTGCACGGGTCACCCCGCGAACGACGCGGCCAATGGTCAGGCCCTGAAGCAGGATCGATGACAGCACCACGATGTAGGTGATGCTCAGCAGCAAATCACGCTCTTCTCCCAGTGGCAGCGACAGCGCCAGGGCCACCGAGACCCCGCCGCGCAACCCGCCCCACGTCAGCACGCGGATGGTACCGCGTGGCACGGTGCGCCAGCGCCGCAACAGCAGGATCGCCGGGGCCACGGTGAGCAAGCGCGACAGCAGGATCGCCACCGCCAGCAAGCTCGCCGCTGCTACGTGCAACCAGTTGAACGGCAGCAACAACAGCTCCATGCCGATCAGCGCGAACAGCAGGGCGTTGAGCATGTCATCGAGCAACTCCCAGAAGCCGTCGAGGTATTTGCGCGTCATGTCGTTCATCGCCAGGTTGCGGCCCAGGTTGCCGATGATCAGTCCGGCAACCACCATCGCAATCGGTGCCGAAACATGCAACTCACTGGCCATCGCCGAGCCGCCGATCACCAGTGCCAAGGTCAGCATCACTTCGATCTGGTGCTGCTCGATGCTCTTGATCATCAGATAGACCAGATAACCGATCAGCCCACCGAACAGCACGCCGCCGATGGCTTCGTGAGCGAACAGCATGGCCGTGGCGCTGACGGTCGGGGTTTCGCCGAGTTGGGCAATGCCCAGCAGCACGGTAAACACCACGACGGCGGTACCGTCGTTGAACAGCGACTCGCCGACGATGGTGGTTTTCAGCGGTTTCGAGGCATTGGCGGTACGCAATACACCGAGCACCGCGATCGGGTCGGTGGGCGAAATCAGCGCACCGAACAACAGGCAGTAGAGGAAGCTCACGTGCCAGCCGAACAGCGCGAAAATGTAGTAGGCAAGGCTGCCGATCAGCGTGGTAGCGATCAAGACACCGAAGGTTGCCAACAGACCGATAGGCCAGCGATAGCTGCGCAGGTCATTCAGATTGACGTGCAAGGCGCCGGCGAACAGCAGGAACGACAGCATCCAGTTCATCAGCAGATCGCCGAAGTCGATCTGGCCGATCAGTTGCTGCACACGCTCTTCGAGGCCGGGATAGCCGAGCACGCTGAGGCCCTGTAGCAGCAAGGAAAACATCAGTGCGGTCACCATCACGCCAATGGTCGGCGGCAGGCCGATGAAGCGGAAGTTGACGAAGGTGAGCAGGGTGGTGAGGCAGATGAAAGCGGCTACGAGCTCAAGCATCCGGGGTCCTTGGGATGAGGTATGGAAAGACAGCGCACCGATTCTTCAGTGCAAGGGTTGGATGGGCTGAGTCAGGCTTGGGACACAGTGACGTGTGATCCGATCAAGAGACCTTCACCCCAGCCCTCTCCTGGAGGAAAGGCAACCAGTGCTGTTTATCGGTGCGCAACTGAGTGAGGCGTGATCGCTTGCGGTATAAACCGCTACCGCATCACGAATCAATAACCTGACTGACGGGTGCAGGGTCAACCACAAAAAAGGAGTGGGGTGTGCTGGCGACGACTTTGGTGTTGATAGCGGCGCTGCTGCATGCGGCGTGGAATACCCTGATCAAATTCAGCGCCGAACGGCTGCTGGTGGTGGCGTGCATGGACACCGTGGCGCTGTTGTTTGTCGCTGTCGCGTTGCCCTTTGTGAGCTTGCCTCCCGCAGACATCTGGCCGTGGATTCTGGCTTCGGCAGCCTTTGAGTTGCTGTATCGCTATCTGCTGATTCAGGCGTATCGGGTCGGCGATCTCGGGCTGGTCTATCCGCTGATGCGGGGTTTGTCGCCGCTGGTGGTGCTGGCGCTGACGCTGATCTTTGCCGGTGAGGAACTCAGCACTCGGCAGATATTCGGCATCATGCTGATTCCGTTCGGGATGGCATGCCTGCTGTGGCAGGGCGGCGGCGGTAAACATTTGCCGTGGTCGATGTTGCCCGTGGTGGCGCTTATCGGCCTGTGCATTGGTTGCTACACCTACATCGATGGTCAAGCGTTGCGGCGCTGGTCGCATCCGCTGGATTACCTGGTCTGGGTCACGCTGCTCAGCGCCTGGCCATTTCCCTTGCTGGCGTGGGCCGCCAAGCGCTCGGCGTTCATACAGTTCTGGCGTGAGCAATGGAAGTTGGGGCTGGCGGTCGGGTTCTGCGTGTTGTTCAGCTACGCTCTGGTGCTGTGGGCGATGCAATTGGGCTCGATTGCCGAGGCAGCGGCGTTGCGCGAGATCAGCGTGATCCTGGTGGTGCTGTTCGGCATGCGATATCTGAAAGAACCTTTCGGTCGACCGCGGCTCTTAGCCTGTGGGCTGGTGCTGATCGGCATGCTGGTCATGAAGTTCTGACCGCCCGCAAACCCTATCACTCGAAAAAGGATGGCGTTATGACGGTGGCTCTATGGTGTGTGTTGATCGCGATCTTTTTGCCGTATGTGTGCACGATTGTGGCCAAGGTCTCGGGCGGTTTCAGGCTGAGCGACAATCATGATCCTCGGGATTTTCTCGACAGCGTCGATGGCGTAGCCCGGCGGGCGCATGCGGCGCAGATGAACAGCTTTGAGGTGATGCCGGCGTTTGCGGCGGCGGTGATCGTTGCGCATCTGGTGGGCACGGCGCAGTTGGTGACGGTCAATGTGCTGGCGGTGCTGTTTATCACCAGTCGCCTGCTTTACATCATCTGCTATCTGGCGGACTGGGCGATTTTGCGGTCGCTGGTGTGGTTTGTCGGGATGGGGTTGATTGCTTCGTTCTTCTTTGTGTCGATCTGATTCTGGGGGGGCTGCTGGCCCTTTGCGAGCAGCGCGCTCACACAGGGGATGTATTCCAACTGTGGGAGCGGGCTTGCTCGCGAAAGCGCGAGTAACCTAAGGTTTGTTTTTGGCTGTGTCTGCCACCTGCGGCACTTGTGGCAACGCGACACCTTTGGGCCAGAGCATCCAGATCTGCCCCTGCTGCTTCATGTCCCCGGCCAGTTGCCCGGCTGCATCTCCAGTACCCCAGAACAGATCCGCACGAACCTCGCCGGCAATCGCGCCGCCGGTATCCTGCGCGGCGACCGGGCGGACCAGGGCCGTGCCGTCCGGGCGGGTGGTTGACAGCCACAACAGGCTGCCCAACGGAATCACCTTGCGATCCACCGCTGCGCTATAACCGGCCGTTAGCGGCACGTTCAACGACCCGCGGGGGCCTTCATTGCTGTCGGGGTTGCGCGTGAAGAACACGTAGCTCGGGTTGCTGGCCAGCAGTTCCGGGATGCGCGACGGATTGGCCTTGGCCCAGTTGCTGATCGCGCCCATGGTTACGTCTTCTTTCTTCAACTCGCCTTGCTCGACCAGCCAGCGGCCGATCGGTCGGTACGGGTGACCGTTCTGGTCGGCGTAGGCGATGCGTAGCTGCCGTCCGTCCTGGGTCTGAATCCGTCCCGAACCCTGGATTTGCAGGAATTGCAGATTCATCGGGTCGGTGAGGTAAGCCACCACGGGGGCTTTCACGCCTTTGGATTCGATGGTTGCTGCATCGTCATAAGGCTTGAGCACCCGGCCTTCGAGACGACCGCGCAAACGCTTGCCCTTGAGCTCAGGATAAATGCTGTCGAGGGAGACGATGATCATGTCCTCCGGTACGCCGTAGACCGGCACATTGGCCGTTTCGGTTGGCGTCAGGCTGCCGGGGTAGACCGGTTCGTAGTAACCGGTGATCAAGCCATTGGGGTTGTCATTTTCGGCCCGCAGGCCGAAGACATCCAGATTCTGTTTGAGGAAGGCACGGATCTCGTTTGCGCTCTGCGAAACATTGGCCGCCGCTGCGCAGGTGGCGCCCCAGACCGGATCTGCCTTGAGTCGGGTGCAGGCGCTGCGCCACGAACCGAAACCGGCCACCAGATCGTTATCGGACACCGCCGGCAATGTTTCCCAGGTTGCGCTGGAATAAGTGGCCAACGCGTGGGTTTTCGGTTTGGCGTCGTCGTCGCCGCCGGTACAGCCAGCCAGTATTGCCAGCAGCGGAAGAGTTGCGATCAGCGGGTGACGCCAGGCCTTTAAGCGGCTGTTCATGGAGTGATTCCTGTGCCGGTTGCCCGAGAGCTCCATGCGCTCAAGCAACCCGTATTTTTAATAGGGCTATTGGTGTTTGTTGGTGAGGCGAGGATACTGGCCGCCGAATTCCGTGACCTGAAGCCACCATGACTCTTAAAAGAATTTCTGTTGTATTGCTGGCCTGTATGACCTTGTCCGCCTGTGGCGGTGTCGATCCGAATTCCCCGCTGGGTCAACGCAAAGCGATCTTCAAACAAATGCTCAAGACCAGTGAAAACCTGGGCGGGATGTTGCGTGGGCGCGTTCCGTTCGACGGGCCGAAGTTCGCCGAAGGTGCCGTCAAACTCGATGCGTTGTCCCATGAACCCTGGAAGCACTTCCCGCAGGTTCGCGAAGAAGATCACACCAGCGCCAAAGACGATGTCTGGCAGAACCAGGCCCGTTTTCAGGACATGGCCCGCACCCTTGAAGCAGCGACCGGTGAACTGGTGATCGCCAGCCAGGTTCAGCCCTACAAGGCCAGTAACCTGGGGCCTGCGGTACAAAAAGTTGAAGATGCCTGCAGCGCTTGCCATAAAAAGTTTCGGGATCATTGATTTTTGTAGCCTGACGCCATCGCGGGCAAGCTCGCGATGGCGTCAGGCAACTTTGCCGGCTTCTTATTTATCGATTTCGTCCAGCGCTTCCTGCAATTCCTTGCGCGCCTCGGCCAGTTTGTCTTTGCGTTTGTTGATCTTCTCGGGATCGCCTTTCTTCATGGCTTTGTCCAGATCAGCCTGGCGCTTGCTGACTTCGTGTTTGGCATCGAGCACCTTGTTTTCGCGCTCTTTCTTCAGGCCGGCGTCGGTGCAATGTTCGGTGACTTCGCGCAGCGCCGTTTCCAGTCCTGTCTGCTGATCGGCATTGCCGCGCGACTTGGCCTGCTCGATCTGATTCATGATGCCTTGCTTCTTGGCTGCGCAGCCGGTCAGGCCCGGAGCGTCTTCAGCGGCCATCACGGGGGCGGCCATCACACCGCAGAGGGTAAGCAGGGCGAGCGGTGCAAGAAATTTCATAAGAGCTCCATGTGCAAGGGCAATCGGGTCGGTTGGGCGCTGCGCTGTTGGAGCGCCTCGGTGGCCGTTGGGTTCCCGGGCGCCGGGTTTGCATGTTCAGAAACCGTCGATTCCGGCGGTGTGTAAGGTTTCGCTCAGTGCCAGCACCTGCGGGTCGCGGAAGAATGCGCTCAATTGCGCTGCGCGACCGGGGCCGATGCCTGGCTCTGCCTGCCATTGTGCGGTGTCGCGTTGTGCCAGCGCCTGCCATGAGTCAGCCAGTTGTGCCTGGCCGGTGGGCGGTAAACCCAACGCTTTGAGCCATCGTGCAAACGGTTGTTGCCGTGCACTGCGAAAACTGACCATCAGGCGCACGCTGCTGCGTTCGCCAAAGCCGGCAATGTTAGCAAGCTCTGGCCCGTCGAGGGTCAACCAATCCAGCAGGTTGTTCAGACGGCCTGTTTCCAGAAGTTTCTCCCAAGTGCCTCGGCCGACCTGCGACATGGCCAGCCCCTGTTTGCCGCTGAGCCACGTCAAGCGAGCGAGAAACTGGGTTTCGCAGCCCGCTGTTGGTTGCCAACAGCTGAGTGCGTGAAATTCGCTGGAGTCGGGGATGTAAATGGCTGCGCGTTCGGTAGTGCGCAGCACAACACTGTCGAGGCGTGGAATCGTCAGCCCGGCGAGACTGATTGCCACCTGATCGCCGGGGCGAATGTCCAGTTCCTGCCAGCGTTTCAGAGAGCTGGCGCTGACCCGTTTGATCTCCCGGTCGTCGAGCATGACGGGTGTCAATTCGAGTACGGGGGTGATGCGCCCGGTGCGGCCGATTTTGAAATTGACCTTGCGCACGTCGGCCAACGCCTGAGCGAACGGATACTTCCAGGCGATGGCCCAGTAGGGCGCACGCGCCTGCCAGCGCTCGGCGGACGGCCGCTGGCTTTGGCGCAGAACGACGCCATCGCTGGCAAACGGCAGGGGCGAACGGTACCAGTGATCGCGCCACTTCTGCGCGTCTGCGAGGTGGGCGACGGGATGGCTGTATCGCTCGGTCGAGGCGAAACCCAATGTCGCCAGGGTGGATGATCGTTCGGCCAGATCCAAAGCCCCTTGCGGCCAGTCCCAGACGAACAATCCGATCCCTGCCGCTTGCTCCGAACTCAGGGCTTTGCGGCCCATCAATCCGGCCACGATTGCGCGGGCGTTGACGCTGCCGGCGCGTGCTTGCACATGCTCGTTCAGACGCCAATAGAGTTCGCCTTGCACGAGCAAATCCAGCGGTTGCTGCAGTTGTTGAGGAATGGCGCCGATCTTGCGCGCCGACGCGGTCCAGTCCTGCCCGCTGATGCCGTCTCCCCGACTGATCGCCTGGTGCAAACGTCCGCCGCGATACATCAACGTCACTGCAACACCATCGACCTTGGGCTGTACCCAGACATCCTTGCGATCCCGAAGCCAGGCTTCTACCGCCTCGGCTTTATGCAGTTTATCCAGACCGGTATGGGCGATGGGGTGTGCAACTGTGCCTGAGGCTGCGCGCAAAGGCTCGGCAGTCAATGGCAAGTTGAAGCACTGGCGCCAGTCGCTTAGTCGCAAGCGCGATTGGTCGTAGAGTTCGTCGGCAATCAATGAGCGGCCTTGGCGGTGATAGGCGTCGTCCCATTGGTCGATCTGGTTTTGCAGGGTAGTGATTTCGCGTTGGGCTTGGGCCGGAGGCCAGTTCGGGCATTCAGCTTGGGCGTTGAAACTGTGGAGCGTCAGCAGCAACGTCATCAACAGGCGCAGTGTGGCAAACATCGTGAGCGTCCTTGCTCAAGGGGAATGCTTGAAGGCTAGGCGAGGATTCCAGATTGGGTGTGTGGGGTGTTTTGCGGGGTGTTTCTGATCGGGGATTGATGTCGCCTGTTGGGGCTCTTCGCAGGCAAACCTGCCACAGGTGTATCGGTTGAATTCAGAATTGCCTTTCGGGCAAGAAAAAGCCCCGCACGGCGCGAACCGTGCGGGGCTTTTCATGCCGCCAGGGAGTTACAGGCCAGCAGCAGAACGCAGGGCGTCGGCGCGGTCGGTTTTTTCCCAAGTGAAGGTGGTGAAGGTGTCTTCGCCAACAGTCTTGGTTTGCGGAGTGCGACCGAAGTGGCCGTACGCTGCGGTTTCCTGGTACATCGGGTGCAGCAGATCCAGCATGGTGGTGATCGCGTATGGGCGCAGGTCGAACACTTCACGCACCAGTTTGACGATCTTGTCATCGCTGATCTTGCCGGTGCCGAAGGTGTTCAGCGAGATCGATGTTGGCTGAGCCACACCAATGGCGTAGGACACCTGGATCTCGCAACGCTCGGCCAGGCCGGCAGCGACGATGTTCTTGGCAACATAGCGGCCAGCGTAAGCCGCCGAACGGTCAACCTTCGATGGATCTTTACCGGAGAACGCGCCGCCGCCGTGACGGGCCATGCCGCCGTAGCTGTCGACGATGATCTTGCGACCGGTCAGGCCGCAGTCACCTACCGGGCCGCCAATGATGAACTGGCCGGTCGGGTTGATGTGGAACTGGGTGTCTTTGCTCAGCAGTTCGGCAGGCAGTACGTGCTTGACGATCAACTCCATCACGCCTTCGCGCAGGTCTTTGTAAGACACTTCAGGGTTGTGCTGGGTCGACAGGACAACCGCCTCGATACCGACAACCTTGCCACCTTCATAACGGCAAGTGACTTGCGACTTGGCGTCTGGACGCAGCCAAGGCAGCAGGCCCGATTTACGGGCTTCGGCCTGACGCTGCACCAGTTGGTGCGAGAAGGTGATCGGCGCTGGCATCAAAACGTCGGTTTCGTTGCTGGCGTAGCCGAACATCAGGCCTTGGTCGCCGGCGCCCTGATCTTCAGGCTTGGCGCGGTCAACACCCTGATTGATGTCCGGGGATTGCTTGCCGATGATGTTCATCACGCCACAAGTGGCGCCGTCGAAGCCGACTTCGGAGCTGGTGTAGCCGATGTCGCAGATGACGTCACGAACGATCTGCTCCAGGTCGACCCAGGCGCTGGTGGTCACTTCACCGGCAACGATGGCCACGCCGGTCTTGACCAGGGTTTCCACCGCAACGCGTGCGTGTTTGTCCTGGGCAATAATGGCGTCCAGCACCGCATCGGAAATCTGGTCGGCGATTTTGTCCGGATGTCCTTCAGACACGGACTCGGAGGTGAAGAGGGAGTATTCGCTCATCTCGATGTTTTCCTGAATTTACCGATGGTGAGTGTTGCCAGCCGGTCGCTGAAAGTGGCGAACCTGGATCTGGAAACCATTACGTAAACCTATATAGAGGCTTTCCCCGGGAACGAGTCCCGCAGCGGTGGCCCAACGGGCCAAATCATCCTGTTCAAACCCCAACCACAGATCACCGCAGGCCTCCTTGGCCCAACTCTGGTTGTGGCTACATAACTCTGTTACGAGCAAGCTACCGCCCGGTTGCAGCAGGTTGGCCATGTGCTTGAGCGCTTCGGCCGGCGCGGCGAAATGGTGCAAGACCATGTTCAGCACTACGCAATCGGCCTGAAGGCTGGGGCTGTTCAATGCATCGGCCAATTGCAGGCTGACGTTAGCCAGTTCTTCGCGAATGCATACCTGACGCGCCAGTTCGAGCATCGCCGGGCTGTTGTCCAGCGCGGTGACGGTGCCAAAGCGGCGGGCCAGTTCCGGCAGAAAAGTACCATCGCCGGGGCCGACTTCAATGGCCGTGGCAGCACCACTGAAGTTCAGTTTGTCGAGCAGGGCCAGCACGCTGTCGCGGTACTGCGGCAAGCCTGCAATCAAGTCTTGCTGGGCGCGGAATTTCTCCGCCACCCGGGCGAAAAAGTCCTGGCTGGCCGCAGCGCGTTGTCCGTGAACCTGAGCGATTCGCGCCAAAACATCGTTGGGCAGGGTCAGTTGGTCGACTTCTTCTAACAATGCCGTGTGCAGTTTGCCGCCGAGCAATTGGGTGTGGGGCAGGGCGCGGCGATAAAAGATCGCATTGCCTTCGCGGCGGGTCGCCACCAGATCGGCCTGGGCCAGCACTTTAAGGTGATGGCTCATGCCCGACTGACCGATACCGAAGATCTGTGCCAGCTCCAGTACACCGAACGAATCGTTGGCCAGCGCGCGCAATACATTCAGCCGCAGCGGATCGCCGCCGGCCTTGCACAGGGCTGCCAGCTCGTCGCAATCATCATGTCGAATGGAAGGCGCGTGTAAGTTCATAGGGCAGGCAGTCTATTGATGGGCGGAAAGCACCGCAAGGGCAATATCAAAAAGTTTTGATATTGCACGATAGATGGCACTTCTCGCCGACGGGTTAACTCTACAAACCAACAGCGGAAAGGTTTCACCCGCACAATCCGCCGCTAACCATGGGAAAAACGCCTCCGGATGACTATCTGTCATTGCCCCGAGGCGCTCCGGTGAGGGAAAATGCCCTCCTTTTTTCCGTTTCAATCTATTCACACCCAGGAGATCAGCGATGCCTAGCCGTCGTGAGCGTGCCAACGCCATTCGTGCCCTCAGCATGGATGCCGTGCAAAAAGCCAACAGCGGCCATCCCGGTGCCCCTATGGGTATGGCAGATATCGCCGAAGTACTTTGGCGCGACTACCTCAAGCACAACCCGAGCAATCCATCGTTCGCTGACCGTGACCGCTTCGTGCTGTCCAACGGCCACGGCTCGATGTTGATCTACTCGCTGCTGCACCTGACCGGTTACGACCTGTCGATCGACGACCTCAAGCAATTCCGTCAACTGCACAGCCGCACCCCGGGTCACCCGGAGTTCGGTTATACCCCGGGCGTTGAAACCACCACCGGCCCGCTGGGTCAGGGTCTGGCCAACGCTGTGGGTTTCGCTCTGGCAGAAAAAGTCCTGGCGGCGCAGTTCAACCGTCCGAGCCATAACATCGTTGATCACCACACCTACGTTTTCCTGGGTGATGGCTGCATGATGGAAGGCATTTCCCACGAAGTCGCTTCCCTGGCCGGTACTCTGGGTCTGGGCAAGCTGATCGCCTTCTACGATGACAACGGCATCTCCATCGACGGCGAAGTCGAAGGCTGGTTCACCGATGACACCCCGAAGCGTTTCGAAGCCTACAACTGGCAAGTGATCCGCAACGTTGACGGTCACGACCCGGAAGAGATCAAGACTGCCATCGAAACCGCTCGCAAGAGCGCGCAGCCGACCCTGATCTGCTGCAAGACCACCATCGGTTTCGGCTCGCCTAACAAACAGGGCAAAGAAGACTGCCATGGTGCCCCACTGGGTGACGCGGAAATCGCTCTGACCCGTCAGGCGCTGAACTGGAACCACGGCCCGTTCGAAATCCCGGCCGACATTTATGCCGAATGGGATGCCAAAGAAGCTGGCCGCGCTGTTGAAGCCGAATGGGATCAGCGTTTCGCTGCCTACTCCGCCGCGTTCCCGACTGAAGCCAACGAACTGATCCGTCGTCTGAGCGGTGAACTGCCGGCTGACTTCTCGGAAAAAGCCTCGGCCTATATCGCTGAAGTCGCTGCCAAAGGCGAAACCATCGCCAGCCGTAAAGCCAGCCAGAACGCCCTGAACGCGTTCGGCCCGCTGCTGCCGGAACTGCTTGGCGGTTCGGCTGACCTGGCCGGTTCCAACCTGACCCTGTGGAAAGGTTGCAAAGGCGTCAGCGCTGAAGATGCCAGCGGCAACTACATGTACTACGGCGTGCGCGAATTCGGTATGACCGCCATCATGAACGGCGTCACCCTGCACGGCGGCCTGGTGCCTTACGGCGCGACCTTCCTGATGTTCATGGAATACGCTCGCAACGCCGTGCGCATGTCCGCTCTGATGAAGCAGCGCGTGATCCACGTCTACACCCACGACTCCATCGGTCTGGGCGAAGACGGCCCGACGCACCAGCCGATCGAGCAACTGACCAGCCTGCGCACCACGCCGAACCTCGACACCTGGCGTCCAGCCGATGCCGTTGAATCGGCCGTGGCCTGGAAAAACGCTCTGGAGCGCAAGGACGGTCCATCGGCGCTGATTTTCTCGCGTCAGAACCTGCAGCACCAAGCCCGTGATGCTGGCCAGATCGCCGACATCAGCCGCGGTGGCTACGTGCTGAAGGACTGCGCAGGCGAGCCTGAGCTGATTCTGATTGCGACCGGTTCGGAAGTCGGCCTGGCTGTTCAAGCCTTCGACAAACTGACCGAGCAGGGCCGCAAGGTGCGCGTGGTTTCGATGCCTTGCACCAGCGTGTTCGATGCTCAGGATGCTGGCTACAAGCAAGCCGTCCTGCCGTTGCAGGTCAGCGCGCGTATCGCGATCGAAGCGGCTCACGCCGACTTCTGGTTCAAGTACGTGGGTCTGGAAGGTCGCGTGATCGGCATGACCACTTACGGTGAGTCGGCGCCTGCGCCAGCACTGTTCGAAGAGTTCGGTTTCACCCTGGAAAACATCCTGGGTCAGGCTGAAGAGCTGCTGGAAGACTGATCCAGAAGTCACGTCGTCCGGACTGACGCCTTCGCGAGCAAGCCCGCTCCCACAGGGGGATTTGTTGTGTGACACGAACAGTGTTCACAACCCTGATCCAATGTGGGAGCGGGCTTGCTCGCGAAAGCGGTGGTTCAGACGCCACTGCAATAACGGATTCAAACGGTAATCGAGAACCCCATGCCTCAACCGCGTCCTTACAAAGTTGCACTCAACGGCTACGGCCGGATTGGTCGTTGCGTCTTGCGTGCGTTGTTTGAGCGAGGCGAAAAAGCCGGGTTCGAAATTGTCGCAATCAACGATCTGGCTGACATGGCCAGCATCGAATACCTGACACGCTTTGACTCCACTCACGGCCGCTTTCCCGGCGAAGTGCGAGTAGACGGCGACTGTCTGCATATTAATGGCGACTGCGTGAAGGTCCTGCGCAGTGCCACTCCCGAAGGCATCGATTGGGCGTCCCT
Source organism: Pseudomonas baetica (assembly GCF_019733355.1). Taxonomy (GTDB): domain Bacteria; phylum Pseudomonadota; class Gammaproteobacteria; order Pseudomonadales; family Pseudomonadaceae; genus Aquipseudomonas; species Aquipseudomonas baetica_A. The sequence continues at coordinate 5,595 of NZ_JAIHLQ010000023.1, read as the reverse complement.
GGGCGTCGATCTGGTGCTTGAATGCTCCGGCGCCTACAACACCCGTGAAGACGGCCAGCGTTTTCTCGACGCCGGCGCACCACGCGTGTTGTTCTCGCAGCCAATGGCCAGCGAGGCGGATGTCGACGCCACCATCGTCTACGGCGTCAATCAGGACTGCCTGACCGGCGACGAACTGCTGGTGTCCAACGCCTCCTGCACCACCAACTGCGGCGTGCCGCTGTTGCGCCTGCTGGACAAGGCCATTGGCCTGGATTACGTGTCGATCACCACCATTCACTCGGCGATGAACGATCAGCCTGTGATCGACGCCTATCACCACGAAGACCTGCGCCGCACCCGTTCGGCGTTCCAGTCGGTGATCCCGGTGTCCACCGGTCTGGCGCGCGGTATCGAGCGCCTGCTGCCGGAACTTGCCGGGCGAATTCAGGCCAAAGCCGTACGCGTGCCGACGGTCAACGTCTCCTGCCTCGACATCACGATGCAGACGGCCACCGCCACCGATGCCAATGAAGTCAACCGGATCCTGCGCGAAGCCGCCACCAGCGGCCCGCTCAAAGGCCTGTTGGCCTATACCGAGCTTCCCCATGCAAGCTGTGATTTCAACCATGACCCACATTCGGCCATCGTCGATGCCAGCCAGACCCGTGTCTCAGGCCCAAAGCTTGTGAACATCCTGGCCTGGTTCGATAACGAATGGGGTTTTGCCAACCGAATGCTGGACGTTGCAGAACACTATCTGCAAACAGCAACTTCAAAAAAAACGTAGGAAGTGCGACCCATGACCGTGTTGAAGATGTCCGACCTCGATCTGCAAGGTAAGCGCGTATTGATCCGCGAAGACCTCAACGTCCCAGTCAAGGACGGTGTCGTCACCAGCGACGCGCGTATCCTGGCTTCGCTGCCGACCATCAAGCTGGCCCTGGAAAAAGGTGCCGCCGTCATGGTGTGCTCGCACCTTGGCCGTCCGACCGAAGGCGAGTTCTCCGCCGAGAACAGCCTCAAGCCAGTCGCTGACTACCTGAGCAAGGCGCTGGGCCGTGAAGTGCCGCTGGTGGCCGATTACCTGGGCGGCGTTGACGTCAAGGCTGGCGACATCGTGCTGTTCGAAAACGTGCGCTTCAACAAGGGCGAGAAAAAGAACGCTGACGAACTGGCCCAGCAATACGCTGCCCTGTGCGATGTGTTCGTGATGGACGCCTTCGGCACCGCGCACCGCGCCGAGGGCTCGACCCACGGCGTGGCCAAGTTCGCCAAAGTCGCCGCCGCTGGACCGTTGCTGGCCGCTGAACTGGATGCGCTGGGCAAAGCCCTGGGCGCTCCGGCCAAGCCAATGGCGGCCATCGTTGCCGGCTCCAAGGTGTCGACCAAACTCGACGTGTTGAACAGCCTGAGCCAGATCTGCGATCAACTGATCGTCGGTGGCGGCATCGCCAACACCTTCCTCGCCGCTGCCGGTCACCCGGTTGGCAAGTCGCTGTACGAGCCGGACTTGCTGGACACCGCTCGCGCCATCGCCGCCAAGGTCAGCGTGCCGCTGCCGGTCGATGTTGTGTGCGCCAAGGAATTCGCTGAAAGCGCTGAGGCGACCGTCAAACTGATCGCTGACGTCGCTGCCGATGACATGATTCTGGACATCGGCCCACAGACCGCCGCGAACTTCGCCGAACTGTTGAAATCGTCGAAAACCATTCTGTGGAACGGCCCGGTCGGCGTGTTCGAGTTTGATCAGTTCGGCAACGGCACCAAAGTGCTGGCCCAGGCCATCGCTGACAGCGCTGCGTTCTCCATTGCGGGCGGTGGCGACACCCTGGCCGCCATCGATAAATATGGCGTAGCTGAGCAAATCTCCTACATTTCCACCGGTGGTGGCGCATTCCTCGAATTCGTCGAGGGCAAAGTGCTGCCGGCCGTTGAAGTCCTGGAAACCCGGGCCAAGGCCTGAGGCCGCCCGTTTGGCCAGGCAAAGGAGTGGTCACATGGTCAAGTCGTTAGCACTGTTGCTGCTGACCGGTACGCTGGCGGCCTGCGGGAGTAACCCGAAGGCCGAAGCGACGCCGGCACCCAGCGAGTTGAACAAGGGCTGTTATCAGGCCGACTGGCAGGCCGAAACCAACCCGGTGCTGAACAAGCGCTCGGGGCCGGACGGTCTGGAGAAATACGAGACGCAAACCCCGGCCAAGGAACATGGTTGTCCTTGACGGGTCTGACTCTTTAACTCAGGGCTGGCGGCGTGCGCTGCCGGTCGAGGAACACGGATGAAAGGCTTGATCGCCATTGCGGCGTTGGCATTGTTGGGCGGTTGCGCACAGTTGAACCTGTTTCAGTCGTCCGCCCCGGCGGATAACTGGACGACCTGGACCTGCGACAGCCAGGCCAAAGTGCTGTGGCGCTACGCCGATGCCGACAAGAAGGAAGTCGACGTCCGTTTGGGCGGCGGTGATCAGGTCTATCGCCTGAAAGAAGAGCCGGGCGCCTCGGGCACGCTGTACAGCGACGGCATGCTGGCGTTTCACGTCAAGGGTGATGAAGGCCTGGTGTACTGGGTCGCCACCAATGACCTGATTGGCCGCGGCTGCAAAGCGCAGTAACACGATTGAATTGATGTACAGAGATCCAAATGTGGGAGCGAGCAAGTCGAATCGTCGCACCGCCGCTCCCACAGAGGTTCTATTTTGTTCACAAGATTTTGGTAACACCGAATCACCAGACCGGGCCTCAACCCCCGATCTGCAATCACTTGAATAGCCGCCGCCGCTCCGGCAGGCTGGCACGATTAACGACCCAAACCGGGAGAGACACACACAATGGCACTTATCAGCATGCGCCAGATGTTGGACCACGCAGCCGAGTTCGGCTACGGCGTTCCAGCTTTCAACGTCAACAACCTTGAGCAGATGCGCGCCATCATGGAAGCCGCTGACAAGACTGACTCCCCGGTGATCGTTCAGGCTTCGGCCGGCGCCCGTAAATACGCCGGTGCACCTTTCCTGCGCCACCTGATCCTGGCGGCGATCGAAGAATTCCCGCACATCCCGGTGTGCATGCACCAGGACCACGGCACCAGCCCTGACGTCTGCCAGCGCTCCATCCAACTGGGCTTCAGCTCGGTCATGATGGACGGCTCGCTGGGCGAAGACGGCAAGACCCCGACCGACTACGACTACAACGTGCGCGTTACCCAACAAACCGTGGCCTTGGCGCACGCCTGTGGCGTCTCGGTAGAAGGCGAGCTGGGCTGCCTGGGTTCGCTGGAAACCGGCATGGCCGGTGAAGAAGACGGCATCGGCGCCGAAGGCGTTCTGGATCACAGCCAGATGCTGACCGACCCGGAAGAAGCCGCTGACTTCGTCAAGCGCACTCAGGTGGATGCCTTGGCCATCGCCATCGGCACCAGCCACGGCGCGTACAAGTTCACCAAGCCACCGACCGGTGACGTGCTGGCGATCGACCGCATCAAGGAAATCCACAAACGCATCCCGAACACCCACCTGGTGATGCACGGTTCGTCCTCGGTGCCACAAGAGTGGCTGGCGATCATCAACCAGTACGGCGGCGACATCAAAGAAACCTACGGCGTACCGGTTGAAGAAATCGTTGAAGGCATCAAGCACGGCGTGCGCAAGGTCAACATCGACACCGACCTGCGCCTGGCCTCCACCGGCGCCATGCGTCGCCTGATGGCCACCAACCCGAGCGAATTCGACCCACGTAAATTCTTCGGCGCCACCGTGACGGCGATGCGTGATGTGTGTATCGCGCGTTATGAAGCGTTTGGTACTGCGGGCAATGCTTCGAAAATCAAGCCGATTTCGCTGGAAGCGATGTACCAGCGTTATCTGAAGGGTGAGTTGAACGCCAAGGTTATCTAAATCTAAGTGTTTGAAAGAAGCCCGCAGTGATGCGGGCTTTTTTCATGGTAAGTAGCTCGAAATAAATTCGATTTCTCCTTTAGTTCCTAACCGTAGATATTCACCGGATCGCTCCACTCTACATTCGAGACCGGAGCATTTGGAGTGGCGTAGCATCGAGCTTGAACCTGAATCCATTCACCTGTTTTGATTGTTAACTCGACTCTCCATTGTCCACCCGATTCGACACGACCTTTTCCGAGCACCTGACCGGTGTTGGAAACAGCAACGTCAACAAAATAATTAGGCTCGCCTGTTCCGTAAAGTACGGGATGTGGACCAAGGGGGGGCGCATATTGAAGGGGGGCGATATTTGCTTTCTGTGCCATGTTAGTTTCTTCCATGTAGATTAGTTTGTTTTTGACTGTAAGCGATGCGGGTAAATGCGTGTATCGCTTGTTTTTGATGTTAAGTATTATATGATCGCGCGTAACCTGTAATAAGTGACAGTGTTTAATATGAATTGGCTATATTTTTAGGTTGTTTGGCTATAAGAAAGTTTTGGTGAGTCCTGAGCGGGGACAGATTTATTAAATCAATCCCCATCGTTTTTTTAAGGTCAAAAGTGGACGGATTTTTTAATTAAGATCTCGATGAAAGCGATGTGTCAGTGTTATCTGAAGGGTGAGTTGAACGCCAAGGTGAACTAAACGTTAGTTGCTGATTCAAGAAACCCGCCGATGGCGGGTTTCTTGTGGCGGCGTTTACAGAGGTCGTGGCGAAATTGGAATTTGATGGGTTACTCCTCGTGGACTTTTAAAAACTAGAAGTACAGCGAGCGGAGGTAAATCTTTAGAGAGCGTTGTTGAGGAACGTCTCCAGTTCAGCCTTGCGAAAGGTGCCAGATTTCGTCGCCGCGACGGCTCCGTTTTTGAAAAGCGTCATGGTTGGGATGTTACGCACGCCTTGACTGGCGGGGATTTCAGGGTTCTCGTCGACGTTCAGTTTGGCAACGGTCAGCTTGCCTTTGTAAGCCTCGGCGATCTCGTCCAGTATCGGATCCATCATTTTGCAAGGGCCGCACCATGGCGCCCAGAAATCGACCAATACGGGTAACTCGGATCGTAAAACATCCCATTCAAAGCTTTCGTCGCTGATGTGTTTAATAAGTTCGCTGCTCATTGGGATTTCCTTGAATTAATAGCACTGGCGGGCCAGACGTTATTGCCTGGCTCGCGTTGTCCTGTGCAGGTTGCTTTGCTTCGTTGAATCTAGAACGGTATATGCGGTGCGTCACCTGTAATAACTGACAGTTTTTTATATGAATTCGCTATGTGACCTAGACCCGGATGTGAACTGAAAAAACTCGATGATCAAACAATCGAGGTGGAGCCAGCGTTCCAGCATTAGCTAAAAGGTTTGTTGAACAAGCGCTCGGCTTTGACCCACGTTATGAAAAACCCGCCGTGAGGCGGGTTGCTTTTTTGCTGAACAGAACTACTCCTTCAACTCAACATGATCCAGTGCCTGATTCACCGCCAGTTCGCCAAGCATGACGACCTGCGCGATGCCTAGGGAAGGTCTGAAGTAAGACCTTCTTTTTCCAGCAAATCGGGCGTCAGGCTGTAAAAAAGAGAGCACTTCGCTGAAACTCTAGAAATATCGACTTTTTTCGATGAATAAGCCTGTTTTAAGCACTTATTAATCCTTAATTTCCATACTGCGGACGCACCTGTCCTATAGG
>NZ_JAIHLQ010000022.1 GCF_019733355.1 Pseudomonas baetica | reverse complement strand
TTCTACAGCAGCCTCATTTGCTGTCAAGTGATTATTTTCAGAAGCTTTCGAAGAATTCTTCAACAACTTCAACCACTTGCGCCTCCGATCTCTCGTCAGCGGGAGGCGAATTCTACAGCGTTACACGCTGCTGTCAACACCTCTTTTTCAACTTCTTTCTGGCTTCGATAACCTGAAGCAACCCACCGCCGAAAACATCATAACTCATTGAATCTCAAGGAGTTTTCCGTTTCGACTGCGCCGGAAGTGGGGCGAATTATAGGCTTCCAGAATCTGCCGTCAACCGTTAATTTCGCTTTTCTATCAATCACTTGCAGATCGGTTAAAAAACATCCAGATCCGCCTCTAACCAGGATCGAAACACCATTCCTCTATATAGAAGAAATGGTCAGAGCACCCCCTCCTCCTTCAGCGTAGCAACCGCTCCCGCCTCCAAACCCAATACCCGCTGTAATACCTCCAATGTGTGCTCACCCAATAAAGGAGGCGCTCGGCGATACTCGACCGGGGTCTGCGACATCCGAATAGGGCTCGCCACCTGGGGTACCATCCCTGCCAACGCGTGCGGCAACTCAATCGCCAACCCCCGCGCCTTCACTTGCGGATCATCAAATACCTGCGACAGATCGTTGATCGGCCCACACGGCACACCCGCCAGCTCCAACTGGGCCACCCATTCAGCCGTAGTCTTGAACACCGTCGCCTGTCGGATGAGGGGAATCAGCACCGCCCGGTTCGCCACCCGCAGCTTATTAGTAGCGAATCGCGGATCATCAGCCCACTGCGGCTGCCCCGCCACTTCCGCGAATTTGCGGAACTGACCGTCATTACCCACGGTAAGAATGAAATCACCATCAGCCGTCGGGAAGTCCTGATAAGGCACGATGTTGGGATGCGCATTGCCAAGACGCTTAGGCGCATTGCCAGTAGTCAGGTAGTTCATCGCCTGGTTAGCCAGGCAGGCAACCTGCACATCCAGCAATGCCATATCGATATGCTGTCCACCACCGTCATGATCTCGATGAGCCAGTGCCGCAAGGATAGCCACCGTCGAATAGAGGCCGGTCAGAATATCCGTCAGCGCCACACCAACCTTCACCGGTCCAGCGCCCTCATCACCCTCAGGTCGACCAGTCAGGCTCATCAGCCCGCCCAGCCCCTGGATCATGAAGTCATAGCCCGCACGCTTGGCATAGGGACCGGTCTGACCGAACCCGGTGATCGAGCAATAGATCAGATCCGGATTGATCGCCTTCAGCGACTCGTAATCCAATCCATAAGCCGCCAGGCCACCGACTTTGAAGTTCTCGATCAGGATGTCCGACTTGGCTGCCAACTCCCGTACAAGCTTCTGCCCTTCGGGACGCGTGAAGTCGATGGTCACCGATTGCTTGTTGCGGTTAGCCGACAGGTAGTAAGCCGCCTCTGACGTGTTCTCGCCATAGGCGTCTTTAAGGAAGGGCGGCCCCCAGGCGCGAGTGTCGTCGCCATTGCCCGGGCGCTCGACCTTGATCACCTCGGCGCCAAGGTCGGCGAGGATCTGCCCGGCCCACGGTCCGGCCAATACTCGCGATAAATCCAGTACCCGCAGATGCGACAGCGCGCCCATGGTCGCTCTCCTATTAATAGAACGCTTGCAGGCCGGTTTGCGCACGTCCGAGGATCAGCGCGTGAACGTCGTGGGTTCCTTCATAGGTATTCACCACTTCCAGGTTGACCAGATGACGGGCCACGCCGAATTCATCGGAGATACCATTGCCGCCCAGCATGTCGCGAGCCATACGGGCGATATCCAGCGACTTGCCGCACGAGTTGCGCTTCATGATCGAAGTGATCTCAACCGCCGCAGTGCCTTCATCCTTCATACGACCCAGACGCAGGCAGCCTTGCAGCGCCAGAGTGATCTCGGTCTGCATGTCGGCGAGCTTCTTCTGGATCAACTGAGTAGCGGCCAATGGGCGACCGAACTGGTGGCGATCCAAGGTGTATTGGCGGGCGGTGTGCCAGCAGAACTCAGCAGCACCCAGCGCCCCCCAGGAGATGCCATAACGTGCGGAGTTGAGGCAGGTGAACGGACCTTTCAGACCGCGCACGTCCGGGAAGATGTTTTCTTGCGGCACGAATACGTTGTCCATCACGATCTCACCGGTGATCGAAGCACGCAGGCCGACCTTGCCGTGAATCGCCGGTGCGCTCAGACCTTTCCAGCCTTTCTCCAGCACGAAGCCACGGATGTCGCCAGCATCGTCCTTGGCCCACACCACGAACACGTCGGCGATCGGGCTGTTGGTGATCCACATCTTCGCGCCGGTCAGGCTGTAACCGCCGTCGACCTTGCGAGCCCGGGTAATCATCGCGCCCGGGTCGGAACCGTGGTTCGGCTCGGTCAGACCGAAGCAGCCGATCCATTCGCCGGACGCCAGTTTTGGCAGGTATTTCTGTTTCTGCGCTTCGGTGCCGAATTCGTTGATCGGCACCATCACCAGCGAGGACTGCACGCTCATCATCGAGCGATAGCCGGAATCGACACGCTCCACTTCACGGGCAATCAAGCCGTAGCTGACATAGTTGAGGCCGCTGCCACCGTATTGCTCTGGGATGGTTGCGCCCAACAGGCCGACCTCGCCCATCTCGCGGAAGATCGCCGGGTCAGTCTTCTCATGGCGGAAGGCTTCGAGGACACGCGGTGCGAGGCTCTGTTGAGCGAACTGCTCGGCGGTGTCGCGGATCATGCGCTCTTCTTCGGTGAGCTGTTGATCCAGCAGCAGGGGATCGATCCAGTTGAAGCTAGCTTTACCGCCCATGAGTGTGTCCTCGCAAATCGGTGAATTAACGTGGCATTGATCCTAGGCGCGGTTCGTCGTCACGGCAAACGAGGATTTCGCATTCTGTTGTGCTAATTTCTCACTCCGAAACGTCGCTGAATGCCTTTTATGCGGCGCATTAGTGAGGTTGATGTACATGCGCAGAAAGATCCCCAGCACCACGGCCCTGATCAGCTTCGAGGCCGCCGCCCGCCATGAGAGCTTTACCAAGGCTGCCGAAGAGCTTTCCCTCACCCAGGGGGCCATTTGCCGACAGATCGCCAGCCTTGAGGAGTTCCTTAGCGTGGAACTGTTCCGACGCTCGCGACGCGGAGTGAAGCTGACCGAGGCGGGACTTTCCTACAGCCGCCGCGTGGCGACCCAACTCGATGCGGTTGAACGGGACACGCTGTCGGTGATGGGCCAACAGGGGACCAACGTGATCGAGTTGGCGGTGGTGCCGACCTTCGGCACGCAATGGCTGTTGCCACGACTGAAGGACTTCCAGTTCAAGCATCCCGAAGTGACCGTCAACCTGACCAACCGCACCCGGCCGTTCCTGTTTGCCGACACTGAGTTCGACGCCGCGATCTACTTCGGCGACGCGGATTGGTCGGGTACAGAATCCCACAGGTTGATGGGCGAGAATCCGATGCCGGTGTGCAGCCCCGCCCTACTCGGCAACAAGACACACCTGACAGCCCAAGAAATCGCCGATCTACCTTTACTGCAGCAAACCACTCGTCCCTATGCCTGGCGACAGTGGTTCAACTCCCAGCACTTGAATATCCCTCGCGACATGACGGGGCCACGCTACGAGCTATTCTCCATGCTCGCCCAAGCGGCCATGCACGACATGGGCATCGCGCTGATTCCGCCCTTCCTGATTCAGCGGGAATTGAGGGAGAAGCGCTTGGTGATTGCCAACCCGCAGGCCCTGTCCAGCATCAAAGCTTATTACCTGATGATTCCGGAGCGAAAGGTCGAATCAGCGTCTCTCAAGGCATTTCGCGATTGGCTGGTGAATCAGGCGAATAGCTACAGCCTTGAAGGATAAAGGCTCTCCGCCGTAGCTGACCTCGTAGTCAACAAATCAAAAGCGCTACAGATGTAAGTATTTGTCGCATTTTCACAGACTGTATCCGAAAGTCGTACAGACGTCCCAAAAGCGCCTGAAAACGTGGCTTTGAGCCTCCATGCACGACTCATTACGGCCTATTCACGTCGCCGATGAGAAATTTTTTCAAATTCAGCCAGAATCCTTGCAAGGCAAGGCCTGCAAGGGATTCAACCGGCCATCTGCGACATTCGGTCACGGGATGACTTGTAGTTAATTTTCCGTCACCCGTCATAATCCCTTGAAGGGCATAAAGTTCGCCTGCAAAATGCCGCGCCCCGCCCTGATTTGGCGGGATCGTGCTGATCGGCCGCCCCAGTCGCACCATCCGCAGTGCCTGGGTTTACTCAATAAGATCACGCAGGAGATTTGACGTGCACATTGGTGTTCCTCTCGAAACCCAGACCGGTGAAACACGGGTTGCTGCAACCCCTGAAACCATTAAGAAGCTGATCGGCCAAGGTCATAAGGTCACTGTGCAAACCGGCGCCGGCGTTAAAGCCAGTGTTGTCGACAGTGCTTATGAAGCGGCGGGCGCAACGATTGGCAGTGCCAACGATGCGTTTGGCGCCGAGCTGATTCTCAAAGTGGTCGCCCCAAGCGACGCCGAACTGACGCTGATCAAGCGCGGCACGGTGCTGGTTGGCATGCTCAACCCGTTCAATAACAACACCATCGCCAAAATGGCCGAGTGCGGGATTACCGCGTTTGCCCTGGAAGCGGCGCCGCGCACCTCTCGGGCGCAGAGTCTCGATGTGTTGTCGTCCCAGGCGAACATAGCCGGCTATAAAGCCGTGTTGCTGGCCGCTCATTACTATCCACGCTTCATGCCGATGCTGATGACCGCTGCGGGCACCGTGAAAGCGGCGCGCGTGCTGATCCTCGGCGCAGGTGTGGCCGGGTTGCAGGCGATTGCTACGGCGAAACGTCTGGGTGCGGTGATCGAAGCGTCTGACGTGCGTCCGGCGGTGAAGGAACAAATCGAATCCCTCGGCGCCAAGTTCGTCGATGTTCCGTACGAGACCGATGAAGAGCGCGAGTGCGCCGTGGGTGTCGGCGGTTACGCGCGGCCGATGCCGGCGAGCTGGATGCAGCGCCAGGCCCAGGCCGTGCATGAACGCGCCAAGCAGGCTGACATCGTGATCACCACCGCGCTGATTCCGGGCCGCAAGGCGCCGACGCTGTTGAGTGCGGAGACCGTGGCGCAGATGAAACCAGGGTCGGTGGTCATTGACCTCGCGGCGGCTCAGGGTGGCAACTGCCCGCTGACCGTGGCCGATCAGGTCGTGATCGAGAACGGCGTGACCCTTTGCGGCCCGACCAATCTGGCCGGTGAAGTCGCCGCAGACGCTTCGGCGCTGTATGCGCGCAACCTGCTGGACTTCCTGAAACTGGTGTTCACCAAAGAAGGCCAGTTCGACGTCAACCTCGAAGACGATATCGTCGCCGCGTGCCTGATGTGCCGCGACGGCCAAGTCATCCGCAAAAACGCCTAAGCAGGGATTCAGACGATGGAAGAGCTTATCTCCCCCGGTATCTACAACCTGATCATCTTCGTGCTGGCGATTTATGTCGGTTACCACGTGGTCTGGAACGTTACGCCTGCGCTGCACACGCCATTGATGGCGGTGACTAACGCCATTTCAGCCATTGTGATCGTCGGTGCCATGCTCGCCGCTGCGCTGACCGTCACGCCGCTGGGCAAAACCATGGGCACCCTCGCCGTGGCGCTGGCCGCGGTCAATGTGTTCGGTGGCTTCCTGGTCACCCGCCGCATGCTTGAGATGTTCAAGAAGAAAGCCCCGAAAGCAAAAGAAGAGGCGCCGAAGTAATGAGCATGAATCTCGTCACGACGCTCTACCTGATCGCGTCGATCTGCTTCATACAGGCCCTCAAAGGCCTGTCGCACCCCACCACATCGCGGCGCGGCAACCTGTTTGGCATGCTTGGCATGGCACTGGCCATCCTCACCACCGTCGGCCTCATCTATAAGCTGGGCGCTGAGCTGGCAACTGCCGGTATCGGCTACGTGATCGTCGGCCTGCTGATCGGCGGCACTGCCGGTTCGATCATGGCCAAGCGCGTTGAAATGACCAAAATGCCGGAACTGGTCGCGTTCATGCACAGCATGATCGGTCTGGCCGCGGTGTTCATCGCCATTGCCGCAGTGGTCGAGCCGCAGTCGCTGGGCATCGTTAAACACTTGGGCGACTCGATTCCGGCGGGCAATCGTCTGGAGTTGTTCCTCGGTGCAGCCATCGGTGCAATCACCTTCTCCGGTTCGGTGATCGCGTTCGGCAAGCTCTCGGGCAAGTACAAGTTCCGTCTGTTCCAGGGTGCACCGGTACAGTTTGCCGGTCAGCACAAGCTAAACGCCGTGTTGGGTCTGGCGACTCTGGGCCTCGGTGTGACGTTCATGCTCACCGGCAACCTCACAGCGTTCGCGCTGATGCTGGCACTGGCGTTCGTGATGGGTGTGCTGATCATCATCCCGATCGGCGGCGCCGACATGCCGGTGGTGGTGTCGATGCTCAACAGTTACTCAGGCTGGGCAGCGGCGGGTATCGGTTTCTCGCTGAACAACTCGATGCTGATCATCGCCGGTTCGCTGGTGGGTTCGAGCGGTGCAATCCTCTCGTACATCATGTGCAAGGCGATGAACCGTTCCTTCTTTAATGTACTGCTCGGCGGTTTCGGTAACACGGTTGACGCTGGCCCGGCCGGTGCGAAAGAAGCGCGTCCGGTGAAATCCGGCTCGGCAGATGACGCAACGTTCCTGCTGACCAACGCCGACACCGTGATCATCGTGCCGGGCTACGGTCTGGCGGTGGCCCGCGCGCAGCATGCTCTGAAAGAATTGACCGAGAAGCTGACACACCGTGGCGTGACTGTGAAGTACGCGATCCACCCGGTTGCCGGCCGTATGCCTGGCCACATGAACGTGCTGCTCGCCGAGGCCGAAGTGCCTTACGATCAGGTGTTCGAGATGGAAGACATCAACTCCGAGTTCGGTCAGGCCGACGTGGTGTTGGTACTCGGCGCCAACGACGTGGTCAACCCGGCCGCCAAGAACGATCCGAAGTCGCCGATTGCCGGCATGCCGATTCTCGAAGCGTTCAAGGCCAAGACCATCATCGTCAACAAGCGCTCGATGGCCAGCGGCTATGCCGGGCTGGACAACGAACTGTTCTACCTGGACAAGACCATGATGGTGTTCGGCGACGCGAAAAAAGTCATCGAAGACATGGTCAAAGCGGTCGAGTAACTCGCCGCTGCAATACCGAACGCCCCGACTTGTCGGGGCGTTTTTGTTTGTGCAAAACGTCGGACACTATGCCGCGTTGTTGCAGATCCGGTAACGGTGTTTTACTTCAAACCCGCTAAATAGACGCCTCTTTTGCGACCTTGGTAGCGGGACAGGCGCCTGGGAAATTCACTAGACTGCGCATCCTGCTACTCGCTTCCCGAGATAATAATCCATGTACCGTGACCGTATTCGCCTGCCTTCGTTGTTGGATAAAGTGATGAGCGCCGCCGACGCCGCCGCTCTGATTGAGGACGGCATGACCGTCGGCATGAGCGGATTCACCCGCGCCGGCGAAGCCAAAGCCGTCCCTCACGCGTTGGCCGAGCGAGCCAAGGTCACGCCGCTGAAGATCAGCCTGATGACCGGAGCGAGCCTGGGTAACGACCTCGACAAGCAACTGACCGAAGCCGGCGTACTCTCACGGCGCATGCCGTTTCAGGTCGACAGCACCTTGCGCAAGGCGATCAACGCCGGCCAAGTGATGTTCATTGACCAGCATCTATCGGAAACCGTCGAGCAACTGCGCAACCAGCAACTGAAGCTGCCGGACATCGCGGTGATCGAAGCCGTGGCGATCACTGAACAGGGCCACATCGTGCCGACCACCTCGGTGGGTAACTCAGCGAGCTTCGCGATTTTCGCCAAACAGGTCATCGTCGAGATCAACCTGGCGCACAACGCCAATCTCGAAGGTCTGCATGACATCTATATCCCGACGTATCGTCCGACGCGCACGCCAATTCCACTGGTGAAGGTCGACGACCGCATTGGCAGCACCGCGATTCCGATTCCGCCAGAGAAGATCGTTGCCATTGTCATCACCCAGCAAGCGGATTCGCCGTCGACCGTGTCGTCGCCGGATGCCGACACCAACGCCATTGCCGATCACCTGATCACCTTCTTCAAGCAGGAAGTCGATGCCGGGCGCATGACCAACAAGCTCGGCCCGCTGCAAGCCGGGATCGGCAACATCGCCAACGCGGTGATGTGCGGCCTGATCGACTCGCCGTTCGAAGACCTGACCATGTACTCCGAAGTGCTGCAGGATTCGACGTTCGACCTGATCGACGCCGGCAAGCTGAGCTTCGCCTCGGGCAGCTCGATCACCCTGTCCGAGCGACGCAACAGCGACGTGTTCGGCAACCTGGAGAAGTACAAAGACAAACTGGTACTGCGCCCACAGGAGATCTCCAACCACCCGGAAGTCGTGCGGCGCCTGGGCATCATCGGCATCAACACGGCGCTGGAGTTCGACATCTACGGCAATGTGAACTCGACCCACGTCTGCGGCACACGGATGATGAACGGCATCGGCGGCTCCGGTGACTTCGCGCGCAACGCGCATCTGGCGGTGTTCGTGACCAAATCGATTGCCAAGGGTGGCGCGATTTCCAGCGTGGTGCCGATGGTCAGCCACGTCGACCATACTGAGCACGACGTTGACATTCTGGTGACCGAGGTGGGTCTGGCGGACCTGCGTGGGCTGGCTCCAAGAGAGCGCGCGCGGGTAATCATCGATAATTGTGTGCATCCGGACTTTCGTCAGGCGCTGGATGATTACTTCACCGCTGCCTGTGCAATTGGCGGTCACACCCCGCATATCCTGCGTGAAGCCTTGAGCTGGCACATTAACCTGGAAGAAACCGGACGCATGCTGGCGGTGTGATTCGCACAGATATTCCACCGACGCAAACACAGTTTGCGTCGGTGGATTTTTCAAAAGCGCTTTCTTTGCAAAAACTGTACTTCTGTACCGGTCATTTCCTACAGCATTTACCTACAAATACTCCCTACTAATGCGAAAATGCACCGAGTTAGTGCAGACAGGTACAGTTTGCTCAATTTTGACCCGTACACCCCCTTTAAACAGTTAACTGGTCACTCACAATACAGTTGAACTGTATCTAGAGAGACTAGGCAAACGAGAGGATCATGGGCACCAGTTAAACCACTACCTAATCCCGCCACAAGCGGAAGGATGTCAACCATGGAACGTACACTCAGTTCCGAACTGTTCTTCGAAGACAAAGCTGCAAAAACCCAGGCTTCCCTGCCTCTGCGCGTTATCGCCAACCTGATGTTGTGGCAGCGCCGCATCTCCAGCCGCCACCAACTGGCTCGTCTGGATTCGCGTCTGCTGGCTGACGCCGGTATCAGCGAAGCACAACGCTACGAAGAGCTGAGCAAGCCGTTCTGGCGCTAAGTAGCGTCGCTGGCTCTGGTCGTTAGACCCACCGCCAGCAACCCGAATTGAACAAACAAAACCCGTCGCGGGAAACCGCGACGGGTTTTGTCGTTTCAGGCGAGGAAAACATGCATTACAGGTGGCGGCTACAAACAACAGTACAGATATAAGATTGCCAAATCTGAACCAGTACAATTTAACGCTGGTGTATCTGCCCCGTTGCCTGCATCGGGTTCAACATGACTGTCCGACTTTGACGGTAAAAAGGAATCAGTCATGAATGGCTTACAGGATGTTTCAGCAGTTTCTTTACAACCCGCCCTTCGCCGCAACCTCGTAAAACGCCTGTTGAGCCGCTTATGCCAAGGCCTTGAGCAAGCCAGGACGCGGCGTCTATTGACGCAACTGGATGGGCGGGATCTCGCGGATCTGGGTCTCAGCCACGCCGATCGGCTGAATGAACTGGAGAAACCCTTCTGGCGCTAGCATTCTGCCCACTGTGCGAACCTCGTCTGCAGGCCTAATATCCACGCAGAACGTGGCGAATGCTGTGCCATTGGCGTCTGACTCCTCAGATACCGAGCCACCTCTCAATACGGTTTATCCACAGGAGTTACATCATGTCCCGTCTTCGTCTGCTCAGCGCTGCCGCCCTGCTGGCCGTGGCTGCCAACGCCAGCGCCTCCAGCTTCATCGTGACCACCGACGCCGTCGTTGGCGCGCTCAAATCTTCTTCCGACGCTACCTCCGATGCCACCTCGTCGTTGCGTGACAACAAAACAGTGCTCGCCGCCCGTGACGACGCGGCCAGCTTCGTTGCCAGCGAAGGCCAGATCCGTGGTGTGAAGCTGGAAAGCGCGCTGGATCTTATCCGCCATCAAGCGCCGCAGTTGAGCGCGACCGATGCACAACTGGCCCAAGCGATTCTTGCGATCTGAATCAGCGTGGCATGAAGGGACACGCCGGTCGTGTCCCGATGCTTTTGGCGCTGGCTCCGGCCCGGGCATTGCGCTAGCCTTGCGGCTCGCTAACAGTTACCGAGTCTTATGCACTTTCTTCAAAAACTGCTTATCCCCTCCGTATTATTAACCGCCTGCTGGGTGACACCGGCCAATGCCTTCGATGTCTCCACGCAGAACACCGTAGTGAGCCTTTGGGCGACCGGCATGGTGTCTTCCGCGCCATTCGACCGTAAACTGGTGCTCGCCGCTCACGATGACGCGGCTGCGTTTGTTGCCACTGACGGTGAATTGCGAGGCGCTCGACTGGAATCAGCACTGCATTACCTGCGCAAAACCCGGCCGAAACTTCATGTAAGCGACCGTGAACTGGCGCAGGCAATTCTCGTCCAATAGCTATCCTTGTCCTTCCGGAGTCGTTCCATGCGTAGCCCGCTGATTGCTGCCACCCTTGGCCTGTTTTTGTTGGCCGACGTGGCCCAGGCGCACACCCTGGTAGCCACCAGTAACATCATCGTTCGTGCCTCCCAGCGCAGCATCGATTTCACGTCCGATACCACCACCTCGATTCGCGACTCGAAAATCATCCGCGAAGCTCACGACGATGCCGCCAGTTTTGTCGCCAGCAACGGTGATATCCGCGGCGCACACCTGGAAGCCGCGCTCAACACCTTGCGCACTCGCGTGCCGGAAGCTCGCGACGCCAGCGATCAGGTACTCGCCGAAGCCATCCTCGCACTGTGAAATCACTCGGCGCCTGGCTGCTGGCCGGGACGTTGTTGCTGCTTGGCAACAACGCCCACGCCAGCCTGCAATTGCGGCTCAAGACCGACGATCTGAGCGCCGCCCAACAACAGGCCAGCCAGACGCTGATAGATGAAGCCATGCGCGCGCTGCCGCCGAGCTTCATCGAGCGGCTGGACCGGCGCATCGACGTCGGCTGGACCGACGACATGCCCGGCAATGCCTACGGCCAAGCCACGCTGGTCGCCGAGCTCGATCTGAACCGCAAACTGCTCGACAGCCTCACCGACGGCAGCGCGGCCAAAGAAAAAACCAATCGCCCCCACGGCACTGTGCGTCAGGAACTGCTCGCCACGGTGCTGCACGAAATCACCCACATTTATGACCGCGCGCGTTTGTGGCCGAGCGCCGAACGTACGCTGATCCAGCGCTGCACCCGGCGTTTCAACAGCGCCGGGCTGATCGGTATCCCCGATGAATGCCGTGGCCAGAACGGCCGCCGCTTTACCCTCAGCGATGACCCGCGCCTGCTCGACCTCGCCGGCTGGCAGCAATACGTCGGCCGTCGCGGCGAACGCGAGCAACACAACCGCCAGATCGCCCGTAGCCCGGATCTGTACGAGATCTCCAGTCCGAAAGAGTTCGTCGCGGTCAACATGGAGTATTTCCTCCTCGACTCGAGCTACGCCTGCCGCCGCCCGGCGCTGTACCGCTATTACAAGGAACACTTTGGCTGGGCGCCGCCTGCCAAGGACACTTGCAGCAAGAGTTTCGCGTTTCTCAATGCGGGCAACGACTTCGCCAAGCAGCCGCTAGGACAAGTCGATCCGGAGCGGGTGTACGCCGTCGACTACCTGCTCGCCGAGGCCAATCAGAACTGGGTCAGCCGTTGGGGCCACAGCATGTTGCGTCTGGTGATCTGCGCACCGGGTCGGCCACGTGGCCCGGATTGCCGGCTCGATCTGGACCAGCATCTGGTGCTGTCCTACCGCGCCTTCGTGGGCGATGTGCAACTGTCGAGTTGGGACGGCTTGGTCGGCAAATACCCCTCGCGGCTGTTCGTCTTGCCACTGGCGCAGGTCATCGATGAATACACCAAAACCGAGCTGCGCAGCCTTGCATCGGTGCCGCTGAACCTGTCACGCAGCGAGATTGAAGGCGTGGTCGAACACGCCGCCGAGATGCACTGGAGCTACGACGGCAACTACTTCTTCCTGTCCAACAACTGCGCGGTGGAAGGCCTGAAGCTGTTGCGCAGCGGCAGCAACAACGCTCAGCTCGTCGGTCTGGACAGCATCATGCCCAATGGTTTGCTGGAAGTGCTTAAAGGGCGCGGCCTCGCCGACACCAGTGTGCTGGACGATCCAAAAGAGGCCCTGCGCCTGGGCTATCGCTTCGACTCGTTCCGCGATCGCTATCAAGCGATGTTCGCTGTACTGAAGAAGCAATTACCGATCAAACAGAACAGCGTCGAGGAGTGGCTATCGTTGTCGGCCGAGGAACGCCGTCCGTGGTTTGATCGCGCCGACCTGCGCACCAGCGCCGCACTGCTGCTGTTGGAGCAGGCCAGTTTTCGTCGGCAACTGCTGCTGGCTCAGGACGAGGTCAAGCAGCGCTACCTCGGTGAACGCGAGCTGGATAACGGTGGGATGGACAAGGCCAACGCGACTTTGCAGGAAATCCTCGCCAACAGCGGCTTCCTCAGTCGTCCGGCAGAATTGCTCGATTCCAAGGGTTACGGTTTGCCGCAACCGAGCGAGTTCAGCCGACTGCAAGCGGAAAGCAGCCAGCGGCAAAAAAAGCTCTTGGCGCTTTCCGGCGATCTGGACACGGAGGTGCGCAAGCTGCTTGAACCCAAGCGCGCGGCCGAGATTGCCGCGAGCGAAGCCAACGTGAAACAGATTGGCGAGCATTTGCGCAAACTGCACAAAGCCTCGGGCGGGCTGGAGTTGCCCTGACGCGAAAGATCGCAGCCTGGGCTGCGATCTTTTTTATTGCCTGTGAATCAGTACAAAACCCCATCCAGAATTTCATAAATGATCCCGGTACCCACCGCGATCAGCACGATATCGCGCCCGGCCCGGCGCCATTCGTAACCTGGATAGACCGGTAAACGACCTAACGCACGACCCTCCAGGCGCTCACCGTAATAACCGTGGGGCAGCGGCCGGCCTCGTACCAGATGGATGCCCGGAGGCGGCGGTGCGCCGCGCACGAAGTAGCCATGGTTGTCGCGAATGGTCTGGCGTACCGGGCCGAAGTCGCGCGGCGGGCCACCTCGGTGGTTGTTCTGTGGGCCACGGTGATCGTTGCCGCGATTATCCCCACGGTTATCGTAATGGCCCTGCTGCGGGCCGCCGCGGTCGTGATCATCGCGCTGATCGGCGCTGGCCAGCAGCGGTGTCGCGCTGATCATCAGCACGCCCAGACTGGCAATCAGACGTTTCGGCATTTTCATGGGAGTTTCCTCACTGCACTAACAGCAAAAAGGGATTCAGAACGCGGTTCTGAATCCCTCGGTCTTGCTTGATTAGTCTGTGCCGCGAGGTGCTAATTCCTCTGTATCAGGAACTTTACCTTCAACTGACGCGGGCCTTACGCACGCCTTCAGCCAGCGCCGAGCACAGGCTCAGCACGCCGTCGATCGCCTGATCGGGCGTCGTGGCATTGGCAATGTGATCGATCAGCGCCGACCCCACGACAACACCGTCTGCCAGACGCGCAATGGCCGCCGCTTGTTCCGGCGTACGAATGCCGAAACCGACGCTGATCGGCAGATCCGTGTGGCGGCGCAGGCGAGTGACCGCCTCTTCGACGTGTTCCAGCGTCGCTGCCCCGGCACCGGTGACACCGGCCACCGAGACGTAGTAAACAAATCCGGAACTGCCGTTAAGCACCTTCGGCAGACGCGCGTCATCCGTGGTCGGAGTCGTCAGACGGATGAAGTCCAGACCGGCAGCCTGGGCCGGGTCGCACAGCTCTTCGTTGTGCTCCGGTGGCATGTCGACCACGATCAGACCGTCGACGCCTGCCTCTTTCGCGTCAGCAATGAAGTTCGGCACGCCATACATGTGGATCGGGTTGAAGTAGCCCATCAGCACCAACGGCGTGTCGCTGTTGCCTTCACGGAATTCGCGAACCATTTGCAGGGTTTTCGCCAGATTCTGCCTGGCACCCAGCGCACGGATGTTGGCCAGTTGGATGGCCGGGCCGTCAGCCATCGGATCGGTGAACGGCATGCCCAATTCGATCACATCGGCACCGGCTTTCGGCAGGCCTTTGAGGATCGCCAGCGAGGTGTCGTAGTCCGGGTCACCGGCGGTGACGAAGGTCACCAGCGCAGCGCGATTGTGTTCCTTGAGTTCAGCAAAACGGGTTTGCAGGCGGCTCATCAGTGTTTCTCCTGCTGCGACTGTTCCATATGGTGCATCACGGTCTGCATGTCTTTGTCGCCACGACCGGAGAGGTTGACCACCATCAGGTGATCCTTCGGCAGCTTCGGTGCGCGTTTGAACACTTCAGCCAGGGCATGAGCGCTTTCCAGGGCAGGAATGATCCCTTCCAGGCGGCAGCATTTGTGGAACGCGGCGAGGGCTTCATCGTCAGTCACCGAGGTGTACTGCACGCGGCCGATGTCATGCAACCAGGCATGTTCCGGACCGATGCCCGGATAGTCGAGACCGGCGGAAATCGAGTGCGCGTCAATGATCTGGCCATCGTCGTCCTGCAAGAGGAAGGTGCGGTTGCCGTGCAATACACCCGGCACGCCGCCGTTGAGGCTGGCCGCGTGCTTGCCGGTTTCGATGCCGTAGCCGGCGGCTTCAACGCCGATGATTTCAACGCTTTTGTCGTCGAGGAACGGGTGAAACAGGCCCATGGCATTGGAGCCGCCGCCGATGCAGGCCACCAGGCTATCCGGCAGGCGACCTTCCTGGGCTTGCAGTTGGTCGCGGGTCTCCTTGCCGATCACGGCCTGGAAGTCGCGAACCATCGCGGGATACGGGTGCGGCCCGGCCACGGTGCCGATCAGGTAGAAAGTGCTGTCGACATTGGTCACCCAGTCACGCAGGGCTTCGTTCATCGCGTCCTTCAGGGTGCCGGTGCCGGCGACCACCGGGATCACTTCGGCGCCCAGCAACTTCATGCGGAACACGTTGGCCTGCTGACGTTCGATGTCAGTGGTGCCCATGTAAATCACACAGTCCAGACCGAAGCGCGCAGCCACGGTGGCAGTTGCCACGCCGTGCATGCCGGCGCCGGTCTCGGCGATGATGCGTTTTTTGCCCATGCGCCGCGCCAGCAGGATCTGGCCGATGCAGTTGTTGATCTTGTGCGCACCAGTGTGGTTCAGCTCTTCACGCTTGAGGTAGATCTTGGCGCCACCGCAGAACTCGGTCAGACGCTCGGCGAAGTACAGCGGGCTCGGACGTCCGACGTAATCGCGCTGGAAGTAGGCCAATTCTTCTTTGAATGCAGGATCTTCCTTGGCCGTTTCGTATTCGCGGGCCAGATCGAGGATCAACGGCATCAGGGTTTCGGCGACGTAGCGGCCACCGAACGAGCCGAACAGGCCGTTGGCGTCAGGGCCGTTACGCAGATCGGCGTGGTGCGAAGTCTGGGTCATGGTTTGCTCCAGGGGGTCAAAAGACAATGACGACCACTCTACCCCTGACCTTCTATGCTGAAAACCGATAAGATCGCCGCAACCTGTCAGGAAAACTCACAGATACCATGAGCCATGACCTTCCCCCGCTGAACGCTTTGCGCGCCTTCGAAGCCACCGCACGCCTGAACAGCGTCAGTCAGGCGGCCGAACAACTGCACGTCACCCATGGTGCGGTCAGTCGTCAGCTCAAGGTGCTGGAAGAGCACCTAGGCCTCAGCCTGTTCATCAAGGATGGACGCGGCTTGAAACTCACAGATGCAGGCGTGCGTCTACGCGACGCCAGCGCTGAAGCGTTTGATCGGTTGCGCAGTGTTTGCACCGAATTAACCCAAAGCACGGCCGACGCGCCATTTGTGCTCGGTTGTTCCGGAAGCCTGCTGGCGCGCTGGTTTATTCCACGCTTGGGACGACTGAATGCCGATCTGCCGGATTTACGCCTGCATCTGTCGGCCGGTGAGGGCGATCTTGACCCTCGACGTCCCGGGCTCGATGCTTTGCTGTTGTTCGCCGAGCCACCATGGCCGGCGGACATGCAGGTGTATGAATTAGCTGCCGAGCGCATCGGCCCGGTGATGAGCCCACTATTCAGCGGCTATCAACGCCTGCAAAGGGCATCTGCCAAGGCTTTGCTCGATGAGCCAGTGCTGCACACCACATCGCGCCCGCAAGCCTGGCCGAGCTGGGCACAGCAAAACCACCTCGACGCCAAGGCGTTGAAGCTCGGGCAAGGTTTCGAGCATTTGTATTACTTACTGGAGGCCGCAGTGGCAGGTCTTGGCGTGGCAATCGCGCCGGAGCCGCTGGTGGCTGAAGACTTGAGGGCCGGTCGCCTGGTTGCGCCATGGGGCTTCTGTGAAACCCCGGCGCAACTGGCGTTGTGGCTACCCAAACGCGCCGCAGACGGGCGCGCCCGGCAACTGGCGCAATGGCTCAAAAACGAGCTGCGCCAGCCGGATCATTCGCCGCGCTTGAACAGCAAGTAGGCCGCGAGCAGGCCCATTGCACCGACCGCCACACCGGCAGTTGTCCACGGATGTTCCTGAGCGTAATCACGGGTGGCGAGCCCGGTCTCGCGGGTTTTCACTTTGACTTCTTCATAGGCATCGCTGAGCAGGTGGCGCGAGTGTTTCAGCGCACTTTCGGCGTTGCTTTTGAGCGCCTTGAGGGTCTTGCGCGACTCGTCCGAAGCGTCGTCTTTGAGGCTTTCCAACGATTTGAGCAGACTCTCGATCTCGGCTTCCATGCTTTGCAACGAGGCTTTACGTAAAGAGGTGTTGGCCATGGTGGCTCTCCTGCATTGGTGATGAGTGGCGTGTGTTGATTGGGACTTCAGCGGTTTGAGAAAGTGCAGAAAATCTGAACTTCGCTTGCGTGTAGCCGCCGAAATCAACAGTGCAATTCACTGCTAGTCTCAAATCCACACGCCTAGGAGATCGTCATGAGTGACCATCACACGTACAAGAAAGTCGAGCTGGTCGGTTCTTCCACCAACAGCATCGAAGAGGCCATCAACAACGCGCTGGCCGAAGCGAACAAAAGCATCAAGCATCTTGAGTGGTTCGAAGTGATCGAAACCCGCGGTCACATCAAGGACGGCAAGGCCGCGCACTTTCAAGTGACGCTCAAAGTCGGCTTCCGGATCGCCAGTAGCTGAGTTGGGTCTACACTTCTGAACTTGCGCGCTGGCCGAGTGCCATAGGAATGGCAAAGCGCTACAGGGTGAGCGCATCGGGCCAATGCTCCGATGCCCGCCTCTATTAATCCGACCAGGAGTGCGACCGATGAAGAAGTTCATATTGGCAATAGGTTTGTTGAGCCTTGCCGGTGGTGCGTTTGCTGCCGGCAAGCCTTGTGACGAGCTCAAGAGCGAGATTGCGGCGAAGCTGGATGCCAAGGGGGTTGCCGGGTATTCGCTGGAGATCGTCGATAAGGGTGCGGCGGCTGGCGGCGATGTGGTCGGCAGTTGTGAAGGCGGCACCAAGGAAATCGTCTACAAGCGCGGTTGATCGTGCCTGAAATGCAAAAAGCCGACGCTCATGCGTCGGCTTTTTTGTGGTCAACACGTTTCCAATGGGGGACGGTGCACCGTCTCAGCCCTTCATCACCTGCGCCAGCAACTCGTAGGAATGCAGACGATCAGCATGCTCGTACAGATCGCAGGTGAAAATCAGCTCATCGGCCTGCGTCTGCTCAACCAGCATTTCCAGTTTGGCGCGGATCTTCTGCGGGCTGCCGACCATTGCCAGACCGAGGAAATCGCCCACAGCCTCGCGCTCGTGGGGCAGCCACAGCCCGTCCATGGTTTTCACGGGAGGGCGCTGAACCAGACTTTGCCCACGCATCAGCGCAAGAATGCGCTGGTACACCGAGGTCGCCAGGTAGTCCGCTTGCTCATCGGTATCAGCGGCCACCAGCGGCACACCGAGCATCACATACGGCTTGTCGAGCACTGCCGACGGTTTGAAGTGATTGCGGTAGACGCGGATCGCCTCATGCATCAAGCGCGGTGCGAAATGTGAGGCGAAGGCGTAGGGCAAACCGCGCTCGCCGGCCAGTTGTGCACTGAACAGGCTGGAACCAAGGAGCCAGATCGGCACATGGGTGCCGGTGCCGGGCATCGCGATGACTCGTTGCTCCGGGGTGCGCGGGCCGAGGAAGCGCGCCAACTCGGCAACATCTTCGGGGAAATCGTCGGCGCTGCCGGAGCGCTCGCGGCGCAGGGCACGGGCAGTCATTTGATCGGAGCCGGGCGCGCGGCCCAGCCCCAAGTCGATCCGCCCCGGATACAGGCTTTCCAGCGTGCCGAACTGCTCGGCGATCACTAGCGGTGCGTGGTTGGGCAGCATGACGCCGCCGGAGCCGACGCGGATGGTCGACGTACCACCGGCCAGATAACCGAGCAGCACTGAAGTGGCGGAACTGGCGATGCCGTCCATGTTGTGGTGTTCAGCCACCCAGAACCGCGTATAGCCGAGTTTCTCGACATGCTGCGCCAGGTTCAGCGAGTTGCGCAGCGATTGCGCCGGGCTGCCGTTCTCGCGCACTGGCACCAGATCGAGGGTAGAAAATTTTACGTCTGAGAGTTGCTTCATAAACCTGCTTCTCCGAGTGAGGAGGCAGGTTTTTCTTGCGAACGAAAACCTGCCGAATCATAAGCGTGTTTTGTGCAATGAGGGCATATACCCGAGTTTCAATAGCAGAACGAAAAATCCTACTAAAAAAGTCAACGATTCAGACGAGCTGAACTTTGTCCCGGCGTCTATCCTCAGAAGCCTTGCAAGCAAAATTCATAACGGCGCGGTGTTCCGCGCCCGATCTTGAGGAGGCAGCATGGCTATCGTTAAGAAAGCATCCGCACATTGGGCAGGTGATCTGAAAACCGGTATCGGCTCGATTTCTACTGAAACCGGCGTCCTCAGAGAAGCACCCTACGGTTTCAAGGCCCGTTTCGAAGGCGGTAAGGGCACCAACCCGGAAGAACTGATCGGCGCCGCACATGCCGGTTGTTTCTCCATGGCGTTTTCGATGATTCTCGGCGATGCAGGCCTGAAGGCCGACAGCATCGACACCGACGCTGAAGTCACCCTCGACCAGGTCGATGGCGGTTTTGCGATCACGGCGGTGAAGCTGATTCTCAAGGCGAAGATCCCGGGAGCCAGTCAGGCGCAGTTTGAAGAACTGAGCAACAAGGCCAAGGAAGGGTGCCCGGTGTCCAAGGTACTCAATGCGAAGATCACCCTTGAGGCATCGCTGGTCGCATAAGCAGGCGTTGGCTGAGCCGACGTCTTCGCGAGCAAGCCCGCTCCCACAACAGATCTTGTGAACACCAAAGATCCTCTGTGGGAGCGGGCTTGCTCGCGAAGGCGACCTGAAAATCCCCACGAAGCCTGAGCCGATTAACAAGACCTGTGAGCGAAGTCAGAACTCGCTGAGCGATAGTATGGTCGAATAAATGACAGCAGCTTCAGCGCACATCCGTGCGCGCTGCCTCAGGGAGCTTCAATCATGAAACGTATTGGCTTGGCGATTCTTTGCAGTGCACTGGCCACCTCGGCTCTTGCCGCACCCAAAGACTGTGAAGAATTGAAGAACGAGATCGAAATCAAAATCCAGGCGAATGCCGTGCCCTCCTACACGCTGGAAATCGTCAGCAAGGAAGAGGCCGCAAAACACGACATCGCCATGGTCGTAGGCTCGTGTGAAAACGGCACCAAAGCGATCATCTATCAGAAAAACGACAGTTGAAGTCGATCAAGGCACGCAGTTGACCTGCCGTTCTTCGGCAACGATCTGCCCTTGGTGATTGATCAACCGGGCGCTTGGCGTAAATGCCAGTGACCTGGCTTCAAGACGATAACGTTGCCCGGCCTCGAAATGATCGTAACGCACGGTCAGGTAACACAGCCGCTCCTGCGGATCGGTGTTCATGCTCATGCCACCGCCGAACACCTCGAAATCAAAGCGAACCGTCAACTCGTGACTGCCCGGCGTGACCTGGAAAAACCGTCCGTCCGGCATTCTCTGTTTGTCCAGCCGTTCCGCCATCAGCACTTTGCCGCCAGGGGTGGGCATGGCGAAGTCGACCCAGGCCTTACCAGGGTCAGCCGCTGGCATCGGGCTCTGGCAGCCGGCAACCACACTTGCAGCAAGCAACAACGTCAACCTGCGCATGATCAATGTCCTTTGGATGGGACATTGAGCATAGCGCCGATCAAGTCTTCTGACAGCCCGCCGGAGTGCCCTGCCCCACAACCTTGCGCTGCTCGTCATAGAGCTTGGCCCAAGGTCGGAAACCGATACTGCCGGCCTGCAATTGATAACGCTGGCCGGCGTTGAAACCGTTGAATTTCACGTTCAACTGGCAATCGCGCCAGAGCGGCTCGGCGTCGGGACCAATATTGGTGGCTTCCACCGGAAACTGATAACGCACCGTCAGCTCATGACTGCCGGGCTGCACCTCGAAATAGCGTCTGTCGATGGCAGCCTTGCGGTCGACTTGCAGCGCTTGCAGTGCCGTGTCCTGCTGCCGGGCATTCAGATCGATCCAGGCCTGCGAGGGGTCAGGATCCGGCACTCCAAATCCGGCACATCCGGCCAGCGTCAGCAGGCCTCCTGTCAGCATCAACATACGCATAGCGCAGCTCCAATGGGCGGGATAGTCTTGCGGGCAGACTTTCCAGGGGTTTCTTATTTTGATCAGGCCGCTTTCAAGCCATCGGTTACTTGATCGCGTTTTTCGGATTTTGTTTCCGGGTGTGATGTTTTTGTTGCTCAACGGTTGCGCCAGCGTCAGCTACTACGGCCAGTTGGCCAGCGGTCAATGGCAATTGCTGCGGGCCCGCGAGCCGGTGGCCGAGGTGATTGCCGACCCAAGCCGCGACGTAAAGTTACGCGCACACTTGGCGCAGTCACAAAAGGCCCGCACCTTCGCCAGCCAGCACTTGCACCTTCCGGATAACCAGAGCTATCGCCTGTACGCCGACATTGGAAGGCCGTTTGTGGTGTGGAATGTGTTCGCCACCCAAGAGTTTTCGCTGACCCCGCAAAACCACTGTTTCCCGATTGCCGGATGCGTGGCCTATCGCGGTTACTACAGCCAGAGCGCGGCCCGGGGCGAAGCCGCGATCCAACGCCTGCAGGGCATGGACGTGTCGATCGGCGGCGTCGAGGCGTACTCCACGCTGGGCTGGTTCAACGACCCAATACTCAATTCGATGATGGGTTGGGGCGACGAGCGGTTGGCCACACTGATTTTTCATGAGTTGGCCCATCAGCGCTTCTATGTGAAGGACGACACCGAGTTCAACGAGTCCTTCGCCACGTTCGTCGAGCAGGAAGGCACCCGGCAATGGCGGGCGTTTCGCGGATTGCCAGCGGATAACGACTCAAAACTCAAACAGCGTGACCAGTTCATTGCACTGGTGCTCGATACCCGTTCACGTCTGGAAAAGCTCTACGCCCAGTCATTGCCGGCCGAGCAGATGCGTGAGCGCAAAGCGGCGCAGTTCGAACAGTTTCGCCGGGATTACCGGGTGATGCGGGATAGTCAGTGGGCCGGGGACAAGCGCTTTGACGCCTGGGTCTATGCGCCGCTGAACAATGCGCGGCTGTTGCCGTTTGGACTGTACGACCAGTGGGTGCCGGCGTTTGCTGCGCTGTTCAGGCAGGAGGGAGGGGATTGGGTGAGGTTTTATTCAGAGGTCGAGAGGCTGGGGAATTTACCGGTACTCGAGCGTAAGGCGGCATTGAAAACGCTGGCAGATTCTTGATTTCTGGCTGGCTGAACGGGCCTATTCGCGAGCAAGCCCGCTCCCACACTGGACTTGTATACGACATACAGGCCCTACAGGAGCGGGCTTGCTCGCGAAAGCAATTTCATCTGTTGTGCAAAAACGCCTGATGCAACTCATCCAGCGTTTCAAAGTGATAAGCCGGCGCTTCAGCGTTCAACTCTTCAAAACTGCCAAACCCATAGCCCACCGCCGCCGCATCCAGGCCATTGCTGCGCGCACCGATCAGGTCATGTTTACGATCGCCGATCATCAGCGTGTCCGCCGGATTCAGCCCTTCCTCGGCGATCAAATGGGCAATCAACTCGACTTTGTTGGTCCGCGTGCCATCCAGCTCACTGCCGTAGATCACCTTGAAGTGCCGGGCAAAGTCGAAGTGCCGGGCGATCTCGCGGGCGAACACCCATGGCTTGGACGTCGCGATATACAGCTGCCGCCCTTGGCCACTCAGGGTTTCCAGCAACGGCGTGACACCGTCGAACACGCGGTTCTCGTACAGTCCCGTCACCTTGAAACGCTCGCGGTAGAAATTCACCGCCTCCCAGGCCTTGGCCTCGTCGAAATCGTAGAACTGCATGAACGCCTGCAACAGCGGCGGGCCGATGAAATGCTCAAGCTTTGTCAGGTCCGGCTCGTCGATTCCGAGCTTGCCGAGGGCGAACTGAATGGAACGAGTGATGCCCTCACGCGGGTCGGTCAGGGTGCCATCGAGGTCGAACAGTACGGTCTGGTAATGCATGAGAAATCCTGAGCAGGTGTAAGTCGATTCAGAGCTGGTCGTAGCCTTCAGCCAGGTGCAGATCCTTGAGCTTCACGTAATTCGCCGCGCTGTAGGTGAAGAAGGCGTTTTCCTTGTCGGTCAGCGCACGGACCTGTTTCACCGGGCTGCCCACATACAGAAAACCGCTTTCCAGACGTTTGCCCGGCGGCACCAGGCTGCCAGCGCCGATGATCACATCGTCCTCGACCACCGCGCCGTCCATGACAATGCTGCCCATGCCGATCAACACGCGGCTGCCAACCGTGCAGCCGTGAAGCATGACTTTGTGGGCAATGGTCACGTCGTCGCCAATCAGCAGCGCGAAGCCGTCCGGGTTGAACGGGCCGGCGTGGGTGATGTGCAATACGCAACCGTCCTGCACGCTGGTGCGCGCACCAATGCGGATGCGGTGCATGTCGCCACGAATGACCGTCAGCGGCCAGACGGAGCTGTCTTCACCGATTTCGACGTCGCCGATCACCACCGCCGAGCCGTCGACAAATGCGCCGTTGCTCAACTGCGGGGTGTGATTCTGGTATTTGCGAAGTGACACGATTAGTTCTCTCTCTGTCGCCGATAGCTGCGGTGAGTGTCGATTGTAATTAAGATGGGCGCATGTTTCTTCCAGCCAAGGTGCCAACCGTGAGCGTGAACAACCCTCTTCTGCAGTCCTACGACCTGCCGCCGTTCTCCACGATCCGTGCCGAACACGTCCTGCCGGCCATTGAAACCATCCTGGCCGACAACCGCGCCGCCATCGCCGACATCCTCAAGACCCAAGGTCAGAACCCGACATGGGCCGGCCTGGTACTGGCAATGGACGAACTCAATGACCGCCTCGGTGCGGCATGGAGCCCGGTCAGCCACCTCAACGCCGTGTGCAACAGCGCCGAACTGCGTGATGCCTACGAGTCATGTCTGCCAGCCCTGAGCGCCTACTCCACCGAGATGGGCCAGAACCGCGAATTGTTCCAGGCCTATGAAGCCCTGGCCAACAGCCCGCAAGCTGCCGGTTTCGACGTGGCGCAAAAAACCATTCTGGAACACGCCCTGCGCGACTTCCGCCTGTCGGGTATAGACCTGCCGGAAGCTGAACAGAAGCGCTACGCCGAAGTGCAGAGCAAACTGTCCGAGCTGGGCAGCCGCTTCTCCAACCAACTGCTCGACGCCACCCAGGCCTGGAGCAAGCACGTCACCGACGAAGCCGCCCTCGCCGGCCTGACCGATTCGGCCAAGGCGCAAATGGCTGCCGCCGCACAGGCTAAAGGTCTGGACGGCTGGCTGATCACCCTGGAATTCCCGAGCTACTACGCGGTGATGACCTATGCCCAAGACCGTGCGCTGCGCGAAGAAGTCTACGCCGCCTACTGCACCCGCGCCTCGGATCAAGGCCCGAATGCCGGCCAGAACGACAACGGCCCGGTGATGGAAGAGATTCTGGATCTGCGTCAGGAACTGGCCAGGCTGTTGGGTTTCGCCAGTTTCTCCGAGTTGAGCCTGGCGACGAAAATGGCCGAGTCCAGCGATCAGGTGCTGAGCTTCCTGCGCGACCTGGCCAAGCGCAGCAAACCGTTTGCCGCGCAGGATCTGCAACAATTGCGTGCCTACGCCGCCGAACAGGGCTGCGCCGATCTGCAAAGCTGGGACAGCGGTTTCTACGGCGAAAAACTCCGTGAACAACGCTACAGCGTCGCCCAGGAAACCCTGCGCGCGTACTTCCCGATCGACAAGGTCCTGGGCGGCCTGTTCGCCATCGTTCAACGCCTGTACGGCATCGAGATTGCCGAGCTCAAAGGCTTCGACACCTGGCACCCGGACGTGCGCCTGTTCGAGATCAAGGAAAACGGCCAGCACGTCGGCCGCTTCTTCTTCGACCTCTATGCCCGTGCCAACAAGCGTGGCGGTGCATGGATGGACGGCGCTCGTGACCGTCGTCGTACCGTCGACGGCGTGCTGCAAAGCCCGGTGGCCAATCTGGTGTGCAACTTCACCCCGGCCGACAGCGGCAAGCCTGCGCTGCTGACCCACGATGAAGTGACCACCCTGTTCCACGAATTCGGCCATGGCCTGCACCACCTGCTGACCCGTGTCGATCATGCCGGCGTGTCCGGGATCAACGGCGTGGCGTGGGACGCCGTCGAGCTGCCAAGCCAGTTCATGGAAAACTGGTGCTGGGAGCCGGAAGGCCTGGCGCTGATTTCCGGTCACTACGAAACCGGCGAGCCGCTGCCACAGGACCTGCTGGAAAAAATGCTCGCGGCGAAAAACTTCCAGTCTGGCCTGATGATGGTGCGTCAGCTGGAGTTCTCGC
Source organism: Pseudomonas baetica (assembly GCF_019733355.1). Classification (GTDB taxonomy): domain Bacteria; phylum Pseudomonadota; class Gammaproteobacteria; order Pseudomonadales; family Pseudomonadaceae; genus Aquipseudomonas; species Aquipseudomonas baetica_A. The sequence continues at coordinate 90,276 of NZ_JAIHLQ010000022.1, read as the reverse complement.
TCTTCGACTTCGAACTGCACGCCACCCACGGTGACGGTCGCAGCGCCGCGCAGGTGCTCGAAGGCGTACGCGACGAGGTGTCGGTGATGCGTCCACCGGCCTACAACCGCTTCCCCAACAGCTTTGCGCACATCTTTGCCGGCGGTTACGCGGCGGGTTACTACAGCTACAAGTGGGCCGAAGTGCTGTCGGCGGATGCTTTCTCCAAATTCGAAGAAGACGGCGTGCTCAACGCTGAAACCGGCCGCGCTTTCCGCGAAGCGATTCTGGCGCGCGGCGGTTCGCAGGCGCCGATGGTGCTGTTCGTCGACTTCCGTGGTCGCGAGCCGTCGATTGACGCACTCTTGCGCCACAGCGGCCTGAGTGAGGACGCGGCAGCATGAGTGAGGGGCCTGTGATTACCAAGAAACGCTTTATCGCCGGGGCGGTTTGCCCGGCGTGCAGCGAGCCGGACAAGTTGATGATGTGGAGCGAGGACAGCGTGCCACACCGCGAATGCGTGGCCTGCGGTTACTGCGACACGCTCAACGAGCAAGGGCTGTCGGTGCCCAAAGAGCTGGGCACGCGGGTCAACACCAGCGCGCTCAAACCGCCAGCGGACAAGAAAGTCCAGGCGGTGCAGTTCTTCCCGAATCCAAAATTGAAGAAGAAACCCGACGAGCAACACTGAGTCAGTGCCACCTTCCACCGATTGCGGTGGAAGGTGGTAACTATGTACCGCCCTTCTTTCACGCTTCCTGCTTAGGCTGGCACTTTCAGCCATCGCTCAAGGAAGACGCCATGCTCCACACCAATCCCCTTTTACAACACTGGACCCTGCCACCGTGGTCGGCGATACGCGCCGAACATCTGCTGCCAGCCATCAACGCGATCGTGACCGATAACCGCCAGGTCATTGCCAGGGTGATCACCAGCCAGACCGAGCATCCGGGCTGGGACGATCTGGTCGTGGCCATCGACGAAGCCGATGCACGTCTGGGTGAGGCCATGGCCGTTATCGAGACGCTTTCGACGGTCAAATCCAACGATATCGACTGGCTCAGGGAAAGCGCGTTGTGCAGCGTCGTTGCCGCTCAGTACAGAGCCGACAAGACCGCTGACCTGGCGCTGTACCGCAGTTATCAACGGCTGGCGAAGAGTTCGGTCGCCACCGGTTTCGACGATCAACGCAAAGCGTCGCTGGCGAAAATTCTGCGCAAATTCCGGTTGTCCGGCATCGAACTGCCGCTCGCACAACAGCGCAAACTTGCCCGTTTGAATGGCGAGATCCGGCTTACGGAGCAACGCTTTCGAAGTCATCTGGAGCTGGCCAACGCCGCGTGGAGCCAACGCATAGACGATGTCACTCAGCTCGAAGGCTTGTCAGCAGCAGTGAAGGCGCGCCTGGCACTCAACGCCAAAGAGGCAGGACACGAGGGCTGGCGGCTGACGCTGGAGCAAAACACCTACCGGCAAATCATGACCCACGCGCAAAACCGGGCGCTGCGTGAGGCCTATTTCACGGCCTGGATCAACCGGGCGTCCGATCTAGGCCCACAGGCGAAAAAACTCGATAACGATCCGGTACTCAAAGTGCTGATCGCATTGCGTCACGAGAAAGCCCAATTGTTGGGCTTCGAGAATCTCGTTCAGTTGCGTCTCGAAAACCGCATGGCCACCTCTGCTGCACAGGTTGAAGCTTTTTTGCGCCAGCAAGTGGCGTTGAATACGCCGGCCCTGCGGCGCGATGCCCAAGCCCTGAAAGCGTTTGCGCACACCCAAGGGATTGTGGATATCCAGGCGTGGGATGAAGACTTCCTCGCCGAGCAATTACGCCTCCAGCAGTTGAACGGTGCGCTGAAAGGCTTGCGAGAGTACTTCCCGCTGGAGGGCACGTTGCGCCGACTTTGTCTGTTCAGCGAGCGCATGTTCGGGATCAGCATCGTCGAACAAACGACCGTCAGCCACTGGCATGAAAGCGTACGGCTATTGGAAGTCAGTGAACATGGGCAGGTGATCGGGCATATCTATGTCGACCCCTATCACCGTGAAGACGCGGCCGACTACGCCTTCACCTCCGTCTTGCGCACCCGTCGAATCAATGCCGAGGGACGGCCGTCACTGCCGATTGCTTGCCTCTACTGCAATTTCAGCCCTGCCACCGACGAGCACCCGTGCCTGCTCTCCCATGAAAACCTGCGGGTGCTGTTCCACGAATTCGGCCATTGCCAGCAGCATGTGCTGACGCGCTCGCCCCATCGCAACTTGTCGGGGGTTTCCCAACTGGCGCGTGATACCGCCGAATTTGCCGGGCAGTTGTTTGAACACTGGTGCCTGTCGTCCGAGTTTCTGGTGTGGCTGGCGGCGCATTACCAGAGCGGCGAACGCCTGACAGAAGCGCGGGTCAACACCGCGCTGGCCGCCATTGGCGCCCACACCAGTCGGACCACCGCGATGTTACTGATGACGGCGTTGTTTGATCTGGAGTTGCACCACACTCATGGCGATGGCCGAAGCATCGAACAAGTGTTCGAGGATGTACAACGCGAAATTCCTCATCTAGGAATGTCGGGTTATCACCGCTTCGCCTATGGCTTTGACTATTTAGTGACCGGTTACGAGGCGTCAGTCTATGCCTACAAATGGTCTGGCGTGCTGGCAACTGAAGTGTTCAAGCGGTTTCAGCGCGACTGGGTGTTCGACGCACAAACGGGGCGGGATTTTCGCGAGGCGTTCTTTTCCCCCGGCGACTCACGTTCGTTGCTGAGCGCGGCGCAGGCGTTTCTCGGCGAACCGGTCAACGCGCAATTTTTTGCGGCCGCGCCTCAATGAATTCTCCGCTCACTTGAGATTGACGGTCTGAAACCAGCTCTTCATCGAGCAGGTGGCGAACGCGCTGGTGCTGCAATCACCATTGGCCAGCGCAGTGCGCAGTTTGTCGACATCGGCCTGCATCATGTAGCGAACACCATCCTTGAAATGGCCGCTTTCGCCGAAACCACCTTGGGTCATCTCGTTCAAGGCATCCTCTTTGCTCCAGCCTTGCACCACCACGCGATACATCGCTGCCATCAGGCCGGTGCGGTCAGAACCGTGTTTGCAATGCATCAACACCGGGCCCTTGGCTTCGGCGCTCTGGATAGCGCGCAAAGTCTTGAGCACATCGCTGTCATCAACGTGATTGGTGCGATAGGACAACTGCACTTGATTGATGCCTGGCTCGGACAGCCAGCGACTATCGGCCTCCGGCAAGAAGTTGATCACCGTTGCCACTTTGAGATTTTTCAACAGCGGCACTGCGCCGCTATCGGGTAATGCACTGCGATAGAGGGTCGGCGACATCTGGAACAGGTTGTATTGCACCTCGACCGGCTGCGCCCACTCCTCCGGACGGGAAGGCACGGTATCAGCCGCCTGGGCCGGGATCAGGTGCAGCATTGCTACAAGCGACAAACACAAAGCGGGGAAAAGACGCACTCGAGACATGCTGGGTAGACCGTGTCGGGTTTTTGAAGAATTGAAGCTTCAAGGTTTGCCGGTCAAAGCCCCGTGAGCCGTCTGTCAAAGAAATGTGAATCGGCATCAATCCGGTGAAAAGCGGGTCAGCCATTTCGGCTTTTTTCGACTGAAACGATTCATCTCAATGCTTAGGCTGCTACCATTTGTCACATCATGTTGCAGCTCTCCGGATCATCCCGGCCACGTCGCGACGAAAAATCCTCAAGCCGTTCGCAGAAACGGCTGACCACCCTTGATGCCTGATGAGGTGCCCCCCCATGTCTGATGAAGATCGAGACAACCCGCGGCGTGAGTTTTTGCGCAAATCCCTGACCCTGATTCCCGTCGTCACCCTGGCCGGTACCAGTCTGGGCAGCAGCGTGCTGCAAGCCGCGCCTGAAGCTGCTCCCGCAACGCAACCGGTTCGCGCTGACGCCGACGATTATCAGCCAAGCTATTTCACCGCCGAAGAATGGGCCTTCATCCATGCCGCCGTGGCGCAACTGATCCCCAACGACGATCAAGGCCCGGGAGCGCTGGAAGCTGGCGTGCCGCAATACATCGATCGTCAGATGAACACCCCGTATGCCGCTGGCGCCCTTTGGTACATGCAAGGCCCCTTCAACGCCGACGCGGCGCCGGAGATGGGCTGGCAGAGCAAACTCGTACCAAAAGAGATCTATCGCCTCGGCATCGCCGCCACGGATCAGTGGGCAAAATCCATCAACGGTAAAGTATTTGCTGACCAAGACAGCGCTACCCGAGACGATTTACTCAAACAACTCGAAGCCGGAAAACCGCAATTCGATACCGTCCCCGCGAAGATTTTCTTCAACCTGTTGCTGCAAAACACCAAGGAAGGATTCTTCTGCGACCCGATCCACGGCGGCAATAAAGGCATGGTCGGCTGGACCATGATCGGCTTTCCCGGCGCCCGCGCCGATTTCATGGATTGGGTGGAACGCAACGAGCAATACCCCTTCCCGGCAGTTTCGATTCGCGGCGAGAGGGCGTGAGCATGGCAACGGTAATGAAGAAGGTCGACGCAGTGATCGTCGGTTTCGGCTGGACGGGCGCGATCATGGCCAAAGAGCTGACCGAGGCTGGGCTCAACGTGCTGGCGCTGGAGCGCGGGCCGATGCAGGACACCTACCCCGACGGCAACTATCCACAGGTGATTGACGAACTGACCTACAGCGTGCGGAAAAAACTCTTCCAGGACATTTCCAAAGAGACCGTGACCATTCGCCATAGCGTCAACGACATTGCCTTGCCCAACCGCCAATTGGGCGCGTTCCTCCCGGGCAACGGCGTCGGCGGCGCCGGGCTGCACTGGTCGGGTGTGCACTTTCGTGTCGACCCGATCGAGTTGCGCATGCGCAGCCATTACGAAGAGCGTTACGGCAAAAGCTTCATCCCCAAAGACATGACCATCCAGGACTTCGGCGTCAGCTATGAAGAGCTGGAACCGTTCTTCGATTTCGCCGAAAAGGTCTTCGGCACGTCGGGCCAGGCCTGGACCGTGAAAGGTCAATTGGTCGGTCAGGGCAAGGGGGGCAACCCTTACGCACCGGATCGCTCCAACCCGTTCCCGCTGCAGGCACAGAAAAACACCGTGTCCGCACAGCTGTTCAGCAAAGCGGCTACGCAGGTTGGTTACAAACCCTACAACCTGCCTTCGGCCAATACCTCGGGCCCGTACACCAATCCCTACGGCGCGCAGATGGGCCCGTGCAATTTCTGCGGGTTCTGCAGCGGTTACGTTTGCTACATGTATTCCAAGGCCTCGCCGAACGTGAACATTCTGCCGGCGCTCAAGCCGCTGCCGAATTTCGAATTGCGACCCAATGCCCATGTGCTGCGGATCAACCTCGACAGCACCAAAACCAAAGCCACCGGCGTCACTTACGTCGACAGCCAGGGCCGCGAGATCGAGCAACCGGCGGACCTGGTGATCCTCGGCGCTTTCCAGTTGCACAACGTGCGTCTGATGCTGCTTTCCGGGATTGGCAAACCTTACGACCCCATCAGCGGCGAAGGTGTGGTGGGGCGTAACTTCGCCTACCAGAACATGGCGACCATCAAGGCGTTCTTCGACAAGGACACCCACACCAACAACTTCATTGGCGCCGGCGGTAACGGTGTGGCGCTGGATGACTTCAACGCCGACAACTTCGACCACGGCCCGCACGGCTTCGTCGGCGGTTCGCCAATGTGGGTCAACCAGGCTGGCAGCCGACCGATTGCCGGCACCTCCAACCCACCGGGCACTCCGGCCTGGGGCAGTGCCTGGAAACGCGCGACCGCCGATTACTACACCCACCAGGTGTCGATGGACGCTCACGGCGCGCATCAATCCTACAGAGGCAACTACCTCGATCTCGACCCGGTGTACCGCGATGCCTACGGCTTGCCCCTGCTGCGGATGACGTTCGACTGGCAGGAAAACGACATCAAAATGAACCGCTTCATGGTCGAGAAAATGGGCAAAGTCGCCGAGGCGATGGGCCCGAAAGCCATTGCGGTGATTGGCAAGAAAGTTGGCGATCACTTCAACACCGCGGCCTACCAGACCACGCACCTCAACGGTGGCGCGATCATGGGCACCGATCCGAAGACCAGCGCGCTGAACCGCTACTTGCAGAGCTGGGACGTGCATAACGTCTTCGTGCCGGGCGCTTCAGCGTTCCCGCAGGGCCTGGGTTACAACCCGACCGGGCTGGTGGCTGCGTTGACCTACTGGTCGGCAAAAGCGATCCGCGAGCAATACCTGAAAAACCCCGGCCCGCTGGTTCAGGCTTAAGGAGCGATGACCATGAAAAATCTTGTTATCGCGACCTTGGCCCTGCTCGGCAGCGCCTCTTTGCAGGCCGCCGAAGTCGATCAAACTTTGATCAAAAAGGGCGAATACCTCGCCCGTGCCGGCGACTGTGTGGCTTGCCACACTGCAAAAAACGGTAAGGCGTTCGCTGGTGGCCTGCCGATGGAAACCCCGATCGGCACGATCTATTCGACCAACATCACTCCGGATAAAACCGGCATCGGTGATTACAGCTTCGAGGACTTTGATCAGGCCGTACGTCATGGTGTCGCTAAAAACGGTAGTACGTTGTACCCCGCGATGCCGTATCCGTCCTACGCCCGTGTCAGCCAAACCGACATGAAAGCGCTGTACGCGTATTTCATGCAAGGCGTAGAACCGGTGGCGCAACAGAACAAGGCCAGCGACATTCCATGGCCGTTGAGCATGCGCTGGCCGCTGATGGGCTGGCGCTGGATGTTTGCGCCGAAGGTCGAGGGCTATAAAGCGACATCGGATGATCCGGTGATCAGCCGTGGGGCGTACCTGGTGGAAGGCCTGGGCCATTGCGGCGCCTGCCACACGCCGCGTGCCCTGACCCTGCAGGAAAAATCCCTGAGCGCGGCCGATGGCAGCACGTTCCTGGCCGGCAGCGCGCCACTGGAAGGCTGGATCGCCAAGAGCCTGCGCGGCGATCACAAGGACGGCCTCGGCAGTTGGAGCGAAGAGCAACTGGTGCAGTTCCTCAAGACCGGCCGCAGTGACCGCAGCGCAGTGTTCGGCGGCATGAGCGATGTGGTCACCCACAGCATGCAATACATGACCGACGCCGACCTGACTGCAATTGCTCGCTACCTGAAGTCGTTGCCAGCGACTGATCCGAACGATCAACCGCACTCGTACGATGAAAATGCCGCCAAGGCCCTATGGAACGGTGACGACAGCCAGCGCGGCGCGTCGGTTTACATCGACAACTGCGCGGCATGCCACCGCACCGACGGCCACGGCTATACGCGGGTATTCCCGGCGCTGGCAGGTAATCCGGTGCTGCAATCGGAAGATCCAACCTCATTGATCCACATCGTGCTCAAGGGCGGGACATTGCCGGCAACGCACACCGCGCCTTCGACCTTCACCATGCCCGGCTTTGCCTGGCGGTTGTCGGATCAGGAAGTGGCGGATGTGGTGAGCTTCATTCGCGGCAGTTGGGGCAACAGGGGCGCGCCGGTGAACGCTGCCGATGTCGCGAGCCTGCGCAAGAACGATACGCAGACCACTTCCGGGGATGACCTAGGGCAAGTTACTGCGCAGTAACGAGGCTTGAATACCGCTGACATGGCATGGGTGTTTTCGCTGTGTCAGCGGGCAATTCAACGCGTGGACTGAAAGCCCTTGAATTGCGCAAAGGCATCGGCTAACTGCAGGTAGAGTTTTTTGTCGTATTTATCGACGTCACCATCGCCATCGGCGTCAACGGCGTCTTCGGAAATCAGGTCATAACGACCATTGCCTTCCGATGAAGAGGCGAAGAGCGAGTAGTCGTAGTCCATCATTTCGGTCGCGTCTTCATCGTAGTGATAAAACGCGACCTCAGGATTTCCGTCTCGGTCCATATCCGCAATTTCCAGCAATATCCTGATAGCCATTGATCAAGTCCTTACAGTTGATTTCGCCCATACAACCGACAATCGTGCCTAGGTTTCTGGATATTAAAGTTGGGGAGAAATCGGGTCTACTGTCAGACTTGACAGGATGTATACCCATACAGTCGTCTGGCCTGAACAATAACCACTGTAAATACTGACACCTGTCAACTCTGACAGTAGACACTCTTCTTTACGTTACTTAGGGTGCAAAGGGACGCAGACGCAATTGCCCTTAATATCGCCCTGGTATGGAGCACAAAGACATGAGCTATTCATTGCTATATGAGTTCAAAGACACGGATGGGGACGGAAAGGCAGAAGCGGTAATTTCCCGGTACAACAATGGAGATGCAGTTAATTCAATGCCCGACGTTGTGGTCACGGCGTACGCCAATACCGCCAACGGAAAATTTGACACGGTCACCGGAGTCGACGACGTCGAGGGCGACGGTGACATTGATGAGGATGACGAATCCTATTATGCCCTGGCAGGCGACCTCGCCTCTGCTTTGGTCGGTTTGAGTACCGTCGGTGCGGGCCGTCTTTATCGATGCATACTTATCTCATTTGGAGACAACGCCTCAGGGAGCAAACTTGCCGACGTCAACATTGGTTTGTTTAATGTCGCGAACTCCGATTTGACTCGCCCGGATTCAGTCGTGACCGTCACAGGTTATGACAAGGGTATGTATAAAAAAGTGTCAGGATCGACGGACGCAGACGGTGATGGCGATATTGATCTGGACGATGAGTTTATTTTCAGAAAAATCGCGGTCTCCTTTGCGTCAATGAGAGATTTTAAAGTTTGAAATAAGCGCTGACATGGTTGCTACGGTGTCGACGAAACACTGTCCGACAAAAAACCCTGCATGCGTGAATCATGCAGGGTTTTTTTGCATTTATCGCCGTGCGCCTTACGGATTAACGATACTTGCATAAGCCTTGGCCAGCGCCATCAACTTGGCTTTGTCATCGCCATCAATGTCACCGTCGCCGTCGACATCTTTCTTGTCCGTGCGGATGGTGAAGGACTTGCCACGATCAGCGGATACCGCGACCACGTAAATCGAATCGACCAACGCCTCAGTCGATAGTTGCTCCTCGGCATTCCAGCCCAGTTCCTTGCGGGCAAGTTGCATGGAAACAATCGTGTTGGGCTCCGATGGCCCCGGCAGCATCATTTGTAAAAAAACACCACGTTGATTGAGGTACGACATACATAAAGTCCTTTTAATTTAAAATCAGGCGTCAGTACCTGAAAGTTGAACAAGACTATATTTGATAATTTTCATATACAACGGAACATATGTATCGCGGGCTTTCCATAGTTGTAGCTATTTAAGAAACCTATCAGCAGGCTGCTTGGCTGAACGGTACTGGATCACGATGGGCATTACCGGATACTGTATGCATATACAGACCCGAGATTCTTCAATGATCAGCCATCTCCCTCCCCGCGGTCGCGGCACCGCCACCAACCCGCACAACCGTTTCGCGCCGAACCGTTCGGTGGTCGAGGACGACGGCTGGTATCAGGAAGTGCCCGAGACGCAGGGCACCGAGGTGATGATCGAAACCGCGAAGACCATCATCACTCGTAACACGTCGCCGGATCTGCCCTTTGATCGTTCGATCAATCCCTATCGTGGCTGCGAGCACGGCTGCATCTATTGCTACGCGCGGCCCAGCCACGCCTATTGGGATATGTCGCCGGGTCTGGATTTTGAAACGAACTTGATCGCCAAGACCAATGCCGCACAGGTACTTGAAGAACAACTCGGGAAAAAAGGCTATCAATGCGCGCCGATCAATCTCGGCTCCAACACCGATCCGTATCAGCCAATCGAACGCGAACACAAGATCACTCGTCAGATCCTCGAAGTACTTTTGCGCTATCGACATCCGGTGACCATCGTCACCAAAGGTTCGCTGATCCTGCGCGATCTCGATCTACTGACCGAACTGGCGCAGCAACGGCTGGTGGCGGTGATGATCAGCCTCACGACGCTGGACGATGAGCTCAAGCGCATCCTAGAGCCCCGCGCAGCCGCGCCCAAGGCACGACTGCGGGCAATCCGGGTGATGCGCGAGGCGGGGATTCCGGTGGGCGTGTTGTGTTCGCCGATGATTGCGATGATCAACGACAGCGAGATCGAGAGCCTGCTCACCGAGGCTCACGCCGCCGGCGCGCAAAGCGCTGCGTACATGATGCTGCGCCTGCCGCTGGAAGTGGCGCCGCTGTTCGAGGAGTGGCTGCAAGCACACTATCCGCAACGGGCGGCGCATGTGCTGAGCCTGATCCGCCAGAGCCGTGGCGGCGAACTCTACGACAGCCGTTTCGGCGTACGGATGCGGGGCGAAGGGCCGTTTGCCGATCTGCTCGCGCAACGCTTTGCCAAGGCCATCAAGCGTCTTGGACTCAATCACCGCGAGGGCTACAACCTCGATTGCACAGCCTTCTGTCCGCCAGGACGGCAGATGTCATTGATTTAGCAAATGGGCCAATGCATGGATATAACGAGGCCTGTATGAGAACTTATACAGGCCTTGTCTTTATTTACACAATGACGATGCCACTGTAAGCCTTCGCCAACGCTATCAACTTCGCCCGGTCATGACGGTCAATATCACCGTCACCGTCCATATCGCCGTATGGCCCGACCTCAAAATTTTTGCCGTTATCGCGTGATATTGCAGCAATCTGTTTAATGTCAACCAACTTCTCAGTTATAAGTTTTGTTTCTGGATCCTGTTGTTTTTGTTTAGTTGCAAAGTTCATGATCACCATGATTTCTTTGCGAGGCAGCGAAATCTCCACCTTTTCTAGAAAAATACCTTTGATACTATTTGGACGCAAAACAGATGTCATAAAAAATCCCTTTTTTAATTTATTTGCCTTATTGAACGCCTTGGCACTTCGGATCATACGGGGCATCATCTTCAACGCCATTCAACATCTGTTTCATCAGGTTTCTTATCGTTAACCCAAGGACTGGCTCGGGCCATTGCTCTGGCCCTCAATGGCTAAGTGTCAGCGACGCCGCCACGACTTTTCGCGGCGAGGAAGGGCTCACCCACCGCAAGGCCCGATAAAAATTGCACAGCCTTCTGTCCGCCGGGTCGCCAGATGTCGTTGATTTAGCGACAATTGACCTATGGTTGAGCGGTTGGAACCCCTCCGTCGAAATACCTCAGTCACGTTTTTTGTGACCTGGAACACACGTTCTAGAGCGCTTGATTCAGTTTGAGTTAAGTTTCGGCGGCTACCTTGTTCATCGAGTGACTGACGGGTCGGGATGACCCGGATGTTTAAACAGCCACTGGCTTCATACCGGAATACCGGGGCATGACTCCCTGAATCCGCCAAAGAGGATCAATCATGAGTGACAAGGATAAACAGCCGTTGGCTGCGTCGGCGCAAGCCCCTGAGGCGCAATCCGCTGATGCAGCGCTGCGACAGATCGTTGACGGCTTTTTGCATTTTCATCATGAGGTCTTCCCGCAGCAGGAAGAACTCTTCAAGAAACTCGCCACGGCCCAATCGCCACGGGCGATGTTCATTACCTGCGCCGATTCGCGCATCGTCCCCGAGCTGATCACTCAGAGTTCACCCGGCGACCTGTTCGTGACGCGTAACGTCGGCAACGTTGTTCCGCCGTACGGCCAGATGAACGGCGGCGTTTCCACCGCCATCGAATATGCGGTGCTGGCGCTGGGCGTGCAGCACATCATCATCTGCGGGCACTCCGATTGTGGCGCCATGCGTGCGGTGCTCAACCCGGACAGCCTGGAAAAAATGCCGACGGTCAAAGCCTGGCTGCGCCACGCTGAAGTCGCGAAAACCATGGTGCACGACAACTGTCACTGCGCCGACGAAAAAGAAAGCATGCCGATCCTCACCGAGGAAAACGTCATCGCCCAATTGCAGCACTTGCGTACCCATCCTTCGGTAGCCTCACGCATGGCGAACGGTCATCTGTTCATCCATGGCTGGGTCTACAACATCGAAACCAGCGAAATCAAAGCTTACGACGCGGATCAGAGTCGATTCCTGCCGCTCGACGGCAGCCATCCGATTCCGGTGGCGACGCCCAAAGCGCGCTTCTAAATCTTCCTAAAAATCTGTGTGGTTTGACGCCGGCCGCTGTTTCAGCGGCCCGGCCTTGCCACGCCTGAAGAAAACTTCGGGAGAATCACCATGCGTGCAGCTCAATTGAAAGCGGTGTTGCCACGGGAGCTGCTGGCTTCGGTGGTTGTGTTTCTGGTCGCCCTGCCGCTGTGCATGGGCATTGCGATTGCGTCGGGGCTGCCACCGGCCAAAGGGTTGATCACCGGGATCATCGGTGGTCTGGTGGTGGGTTGGCTGGCCGGTTCCCCTTTGCAGGTCAGCGGGCCGGCGGCGGGTTTGGCGGTGTTGGTGTTCGAACTGGTACGACAGCACGGCATCGAGATGCTCGGGCCGATTCTGCTGCTGGCCGGTTTTCTGCAATGGGTGGCCGGGCGCCTGAAGCTCGGTTGCTGGTTTCGGGTCACGGCACCAGCGGTGGTTTACGGCATGTTGGCCGGGATCGGCGTGTTGATCGTGCTCTCACAAATCCATGTAATGCTCGACGCCTCACCAAAGCCCTCCGGCCTGGATAACCTCACGGCCTTCCCCGGCGCCGTGGCGCAAGCCTTGCCGTCGTTAGGCTGGCAGGCCGGTCTGCTCGGGCTGTCAACCATTGCGGTGATGTGGCTGTGGGAGAAATTGCGCCCGCATTCGCTGCGCTTCATTCCCGGCGCATTGCTGGGGGTCGGTCTGGCCACGGGTGCCAGTCTGATGCTCGCTTTGCAGGTGAAACGGGTTGAAGTGCCGGCGAACCTGGCGCAAGCCATCGACTGGCTGAAACCTGCGGATCTGCTCAGTCTGGCGGATCCGACGCTGCTGATCGCTGCGCTTGCCGTAGCGTTTATCGCCAGCGCCGAAACCCTGTTGTCGGCGGCCGCGGTCGATCGGATGCACAGCGGCGTACGCTCGGACTTCGACCGTGAACTGTCGGCGCAGGGCGTGGGCAACATGCTCTGCGGTCTGGTCGGTGCGCTGCCGATGACCGGGGTGATCGTGCGCAGTTCGGCCAACGTTCAGGCCGGTGCGACCACGCGTTACTCAACGATTTTCCATGGCCTGTGGTTGCTGGCGTTCGTGCTGTTGTTATCGAGCGTGCTGCAAAGCATTCCGGTGGCGAGTCTGGCGGGTGTGCTGGTGTATACCGGTTTCAAACTGGTGGACCTGAAAGTCTTCCGTGGTCTGAGCCGTTATGGCCGGATGCCGATGTTCACTTACGCCGCGACGGCGCTGGCGATCATCTTCACGGATCTGCTGACCGGCGTACTGATCGGTTTCGGTCTGACCTTGCTGAAACTGGCGTTCAAGGCTTCACGACTGAAAATCAGCCTGATCGATCTGCCGCAGAAAGGCGAGATGGAGTTGCGTCTGCTCGGCGCGGCGACGTTCCTCAAGGTGCCGGCACTGACGCAGGTGCTGAACACGATTCCAACGGGCACGACGGTGCATGTGCCGCTCAATAACCTGAGCTACATCGACCATTCGTGTCTGGAGTTGCTGGAAGAGTGGGGCCGGGCGAATGCGGCGAAGGGGTCGAAGCTGTTGATCGAGTCGCGTGGGTTGAAGCGCAGGCTTGAGGGGCGGGTCCGGACGAATGTCGGTATAGGGGCGGCTGGCTAAACACCTGGTTTGCAAATACCCCCTGTGGGAGGGGGCTTGCTCCCGAAGGCGGTGGATCAGTCGACATTGTTAGCGACTGACACACCGCCTTCGGGAGCAAGCCCCCTCCCACATTGGCATTTGCGCACGCCTTTAAATCAGGCGGCGGGTTGATCCAGCTCCAGGCCCACGCCCAGTCGGCGGCCCATGCACGGCCAGCGTTTCCACGCGGCGCCGGTGTCCGGGCTGCTGAGTTTTTCGCGGTAGGCCTCTACCGACTCCAGCGCAAAACTCTCTTCGTTGAGCATCTCGTCGATGGCGTGATGCACAGCTTCGTCCAGTTGGTTGGCAAATTCCTCACCGATCAATTGGTGAGCAATCAGATTGGCGACCGTCATGTCCAAGGGGATCAGTGGCTGGCCGAAATGCTTGATGTAGAGGTCGTTGACCTCTTCGACAAAACGGTGCGCCAGATAGGCTTCGTCCAGCAGGCTGTCCAGGCCAACGTGCCCGGCCATGATGGCCGGCGGCTGGAGGAAATACTGCTCGGCGATTTTCAGCACCGGTTTGATCTGCGATTCGATTCCCGCTTCCCTGGCGACCTCATTGGCTGCATCCAGCAGGTCTGGCACTTCTTCGATGTAGGCGGCGACAAAACGCGTCAGCACGCCTTGGGCGTCGGCTTCCGGCAATTGGATCGCCGGATGTAAATGAGGCAGCTTGCTTTCCAGCTGACGAGTCAGCAGGCCGGTGTCTTTCTCATGTTGTTGGGCTGTTTGGATCTGCTCGCGCAATGCGGCGGTGTTCATGAAAACTCCAGGAAACAAGGCAATGAAATAGGGAAGACATAAGTTAGCTGGCTTACGAAAAATGCTAAGACGCATTTGTCATAATTATTTCATCCTTGATGCACCCTCGTTATATCCGTTTGCCACCACTCGTCTGCATCCTTCTCCATTCGTGCCCTCGAACGCAAGTCCTGGCTGTTTCAGATCATTTACGTCCTCACATTGCAATTTCCAGTCGCTGTCTATACTCGCCATTGAATGGAGTTAGCTGATGACGCCCGACTGCCCACGCAGCAAGGCCCGGCGATTCAAGTTCGTAGTCTGATGCAGCCGCTCCCTTGCCGCAGGCGTTGCGCCTACGGGATAACAAGAACGATAAGGGGAACCCGCAATGATGCGACATCCACACGTCTGGATGGGCCTCCTGTTGTGGTCGATTTTCAGCCAGGCTAATGCGGCCTGGACTGTGAATATGGCGCCTGGAGCGACTGAGATCAGTCACGCAGTATTCGACCTGCACATGACCATTTTCTGGATCTGTGTGGTGATCGGGGTCATCGTCTTCGGCGCCATGTTCTGGTCGATGATGGTGCACCGCCGTTCTACCGGACAGGTCGCCGCAAAATTCCACGAAAGCACCACCGTCGAGATCCTCTGGACCATCGTGCCGTTCCTGATTCTGGTGGCGATGGCCGTTCCGGCGACCGCCACCCTGATCAAGATGTACGACACCAGTGAGCCGGATATCGATATCCAGATCACCGGGTATCAGTGGAAGTGGCACTACAAATACCTGGGCCAGGACGTTGAGTTCTTCAGCAACCTGGCCACCCCCGCCGAGCAGATCCACAACAAGGAAGCCAAGGGCGAGCACTACTTGCTTGAGGTCGACAAGCCGTTGGTGCTGCCAACCGGGGCCAAGGTGCGCTTCCTCGTAACCTCAGCCGACGTCATCCACTCGTGGTGGGTGCCGGCCTTCGCAGTCAAGCGCGATGCAATCCCGGGGTTCGTCAACGAAGCCTGGACGCGCATCGACAAGCCCGGCATTTACCGTGGCCAGTGCGCCGAATTGTGCGGCAAGGATCACGGCTTCATGCCGATCGTGGTCGAGGTCAAGGAAAAGGCCGACTACGACAAGTGGCTCGCCGAGCGTAAGGCCGAGGCCGCGCAGCTCAAAGAGCTGACCAGCAAGGAATGGACCCTCGACGAGCTCAAGGAGCGCGGCGACAAGGTCTATCACACCACTTGCGTGGCCTGTCACCAGGCTGAAGGCCAAGGCCTGCCGCCAATGTTCCCGGCACTCAAGGGCTCGAAAATCGCCACGGGGCCGAAAGAAGGTCACCTGAGCATTGTCTTCCACGGCAAACCCGGCACCGCGATGGCGGCGTTCGGCAAGCAACTGTCGGAAGTCGATATCGCAGCGGTCGTGACTTACGAACGTAACGCCTGGGGCAACAACAAGGGCGACATGGTCACGCCAAAAGAAGTGCTGGAGCTGAAACAGGCGCAAAGCAAATGAGCCGGTCTATCGCGTACTTCGTGAACCGGCCGGGGCAGCGTGCCCCGGCCAGCCCCGTCCACTCACGTAAAGGAGACCGGCCATGAGCGCTGTCATCGATGACCACGGTCATGCCGACCACACCCACGGCCCCGCCAAAGGCCTGATGCGCTGGGTGCTGACCACCAACCACAAGGACATCGGCACGCTGTATCTGTGGTTTGCGTTCTGCATGTTCCTGCTGGGCGGCTCGTTCGCCATGGTGATCCGCGCCGAGCTGTTCCAGCCCGGTTTGCAGATCGTCGAACCGGCGTTCTTCAACCAGATGACCACCATGCACGGTCTGGTGATGGTCTTCGGTGCGGTGATGCCGGCGTTCGTCGGCCTTGCCAACTGGATGATCCCGTTGATGATCGGCGCGCCGGACATGGCCCTGCCGCGCATGAATAACTTCAGCTTCTGGCTGCTCCCGGCGGCGTTCCTGCTGCTGGTCTCGACCCTGTTCACCCCCGGTGGCGGGCCGAACTTCGGCTGGACGTTTTACGCACCGCTGTCGACGACTTACGCACCGGAAAGCGTGACGTTCTTCATCTTCGCCATCCACTTGATGGGGATCAGCTCGATCATGGGCGCGATCAACGTAGTCGCGACCATCCTCAACCTGCGCGCTCCCGGCATGACGTTGATGAAAATGCCGCTGTTCGTCTGGACCTGGCTGATCACAGCATTCCTGCTGATCGCGGTGATGCCGGTGCTGGCCGGGTGCGTGACGATGATGCTGATGGACATCCATTTCGGCACCAGTTTCTTCAGTGCTGCCGGTGGCGGTGACCCGGTCTTGTTCCAGCATGTGTTCTGGTTCTTCGGCCACCCCGAGGTGTACATCATGATCCTGCCGGCCTTCGGTGCCGTCAGCTCGATCATCCCGACGTTCTCGCGCAAACCGCTGTTCGGCTACACCTCGATGGTCTATGCCACGGCGAGCATTGCGTTCCTGTCGTTCATTGTCTGGGCGCACCACATGTTTGTGGTCGGCATTCCGCTGGTGGGCGAGCTGTTCTTCATGTACGCCACGCTACTGATCGCCGTGCCTACCGGGGTCAAGGTGTTCAACTGGGCAAGCACCATGTGGCAAGGCTCGCTGACCTTCGAGACGCCGATGTTGTTTGCCGTGGCGTTCGTGATCCTGTTCTCGATCGGCGGGTTCTCCGGGCTGATGCTGGCCATCGCCCCGGCGGACTTCCAGTATCAGGACACCTACTTCGTGGTCGCGCATTTCCACTACGTGCTGGTGCCGGGGGCGATTTTCGGGATCTTCGCCTCCACGTACTACTGGCTGCCGAAATGGACCGGCCACATGTACGACGAAACCCTCGGCAAGCTGCACTTCTGGCTGTCGTTCGTCGGCATGAACCTGACCTTCTTCCCGATGCACTTTGTCGGCCTTGCGGGAATGCCGCGGCGGATTCCGGACTACAACCTGCAGTTCGCCGACTTCAACATGGTCTCGTCGATCGGCGCGTTCATGTTCGGCGCCACGCAGATTTTCTTCCTGTTCATCGTGATCAAGACCATTCGAGGCGGCGCGCCGGCACCGGCCAAGCCGTGGGATGGCGCCGAAGGTCTGGAATGGAGCGTG
The DNA here is from genome assembly GCF_019733355.1 of Pseudomonas baetica. Classification (GTDB taxonomy): domain Bacteria; phylum Pseudomonadota; class Gammaproteobacteria; order Pseudomonadales; family Pseudomonadaceae; genus Aquipseudomonas; species Aquipseudomonas baetica_A. The sequence continues at coordinate 72,724 of NZ_JAIHLQ010000022.1, read as the reverse complement.
CCGTCACCGGCGCCGTATCACACCTTCACTACGCCGCCGGAAGTGAAATGAAACGCCTTGCTTCTGTGGGAGGGGGCTTGCTCCCACAGGGGTTCTTGGTTGAGGGTTGGAACCATGGCTGACTCGATTTCGTTGAAGAAACTGGTCACCCGTCTACTCGGCGTGGTGGTGGCGATGTTTGTTTTCGGTTTCGCCCTGGTGCCGATCTACGACGTGATGTGCAAAGCCTTCGGTATCAATGGCAAGACCGCCGGGCAGTATGAGGGCGAGCAGGTCGTCGACACTTCGCGGCAGGTGCGCGTGCAGTTTTTGTCGACCAACAACGTCGACATGCCGTGGGACTTCTACCCCAAGCACGACGAGCTGACGGCCAACCCCGGGGCGGTGAACGAGATGATCTTCATCGCCCGCAACCCCACCGACAAACCGATGAGTGCGCAAGCCGTGCCGAGCATCGCGCCGAGCAACGCAGCGGCGTATTTCCACAAGACCGAGTGCTTTTGTTTTACCCAGCAGGTGCTGCAGCCCGGTGAGCAGATCGAAATGCCGGTGCGTTTCATTGTTGACCGCGACATGCCCAAGGATGTGAAGCACCTGACGCTGTCCTACACGCTGTTCGATATCACCGCCCGACATCCTCCGGTGGCTGTACACACTGGCGGTTAAGCGTGCCCGATAAGGAGAACAATAAATGGCAACTCATGAGCACTATTACGTTCCGGCCCAGAGCAAATGGCCGATCATCGCCACATTCGGCATGGCGATCACGGTGTATGGCTTGGCCACCTGGTTCAACGATCTGAAGGCGGCACGCCCTGAATCCCACGGGCCGTACATCTTTTTCGTCGGCGGACTGTTACTGGCCTACATGCTGTTCGGCTGGTTCGGCGCGGTGATCAAGGAAAGCCGCGCGGGGCTTTATAGCGCGCAGCTGGATCGTTCGTTCCGTTGGGGCATGAGTTGGTTCATCTTCTCCGAGGTGATGTTCTTCGCCGCCTTCTTCGGTGCGCTGTTTTACGTGCGGCACATCTCCGGCCCGGCGCTCGGCGGTGAAGGCCCCAAAGGCATTGCCCATATGCTGTGGCCGAACTTCCAGTTCACCTGGCCACTGCTGCACACCCCGGATCCGAAACTGTTCCCGCCACCCAAGGAAGTCATCAGCCCGTGGGGCCTGCCGCTGATCAACACGATTCTGCTGGTCAGCTCCAGCGTGACCATCACCATCGCCCACCATGCCTTGAAGAAGGGCCATCGCGGTGCACTGAAAATCTGGCTGGCGATCACCGTGCTGCTGGGCTGCGCGTTCCTCGGCTTCCAGGCTGAGGAATACATGCACGCCTACCACGAGCTGGGCCTGACGCTGGGTTCGGGCATCTACGGTGCGACGTTCTTCATGCTCACCGGTTTCCACGGCGCCCACGTGACCATCGGCACGATCATTCTGTTCGTGATGCTGATGCGGATCATGAAGGGCCACTTCGACAACGAACATCAGTTCGGTTTCGAGGCGGCGAGCTGGTATTGGCACTTCGTCGACGTGGTGTGGATCGGCTTGTTCGTTTTCGTCTACGTGCTTTAAGCGCCCGCTACCAAGGCGCATGCGACACCAGTTGGCCGCTGTAAAAGCCCCAGGCAATCAAGCCGACAGTGGCAGCGGCCAAGGCCACCCGAACACTCAAGGCGATGACCAGACGATTGGAACTGCTGTCGTCCTTGACCAGGAAAAACAGGCCGCTGAACAGGCTGATCACCGTGGCAATCAGCATCAGGACGATGGCTGTTTTGAGCATGGGAAGACTCCGGGGGACAGGCGATGTGTTTGAGTATAGCGATCACGACGACTGACTTTGTGGCACGGCCATGAAGCGCTTCCGCCCGGGCGTCGTACCGACTGTGGTGGTGGCGTTGTTGCTGCCGTTGCTGGTGTCGCTGGGCTTCTGGCAACTGGGCCGTGGCGCAGAGAAAACCGCCCTGCTCGCCAGTTATGCCGAACGTCGTGCCGCCGAGCCGATGGCCAGCAGCGAGTTGCTGCACAGCGCCGATCCGGCCTTTCGCCGCGTACACCTTTACGGCCAGTTCGATACCGCGCACAGCCTGCTGCTCGACAACAGCCAGCGCAACGGCAAGGTCGGCGTGGAGTTGCTGCAACCGTTTCAGGATCAACGCACGGGTCTGTGGCTGCTGGTCAATCGCGGCTGGCTGCCTTGGCCGGATCGGCGCGTAGCGCCGCAATTCAAAACGCCTTCCGAGGCGCTGAATATCGACGCCTGGGTCTACATCGCCCCCGGCGCAACCTTCCAGCTGCACGCCGACCCGGTCAGCAATACCTGGCCGCAAACCATCACCGCCGTCGAGCCGGCCAAGCTGTGGAAAACCCTCGAACGCGACGGCTTCGCTTATGAATTACGCGCCGAGCCCGGCCCGGCCAGCTATCAGGCCGATTGGCCGGTGGTTGCCATGGGCCCGGAAAAACACCTCGGTTACGCCGTGCAGTGGTTCGCCATGGCCACCGCCCTGCTCGGCCTCTACGTCTACCTCGGCTGGCACAACGCAAAGGAGAAACACCATGGGAACGGCCATGAATCCACCCAACATGTCTGAGGCGAAACCTGCCGCCAGCCGTCGTCGCGGACGCCTTCAACTGCTGCTGATTGTGCTCGGCGTGGTCGGCCCGATGATCCTCGCCACCGGCATGTACAAATTGCAGTTCTGGGTCCCGGAAGGTCGCAGCTATCACGGCGAACTGATCGGCAACGGCCAGACCCGCGCCGACCTTGGCGTGCAGGCGGATGAAGAGCGCTGGCAGATGCTAGTGACCGCACCGAAAGATTGCGCGGTGGATTGCCAGCAACTGGTGTATCTGGCGCGGCAAATCCAGATCGGCCTGGGCCGCGATGCCGGCCGCGCCAGCCACGCCCTCGCCACCGCGCAACCGCTGAGCACCGACTACCAAGCCAAACTGACCCGCGAATACCCGAAATTGCAGCGCTATCCGCTGGACGCCGCCGTGTTCAGCAAGACGACGGGCGACAAGGCCACGCCGCAACTGTGGATCATCGACCCCCACGGCAACCTCGTGCTGCGTTACGACCCAAGCGTGAAGGGCAAGGACCTGCTCAACGATCTGCGCCACCTGCTGAAACTGTCGAACATCGGATAAGGGCATCGTCATGGCCAAACCTGGATTTCGCCTCGCGCTGTTTGCCACCCTGCTGGCACTGATTGTCGTGCTGCTCGGCGCCTACACGCGCCTGACCCACGCGGGCCTCGGCTGCCCGGACTGGCCGGGCTGTTATGGTTTTATCAGTGTGCCGAAAAGCGAAGCCCAACTGGCCCATGCCGAACTGCATTACCCCGACTCGCCGGTTGAGGCGCACAAGGGCTGGAACGAGATGATCCACCGCTATTTCGCCGGCACCCTTGGCCTGCTCATCTCGATCTTGGCCGCACGCGCCTGGGTCAATCGTCGGCACCCGGGACAACCGTTGAAATTACCGCTGTTTCTGTTGGCAGTGGTGTTCGCCCAAGCCGCGTTCGGCATGTGGACGGTGACGCTCAAGCTCTGGCCGCAAGTGGTCACCGGGCATTTGCTCGGCGGTTTTGCGACGCTGAGTCTGTTGTTTCTGCTGACGTTGAGGCTGTCCGGCGTACTGCCGGCGCTGACCGTGCCCAAACGCTTGCAGTACTGGGCGACCGCTGGCCTGTTGCTGGTGATCGGCCAGATCGCGCTCGGTGGCTGGGTCAGCTCCAACTATGCCGCGGTGGCTTGCATCGATTTCCCGACCTGCCACGGCCAATGGCTACCGCCCGCCGATTTCGCCAACGGCTTTCACCTGACCCAACACATCGGCCCCAATTACCTGGGCGGACAACTCGACAGCGATGCGCGCACGGCGATTCACCTGACTCATCGCATCGGCGCGCTGCTGGTGACGCTGGTGCTGCTCGGCCTGGCCTGGCAACTGAAAGTGGTCGGCATGACGCGGCTGGCCGGGCTGGTGCTGATCGCCCTCGGCGCACAAATCACGCTTGGCATCAGCAACGTGATGTTCCATCTGCCACTGCCGGTGGCCGTGGCGCACAACGCCGGCGGCGCAGCGCTGTTGCTGACCTTGGTGCTGGTCAATTATCACGCGCGTACCAGTCTGGTCCGGGTCAGACAACCGGTGCTTGCGCGCTGGCGCCTGAGCCCACGTAAACACTGCGCTGCGCCCATCACCCTAAAAGGAGAAACGCCATGGCGATTCTGATTGGCGAACGTCCCACTCAGGCGATCTGGCGTGATTATCTGGAACTGACCAAACCAAAAGTCGTGGTGTTGATGCTGATCACCTCGCTGGTCGGCATGTTCCTCGCCACCCGCGCCGGGGTGCCGTGGACGGTGCTGGTGTTTGGCAATCTGGGTATTGCGCTGTGTGCCGGTGGCGCGGCGGCGGTTAATCATGTGGTGGATCGGCGTATCGATGCAGTGATGGCGCGCACACACAAACGGCCGCTGGCCGAAGGCCGGGTTTCGCCTGCCGCCGCATTGACCTTTGCGCTGGTACTGGCGCTGCTCGGTCAGGCGATGCTGCTGACCTTTACCAATGCGCTGACGGCGTGGCTGACGCTGGCCTCGTTGCTCGGTTACGCGGTGATCTACACCGGTTTTCTCAAACGCGCGACGCCGCAAAACATCGTCATCGGCGGCCTCGCCGGCGCCGCGCCACCGCTGCTCGGCTGGACCGCTGCCACCGGCCATGTCAGCGCCGAACCGTTACTGCTGGTGCTGATCATCTTCGCCTGGACCCCGCCGCACTTCTGGGCACTGGCGATCCACCGCAAAGAGGAATACGCCAAGGCCGATATTCCGATGCTGCCAGTCACCCACGGCGAGCACTACACCAAGGTGCACATTCTGCTGTACACCTTCGTTCTGCTGGCGGTCAGTCTGCTGCCGTATGTGATCCACATGAGCGGCGTGTTGTACCTGATCTGCGCCCTCGGCCTGGGCGCAAGGTTTCTGCAATGGGCCGTGGTGCTGTACCGTGGCACTCGGCCGCACGCGGCGATCAACACCTTCAAGTACTCTATTTATTACTTGTTCCTGTTGTTCATCGCCCTGCTCGTAGACCACTACTTACTGTTGAACCTATGACTCGAACCCAGAAAACCGTCTTCATCCTCGTCGCCGTGATCGCGCTGATCTTGGGCCTTACCGTTAACAAAGTGCTGAGCGGCAAGGGCCAGGGCGACCCCACCGCGCTGATCGACGCCGGTATCATCCTGCTGCCGCAAAGCCGCACCCTGCCGGACGTGACGATGACCGATCAGGACGGCAAACCGGTCGCGATCAATGAGCTCAAAGGCAAGTGGAGCCTGCTGTTCTTCGGCTACACCTTCTGCCCGGACATCTGCCCGACCACCCTCGCCCAACTGCGCCAGATCAAGAGCGAGTTGCCCAAAGAGGCTGTGGATAAGTTGCAGATCGTCCTGGTCAGCGTCGACCCGAATCGCGATAACCCCAAGCAGTTGAAGCAGTACCTGGGCTACTTCGATCCGCAGTTCATCGGCCTGACGCCGACCTCGATCGAAGAGCTGCAGAAAGTCGCCAACGCGGTGAGCATTCCGTTTATTCCAGCGGACACCAGCAAGCCAAATTACACGGTGGATCACAGCGGCAATCTGGCGGTAATCGGGCCGGACGGCACGCAGCGCGGGTTTATTCGGGCGCCGCTGAACAACGCCAAACTGGTGGCGCAGTTGCCGGTGATGCTTAACCGCAAATAACACGCCACTGCCCCCTGTGGGAGCGAGCCTGCTCGCGAAGAGGTCGGCAGAGTCAACATCTACATTGCCTGACACACCGCTTTCGCGAGCAGGCTCGCTCCCACAAGGGACTGTGTTTTCGGGCACAAAAAAGGGGACGCACATGGCGTCCCCTTTTCGTTGCAGCAATCTGAATCAGAACGCCGGCAATACCGCGCCTTTGTACTTCTCGAGAATGAAGGCTTTGACTTCCGGGCTGTGCAGGGCAGCAGCGAGTTTCTTCATCGCGTCGCTGTCCTTGTTGTCCTCGCGGGACACCAGGATGTTCACGTAAGGCGAGTCGTTGCCTTCGATCACCAGCGCGTCCTTGGACGGATCAAGCTTGGCTTCCAGCGCGTAGTTGGTGTTGATCAGCGCCAGGTCGACCTGAGTCAGCACGCGCGGAATGGTCGCGGCTTCCAGTTCACGGATCTTCAGGTCTTTCGGGTTTTCGACGATGTCTTTGACGGTCGACAGGATGTTGTTCGAATCCTTCAACTTGATCACGCCAGCCTTGGCCAGCAGCAACAGCGCACGGCCGCCGTTGGTGGCGTCGTTCGGGATCACCACATTGGCGCCGCTTGGCAGGTCTTTCAGATCCTTGATCTTGCTGGAGTAAGCGCCCAGCGGCTCCAGATGCACGCCGGTCACAGCCACCAGGTGGGTGCCCTTGGCTTTGTTGAACTCATCGAGGTACGGCTGGTGCTGGAAGAAGTTGGCGTCCAGACGCTTTTCCGCGACCTGCACGTTCGGCTGAACGTAGTCGGTGAAGACTTTGACCTTCAGATCCACGCCTTCTTTGGCCAGAGCCGGCTTCACGAACTCGAGGATTTCAGCGTGCGGCACCGGAGTGGCGGCAACGGTCAGGGTTTCTTCTGCCTGGGCCGAAAAAGCCGCCACGGCGGCGAGGGCAACGATCAGTTTTTTCATTCAGCTAACTCCATTTGAGGCACCCGCTTGCGGCGCCTGCCAGCGAATGGCCGGCTCATTTATTAATGACGAAACCGGTTACTTGCGCGAGAAATGCACGACCAGTCTGTCACCTACCATTTGCAACACTTGCACCAGGATCAGCAGCAACACAACGGTGACGATCATCACGTCAGTCTGGAAACGCTGATAGCCGAACCGGATCGCCAGGTCACCCAGACCACCAGCGCCCACGACACCGGCCATGGCCGTGTAGGACACCAGGGTAATCGCCGTCACCGTAATCGCTGCGAAGATGCCCGGACGGGCCTCTGGCAGCAAGGCGTTGACGATGATCTGCCGGGTCGTCGCGCCCATCGACTGGGTCGCTTCGATGATGCCGCGATCGACTTCACGCAGGGCGGTTTCCACCAGACGCGCGAAGAACGGCGTTGCACCCACCACCAACGGCGGAATCGCACCGGCCACGCCCAGCGACGTGCCGGTGATCAGCACCGTGAACGGGATCATCACGATCAACAGAATAATGAACGGCAGCGAACGCAGAATGTTCACCGCCAGCGACAACATGGCATAGACGCCTTTGGCTTCGAGTAACTGACGCGGGCTGCACAAGAACAGCAACACGCCCAGCGGCAAACCGAGCAACACGGTGAACAGCAGCGAACCGCCGAGCATCAGCAGGGTGTCGCCAGTCGCCAACCAGATTTCAAACCAGTCGATGTTTTCGAAGAAAGTCTTGAGCAGTTCCATTAACGCAGCACCTCCATGTGAACGTCAGCGGCAGTGAAACGGGCGAACGCCGCTTCCATGTCGCCACCGGTGACGGCGAGGGTCAATTGCCCGTACGGAATGTCTTTGATGCGGTCGATGCGACCGGCAAGGATGCTGTAGTCGACCCCGGTTTCCCGGGCGACGGTACCGAGCAACGGCGCGTAGGTCGCTTCGCCCTGGAAGGTCAGACGCACGATACGACCCGGCACATGAGCGAAGTCATCGCGCTGTTCGTTGTCGTCGACCTGCTCGCTTTCCTGAACGAAACGCTTGGTGGTCGGGTGCTGCGGGTGCAGGAACACATCAGCCACCGGACCTTGCTCGACGATCACGCCGGCATCCATCACGCCAACCTGGTCGCACACGCGACGGATCACATCCATCTCGTGAGTGATCAGGACGATGGTCAGTTTCAGCTCGCGATTGATCTCGGCCAGCAGTTGCAGGACCGACGCGGTGGTCTGCGGGTCAAGGGCGCTGGTGGCTTCGTCGCAGAGCAGAATCTTGGGTTTGGTCGCCAGGGCGCGGGCAATGCCGACGCGCTGCTTCTGGCCACCGGACAATTGCGCCGGATACTTCTTGGCGTGGTCGGACAGACCGACCCGCGCCAGCAACTCGGCCACACGCTTGTCGATTTCACTGCTCGACAGCTCGCCGGCCAGGGTCAGCGGCAGCGCAACGTTGTCAGCCACAGTCTTGGACGCGAGCAAGTTGAAGTGCTGGAAGATCATCCCGACTTGCTGACGGAAACGACGCAGGCCGTTGGCGTCCAGCGCGGTGACTTCTTCGCCGTCGACGATGATTTTGCCGCCACTGGATTCTTCCAGGCGATTGATCAGACGCAGCAGGGTACTTTTGCCCGCACCGGAATGACCGATCAGGCCAAAGACCTGACCGTTCTCGATCGAGAGGCTGGTCGGGTGCAGGGCGGGAATGTCCTTACCGGCGACGCGGTAAGTCTTGTGGACGTTTTGAAACTCGATCACGTAGCGAACCTTGTGGGGCGCGTTAGAAAAGGATCAGCGTTTAGCCGGGCGCGCATTTTAGCCTGTCCGTATAGAGGTTCTTAGCATTTATTTCTCAATTAACCTTCGATTTGGCAATAACAAGATCAAAGGTCATAAAAAAGGAACGCTCAAAATCCTCGTCAGTCACTAGGTAAGCGACTTGAAAACCCTGGGTGCCGTGCCCGGGAACCACTCAAGAGCCCCCGGCAAGCCTCGGGGTCAAACGAGGAGTTTACGTCTGATGAGCAGTAAGAAGCCCACCGCTGACAAAAGCCAACTGGCCGGAACCGATACCAAGGATCGCGCCAACACCAACGCCAAGCTCGAAAGCCTGGAGACATTCCGTTCAGACGCCACCGGCCAGGCTCTGCGCACCAATCAGGGCGTAAAAATTGCCGACAACCAGAACACCCTGACGGCCGGCGCCCGCGGGCCGTCGCTGCTCGAAGATTTCATCATGCGTGAAAAGATCACGCACTTTGACCACGAGCGGATTCCAGAACGCATCGTCCACGCCCGCGGCACCGGAGCCCATGGCTTCTTTCAGGCCTATGAAAATCATGCCGATCTGACCAAGGCTGGCTTCCTACAAGATCCGGGGAAGAAAACTCCGGTGTTCGTGCGTTTTTCCACGGTGCAGGGGCCACGCGGCTCCGGTGATACCGTGCGTGACGTGCGCGGTTTCGCGGTGAAGTTCTTCACCGATGAAGGTAACTTCGACCTGGTCGGCAACAACATGCCGGTGTTTTTCATTCAGGATGCGATCAAGTTTCCCGACTTCGTCCATGCGGTGAAACCCGAGCCCCACAACGAAATCCCTACCGGCGGTTCGGCCCATGACACCTTCTGGGATTTCGTCTCGCTGGTCCCGGAATCGGCGCACATGGTTATTTGGGCAATGTCCGACCGGGCGATCCCGAAAAGCCTGCGCAGCATGCAGGGCTTCGGCATCCACACCTTCCGTTTGATCAACGCCGAAGGCAAATCGCGCTTCGTCAAATTCCACTGGCGCCCTACCGCCGGCACTTGCTCGTTGGTGTGGGATGAGGCGCAGAAACTCGCCGGCAAGGACACGGACTACCACCGTCGCGACCTTTGGGAATCGATCGAGATGGGCGACTACCCGGAATGGGAACTGGGCGTACAGATCATCGAGGAGGAAAACGAGCACGACTTCGATTTCGACATCCTCGACCCGACCAAGTTGATCCCCGAAGAAATCGTGCCGATCACGCCGCTGGGCAAAATGACCCTCAACCGCAATCCGGACAATTACTTTGCCGAGACTGAACAGGTTGCGTTCTGTCCGGGCCACATCGTCCCGGGAATCGACTTTTCCAATGATCCATTGCTACAAGGTCGGCTGTTTTCCTACACCGATACGCAAATCAGCCGACTCGGCGGGCCGAATTTTCACGAACTGCCGATCAATCGCCCGGTGGCGCCGTTCCACAACGGTCAGCGCGATGCTCAGCACCGCACAGTGATCGACAAGGGCCGTGCGTCCTACGAGCCGAACTCGATTGATGGCGGCTGGCCGAAAGAAACCCCGCCGGCTGCGCAGGACGGTGGTTTCGAGAGCTATCCGGAACGCATTGACGCCAACAAGATCCGCCAGCGCAGCGAGTCGTTCAGCGATCACTTCTCTCAAGCACGGTTGTTCTTTCACAGCATGAGCAAGCATGAGCAAGAACACATCATTTCTGCTTACAGCTTTGAGTTGGGCAAGGTCGAGCGGGAATTCATCCGTGCGCGTCAGGTGAACGAAATTCTGGCCAACATCGACCTGGAACTGGCCAAGCGAGTGGCCGAGAACCTCGGTTTGCCGGCGCCAGCCAAAGGCACGATTGAGGTGCGCAAAACGTCACCGGATCGATCCCCGGCACTGAGTCAGGCGAATCTGTTGCCGGAGAACATCAAGACGCGAAAAGTAGCGATTCTTGCGGCCAACGGCGTCGATGGTGCGGCGATTGACGCCATGAAGAAAGCGCTTGAAGCACAAGGTGCGCACGCCAAACTGCTCGGGCCGACGTCGGCGCCAGTCAAAACCGCTGATGGCAAAAGCCTGCCGGTGGATGCCTCGATGGAAGGTATGCCTTCGGTGATCTTTGATGCGGTGTTCGTGCCGGGTGGCGCGGCATCGATCAAGGCGTTGAGCGGTGACGGCGTGGCGTTGCACTACCTGCTGGAGGCGTACAAGCATTTGAAGGCGATTGCGTTGCAGGGTGACGCCAAGCAGTTGCTGGATGTGCTGAAGCTGGAGGCGGATGCCGGGCTGCTTGAGGGCAAGGATGTTGGTGCGCTGACCAAACCGTTCTTTGCCGCGATCGGGCAGCATCGGGTTTGGGCGCGCGAGCCCAAGGCGAAAGCCATTCCGGCCTAAAAGTCATTCACTGACTGAAGGGACGCCTTCGCGAGCAAGCCCGCTCCCACTCTGGATCTGCGTCGAACACAAAATTTGTGGGCACAGAAGTTCAAGGGTGGGAGCGGGCTTGCTTGCGAAGCTTTTAGGGCTTTTTCGGACTTAGAACCATCTGCGCCGGCACCGTGCGCAAAATCTGTTTCTCGATTTTCAGATCGAAATCCGGATTCAATTTCTTCACCCGCTTGGTCAGCAACGTCGCCAACCAAGGGTAATCATTGGTGCGGGGCGCCTGAATGCTCACTGCACATTCGTAATTCACCACATCGGCGGCGATCGCATCGAGTTGCCGACGAAGTTTGCGACTATCGGTGATGTTCAGCGCAACCGTAGTGCTCTCGGCGGTCGGATCAATCACCTTGGCTTTCGGCTTGGCTTCGGCTGCCAACAACGCTGCTTCGGCCTTTTCCAGCTCGGCCTTGCGCGCTTGGGTGATGGCACCGTTGACGCCACCGGTCAGCGCTGGCGCTTTCGGCATCAACGCACGCGCACGGCTCAACGCGGTAGCGGCAGCATTCACGTCACCCTTCTGCAGCACGATCTGGCTACGACGCAGATACGCCTCGGCCAATTGCCGCTGATAATGCTCAAGGGATTGATCGTTGGGGGTTTCGGCCTGCATGGCGGCCAACTGGTCTTCGGCAGTGGCCAATTCGCTGCTGGCCAGGCTTTGCTCCAGCTGTGCGATGGCCGTAGCTCGCGCATCGGGGACTTCAGCCACCGGTGGCGTGCTTTGGCAGGCGCCCAGCAGCAGTGAAAATGCGACAAGGAGCAGATAACGGGAGGCGAACGGCTTCATTCCTGCGACTCTCTATTTGCGCAAAAAGCGAGCAAGTCTACACCCCTCGACGGGGCAGAACAAAACTCAGCAGAAACAGTGCGGCCGCCGTCACAACGATTGACGGGCCGGCCGGGGTGTCCTTGAACCACGACAGCGCCAGGCCGCCACACACCGCGAGCATGCCCAGCAGGCTTGCGCCCACGGCCATTTGCTCCGGTGAACGGGCATGACGCTGTGCCGCAGCCGCCGGAATGATCAACAACGAGGTAATCAGCAACACACCGACGATTTTCATCGCCACCGCGATCACCACCGCAATCAACAGCATCAGCGCCATGCGCAGACCGGCCACCGGCAGGCCTTCGACTTTGGCCAACTCTTCATGCACGGTGATCGCCAGCAATGGGCGCCACAGTGCCACCAGCAACACCAGCACCGCCGCGCTGCCGCCGAGGATCCACGCCAGATCGGTCGGGCTGATCGCCAGCAGGTCGCCGAACAGATAGGCCATCAGGTCGATCCGCACTTCATGCATGAAGCTTAGTACCACCAGCCCGAGAGAGAGCGTGCTCGGTGCGAGAATTCCCAAAAGCGTGTCGGACGCCAGTGGCTGGCGCTGTTGCAACGTCACCAGCAGCACCGCCAGCAGCAGGCAACCGACCGTTACGGCAACCGTCGGGCTGACATCCAGCACAAAGCCCAAGGCCACCCCCAACAGGGCCGCATGCGACAACGTATCGCCGAAATAGGCCATGCGCCGCCAGACCACGAAAGACCCCAACGGCCCGGCAACCAGCGCCAGCGCCAGACCTGCAAGCAGGGCATACAACAGAAAATCAGCCATGCTTGCAGTTGTCTCCATGAACGTGGGGTTGGCCCGAAACCGGGCCCTTGACCACCGAACCGTGCAGGTCGTGGGCGTGGTCATGATGGTGGTGATAGATCGCCAGGCTCTGCGCGTTTTTGCCGAACAACTCGACGAACGCCGGATCGCCGCTGACTTGCTCGGGGTGCCCGAAGCAGCAGACGTGACGGTTGAGGCAGACCACCTGATCGGTGGTGCTCATCACCAGATGCAAATCGTGAGAAACCATCAGCACACCGCAGCCATGCCGGTCGCGCAGCCGGGTGATCAGGCTGTACAACTCGGCCTGACCGGCAACGTCGACGCCTTGCACCGGTTCGTCGAGCACTAACAGTTCCGGTTCGCGCAGCAGCGCCCGGGCCAGCAGCACGCGCTGCATTTCACCGCCGGAAACGCTTTGTACCGGGCTGTCGATGACGTGTTCGGCGCCCACTTCCTTCAACGCCGCCAGCGCACGCGGGCGATCGACGCCCGGCACCAGGCGCAGAAAGCGCAGCACCGAGAGCGGCAGGGTCGGGTCGACATGAAGTTTTTGCGGCATATAGCCGACGCGCAGCTTCGGCTTGCGCCAGACGCTGCCGCTGTCCGGCTTCAACAACCCGAGCACGGCGCGCACCAGCGTGGTCTTGCCGGCGCCGTTGGGGCCGATCAGGGTGACGATCTGCCCCGGCTCGACGCTCAAATCGATGTTGTCCAGCACGGTCTGCCCGGCAAACGTGACAGCGACCTGCTCCAGACGGATCAGCGCGTTGCTCATCAAGCCCCCTGGCAGCCGGAGCACAGGCCGACCACTTCGACGGTCTGTGCCTCGACGATGAAGCCGACGTCCTTGGCGCTGTTGATGATCGCGTCGCTGATCACTTTTTGCTCAAGTTCGATGGCGGCGTGGCAATCACGGCAGATCAGGAACTGGCCTTGGTGCGCGTGCTCCGGGTGGACGCAGCCGACGAAGGCGTTGAGCGAAGAGATGCGATGCACCAGGCCGTTTTCCAAAAGGAAATCCAGCGCGCGGTACACGGTCGGCGGCGCGGCGCGGCGGCCGTCCTGCTCGCTGAGTACCGCGAGGATGTCATAAGCGCCCAGCGGCTTGTGGCTCTGCCACACCAGCTCCAGTACCCGGCGGCGCAATGCGGTCAGGCGCAGGCCTTTCTGGGCGCACAAGGTATCGGCCTCGGACAAAGCGCTGTGCACGCAATGAGAGTGGTCGTGGGGACGGCTGGCAATCGGAGTAATGGGCATGGGCGGCGACGAGTTTTGATAGAGACGTTATTATGTTACCCGTTCTCGCCTCCTTGAGTGGTCATCGTGTCCCGAATTTTTTCTGTTTTTGTGGCGTTTGTCGCCAGTTTCCTGCTGATCGGTTCGGCTCAGGCCGAGGTCAAAGTCCTCACCAGCATCAAACCTTTGCAGTTGATTGCAGCGGCGGTGCAGGACGGCGTGGCGATTCCCGAAGTGCTACTGCCGCCGGGCGCGTCGCCGCATAACTATGCCCTGCGCCCATCCGACGTACGGAAGGTGCAATCGGTGGACCTGCTCTACTGGATCGGCCCGGACATGGAAGGTTTCCTGCCGCGCGTGCTGAGCGGTCGAAAGCTGCCGAGCGTGGCGGTACAGGATTTGCCGGGATTGAAATTGCGTCATTTCGCTGAAGACAGCCATTCCCACTCCGAAGACGCCGATGAGCATGATCACGATCACCGTCCGGGCACGCTGGACGCGCATTTGTGGCTATCGCCGGTGAACGCACGCGTTATTGCCGACAAAATGGCAACGGATCTAAGCGCCGCCGACCCGGCCAATGCCGAGCGCTATCAGCACAACGCCAAAGCGTTCGATGAGCGACTGGATGCTTTGGACCAGCGGCTCAAGAAGCGTCTGGCCAGCATTGAAGGCAAACCGTACTTCGTTTTTCACGAAGCGTTTGATTACTTCGAAGACGCTTACGGCTTGAAGCACACCGGCGTGTTCAGCGTAGCGGCGCAAGTGCAACCCGGCGCGCAACACGTGGCGGCGATGCGCACACGCTTGCAGGAAATCGGCAAGACGTGTGTATTCAGCGAGCCGCCACTGCGCCCGCGTCTGGCGGAAACACTGGTGGCAGGTCTGCCGGTAAAACTGGCGGAACTCGATGCGCTGGGCGGTTACACCCCGGCGACTGCTCAGGGGTATGAGCAGGTGCTGGAAAAATTGGGCAATGATCTGGCCGGCTGCCTGGAATCTCTCTAAACCCGGCATCTGTGTTGACCCATTCGCGAGCAAGCCCGCTCCACCTTGGTTCTGTGTCACGCACAAATCCAAGGTGGGAGCGGGCTTGCTCGCGAAGCTTTTAAAGGGCAAACGGTAGAGGCGTGTTGACCTGCTGGCGCTGCGCCAACCGCTGCTCAAACTCTTGCGGATCGTGAATCAACACGTCCTGACCGGCAAACTGTTCGGCCGCGATCAACCGCGACAGCCAGAACCGCACACACGCCACGCGCAGCATCGTCGGCCACAACTCAGCCTCCGCCGCCGTGAACGGCCGCAGCGCCGCATAGGCACCGAGGAAAGCCCGGGCACGCGGACCATCGATCAAGCCGTCATCGTCCGAACACCAGTCGTTCAAGGCAATCGCCACGTCATACAGCATCGGCCCCGAGCAGGCGTTGTAGAAATCGATCAGACCGGTCAGGTGCGTGCCTTCGAACATCGCATTGTCGCGGAACAGGTCGGCGTGGATATTGGCCCGTGGCAACGCGAGAATTTTTTCTTTCTGCGCAGTGATCTCATCCAGCGCCTTGTGCAGCAGCGCACGCGGCTCGTCGCTCAGATGCGAGAGAAACTCGTTGCCCTCTTTCAGCATCCAGTCCAGGCCACGGTCGGTCTTGCGCTTGATCATTCGTTCGCCCTGAGTCGCCAGGTGCAGATGCGCCTGCAACTCGCCGACCTGCGCGCAATGCTGAGCATTGGCGACCTTGATGTGCTTGCCGGCCAGGCGCGGTTGCAGCAGCGCCGGTTTGCCCTTGAGCTCCCGCAACGCCTCGCCTTCGGTGGTGCGCAGTGCGTAAGGCACCGGCAAATCGGCTTCGTGCAGCACGTCGAGCAGGTCGATGAAGAACGGCATCTCCTGCACCGGGCCGCGCTCGACCAAGGTCAGGACAAACTCGCCCTGCTCCAGGCTGATAAAGAAATTGGTGTTTTCGCTGCCGGCGGCGATCCCCTGGAAATCAAGCAGACGGCCAAGCCCGTAAGGGGCGAGAAAGGTTTCCAGCTCAGGCCGAGCCAGGGGAGTGAACACAGACATGGTTAAAAACTGCTCAGTTCGGGCGCCGCCAGTACAGCGGCGCCGATTAAGTTTAAGAGACTACTTCCATTCGAAAATCTTCCATGACGGAATCAGCATATCCGGCTGATCCGAGCGGATGAAGTTTGCATCCGTCCCGTCTGCACGCACCAGAAAGTAGGGCGGCGCGCCCTTCACGGTGACTTTGATCGCATACAGGAAACCGTTTTGCCGGTACTCCTGAATGGTTTTGTCGCCTTCGGTGCGAATGGTAACTTCCGGATCCGCTGACGGCGCATCATCTGCCGCCATTGCGGCCAACGGTGAGACAGCAATCAAACTGACCAGCAGCAAGCGATTTAACGTACGCATGATAACCTTGTCCCTTTGTCGTCAACGGTCCCGCTATTCTAGCGCCGGGCCCGCCGAAAAGGTTGATTCTGCTCATGAGCCAAGCCCCCCTCGTCCTGGTGGACGGTTCGTCTTACCTGTACCGCGCTTTCCACGCCCTGCCCCCGTTGACCACCTCCAAAGGCCTGCCGACCGGCGCGGTCAAGGGTGTGCTGAACATGCTCAAGAGTCTGCGCAAGCAGTACCCGGACAGCCCGTTCGCCGTGGTGTTCGACGCCAAGGGCGGGACCTTTCGCGATGAGATGTACGCCGAATACAAGGCCAATCGCCCCAGCATGCCCGACGACATGCGCGTGCAGATCGAGCCGCTGCACCAGAGCGTGATCGCCCTCGGCTTCCCGCTGCTGTGCGTGGAAGGCGTCGAGGCTGACGACGTGATCGGCACCCTGGCCCGCAGCAGCGCGGCGGCGGATCGCCCGGTGGTCATCTCCACCGGCGACAAGGACATGGCGCAACTGGTCGATGGCCACATTACCTTGGTCAACACCATGTCCGGTAGTTCGATGGACGTGGAGGGCGTGAAGGAGAAATTCGGCGTCGCTCCAGAGCAGATCATCGATTATCTGGCGTTGATGGGCGATTCTTCCGACAACATTCCGGGCGTTCCGGGCATCGGCCCCAAAACGGCTTCCGGCCTGCTGGTCGGCGTTAACGGCGGCCTCACCGAGTTGTATGCGAATCTCGACATCGTGCCGACCCTGCCGATTCGCGGCGCCAAAACCCTGCCGGCCAAGCTCGAAGAGCACAAGGAAATGGCGTTCCTCTCCTATCAACTGGCGACCATCAAGATCGACGTGCCGCTGGACGTCGAACTCGACGATTTGCAGATGCGCGCCGAAGATCCGGCCAAGCTCTACGAGCTTTACACGCTGCTGGAATTCAAGAGCTGGATCAACGATCTCGATCGCGATGCCAAACGACTGGAATTGAGCAGCGCTGCGGCGCCTGAGCCGGCAGGCGATCTGTTCAGCACGCCGGAGGCCGAGACCCCGGCCGCTCCGGCCCAAGCCGCCTATGAAACCATCCTCGATCAGGCGCGTTTTGACGTCTGGCTGGAAAAACTCAAGAACGCCAAGCTGTTCGCCTTCGACACCGAAACCACCGGCATCGACGCGCAGCAGGCGCAACTGGTCGGTCTGTCGTTCGCTGTGCAGGCCAACGAAGCGGCCTACATTCCGCTGACTCACTCTTACATCGGCGTGCCTGAGCAACTGGATCGTGACACCGTTCTGCGCGCGCTCAAGCCCATTCTGGAAGACCCGAACAAGCTCAAGGTCGGCCAGCACGCCAAGTTCGACATGAATATCCTGGCCAACTGCGCCATCGGCGGTGATCAGAACCAAGGCATCACCGTGCGCGGCATCGCCTTCGACACGATGCTTGAGTCCTACGTGCTCAACTCCACCGCCACCCGTCACGACATGGACAGCCTGGCGCAGAAGTACCTGGATCACACCACTGTGAGTTTCCAGGACATCGCCGGCAAAGGCGCCAAACAGCTGACGTTCGACCAGATTGCGCTGGAGCAGGCCGGGCCGTATGCCGCCGAAGACGCCGACATCACCCTGCGTCTGCACCAGACGTTGTTCGAAAAACTCAGCGCGATCCCAAGCCTGGCCAGCGTGCTGACCGACATCGAAATCCCGCTGGTGCCGGTGTTGGCGCGCATCGAGCGCCAAGGCGCGTTCGTCGATGCCGAACTGCTCGGCATCCAGAGTATTGAATTGGGTAACAAAATGGTCGCACTGGAGCGCGAAGCGTTCGAGATCGCGGGGGAAGAATTCAACCTTGGCTCGCCCAAGCAACTGGGCGTGATTCTCTACGAGAAACTCGGCCTGCCGGTGCTGAAGAAAACCGCCAAGGGCCAGCCATCCACCGCTGAAGAAGTGTTGGCGAAACTGGCCGAGGACGATCACCGCTTGCCCAAAGTGCTGATGGAACACCGTTCCATGAGCAAGCTGAAAAGCACTTACACCGATCGCCTGCCGGAGCAGATCAACCCGCGTACCGGGCGCATCCACACGTCGTACCATCAGGCTGTGGCCTCGACCGGTCGTTTGTCCTCCAGCGATCCAAACCTGCAGAACATTCCGGTGCGTACCGCTGAAGGCCGGCGCATCCGGCAGGCGTTCGTGGCGCCAAAAGGCTACAAACTGCTGGCGGCGGACTATTCGCAGATCGAACTGCGGATCATGGCGCACCTGTCCAAGGACGAAGGTTTGATGAACGCCTTCCGCAACAATCTGGACGTGCATACCGCAACCGCTGCCGAAGTGTTCAAGGTGGAGCTCAACGAAGTCACTTCCGACCAGCGCCGCGGCGCCAAAGCGATCAACTTCGGTCTGATCTACGGCATGGGCGCACAAAAACTCGGCAAGGACATCGGCGTCGACACCAAGACCGCCAAGGCTTACATCGATACCTACTTCGCCCGTTATCCGGGTGTTCGCGAGTACATGGATCGCACCCGCGCCCAAGCGGCGGATCAAGGTTATGTCGAAACCTTCTTCGGCCGCCGCCTGTACCTGCCGGAGATTAACTCCAACAAGCCACAGGAACGCGCAGCCGCCGAACGCACGGCAATCAACGCGCCTATGCAGGGTACAGCGGCAGACATCATCAAGAAGGCCATGGTGGCGGTGGATAACTGGCTGGCGACGTCCGGACTGGACGCCAAAGTCATCCTGCAGGTGCACGATGAACTGGTACTGGAGGTTCGCGAGGATCTGGTCGAGCAGGTCAGCGCCGAGATTCGCGTGCACATGAGCGAAGCGGCGAAACTGGATGTGCCGTTGCTGGTGGAAGTCGGCGTGGGCAACAACTGGGATGAGGCTCACTGAGCCAGTTGAAGCCGGCTCTGCTGCGGCATGACGTCGCGGCAGAGCCCGGAAAATGCGCTTAGTCCGAAAAGCTCTTGGGATTATTCCAAAGCTTTTTGAAAAAAATCTGAACTAATCTGGAAGAACATCACTCAGAGTTACTGAATGGCTGGTGAAGCCCTTCGATGCTCCTATGTTGTGTTAAGTGTTGGCAGATATCTGAACCCCGCCCTAGCGGTTCGGAACTTGAACCCCGGAATTTCTCCCTCCCCAAATGAAATCCGGGGCTTTTTTTGCCCAAAAATTGCCTGCGACGCCCTTGCCAGAAGGCGCCACAGACAATTTTGCAATCACTTACTCAGCCGCTGCTTCAGCGCCCTTGTCAGCCAATTCCATCCAGCCTGCCAACACAGTGTAGGCCTCTTCCAGGCCCATGCGTTTTGGCGCCGAGAACAGCTGGATAGTGACCAGATCACCCCAACCCTTGCGAATTTCCGACTGCACTTTGAGCAGCGTGTTCTTGGCCGCGCCGTAAGTCAGTTTGTCGGCCTTGGTCAGCAGAATATGCATCGGCATGCCGGCCGCAACGGCCCAGTCGAGCATCAACAGGTCGAAGTCGGTCATTGGATGACGGATGTCCATCATCAGAATCAAACCCTTCAAACTCTCGCGTCCACCGAGGTAAGCCTCAAGGTGACGCTGCCAGTGCTGCTTGAGCGGGATCGGCACTTTTGCATAACCGTAGCCCGGAAGGTCGACCAGACGCCGATCATCGTCTAGCTTGAAGAAGTTCAACAGCTGCGTGCGACCCGGGGTTTTCGAGGTGCGCGCCAGGCTGGCGTGAGTCAGGGTGTTCAGGGCGCTGGATTTGCCGGCGTTGGAACGACCGGCGAAAGCCACTTCAAAGCCTTCGTCGTCGGGGCATTGATCGACTTTGGCGGCACTGAGCATGAACGTGGACTGTTGGCACAGGCCGAGGATGGGATTCTTGAGTTGCATGAGATTTCCGATGTGGGCGGCGCCGGGATTGGGCGCGGAACGCGGTGTCGCTTCCGTTTCAGTGACGCCAGTATATAATGCCGCAGATTTTGTGTGTGCTTTGTCCCAGCGTAGGATGAAGCTCAGGAGAGCGACAGACCTTGATTGCGCATTAGAACGCAGAACGCTCTCAACCCTGAAAAGGTCGTTTTATGACGAAATGGCTGCTGGCTGCCGGAGTCCTGATACCGCTTTACAGCGCACAGGCTACACAGGAACCGGAAGCCGTGTACAACCGTGTTTGTGGTGCCTGTCATTCCGGCCAACTCCCCATGGCGCCCAAAAGAGGCGATCAGGAAGCTTGGACGCCGAGGTTGGCGAAAGGTATGGAGACGCTGGTGCAACACGTGACCCAGGGTTTCAAGGCGATGCCGCCGCGTGGTTTGTGCATGGACTGCAGTGCCGAGGATTACCAGGCCATCATCCTTTGGATGAGCGAGAGTAAGCCCGGCCCATAACTCTTAACCCTTAGCCGTAGTTGGATTAGCTGATGAACAAATTGATCGTGAGTCTGCTGTTGACCGTGGGAATCTCAGGCTTTGCCCATGCTGTCGGTGATGCCGCCGCCGGCCAGGCGAAAGCCGCCGTTTGCGGTGCCTGCCATGGCCCGGACGGGAACAGCATGGCGCCAAATTTTCCGAAACTGGCGGGTCAAGGTGAACGCTACCTGACCAAGCAACTGCACGACATCAAGTCGGGCAAACGCGTCGTTCTGGAAATGACCGGCCTGTTGACCAACCTGAGCGATCAGGATCTGTCCGACCTCGCCGCTTACTTCGCCAGCCAGAAAGGCAGCGTCGGCGCAGCGGATCCCAAGCTCGTCGCGCGCGGTGAAGCACTGTTCCGTGGCGGCAAGCTCGATCAAGGCATGCCATCGTGCATCGGTTGCCACTCGCCAAATGGCGCTGGCAACGCAGCTGCCGGCTTCCCGCACCTGGGTGGCCAACACGCTCAATACATCGCCAAGCAGTTGACCGATTTCCGTGAGGGTGATCGCACCAATGATGGCGACACCATGATCATGCGCAGCATCGCTGCCAAGCTCAGCAACAAGGACATCGAGGCAGTCTCCAGCTACATTCAAGGCCTGCACTGATCGCCTTGATTCGAACGTTGCGGGCGATGCACATCTCCTGCAACGTTAACGCTCGATTAATCCTTCGCAGCAAGTATAAAAAGGGTGGCTTTGGCCGCCCTTTTTTGTGGCCGCTGCCGTTACACTACAGAACTCATGCCCGCCAGGACCTGTCTGAAAACAGGTCGCGCGAGGCGACCCAAATTGTTCAGGAGTAAAGCATGCGTAATCTGATCATCAGCGCCGCCCTCGTCGCTGCCAGCCTGTTCGGCGTGACCGCACAGGCCGCCGAAGCCCCTGCCGCTCCTTACGTGGAATTAGCCAACCCGGTGCCAGTGGCAGAGCCAGGCAAGATCGAAGTGGTCGAACTGTTCTGGTATGGCTGCCCGCATTGCTACGCGTTCGAGCCGGTGATCAATCCATGGGTCGAAAAACTGCCCAAAGATGTGAATTTCGTGCGCATTCCTGCCATGTTCGGCGGCCCATGGGACGCTCACGGTCAGATGTTCCTGACGCTGGAAGCCATGGGTGTCGAGCACAAGGTTCACGCCGCCGTGTTCGAAGCCATCCAGAAGCAGCACAAACGCTTGACCGACAAGAATGACATGGCCGATTTCCTCGCCACCCAAGGCGTGGATAAAGACAAGTTCCTGGCAACCTTCGACTCTTTCGCCATCAAAGGTCAGATCGTCAAAGCCAAAGAGCTTGCCAAGAAATATGAAATCTCCGGCGTACCAACCATGATCGTCAACGGTAAGTACCGCTTCGACATCGGCTCCGCCGGTGGTGCCGAGCAAGCTCTGCAACTGGCTGACCAACTGGTCGCCAAAGAGCGAGCGGCCAACAAGGCTGCTGCCAACTAAGCGCGGCAACCGTCATGCGCCGCTGGAAGACCGAACGCATCGTTGGCCTGCATGATCCGCAGGTCAACGAGCATCACCTGGCGTCTACGGGCCTGCCAGCAGACCAGCGTCTGCGCTTGCTCAGTTTCAACATTCAGGTTGGCATCAGCACCGAGCGTTATCGGCACTACCTGACCCGTAGCTGGCAGCATCTGCTGCCGCACACCGGGCGCTCGGGCAATCTGCAAAAGATCGGCGACCTGCTCGGCGATTTCGATCTGGTCGCCCTGCAGGAAGCCGATGGCGGCAGCCTGCGCTCAGGCTACGTCAATCAGGTCGAACATCTGGCCCACCTCGGCGCCTTCCCCTATTGGTATCAACAACTCAATCGCAACCTCGGCCGACTGGCTCAGCACAGCAATGGCGTGCTCAGTCGTCTGCGCCCGTGGGCGATCGAAGATCACCCACTGCCCGGCCCGAAAGGTCGCGGCGCGATCCTGCTGCGCTTCGGCGAAGGGCCGGAAGCGCTGGTGGTGGTGATGATGCACCTGGCCCTTGGCGCGCGCGTGCGCAGCCTGCAATTGGCCTACATTCGAGAGCTGATCGGTGGCTATAAGCACCAAGTGTTGATGGGCGACATGAACACCCATGCCAGCGATTTGCTACAACACTCACCGTTACGCGATCTCGGCTTGCTGGCCCCGCAGGTGGAAGCGACATTCCCCAGCTGGCGACCTCAGCGCTGCCTTGATCATATTTTGCTCAGCCCGACCCTGACCCTGGAAAAGGTCGAAGTGCTGGCCCAACCGATTTCCGATCACCTGCCGGTCGCGGTGGAGATTCGTCTGCCGGGTTCGCTCACGGCCGATGCATTCCCCGCGTTGAGTCCTGCCCCTCGCGGAACCCCTGAATGAGCGACGACGCCCAGCGCTGGAAAGAGAAGTACCTCAAAAGCATCGAACAACAGGACAAGCTGGAGCGCCGCTGGGCCGCCCGGCTCGACTTGCTGCGTCGGGGGCTGGTGCGCAGCACGCTAGCGGCCGAAGGCACCGACCGCGTCGTTGATCAATGCATGAAAGAAATGCGCGATGTGGTGCGCACCGACGACATGGATGCCGGCCTCGCCGCCCTGTTGCCACGCCTGGAAAAAGCCGTGCTCGATTCCGAGCAGCGTCGCGAAACCAGGATTGATCAGGTCAGCACCGCGCTGACCGCGCTGGTCGCTCAGTTGCAATCCTTGCCGTTGCCAAGGGACGTCGCTCAACCGCTGAAAAAATTCGCCAAACAATTGGACGGCCGAGTGGGTCAGGCCCGCGAAATGCCGCTGCTGCTGAGTGAGCTGAGCAGTTTGCAAGGCAAAGCCTTGAGCCAGTTGGAGACGCCGGCAGAACCGGGGCGTCCGGGATTGTTCCAGCGCTTGTTTGGCAGTCGTGACACTGAGGAGACGCCAGCGTCAGCCCCAGAAGCGCCTGCGCGGGAAACACCCAAAGAGCCGTCGCTCGCCACCGCGGCGCCCGAGTCCGAGCCCATAGCGATCGCTCCCACCGACATCAGCGAACCAGTCCCTGCGGCTCCTGTGCTTGAGCAAGCAGCGCCAGCCGTAGCGATCGAAACACCCGCACCAACGGCCCCGATTCAGGCCGAACCGCAAGTGGTCGCCTTTGTGCCGCCCAAGGTCGCCGTTGAAGTGCTCAGCGCCCCGACCGAAGCAAAAACACTCGAACCTGAGCCTGAAGTCATTGCCGCTCCAGCTCCGACCCCGGTCATCCCCGCGAACCTGAACCCCGACGAGTTGATCCACCCCGGTGATCCAACGCCGATGATCCTCGACAGCCTGCCCTTGCCCGAGCCAATCGCTCAGGCCTTGGCAGCCATCGACCCGGAGCAATCCGAGGACGATATCCTGTTCGCACTGCCTGACTCCCCCGAGCCGTCCTACAGCTCGGTGGCCAAGCACATCGAAGACACGCTGATCGGCCTGCTCGACGACCTGACCCTGCCCGAACGTCACCGTCCGCAAGCCGAAGCCATGCGCGACCGGCTCAAGCACGGCCTGAACTGGTACGAATTGATCCCGATCCTCGACGATCTCGCGACGTTGATGCTGGCCATCACCGACAGCGGCCAGCACGAATTCGAAGTGTATCTGCAGCAACTCAACGAACGCCTCGAAGCATTCCAGAGCAACCTGCAAGCCGCCAGCGATGGCCATGCCGACAACAGCTCGGCGGCGCGGGCCATGGACACGCAGATCCGTGAGCAAGTCGACGGCTTGCAGACCAGCGTGCAGGAAGCGGCAGATCTGGATGACCTCAAGCAAGTGCTGGAAAACCATCTCGAAGGTTTGCTCGGCACCATGGATCAGCACCAGAAGCAGCGCGATGCCCGCGAGCAGGAAGTGGCGGCGCGACTCAAAGGTCTGTCCGAACGTGTGGCCCATATGGAACAAGAGGCTCAGGGCTTTCGCGAGCACCTTGAAGAACAACGCCAAAAGGCCTTGATCGACCCGCTCACCGGCCTGCCCAACCGCGCCGCGTGGAGCGAACGCCTCGAACATGAAATCAAGCAATGGCAGCAACACGGCAACACCTTGAGCCTGGCGATGCTCGACCTTGATCACTTCAAACGGATCAACGACAACTATGGCCACCTGGCCGGCGACAAAGTGCTGAAGATCATCGCCACCGTGCTGCGCAAGCGTCTACGTGGCTCTGACTTCATCGCCCGTTTCGGCGGCGAAGAGTTCGTTCTGCTGCTGCCGGCTACCCCGCCAGCGGTCGGCGCAAAATTGCTGGAAACCCTGCGGGCAGCCGTCGAGGCGTGTCCGTTCCACTTCAAGGGCGAACGGGTCACGATCACCCTTTCGATGGGACTCGCCACGTTCAGGGCGGGAGAACACAGCGATCTCGTCATCAAAAGAGCCGATCAGGCGCTTTATCGCGCGAAAAATGCCGGGCGCAACCGGATCGAACTGGGCTGAGCAAATTGTTCCATTTTGTTTAAATCCACCCGCTGACCGTCTAGACGCAAGTCAGTACGTTACACTGTTGCATTACTGACTTGCGTGTATTGCCCTCTGCCATGAAATTTTTTGCCCTCCTCGCGTCACTGCTCGTTCTTGCCGGTTGTGCCAGCGGCCCGCGTTACGACACCAGCCATCCTTCAGCCAATCACGACAGCCGCATCCAGTTCGTGATCGTGCATTACACGTCCGCTTCGCTTGAGCGCTCGTTGCAATTGCTGACCCACGGCGAAGTCAGCAGCCATTACCTGATTGGTGATGATAAAAACGCGACGGTCTACAAATTGATGGATGAACGTCAGCGCGCCTGGCACGCCGGCGAAAGCCAATGGCAGGGCCGCACCTGGCTCAACTCAAGCTCCATCGGTATCGAAATCGTCAATCCGGGTTTCAAGGACACCCCGACCGGACGCCTGTGGTATCCCTACAGCGAAGCGCAGATTCAAGCCCTGATTGTCCTGCTCAAGGACATCAGCAAGCGTAATGGCATCAGCCCACGCCACATCATCGGTCACAGCGACATTGCGCCCTTGCGCAAACTCGATCCGGGGCCGTTGTTTCCCTGGAAGCGACTCGCCGAACAAGGCCTTGGCGTGTGGCCCAATGAACAAGCCGTGGCCCGTCAGCAAGCGCTGTTCAACAGCAGCGAACTGCCGAGCATTAGCTGGTTCCAGGCACAACTGGCGCACCTGGGCTACGACACTCCGCAGACCGGCGAACTGGACGTAGCGACGCGTCATGTAATCGCTGCGTTCCAGATGCATTTCCGCCCCGCGCGTTTCGACGGCACGCCGGACGCGCAAACGGCAGCATTGTTGCTGGTACTCAATCAGACAAAATAATGACGCCCGCCCGGCGGTCAGGGCAAATCCGCAATCAGCAGCTATAACTCATTGGTAACTCTTCGGATATTCCATGATGGTTGCTACCCGAGAGACACTGCGTAGCTGGTTTTATCGCCCTTGGTTTTTGGCGATGATCGCGGCTGTCCTCAGCACCTGCCTGTTGATCGCAGGCACAATGTTCATCGCCACGCGGTATGTCGAGCAAAGTGAAAGCCAGGAAATGAACGCTCAGGGCGAACGTTTTCTCGCACGTCTTGAGCAACTGTTCGGCCAGTTGCGCGAAAGCCTCGACGATCTGGAAGCCCAACCGTTGCGCCGTTGCGATGACGAAATGATCGCCACGCTGCAGCAAGTCACCTTCAACTACCGCTTCGTCTACGAGGCCGCCTACAAGGACGCCACGCGCACCTGCTCCAACCGACCACGGCAGGAAGGCCTGTCGGTCGCGCGCCCTCCCGACATCAAAGGCCCGACCTACAGCTATTGGCTGAACACCACCACCGAACCCGATGAAAACCGTGCCGCGCTGATGCTCGGGCGTGGCAATTTTCGTGTGGCGACCTCGCGTGGACATTTGACGGACATGGTTGACCTGTCGCCCGGCAGCAGCTTGCTCGTGGTGCTGGATCATGGCACCCGAGCGATCCCGGTTCTGGGGACGGCTCAGGCCTGGCCACCCGCAGAAACCTGGCCGAAAAAAAGCCGCGATGTTTTGCAAGTCACCCAAAACCGGTTGATCTACCGGATGCCCACTGACAATCCGCAATACCAACTGGTGTTGATCACGCCGAGGAGCGCCATGCACATCCCCGCCATCTGGTGGTGGATGATTCCAGCCTGCGCGCTACTGGGTGCGTTTTTGGGGTTTTTTGTGTTTTTACTGGTGCGCCAGCACCAGTCGCTGGACGCCGAACTGCACGGGGCCATCCGCCGGGGCGAGTTGCAGGTGCTCTATCAACCGATCTTCGACCTCGACAGCCGCAACTGCGTCGGCGCTGAAGCCCTGCTACGCTGGCGCCGCCCGGACGGCACACTGACCAGCCCCGATCTGTTCATCCCCATGGCGGAAAACACCGGGCAGATCCGCCAGATGACCGATTTCGTCCTCCAGCGTTTGCTCGAACAATTGGGGCCGGTGCTGCGCGCCAACCCGCAGTTGTACATCTCAGTGAATCTCGCTGCCTGCGACGTGATGGTGCCGCGCATCGGTCAGGTCATGGCGCGGCTGTTGACGCTGCACCGGGTCGCAGCGCGGCAGATTGCCTTCGAAGTCACCGAACGCGGTTTGATCGATGTGGTGGTGGCGCGGGAAAACCTGCAAGCGTTGCGCGATGTTGGCCATCAAGTGTTGATCGATGATTTCGGCACCGGCTATTGCAGCCTCGCGTACCTGCAAACCCTGCCGGTGGACTGCCTGAAGATCGACAAGGCCTTCATTGATGCGCTCGGCCATGACGCCGCCAGCAGCGGTGTTGCGCCGCACATCATTCACATGGCTCAGGCACTGGATTTGAAGGTAATTGCCGAAGGGATCGAACTTGAGTCACAAGCCGTGTTGCTCAGCAGCGAAGGCGTGAAGTTCGGTCAGGGCTGGCTGTTCGCCCATGCGCTGAGCGCGGTGCAGTTCATTGAACTGATCACCCGTGGGCGACGCCTTGCGGGACGCCGAATGGATGACGAGGCCTAAACCGCCAGCGCCATATAGAACTGCGTGCCCTGCCCCGGCCGCGAATAAACCCCCATCCGCCCGCCATGCAGTTGAACGATTTCCTTGCACAGCGCCAATCCGAGCCCGGCGCCGCCCTTCTTGCGCCCGACCTGCACGAACGGTTCGAAGATCCGCCCTTGCTGACCGTAGGCAATGCCTTCGCCATTGTCTTCGACGCTGATAATCACACGCTCGCCATGACGGCGCGCCTGCAAGCGGATCTGGCCATCGCGAGCAGTGTGGCGCAGGGCATTGTCGATCAGATTGTCGAGCACCCGATCCAGTTGCGCCTGATCGGCCTGCAGATGCGGCAATACCCCCTGCACCTCCACCTCCAATGAGACGCCTTTTTCCGCTGCCGTTTCGGCAAACCGCAACTGCGCCTGCCCCAGCAAATCTTCGATGGAACAGGGCGCCAGCGTCAGCTTCTGCAAACCGTTCTGGTAACGCGAGAAATTCAGCAAGTCATTGATCAACTGCATCAGACGCTGCATTTCTTCGTTGACGGTGTCGAGCAGGTCGGCTTCGCGAGACTCCGCTGGAAACTTCGCCCGCTCACGGAACAAACCGAACGCCATGTGCATGCCCGTGACCGGGGTGCGCAGCTCATGGGACGCACGCAGCACAAACTCGCTGCGCACCCGTTCGAAGGCCCGTTGCTCGGTGACGTCGTGCAACACCATCACTGCGCCCAGGATATGGCCCTGGGTGTGGCTGACCGGCGTCAGGCTATACGTCAGCAAGCGGGATTCACCGTCGACCTCGATGCTCAAATCCTCCGGCGCTCGCTCCAGGGTGCCACCGCGCAACACCAGTTGCAGTTGTGCATCCAGTTCCGGCCGCTCAAGAGCGCTGGCCAAGCCTTGGCCCAGACGGTCATCGTCCCAGCCCAATTGACGCTGGGCTACCGGATTGAGGTGCTCTAGATGCCCGTCACGATCAATCATCAGCAATCCGTCATCGATGCAGTCGAGTACGGCCTGCAACCGTTGCTGGCCGGCCAACAGTTCGTCGACGTTGGTGGCCTGATGCTCGCGCAGCGCTTGCGCCATCAGGCCAAAACGACGGGACAACAGATTCACTTCCATCGCTGTCGATGTCGGCAGGGTCACTTCAAAATTACCCTGACCTATGTTGTCAGCCGCTTTGGCCAATGCCTCGATGGGCGCACCAATTCGCCGGGCAATTGCATGCGCAGTCACGAAACCGATGATCAACACCGCCAGCCCCACCAGCCCGAGCAGGCCAGCGATCAAAAGTGCCCGGTCACGGGCCTCGTGCTGCACCGCGTTGACGTTATCCAGCGCGTGCTTGTGCTCGGTGATCAATCCGTTGCGCAACGTGTTGAAGCGCTCTCTAAGATCACGATTGCCACTGAGTACGTTGGTCGGGTCGCGGGACAGATCGAATGCCTTGAGGAAACTCAGATAGTCCGACTTGGCCTGTTTGAAGCCGTACTCTCTGGCCTCCCCTCCCACTTCTTGCGCAATACCTTCATCCAGTAATTGCAGGTAACGCTGCCTGGACGCCTCGAACGCCGCAGGGTCGGGCTTCTCCGCAAGCATAAGCACCAACTGGTCGCCGAGGGTCTGGCGCAGCTTGAGTCCCAGATCCAGGGTTAAGAAGTTGCTGCTAATCGTCGCTTCCTGAGTCCTGGCCATTTGCATCACACTGACCAGCCCGAGCAGTAGCCCGAGCAAGGCCACAGTAATCAACGCGGAAATACTGAGGAACAGACGCGTGCGCAACTTCACCGCCGGTTTCATCGTCGCGCACTCACAGGTTGTACTGCTTGCGCTTGCGATACAGGGTAGATGCGTCGATGCCCAGGGTTTTCGCCGCTTGATCCAGCGTGCCGGCAGTGGCCAGCACCGCGCCAATGTGGGCTTTTTCCAACTCATCCAGGCTCAGCGCAGCGCCGACCCTTGGCGCATTGTTCGCGGGTTGTTCGGCCATACCCAAGTGAGTGATTTCGACACGCTCCTGCGGGCAGATAATGCTCGCCCGCTCAACGACGTTGCGCAGTTCACGGATGTTGCCCGGCCAGCGATAGCCGAGCAGCGCCTCACGGGCCTCATCGCTGAACCCTCGCGCGGGGCGTGCATACTCTTTGACGAAGCGTGCAAGGAAACGGTCGGCCAGGGTCAGGATGTCTTCGGCACGCTCGCGCAGTGGCGGCAGATGCAGAGTAATGACGTTGAGGCGATACAACAGGTCTTCACGGAAACGGCCATCGCGCACCATGTCTTCAAGATTGAGGTTGGTCGCCGCCAAAATCCGCACATCGGCGCGTCGGGTCACCGGATCGCCTACCCTTTCGTATTCCTTGTCCTGGATGAAGCGCAGCAACTTGGGTTGCAATGTCAGGGGAAAATCGCCGATCTCGTCGAGAAACAACGTGCCTCCGTCGGCCTGATTGACGCGACCCAAGGTGCTTTCGCTGGCCCCGGTAAACGCACCACGACTGTGGCCGAACAGCTCGCTTTCCATCAATTCCGCCGTCAGCGACGGGCAGTTGATGGTCACGCAGGATTTCTTCTCGCGCTTGCTCCAGCCATGGATCGCCCGGGCCAGTTCACCCTTACCGGTGCCGGACTCACCCAGAATCAGAATATTGGCGTCGGTGCCCGCCACTTGCCGCGCGGTCTCCAGTACGACTTTCATCGCCGGGCTGTGGGAATCGAGACCATCCTTGGGTTTGCGAATCTCGCCCTCGAGCGCTTCCAGACGTGCCGAGAGTTGGCGCACTTCCAGTTGCTTGGCAGTGGCCAGACGCAACTGGTCAGGGCTGCACGGTTTCACCAGATAATCGGCGGCACCGGCCTGAATCGCATCAACGGCGGTATCGACAGCGGAATGCGCGGTAACGATGACCACACGCATCCAAGGTGCCTGAACGCGCATTTGCGCCAGCACGTCGAGGCCATTGTCCTCGCCCAGACGCAAATCAAGGAAGCACAGGTCGAACACCTGGCGCTGCAGCAATGCATCGGCCTGAGCCGCGCTGTTGGCGGTGGCCACTGTATAGCCTTCGTCTTCGAGGCAATAACGGAAGGTGCGCAGGATGGCGGACTCATCGTCCACCAGCAGAATGCGGCCTTGATGCTCAGTGGCAGATTCCATTTTTCCTACGCTCCATAGTGATTGGTCTTGAGTTAGTCCCGAAAAAATCGGGCAAGTTGCATGGTTGATTCTGAACGATGCCAGCCATAGGAGGGTAGCTCTCTCATGCCTTTACGGCTAATCCACTGATTTTGTTGATTTTTTAAACAATCACCGATTTGCAGGGCATTCCCTGCGTCCTTTTCTGACATCCACGACCTGCTCTCAATTCAATAAGAATGAAA
The DNA here is from genome assembly GCF_019733355.1 of Pseudomonas baetica. Classification (GTDB taxonomy): domain Bacteria; phylum Pseudomonadota; class Gammaproteobacteria; order Pseudomonadales; family Pseudomonadaceae; genus Aquipseudomonas; species Aquipseudomonas baetica_A. The sequence continues at coordinate 41,792 of NZ_JAIHLQ010000022.1, read as the reverse complement.
ACTCCTACGAAATAATCGTGCAATCCGCACGACCACAGATGACCCATCGTGCAGGATGCGTCTCGAATTATTTTTCGATCAACTTCAAGCTATTGATTTTATTGGTTTTTTTCCAATCAAAAAACTGGCATGCAGGCTGCAATACCTCTTTCATCCCGGGCAGATCAGAACTGCCCCAACCGAACAAGCGTGAGGAACCCAGGATGACTCGCCAACGTGCCGCCCAAGTGCGTATCTCGCCACTGCATCTCCAGCAAGGCCTGTTTGGCGTACTTGCGCTGTTGAGCACGCTGATCGTGTGCCAGCAATACCTGAGTTGGGAAAACAGCCAGAAGCCTGAGCCGCTGATCTCGATCCAGCACAGCACGCAGAAGCACTTCAGCGCCGTCAGCAGCAGTCAGTCCGAGAGCGCGTCGATGCGCATGATGGATGTCGATCAAGCGCAGCCACTCAATGAGTTGCCACGCGAAGAACGTTGGGTTTTCTGACGGATTAAACAGATTCGGGCGCGACGCGCCGGAACACGCAACATCCCTAAATAGAGAAGTAAGGAGAATCACCATGTTGAGTTGGGCAATTACGTTCTTGATCATTGCCATCATCGCCGCCGTATTGGGCTTCGGTGGTATCGCGGGCACCGCCACGGGTATCGCCAAGATCCTCTTTGTCGTGTTCCTGGTGATGTTCATCGCTTCCTTCTTCTTTGGCCGTCGCGGCCGAGGTTAACGATGAGTGCGCTTGCGTTAAAGACACTGGCAGCCGCCCTGCTTCTGGGCGGCAGTGCCATGGCGATGGCGGCCAATGATGGCCAGACAAGGGCCAACGAGTTGTTGAGCTCCGATGCGCAATACCGGGAAACCTGGGAAGGCGTGGTGAAGAAGGAAGAGCGGCTGCCGGAGTGGGTGATGAACCTCTCTGGCACGCCTGACCAACAGATGACTGCCGTGACGGAAGATGGCGACAAGTATCTGGTTGGGCCTCTCTGCGAATCCGCAGAAAAATGCCTGAACCACCGCTTGATCGTCGCGTTCAGTTTCGACAAGAAAGACGCTTACGCCATGCTCGTCGATGTGCCCGAAGGACTGCCGGCCGACAAGTCGCCAACGCGACATGCCACCTACCGCTTCCTCGGCAAACCCGACGAGGGCATGCAGGATCTGCTGATGGAAACCCTGAAGAAAGATCCGAACTGGTATTAGGTTTCGAACATAAGGGCAGCAGCCCCGCTGCTCTTTATTGCACCTGCCCGAGGAGGGCCGGCGCATGACCAAGGGGCCGGGACGCTCTGACTGTTACAGGGTCGCAGTGACCTACGGGTACAAGGAGTGCCTGCGAGAGGGCCGGGTCAGGGAAAAAAAGCTGCGCCGCAAGTTCGCCAGCCCTCAGTGGCGTGACGGACTTGCGCTGAGCTTTCAACTTTCAAACCGTCAAAACGTTGATCCAGAGCGTCCAGCTCATCTTCTCTATCGCTCACACTGCGCGCGAAAACATTACGCGGTGTTTCCGGGCGACCGTATATCGAGAAAGATACCGTTTAAACAGTAGGACTATTGGTCTTGCAACGTAGGCCTTTTCCGAAGTTTTACGTCGAAATTACTCGATCAAAAAACAACCCACCTTACGCTGAAATGGCCGGTTCACGGCACTTATGCTGGCTTAAATGGCGCAATCGAACCGATTGGGACGCGGGTTTCAATTAAAAAAGCTCATGCCGATTCAGCATAGGGTAGGCGTTTACGGCATTAGACGGCGCAACCTTGCATCGGAATAGTTGCGCCTTTTTTCGCCTGCCGAAGAGCCGTAAACACGCGCTTCAGGGCACCTTATACGGAGGCAGATGCACAGACTTTTCCGCTAAAGAGCGTTCCAGTTCCTGCATGTGCCTGAGTCCAACGCAAGTAAGGGTAAAGATAATGAAGAAGGCAAAACTCAGCCTCGCCTGGCAGATCCTCATCGGTCTGGTTTTAGGGATTGCAATCGGTGCGTTGCTCAACCATTTCAGTGCCGAAAAGGCCTGGTGGATCAGCAACGTCCTGCAACCGGCAGGCGATATCTTTATCCGTCTGATCAAGATGATCGTGATCCCGATCGTCATCTCCTCCCTGATCGTCGGCATCGCCGGCGTGGGCGACGCCAAGAAGCTTGGGCGTATCGGCCTGAAGACGATCATCTACTTCGAAATCGTCACCACCATCGCCATCGTCGTCGGCCTGCTGCTGGCCAACGTGTTCCATCCAGGTAGCGGCATCGACATGAGCACCCTGGGTACGGTGGACATCTCCAAGTACCAGGCCACCGCTGCCGAAGTCCAGCATGAACACGCGTTCATCCAGACCATCCTCAACCTGATCCCGTCGAACATCTTCGCGGCCATGGCTCGCGGCGAAATGCTGCCGATCATCTTCTTCTCCGTGCTGTTCGGTCTCGGTCTGTCGAGCTTGCAGTCGGACCTGCGCGATCCGCTGGTGAAGATGTTCCAGGGCGTGTCGGAAAGCATGTTCAAAGTCACCCACATGATCATGAACTACGCCCCGATCGGCGTATTCGCACTGATCGCGGTGACCGTCGCCAACTTCGGCTTCGCCTCCCTGCTGCCGCTGGCCAAACTGGTGATCCTGGTTTACGTCGCCATCGCCTTCTTCGCCTTCGTGGTACTGGGCCTGATCGCCAAGCTGTTCGGCTTCTCGGTGCTCAAGCTGATGCGCATCTTCAAGGATGAGCTGGTGCTGGCCTACTCCACCGCCTCCTCGGAAACCGTGCTGCCACGCGTGATCGAGAAAATGGAAGCCTACGGCGCGCCGAAAGCCATCTGCAGCTTCGTGGTGCCGACCGGTTACTCGTTCAACCTCGACGGTTCGACCCTGTACCAGTCCATCGCGGCGATCTTCATTGCCCAGTTGTACGGCATCGATCTGTCGATCAGCCAGCAACTGCTGCTGGTACTGACCCTGATGGTCACCTCCAAAGGCATCGCCGGCGTACCGGGCGTGTCCTTCGTGGTGCTGCTGGCGACGCTGGGCAGTGTGGGTATTCCGCTGGAAGGTCTGGCGTTTATCGCGGGTGTCGACCGCATCATGGACATGGCGCGTACCGCACTGAACGTGATCGGCAACGCCTTGGCAGTCTTGGTCATCTCGCGCTGGGAAGGCATGTACGACGACGCCAAGGGCGAGCGCTACTGGAACTCCCTGCCGCACTGGCGCAGCAAGGAAAAACTGCCGGCGGGCGAGATTTCCAAGAACTGATTGCTGAACATTGTGGGGATTGGCTTCTTGTGGGAGTGGGCTCGCTCACGAATGCGCAGTGTCAGTCAGCAGAGGTGTTTCTGACAGGACGCCTTCGCGAGCAAGCCCGCTCCCACAGGGGATTTGAGTCAGAGCCAAGCATTCATTGCCCCCGCCAGTGATGCACAGACAAACCCCGGACAAAATCCGGGGTTTGTCGTTTCTGGCCACCCCGCTATTATTCGCCGCATCTTCCGAGGGATTTGACTGATGCTTAATGGCCTGTGGCTTGGCTTCTTCGTCGTGGCAGCCGTGTCAGCGCTGGCGCAGTGGCTGATTGGCGGTAATGCCGGGATTTTCGCGGCGATGGTGGAAAGCATTTTTGCCATGGCCAAGCTGTCGGTCGAAGTCATGGTGCTGCTGTTTGGCACCCTCACCCTGTGGCTGGGTTTTCTGCGCATCGCCGAGAAGGCCGGCATTGTCGAATGGCTGGCCAAGGTATTGGGCCCGCTGTTCCTGCGACTGATGCCGGAAGTCCCGCCCGGTCACCCTGCCCTTGGCCTGATCACTCTGAACTTCGCCGCCAATGGCTTGGGCCTGGACAACGCCGCCACGCCCATCGGCCTGAAAGCCATGAAGGCACTGCAAGAACTCAACCCCAGCGCCACCGTCGCCAGCAACGCGCAGATCCTGTTCCTGGTGCTCAATGCCTCCTCCCTGACCCTGCTGCCGGTGACGATCTTCATGTATCGCGCCCAACAAGGCGCGCCGGACCCGACGCTGGTGTTCCTGCCGATTTTGCTGGCGACCAGTTGCTCGACGATTGTCGGCTTTCTGTCGGTGGCGTTCATGCAGCGTTTGCGGATCTGGGATCCGGTGGTGCTGGCCTACCTGATTCCCGGCGCGTTGATGCTCGGCGCCTTCATGGCATTGCTGGGGACAATGTCGGCCACCGCTTTGGCGGGATTGTCGTCGATCCTCGGCAATCTCACGCTTTTCGGTCTGATCATGCTGTTTCTGGTGATGGGTGCTCTACGCAAGGTGAAGGTCTACGAAGCATTCGTTGAAGGCGCGAAGGAAGGCTTCGATGTGGCGAAGAACCTGCTGCCGTATCTGGTGGCGATGCTCTGCGCCGTCGGCGTGCTCCGTGCGTCCGGAGCGCTGGATTTTGGCCTCGACGGGATCCGTCATCTGGTCGAATGGGCCGGAGGGGACACACGCTTTGTCGATGCGCTGCCCACGGCGATGGTCAAGCCATTCTCCGGCAGCGCGGCGCGGGCGATGCTGATCGAAACCATGCAGACTTCCGGTGTGGACAGCTTCCCGGCGCTGGTGGCGGCGACGCTTCAGGGCAGTACCGAGACGACGTTCTATGTGCTGGCGGTGTATTTCGGCGCGGTGGGGATTCAGCGGGCGCGGCATGCGGTAGGTTGCGCGCTGTTGGCCGAACTGGCCGGGGTACTCGGCGCCATTGGCGTCTGCTACTGGTTCTTCGGTTAACCACAAATCCCCCTGTGGGTGCGCGAAGAGGGCGTGTCAGTCGACGCATGCATTGCCTGACACACCGCCTTCGCGAGCAAGCCCGCGCCTACAGGGGCTATGTATAAGGTTAAAGTCTGGGTGAGGGCGCGAACTGCTGGCCTTGTTCGACCGCCCACGCCACAACCTTCGCGGTCAGGCGATCACTGGCCTGACCAAACCCGGCGACCACCGCTGGCACCTGCACATCACTCAGCGGTTGGCGCTCTTCAAACCGGCGGCTGGCCAGAATGCGCTGGTCATAGCCACGCACCAGCAACGCATCGACCCGCACGACAACGCTGGCCTTATCGCCCTGATATTCAGTCTGAAACGCCTGCAAATTCCCACCCAGTTCCAGATCCGCCTGGAAGTAGCTGTCATCGGTGCTCAGCAACGTCACCCGGCCATCACGCGTAAAGCCTTCGAGCAGCCGATTTCGCAACAGCACCGGTGCGGGATCGCTCCAGCGTGACGCCTTGTAGCTGCTGATCATGTTGCCCTGTGGAATCACTGCAATGTTCGGCCGGTTCAGCGCTTCGCTGGCCTGCCATTTGTTCAGCCGCAGCGACCAGTGCTGAGTGGCCGCTGAACCGGCCGGCGCAGGCACCTGCGCGGCTGGCAGGCGATAAACGTCCGATGGCTGCGACTGGGGCAGGATCGAGCACGACGCGATCAGCGTGCCGATCAAGGTAAAACCAGCGGCGAAGAGGGCGAGTCGAGTCAGCTTCATGGCGTGAACTCCTTGTTCTTGTCACTGCCCAGCAGGTAACCGCTGGGGTTGGCCTCAAGGCGTTGTGAGATGGCGCGCAGCGAAGTCAGCGTCTCTCGCAATTCACGGATGGCCGGCGCCAGACCATTGAGGCCCTGCAGGCCGTTGTCGAGGGCGTTCTGGTTGTTGCTCAGGAGGCCGTTGATCGTGGCGCTGCTTTGCTCCAGCGACTTCATTGCCTGCTCGGCACTGCCCAGTGCCTGCTTGCCTTGGTCGTTGAGCAAACCGTTGGCATTGCGCATCAGCAGCGAAGTCTGTTCGAGCATGCTGCCGGCCTGTTTGCCGACCGTCGCCAGTTGCTGCATGGCTTGGCGCAGGTCGCCACGCTGATCGTTGATCGAGCCGGTGGTCTGTTCCAGGTGGGCGAGGGTTTTGCTGACGCGCTCGACGTTCTCGGCGGAGAACATCTGGTTGGCGTTCTGCAGCAGCGCGGTGATGCCGCTCATCAAGTCATTGCTGTCATTGAGCAACCGCGAGATGGGCGAGGGCGACGCGACAATGATCGGCAATTTGCCGTCATGGCCACTTAGGCTCGGGCTATTGGGCGTGCCGCCGCTGAGCTGGATGATCGACGTACCGGTAATCCCGGTCAGCGCCAGCTTGGCCTGGGTGTCTTCCTTGATCGGTGTGTCACCGCCCAGACGTATCCGCGCCAGCACCCGGCGGGGATCCTTCGGGTCAAGACGCAGGCGAACCACGTCACCGACCTTGATCCCGCTGTATTGCACCGCGCTGCCCTTGGACAGGCCGCTGACCGCCTCGTTGAACACGACTTCGTAATCCTTGAACTCGCTATCGATACTGGACTTGGCCAGCCACAGGCCGAACAGCAGGGCGCCCGCCACGACAATCACTGCGAACAGGCCGATCAACACATGATGGGCTCGGGTTTCCATGTCAGACCTCGTTGAGCAGTTTGGCGGCGTCCAGCGCCGAGCGGCCGCGGGGGCCGTGGAAATATTCGTGAATCCACGCGTCATCGGTTTCCGATACGACGTCAATCGGACCGGCGACCAGCACCTTTTTCTGCGCCAGCACCGCCACGCGGTCGGTGATGGTGTAGAGCGTGTCGAGGTCGTGGGTGACCAGAAACACACTCAGGCCCAACGCATCGCGCAGGGTCAGAATCAGTTGATCGAATGCCGCCGCACCAATCGGATCGAGACCGGCGGTGGGCTCGTCGAGAAACAGGATGTCCGGATCCAGCGCCAATGCCCGTGCCAGCGCCGCGCGCTTGACCATGCCGCCGGACAGCGACGCGGGGTATTTGTCCGCCGCCGACAACGGCAGCCCGGCCAACGCCAGTTTCACTGCCGCCAGATGCTCGGCGTCGTTGCGGCTCAGCCCGGCATGCTCGATCAGGGGCAGGGCGACGTTTTCGGTCACCGTCAATGAGGAGAACAGTGCGCCTTTTTGAAACAGCACGCCGAAGCGTCGTTCGATCAGCGAGCGCTCATGCCCGGACAGGCTCGGCAGGTTCTGGCCGAACACGTTCACCCGCCCTTCGCTGGGCCGGCGCAGGCCGATGATACTGCGCAGCAATACCGATTTGCCGCTGCCAGAGCCGCCGACCATGGCGAGGATTTCGCCTTTGTACAAATCCATGTCGAGGCCTTCGTGCACGCTCTGGTTGCCAAAGCGGTTGCACAGGCCACGGACTTCGATCACCGCCTCCGAGGGCGCGCGGGGTGGACGACTCACCAGCCCATCTCCATGAAGAACAGCGCGGCCACTGCATCGAGGACGATCACCACGAAAATCGATTGCACCACGGCGGACGTGGTGTGGGCGCCGACCGATTCAGCGCTGCCGCTGACCTTGAAGCCTTCGAGACAGCCAATCGCGGCGATCAGGAAGGCGAAGATCGGCGCTTTCACCAGCCCGACCAGAAAATGCTGAACACCGATGTCCGATTGCAGCAGCGAGAGGAACATCGCCGGTGAAATCCCCAGCGACAACGCGCAGACCACGCCACCGCCGACGATCCCGCAGAGCATCGCCAGAAAGGTCAACATCGGCAGCGCGATCAGCAGCGCCAATACCCGTGGCACCACCAGCAGTTCCATCGGGTCGAGGCCCAGTGTGCGGATCGCATCGATCTCTTCGTTGGCCTTCATCGAACCGATTTGCGCGGTGAAGGCGCTGGCGGTGCGCCCGGCCATCAGAATCGCGGTGAGCAAGACGCCGAATTCACGCAGAAATGAAAACGCCACCAGATCGACGGTGAACACACTGGCCCCAAAACTGGCCAGCACCGTCGCGCCAAGAAAAGCCACCACGGCGCCCACCAGAAAGGTCAGCAACGCCACAATCGGCGCAGCGTCGAGGCCGGTCTGTTCGATGTGCGCGACGATTGGCGTAATGCGCCAACGCTTGGGGCGGAACACGCTGCGAGCGATGGTTTCCAGAATCAGGCCGATGAAGCCCAGCACTTGCAAGGTGTCCTGCCAGACCGTTTCCACGGCGCGCCCGATGCGTGTCAGCAGTTGCACGCTGACGCCGACTTCCGGCTCCTTGATCGGCACACAGAAATCGGTCAGCGAGCGATACACCGTCTGCAGCAACGCGCGGTCAGCCTGGGAAATCGTACAGTCGGGATGTTCAGCGGATTTGCCCAAGCGCTCGGAACCGAGCAGTTCCACCAGCAAGGATGCGCCAGCGGTATCGAGGGCGCCCAGGTCATTCAGGTCGATGGACGTATGGGCGTCGTATTGGCCGTGGAGCTTTTCGCTCAGTTGCTTGAGGTCAGCGTAATGGGCAAGCGTCCAGTCCCCGCTGACTCGCAGGCGAGCAGGGGTGGTCGATGTGTCGAGTTGGGCACTGCCCGTCATCGAGCTGCTGGTCATAAACTCCGTGCTTTTCGGCTGATGAGGCTGGCATACGTAATAGCACGAACCCGACTACTTTTCTTTGATCGCTGTGCTGTCGGTGACTTCAAAGCGCAGCACGCCGATCACCTGGCCGTCCTCGGTCAACACCCGAACCTGCCACTTGCCCGCCGGGTTGCCGGGGAAATTCTGCTTGTGCGTCCACGCCCGGTAGCCTTCCTTGCGCCCGCCATGGATATCGAGAGCAATGCGGTCGACCTCTTTGCCGTTGAACTGCCAGACGTGATAAATCCGCTCATCGAGCCCGCGTGGCGCGTTGATCGCGGTATAGGCGTAGAGGCCACCGCCACGGATCTGTTCGGCGCTGACTTGCTTGAGGCTCGCGCCGGGGGTGCGATCCTGCAACTGCGTGCTGATCGCCACGTCAGTCATCCACAGCGTTGCCGGCGGCACCCACGAGCGCAGCGCCCAACCCACACCGCCGATACCCACGGAGATGCACAGGATCGCCAGCGCATTGCGCACGGTGCGGATCGGGAAGATCGACGCCAGGCTCGGGAACGACAACAGCACGGCAATGCCCAGCGCCCATTTGAAGCTCTGCGACGTGGTCAGGTGCATGATCACCGGCAGTGCAGTCAGCAGGGCGGCGAACAGGGTCAGGGTGTGTAGCGCCAGAAACGCCCAGCGCCGGGGCGCCAGCCATTTGTAGTAGAGCGGATCGATGACGGAGATCAGCGCGGCGAGGCTCAGCAGCCCGGTGAAGATCAATTGGCTGCTGTTCCACGTCGTGGTGATGAAGAAGAATGGCAGAACGAAAAACAGGCTTTCCTGGTGAATCATCTGCGTGGCGTAACGCAGCAGCGGCTGGGGGATTTCCCGTTTGAAAATTCGCGTAAAAAGGCCGGTGAGGGTGTTTTCCAGCATCAGCCAGATCCAGCTCAGCAGCATGATGATGGTGATCCAGCTCGCCAGCCCTTGCTGGCGGTCGACCAGAATGAAACTGCCAACCCCGGAGATGAAACCACCCAACGCAATAACCCCGGGATAGCGCTTCATCAGTTCGAGAATGCGCTGGATGATCTGGGGTATTTTCGGCATTTGGCGATTCACAATAGTCGTAGGAAAAAACCTCGACAGAGTACCGCCGGCGGGGCGGTGTGGCGAGGCTGCCGGTCAGTAAAATCACCACAGTCCCACAGGTTCAGTGTTCGGCAGATTTGCGGCGATTCAGGCGCCAGCCAATCAGGATCAGCAGCAGCACGCCCAACCCACCCGCACTCAGCCACAACACCTGATCATCACTGACCAACGGCTTCTCGATACGCAGATACCCCGGTTGCAGCAACAACTCGCGCATGGCCTTGTTCGCCGTTTCCAGCGTCACGCCTTGCAGTTCGCGGGCGGGATTGGCGAAGCGGCCGTCCTCGTAGTCGCCCAGCGCACTCCAGTAGTAATCGGCCATCGCGCTGTTGCCTTGCACCGCCCAGGCCTGATGGGCGATGGCCGCCTGTTTGATGCGGGCGAAGGTGGCCGGATCGAGACCGTTTTTCAGCAGGTCGGCCTTGATGTCTTCCAGTACCTGAATGGCTTCGTCGACGTCATCGCGATCAAGGTCGGCATTGAGGCTCATGAACCCGACACCCCCAAACACTTCGCGCTCGGCCCACGGCCCATAAGACAAACCATGGTTGAGGCGAATCTGTCGGTACAGCGCCCAGTCGAGGTAGTCCTTGAGGATGTCGAACGTCTCGTCGTACTGACCATCCAGCACCGGCTCCGGCACCAACCAGTGCAACTTGGCGCTGTCGCCGATAAAACCGCGTGTGAGGGTGCGCTCATGGGCCGCGCTGGTGCGGATATCCGGCAACGGCCGGTGCTCACTCGGCTCGACCGCATCAAGCGCGCCCCACGTCCGCTCCAGATAGGCCGGCAGCAGTTTGTCGAGCTCGCCGACGACAATCAGGGTCATGTTGTTCGGCGCATACCAGGCTTTGCGCACCTTCTCCAGTTGCGCCTGGGTCAGAGGGGCGACTTCGGCGCGCTGCGGGCATTTAAGGCCCAGCTCCACCGCCAATTGATTGCTCGCGCTGTGCCCCAGATCCTGGCGATCGAGAAAGCGGCGCAGGCGTGTGTAGTGGCCGCCGTCCTCACGCTCGACCACACGCTTGGCGGCGTTGATCGCGTTGTCGTCGATGCGGGTCTGTGTCATCAGCGCCAGTAGCAGGTCGAGTACCTTGCGCTGGTTTTTCGCCGGGGCTTCGATGACGAAGGTGGTATCGGCATTGCTGGTGAAGGCGTTCCAGTCACCGCCCAGGGCCTGCATGCGCTCTTCGAGGCCACCTTCGCCAGAGGCGTCAATGCCACTGAACAGCAAGTGTTCAAGCAGGTGCGGCAGCTCTTTTTCACCGCAGTCAAAATCGTCAAGACCGACGCCGACCACCAGCCGGATCGCGACATGCCCGCGCTCGGTGCCGGGTTTGAGCAACAACTGCAAACCGTTGGGCAGCGCATAACCTTCGACCTGAAAACGATCCAGGGCCAAGGAAGGGAGTGAACCGAGCAACAGACAGGCGAACAACAGGCAACGCATAACAGGCTTCCGTACGGCTGATTTGGAGATCCGTGTCGCTATTCAGGCCGCCCTTCGCGAGCAGGTCGAATCGTCGCACCGTCGCTCCCACAAGGGAACGTGTTTCAGAGGTGGGAGCGAGCCTGCTCGCGAAGGTCTTAAGGCTGAATCAAAGTTACTGACTAAACCCAGCCGCAGACGTTCAAGGCGAATGCGTAATGTCGGCCATTTCATCCGCCGCCAGCGCACCGGTGTCCGCCGTTTCCAGCACCACATAAGCGCTGCTGCAAAACAGTGAATTGAGCCGTTTCATGTCGGCGATCAGCTCCAGGTGCAACGAACTGGTTTCAATACTCTGCACGATCTTGCGTTGCAAACGGCTGACGTGCGCATGGGCCAAACGGCGTTCCTGTGCGCGGAAGCGCCGTTTCTCGCGCAGCAACTGGCGAGCGCTTTCCTTGTCGCCGCTGAGAAACACCGACAACCCCAACCGCAAGTTGGCGATCAGTTGCTGTTGAAGCCCGGCCAGGTCCTCCAGCCCTTCCTCGGAAAACGAACGTCGTTGCGAGGTCTTCTGCTGCTGGACCTTGCGCAGCATGCGCTCGATCAAGTCACAGGCCAGTTTGAGGTTGATCGCCAGTTCAATGATCTCCGCCCAGCGCCGACTGTCCTGCTCGCCGAGATCCTCGCGAGGCATTTGCGCCAGGTACAGCTTGATCGCGCTGTACAGCGACTCAACGTCATCGGTCATCCGACGCATGTCCTGGGTGATCGCCGTTTGCTTGCCGCGCAGCACATCGAGGGTCGCGTCGAGCATGTTGTCGAGCAGATCGCCCATGCGCAGGGTTTCGCGGACGGCGTTGGCCAAGGCCAGGCTTGGCGTGACCAGCGCGGTCGGGTCGAGGTGACGCGGTTTGGCGGTGCCGTTGACCTCAGGCCGTTCCGGCAGCAGCCAGGCGCACAAACGCGCCATCGGCCCGACACTCGGCAGCAGGATCAGACAGCGTGCGGTGTTGTAGAGCAGGTGGAAGCCAATGACCATTTCCTGCGGGCTGAAATCCAGACTGTCGATCCAATGCACGAGTGGGTCGAGCACCGGGATGATCAACAGCAGGCCAATCAGTTTGTACAACAGGCTGCCCAGCGCCACTTGCCGCCCGGCAGCGTTCTGCATGCTGGTGCTCATGAACGCCAGAATGCCACTGCCAATGTTGGCGCCGATCACCAGGCCAATCGCCACCGGCAGACTGATCACGGCAGCGCCGGCCAAGGTAGCGGTCAGCAGCACAGCGGCGAGGCTGGAGTAGGAAATCATCGCAAACAGCGCGCCGACCAGGGCGTCGAGGAGGATGTCGCCGGTCAGCGAAGCGAAAATCACCTTCACCCCTTGGGCGTGGGTGATCGGTGCAGCGGCCTCGACGATCAGTTGCAGCGCGAGAATGATCAGCCCCAAACCGATGCTGACCCGGCCCATTTGCCCGAGCCGCGTCTGTTTGCGCGACAGAAAGAAAATCACCCCAAGGAAAATCAGCAATGGCGACAGCCACGACAAGTCGAACGTCAGCACCCGCGCCATCAGTGCCGTACCGACATCGGCGCCGAGCATGGTCGCCAGCGCCGGCGTCAGCGCCATCAGGCCCTGGCCAACGAAAGAGGTGACGAGCATCGCCGTCGCGTTGCTGCTTTGCACCATCGCCGTGACGACGATGCCCGCAACAAACGCCAGCCAGCGCTTGGACATGTTCTGACCGATCACATGGCGCAGCTGGGTGCCATACACCCGCAAGATGCCGGTTCGAACGATGTGCGTGCCCCAGATCAGCAGGGCGACGGCAGAAAGAAGATTGAGCAGGGTGAGCATGCAGACCCCCTGTAATGGCAGCGCCCCAGAGAGGCAAGTTGACGGTACCGCGCGGTTTCTACGTTCTGATACTTAAGCTGTAGTTGGCTAACGGTCTGGGCGCCAGCATTGCACAGCTAAAACCATGATTGAAACAAAAGTGTCATGAACAGCGCTTCACTGACACCCTCCCTGCTGGAGTGAGTGTTAGCCAACGTACAAAACAAATGTGGGAGCGGGCTTGCTCGCGAAGGCAGTAGATCAGCCAACATTTTTGTCGACTGATACTCCGCCTTCGCGAGCAAGCCCGCTCCCACAGGGGTATTGCGTATTGCTGGACGACCGGATTACTGCCCCGGAATGTCCTTGCGCAGTTTCACCGGATCTTGCTGCTTCTTTTTGGCCATCGCGCCGCGCAGTTTGATGTTGATCGCTTCCACCGCCAGCGAGAACGCCATGGCGAAGTAGACGTAACCTTTGGGTACGTGCACATCGAACGATTCAGCGATCAGTACCGTACCGACCACCAACAGGAACGACAGCGCGAGCATCTTCAGCGACGGATGTTTGTCGATGAATTCGCTGATCTTGCCCGACGCCGCCATCATCACCAGCACCGCGACGATGATCGCTGCAACCATCACCGGGACATGGGACACCATGCCGACCGCCGTGATCACCGAGTCCAGCGAGAAGACGATGTCGATGATCGCGATCTGAATAATGGTGTAGAGGAAGTTACCGCCCTTGCCCGAAGGCTCGTCGCCGCTTTCGTCTTCACCTTCCAGCGCGTGGTACATCTCCTGCGAGCTTTTCCACAGCAGGAACAGCCCCCCGAAGAACAGGATCAGGTCACGCCCGGAGATGCCCTGGCCGAACACTTCGAACAGGTCGGCGGTGAGGCGCATGACCCAAGTGATCGACAGCAGCAACAGGATCCGCGTGATCATGGCCAGGCCAAGACCGAAGATCCGCGTGCGCGGCTGCATGTGTTTGGGCATGCGGCTGACCAGGATCGAAATCATGATGATGTTATCGATACCCAGGACAATTTCCAGGGCGGTCAGGGTAAAGAAGGCAACCCAGATTTCGGGGTTGGTCAGCCAATCCATGTGTATTCCTTTGAGCGTGTGTTAAACCGAAAAAAGTCCTGGCTTCAAACCACGAAGCCAGGACCGCAAACGGTGAGTCTTGGGCTTATAGAGTGCTGAACACCGGGAAAGTCCCGAGCAGCAGTGCAGCAATCAGAATGCAGATACAAACCAGGATCGCCCATTTGAGGGTGAACCGCTGGTGGTCGCCAAAATCAATCCCGGCCAGGGCCACCAACAGATAGGTCGATGGCACCAGCGGGCTGAGCAAGTGAACGGGCTGACCGACGATCGAGGCCCGGGCCATTTCCACGGCGGTGATGCCGTAGTGACTGGCGGCTTCGGCCATCACCGGCAACACGCCATAGTAGAACGCGTCGTTGGACATGAAGAACGTGAACGGCATGCTCACCAGTGCCGTGATCACGGCCAGGTAAGGACCGAGGAAATCCGGGATCACCGCCAGCAGGCTCTTGGACATCGCATCGACCATGCCGGTGCCCGACAGGATACCGGTGAAGATACCCGCCGCAAAGATCAGCCCGACCACTGCCAGTACACTGCCGGCGTGGGCCGCGATGCGGTCCTTCTGCATTTGCAGGCAAGGATAGTTGACGATCATGGCAATACTGAACGCCACCATGAACAACACCGGCAGCGGCAACAGGCCAGCAATCAGGGTGCACATCAGGCCGAAGGTCAGGGCGCCGTTGAACCAGATCAGCTTCGGACGACGGGCGTCCGGAAACTGCGAAACGCTGATTTCGCTGTGATCGATCTCGTCGTCGATCAGGTGCAACTCACCCAGACGCGCTCGCTCACGTTTGCCGTAGAAATAGGCAATGACCAGAATCGCCACCACGCCGGCCGCCATGGCCGGAATCATCGGTACGAAGATGTCCGACGGGTCGACGTGCAACGCACTGGCAGCACGGGCGGTCGGGCCGCCCCATGGCGTCATGTTCATCACACCACCGGCAAGGATGATCAGGCCGGCCATGATTCGCGGGCTCATGCCGATGCGGCTGTACAGCGGCAGCATGGCGGCCACGCAGATCATGTAAGTGGTCGCGCCGTCACCGTCGAGGGAAACGACGAGCGCCAGTACGGCGGTGCCGACCGAAACTTTCAGCGGGTCGCCCTTGACCAGTTTGAGGATCTTGCGCACGGCCGGGTCGAACAGACCGGAGTCGATCATCAGGGCGAAATAGAGAATGGCGAACATCAGCATCACGCCGGTCGGCGCAAGCTTGGTGATGCCTTCGAGCATCATCGGACCGATCTTCGGCGCAAAACCACCGAACAGAGCAAAAAGGATCGGGATGATGATCAGAGCGATCAGCGCGGACAGGCGCTTGGTCATGATCAGGAACATGAACGTGATGACCATGGCGAAGCCAAGGAAAGTCAGCATGGGAATACTCCAGGCGTAGCGCGGCTAATTGAATGAGCGGATCGGACGGGATCAGCGCAGAACGGGGAGCACGAGACGTACGGACGGAGTGACAGCGCGGAGGCGGGCTACAGAGGACATCAGAATCACCATTGTTGTTGTTAATTGGGCCTTGCATGCGAGCAATCACACGCGTTGGCCAACCGGTCTGTTGCCGGCAGTGGGGGCGATCCTAATGGGGGAAGCTTTCAGCCAGCTTTCGCGGGTGAAAGCTTTGAGTGAACGGTCAACCGGCCCGCCGAATGCGGCGGGCGTCATCAAAAAACAGCCAGATTCAGCGGCCTCATGGCGCCCATCCAGATCGCATGCTCGGTGTGATCAAGCAAATCATCGCCCGTGTCCGGGTGCAAAAACACCACCAAGCCTTGGCGATTGAGTGCCAGCCACGGCAGCACGTCGCCGATCAGCTCCGGGCCGAAGGCTAATTGGCAACTCCAGTCCGGGTGCGGGCCGACCGGGCGTTCGTGGACGCGGCCCATTTGCAGTGCAAACAACTGCGCAGCCCGCTCGCACAAGGCCCGCGCCCGTTCAAGGGTGCTGGCATCAAAATAGACATGGGCGTGGTAACCCTTGATCGCTTGCATCGCAAACCCTCGAAAATCGGTTCGAACCCTTGTCGTTACGCGTATGTCACACGCCATACAAGGGAAAACAAAAGGGATCAGCCATGAAAAATGCCGAAACCCCGGTGGTCAAAGTGGTGCTCTATGGTGCCATGAGTAGCCTGGGCGGCGCGTTGATGGCTGAGTTGCTGCGCCGACAGCACGAAGTCATCGCTATTCTCGACGACCTCACCGCGCTCGCGCCGCGCCCGGGTCTGCGCACCAAGAGCGGCGATCTGTTCGATTCAGAGCGGGTCAATCAAAGTGTCGCCGGCAGCTCGGCGGTCATCTGTTTGCTTGATGCGCCGGGTTTGCCGTTCAGCAGCGAACAAGTTGAACGCACGGCCCTGCTGGGGCCGGTCGAGCAGGTATTGGCGGTGGATTCGCTGGTGGATGGCCTGCAAGCGGCCAATGTCTCGCGGCTGTTTCTGGTGGGCGATTTTGCCGTGCTCGACGAGCCGGATCGGGATGATCGCCTGCAACGCCACGCTGCCGAAGAAATCCGCGAAGCGCTGCAGAGCAGTCCGCTGAAGTGGACGCTGGTCAATGCGCCTCACAGCTTAGCGGGGTTGACGATTGAGCATTTCAACCAGGTCAGTAGCAGTCTGGAGGCGGGACTGGCGCAACCGCTGGAACGCCTGAATCGCGTGGCGGTAGGGATTGCCGATGAGCTGCGCTTGAATCTGCATGTGGGCCAGCATGTAAATTTTGTGGCGTCTTCGGATTCGTAAAAATCTTCAAACCGCAATCGACGCAAATCCCAACCCGCTCAGAGACTCAACGCTGCCGGCCTGCTCCGCCATCAACCAATCGACAAACTGCTGAATCAACGCCCCTCGGCGTTTGCGCTGCGGCAGCACCACGTAATAGCCGAGGCGCGACAACGTGGTTTCGGCGATGGGTCGGCACAGCAAACCTTGGGTCAGCAAGTTATCCACAAGGTGCCGCCAGCCAATCGCCACGCCCTGGCCACCAATTGCCGCTTGAATCATCAGGGTGTAATTGTCGAAACGCAGTTGCCCCGGGGCTGGCGGCGCAGTGATGCCAAGCTCGCGGAACAGCCCGCTCCAGTCGAACCAGTTGCTGCTGTTTTCACCACGCAGGTGCAGCAACGGGAGTTCCAGCAACGTGTCAGCCGGTAAGGGTAACGAGCGATCCTTGAGCAATTGCGGACTGCACACCGGGAACACTTCCTCGCTGAATAGCCAGTGGCTTTCACCCTGTTTGAACCGCCCGTCGCCAAACAGGATGGCCACGTCGATGTCGGTGCGCAGCATATTGTGGTTGCGCTCGCTGGTGACCAGGCTGACGTCAACGTGGGGATTGGCTTCATGGAAACGGTGCAGTCGTGGCATCAGCCAATACGCCGCGAAGGCGAAGTCGGTGGCGACTTGCAACACCTCATGCTGCTGTTGGGCGCTGATTGCGCTCAATCCTGCATCGATATTCTGCAAACCGAGCTGAACCTGTTCAAAAAGAATCGTGCCGACCTCAGTCAGTTCGATGCCCCGGTAGATGCGATCAAACAGGCGCGTGCCGAGCTGTTCCTCAAGCCGTTTGATCTGCTGGCTGATCGCCGGTTGCGTGGTGCCAAGCTCTACCGCGGCGGCGGTAAAACTGCGCTGACGGGCGGCGGCTTCGAAGGCGCGGAGCAAGTCCAGAGACAAATCGCCAAGGGCGTCATACATAAGCTGTGCTTATCCTAGTCATTGTCCGGCACGGGCTTTACCGGATAGCGCATGGACTCCATGCTCGATTGCAGCAATGTCGCATAAATATTCACTATGGAATGCCGCGATCACATGAAGCGCAAGAATATTCTTTTCATCATGGCCGATCAGATGGCCGCGCCAATGTTGCCGATCTATGGCCCATCGCCGATCAAACTGCCGAATCTTTCGCGCCTCGCCGCCCAAGGCGTGGTGTTCGATGCCGCTTACTGCAACAGCCCATTGTGCGCACCGTCGCGCTTCACCCTGGTCAGCGGCCAATTGCCGAGCAAAATCGGCGCCTACGACAACGCCGCTGATTTCCCCGCCGACATCCCGACCTACGCCCACTACCTTCGCCGTCTCGGCTACCGCACCGCGCTGTCGGGCAAGATGCATTTCTGTGGCCCCGATCAGTTGCACGGCTACGAAGAACGCCTGACCAGTGATATCTATCCGGCCGATTACGGTTGGTCGGTGAACTGGGATGAGCCTGACGTGCGGCCGACCTGGTATCACAACATGTCTTCGGTGCTGCAAGCCGGGCCCTGCGTGCGTACCAACCAGCTCGACTTCGACGAAGAGGTGGTGTTCAAGGCCCAGCAATATCTGTTCGATCACATTCGCGAGGACGGCGATCAGCCGTTCTGCCTGACGGTGTCGATGACTCACCCACACGATCCGTACACGATTCCCAAGGCCTTCTGGGATTTGTACGACGATGGCGATATCCCGCTTCCGACAACGCCGGCTCAACACGCACTCGACCCGCATTCGCAACGTCTGCTCAAGGTTTACGACCTGTGGGACAAGCCGCTGCCTGTGGATAAGATTCGCGATGCACGGCGCGCCTACTTCGGCGCTTGCAGCTATATCGACGCCAACGTCGGCAAACTCCTGCAAACCCTTGAAGAAACAGGGCTGATGGACGAAACGATCATCGTCTTCTCCGGCGACCACGGGGACATGCTTGGCGAGAAAGGCCTCTGGTACAAAATGCACTGGTACGAAATGGCCGCCCGCGTCCCCCTGTTGATCAGTGCGCCTGGCCAGTTCGAGGCCGGGCGCATCAGCGCTGCCGTGTCGACCGCAGACCTGTTGCCAACCTTCGTCGAACTGGCCGGCGGCACGCTGGAGCCGGGCCTGCCGCTGGATGGCCGCTCGCTGGTGCCACACCTGCAAAGGCAGGGCGGCCATGACGAGGTATTTGGCGAGTACATGGCCGAAGGCACCATCAGTCCGCTGATGATGATCCGCCGTGGCGCCTGGAAATTTATCTACAGTGAAAGCGACCCTTGCCTACTCTTCGACGTAGACAACGATCCGCGCGAGTTGGAAGAACTCAGCCAATCGCCGCAACATCACCAGCTATTCGACGATTTTCTCGCCGAGGCACGGGCCAAGTGGGACATGCCGGCGATCCACCGGGCCGTCCTCGCCAGCCAGCGTCGCCGCCGTTTTGTCGCCGATGCATTGACCGTCGGCAAGCTGAAGAGCTGGGATCACCAGCCTCTGGTCGACGCCAGTCAGCAGTACATGCGCAACCACATCGACCTCGATGATCTGGAACGCAAAGCACGTTACCCACAACCCTGCCAAAACCAATAACGTTAAGGGGAAGTCCATGCGCAAGTTATCCACAGCACTGACGGTCAGCCTGCTGGCTCTGGGCAGTGCCTCGGCATTTGCCGAGCAAAGTTGCGAGACGGTGAAAATGGCCGATCCCGGCTGGAGCGACATCGCCGCGACCAACGCCATCACCGGTTTTCTGCTGGACGGCATGGGCTACAAGGCCAAGGTCGACACCCTCGCGGTACCGATCACCTTCGGCGGCCTGAAGGATGGCCAGGTGGATGTGTTCATGGGGAACTGGATGCCGGCGCAGCAGGGCTTCTACGACAAGTTCATCGCCACCGGTGACGTGACACAACTGGCGAAGAACCTCGACGGCACCGAATTCACCCTCGCCGTGCCGGATTACGTCTGGGACGCGGGTGTGCACAACTTCGCGGATCTGAATACATTCGCCGACAAGTTCGGCAAGAAAATCTACGGCATCGGTTCGGGCGCGCCAGCGAACATCTCGTTGCAGGAAATCATCAAGAAAAATGACTTCGACCTGGGCCAGTGGAAGCTCATCGAGTCCAGCGAACAGGCAATGCTCGCCGAAGTCTCGCGGGCGGTGAAGAAACAGAAGTTCGTCACCTTCCTCGGCTGGACCCCGCATCCGATGAACGTGCAGTTGAACATGCATTACCTCAAGGGTGGCGAGAAGTATTTTGGCGACACCGGCAGCGTGTTTACGTTGACGCGCAAGGGCTACGCCGAGGCGTGTCCGAATGTGGGTAAATTGCTGACCAATCTTTCGTTCACTCAGGAGATGGAGAACAGCATCATGGCGGAGGTGACCAACAAGAAGGTCAGCAATGCTGAGGCGGTGAAGGCTTGGATCAAGGCGAATCCGGCGGTGCTGGACAAGTGGCTGGACGGCGTGAAGACGTTGGATGGGAAGGCGGCTTTGCCGGCGGTGAAAGCCAGGCTCTGATTCACTAGAGGCAGTCGTCTCACCCCGTGGGAGCGGGCTTGCTCGCGAATGCGGTGTCTCTGTCGAATGACCCACCGCATTCACCAGAGGGCACGCTCCCGTACGTTTTACCCTGTTACTCTTGCGCAAACCCCAAACCGCGAGGACCCATGGCCTTCCCCACTCGCCGCTCACTGTTCCCCTTCCTCACCTGGCTGCCCCGGCAAACCCGCGCCAGCGTCGGACGGGACCTGATCGTCGGCCTCAGCGGTGCAATTCTCGCGTTACCCCAGTCGATTGCCTACGCGCTGATCGCCGGACTCCCACCCGAATACGGTCTCTACGCGGCGATCATCCCGGTGTTGATCGCCTGCCTGTGGGGTTCGTCGTGGCATCTGATCTGCGGGCCTACGGCGGCGATTTCGATTGTGCTGTTTGCCAGCGTCAGTCCATTGGCCGTGCCAGCGTCACAGGACTACATCACCCTGATTCTGCTGCTGACCTTTCTCGCCGGGGTTTTCCAATGGCTGATCGGTTTGCTGCGCTTTGGCGCACTGGTGAACTTCGTCTCGCATTCGGTGGTGCTCGGATTCACCCTGGGCGCGGCGGTGGTGATTGCCATCGGCCAGTTGCCCAATCTGTTGGGGCTGGATCTGCCGGCCAAAGCCACGGCGCTGGCCAGTTTGATGGATCTGCTGCAACACCTCAGGGCTGTGGATAAACCTTCGCTGGCGCTTGGCGTGGCCACGGTCGCGGTCGGCGTGGTGTTGAAACAATTGCTGCCACGCTGGCCAACGCTGTTGATCACGCTGGTACTGGCCAGCTTGCTGGTTTGGCTGTGGCCGGCAATGTTCGGGCATGTGCACCGGGTCAGCGCTTTTATCGGGCGTCTGCCGCCGTTCAGTGGCTTGCCGCTGGATCTGGACTTGATCCTGCGCCTGCTGCCGAGCGCTGTAGCGGTGGGCATGCTCGGGCTGGTCACCAGCCTGTCGATTGCCCGCTCGATTGCAGCGCGCTCGCAACAACTGCTCGACGCCAATCAAGAGGTTCGGGCGCAGGGTTTATCCAATATCGTCGGGGCGTTCTTTTCCGGCTCGCTGTCGGCCGGGTCGTTTACCCGCTCGGGCCTCAGTTACGAGGCGGGTGCCTGCTCGCCGCTGGCCGGAGTGTTTTCGGCGATCTGGGTGGCGCTGTTTGCGATTTTCGGGGCAGGGCTGATCGCGCAGATTCCAATTCCGGCCATGGCCGGCAGCATTTTGTTGATCGCCTGGGGACTGGTGGATCATCGCGGCATTCGGTCATTGCTGCGGGTCAGCCGTGCCGAGTTCGTGGTCATGGCCCTGACCTGTCTCGCCACGTTGCTGCTGGAATTGCAGACGGCGATTTACGCCGGGGTGCTGGCGTCGCTGTTCTTCTATCTCAAGCGCACTTCACAACCACGAGTGCAGCATTTTCGCGATGGTGAGGACGATGTGCTGCGGGTTGGCGGCTCCATTTTTTTCGGCGCCAGCCATTACCTGCAAGTGCGTTTGCAACGCATGCACGGCACGCGGGTGGTGATTGAGGCGCAGCAGATCAACTTCATCGATTATTCAGGGGTGGAGATGCTGCATCAGGAGGCGCGGCGTTTATTGCGTCAGAATCGCAGCCTGACGTTGCGCGGTGCGCGGCCGCAGGTGGTGGAGGAGTTGCGCAAGCTCGAAGGGCCGGAGCAGTGTCCGATCCGGTTTGAGGATTGATCCAGGATCGGCGGTGCTGCCATTCGCGAGCAAGCCCGCGCCCACATTGGAATGCATCTCAAATGTGGGCGCGGGCTTGCTCGCGAAGCTTTTAAAGGGCTAGTTGACGACGCAACTCTTCGAGTACTGGCGCCGTGTCGGGCCGCACTGCGCGCCACAAAAAGAACGCCTCGGCAGCTTGCTCGGCCAGCATGCCCAAACCATCCATCGACACCGCTGCGCCGTGTTCACTGGCCCAGCGGCAGAACGCGGTCGGCTCCTTGCCGTACATCATGTCGTAGCACAGGGTCTTGCCCGGCTCTATCAGGCTCGGCGCAATAGGCGGTACTTCACCGGAGAGGCTGGCGGAGGTGGCGTTGATGATCATGTCCACCGGCTCCTGCAACCAGTCGAAACCGCTGGCCGATACCGGCCCCAGATCGCAAAACAACTCGGCCAGCCATTCGGCCTTGTCCACCGTGCGGTTGGCGATGATCACCGACGCCGGTTGCTCCGCCAGCAACGGCTCCAGCGCCCCACGCACGGCGCCACCGGCGCCGAGCAGCAGGATGCGTTTGCCGGTCAGGCTGAATCCGGCGTTCACCGTCAGATCACGCACCAGTCCGGCGCCGTCGGTGTTGTCGCCCAGCAGCGAGCCGTCAGCCAGTTTGCTCAAGGTGTTCACCGCGCCAGCACGTTGTGCACGAGCGGTCAGGCTGTTGGCCAGACGATAGGCGTCTTCCTTGAATGGCACGGTGACGTTGGCGCCGCGACCTTCCTGGAAAAACGCCGTGGCGCAACCGGAAAAATCGTCGAGGGGCGCCAGCAAGGTGCTGTAGTCGAGGCTCTGCCCGGTCTGTTCGGCGAACAGCTTGTGAATCATCGGCGACTTGCTGTGGCCGATCGGGTTACCGAAAACGACGTAACGATCCATCAGATGTCCTCAGGCCTGGGCGAGCCAGTCGCGGTCTTGCAGGAAGTACTCGGTCAGGCGTGCTTCTTCGCTGCCGGGCTCGGCTTTCCAGTCGTAGCCCCAGCGCACTTGCGGCGGCAGCGACATAAGGATCGACTCGGTACGCCCGCCCGATTGCAGGCCGAACAGCGTGCCACGGTCGTAAACCAGGTTGAATTCAACGTAGCGGCCACGACGGAATTCCTGGAACTCACGCTGCTGGGCGGTGAACGCATCGTGTTTGCGCCGCTGCACGATGGGCAGATACGCGTCGATGTAGGCATCGCCGATGGCACGCATGAAGGCGAAACTGGTGTCGAAGTCCCACTCGTTCAGGTCATCGAAGAACAGGCCGCCGATGCCGCGCGGTTCGTGGCGATGCTTGATGTGAAAGTAGGTGTCGCACCAAGCCTTGTAACGCGGGTAGACGTCCGCACCGAACGGCGCGCAGGCCTGCTCGGCGACGCGGTGCCAATGGATGCAGTCTTCTTCGTTGCCGTAATACGGGGTCAGGTCAAAGCCGCCGCCGAACCACCAGACCGGCTCCTCACCTTCCTTCTCGGCGATGAAAAAGCGCACGTTGGCGTGCGACGTCGGCACATGCGGGTTGTGCGGATGAATCACCAGCGATACGCCGAGGGCTTCAAAACCGCGACCGGCCAGCTCCGGCCGATGGGCGCTGGCCGACGGCGGCAGACCGCTGCCAAAGACATGGGAAAAGTTGACGCCGCCCTTCTCGATCAGCGTGCCGTTTTCGATCACGCGGGTGCGACCGCCACCGCCAGCAGGTCGGGCCCAGGCGTCTTCGACGAAGCGCGTGCCGCCGTCCTCGATTTCCAGCGCGGCGCAGATACGGTCTTGCAGGTCGAGCAGATAGGCCTTTACGGCGTCGGTGCGGGTCGTCATGGCTTCACCTTGAATCGGGCATCACTACGCGGCGCCCCGCAGGCGGGGGTCGACGCAAATGGGCGCGTAGCATACCACCGCAAACCGGCGCACCGCAGTTGACGAAGATCAAGCATGGGAGTTGGATAGGGACCTCACAAAAGACCCAAGGAGAGCAGGCAGATGGCAAAGCGTATCCAGTTCCGCGCCCACGGCGGTCCCGAAGTCCTCGAATATATTGACTACCAGCCTGCGGAGCCTGGCCCGCAGCAGGTTCGCGTGAGCAACAAAGCCATCGGCCTGAACTTCATCGACACCTACTTTCGCAGCGGTCTTTACGCACCGCCGGCCTTGCCGTCCGGTCTGGGCGCGGAAGGTGCGGGCATCGTCGATGCCGTGGGCAGCGAGGTCACCCGGTTCAAGGTCGGTGACCGCGTGGCGTATGGCAGCGGCCCGTTGGGTGCCTACAGCGAACTGCACGTTCTGCCCGAAGCCAATCTGGTGCACCTGCCAGACGCCATCAGTTTCGAAACCGCTGCCGGGGTCATGCTCAAGGGCCTGACCGTGCAGTACCTCCTGCGCCAGACTTTTGAGCTCAAGGGGGGCGAAACCATTCTGTTCCACGCCGCTGCTGGCGGCGTCGGTTCGCTGGCCTGCCAATGGGCGAAGGCGTTGGACGTCAAACTGATCGGCACCGTCAGTTCCAAAGAGAAAGCCGACCTGGCCAAAGCCAACGGCGCTTGGGCGACCATCGACTACAGCCACGAAAACGTCGCGCAGCGCGTGCTGGAGTTGACCGACGGCAAGAAAGTCCCGGTGGTGTATGACGGCGTCGGCAAGGACACCTGGCTGACCTCGCTCGACAGCGTGTCGCCGCGAGGGCTGGTGGTCAGCTTCGGCAACGCGTCCGGTGCAGTCGACGGTGTCAATCTGGGGATTCTTGCAGCGAAAGGTTCGTTGTACGTGACCCGGCCGACCCTGGCGACCTACGCCAACAATGCCGAGAACCTGCAACGCATGGCCGATGAGCTGTTCGGGATGATCATCAGCGGCAAGCTCAACGTGGCTATCAGTCAGCGGTATTCACTGGCGGATGCGGCTAAAGCCCAAACCGAGTTGTCGGCACGGCGCACGACGGGGTCAACAATCCTGTTGCCTTGACCGGCCCCTTCGCGAGCAAGCCCACGCCCACAGAGATCACCGATAACCTGTGGGCGCGG
Source organism: Pseudomonas baetica (assembly GCF_019733355.1). Taxonomy (GTDB): domain Bacteria; phylum Pseudomonadota; class Gammaproteobacteria; order Pseudomonadales; family Pseudomonadaceae; genus Aquipseudomonas; species Aquipseudomonas baetica_A. The sequence continues at coordinate 16,884 of NZ_JAIHLQ010000022.1, read as the reverse complement.
GCTTGCTCGCGAAGGAGCGCAGCTCGGTCTTCAGGCCGGGCGCACGACGTTGCCGGTGGCCAGATCGCGAATCAGGCTCGGGTTCTTGCGCCCACCCAGTTCCCCGCCCAGCACCAGATCGATCTGCCCACGAAAATACTGTTCGACCCGCAACCTCGTGCGCGCCGCCGGACGCCCTTGTGGGTTGGCCGAGGTCGAAATCAGCGGCCCGACCATCGAGCACAAGTCGCGCACCTGCGGATGATCGCTGACCCGCAACGCCACGGTGTCGTGTACACCCGTAACCCACTCAGGCAGCAGGTTCTGGTGCGGCACCAGCCAGGTGTTCGGCCCTGGCCAGGTGCTGGCCATGCGGTCGATCCACTCCTGCGGGAAGTCTTCGAACAGAAAGTCGAACTGGCGGATGTTGTCGGCGACCAGAATCAGGCCCTTGTCGACCGAACGATTCTTGATCGCCAGCAACCGATCCACCGCCTCTTCGTTCCACGGGTCGCAACCCAGTCCCCAGACGGCTTCGGTTGGATAGGCAATCACCGCCCCGGCACGAATCTCTCGTGCGGCTTGTTGCACACGCCAACTGTTGACCATGAAAAACTCTCCGCAAACAGGTTTCGCGCAGTTTACCGATCTTCCCTGTAAAACCTAGCGTGTCCTCGCCAACCAGCGACCGTTTTCACACACTGCACGGCCGTCCATTTCCAGTTCGGTCAGTGCCGCCAGCACTTTGGGCAAAGCCCAGCCGCTGCTATCGACCAAGGCTTCACTGGTGTGTGGCGCCGCGTGGAGCAGGCGCAGCAGTGGGTGATCGGTTTTCGGGGTGTCGGTGGATATCGGTAGATGCTGCCAGCCACGCAGCGCTTCAAGAATATGTTCGATGGTTTCCACCAGCACCGCGCCATCGCGGATCAACTGGTGACAACCCCGCGCACCGGGGTGATGAATGGAGCCAGGAATGGCGTAAACCTCTCGCCCCTGCTCCGCCGCCAGCCGCGCGGTGATCAACGAACCACTGGCGACACTTGCCTCCACCACCAATACACCAAGGGACAAGCCACTTATGATCCGGTTACGTCGCGGGAAGTTGCTCGCGCTCGGTCCGGCGTCCAGCGGGAACTCCGAAAGCACCGCGCTGCCCGAGGCAATCATTGCGTCAGCCAGTCGCCGATTGCGCTGTGGATAAAAATTTTCCAGACCCGTGCCGAGCACGCCGACCGTCTGCCCTCCCACGTCCAGTGCCGCTTGATGCGCGGCGGCATCAATACCCAACGCCAAGCCACTGTTGATGACAAAACCGGCCCCGGCGAGACTGCGGGAAAACGCCGCCGCCGTGTCCATACCCGGACGCGAAGCGCGTCGACTGCCCACCATCGCCAGTTGCGGTTTCTCCAGAATAAGCGGATCACCAGCCACGAACAGCAGCGGTGGCGGATCAGGAATCTGCGCCAGCAAGGCCGGGTAATCCGGTTGATCCCACATCAGCAAATGCTGACCTGGGCGCTCTAGCCAGCGCATGGCATGACTGGCGCCATCGCGCACTTCAGGACAGCGCCGCGCTTCAGCGCATGCCGCTGGCAAACCCAGCGAGCGCCAGGCACTGGCCGGGGCGCTGATGGCTTTGGAAGCCGAGCCGAAGGCTTCGAGCAATTTGGCAAACCGCTTCGGGCCGATTTCCGGCAAGCGGTGCAGGCGCAGGCGCGCTTCCAGTTCCGCCGGGGAAACGGGCGTACAGACAGACATCATCATGGATCATCCTTGATCGTTATAAGCCCCGAACCATTCGGAACAAGCTGTGGATAACTCTGTTGGTAACTTGTTGAGCACGCTTACGGATTGCGCACCTTGTCGAGCACCGCCAGCGAGCGCGATGCGTTGAGCACGAGGCCGTAGCTGAGCTTTTCGTAGGTGCGGAACACCATCAGCAATCCGGCGCGTTCGTCGGGAATTTTCAAGGGTTGGCCGGTGATGCGGTCACGCACGGTTTCCCCGGTTTTCATCACCACCAGCACATTGCCTTCGGCCAAACCGTCGCGTTTGCCCTTGTTCAGGGTGACCACGTCCATCACGCCGATCTGGGTGACGCCGCGTGGCACGTCGATGATCACCCCGTTGATGTTGCTGGCCGGTGCGCTGGGCATGAAGGTTGAGTTGATCGAACGCTCTTCGCCGCTGAACAAACGGTCGCCGAGGCGCACTTCCTGGGTGGTGCGTTGCAGGGCGAGGGTGGCGACGTCGCCTTCGGTGGCCACGATCTCACCGCCACCGATGTCGTCGGCGTTGATCCCCAGAAACTCCTTGGTCTGCGGATCGGTGTAGACCTTGCCCTGGCGGAAAATCCCGTAAACCGGCTGGTTCGGGTCGAAATGGCCACGCGCGAAGATGCGGTCGCCGGTGCCGCTGAGCACCCGTTCGGCATCGCCGGCGACGATGTACGGCGCCTTGTCGAAGTCCTCGACCTTGTCGACGATGCGGTTGCTCAGCAGAAAACTGTTGATCGATTTCAGTGGGATGCTCGGAATCGCCTCGGCCACCGGGCTGGTGCGAATTCGTGGCGACAGCTTGATCGTGCCCCGTGACTCGCCACGGTTGAGGGTCAGTTGCGGCTGACCGTTGACGTAACTGAGCGTCAGCGTGTCGCCGGGGTAGATCAGGTTGGGGTTTTCGATCTGCGGGTTGGCCCGCCACAGCTGTGGCCACTGCCAGGGCTCGCGCAGGTATTTGCCGGAAATATCCCAGAGCGTATCCCCCGAAACCACCGTGTATTGCTGTGGAAAACCATCCCTGAGTTGCACTTGCCCTTGCGCCACGCCGGCCGAAGCCAGAAGCAGCAGGGCGAGTAGTGTTTTCCTCATGCAGCGAATCCCTTTATCATGTGCGTTCGCGTGAATCGTCAGAGCCCCCGTGGCTCGCTCCTGCAATTGCAGCAGCTACGCTTCACAACGGTAGCCTGCATCTTCGGACCTGCCAGGCCATCGACCCGACTTTACTCAATACGTGCAGCAATCAGCCTATGGCCATTTTAAACATCCTCGAATTTCCGGACCCGCGTCTGCGTACTATCGCCAAGCCTGTGGCCGTAGTGGACGACGAAGTGCGTCAGTTGGTCGATGACATGTTTGAAACAATGTATGAAGCGCCGGGCATCGGCCTCGCCGCGACCCAGGTCAACGTGCACCAACGTATCGTTGTGATGGACCTTTCAGAAGACCGCACCGAACCACGGGTATTCATCAATCCCGAGTTCGAATCGCTGACCGAAGAAATGGATCAGTATCAGGAAGGCTGCCTCTCGGTGCCGGGTTTCTACGAAAACGTCGACCGCCCGCAGAAGGTCAGGATCAAGGCGCTGGACCGTGACGGCAAGCCTTACGAACTGATCGCCGAAGGCCTGCTCGCCGTGTGTATCCAGCACGAATGCGACCACCTCAACGGCAAATTGTTCGTCGATTACCTGTCCACGCTCAAACGCGACCGGATCAAGAAGAAACTGGAAAAGCAGCATCGCCAGAACGCTTGATGCCCCTCTTCAAAGGCTTGCTGCGGCAAGCCTTTTTCTTTTTATGAGACTCCTTCCATGACTGAGCCACTGCGCATCGTTTTTGCCGGTACCCCGGAATTCGCCGCAGAACACCTCAAGGCCTTGCTGAGCAGCCATTACGAGATCGTTGCGGTCTACACCCAACCGGATCGTCCGGCCGGTCGCGGGCAAAAACTGATGCCGAGCCCGGTTAAACAGCTAGCGCTGGAAAATAATATCCAGGTGTTGCAGCCGCCGACTTTGCGCAACGCTGACGCTCAGGCTGAACTCGCCGCGCTGAAGCCGGACTTGATGGTGGTGGTCGCCTACGGCCTGATCCTGCCGCAAGTGGTGCTGGATATTCCGCGCCTGGGCTGCATCAACAGCCACGCCTCCTTGCTGCCTCGCTGGCGCGGTGCGGCGCCGATTCAGCGCGCCGTCGAAGCGGGTGATGCCGAAAGTGGCGTGACCGTGATGCGCATGGAGGCGGGTCTCGACACCGGGCCGATGCTGCTCAAGGTCGTCACGCCGATCAGCGCCGGCGACACTGGCGGCAGCCTCCACGACCGTCTCGCCGAGCTGGGCCCACCGGCCGTGGTGCAGGCGATTGCCGGTCTCGCTGCCGGGACGCTGGAAGGCGAAGTGCAGAACGATGACCTCGCCACCTACGCGCACAAACTGAACAAGGACGAAGCACGCATCGACTGGAGCCGCCCGGCCGTTGAGCTGGAGCGTCTGGTCCGCGCCTTCAATCCATGGCCGATCACCCACAGCACCCTCAACGGTGAAGCGCTGAAAGTGCTGGCGGCGACGCTCGCCGAAGGCAACGGCGCACCGGGCACCATCCTCAGCGCCAGCAAGGACGGCTTGATCGTCGCGTGCGGCGCACAGGCACTGTGCCTGACCCGTCTGCAATTGCCCGGCGGCAAGGCGCTGAACTTCAGCGACCTGTTCAACAGCCGTCGTGAGAAATTCGCCGTCGGCACCGTGCTGGGCGCTGCGGTGGCCGCGCAATGAACCCGCGTCTGGCCGCCGCCAAGGCACTCGCCGCTGTACTGAGTGGCAAAGCCTCGCTGAACAGTTCCTTGCCGACGCAACTGGACAAGGTCGAGGATCGCGATCGCGGCTTCACTCAGGATCTGGCGTTCGGCACAGCGCGCTGGCAGCCACGCTTGTCGGCACTGGCGGAGAAACTGCTGCAGAAGCCCTTCAAGGCCGCCGATGCCGATGTCGAGGCGTTGCTGCTGGTCGGGCTCTACCAACTGCTCTACACCCGTGTGCCGGCCCACGCCGCCATCGGTGAAACGGTGGGGTGCGCCGACAAGCTGAAAAAGCCTTGGGCCAAAGGTCTGCTCAATGCTGTGCTGCGTAACGCGCAACGCGAGAGCGAAACGATTTTCGCCGAGCTGGAGCGTGATCCGGTGGTGCGTACCGCCCACCCCCGCTGGCTGCAAAAATCCCTGAAAGCTTTCTGGCCCGAGCAGTGGGAAGCGATCTGCGAAGCCAACAACGCGCATCCGCCGATGATTCTGCGGGTCAATCGCCGTCATCACAGTCGCGACGCCTACCTGGGATTGCTGACTGAGGCCGGTATCGCGGCGACACCGTGCGTTTACAGCCGCGACGGCATCGTCCTCGAAGCCGCGGCCGATGTGCGCAGCCTGCCGGGTTTTGCCGATGGCTGGATCAGCGTGCAGGACGAAGCGGCGCAACTGGCCGCCGACTTGCTCGACCTCGCTCCGGGCCAGCGGGTGCTCGATGCCTGCTGCGCCCCGGGAGGCAAGACCTGCCACATCCTTGAGGCCGAACCCGCGCTGGCTGGCGTGGTGGCGGTGGATCTGGAAGCCAAGCGCCTGGTGCGAGTCAGAGAGAACCTTGAACGTTTGGGGCTGAGCGCCGAACTGATCGCAGCCGACGGTCGCGAAACGGCGGTATGGTGGGACGGCAAACCGTTCCAGCGCATCCTGCTCGACGCACCGTGCTCGGCCACAGGCGTCATCCGCCGCCATCCGGACATCAAACTGACCCGCCAGGCCGACGACATCGCGGCTCTGGCGCAACTGCAAGGCGAGTTGCTCGACGCGATGTGGAAAACCCTCGAAGTCGGCGGCATTGTGCTCTACGCCACTTGCTCGACTTTGCCGACCGAGAACACCGAAGTGATTGCCGCGTTCCTCGAACGCACGGCGGGCGCACGGGAACTGGATCTGGCAACGACGGCCGGGATCAAGCAGCCCCATGGTCGCCAATTGCTGGCCCAGCAGGGTGGCCATGACGGGTTCTATTACGCCAAGCTGATCAAGATCGCTGCATCTCGCGGCTAAACGGATTCAACGGAGTGACTGGATGAAAATCATCATCCTCGGTGCAGGACAGGTCGGCGGTTCGCTGGCTGAACATTTGGCCAGCGAGGCCAACGACATCACGGTGGTCGACACGGACGGCGAGCGCCTGCGCGACCTCGGCGACCGCCTCGACATCCGTACTATTCAGGGCCGTGGCTCGCTGCCGTCGGTGCTGCGTCAGGCCGGCGCCGACGACGCCGACATGTTGGTAGCGGTGACCAACAGCGACGAAACCAACATGGTTGCCTGCCAGGTCGCCCACACGCTGTTCCACACCCCGACCAAAATCGCCCGGGTGCGCGAAGCGTCTTACCTGGCCCGCGAGGAACAGCTGTTCCAGAACGAAGCGATTCCGGTCGACGTGCTGATCAGCCCCGAGCAAGTCGTCACCAATTACATCAAGCGCCTGATCCAGCATCCCGGCGCCTTGCAGGTGATCGACTTCGCCGAAGGCAAGGCGCAACTGGTGGCCGTGCGTGCCTATTACGGCGGGCCGCTGGTGGGTCAGCAACTGCGCCAATTGCGCGAACACATGCCGAATGTCGAGACCCGCGTGGCGGCGATTTTCCGCCGCGACCGGCCGATCCTGCCCCAGGGCGACACGGTGATCGAAGCCGATGACGAAGTCTTCTTCATCGCTGCGCGTGAGGATATTCGCGCGGTGATGAGTGAAATGCGCCGTCTCGACGAAACCTACAAACGCATCGTCATCGCCGGTGGCGGGCAGATCGGCGAACGCTTGGCCGAGGCCATCGAAAGCCGTTATCAGGTGAAGATCATCGAGATGAGCCCGGCACGCTGCCGCTATCTCTCCGACACCCTCGACAGCACCGTGGTGCTGCAGGGCAGCGCGTCGGACCGCGACTTGCTGCTGGAAGAGAACATCGCCGACGCGGATATCTTCCTCGCCCTGACCAACGATGACGAAGCCAACATCATGTCGTCGCTGCTGGCCAAACGGCTGGGGGCGAAGAAAGTGATGACGATCATCAACAACCCGGCTTACGTCGACCTGATCCAGGGCGGCGACATCGACATCGCCATCAGCCCGCAACTGGCGACCATCGGCACCTTGCTGGCCCACGTACGCCGTGGCGATATCGTCAGCGTGCACTCATTGCGACGGGGGGCTGCGGAAGCGATCGAAGCAATCGCCCACGGTGATGCCAAGTCGAGCAAAGTGATCGGCAAGCCCATCGATAAAATCGGCCTGCCACCGGGCACCACCATTGGCGCCGTCATCCGCAATGAACAAGTGATCATCGCCCACGACGACACCGTGATCGAAGCGGGTGACCATGTGATTCTGTTCCTTGTGGATAAAAAACATATCCGGGATGTGGAGAAGTTGTTCCATGTGGGGTTGAGCTTTTTCTGAGTGTTGCGGTGACAGCACTGGCCTCTTCCCGGGCAAGCCCGCTCCCACAGGGGAATGCGTTCCAATTGTGGGAGCGGGCTTGCTCGCGAATAGGCCTCACTACCCCCCATCAACTCCTGACACTCCACAGAAAGGAATCCACAAATGCTCGAATCCCTGGAAAAAATGCTCGCCAAGGGTGTGGATAACGCCCTGCTGCGCTTTGGCTTGGGTAAGGGCTACTTGGATCTGGGAGAGAACGCCAAGGCTGCCGAGCACTTTGAGCGCTGTGTCGGTTTCGATCCGAAATATTCGGCGGCGTGGAAACTGTTGGGCAAGGCGCAACTGGCGTTGGGCGATAGCGCCGCCGCACGGCAGGCGTGGGAGCACGGTCTGGAAGCGGCCCGCGCCCATGGCGACAAGCAAGCCGAGAAGGAAATGACGGTTTTTCTGAAGAAGCTCGATCGTCAGGCGCAATGATCTACAGATAGCGCAGGCCGATCCCGTCGGCATCCACCGTCACCACTTCCATCCGCACGCGCGGCGCGCCTGTGGGTAAATCCTGCACCTGCCCGTAAACCACCGCGCCTTTGGGCAATGACGCCAAACGCGGATGCTGGACATACACCCCGGTAGGCGACAGGTTGCGCGTTTGCCCAAGGCATTCGCCAAAACTGTCGTGACTGATTTTGATGCGAAACGATTTGCGGTGTTCGGACATCTGCTGCGCCCTTGAATGAACGGTTGTGGATAACCCTGAAGGTTAAGTTATCCACAGATCATGCCAATCATGATCTCCAACGCCTCAGTACCAGCGCTCCTCGCCCGGTGGACGTTTCTTGAAACGCTTCATGCTCCACATGTACTGGCTCGGATACGCCGCCACATAACGCTCGACCACTTGGCTCATGGCCGCGCAGGACGTCTCGGTATCGGTGCTGTACATGGCGTCGGGCGCGGCTTCGAGGATCACTTTGTAGCCGGAACCATCGGGCAGACGCAGTGCATGCAGGAACACGCCAACCGCTTTGCCGCCAGCGAGCATGTTCGGTACGAATTTGCTGGTCAGCGCCTGAGTGGCGAAGAACGGCACGAAGATCCCGGCGGATTCGGCCGGTTCCGGGTCGGCCGGAATGCCCACCGCACCACCTCTGCGCACTTCCTTGATGACACTGAGGATGCCTTCTTTGGTGGAAGCGGCGACTTTGTTGCCCAACTGCACGCGCTGTCTGCGCAGCAATTGATCCACAGCCTTGAGCTTGGGCGGGCGATAGAAAATGATCGGTTTGCACTGGCTGCAATAGAAGTGGTTGAGCACTTCCCAGTTGCCCAGGTGACTGGTGATGCCGACCACGCCTTTGCCCGAGGCCAGTGCATCCTTGAGGATGTCGAGGCCTTCGACTTCGCGCACCAGATCAATGGAACGCTGGGCTGGCCAGATCCAAGCGCAGGCGCTTTCGGTCAGAGACTTGCCAATGTCTTTCAGGCTCTGGCCGACCAGGCGTTCACGCTCGGCCGGGTCCATCTGTGGAAAACACTTGGCGAGGTTGATCCGCACCACGTCGCGTGAACGGTTGGGGGTTTTCCACATGATCCAGCCGATCGCCGAACCCACGGCCTGCACGGCCCGCCATGGCAGCAGGGCAAACAGCCGCAGAGCGCCTACCAGCAAGGCGCCTTTAAACTTTTCCACAGGTCACTCCTGATCTTGTGCTGTGCGCGAGGCGGCCATTCTAACCGCCGTTGACGAGCTGCGCGTAGCGGTCGCAGTCCCGAGTGTGATCCATGACCATGCCCGAGGCCTGCATCAGCGCGTAGCAAATGGTCGGGCCGACGAACGTGAACCCGGCCTTTTTCAGGCCTTTGCTCATCGCCAGCGCTTCGGGGGTAATCGCCGGGACTTCGCTGCGATCCTTGAAATGATTGATGATCGATTGGTCGCCAACGAACGACCAGAGAAAGCCCACCGGGTCCTCAAGCGCCAGCCACGCCTGGGCATTGCGCCGCGCAGCATTGAGTTTGAGGCGGTTGCGGATAATCCCCGGATCGAGCATCAATTCGTCGATTTCGGCGTCAGTCATCTGCGCCACGCGCTGGACGTCGAAGCCGAACAACACCTCGCGATAACGCTCGCGTTTGCGCAGTACGGTGATCCAGGAAAGCCCGGCCTGGAACCCTTCGAGCAAAAGCAACTCGAACAAACCCTGCGCATCGCGTAGCGGCGTGCCCCACTCCTGATCGTGATAAGCCATGTACAGCGGATCTTCGGTACACCAAAAGCAGCGTGGCATAAGGCTCCAGGGGGCGTGCGCAGCAACGAATCGGGTATACTCCCGCTCTTTAAATCGCAGCCCAAGAAACAGGTGAATTTCGTGAGCCAGCCTACGCCAGCCGTGCGTACCTTCCAAGACTTGATCCTCGCGCTCCAGCAATACTGGGCCGAGCAAGGTTGTGTGGTACTTCAGCCCTACGATATGGAAGTAGGCGCCGGCACTTTCCACACCGCGACCTTCCTGCGCGCCATCGGCCCGGAAACCTGGAACGCCGCCTACGTGCAGCCAAGCCGCCGTCCAACTGACGGCCGCTACGGCGAAAACCCGAACCGTCTGCAGCACTACTATCAGTTTCAGGTTGTTCTGAAGCCGAACCCGGACAACTTCCAGGAACTGTACCTGGGCTCCCTCAAGCATGTCGGCCTGGACCCACTGGTCCACGACATTCGCTTTGTCGAAGACAACTGGGAATCGCCGACCCTCGGCGCATGGGGTCTGGGCTGGGAAGTCTGGCTCAACGGTATGGAAGTCACTCAGTTCACGTACTTCCAGCAAGCGGGCGGCATCGAGTGCTACCCGGTGACCGGCGAGATCACCTACGGTCTGGAACGTCTGGCCATGTACCTGCAAGGCGTGGACTCGGTCTACGACCTGGTCTGGGCTGACGGCCCGATGGGCAAAGTGACCTACGGCGACGTGTTCCACCAGAACGAAGTGGAGCAATCCACTTACAACTTCGAACACGCCAACGTCGACAAGCTGTTCGAACTTTTCGACTTCTATGAAGGCGAAGCCAAGCGCCTGATCGAACTCGACCAGCCGCTGCCGTTGCCGAGCTACGAAATGGTGTTGAAGGCCTCGCACACCTTCAACCTGCTGGACGCGCGCCGGGCGATCTCGGTGACCGCGCGTCAGCAATACATTCTGCGCGTGCGCACCCTGGCGCGTTCCGTTGCGCAAGCCTACCTGCTGGCTCGCGCCAAGCTGGGCTTCCCGATGGCGACCCCGGACCTGCGTGACGAAGTACTGGCCAAGCTGGAGGCTGCACAATGAGTGCGCAAGATTTTCTGGTTGAACTGGGCACCGAAGAACTGCCACCCAAAGCCCTGAACACTTTGGCCGACGCGTTTCTCGCCGGTATCGACAAGGGCCTGCAAGCCGCCGGCCTGAGCTACGAGACGAAAACCGTCTACGCCGCGCCGCGTCGTCTGGCAGTACTGATCACCGCACTGGCGACTCAGCAGCCGGATCGCAGCATCAACCTGGACGGCCCGCCACGTCAGGCCGCATTCGATGCTGAAGGCAATCCGACGCAAGCAGCCCTGGGTTTTGCCAAGAAGTGCGGCGTCGATCTGAGCGAAATCGACCAGAGCGGTCCGAAACTGCGCTACAGCCAGAACATCGCCGGAAAGCCGACGTCGAGCCTGCTGCCGACCATCGTCGAAGACTCTCTGAACGACCTGCCGATCCCGAAACGCATGCGTTGGGGTGCGCGCAAGGAAGAATTCGTGCGTCCGACCCAATGGCTGGTGATGCTGCTCGGTGACCAGGTCATCGACTGCACGATCCTCGCGCAGAAGGCTGGCCGTGACTCTCGTGGTCACCGCTTCCACCACCCGCAAAGCGTTCGCATCGGCTCGCCGTCGAGCTACCTGGCCGACCTGCGTGCCGCTTATGTGTTGGCCGATGCCAACGAGCGTCGCGAGATCATCAGCAAGCGCACCGAAGAACTGGCCACCCGTCAGGAAGGCACGGCAATCGTTCCGCCGGCGCTGCTCGACGAAGTGACCGCACTGGTTGAATGGCCGGTGCCGCTGGTGTGCTCGTTCGAGGAACGCTTCCTCGACGTGCCGCAGGAAGCACTGATCACCACCATGCAGGACAACCAGAAGTATTTCTGCCTGCTGGATGCCGACGGCAAGTTGCTGCCACGCTTCATCACTGTCGCCAACATCGAAAGCAAAGACCCACAGCAGATCATCGCCGGTAACGAGAAAGTGGTTCGTCCACGCCTGACCGACGCCGAGTTCTTCTTCAAACAAGACAAGAAGCAGAAACTCGAAGTTTTCAATGATCGCCTGAAGAACGTGGTGTTCCAGGAAAAACTCGGCAGCGTCTACGACAAGGCCGAGCGCGTTTCGAAACTGGCGGCTTATATCGCCGCACGCATCGGTGGCAATGCTTCGTGGGCTGCCCGTGCAGGCTTGCTGTCCAAGTGCGACCTGGCCACCGAAATGGTCGGCGAGTTCCCGGAGATGCAAGGTGTCGCCGGTTACTACTACGCCCTCAATGACGGCGAGCCGGAAGATGTCGCGCTGGCGCTGAACGAGCAGTACATGCCACGCGGTGCCGGTGCTGAACTGCCGGCGACCCTGACCGGTGCAGCCGTCGCTATCGCTGACAAGCTCGACACTCTGGTCGGTATCTTCGGCATCGGCATGCTGCCAACGGGCAGCAAAGACCCGTACGCCCTGCGCCGTGCGGCTCTCGGCGTGCTGCGCATCCTGATTGAGAAACAACTGGATCTGGACCTGAACGACGCCGTGGCCTTCGCCGTGAATGCGTTCGGTGCCAAGGTCAAGGCTGCCGGCCTCAACGAATCCGTGCTGGAATTCATCTTCGACCGTCTGCGTGCGCGTTACGAAGACGAAGGCGTGGATGTGGCGACCTACCTGTCGGTACGTGCCCTGAAGCCAGGTTCGGCGCTGGACTTCGACCAGCGTGTGCAAGCGGTTCAAGCCTTCCGCAAATTGCCGGAGGCCGCAGCGCTGGCGGCGGTGAACAAGCGTGTTTCCAACTTGCTGAGCAAGCTTGAAGGCGCTGTACCGACCGAGGTTCAGGCCAAGTACTTCGACAATGCCAACGAGTTCTCGCTGTATTCGGCGATCCAGCAAGCGGATCAGGCTGTACAGCCAATGGCCGCAGCGCGTCAGTACAACGAATCGCTGGCACGCCTGGCGGCATTGCGTGAGCCGGTGGATGCGTTCTTCGACGCGGTGATGGTCAATGCCGAAGACGCCAATGTGCGGGCCAACCGTTACGCGCTGCTGGCGCGTCTGCGTGGCCTGTTCCTGGGCGTGGCCGATATTTCGCTGCTGGGTTGAGGAATTGCTGTTGAAACTGCTGATTCTCGATCGTGACGGAGTGATCAATTACGACTCCGACGCTTACATCAAGTCGGTGGAGGAGTGGATTCCTTTGCCCGGCTCGATCGAGGCGATTGCGCAGTTGAGCAAGGCCGGCTGGACGGTGGCGGTCGCCACCAACCAGTCGGGCATTGCTCGCGGCTACTACGACCTCGCCACCCTCGACGCCATGCACGCGCACCTGCGCGAGTTGGTGGCGGAGCAGGGCGGTGAAGTCGGGCTGATCGTGTATTGCCCGCATGGGCCGGATGAAGGCTGCGATTGCCGCAAGCCGAAACCGGGGATGTTGAAAACCATCGCGGCGCATTACAACGTCGAGCTGACCCATGTCTGGTTCGTCGGTGACAGCCTTGGTGACCTGGAGGCCGCCAAAGCCGTCGATTCACAACCCGTTTTGGTAAAGACCGGGAAAGGCGAAAAGACTCAGGGCAAAACCCTGCCGGTTGGCACTCTGATTTTTGACGATCTAGCGGCGATTGCCGCAGAACTTATCCACAACTAGAGTACTTCTGAAATTCCTGACCAGGGATTGATCGGGAGTGCGCTTGAACAGTCGGGCATTGCCCGTAACGGTAAACGTCGCCATGTCGATACTGCGGGCCTTCAGAATATTCCTCTTTTACCTGCTGCTGGGCACCACCTCCTTGTTGTGGTGCAGCCTGAGCTTTTTCATCGCGCCCTTTCTGCCATTCAAGGCGCGGTATCGTTTTATCAACGTGTACTGGTGTCGTTGCGCCTTGTGGTTAACCAAGGTGTTTCTGGGTATCCGTTACGAGGTCAAAGGCGCGCAAAACGTGCCTGACCAGCCCTGCGTGATTCAATCGAACCACCAGAGCACTTGGGAGACGTTCTTTCTCTCCGCTTATTTCTCGCCTTTGAGCCAAGTGCTCAAGCGCGAATTGCTCTACGTGCCTTTCTTCGGCTGGGCCATGGCGATGCTGCGGCCGATCGCGATTGATCGGGACAACCCAAAAGCGGCGCTCAAACAAGTCGCGGCCAAGGGTGATGAACTGCTCAAGGACAATGTCTGGGTACTGATCTTCCCTGAAGGTACACGCGTTCCTTTTGGCACTGTCGGCAAGTTCTCCCGCAGTGGCAGCGCTTTAGCGGTGAATGCTGCACTGCCGGTGCTACCGATTGCACACAATGCCGGCAAATTCTGGCCGAAAATGGGCTGGGGGAAAAACGCTGGTGTGATCACGGTGGTCATCGGCGAGCCGATGTACGCCGAAGGCACTGGCCCTCGCGCCATCGCCGAACTCAATGACCGTGTGCAAGCGTGGAACGAGAAGACCCAGCGCGAAATGGGTTCACTGCCACCGGCCCCGCAAGCACCCGCCGCCAGCGATCAGGTGGCTGTCTGAGATTTTGTGGATAACCTGTGCACGATTCTTATGAAAAAGCCTGAATATTCAATATAAGAGATTGATTTACTTATATATTTCTCAACCTCATAAAACGCCGTAAATGGTGCATAAGTTTTTTTCGGATGTAAAAAAACCGGCTGATATAGCCGGTTTTTTTGTACCTGTTCACTCGGGTATCAGCGGCAACTCAAGGACGAACGTGGTGCCCTGATCAACCACGCTGCGGCACTCGATGCGGCCGCCATGGTGATCGACCACAGCCTTGACCATCGACAGGCCCAGGCCTACACCATCAATGCCTTGGGCGGATGAAAAACGCCGGTACTGGCTGAACAGATCCGGCAGTTCCTGCGCGGCAATGCCCTTGCCCTGATCGGTCAACTCACACTGCAGCCATTCACCGTCACAACTGACACGCAGCGCGATCCGGCTATCCGCCGGGCTGTATTTGATCGCGTTTTCCAGCAAGTTGAACAAGGCGCGGGTCAGCAACCCTTGGTCGGCCTGTATCAACCGCTCCTGCGATTGCTCATCCATGTTGTGAAACACTTCGATGCGTTTTTGTTGGGCAATGGGTAAGACTTGATCCAGCACGTCGAGCACTAACATCGCGAACAACGTTGGCTGAAACTGATAGGCCTCGGATTCGGCGCGCGCCAGCAGCACGAAGCCATCGGTCAGATCCAGAGCACGACGGACCTGACGCTCAATCTGTTCAAATAACGGCGAGTCAGCACCGGCCTGATGACGGTGGACGTCGAGCAACGCGAGAATCGCCGAGTGTGGAGCGCGCAGATCATGGGAGAGAAAGCGCAGCAACACCCCGCGTTGTTCTTCCGCAGCGCGTTCAGCACTCAGATCTGTCAGGCTCAACAGCCAGCCGATGGGCGTGTCACCGTCCACCGGCAGCAGTGCCGCACGTTCCAGGCGCAGGCTGCGTTCCTTGTGATCTCTGAACTCCAACAGTGGCAGCGCGGACAACTGCGGGTGTGGCTCGGTAGATAACTCTGGATAACCGAGGCGCGCCAGTTGAACGAGGATGTCGGCGCCCACCAGTTGATCTTCGAAGAGATGCCGAGCCTTACGGTTGCCCAGCAGGATTTGCCCCTTTGGATCGCTGATCAGTGTCGCGACCGGCAGGTATTCCAGGCCGTCAGCGATGAAACGCCGAGTATCACGGGTGCGGCTCATGGCTTGCTCAAGCGCCATGATCTGGCCCTGCAATCGATCGGCGCCGGTGAGTTGTGTGCGGCGGCGTTCGGGAAAGACTTTCGGCTCGCTGTCCAGTCGTGCCAACTCCCAACCGAAGTAGGTCAACACCACACTCAGACGTCGCCAGTTCCAGATCAAATAGCCGAACAACATGCCCAGTACCGCAGGCGTCGGCGACCACCAACGACGCATTTCAGCGAGCCCGGCACTGGTCGTCAGCGCACACGCCATGCCTGTCAGCGTTATCCAAAGCGCCCATCGCGGACGCCAAAGCAGCAAACCCAACACAAACGCCACCATGCCCACCGACAGCAACGCTCCCACTCCGGGTGACGCAGCGTGCAAGTTGATCTGCGCGCGATAAGACAGCAACGCAGTCAGCGGCAACAGCACTAGACTTATCCACAACCACTCGCGTACCAACTGTCGAAACAGTCGCTGCACTTGGCTGGGTTCACGACTTTCGTACCGACGCCGATCATTCATGGGAGAAAGGGCGAGGGAGGGTGAATGGTTTCATGGGCCACAGGTCTGAATACGTAGAACGAAGAATCATAGCGGACGTCGACCAATGGCGGCCGCTTACTTTCATAGCGATGGGCGAGCCGGTATTGTCGATACCCCACCGCCCCAGCAACAAGGAAGAACCGCGTATGCGCGTTGCGATACTGGACGACGAGCCCGCCGAACTGCGCCGGGTCGAGCAAACCCTGCAACAAATGGCTGACGCCGGAGATCAGCCATGGTCACTGCACAGCTTCGAACGTGGCGAAGACCTGCTGCGACAGTTGCGCCGGGAAACCTTCGACCTGCTAATCCTCGACTGGCAACTCCCCGACCTCTCCGGCCTGGCCCTCTTACGCTGGACCCGCGAACACATGGAAGCGCCACCGGCCGCGATCATGCTTACCAGCCGCGACGGCGAAAGCGATATCGTTCAGGCATTGAATGCAGGAGCTGATGACTATGTCAGCAAACCGTTTCGGCCCAACGAGCTGAAGGCTCGAGTTGCTGCGGTACTGCGCCGACACAGTCTGCAACGTACTGCCGCTACCGAAGTCCGCTGCTTCAATGATTTGACCTTCGATGACGCCGAACTGAGCGTCACCCGCGAAGGCAAGGCGATCATCATGACGGAGCGCGAGTATCGGTTAGCGCGCTGTCTGTTCAGCAATCTCGGTCGGCCGTTATCACGCGACTATCTCTATGAGCGCTTCTGGCCCCATGAAGAAGTGGCTTCGTCGAGACCTCTGGATACCCACATTTATCGCCTGCGCAACAAGCTAGGACTTACAGCGGATCGTGGTTGGCAACTGCTGACAATTTACGGTTATGGATATCGGTTAGAAAGTGTGGCGATAGCGAAGTAAGCGTCCGAACGCCACCCTACCTCCAAGATAGTGCCCATTAAAAAATGGTGTCCACTATCTTGGTTAATTTGGAGAACGGTTATGGAGTGGGTACTGACCGGACAGTTACTTTTAGAATGCTTTTTCGAGCCAAAAAACAAAACCCCAACTGCTTTCGCAATTGGGGTTTCGGAATTTAATCTTGACGATGACCTACTCTCACATGGGGAAACCCCACACTACCATCGGCGATGCATCGTTTCACTGCTGAGTTCGGGATGGGATCAGGTGGTTCCAACGCTCTATGGTCGTCAAGAAATT